>CAWKBW010000015.1:427500-678394 GCA_963847955.1 uncultured Actinomycetes bacterium
ACTCTCCATGAAGATCTAGTGTCACCTCGACTCCTGAAGAAGCGAGCCGGCTGACGATCTTGGAATGAGCTTGAAGCTCAAAGGTCATCGCCTTCGTAGTGAAGGCGTGACGAGTTAGTTCCTCAAGCCCGAAGGCTCGAGGATCTCGACGTATTCACGCTGTTGAGTTTTCAAAGACCGTTGCCGTGTCGGGGGGCGTAAAAAAACCTCCGCTCACTTCTCGGAGGCCATCGGGAAAGAACTCGGGTGTTGCGTCGTATCCGAGTGCGTCCGAAGGCGCTCCTGTCTGTGAGTCGGGGACGTTCTTACGTCCGCCCGTCTAGGCGGCTCGGGAATAGTAGCAGCAGCAAGGGGGGTGTCAAGCAGCGCGCGGAAGCGCATGAAACGGCGCTTTCCGGCCTGTACGAGAGCCCCCTCGAGAGCGCTCCGCGGAAGGTCGAGATCGCTCACCACCTCGCCGTTCACCTTGACCCCGCCCTGGGAGATCATCCGCCGCGCCTCGCTGGTCGAGCCGACACCGAGATGCTCGACGAGGAGCGCCGGCAGGTGCACGGTTCCATCCCCTTCGGGTAGCGGCACTTCGGCCACAGTCCTCGGGCGCCTGGCCCTCGCGGACCACGCGCGTGAAGTGGGCTTCGGCGGCCTGAGCAGCCTCCTCCCCGTGCGAGCGGCGCACGATGAAGCGCGCCAGCTCGAGCTTGGCCTCGAGCGGGTCGCCGCCCGGCGGGTCGGCTTCCATGACGAGCGTGTACCACTGAGGAAGCTGCTCGTCCGGGATCCGCATCGTCCGCCCGAACTGCTCCTCCGGCGCCGCCGCGAGCGGAATGTTGTTTCCCACCGACGAGCTCATCTTCTGGCCGTCCCAGGACATGAGCAGCGGAGTGGTCAG
Organism: uncultured Actinomycetes bacterium; assembly: GCA_963847955.1. Lineage (GTDB taxonomy): Bacteria > Actinomycetota > Thermoleophilia > Gaiellales > Gaiellaceae > VAXT01. The sequence goes on from CAWKBW010000015.1 coordinate 428,390, forward strand.
GACGATCTGCGGCTCGAGCCCGTAGTGCTGCATGACCTCGCGCCCGGCGAGCAGGTTGTAGAGCTGATCGGTGCCGCCGAGCTCGACGTCGGCCTCGATCGCGACGGAGTCGTAGGCCTGCATCAAGGGATAGAGCAGCTCGGAGACCGAGATCGGCTCCTGCGCGGCGTAGCGCTGCTGGAAGTCGTCGCGCTCGAGGATTCTCGCGACTGTCATCGTCCTCGCGAGGCGCACCACGTCCGCGTACGAGAGCTTCGACAGCCACTCGCCGTTGTAACGCACCTCGGTGCGCTCGGGATCGAGGATCTGCATCGCCTGCTCGACGTACGAGTTCGCGTTCGCATCGATCTCCTCGTCGGAGAGGATGGGCCGCTCTGCCGAGCGCCCCGAGGGATCGCCGATCCGTGTCGTGTAGTCGCCGACGATCAGCACACCGGTGTGGCCCTCGTCTTGAAAAGCACGCATCCGCTGCAGCGGGACTCCGCGCCCGACGTGGATGTCGGGTGACGTGACGTCGATCCCGAGCTTGACGCGCAGAGGCCTGCCGAGCGCGAGCTTGCGCTCCAGCCCGCCTTCCGGCAGCACGTCTACAGCGTTCCGGGTGAGGTCCGCGGCGCCCATGGCGGCGAGTTTAGTGGGCGGATGTGCGCCCTCGGCAGGCCGCCGGCGGCGTGCCGGAAACCCACCGAGACCACCCACCCGCCCACTAGACTCCCTCGGTCTTGCCTCTTCGCAGACGTCCTAGTGGCGCGCCCAAGAACGGGAAGCGCCGAATTCGAAAGCGTCGCCTCGTCGTCCTCCTGGGCGTCCTCGGCCTGCTCTCGTTCGCCTCGTTCACCTTCGGGCTGATGACGGCGATCGCCGGTCAGATCCCGGAGCTCGATCCGACGCGCCAGGACAAGCGCGCGCGTGACGGGTTCATCTACGACAGCACCGGCAAGACCGTCCTCGTCCGTCCTGCGAGGGCCTGAGAGCAGGATCCTCGTCGAGCCCGAGCAGATCGCCCCGATGATGAAGCAGTCGATCGTCGCCGTCGAGGACAAGCGCTTCTACGAGCACCGCGGCGTCGACGCGCGCGCGATCGGACGCGCTTTCTGGGCCGACGTCCAGAACAAGAAGGTCGTGCAGGGCGGTTCGACCGTCACGCAGCAGTTCATCAAGAACGCGTACATCAAGGACCAGCGCTCGGTTGCCCGCAAGCTCAAGGAAGCGGCGCTCGCCTGGCAGCTCGAGCAGCGCTGGGACAAGGAGAGGATCCTCGCTGCCTACCTGAACACGATCTACTTCGGGAACGGCGCCTACGGGATCGAGCAGGCGGCCCGCACGTACTTCGACAAGCACGCCTCGCAGCTGACGCTCCCGGAGTCGGCGCTCCTGGCCGGTATTCCTCCCGACCCGAGCGGCTACGACCCCGTGACGCATCCACGCGCAGCCAAAGTTCGACGGCGGCTCGTCCTGCGACAGATGCTCGACCAGGGCCTGATCACGGTCGAGGACTACGACGCGGCCCGGAGCGCTGCCTTGCCGTCACCGGAGAAGATCAAGCTGCCCGGGACACAGGGCGCGGCCGGCCACTACTTCGTCAACTACGTCAAGCAGCAGCTCATCGACGAGTACGGGCCCGGGCGCGTGTTCGGGGGTGGGCTACGCGTGACGACGACGATCGATCTCGGGCTGCAAAAGATCGCCCAGCAGGCGATCGCGAACACGCTGAAGGATCCGGATGGCCCGCAGGCCGCGCTGGTCGCGATTCACCCGCAGACCGGCGAGATCCTGGCCATGGTCGGCGGCTCGAACTTCAGGGAGAGCCAGTTCAACCTCGCGGTGCAGGGCGAGCGTCAGCCGGGGTCGGCCTTCAAGCCGTTCGTGCTCGCGGCGGCCCTCAGGCAGGGCATCTCGCCCGCCACACAGTTCGAGTCGAAGAAGCAGGTCATCTCGCTCGGCGACCGCCTGTGGGTGGTCAACAACTACGAAGGGTCGTACCTCGGGTCGATCGACCTCGAGTCGGCGACGGTGCACTCCGACAACGCCGTCTACGCGCAGCTGACCCAGCTCGTCGGACCGCCGAGCGTCGCCGCGATGGCGCGGAACGCGGGCATTCGCAGCAAGCTGAACCCCTACTTCGCGATCGGCCTGGGCGCCGAGGCGGCGAACCCGCTGGAGATGACGCGTGCCTTTTCGACCTTCGCCAACGGCGGCAGGCGCATCGACGGCACGATCTTCGGAGACCGCCCGCGCGCGGTGAGGAGGGTCAACTCGAAAGTGAACGAGCCCTTGCCCCGCACCGTGCTGAGCGAAGACAAGACGGCCCTGCTCAATTCGATCCTGCAGAAGGTCGTGACCCAGGGGACCGGACGGCGAGCCGCTCTGCCGGACCGGCCCGCGGCCGGCAAGACGGGCACGACGGAGAACTACGGCGACGCGTGGTTCGTCGGCTACACGCCACAACTGGCGGTCGGGGTCTGGGTCGGCTATCCCAAAGGGCCTCCGCCCGATGCTCACCGAATACCACGGCGACCCGGTCGCCGGCGGGACCTTCCCGGCCGAGATCTGGAGGACGTTCATGCGAGCGGCTCTCGACTCCAAGGGGGCCGAGCCGATGACGTTCCCGGCGCCGTCGATTCCCTATGCCTCGTCGCGGCTCGTGGTCTTCCGCGACGGTCGGATGCAGATCGACAACGGCAGCTGCCGCTCCGCCAAGCACGTCTTCTTCTTCAGCGGCGAGCAACCGGCGAAAACCGCGAACTGCAGGCGGAACGAGGTCGAGGTTCCGCAGCTGATCGGGATGCGCGTCAGCAAGGCGCGCGAGCGGCTCATCTCACAGCCGCTGACCCCGCGGTACATCTTCAAGCCCGCGCAGGCGCGGCAGCGGCTCGACGTCGTCATCGGCCAGATCCCGCCGACCGGGGGGCGGCTGTCGGCCTACGACGAGGTCAAGCTCGTACTGCCGAAGCCGACGCACGGGGTCGTGCCGCGTCTCCTCGGGCTCAAGTGGGAAACGGCGAAGGTGAAGCTCGAGCGGCGCAAGCTGCAGTACGAGATCACGGAGGTCGACAAGGGCAAGCCGGGCCGAGTCGTCTTCCAGGTGCCGAAGGCCGGCGTCGCAGCCCGTCCCGGGATGCTCGTCAAGGTCGCGGTCGTAAAGACCGGCTGAGGAACTTCGAGCCGGCCAGGCCGTAGCGCCACGGGCGGTCTGCAGCGCGCGTGATTCCGATCCGCGGTCCTGTGAGGACCTGCTCCTCTCGCGAGCGCGCGAGAACCTCGAAAGGGCGGACGGTCGAGCGGGAGCCCGTCCTGCTCGCCGGTGATCCCGAGCGCCTGGCAGAGGCGGCCCGGGCCCGAGCACAGGAGCCGGGGGTCGTCGAGCCCGCGCCGCGCGCGCATGGCGTCGAGGCCCTCGGTCGGCTCGAGGGCGCGAATCAGGACCGCGCTCGCCACGCCCTCCGCCTCGCAGACGAAGTTGAGGCACCAGTGGACGCCGTAGGAGCGGTAGACGTAGGCGTGGCCGGGCGGGCCGAACATCGAGGCGTTGCGGGCGGTCCGACCCCGGTAGCCGTGCGCCGCCGGGTCCTCGTGGTCGTAGGCCTCGACCTCGACGATCGTCCCGCCCACGCCGTCGAAGAGCAGGGTCGCGCCCACGAGCTCGGGCGCCACCTCGTGCACCGAGCGAGCGAAGAAGCGCGCCGCAGCTTCACTCGCGGGCCTTCTTCGAGTCGTAGCGAAGCAGGGACGGGATCGCAGCGAGGATCACGACGCAGCCGGCGATGCACACGAAGCCGCCGGAGACGATCGAGAAGCGCAGGCTCGTCAGCGAGGCGACAACGCCTGCCTCCAGATTCCCCAGAGCCGGAGCCGAGGCGACCTGCGCCAGCTCCATGCCGGAGACCCGGCCGAGCATGTGCTTCGGAGTCAGGGTGAGCACGATCGTCGAGCGCAAGCACCGCGCTGATGTTGTCGGCCGCACCCGCCGCGGCGAGCAGCAAGCAGGCAGAGCCAGAGCGACTCGGCGAAGCCGACGCCGACGATCGCGAACCCCCACGCCGAAGCCGCCAGCGCCACGGCGAGACCCTGGCGGCGCACGTGCTGGATCCAGCCGGAGAGGAGGACGGCCAGGAGCGCGCCGCCGTAGGGAGCGGCGTACAGGAAGCCGACGACCGCCGCGCCGGCATCGAAGCGCTCGTCCGCCAGTGCGGGGAAGAGCGCGGACGGCATCCCGAAGATCATCGCGTTGGTGTCGAGCAGGAAGATGCCCATGATCACGGGCTTGCGCCAAACGAAACGGAACCCCTCGAGGATCGTGCGAACGCTCGCGCGCTCAGCGTCCGGAGCCGGGAGGCGCCGGCTTCAGCAGGAGGATCGAGACGAGCGACGCTGCGTACGTTCCGACGTCGATCAGGTAGGTCGCTGTCAGCCCGATGGTGGCGATCAGGATGCCCCCGACGGCAGGGCCGGCCACCGCTGCCATGTTCGAGTACACGCCGTTCAAGGCCGATGCGGCGGCGAACTGATCCTGGGGAACGAGGTGCGGAGTCAGCGACCGCATCGCCGGAGAGCCGAGCGCCCAGAGCGCCGTGGCAGCTGTGGCGACGGCGAAGAGCGGCCACACCTTCGGCTCGGCCAGGGACGCGTTGAACGCCAGGAACACCGTGACGATGACCAGCCCGACCTCGGTCACCAGGATCAGCCGGCGCCGGTCGACCGCATCCGCGATCGCGCCGCCGACGACCGCGAGGGTCAGCAGCGGAATCAACTCGCAGAGCGCGATCAGCCCGACCAGGAAGCGTCGAATGCGTGAGCTCGTAGACCTGATACGGGATCGCGACGAAGCTGATCTGGCTGCCGATCAGCGAGATCGACTGGCCGATCCACAACCGGCGAAACTGCGGCGATTCGCGCAGCGGCCGGACGTCGATCGCCATGCGCCCGACGAAACGGCGGACGCTGCCGGGCCGATCGACGAGCGGGCCGGCTTCGACGTCCCGAAGGTCGCCAGGGTCGTCCATGCGCTACCGAGTTAGAAGAGCTTCTCGCCCTCGGCCGGGCGCGCGGTCTTCTCGAGGAGCCGCCGCGCGCGACGACCGAGATCGTTGAGGTCGACGCGGCCCTTCTCGGTGTCCTGCACGATGCGCTCGGCCAGCGCCAGCGCCTCGTCGAGGAGGGGCGCGCCGAACGCGGCCTCCTGTCCCATGTCGGCAAGGATCGTGCGCTCGGTGCGCGAGGCGATGATCGGGTCGGGGACGCCTTCGATCCAGACGCGGGTGCGGTGCCCTCCACCCCGGTCCTTGCCCGTGATCGGCTCGACGGCGTAGATCTTGTCCGCGCGCGCGTACTTGCCGAAGCCGAGAAAGATCATTCGCCCCGCGCCGTCAGCCATGGGGTGATTCTAGGAGGGCTTGGCGGGCTCGTCAGGTACAGGCGCGTGGACTGGTTGTGCGGGCTCCGGCCCCTCGGGCTGGAGAGCGCGCCAGGCGCTGACCACGGCGAGCCCGACCCAGAGCAGGTCGATCCAGCCGAAGACAGATGCCGAGGTTGTCCCGGAAGAGATCGAACGTGTCCATCGAGAACACCGGGATGTCGACGACCCGCCGAACTCGTCCTTCGCTGCGTTCCTGGAGAGCCCACACGAATGAGAGGTACTTGCCGATCAGGATGCCGAGCAGAGCGCACAGCACGGCGACGACCTGGAGGACGAGGCCGCGCGTGCGGGCCGCGGTCACGACGGCGAGACCGACGAGGAAGCCGATGCCCCACGCGACGAAGCCGACCTCGTAGTCGGTCCACTTGACGATCAGGCCCCAGACGACCCCGCCGACGACGGCCGCGACGAGGCCCGCCGCCAGCGGCCGGAAGCAGGGCTGCGGCCGGAGAGCGTTCCTCGCGAACGAGGACGGGGTCACTCGCCATCTAGCTGAAGGCCGCCAGGACTTCGCGCAGCTTCTCGACGACGAGCTCCTGGTCCGCCGCCTCGATCCCCGTGAAGAAGGGGAGCGCCATGCTCCGGTCGCTCGCATCCTCGGCGACCGGGCAGACACCTTCCGCGAACCCGTAGCGCTCACGCATGTACGGCTGCAGGTGCACACACGGGACGTAGTGCGCCGCTTCGATTCCTTCGTCGGCCAGCCTCGCCATCACCGCCTCGCGGTCGAGGCCCGGCGCCAGCTTCGTCACGTAGACGAACCACGACCGCTTGTGGTCGGCGTCGTCGGGGTGCGGCGTCTCCACGCCGTCAACGCCCGCCAGCAGCTCGCCGTAGCGGGCCGCTGCCTCGACGCGGAGGCGCAGGATCTCGTCCAGCTTCTCGAGCTGGACGATGCCGACCGCGGCCTGCAGGTCCGTGAAGCGGTAGTTGAACCCGAGGCGCACGTGGTGGAACCAGCGGCTCTCGTACGAGCGGCCCTGGTTGCGAAGGCTCTTCAGGAGCTCCCACTCCTCCTCGGAGTGCGTCGTCACCATCCCGCCCTCGCCCGTCGTGATCTGCTTGTTGGGGTAGAAGCCGAACGCTCCGGAGATGCCGTGTGACCCGATCGGCTTCCCCTTGTACTCGGCACCGAGCGCCTCACACGAGTCGTCGATGATCCAGAGGCCGTGCCGCTCGGCGATCGCGCGCAGCTCGTCGAGCTCGCACGGGTAGCCGAACATGTCCACGGCGACGATTCCCTTCGTGCGCTCCGTGATCGCGGCCTCGACAGCCGCCGGGTCGAGGTTCAGCGTCTGCGCGTCGACGTCGGCGAACACGGGCCGGCCGCCCTCGATGATGAAGCAGTTCGCCGTGGCGACGAACGAGATCGGCGACGTGATCACCTCGTCGCCGTCCTGCACGCCGGCCATGTGGCAGAGCATGTGCAGTCCCGCCGTCCCACTCGACACGGCTGCCGCGTAGGGAGCGCCGACCCGTTCGGCGATGAGCTCCTCGAACCGCTCGATCGTCGGCCCCAGCGAGAGCCGCCCCGAGCGGAGCACGTCGAGCACTGCCTCCTCTTCGCGCTCGTCTATGTACGGGCGGGAAAGAGGGACCCGCGTCTCGGCCTTCACGCCTCCGCGGTCAGCTTCAGATTCGCGTACTCGAGCCACTGCGCCCAACGCTCGCTCTTGCCGCGGCAGGTGTCGAGGTATGCGGTCTGGAGCTCCTTCGTCACCGGGCCCGGCGGGCCGATCACGTGGTCGTCGACCTCGCGAATCGGCGTTACCTCGGCCGCGGTCCCGCACATGAAGACTTCGTCGGCGGTCGAGAGGTCGGACCGGATGATGTTCTTCTCCTCGACCGTGTACCCGAGGTCCTGGAGGATCTGGATCACCGAGTCGCGCGTGATCCCAGGGAGGATCGACGTCGAGAGCGGCGGCGTAGACACCTTCCCGTCCTTGACCACGAACACGTTCTCGCCGGAGCCGTCCGCGATGTAGCCGTCGGCCGTGAGCAGGATCGCCTCGTCGTAGCCGGCGCGATTGGCCTCGGTCACCGCGAGCATCGAGTTGAGGTAGATGCCCGTCGCCTTGGACGCGTGCGGAATCGTGTTCGGCCCGACGCGCTGCCAGGACGAGATCTTGCAGCGGATCCCGCTCTTGAACCCCTCTTCGCCGAGGTACGTGCCCCACGGCCAGCTCATGATCACCGTCACGACCGGGTTGCCGGCGGTCGCGACGCCGAGCTCCCCGTAGCCGAAGAAGGCGATCGGGCGCAGGTAGCACTCCGGCAGCCCGTTCGCCGAGATCAGCTCCATCGAGGCGGCCTTCAGCTCGTCGACGGAGTACGGGATGTCCATGTAGAGGAGACGCGCCGAGTTGTGCAGGCGGTCCAGGTGGTCGGTCAGCCGGAAGACGGCCGGGCCCTTCTCGGTCTCGTAGCAGCGAATTCCCTCGAAGACGCCGGTGCCGTAGTGCAAGCCGTGGGCGCCGACGTGGACGGTTGCGTCCGCCCAGTCGACCAGCTCGCCGTTCATCCAGATCTTGTCGGTTTCCTGCAAGCACGCCTCCTTTGTCTTTCGAATGTTACGGGGCAGGTTCGACGGCGTCCATCGCCTGTGCGCGCGCGAGCCGCACGAGGTCGGCCGGCGAGAGCGCGGCCATGTGTTTCGGCGAGCCGGCCCCCACCCAGACGCGCTTGTGGCCGAGGAGCCCACGATCGACGAAGACGCGGTCGACCTGCGGCAAGGGAAACGGGGCAACCGCGCCGACCGCAAAGCCCGTAGCCGCAAGCACTTCGTCGGGTGAGGCGATCCGCGCCTTCCCACAGCCGGCCGCATGCCCCACCTTCGCGAGGTCGGCCCGCCGGTCGCCCGGCGTCAGGACGACGACGAACCGCGCATCGCAGGCGAGGACGACCGACTTGACGATCTGGCCGAGCTTGCAACCGACCGCACGAGCGGCATCGACCGCGGTCGGCGTGCCCTCCGAGAACTCCTCGATGCGGGCCTCGACCGCATTCCTCCGCAGGAACTCGGCCACCCGCTCCACCGGCTCAGGCCACGCGGTCACGGGAGGAGAGTAATCGGGCGAAACCTTCTCGCAGGGTCACCCGTTCTATCGACGACCCTCATGACTACCGAGATCAACCGCATCGCCCGCACCGAATCGCTCTTTCGCGATGTCAACGAGCGGATCGCCGAGACCGCCGAGAACCTGGGCTCAGAGGACGCCGTGTTCGTCTGCGAGTGCGCCGACGCCGGTTGCGACGACCGGCTTCCCGCGCAGCTCGACGAGTACCAGCAAGTGCGGGCCGACGGCGTGCGCTTTCTCGTCGCTCCCGGGCATGAGGAATCCGAGTACGAGCGCGTCCTCCACCGCAAGCGCGAGTTCCAGGTGGTGGAGAAGACCAAGAATCGCCGGCTCGCCGCAGGCGGTCGAGGAGCTAGACCCCCGCTCGGACGAGCCCGCCTCCGGAGATCAGGCCAGCGAGATGAAATAGACCTCGTCGAAGCCTGCCGCGCGCAGGTTCTCGACGAGCTCCGCCGGGGCCTTGCTGTCGATGGACAGGGCCATCAGCGCCTTGTCCCCGCGCCTCGTTCGTGACACGGCCATGTTGGCGATGTTCACGCCCGCCTCGCCGAACAGCGTCCCGACCTTGCCGATCACGCCGGGCACGTCGTCGTAGCGGAAGAACGCCATCATCGGGGCGACCTCCATCTCGAGCTCGAAGCCGAGAGCGCTGACGAGCCAGAGGCGGTTCTCGCGCCCGATCGTCGTCCCGGCGACGCGAAGCTCGTCTCCGTTCGCGCGGAGCGAGACGCGGATCAGGTTCGTGAAGTCGCGAGAGGAGGGCCGGCGTTCCTCGACGACCTCCACCCCGCGCTCCGCCGCGATCACGGGTGCGTTCACGTAGTTCACGGGCTGGTCGGAGCGGCCCTGGAAGGCGCCGTTGAGCGCAGCAACCGTCAGCAGGCGCGTGTCGTAGCCCGACAGCGCCCCGTAGTACGCGAGCTCCAGCCGATCGGCCCGCCCGGCGCCGAGCTCCATCGCCAGCCGGCCCAGGGTCGCGGCCAGCGGGATGAACGGGCCGAGCACCTCGAGATCCTCCGCGCCGATCGAGGGGATGTTGACCGCGTTCGTCACGACCTCTCCCTCGAGCGCGGCCGCGACCTGCTCGGCGACGATCACGCCGGCCCGGTCCTGCGCTTCCTCGGTGGAGGCGGCGAGATGCGGAGTGACGACGACGTTCGGCAGGTCGAGCAGCGGGCCCGAGTACGGCTCCGTGGAGAAGACGTCGAGCGCGGCGGCTGCAACTTTCCCCGACTGGAGGGCGGCGAGCAACGCGTCCTCGTCGACCAGCTCTCCGCGGGCCGCGTTGATGACGCGCGCGCCGTCACGCATCTTCGCCAGCGCCTGCTCGTCGAGGAAGCCGGTCGTCTCCTCCGTCAGCGGCAAGTGCAGGGTGAGGAACTCCGCGGCCGCCAGAACGTCGTCCGAGGACTCGACGCGGTCGACTCCGAGCTCGCGGAAACGCTCGCGCGCGACGAACGGGTCATACGCCACGACTCGCATCTCCAGGGCGAGCGCGCGACGGGCGACTTGCTGGCCGATCCGGCCGAAGCCGAGCACGCCGAGCGTCTTCCCGGCCAGCTCGGTGCCGCCATGGCTCGATCGTTCCCAGCGGCCTTCCTTGAGCGCCGCATGCGCCTGGGCGATGTTGCGCGAGAGCGCGAGGAGCAGGCCGATCGTGTGCTCGGCCGCCGAGACGACCGTCGATTCGGGCGCGTTGGCGACGACGATCCCGCGCCGCGTGGCCGCGTCGACGTCGACGTTGTCCACTCCCACTCCGGCGCGGCCGATCACCTTCAGCCGGTCCGCCCGCGCAATCAGGTCGGCGTCGAGCTTCGTCGCCGAACGGACGACGATCGCCTCGTAGTCGCCGATCGTCGCGGCCAGGTCGCCGTTCATGTCCACGTCGACGTCGAAGCGCTCGCGGAGCAGGTCGATGCCCGCCTCGGCGATCTGCTCTCGGATCAGGACGCGCGGCTTGGTCAAGCCGGCGTGCGCTCGTAGGTCTCGAGCGCTCGGGTGACGGCGACGCCGCGCTCGACGTCCGCTCCCGCCTCCGCGAGCCCGAGCTCGAGCCCGGCGAGCGCGGTGGTGATGTCGAACACGTCGAAGAACCCGATGTGGCCGATGCGCAGGATGCGGCCCTTGAGCGGCCCCTGGCCCGGGGCGAACGTGATCCCGAAGCGATCCCTCAGGTCGACCAGCAGCACGTCGGCGTCGATCCCGTCCGGCATGCGGACGGCGGTGACGACCGCCGAGCTGTCTTCGTCCGGCGAGAAGAGCTCGAGGCCCATCGCCTTGATGCCCTCGCGGCAGGCGCGGCCGAGCCGGATGTGGTGGTCGAAGGCTGTTTCCAGGCCGCGCTCGAGCAGCATGCCGAGGGCGACGTCGAGACCGACCACGATCGAGACCGCCGGCGTGAACGCTGCGTCGAGCTTGCGCTGCGCCTCACGCGTGCGCCCCCAATCGAAGTAGTAGCGCGGAAGGGTCGCGCGCTCGCGCGCCTTCCAGGCCGCTTCGGAGACCGAGGTCATCGCCAGTCCCGGCGGCGTCATGAGCGCTTTCTGCGAGCCCGAGACGACGACGTCGAGCTTCCACTCGTCGGTCTCGCACGGCAGCGCTCCGAGACTGGAGATGGCGTCGACGCACACGAGCGCGCCGGCTTCCTTGGCCACCGCTGCCAGCGAGCGCACATCGGCGACCACGCCCGTCGACGTCTCGGACTGGGTCACGAAGACGGCGGTTGCGCCGCCGAGCTCCTGGAGCCGCGAGGCCAGGTCGTCGGCCGAAGGGTTCTCTCCCCACTCGTAGCGCAGTTGCTGCACATCGCAGCCGTACTCGGAGCCGATGTCGGCCCAGCGCTCCCCGAAGTAGCCCGCGGAGACGACGACGATGCGATCGCCGGGCGAGCAGAGGTTCGCGGTCGCAGCCTCGAGCGTTCCCGTCCCGGACGACGTGTAGAGGAGCACTTCGGTCTCGGTGCGGAAGACCTGCGCCAGCCGCTCCAGGCACCGCTTGTACACCGGCTTGAAGTCCGGGCCGCGATGGTGGACGACGGGTTGCGACATGGCCGCAAGCACTTCGGGCGGGACGGGAGTCGGGCCCGGGGTGAACAAGTAACGCTTCTCGGCCAAGCGCTCCTGAGGTTAGCTCAGCCGTAGGCTGGACCCGTGGAAGCGCTTCTCGCGTTCGGGGCCGCTTTGCTCGCGCTGCGGCTCGGCGGCGCGCTCGCGGGCCGATGGCGCGCAAAGCGCCGGCCAGAGCTCGCTGCCTGGAGTGCCGCGCTCGTCTGCTACGCGATCGCGGCGGGTGCTCTGGCCTGGGGCGCCGCAGGCGGCTGGAGCGAGCCGGCGTTTCGCGTCTACTACCTGTTCGGCGGGCTGCTCACGGCCGCGCTGCTCGGTCTGGGGTCCACGCTCCTCTACGGCTGGCGCTGGACGCTCTACCCCGGCCTCGTCTACGTCGGCCTGGCGATCGGGGTTGCCATCGCCGCGCCGATCCACGGCGACATCTCCGGCACGAGCATCCCCGAGGCCCAGGAGCACCTCGGCTTTCTCCCCGCGCGGTTGGTCGCGATCCTGGGGAACTCGATCGGCACGATCGCCGTGATCGGTGTGGCGATTGCCACGATCAGAGCGGCGCCCGCTGGGGAACGTGCTGATCATCACAGGAGTGGCTGTTGCCGCCTTAGGCAGCGCGTTTGCGGGCCTCGGCGCTGCGGAAAGCGCTGTTTTTGTCGCAATTGCAGCACTTCTTCTTTACGGAGGTTTTACAGCCCGTTCGGGTGCGCGGCGCTAACGAATCGCTACCGTCCGAGTCTCAAGCAGTTGAAAAGCATCTAAGCGGGGCACGTCAGGGGAGGCTCGCTCGGGCGACTGCGGCACAGTCCGCCCGGTGAGCGCCGTGGCTCGCACATACAGGGGGTTACCTCTTTGCGCCACAACTTGCTGCGGCTTCTGGCTGCGTTGGTCCTCATTGCGTTGGCAGCAGCCGCGTTCTCGATCCTCCCGCGTCAGGCGGGCGCCGAGTCGGCCGCGCCGAAGGTCGTCGATCCGGCCGATCCCGTGCTCCTCAAGCAGATCCGCCGCTACCAGCGGAAGACCTGGCATCTCCAGCGACTCATGGGCGTTCCCCGGAGCCCTGCCTCGGCCTCGCTACACAGAGTGAAGGACCGCGAGTACCGGCTCTGGGTACGGAACCTCTGGCACAAGCGCGCCGCTCGCACCTGGAAACGGTGGCAGCGGCCCTCCGCGCAGGTCGGCCTGGATGTGCATCCATCGCTTCGAGGGCGCGTGGACCGACCCGAACCCCCCGTACTACGGCGGGCTGCAGATGGACATCTCGTTCCAGCGCACCTACGGGCGCGAGTTGCTCCGCCGCAAGGGAACGGCGGACAAGTGGACGCCTCTCGAGCAGATCTGGGTCGCGCACAAGGCCCACCGCTCCGGCCGCGGCTTCTATCCGTGGCCGAACACGGCGCGCTACTGCGGTCTGATCTAGGCTCTCCTCATGGGTAGAGGCTCGAGACCGACCATCCGCTGGGCGAAGGATCGCCAGCGCAAGAAGAAGGATCGCGACCGGCGCAAGGTCGAGGCCGCCGCCCCGCCCCCACGCGCGGGCGCGCCAAGAAAAGCGCCTAGGCCTTCAGCTTCTCCCGCAGGAGCTCGTTGACGAGCTTCGGGTTCGCGCGCCCGCCGGTCTCCTTCATCACCTGGCCGACGAAGAAGCCGAGCAGGCCCTCCTTGCCGCCCCGGTAGTCCTCGACCTGGGACGGGTTCGCGGCGAGCACCTGCTCGACGAGCGGCTCCAGGTCGGCCGTGTCTCCGATCTGGCCGTCGCCGAGATAGCGCTCGGCCTCGAAGCCCGGCTCGCCGCTCGCTTCCAGCGCCTCCGTGAAGGCTGCGCGGGGAATCTGGTCGCGGGCCTCGATCAGCTTGCCGAGCTCGGCGGCGTTCACCGAGGCAGGGTCGACACCCGTGGCCGCCCACTGGTTCATCAACACGTTCGCCACCGCACGGCGCTCGCCGGGCACTTGCTCGAAGAGCCGATCGCGCCCGCTCGTGACGAGGCCCTCGGCCAGCTCGGGGTCGAGCTCGTCGGAGAGGCGCGTGATTCGCGCCCCAGGAAGCTCCGGCAACTCGCCGCGCAGCCGCTCGACCAACTCGCGGTCGGGCTCGAGCGGGACGAGGTCCGGCTCCGGCAGGTACCGGTAGTCCTGCGCCTCCTCTTTCGAGCGCAGCGGGGGCGCCGCCTCGTTGCCCGGGTCGAAGTGCATCGTCTCCTGCTCGACCTCACCGCCCGACTCGTAGATCTCGATCTGCCGCTTGATCTCCCGCTCGATGCCCTTGGCCGCGAAGTTGAACGAGTTCATGTTCTTGAGCTCCGTCCTCGTGCGCAGCTCGTCCGAGCCCTCGGGCCGGATGGACACGTTCACGTCGAAGCGGAGCGAGCCCTTCTCCATCTCCGCGTCGGAGATCCCGAGCTCGACGACCGTCTGACGGAGCAACTGGAGGAAGCGCTTGGCCTGCTCCGAGGAGCGCAGGTCGGGCTCGGTGACGATCTCGACGAGCGGCGTTCCGGCGCGGTTGTAGTCGACCAGCGTCCGGTCGGCGCCGGCGATGCGCCCGCCCGCGCCGCCCATGTGCACGTTCTTCGCCGCGTCCTCCTCGAGGTGCGCGCGCGTGATCCCGACCTCGGAGCCGTCCGCCAGCCGGAAGCGCCCGTGCACGCAGAGGGGCTGGTCGTACTGGGAGATCTGGTACCCCTTGGGCAGGTCGGGATAGAAGTAGTGCTTGCGGTGGAAGACCGAGTGCGGCGCGACCTCGCACTGGAGGGCGTGGCCGAGCAGGATCGTCATCTCGATCGCACGGGCGTTCGGCACCGGCAGCGTCCCGGGGTGCGCAAGGCAGACGGGACAGGTGCGCGAGTTCTCCTTCGCCCCGTACTCGAGCTCGCAGCGGCAGAACATCTTCGTCCTCGTCTTGAGGTGGATGTGGATCTCGAGGCCGATGACCGGCTCCCAGCTCATCGCAGCCGCTCCGGCACGAAGTCGAAGTCCAGCGCGCGCTCGAGCGCGTGGCCGGTGCGGAAGAGCAGGTTCTCCGAGAACTGCGGGCCGACCAGCTGGAGGCCGACCGGGAGGCCCTCGCTGAGCCCGCACGGGATCGACAGCCCCGGCAGGCCCGCCATGTTCGGCGGGATGGCGAGCACGTCCGAGAGGTACATCGCCAGCGGGTTCTCCGTCCTGGCGCCGAGCGGGAACGCGACCGTCGGCGACGTCGGCGAGACCAGCACGTCGAACTGCTCGAGCGCGGCCGCGAACTCGTCGCGGATCACCGTCCGCACCTTCTGCGCCTGGCCGTAGAACGCTTCGTAGTAGCCGGCCGAGAGCGCGTACGTGCCGAGCATGATGCGGCGCTTGGGCTCGTCGCCGAAGCCCTCGTCGCGCGTCTGCATGTACATCTCCCGGATGTCGCCGTTGCCGGCGCGCGGGCCGTAGCGGACGCCGTCGTACCGGGCCAGGTTCGACGAGGCCTCCGACGGAGCGATCAGGTAGTAGCAGGGCATCCCGAACTCGACGGAGCGCGGAAGCGTCGTCTCCCCCACCTCGGCGCCGAGCTCGCTGCAGAGCTCGATCGCGCTCTGCACCGCTGCGGTGACCCCGGGCTCGATGCCCTCGGCCTCGTTCAGCTCCTTCGGCACTCCGACGCGCAGGCCCTTGAGGTCCTCGGCCTCGGGGAGCTCGATCGGCTCCGGCAGGTCGACGGTCGTCGAGTCCAACGGGTCGCGGCCGGCGATGATCCGGTAGAGGAGCGCCGCGTCGCGGACGGTCTTGGTGAGCGGGCCGACCTGGTCGAGGCTGGACGCGAAGGCGACGATTCCGAACCGCGACACCGTCCCGTACGTGGGCCGCAGGCCGACCAGGCCGCAGAGCGCCGCCGGCTGCTTGATCGAGCCGCCGGTGTCGGAGCCGAGCGCCCACGGGGCCAGTCCGCCCGCCACAGCCGCTGCCGACCCGCCCGAGGAGCCGCCGGGGACGCGGGTCGGATCCCACGGGTTCCGGGTCGGGCCCGTACGCCGAGTTCTCGGTCGACGAGCCCATCGCGAACTCGTCCATGTTCGTCTTGCCGATCGTCGGCAGCCCCGCTTCCTTGCAGCGGGCCGCCACGGTCGAATCGAAGACCGGTGTGTAGCCGGCGAGGATCTTGGAGCCGGCGGTCGTCTCGATGCCCTTGGTCGAGATCACGTCCTTGAGCGCGATCGGCACGCCGTCGCCGTCAGCCTCGTTCGACGGTCGTCAGGTACGCGTGCAGCTCGTCGTCGCGCTCGCCGACGGCGTCGAGGTAGGCGCGGTGCAGCTCGGCGCCCGAGGCCTCGCCGCGCTCGATCAGGCCCATGCGCCTCTTCGGCTGTCAGGCGCAGGGTGTCGGTCATGCCGGCGGCACCCGGAAGAAGTTGCCCTCACGGTCCGGCGCGTTGGCAAAGACCTCGTCGGCGGAGAGCGACGGTTGCGGCTCGTCTTCGGCGGCGACGTTCGCGAGGTCCAGCGGGTGCGAGGTCGGCTCGACGCCCTCCAGGTCGAGCTCGGCGACCTTGCCGACGGCCTCGAGGATGGCGCTCAGCTGCGCGCCGAGGCGCTCGACCTCTTCCTCCGTCAGCGCAAGCCGCGCCAGGCGGGCGACGTGCAGTACCTCATCGCGTGTGATTGCCACCGAGCCTGATCCTCCCAAAATGAAGCGGGCCCCTTCCGGGGCCCGCGTTGTTCTCGTATCCCGGAAGTTCCTAGATCGGCTGCACGTTCGAAGCCTGCAGGCCCTTGTCGCCCTGCACGATTTCGAACTGCACCTTCTGACCCTCGGTCAGCGACCTATAGCCATCCATCTGAACCGCGCTGTGGTGAACGAAGACGTCGTCCTCCCCTTCTCCCTCGCGCTCGATGAAGCCAAAGCCCTTCTCGTTCGAGAACCACTTGACAGTGCCCTCAGCCAACGTTCCTCCTTCTACAACAACAAACGACGGCCCGGGCAGGACCGCCGACTCCGCATTGAAGCGGCCGAAACATACCGTCACCCCCCGGGGAACGCAAGAAGCCCACGGCGGTAGCGAGCGGCGCGAACCGTGTTCCTGAGCAGGGTTGCGATCGTCATCGGGCCGACGCCTCCCGGCACCGGCGTGATCAGCCCGGCGACCTCGGCGGCGGCCGGGTCGACGTCGCCGCGCAGGCCCTCGTCCGTGCGGTTCATGCCCACGTCGATCACCGCTGCGCCCTGCTTGACGTCACCGGGGCCGACGACGCCGTACCGGCCGACCGCGACGACGAGGACGTCCGCCTGGCGGGTGTGCTCGGCGAGGTCGTCGCGTCCGCGAGTGGCAGATCGTGACCGTGGCGTGCGCGTGGAGCAGCATCATCGCCATCGGCTTGCCCACGATGTTGCTGCGGCCGACCACGACTGCGTTCGCGCCCTGCAGCTCGACGTCGTACTCCTCGAGCAGGTGTCATCACGCCGAGCGGCGTGGCCGGCACGTGCGTCGGGTTGCCGAGGTAGAGGTGCCCCGCGTTGAACGGATGGAAGCCGTCGACGTCCTTGATCGGCTCGACCGCGCGGATGACGCGCGCCTCGTCGATGTGGTCCGGGAGCGGGAGCTGGACGAGGATGCCGTCGATCGCGTCGTCCCCGTTCAGCTCGGCGACGAGCTCGAGCAGCTCGTCCTCTGAAGTCGTCGGACGGGAGCCGCGAGTCGCGGGTGACGATGCCGACCTCCTTCGCGGCCTCGTGCTTGCGCCTGATGTAGATGTCCGAGGCCGGGTCGTCTCCGAGGAGCACCGTCGCCAGGCCGAGCTCGCCGAGCTCGCGCACCTCGTCCGCTACTTCGGCGCGCACGCCGCTCCGCGAGCGCCTTGCCGTCCATCAGCGTCGCGCTCAACTAGTGAATCGGAAGGTCGACTCCACTGACGTCGAGGCCGAGCGACTCCGCCAGCTTGACGCCCGTCTCCAGGTCTTCCTTGAGACGCGCGATGTCGCGTGAGCGCATGGCGTCTCCGATGAACGCCCGCTCCTTCGGCCGCCAGAGAGCGTGCTCGACGAAGATCGGGAGCAGGCGATTGGCGGCGTCGACCAGCTTCTGGTTCGTCTTCTTCGAGGCGTTCTGCAGCAGGACTTTCTCGTACGCCATCCCGGCGCCGTGGTGGATGCCGTCGTCCGTCGCCAGCCGGTTGCAGATGTCCTCGAGCACCGTGCCCCGTGACGAGCGGGCGATGAGGCGGAAGCGCGAGATGATCAGCCGCTCGTAGAAGACCTGCATCTGGAAGACCTTCTCCTCGAGGGTGTCCGCCTCGAGGGTCATGTGCGCGAGCTGGTCGAGGTGCGGATCGCGCTCGGCGGTGCCGCCCACCTCGCCCAGCGAGCTTCAGCCAGGCCTCGGTGTGGCGCGACTCGTCCTGCACCATCGTCGAGTAGTAGAGCTTGGCCTCGAGGATCGGGCGCGATGTTCAGGAGCTGCGACGCCATCTCGCAGGCCAGGATGTCCGCCTGCAGCTGCTGCGTCAGGACCGAACGCCAGAGGTCCTTGCGGCGCGCCTGGCTCCGCGAGCCGCCCTTGGCCTCGGGGATCGGCGGGATCTCGCCCCACGGCAGATCGCGGACCTGCCATTCCTGCTTCTTGGCGAGCTCGTAGTAGCGGAGAACGCCCGCGTACGCGCTGCGGTCTCCCGACTGTGCTCTCGACGACCTCGGTCGTGGCCATAAGACCTGGAGCCTATCGCCCCCTCACTAGCCGTAAGCTCCCGGCCGTGGAACTGCGCCGCTGGCCGCGCAAGAACGACGCCGACTCGATCCGAGCCCGCCAGGAGGCGCTGGACGGCCGAGTCGAGCGCGAGGTCTTCGAGCACGACCTGACGCCGTGGGCCGGCGCGCAAGAGGCGCTGACCGGCGTGACGGTGATCCCGACCGCCGTGATCGGGCCGCTCACGATCTCGCTCGGCGAGTACGAGCTCACAGAGCCCGATGGGCAGCTCGTCGAGCAAGGCCGGTCGACGGACGAGGTGCACGTCCCGCTCGCCCACACGGAGGGCTCGATGTCGGACTCGCTCTATCGCGGCGCGCGGGCCGCGGCCGAGTCGGGCGGCTTCCGCACCGAGGTGCTCAAGGATCGGATCACCCGGGCGTCGTGCTTCATCTGCGGCTCCGCCGAGGAGGCTGCGGCGCTCGGCCGCTGGATCGAGGGCGAGCTGCCGAAGATGCGCGACTGGCTGGCGGAGCGCGACGACGAGTGGGTCTCCAAGTGGGCGAAGCTGCGCGAGGTCGAGACGCACGTCGTCGGGCCGATGTGCCACGTCATGTGGGCCTTCACGACCGGGGACGCGGTCGGCGCGAACATGATGACCCGCAACGCGTACGCCCTGAACATGGGCTACGTGATGGAGAACGCGCCGACGAAGCCGGAGCGGGCGATGCTCGAGGCGAACATGGGCGGCGACAAGAAGGTCTCCCATCGCTACTTCGAGCGCGGCGGTCACGGCAAGACGGTCATCGCCGAGTGCACGCTCACCGAGGACGCGATCCGGCGGGTCCTGCGCACGACGATCGACGACCTGCTCGAGCTGTCCTGGGCGGGCACGCACGGCGCCGTCGCATCCGGCATGCAGTCGGTCGCGTTCACGCCCGCGACGGCGATCGCCGCCATCTTCGCCGCGACCGGCCAGGACCTGGGCATGGTCGGGCACGAGCTCGATGGCGCACGGCACGGGCCGGCGGGTCGAGGGCGGGCTCAACTGCGCGATCCGGCTGCCCGGCCTCGAGGTCGGCCACCGTCGGCGGCGGCACGACCCTCCCCTACGCCCGCTCCTGGCTCGCGCTGATGGACTGCGCCGGCGCCGGGAAGGTCTATCGGTTCGCGCAGATCGTGGCCGCGGCGACGCTGGCGCTGGAGATCTCCGCCTCGGCCGCGATGGCCACGTCCGGCTCGGAGAACTTCTTCAAAGCCCATTTCGAACGCGGCGGAATGCGTTGACACTTCCGTGACGGGGACAGTCCCCGGAACAAAAGCGTGAAAGTTCCTCCACACCACGACCCGGCCTGCTTCGGGTGCGGCGACAACCCGATCGGCTTCCACCTGCCGCAGCCGGAGCGCGAGGGCGCCGACCGGTACGAGACGACGTTCTCGTTCGACGAGCGGCACCAGGGCGGGCCCGGCCTGGCGCACGGCGGGATGGTCTCCGCCCTCCTGGACGAGGTCTGCGGCCTGCTCGCAACGTGGTACCGCTTCCCGGTCGTCACCGGGCGGATCTTTCTGCGCTACCGCCGGCCGGTGCCCATCAACCGGCCGCTGCTGAGCCGCGCGCTCGTCGAGGAGGAGAAGGGCCGCCGCGTGCACGTCCGCGGAGAGCTCTGGGACTCCGACGAGCTGCTCGCCGAGGCGCGGATCGCGTTCGTGCACGTGCCGCTCGAGCACTTCCTCGCGACACCCGAAGGACGCGCCGCCGGCGAGGCCTGGCGGCAGCGCCTCGGTTCAGAGAGCTAGCGTCCCACCGCGCGCTGCGCGTTGACGCGGCCGTACCCGTGGAACGGGTCGACACCCGGGATGCCCAGGTCGTCCGCAGTCGGCCTTCAGCCGGCTCGTAGACGAAATCGGCGGTGGCCCGCTTCGGGAAGCGGGCGACGACGAGAGCCGCCACGCCGGAGACGTGCGGCGCCGCCATCGAGGTCCCGGCGAGAGCCTCGTAGCCGTCGCGCCCGCAGTCGGACTGGCTCGTCGGGAGGATCGTCGACCACACGTCCTCGTCGTCCCCGCATTCCGTGACGCCGCCGAAGCCGCCGGGGGCGACCACCCCCACAGCGGTGCCGAAGTTCGAGTACCGCGCCCGCAGGCCGCGCCTGTCGACCGCTCCGACGCAGAGCGCTTTCGCGTGCGAGGCCGGGAAGTCGCAGGCCGGAAAGCCCTCGTTGCCGGCGGCGATGATCACCGCCGCCCCGCGCGCGTGGGCGAACGCTACGGCTCGATTCGTGTCGGCGCCGCGGCCCGAGACGATGACGCTCGAGACCGGGTCGTGTGCCGAGGCTCAGGTTGATGACCTTCGCGCCGTTCCGAACGGCGAAGCAGATCCCGCGGGCGACGCTGCGATCGGTTCCTGACCCGGAGCGGTCGAGCACCTTCACGGGCGAGCACGCGCGCGGCCGGGCGCGACGCCGGCGACACCTTTCCGGTTCCCGGTGGCGGCGGCGACGATCCCCGCGACGTGGGTGCCGTGCCCGTTGTCGTCCCTCGCGACGGCGCGGGACTGCCGCGCTCCGGCTGGCGGCGCGCTGGAACGAGCAGCGCGACGCCGTGTTCCGCGTCATGTTCGGATCCGGGGAGCATGAGCAGGCGGCCCTGCAGGTCGGGATGGCGGACGTCGACCCCGGTGTCGACGACCGCGACGATGACTTTTGCCCCGCGGGTCGCAGCCCAGGCCTGAGGCGCCTTGATCGCGGTCAGGCCCCACTGGCGGCCGGCGCAGGGGTCATTCGCCCACGCGGCCGGGGCCCGACAGGCGCTTGCGTTGTAACCGGAAGCCCCTCCGGCTATGGCAGGAAGGAGCAGCGCAAGCGCCGCCACAGCGAGGAGGAGAGGCCGCATCCCAAGGCGACCATACAAAAATCCCTGGAAATGCCGATAGGGGAACCATGCTTGTGCGCATCGTCATCTTTGCCGCGATCATCGCGGTCACCCTCGCAGTGGTCCAGAAGAAGCATGTCCTCCAGAACGCGGGCCTGACGGGCTACTGCACGACGATCGCCACGCCTGCGGGCCAGAGCGGCTTCTGGCACGAATGCCGCCCCGGCAAGGTCACGGGCACACCGGAGCTCTCGCTCGCATCGTGCAAGCGCGCCGGCACCGTCGGCCAGGTCGAGCGCTGGCGTTGCCCGACGGCACTCGAGCCGAACACCGCGCGTCAGTAATCGGTCGGGCGGCACGGGCGCCGGATCGCGAAATGCTTCGCACTTTCCGCGACTAAGAACACAGATCGTCCAGGTGCCTGCACCGTCGACGTGCGTGTTGCTGCAGCTGAGACCTTGGCGGAGTTCACATGCCCTTGCGACTCCGAGCGCCGGACCATTTGGCCGGCTACTCCTCTACGCGGGCGGCGTCGACGAGCTTCGCCGGCGCTATCTCGGCAAACGCGTCCTCCACGATCCCGGCCACCTCGTCCCAGTCGAGGGCGCTGTCAAGGCGAAGACCGAGCCAGCCGCGATGGCCGACGTACGGCGGTCTGAAGAACCGCTCCGGATCGGCGTCGACGAGCATCTCCTGCATGCCGGGCGCGGCGGCGCACCAGATCGCGAAGCGCCCGTCGCCGTGGTGGTCGGTCAGGACCATCAGAAACGGTCTCTTGCCGCGAACGAAGAAGGTCGGCGCGCCGTGGCTGAGACGCTCGGTGGTCTCGGGCAGCCCGAGGCAGATCTCGCGGATGCGCTCGAGAGTCCGCTCACGCTTGGCCGGGGAGAGCTTCAAGGAGGCGCCGACCGGATTTGAACCGGTGTACGAGGCTTTGCAGGCCTCTGCCTAACCACTCGGCCACGGCGCCGCGGGGGCGAATGGTATCCGCCGCCTAGCTCGGGGCTACCTGAGCCTCGGCGACGGCGTCCTCGACTGGCAGCGTCCTGCCCGAAGCCTCCGCGGCCGCGAAGGCGTCCGCGCCGAGTGCGTTCCGCACTCCGGGCAGAAGCTTCTCGGCCAGGTTCTGCTCGAAGCTCGACGCCGCTACGCCCAGCTCTTCGAGCAGCGCGGCTCCGGCGCCCCAGAGCCGAGCAGCTCGCGACGGGTCGCCACCGGCGAGCGCGAGCCCCTGCAGGCTCTCGGCCGTCACGCGCTTGTCACCCCGGATCTGCGCGATCGCGAGCGCTTCCTCGAAGGCCTCACGCGCGCGCTCGTGCTCATCGTCGTGGAGCGCAGCCCAGCCGAGGTTGAGAACGGCGACGGACGCAGCCCACGTGTCGCCGACCTGCCGGGCCAGGCCCAGGCCCTGCTCGAGCAGCCGGTTCGCCCGCTCGACCTTGCCCGACCGCAGCTCGGCGCGGGCGAGGTTGAGCAGTGAGTTGGCGATGAGCCGCTGGTCGCCGAGCTCTCGGCGAAGAGAGAGCCCCTCGTCGAACAGCTCCTTGGCTCTCGCATCGTCGCCCCGGGCAGAAGCCAGCTCGGCCAGCACGTTGAGCGCACCCGAGGCCGTCAGCTTGTCGCCCGTGGCGCGGGCCCGTTCGAGACTCTTCTCCGCGAGCTCCTCGGCGTCGTCCTGCGCGCGAGCCATCTCGATCCAGGCGAGCTGCGCCAGGGACGCGCCCTCGAGCTGCGAGTCGTGGAGCGTGCCGGCAGCGGCGAGGCACTGTTCGAAGAACGGCTTCGCCTGGTCGTAGTCGGCCTGGCCGATCGCCGCATACCCGGCCGCAAAGTGAGCCCTCGCCAGCACCCGGTCCTCCACATCCGGCGAGGTCGCAAGCGCCTCGGCGAGCCACTTGCGCCCTTCGGCCATGTGGCCACGGGTGCTCCAGAAGCGGCCAAGCGCGGCCGCGATGCGGAGGCCGACCTCGATCTCGCCCGACTCGAGCGACCACTCGAGAGCCGCCCGCAGGTTCCCCTGCTCCTCGTCCAGGCGCTCCAGCCAGGTCGCCTGCTCGGCCCTGATCAGCTCGGGCTCGGCCATCTCCGCGAGCGCGAGGTAGCGCTCGGCGTGGGCGCGCTGCACCGCTTCGGCCTCGCCCGATTCGGCGAGCCGACTGCGCGCGTACTCACGGATCGTCTCGAAGAGGACGAAGCGGGGCTCGCCGTCGGCATCGTCGACCTGGCGCAGCAGGCTCTTGTCGACGAGCGAGCCGAGGAGATCCATCACCTCGCCGAGCCGCAGCCCTTCCGGGGCGCCGCACACGGCTTCGGCCGCCTCGAGCGAGCAGCCGCCGCTGAAGGCGCCGAGCCGGGCGAACACCTTCTGCTCGCCCTCGTCCAGGAGCTCGTAGCTCCAGTCGATCGCGCTGCGCAAGGTCTGCTGCCGCTCGGGCAGGTCTCGCGCGCCCGTCGTCAAGAGGTCGAGCCGGTTCTCGAGCCGGGCGGCGATCGCCTGCGGGCTGAGGAGCTTGATCCGGGCGGCAGCGAGCTCGATCGCCAGCGGGAGGCCGTCGAGCCGCTGCACGATCTCGGCGACTGCGGCCTCGTTCTCCTCGTTCAGCGCAAAGCCTGGCTTGACGGCCTGGGCGCGCTCCACGAAGAGCGCGACGGCCTGCGCTTCGTCGAGCGGCTCGAGCGGATACTGGTGCTCGCCCCGCAGATGAAGCGGGGCCTGGCTCGTGACGAGCAGCCGCACGCTGGGAATCGCCTCGAGGATGCTCGCGACGAACGGGGCGGCATCAGCCAGCTGCTCGAAGTTGTCCAGGACGAGGAGCAGCTCGTCGTCCCCGATCCTGGCGACGATGCTCTCCAGCTCCGACTGACCCGTTGCCTCCTCGGCGCCGAGCACGCGAGCGATCGTGTCGCCGACGAGATCCGGGTCGTGAACCGGCGCCAGGTCGACGAAGACCGCCTCGCCGGCGACTCTCGGCGCCACCTCGAGCGCCAGCCGCGTCTTGCCGGTCCCGCCCGGGCCCGTGATCGTGACGAGACGGTTCTCGGCCCCCTGCAGCAGCGCGACCAGCTCCTCGACCTCGCGCTCGCGGCCGACCAGCGCGGTGGGCGGCGTCGGCAGATTCGAACGGACGCGTAGCGCCACCGGCATGCGCAGGACTGGAGCCGGGGCCACGAACGTGCCGCTCGCGCTGCCGCCGAGAGCCGTCCGCGCCGCCTCGACGAGCTGACGGCAGCTGCCGAAGCGATCGTCCGCCGACTTCGCCAGCGCCCTGGCAATCACGGCATTGATCTCGGGCGAGAGGTCGCCCCGCAGCTCCGTCACGGAAGGCGGCTCCTCGAGCAGGTGCCCGTACACGACCGCCACGTCGGTGTCCTTGTCGAACGGCTTTCGCCCCGTCAGGCCCTCGAAGAGGACGCAGCCGAGCGCATACACGTCCGTGGCGGGCCCGACCTCCTTCCCCTCGATCTGCTCGGGCGATGCGTAGTCGACGGTGCCCATGAAGAGCCCGGTCGCGGTCTGCCCGCGCGCGCGCCCCTGCTTGGCGATCCCGAAGTCGGTCAGGTAGGCCCGGTCGCTGTCCTCGTCGATCAAGACGTTCCCGGGCTTGACGTCGCGGTGCACGAGGTCGTGGGCGTGCGCCGAGTCGAGCGCCGCAGCCGTCTGGTCGAGGATCGAGAGCAGGCGGTCGCGAGGCCAGGAAGCCCTCGCCCTTGACGAGCTCGGACAGGTCGGTGCCGCGAACGAACCGCATCGCGATGTACGCCACGCCGTCGTCCTCGCCCGCGTCGTAGATCGGGACGATGTTCGGGTGCTCGAGGGCAGCGACGAGCTGGGACTCGCGGACGAACCGCTCCCGGAAGTCAGCGTCCTCGGCGAGCTCGGCGAGCAGCGTCTTCAGGGCCGCTTTGCGCCCGAGGACGACGTGCTCGGCGCGGTAGACGACCCCCATGCCGCCCTGACCGAGAAGACCTTCGATTCGGTAGCCGGCGACCTCCGTGCCGACGTCGAGCGTCAACCCTGCAGCGCTCCGGCGAACCCACGCAGAATCGAGACGTAGGCGCCCGCGCTCTGCGGCCGCTGCTCCGGCTCCTTCGCGAGCGCGGTCAGGATCGCGCGCCCGAGCTCCGGAGGAAGATCCGGCCGCGCCACGGCTCGGATCGGGCGGCGGCTCCTCGAGGTGCGCGAGCCCGACCTGGAAGAGCGTCTTGTCGCCGAAGGGCGTGTCGCCGGTCACGCACTCGAAGACCGTGCAGCCGAGTGCGTAGATGTCGGTGAGCGCGGTCGCCGGCTTGCCCTTGATCAACTCGGGCGCGAGGTAGTCGAGCGTCCCGACCACCTGCCCGGGCCTCGTCAGCACGGTGTACGCGCGACCCTTGGCGAGCCCGAAGTCCGTGAGCATCGCGGTCCCGTCGGTGTCGAAGAGGATGTTCGAGGACTTGATGTCACGGTGGACGACACCGGCTGCGTGCAGGGCATCCAGCCCCTCGGCGAGGTTTTCGGCGACCCGCAGCGCGTCGTCGACCGAAAGGTGGCCCTTCTCCTTGAGCCGGTCTTCGAGCGTGCCGCCCGCCACATAGCCGACCACCAGGTACTGGCGCCCGTCGGACTCACCGGCTTCGACGATCGGCACGAGGTGGCGATTCCGGATCTCGCCGGAGGCCCGCACCTCCTGCTTGAAGCGCTTCTTGAACGTGTCGTCCTGGGTCAACTCGCGCTTCAGCACCTTGACGGCGACGACGTTGCCGCTCCACTCGTGGGTTGCTCGAAAGACCAGGCCCATCCCGCCCTCGCCGATCAAGGCGTCAAGGTGATACGGCCCGAGCGTGTTGCCGGACTCGAGCTCCCGATCCTCCTCCTCGCGGCCTCTTCTCACGGTCGTAAGGATAGAAGCGCTTTCGGCAGTCCCTGCGCGCATGAAAGTATCTGGGCAGATGGGACGACTCTCCGAAGGCATGGGCAACCTCGCGGTCAAGCTCGATCGCCGCTTCGGGTGGCACCGGCTGCCGACTCCGTTCGGCCTGCTCGTGCTGGCCGAGATGCGCAAGGTGCTGCGCGACCGCAACCTCTTCGACACGGGGCAGCCGACAGGGCTCAGCGTCCCGCAGGCGGGCGACGACCCCGAGGCCGCGCGCTACCTGACCGGCACGTTCGAGGTGCCGGTTGCGTACGGCGACGGCAACGGCGACGGCGAGTCCGAGCCGCGCTACGTCGAGTCGCGGATGATCGACGGCACGTTCAACGACCTCGAGAACCCCTTGATGGGCAGTACGGGCACCCGCTTCGGCCGTAACTTCCCGCTCGAGCACACCTATCCGGAGCAGGAGCCGCGGCTCCACACGCCGGACGCGCGGAAGGTCAGCCTCGAGCTCCACACGCGCGACGAGTTCGTGCCGGCGACGACGCTCAACGTGCTCGCCGCCGCCTGGCTGCAGTTCGAGGTGCACGACTGGTTCAGCCACGGGCCCAACGACCCCGACGATCCCTGGTTCCTCTCCCTCGACGAGGCCGACGCGTGGCCGAACAAGCCGATGGAGATCCGGAAGACCCCGCGCGACCCCTCCGCCGACCCCGGCGGGCCTCAGACGTGGATCACCGCCGACAGTCACTGGTGGGACGGCTCGCAGATCTACGGCCGCGACAAGGCCTTCATCGACAAGACGCGGATGCGCGAGGACGGCAAGATGCGCGTCGATCCCGGACGGGATGCTGCCCGCGGACCTCGACGAGGGCCTCGACTTCACGGACGTCCCGGGCACGCACTGGATCGGGCTCTCGATCCTGCACACGCTCTTCACGCTCGAGCACAACGCGATCTGCGACCGGCTCAAGACGGAGTACCCGACCTGGTCGCGACGACCGGCTCTACGACAAGGCCCGCATGATCAACGGCGCCCTGATGGCGAAGATCCACACGGTGGACTGGACGCCGGCGATCATCGCCCACCCGACGACCAAGCTCGCCATGCGCAGCCAGTGGTGGGGCGTGGCCACGGAGCGGGTCAAGCGCCGCTTCGGGCGGCTCAGCACGAGCGAGGTCATCAGCGGCATCCCCGGATCGCCGACCGACCACCACGGCGTGCCCTACTCGCTGACCGAGGAGTTCGTCGCCGTCTACCGGATGCACCCGCTGCTCCCGGACGAGTTCTCGTTCCACTCGCTGAGCGACCACAGCCAGCTGTTCGAGGCTCACCTTCCCCGAGCTGAACGCCCTGCACGCCCGGGAGCGGCTCGGCGAGTGCACGATGCCGAACGCGCTCTACTCGCTCGGCATCGCGCATCCGGGCGCGATCGTGCTGCACAACTTCCCGCAAGTTCCTCCAGCAGTTCGAGCGGCCGGACGGATTCCTCATGGACCTGTGCGCGGTGGACATCATGCGCGTCCGCGAGCGAGGGGTCCCGCGCTACACGAAGTTCCGCGAGCTCCTGCACATGAAGCCGGTGCGCTCGTTCGAGGAGCTGACGCCGAACCGCGAGTGGCAGGAGGAGCTGCGGCGCGTCTACGGCGACGTCGACGAGGTCGACCTGATGAGCGGCCTCTACGCCGAGCCGTTCCCGAAAGGCTTCGGCTTCAGCGACACCGCCTTCCGGATCTTCATCGTGATGGCCTCCCGCCGGCTGAAGAGCGACCGGTTCTTCACGACCGACTACACGCCGAAGGTCTACTCGGAAGCCGGCCTGAAGTGGATCGACGACAACTCGATGCGATCCGTGCTCCTCCGCCACTTCCCCGAGCTCGCGCCCGCGCTCGAGGGAGTCGAGAACCCGTTCGCGCCCTGGGTCAGGACGCGTTCCGGCGGGCGCTCGTCGGCTGCGGCGGAGTCGGTAGGCGCGGCGACGTAGGCCCGTGCGCATCGGGCTGATCTCGGACATCCACGGCAATCGCGTCGCGCTCGACGCTGTCCTGGAGGACATCGAGCGGTCCGGCGGGGTCGACCAGCTCATCTGTCTCGGTGACGTCGCCGTCGGCCCCCAGCCGAACGAGTCGCTGGCCAGGGTCCGCGAGCTCGAGTGCCCCGTGATCATGGGCAACTGGGACGCGTGCTTCCTGGACGGCATGCCCGAGGTCCACGACGAGATCGGCTTGAGGCTCGTCGAGACGGCCGAGTGGTGGGCGAGCTTCCTCAGCGACGGCGACAAGGATTTCATCCGCAGCTTTTCGAAGACCCTCGAAGTGCCGCTCGACGACGGGGCGTCGATGTTCTGCTTCCACGGCTCGCCGAACTCGTACGACGACTGGATCTTCGCCGCGACTCCCGAAGAGGACCTGGCACGCATGTTCGACGGCATCGAAGCGCCCGTCCTCGTCGGCGGCCACACGCATCTGCAGATGATCCGGCGCTACGAGGACGCCGTGATCGTCAACCCCGGGAGCGTCGGTCTCTCGTTCAAAGAGTGGTGGCCGCGTCCGATCCGGATCGCCGCCTGGGCGGAGTACGGGATCTTGACCCGCGACCAGGGGCACCTCAGCATCGACCTGCGCCGAACGACCTTCGACGTCGACGCGTTTCTCGAGCTCAGCCGGGAGAGTGGGATGCCGCACGCCGACTGGTGGATCGGCTGCTGGGTGCGCGAGTGACGGCGCTCTACCGAGAGCGCCTGCCCCAGCTCGACGGCGGTCTCTTCATCACCGACGGTGGCCTCGAGACGACGCTCATCTTCCATCGCGGCCTCGACCTGCCGGCGTTCGCTGCGTTTCACCTGCTCAAGGACGCCGAGGGCACCGAAGAGCTCCGCCGCTACTACGGGCCCTACGCCGACCTGGCCCGCGAGCGCGAGGTCGGTCTCGTGCTCGAGAGCTCCGACCTGGCGCGCGAGCCCGGACTGGGCCGAGGAGATCGGCTACTCGCTCGACGAGCTGGACGCGCTCAACCGCAAGGCGATCGCGCTGATGGAGGAGCTCCGTGAGGAGTACGCGTCTGGGCCTCCGATCGTGATCAGCGGCTGCATCGGCCCGCAGGGAGACGGCTACAGCCCGGCGACGATGCTCACGGCCGACGAGGCACAGCGCTACCACTCGACCCAGATCGCGACCTTCGCAGACACCGCCGCCGACCTGGTCACCGCGATCACGATGACGTACGCGGACGAGGCGATCGGCGTCACCCGTGCCGCCGTCGAGCACGGGCTGCCGGTCGTGATCTCGTTCACGGTCGAGACGGACGGCCGGCTTCCGAGTGGTCAGGCCCTCGGCGAGGCGATCCAGGAGGTGGACAAAGCCACGGACGGAGCTCCGGCGTACTACATGATCAACTGCGCGCACCCCACACATTTCGAAGGCGTGCTCGAGCCGGGAACACCGTGGGCCAACCGGATCGGCGGCCTGCGCGCGAATGCGTCGACGAAGAGCCACGCCGAGCTCGACGAGGCGACCGAGCTGGACGCGGGCGACCCGCACGACCTGGGCGAGCGGCATGCGGCGCTCAAGGCCGTCTGCCGCGCGTGAACGTGCTCGGCGGCTGCTGTGGCACGGACCACCGGCACGTGACCTCGATCTGCTCCGCCTGGTCTTAGAAGCGTCAGCCCTTCGGCTCGTACGCCTCGCCGAATAGCCCCTTCAGGATCTCCTTGATGTTGTCGCGGATCGCGCGCTCGGCGAGCGGATCGAGGAACGAGGACAGCGCCGGCATCCCGACCGCGAAGTCGCAGAGGAAGCGCACGTCGCTCCCGCCGTCGGCTTCGGTGACCGCCCACGAGCCGCTGAAATGCTTGAGGTTGCCCTCGACGAGGTCGAAGACGATCGTGCCCGCTTCGGGGTCGAGGCGGTCTTCTTCGACCCAGCGCATCGAGCCGCCCCGGAAGTTGACGTTCCAGGTCGTACGCAGCGTCTGCTCGTCGACCTTCTCGATCTCGATCGAGCGGATCGACGGGGCGAGCTCGGCGTAGGACGCGAAGTCGGCGAGGCGGTCGAAGGCCTCGGACGCGCTGACGCCGTTGAGGCGGGCGTTCATCTCGGTGCTACGCACTGGATCCCTCCGCCGAAGCGCTCCTCGACGGCGTCTGCGCTCTCCCGCAGCGCGCCGCAGGAGCCATTCGATGTCGTCCTCGTCCATGATCGCCGCGGGGTGCAAGCGCACCACACGATTGGCGTTCAACGAGGTCGAGACGATCACGTGCTGGTTCACCAGCTCGAGCACGAAGTCGCCGGCGAAATGGTCCTCGTGGAACTCGAGCGCGAGCAGCAGCCCGCGCCCGCGGACATCGGCGAGCACGGTCGGCGCATGGTCCTGCTTCAGGGCCTGCGAGCTCGTCCAGCAGCCGCGCGCCGAGCGCCTGTGCCCTGGGGATGATGTCGTCCTCCTCCAGGGCCGTGATCGCGGCGCTCGCCGCCGACATCGCGAGCGGGTTGCCCGCGTAGGTGGAGGAGTGCAGCAGCGGGTCCTCGCTGATCGTTCGGAAGGCGTCTGGCGTGGCGACCACGGCGGCGACCGGAACGACAGCCGCCGCTCAGGCCCTTGCCGACGAGGAGGATGTCCGGGATGACGCCGTCCCGGTCGGCGCCCCACCAGCTGCCCAGGCGGCCGAGACCGGTTTGGACTTCGTCGAGGATGAGCAGGGCGCCGTGGCGGTCGCACAGCTCGCGGACCGCTGTCAGGTAGCCGTCCGCCGGGATGATCACGCCGCCCTCGGCCTGGATCGGCTCGAGGATCACGGCGGCCGGCTCGCCGGCCGCGAGCTCGGCCTCGAGCGCATCGACGTCGTCGTAGGCGACGAAGGTCACGTCCGCCAGCAGCGGCTGGAACGGGATCGCGGAACAGCGGCTTCCCCGTCACCGAGAGCGCGCCGTTGGTCTTGCCGTGGAAGCCGCCGTGCGTCGAGATCAGGCGGCGGCGGCCGTTGACGCGCGCGAGCTTGATCGCGAGCTCGGTCGCCTCGGCGCCCGAGTTGGTGAAGAAGACGTAGTCGAGGCCGGCGGGCGCGACGCGCGCCAGCTGCTCGGCCGCATGCGCCAGCTCGCCGTTGAGCAGGACACGCGAGGACATCGGGTGCCGGTCGAGCTGGGCGTGCACGGCAGCGACCACGCGCGGATGGCGGTGGCCGAGGATGAAGACGCCGTAGCCGCCGCAGTCGAGGTACTCGGTGCCTTCTTCGTCCCAGATCTGCGTTCCCTCGGAGCGCACCTCGACGTGCGCCTCCATCAGCTCGGCGAGCATCGCCATCCCCTCGGAGACGT
The DNA here is from genome assembly GCA_963847955.1 of uncultured Actinomycetes bacterium. Taxonomy (GTDB): domain Bacteria; phylum Actinomycetota; class Thermoleophilia; order Gaiellales; family Gaiellaceae; genus VAXT01. The sequence goes on from CAWKBW010000015.1 coordinate 459,625, forward strand.
GCGCGCGGTAGCGCGCGATGGTCTGGGCAGCGTCCGTCGCCGGCTCGAGCTTCATCGGGCTCCTATCTTGACCCTCTCATCGCAGGTCGCCAAAAACTGAGTACAGTCTTCAGCTGGAGCGCGGTCCCTACAAAGGAGAGGTTTATGGCAGTCGGCCCCGTCGACGTATACATCATTGGCTTTCCGGGCAACAAGTTCTCCGGGCGTATTGCCCCGGCGATCATGGAGCTCGTCGAGAACGGCACGATCCGAGTGCTCGATCTGCTCTTCGTGATGAAGGATGCAGACGGCGCCGTGACCACACTCGAGGCTGCGGACCTCGACGAGGACGGCGCGGCCTTCCTCTCCATCGACGTCGCGCAGCCGGGTGCGTTGGGGGACGAGGATGCCGAGGAGGTCAGCGACGACCTCCCGGCCAACAGCGCGGCCCTCTTGATCGCATTCGAGAACCTCTGGGCCGCGAAGGTGGTCGACGCCCTCCAGGCTGCGGACGCTGTGTTGATCGACTCGATCCGGATCCCCGCCGACGTCGTGGCGGCCGCGGTCGAGGCAGGCTAGACCCCCGTCCACTTCGAGATCGAAAGGAACGACATGGGACTTCTACGTATGGCAGCCCGCACCGCCGTCGTCGCGGGAACCGCAACCGCAGTGTCCGGGCGCGTAGCGCGTCGTCAGGACGCCAGGTACGCCGAGCAGGACGCGCAGCAGTACGCGCAGCAGGCACCGCCGCCGGCGCCGGAGGACGACCAGGCTGCACAGCTCCAGAACCTGGCGCAGCTTCACACCCAGGGCGTGCTCACCGATGAGGAGTTCGCGGCCGCCAAGGCCAAGCTCCTCGGAATCTGACCGAACACCAGCAAGCAGTTAGGCCCGTCGCGGCGTACTCGCGGCTGGCAGGGGTGTACGACGAGATCGTCATCGACCCGTGCCATGACCGCTGGGCGTCGTTCCTCGATGAGCTCTGGAGCGCCGACCCGGTGGGCGTGCGCTCCGTGCTCGATCTCTGCTGCGGCACCGGCCTCCTCGCAGGCGAGCTGGTCGCGCGGGGCTACCGAGTCGTCGGAGTCGACGCATCCGAATCGATGCTGGCCCTCGCTCGCGAGCGCCTCGGCACCGAGGTGGCGCTGAGCCGGATGACTCTCCCCGACCTGGCGGTCGAAGGTGTCTTCGACGCGGCGGTCTGCACGTTCGACGGCCTCAACTACCTCACTCCGGAGGAGTTGCGACTGACGATGGCCGCAGTCGCCCTCCGGCTTCGGCCGGCCGGCTGGCTCGTCTTCGACCTCCACACCGACGGGATGATGAGCTTCACCATCGCCAACCCCGTCGTCGCGGGCGAATCGGCCGAGAATGAGTTCGTTATCGAGCAGCACCGTGGATCCCGTCGCCCGCACCTGCGACACGACGATCGAGGTCACGAGGGCTCGCGACGGCGAGCCCTTCAGCGAGCACCACCGCCAGTACTTCCATAGGGACGCGGATGTCCGAGCCGCGCTCGAAGACGCGGGCTTCGCGGTGAGCGCTGTAGGCGACGAGTACACGCACGAGCCGCCGGACGCGTCGACCATGCGCGCGACCTGGATTGCACGTCGCCTGCCGGCGTGAGCTTCAAGTGTCGCTACGACCCACGAGAATCGCGACGCAGCGGCTGGTCCTGGCGCCTCTGGATGATGAGGTTGCCCACGCCCTTCTCGCCGGAGATTTCTCGGGCGTCACGAGCGCCGATGGCTGGCCGCACGACGACACGCTCGATGCGCTGCGAATGGCAACGGCTCCGGGTGGTGGGTCTCTCGTCTGGCTCGTCATGCTCGGGGAGGTCGTGATCGGCGACTGCGGCACCGTCGGCGGCCTCGATGACGCAGGCGCGATCGAAGTCGGTTACGGCCTGGCCGCAGAGCATCGGGGGCGCGGCTACGGCAACGAGCTGGTACGTGCGCTCTCAGGCTGGCTGCTGACGCAGCCCGGGGTCGAGCAGGTGGTCGCGAGAGAGGTCCTCGCCGACAACGTTGCTTCGCGCCGCGCGTTGGAGAACGCAGGCTTCGTGCTCGAGCGCGAAGAGAGCGGCCTGAACGTGGTACGTGCTGCGCAGCCCGTAGATGTCCACATCACGACGGCCGACGGCGGCGTTCGGCTTGAAGGCTGACTATCCATTCTCCGTGGGAGCGGCAGGCAGCGCCGCATTGGCCGCTGCGACCTCGGCCTGGCGAGCCTTCGTCAGCTCCTGCACGAAGATCTGGATCGTCGCCGCGAGCGGCACTGCGGTGAGCGCGCCGAGGACACCCAGAAGCGCGCCGAACAGCGTGACGGCAACGATGATGAAGAACCCTGAGAGGCTGACCGCCTTGCCCTGGATCTTGGGCGTCAGAACGTTGTTCTCGATCTGCTGGTAGACGAGCAGGACGACGAGCATGATGATCGCTGCGGTGAGTCCCTCCTCGGCCCAGAGGGCCGGGACGAGGATGATCCCTGCGAGGGTGGCGCCGAGGTTCGGGATCATGTCGAGCAGCCCGGCGATGACTCCAAGCGCGATGGCGTAGCTCGACCCGAGGAGGAAGGCCGTGAGCCCCTGCGTCGTCCCGCGATCGTGGCGATGACCACGACACCGATCGCCCAGCGCGAGATCGAGGTCGTCACGCGTTCCCAAACTCCCAGCCAGCGCTCGTCCTCTCCCGGCATCAGCACGCTTGCCAATGCGCGTTTCATGTTGGCGATATCGGTGAGCAGGAACACGCAGATGAAGATGATCGTGAAGGAGATGAGGAAAACGGACAGGAAGTCGCTCGCGATGCCGAGCAAGGCGGGAATCGCGTCCGGGACGGCCGACGAGACCTCCTCGGACCCGCCTGCACGTTCTCAGCCGCCCCGGTGTCGCCCAGCCCGGAAAGCTCGTCGGACTCGCGCAGCTGCTCGACCGTCGCCGGAAGATCCTGCAGAAAGTCTCGAACACTGCCGACGAGCGGAACCAGGAACAACAGCGCGACGATCGTTACAACGGCTGCGGTTCCGAGCACTGTCACTGCCGCCGCGATCCCGCGCGACATCCCTGTCCTCGCCATCAGATACCGCACGGGAGCTTCGAACACGAGCGCCAGGAAGATCCCGACGAACACGACCAGGAAGGTGTCGCCGATCGCCACGAACGCCGCGAGTACGCCGAGCGTCGCGGCAACCAACAGCACCGTTCGCATCGGGAGAACCAATTCGACGCGCCGTGGGCTGTTTGCATTCATGTGCTCTGGAGCCTCCATCGCGACGCTACCGGCGTGCGATAGCGATGCGAAGACGCTCGTCCGGGCTGATCAGATGGTTGTTGTCCGAATCGAGGTCTGCGTCGAGTTGGATCCAATGGATGCGCCCAGTATCTCGCGGACGGCCGCGTCGAGGGTGAGGACCCGCTCGCGCCGTTCTCGCCCCCCGCGCCCGAGCGAGAGAGGCCCGTAGAGGGCTCCTCCAACGGACTTGGACGGTACGGTCTCGTCATGGGCAAGAACGTCCTCGTCGTCAGCACCGTCGAAGATGCGGACGACGATTTGCGCGCACACTTCGGGGAGGACGACACAATCAAGGTCGTGGTGCCGGTCATAGGGCAGGGCGTACTCGACTGGCTCGCCAACGACCAGAAGGCGTTCGATCACGCGGAGCGGGTTGCCGAACGCACGGCCGAGCGGCTTCCTGGCGAAACCGTTGATGCCGCTGCCGGCGAGGCGGACGTCGGTCTCGCCATCCGCGACGCGCTTGCGACCTTCCCGGCGGACGAAATCGTCATTGCGGTTCGTCCGGACGAAGAGGAAGGGCTCGTCGAATCGATCGCGACCGAGGGCGCGCCGCAGCACAACGTCGAGGGAGTGCCGGTCCGCCATGTCGTGATCCCAGATGGCGGATCCTGAGCTAGACCCAGGTCTGCGGACTTCCGGGAAGGCTGAAGTCGGGTTTGGGCCCACTTGCGACTGGGGAAAGGATGGGCGCAAAGCAATACGAGGAGAGGGGTAAAACGAAATGGCCAATACGGTTCATAAGTTCTCGGAGCAGGTGATCGATCTAGCGGAGCGCCTTGCCGACGTAGCCGACGCCGCTAACGGCAAGGGCATCCGGAAGGGCGGAGCGGCCCGCTGGCTGATCCTCCCAGCGGCCGGGGCGGGGCTCTATGCGTTCGCGGCAAGTGGATCTCTGACACGCAACGCCAAAGGCGTTGCGACTCAGGCCAAGGAACGCGCGTCCGACTTGCCAGACGACCTCATGGGCCTTGTCCGCCAAGCGGCGCGGCCGTCGTCCAGCCGGAAGGCCTCATCGAGTTCAAGCAACGGGAGCAAACGGCGCCGCGCGACGAGCTCAGCCGCCCGCAAGACCAGTTCCGCCCGCTGAACCAGCGACGAGAGCGCAGCTCGGACGTCTGCGGTAACGAGAAAAACCCCCGGTCACCGGGGGTTTTCTTGGTCCAAGAAGTCCGCGGCCCGCTCGATCACGTCGGGCCGGTCGAGCCAAGTCCAGTGGCCCGCTCCCTCGATCATCTCGACCCGGCCATCTCCACGAGGACATCCGCTTCCAATCCCACGACGAGTCGGCACGCCGTGGACGTAAAGCACAGGCAGGCGGCCGGACGCGGGAGCCTCGCGCCAGTGGGTTGCAGGCCCGGCCGACTACCCCCGGCGCGCTCATCAAGTCCGGCAAGGCTTAGGACTCTGCGGGTACAGGCAAGACTGTCGCGCGCACCTCTGGTCAAGCCCAGGACTCGTGGGGCCGAAGATAGAACTGGTGGGTATGAACGATCGCGATCTCAGGCGAAAGGCCGAGCTTGCAGAGCTCCTGCTCCACGCTGCGCGGCAGCTCGGCGAGAGCCTCGAACCGCACGTGGTCTACGAGCGCTTCCACGAGCTGCTCGCCGTCGTCGTCCCCCACGACGGCATCGTCATCTCGTCCTACGACGACCGTGACGGCCTGATCCGCTGCGAGTACGCCTGGAGCGACGGGAACGTGGTCGACCCGGCGAAGCTCCCGCCGCTGCCGCTGAATCGCGAGGGCGGCGGCATGCAGAGCCGCGTGATCGTCAGCGGCGAGCCGGAGCTCTTCAACGATGTCCCCGCGCGCGTCGAGCGCGACGGCGAGTTCTACAACGTCGACGCGGAAGGCAAGGTCGAGAGGATTCCCGAATCGGGCCCGGCGGGCACGAACGCCGCCATGATGGTCCCGGTCAAGGACGAGGGACGCGTCGTGGGAGTCGTCCAGCTGATGAGGATCGCGGCGTGTACTCCGACGAGCACCGCGAGGTCTTCGAGGGCCTCGTCGCGCAGATGGCGCGCCGCGGTCCGGAACGCGCGTCTGCAGCAAGAGCGGCGGCGCCTCGAGTCGGCCGAGGCCGCAGCGCGGGCGGCCTCGGCCGAGCGGGAGCAGGCGGCTCAGGTGCTCGAGGCCGTCGGCGACGGCATCTTCTCGTCGACGGCGAGGGCATCGTGCAGCTCTGGAACCGCGCCGCCACGCTCGCGACCGGGTTGCGCGGCGGACAGCGTCCTCGGCGGGCCGATCGACGACGTCATCCCCGACTGGCCGACGCTCGCGGACGCGATTCCCGTCGCCGAGGAGGGCGCCGCAGCGCGCTCCGTGACGCTGCCCGGTCGAGCTCGACGGGCGCGACCTCTGGCTGTCGTTCGTCGCGGTCCAGATCGCCGACGGCGTCGTCTACGCGTTCCGCGACGTCACGAGCGAGCGCCGGCTCGAGGAGGAGAAGAGCGACTTCGTCGCGACGATCTCGCACGAGCTCCGCACGCCGATGGCCGCCGTCTACGGCGCGGCGGTGACGCTCCTCCACCGCGACGGCGAGCTGAATCCCGGCCAGCGGCAGAAGCTGCTCGAGATGATCGCCACGCAGGCGGCGCGCCTCAGCCAGATCACCGAGGAGGTGCTGCTGACGAGGCAGCTCGACCGCGGCGAGCTGCGGTGGAGCGTGAGCCGGTCGACGTCGCCGAGTCGTGCAGCGCACGGTCGAGGCGATGCGTTCGCAGCTCCCGGAGTCGACGCCGATCGACGTCGAGATCGCGGCGGAGGTCGGCCAGGCGTCCGGCGACGCGCGACCGCATCCAGCAGGTGCTCGTCAACCTGCTCGACAACGCCGTCAAGTACGGCGGCGGGCCGCGTCGAGGTGCGGGCAGACCGGACGAACGGCGAACGTCCGCATCTTCGTCGCCGACACCGGGCCCGGGCATCCGCCTCGCCGACCAGCGAGCGGATCTTCGAGAAGTTCTACCGCGCCGACCCGCAGCTGACGCGCGCCGAGCGGCACCGGGCTCGGCCTCTACATCTCGCGCGAGCTCGTCCGGCGGATGGGCGGCCGCCTCGACGTCAGCTCGGGGAAGGGCGCCGGCGCCACGTTCGTCGTCGAGCTGCCGAAAGCTTGACTGGTGCGAACTACTCGAGAGCGCGCTCGTAGCTGACGCGATGACGCAGATTGCCCTCGTCAGCGGGGTCGAACCAGATCGAGATAAGCACGGCGCCGCGCGTCGCTGGCGACTCCACCAGCTCCGCATGCTCGAGCGCAGCCGCGATGCCCCGATCCGCTATCGCGGCTAGAGCCTCGGCGTTTGCCGCCCGTTCGGCAGCGGCGAGCGCCTTCGCCCAGCAGCGAACCTCAGCGTGGAGCTCGCCACCGTCTTCGCGCCGGATCCGGTAGTCCACGGCCCAGCCATCCTGCGAAGGCTCCGTGAGGTCATATGTCTCGATCACTTCGGCCATAGCTGACTGTTGCACGGGAGTCTTGCGGACTGCGACCGTATCCAAGAAGGGTCCCCGAGCGGCGGCCAACAAACCTGACCTGGACCTGACTAGCCATGACCTTCTGCTCCCTCAGACGGGAAGCGTGGCCTTGCTCGTGATCGGCTTGGCCTTCGACGCAGAGCGCCAGATCGTTTGGTTAGGCTCGGTCCGTGAGCACTGGTTCACCCGACGGCTTGCGGAAACAGGTTCGGGTCGGCTCGATCGTCGTCCGCTGTCGCCGGTTCGACGAGATGCTCGCGTTCTGGCAGGCCGCACTCGGCTATCTCCCACTAGCGCCGCCGCAGGGCGGCTGGGTCATACTCACCGACCCCACCTGGCGCGGTCCAACATCTCGCTCGATCGCGTCGAGCAGCCGCCACCACTGGGTGAGGTGAGCCGCGTACACCTCGACCTCTACACCGACGATGGAGCAGGCGAGGTTGAGCGCCTGCTGGGACTGGGCGCAACCCGCTACGAGCGGGAACCCGGGCCGGAAGACGACTTTGTGGTCCTCGTCGACCCGGACGGCAACCGCTTCTGCGTCGTCGATTAACCGGGCCTGACTCCCCACGCCGGTTGGCGCCATCTCGCGATCGCCAGACCGGGTCAGTGAGCCGGCGTCAGGGAGTCCACTTCCGCGCGGGCGCAGAGGCAACAGTCGCGGGCGCACGGGCGACGGTCGCGGGCGGGTATTCAGGGGCCGGTCGCGCCGGGCGTACCTTCCGGGCGGCGCGTCGCGCCGACGTTCGTCCACCTGTTAGCGCTCGCGTCCCAGAGCCCACACCTTTCCTGCGTTGTCGACGATCCACCCATCGCCCCAGTCCAAGGCGCTCTTCCACGTGCCAGTGCTCGCGTCCCAGAGCCGCAGCGTCTTCCGCTCGCGGGCGCAGGGGCATCGGTACTTTCGTGCATACCGGGCTCTATTGATGCCCCAGCGCGACGAATTATGCGTCGACAGTTTGGACAAACATCCGAGTCCCACTTCCCTTCGCCTACTCGTGCGTTGCTGAATTTAAGCGCCTTCGCATCGAGTTTCTCAAGTTCAAAGAAAAGGTTCTCTTCTGCGTGTGGTTGTGCTTTCTTCAACCCTTTGATCTGAGGGGCGATCACTATTCCCAGCGTTTTGAGCTCATTGCGTTGCCTTGGGGTCCATCCCTCCCGTGCCGAACTGTTCAAGCCAGCGACGAGGATCTTCCCGCTGGGACCCTGTGCGACGGCAACCTCGACGGTCGCACCCCCCATCTGGCCCAGTCCCTTGATGTGGACTGCGATGCGGGTAAGGCCGTTGGACAGCTTAAGAAGCTCCTCAATGACTGCTTGGTAAGCCTTCCTATTCTCTTGTTTTTGTTCGGGTTGTTTTCCGCAAGCCGTGCCATCAACTTCGCCCATAGCTCCACTTCCCGGACGGGACCGAGTTCGAGACCTGGTTGAATGTTAAGAACTCCAGTGTTGAGGGCGAGCAGGTATTCCTCGTACGTGATGTGTCCGTACACCCAAGCGTTTCGAGCCTTGTCGACGAAAGCCGGTGGAGGCCAACTTTCGCCGACGGGGCTTCCTTACGAGAGGGCGGCGGCGGCTCTGGCGGCGGCTCCCTCCAGGTCAGGCCTCGCTCCCGAACGCGTTCTTCGTATTGATTCCGTTGGCGGGATAGAGACCAACCAGTGAAGATCAATGCCAACAGAACCAGCCCAGGCGGACCGAACCTCGCCAGGCTCTCTGAGGATCCCAACGCAGACCCTGGGGGCAAGCCTTTGGGTGTCTCTGGAACAGGTCCCACCTCTGCGGGTGTCGGTAGCCTCTTAAGGAGCTTGAAACCCTGGTCGATCGATTTGAGGGCTTCACCACCCAGCAGCGCGGCATAACCGGGCAGGGCTGCACCACCACCCGCACCAGCCACCTGGGCTGTACCAACTTCCGGTCGGTCGACACCAAGCCTGGACCCCTCACTCCTGGGATAGTCGGTCTTCGGGTCAGTTCGCGCAGGCTCAGTTCGTGCAGCTACCCCAGGGATTGGAATGAGTTATCCCTGGCCGGGAGTTAGGCGATCCGGGTTGCTGAGTGGCTGGCCAGACGGGGACTTGGCAACCCCGCGGTACGCTCCGTACGCCTCGTCTCGTCCGTAGATCTTGTCGTAACCGAGAGTCTTCATCGAAGCCGAGACCCAGGTGCCCGGCTCCGCACGGAATCTCGCCATGGGAGTTCCCTCGACGGTCTCCGTCCCAAGCGGAGTGCCTGGGTTGCCGATGGCGTTGCTTGGCAGATTTTCGGTGCCCCGATGGCCGGAGGCTGTTCCTCGAGGATTGGCCTCTTGCTGTGCCATTTGTTACAACAAGGAAGGACTAGATCGCCACTGTGCGCGGCGCGGCTGGGCCTCGGCGTAACTCAAGGTGTTGGCCCAGTGTCGACCGTGACCTCGTCACCGTTTTGAACGAGCACGACCTTGTCGACGTCCTGGTCGCCGAGTTCGGCACCCGCCAGTCGGGCGGCCAGGCGCAGGTTCTCGAGTTCGGCCTTGCGCGTGTCCGCTTGGACCTGCTTGACGTCAATAGCGCGGTGGATGAGTTTGTAGTCCTCGAGCAAGGGATGGTTTTCCCGGCAGGGCTTCGATGTACAGCGACTCGCTCGGAACAATCACCAGCTCGGGTGTTCCCTTGGAAATGAGGCGGACCATGATCTCCTCGAAGGCTGTCACGTTGTTCGCGAACGAATCAGGATTCTTGACGTGGATAGCCTCCAGCGCCGTCCGTAGATCGTCTAGTGTCAGGCCCCGCGCCGGGGTCTGGATCTAGGCCGTCACGCCGTTGATGTCATCAACGTGGATGTAATTCTGCATCATGAACCAAACCATGTAGTTGTCGAAATTGGTGATGGGGAAGATCATGTAGTTCCCCTTGAACCCCAGAAGCGTCTCCAAGTCCGCTACCTGGTGCAGTTTCAAAGGATGATCACGGAGTGTGGGCGGAGGCAATGCGACGTCGATAGTTCGATGTGACACGTCGATTGCAGCCATCGCCCCGCCTTCAGCGAAGTCCACCGTCGTATTGTGGTCGAATACAGGCACGTCGAGGTTGTACAAGCGAAAATATCGCTGGTCGGAGGGCTCGTAAGTCCAGATCGCCTGCATGTAATAGATGATGTTGTCCTTTACATGAACTCTGAGCCGATTGATCTCGGCAAGCATGCTGAAATGCTGAGTCGTCGCAGCGACGTACTTGTCGATCGCGACCTGCAGGGCCTCTGTCGTTTCGGTCTTCAGGTCGCCAACGAGTCGATTGACCTTCTGTCTGGGCGCGATTCAGCGCATCCTTGGCGAAGTCGATTCTGGCTCGGTCCGCGTTACCGTCGCCGGTATTTCCCGTCTGAGTGATGTTCAGCGGGTCGAAGAACGACTTGATAAAGGCTAGGGTCTCTGACTGTTGCTTAGCGAGCACGGCCTGGCTCTCCGCGCCCTGCAAACCGAGCGTCGCAGCGTCCAGCGACTCGCTAGCGACCTGAACCTGCCGCGAAATCCGGTCGACTACGGACTTTTGTTGCTGGACCGCAAGGCCCAGAGTCTGAAGGGCGACCTCCGCTCCCGTGTACTCGGCCGATAGATACTCGAGCGCCGGCAGGAAGGAGTCGTCAAGGATGGTTCGCTTGAGGATCCAGTCATAGCGCAGGATCCAGCCCTCATCGACCTCGTGCGGAGCCGGCACATCGTTCGCGACGAGGATGACCGGCGTCGCCTTGTGAAGCGACTCGTCCACGAGGTAACGACGTTGCAACTCATAGAAGAGGTAGGTAACCGTGAGCTCGTCGTTGGGATTGCGAATCTCTCGGAAGCTTGTCGTCTCGTCCTCGCGCATCTCTTCAGTCGCGATTTCGAGTCGGTGTTCGTTTCGGTATTCCTCAGCAGACTTGACGACCGACTCGTGAAACTCCCGCTTCGTCTGCGCCGATTCGACCGCCTGATCGCGGCCCTGCTGCATCCCGGCGCTGATCTTGTACAGATCATCCTTCCCGTAACTTCCGGCGACGTTGGCCTGAAGCTGGTCTGATTCTTGGCACGGCCGACAATCTCAGCGTCCACCCGCGATGTCTCGGCAGAGTCGTCCTTGCCACTGCGCAACGAGTCGCTGATCTCCTTCACATTTCGGTTCTGCTTCACCACAGTTTTTGTCGTGTAGCGCCGCGTCTCTTGCGGCGCCAGCGGGATCGTCGATACGAGATTCCCGACTTGATACGACTGCGGCTTCCAGTGCTGACGGTAGTCCAGGAGCAATCCGTAGTTGATGGACCCGGGCCGCGAAGACGTCGAACTGGTATTTCTCCCGAAGTTGACGATCGAGATCCGTCAGCAGCTTGGTGAGGTCGGGAAAGGTTACCTCTGGGCCGGCTGCTGCGGCCGGGGCCGCGGCCGAGACCGTCAACGACTGCGCACGTCCGAGAATGGAATCCAACACGTCTTTGCGCTTGATCCCGGGAAAATCAAGCATGGAGTCCCCGAACGGATTGTTGTGGCTTCCGGCAGTCTCGTCCAACCATTGCTGCGTGTTGCTCCAACCGACGCGGCCTGCGCGATTGATTTCAGACAACAGCATCTTGCACGCCTTCAGCGTGTCAGCCAGGACGGCGCGGAGTCGTGTTGTGTCCAACGGGCCGCTTGAAGCAGTCGGAGCAGCAGGGAGTCCTAGCTCGATTCGGAGATTGCTGAGAAATGTCCGTAGCTGGTCTGCGCTGGTGATCTCGCCCTTCGGCGGTTTGGAAAACTTCTTCCGACGGTCCTTGGCGCGCCAACTCGCGAGGCCTTGGTCCATCAGGGCGTCCCAGAGCGCATACGCCTTTTTGCCGGTCGGCTCGATCGTCGTGTCCAGCAGTTCGGCCCAGACGTCCTCGAACGCTATCTGTAGGCGAAGAAGTCGTGATACGAGTCGGCATCAGCCGCGCCCGTTGACAGTTCGAAGGGCGCCGACGTGCTCGAAGGGTCGGGCACGGCTTGCCAGACTGCGGGGGGAGTGTTGCTCAAGCGGTAATAGGTGTTCGTGTCGACCGATATCCGACCTTACCGACGTCGTTAGCGAGTGATCTCGCTCGGCGTTCCGGGCGTTTACGTTTTGCCACGTCCAAGTCGCCCTCGTGAAGTCCCGCACCGGTACCCACCGCAACGGTGAAAGGCTGGCTAGCCGGTACAAGGTGCTGGTATCTGTCTGCAGGCCGTATTTGCCCATGCCGCCGAGCTGGCCTGCTGGCCAAGCCGAGCCGCCTCATTCGCCCAGGTCCACGTAGCGTGTGGCGGGTGAATCGTGTCCTCGATCGTGGACGGATTCGCCCTCGCCGTGGATCGAACTTGACCTCCGACTCCGGGGTCGTCAGGTCGGAAAGCAAGAGGGCGGATGTCGTCCATAGTAAAGGGTGGAACGCTCACTTGGTTACCCTCTCTCCTGCCTGTTGTCGTCGGCTTCATCGGCGTGCGGGAGCCACCGCCGCAGAAGGGCGCGCGCACTCTTGTCTTCGCGCGGCTGTCGACTTCCCTGTTGTGCGATGTCCGCGACCATCTCCCGCGTGCGCGCGCTTGGAGAGCGAGCCTGTTCAACGCGGGATTGCCGCTCGCATAGAACTCAGTCCCCCTCATCTGTTGCGTAACGATCTTCAACGCATCGCTCAGCTCCGATGGTGGATTTCTGCTCGTTGAGGCTCGGAAGAAGTCTTCCCCAGCGTCGACCGCGGCAACGCCAGCGTCATCCCCACGTTCGCGGCATCCGTAGCGCTTGGAGCCGCTGCAACTGTCGCCCGATCACTTCTCTCTGCACGGATTGCGTCGTCGCTCCCTCGGCGGGATTGACGTAGTTAGCCGACTCAGTGTTTTTCGGCAACCTGCTCAGGCTGAAAGTCCCTGAAGACAGAGTCGGCTCTGTCGATGGACCTAGGGGGTAGCTCTCCGTCCGGAACGCTTGACGGGGTCGCCTCCCCGGGCTCAGGCGAATTGGTTCTGTCGCTGAGTGTCGCTGAGATTCGATTCATGAGAGCCCGTTCCCGCGATCGATGAGACGAAGGCCGCGCGGTGACAGCAGACAAGAGCGCTCGCGCGGCGGCAACCGTCTCGGGACTAGTTAGACGATCCCACGCAGAAACAGGCGACGAGGCGTCTTCCGCGGTGCCCCTCTTCCTTGCCGGCCGGCGAATGGACAACCGAGTCCCCCGAATCCTGACGGCATGAGGACGCGAGAACCGCCCTCTCCACCGATCCTTGCACACTGTGACCAATGGATCAAGCCGACGAGGCTGTGCTTCCAGCTTCGATTCACATGACGCGGAGGGGGCTCGATCAGCGCAAGGTCGTCGACGAGCTGGCGATCGATAAGGCGCACTATCACCACGGGCCGGACTGCAAGACGCTCGTCTGCTTCGTGTACGACCCGAACACCGGCCTCGATAACCCCGACGCGCTCGAGGAGGACCTCAGCGGCGAGGAGTTCGGGACTGTCGAGCACGGGTCGTCGTCGCGCCTCGGCCGAGCTGAGCGCGCCGGCGGCCGTCAGGCGCCGTGCCTGCGTTATGGCTTCGGCTGATCCAGCCGCCCCAGTTCTCGCGCGCGCGTCCAGGTCGACGCGCCTTGGCCATCCAGCCTGGCACCTCTGCGGATCGCAGGACCCAGTGCCGGGACTGGACCTCTCGACTGTACAAATCGGGACTCATAGGGACACACGTCGCCAATTCGCCAAACAAAAACCCCCGACCACCGGGGGTTTTTCTTAGAGCGGATGATGGGATTCGAACCCACGACCTTCTGCATGGCAAGCAGATGCTCTAGCCAGCTGAGCTACATCCGCGAGAGGCCAAAGTATAGCCGCGCTCGCTAAACGCCTTCGGCGTCGAGAGCCTCGTTGACGAGCCTGTCCGCGAGCTCGTTGTGCTCGCGTCGGACCGCGTTGTAGGTGATCTTGTCGAAGGTCGTGGCCAGGCGCATCGCCTCGCGCCAGAGGCCGCGCAGGGCCTCGTTCTTGACCTTCCAGGAACCCCGCATCTGGTTCACGACCAGCTCCGAGTCGGAGACGACCTCGATCTCGTTCAGCTGCAGCTCGGCGGCCTTCCTCAGGCCCTCGACGAGCGCGCTGTACTCGGCCACGTTGTTCGTGGCGACCCCGATCGTCTCGCCGTGTGCTGCGAGGACGGTGCCGTCGCCGGCCTCGAGCACGTACCCGTAGGCCGCCGGGCCGGGATTACCCCGCGCCCCCCCGTCCGTGAACAGGCGCGCCTTCACAGGAGGGGATAGACGTCGAAGGCAGGCTCCTCGTAGGGATGCGCGCGCCGGAGCGCGGCGACCACGTCGTCCTGTCGCTCCTCGGGGAAGACCGTCTCCAGCCGGAGCTCGGGCACCCGCTCCTCTTGCCCCTTCTCCCCCACGCTCGGGTCGGCGCCCTCGCCGGCGAAGAACGTGCCCGTGCCTTCCGTGTACCAGGAGCACCGCTCGTAGTCGCCGATCCGGCCGGCGCCCGCCTCGAAGACGGCGTCGCGCACGGCGTCGAGGGCCTCGGCCGGGACGAAGACGACGAGCTTGCGGTTCACGCCCGCGGCCGCGCGTCGACACGCGCGATCCAGGCCGCCAGGCGCGGGTGATTCTCACCGAGCCGCTGGAACTCGCGCAGGATCGCGTGGAACGACTCGTCGTCGTCGGCGTTGTCGTCGAGCGCGTACTTCAGGAACGGAAACGCAGCGCAGTCGGCGGCCGAGAACTCGCCGAAGAGGTACTCCCGCCCGTCGAGAAGACGCTCGAACAGGTCGAGGGCGCCGGTGAGCTCGCGGCCGAGCTCGTCGATCAGCTCCTCGTCGGGATGAGGCTTCGCGCGCAAGCCTTCGATCTCGTTCGGCGGGCGCTTCCAGACTCTGTTGAACCACTCGAGGAAGACCTCCAGCTCGGCGCGTCGCGCGGGCTCGACGGGGAAGAGAGGCGGCTCGGGACGAAGCTCCTCCAGGTACCGCAGGATCTCGGTCGAGTCGCTGACGATTCGGTCACCGTCGACCAGGACCGGAACGAGCGACTGGCCGCTGACGCGGTCGACCTCGGTCCGGTCGGCCGGGTCGACGTCGACCCACGCGACGGCCAGGCCCTTGTGCGCGAGTGCGAGCGACACCCGTTCGACGTTCGTCGAATACGGCACGCGGTAGCAGCGCAACAAGAGGCTACTCGGCCGTGTCGATCTGGGCCTTCTGGAGCTTCCCCGAGTAGTCGACGTAGATCGACTTCCACTCGGTGAAGAAGTCCAGCGCGGCCTGGCCGGCTTCGCGGTGGCCGTTGCCCGTGTCCTTCACGCCGCCGAACGGCAGGTGCACCTCGGCGCCGATCGTGCCGGCGTTGATGTACGTGATCCCGGCCTTGAGGTCGCGCATGGCGCGGAACGCCTTGTTGACGTCGCGCGTGAAGATCGACGACGAGAGGCCGTACTTGATCCCGTTCGACACGCTGATCGCCTCGTCGAGGTCGCGCACTTTGATGACCGCGACCGTCGGACCGAAGATCTCCTCCTGGGCGATGCGCATCTGCGGCTCGACCTCGCCGAAGATCGTCGGCTGGTAGTAGAAGCCCTTGTCGAGCCCGTTGCCGGAGGCGACCTCGCCGCCGGTCAGGAGCTGTGCGCCCTCCTGCTTGCCGATCTCGGTGTACGAGTGGATCTTCTCGAGCGCCGACTTGTTGATCACGGGGCCGACGTCGGTGTCGTCGTCCCAGCCGACGCCGAGGCGCAGCTTCTCGGCGTCCGCTCACGAGGCGGGAGACGAGCGCGTCATAGACCGACTCGTGAGCGATCACGCGGCTCGCCGCCGTGCAGCGCTGGCCCGAGGTGCCGAACGCAGACCAGATGATGCCCTCGACGGCCAGGTCCAGGTCGGCGTCGTCCAGCACGATGATCGCGTTCTTGCCGCCGAGCTCGAGGTGGATGTGCTTGAGCCGGTCGGCGCCGGTCTTCGTGACGGCGACGCCGGTCTCGCGGGAGCCGGTCAAGCGTGATCACCGGCACGTCGGGATGCTCGACGATCGCGTTGCCGACCTCGGCGCCGCCGCCGTGCACGACGTTGACGACGCCGGCGGGAACGCCCGCTTCCGCGAGCAGCTCCACGAAGCGCTCGCCCAGGAACGGCGTGTCCGTCGCCGGCTTGAAGACGACCGTGTTCCCGCAGACGAGCGCGGGCAGGATCTTCCAGGAGGGGATGGCGATCGGGAAGTTCCACGGCGTGATCACGCCGACGACTCCGATCGGCATGCGCACGCTCATGTTGAACTTGTCCCGGAGCTCCGACGGCGTCGTCTGGCCGAAGAGGCGCCGTCCCTCGCCGCCCATGTAGTAGGCCATGTCGATGGCCTCCTGCACGTCGCCGCGCGCCTCGGGCAGCACCTTGCCCATCTCGTGGGCCATCAGCTGCGCGATGTCCTCTTTCTGCTCGGTCAGGAGCTGCGCGAAGCGGAAGATGATCTCGCCGCGCTTCGGCGCCGGCACGAGGCGCCAGTCCTCGAAGGCCTCCTTGGCTGCGGCGACCGCGCGCTCGACGTCGGCGGCGGTCGACTTCGGGAAGACGCCGAGCGTCTCGCCGTTGGCCGGGCTCGTGCTCTCGAAGGTCGCGCCGCCTTCCGCGTCGACCCATTCGCCCGCGATGTAGTTCTTGAACGTCTTGGTGCCGAGAAGCGCCACGGCGGCGAGTTTAGCCGTCGTCCTCCGGAGCGTCGGCCGGGAGGAATGTCCCCGGGCGCGCGCGGCCGCCGACGGTCACGAGTCTCGCGCTTGTCGCCCATCTTGGGCGGACGGTCCTTGCGCGCGGTCCGGCCCGACGCGCCGGTCGATGATCACCTCGACGTTCGGGTTGTCCTTGTAGTAGTCGACGAGCTTGTCGTAGAGGTCGTCGGCCAGCTCCGGGGGATCACGCAGTAGATCACTTGCGGCTGATTATGGTCGTGTTCTAGAGCCGAGCGATTTCCGGGACGACGCGACCGTCCCGCTCGACGCGCGCGTTCCACGCCCGGAACGACGACTCCAGCTCCTCGACCTCGTGCCCGCGCTCGGCGAGCCGGACCGGCTGCGCCGAATCGAAAAGGACGCGGTACTGGTACCAGGAGATATCCCAGGCGATCGTCACGACGACCTCCGTGTTCACGCCCGACAGCGGAACGACGCTCACGTGCGGAGGGCCGAGGCTCTTGGCGATGCCGCCTACGGATCGCCGGTAGGGGCTGGCGTTGAAGAGGTCGGCGGCCTCGACCATTGCGCGCTCGGGCTCGGAGAGGCGGCGCAGGATCGGCTCGTCGACGAGCGTCTCGTCCGGCGTGGCGCGACGCGGATCGAAGATCGCCGACAGGCTGAGCCGCTTCCGCGGCCGATCCTCGGCCACCGTCGGCTCGTCGGGCTGCCCTCCTTCACCCAGCCCTGCTCCGCAGCGATGTCCTGGCAGAGCGGGCAGACGTCGACGAATTCGTCGTCCGTCGGGCGAGTACCGCACCGTGCGCTCGCCCACGAGCAGGGTCCGCTCGCAGATTGCGCAGGTGGTCGTGGCGATGTTGCGCGTCTGGGGCACAGCCGCCGACTATAGCGCCCGCCCCTTTTGCCACCGGATTGCTAGCCTGTCCTATTGTGTTTTACACTGTAAGTCGCCGAAAGGCTCTCTGATGCGCCGCCGGGACATCCCGCGGGGCGCCCGCTGCCGCCGCAGGGTCGGCCCCGGCCGCTGGAAGGTCAGAGCCCGCCTGGAGCGTTTCAGCGAGCCGGCCGTCCTCCTGTTGCTGCGCGACGCTCCCGCCCACGGGTACGAGCTCCTGGAGCAGCTCCCGCAGCTGATGCCGGGCGAGCGCATCGACATGGGCAACCTCTACCGGATCCTGCGCTCCCTCGAGAGCGAGGGCCTCGTCTCGTCCACGTGGGACGACCTCTCCCCCGGGCCGACCAAGCGCATCTACGCGATCACGGACTCCGGGCGCACGGTGCTCGACCAGTGGGTCGGAGCCTTCAGCAAGGCGCAGCAGCAGATCGAAGCTTTTGTCAGACGGTACGAACAGCAGAGGGGGTGAACATGCATCACAGACGCAGACGACACGGCGGGCCGGGAGTCGGCCACCGCTGGTACGAGCCCGAGCGAGTGCTCGAGCGGCTCGAGAACTACCAGCGCGACCTCGAGCAAGAGCTCGCAGACGTCGCCGACCTCATCAGCCAGCTCAAGCGAGAGAAGGCCGAGACGGTCTAACCGGACGAGAGCGAAGAGGCCGAGGGCTCAAACCTTGGCCTCTTCCCGTTCCTTCTTCGTCTCCTCGATCAGCTTCTGCGCGATGTGCGTCGGCACCTCCTCGTAGCGCACGAAGTGCATGTGGTAGTCGCCGCGGCCGCCGGTCATCGACGTGAGCGACTGCGAGTACGTGAGCATCTCCGCCATCGGCACCTCGGCCTTGATCGTCGTCATGCCGCCCCGCGGCTCCATCCCCTGCAGGCGGCCGCGGCGCGAGTTGAGGTCGCCGTTGACCGCGCCGACCGCGTCGTCGGGCACCGTCACCTCGACCTCCATGATCGGCTCGAGCAGCACCGGGTCGGCCTTCTCGTAGGCCTCCTTGAACGCCATCGAGCCGGCGATCTTGAACGCCATCTCCGACGAGTCGACGTTGTGGTACGAGCCGTCGACGAGCGACGACGCGGACGCCCTGCACCGGCGCGCCGGCGAGCTCGCCGTGCTGCATCGCCTCCTGGATGCCCTTGTCGACCGCGGGCCGGAAGCTCTGCGGGATCACGCCGCCGACGATCTTGTCGACGAACTCGTAGCCCGTGTGGCCCTCCATCGGCTCGAGCACGATGTGGCAGTCGCCGAACTGGCCGCGGCCGCCGGTCTGCTTCTTGTAGCGGCCCTGCGCCCGCGACTCCTTGCGGATCGTCTCGAGGTACGGGACGCGCGGCTGGTGCAGGTCGACCTCGACGCCGAAGCGGCTCTTGAGCCGGTCGACCGCGACCTCGACGTGCATCTGCGTCAGCCCCGAGAGCAGCTGCTCGCCGGTCTGCGGGTCGCGGCGCATGATCGAGCGTCGGGTCCTCCTCGTTCAGCCGCCGCAGCGCGTGCGCGACCTTCTCCTCGTCGCCCTTCGCCTTCGGCGTGATCGCGAAGCTCATCACCGGCTCGGGGAAGTCGAGGCTCGGCAGCTCGACCTCGTCGCTCGGCGTCGAGCAGCAGGTCGCCGGTCATCGACGTCCTTCAGCTTCGCGACGGCGCCGATGTCGCCCTCGCCGAACTCGGTCGCGTCTCGTGGTCCTTGCCCTGCAGCGCCAGCAGCGAGCCGATCCGCTCCTTGGCGTGCGTGCGCGCGTTGACGAGCGTCGAGTCGGGCCGACCGTCGCCGCTTGAGGACGCGGAAGACGTTGATGCGGCCGGCGAACGGGTCGGCGACGGTCTTGAAGACGAACGCGGCGTGCCGGCGCCGTCGACCTCGATCGGCGCGCCCTTCTTCGCCGGCGACGGGACGCCCTCGACGAGCAGGTCGAGCAGCGCGGTCGTGCCGAGGTTCTTCGTCGCGACGCCGCAGGCGACCGGGAAGAGCTCGCCGCGCGTGACCGCGTTCTTCAGCGCCTGCGCGACCTCCTCCGCGGCGAGCTCCTGGCCGTCGAGGTAGCGCTCCATCAGCGCCTCGTCGGTCTCGACGACGGCGTCGAGCAGCTTCTCGCGGTACTCGGCGACCTGGTCGGCCAGCTCGGCCGGGATCTCGACAGGCCTTCTCCTCGCGCGCGCCCTCCGGGCTCATGTACGCGCTCATGTGCAGCAGGTCGACGATGCCGGTCAGCTCGTGCTCGGCGCCGATCGGCAGGTGGACGGCGACGCAGCTGCGCGGAGAGCTGCGCCTGCAGCGCCTCGAGCACGCGGAAGAAGTCGGCGCGCTCGCGGTCGAGCATGTTCACGAAGAGGACGCGCGAGAGGCCGAGCTCGTCGGCGCGCTCCCAGACCGCGCGGTCTGCACCTCGACGCCCATGACGCCGCTGACGACGACAGCGCGCCCTCGACGACGCGCAGCGCCGCGATCGTGTCGCCCTGGAAGCCCGGGTCGCCGGGCGTGTCGATCAGGTTGATCTTGCGGCCCTGCCACTCGAGGTGGCAGAGCGACGCGGAGAGCGACATCTGCGCGCGCTGCTCGTCCTCGTCCCAGTCGGAGACGGTCGAGCCCTGCTCGACGGTGCCGAGCCGGTTGATCGCCCGGCCTGGAAGAGCATCGCCTCGACGAGCGAGGTCTTGCCGGTCCCGCGGTGGCCGACGACGGCGACGTTGCGGATCTTCCCGGGCTCGACTGCGGCATGCGCAGCTCCTCCTCGGCGAGTCGGTCTGAGACGCGTCGATCCTAAGCCTGACGTCGGCGGGCGGGAGCGGCCTCGACTCGGCTGCGCCGCCCGACGGTCGCGTCGCCGTGCGCGCTCAGCCGCGGCCGGCGCCGGTGAGGCGCGCCTTCAGGCGCAGGATCGCCTTCGTGTGCAGCTGCGAGACGCGCGACTCGGTCACGCCGAGCACCTCGCCGATCTCGCGGAGGGTCAGCTCCTCGTAGTAGTAGAGCGTGACCACGAGCTTCTCGCGCTCGGGCAGGCGGGCGATCGCCTCGCCGAGCGCCTCCTTGCAGCTCGGTCTGCGTCGAGCGCGGACTGCGGCTCCGGGCCCTGCGGTGTCCTCGATCGTGTCGATCAGCGAGACCTGGTCGCCGCCCGAGGACGAGATCGTCCAGAGCTCGTCGAGCGCGGCGATCGAGGAGCGCGAGATGTCGGTGAGGCTGTCGTCGAGCTCGTCGACGGTGATCCCGAGCTTGCTGGCGATCTCCTCGTCGGTCGGCGCGCGGTGGAGCTTCGCCTCGAGCTCGGCCGATCGCGCGCTCGATCTGCGCGCGCCCGCGCGCGCACGGAGCGCGGCACCCAGTCCAGCGCGCGGAGCTCGTCGATGATCGCGCCCTTGATGCGCGCGATCGCGTACGTCTCGAACTTGATGTCGCGGTCGGGGTCGTAGCGCTCGATCGCGCCGATCAGGCCGAGCAGGCCGTACGAGACGAGGTCGCCCTCGTCGACGTGCGCCGGCAGCCCGCTGCCGAGCCGGCCGGCCACGTACTTGACGAGCGGCGCGTACGTGAGGATCAGGCGGTCGCGAAGCGCCTTGTTGGTCTTGTCCTTGCTGAAGTCGAGCCAGAGAGTCTGGGTGTCGTCGACCTGCGCCACGGGCGCAAGGATACGGCCCGCCCTGACCGCGTTCAGCGCGCCCGGTGCCAGAGGCCTCTGAGCGCGAGCGCCAGAAGCCAGAGTGCGAGGCCCGCGGCGGCGACGCCGATGACCCACACGGTGCGATCTTCGGCCGAGAACGCGCTGACGGCGATGCCCGCGAAGAAGACCGCCAGGACGAGGAAGAGCGCGCCAAGCGCGCGGCGCTGCGAGATGGCCACGCGGCGACTCTACCCGCGGAGGCGCGACTACAATCCGTCTCGGAACCTGAAGGGGCGTAGCTCAATTGGCAGAGCACCGGTCTCCAAAACCGGGGGTTGCAGGTTCGAGTCCTGCCGCCCCTGTGGCGTTCGTTGGACACGGGCGCCGCGCTTTGGCAGGTTCAGTGCCGGAATCGCAGGACTAGCGTACGCTCGCCTCGATGAGGACGCGGACGCTCGGCCCGCTCGAGGTCTCCGTTGTCGGCCTCGGCTGCAACAACTTCGGCCGCCGGGTGGACCAGAGTGGGACGCGCGCGGTCGTCGACGCCGCACTCGATGCCGGCGTCACGTTCTACGACACCGCCGAGAGCTACGGCGACGGGCAGAGCGAGACCTTCCTCGGCCACGCGCTCCGTGGCCGCCGGGAGCGAGTAGTGCTCGCGACGAAGTTCGGCGGCGGCGGCGCGGTCAGCCGCGGCAAGGGCTCGCGCGAGGAGATTCGTCGATCGCTCGACGCGAGCCTGCGGCGGCTGCAGACGGACTACATCGACCTCTACCAGCACCACCAAGAGGACACCGACACACCCTTGGCCGAGACGATCGCCGCGCTCGACGAGCTCGTCCATGAGGGGAAGGTCCGCGCTTACGGGACCTCCAACTACTCGCCGGCACGGATCGAGCAGGCAGCGACGCTCGCGCGAGAGGCCTACGTCTCGGAACAGAGCGAATACTCGTTGCTCGTACGCGAGGCCGAGCGTGAGCTCCTGCCGATCTGCTCGCGGCTCGGCCTCGGCTTCGTCCCCTACTTCCCGCTCGCGAGCGGCCTCCTGACCGGCAAGTACCGCCGCGACCTGCCGCCGCCGGAAGGCACGCGCCTGCACGGGCGGGAGATCAGTGAGGAGAAATACGACGGCGTGGAGGCGCTCGAGGCCTTCGCGCGCGAGCGCGGCGCCTCCCTGCTCGAGGTCGCGATCGGTGGCCTCGCGGCGCAGCCGCCGGTTGTGTCAGTGATCGCGGGCGCGACGAAACCCGAGCAAGTGCATGAGAATGCGGCAGCGGGCACGTGGGAGCCGATGCCGAGCGACCTCGTTGCGCTGCGCGCGCTCGATTGACGCTCAACCTCACCTGCGCCGAATGCGGAGGATCGCCTTGACGCAGGGAGGTTGGGCACCAGCGCTCCGGAGGCTGGTTTACGGCCCGACGCAAGCCAGCTCGAACCTGACAACCCTCACCGTCTCGCCCTGAAGCGATCGCCGGAGGAGGCGTCCGTCACCATGTCGGTGATTCTGGAGATGAGGACTTGGCCGTTATCGACGAAATTGTCCGTCCCGCAGGAAAGCGCTCGCCGGATGCGAGCCGGGTGACCTCCTGGCGCACGGCCCGAGGCGATCGTGTGTGGAGTTCAGCGACGACGGCGGACGCCGGCGGTAATGGCTAGGGCCGCCGCTGCCGCGAACAGTCCTCCGCCCAACAGCAGTCCGACTGCGATCCAGATCAGCGGATCGAGCTCCCCGCCGATGCTGAGGTCGGCGGCCACACCCCGCGAGCCGTCGGCGTTCATGACGACCACGCTCCAGCTCCCGTCCTCGGGCTCCCACTCGAGCGTCTGTTCGCCGGCTCCGGTCGCCGAAGCGGCCCAGAACGTCTGGTCTGCGGGCGGGTCCCTCTGGTGCGCCGCCCCGGCGCTCCGCATAGTCGGGCTCCCGGCCGATCTCGGTCACGACGGCGTGCTCGACGCCGTCGAGGTACTCGGCAAGGTCCGACTCTCGCGAGCGATGCCGACGAACACCGGTCGTTCGCTCTCGCTGCGGATACGAACCGTCCCGAGGAAGTCTTTCGTCGCCCAGTCGGGCCCGTCGAGGTCGAGGTCGGCGCTCTCGGAGGCGACGCGTACGTCGCCGTCGAGAACTCCTCTGTCGGCGACATGAGGAAGCCATCATCGTCGCGCTGCGTACTGGTCGACGACCACGGCGGCGCATCCGCCCGCAAGCAGGGCGAAGCCAGCAGTGCCGCAATGCTGCCCACGACGAGCAGCGCCACGCCGCCCGCGCCTCTTCCGCGGGCGCGCGGCACGCCGCCTCCGTCGCGTGCGCAGGCGCAGGCGCAGGTGGCATCGTCGGCGCCTCGAGCTCCAACCGCCTGCTCCTCGCCGCCCTGGTCGAGACGGAACGGCGGGTACACGTCGGTCATCAACCCGGCGTAAGCGACGACCCTCGCCACCCAGCGATCGAGGCCGAGCACGAAATCGAAGATCCCCCGCGGGTACCGCGTCGTGAAAGAGCAGCGCCACCCCTGCGAAGAGCACGAGCAGGCCGATGAGGCCTGGCAACCCGCCCCAGTGTCCATCGTCCCCACCGCGGTCCCGACCCCCTCCCCAGGCGAACCATCCTCCGCCGAGCAACACACCGACGGACGAGGTAGTGCGGGATAGCAAGCAGCCACCACTTCACCGAGCACGAGCCCGCGCGACAGCTCGCCGGGGTAGGTCACGTCGAGCGTCGCCGGATAGTCGGGTGCGGGGCCGAGGGTGAAGGGCGGGTAACGGTCGGTGCCGAGGGCGCCGTACGAGTAGAAGGCCACGCGCCACGTCCAGCGCAGCACGCCGAGGTTGAACTCGAAGATCCCCCTCGGATAGCGGGCCGTGAACAGGATCGCGAAGAACGCGACAACGGTGAGCACGACGAACGCGATCCACAGGAAGGCAAGCACGATGAAGTGCGGGATTGCAAGCAACCACTTGACAAGCCACAGCCAGCGGCTCAGCCCCTGATCGAGTCGAGCCTCAAGGCGGACTGGGTGGATCGGCGGGGCTGCCATCGACACTCCTCGTTGGGCGCTCTTCCAAACTAACAGTGCTGAGAATTGACTGTTGCGAGGGCGAGCGATTGACGCCTGCCGCCCTGTACTGCCCCGCACGCATCCTCGGTATTGCCTCGGTTCGCCTCGAGGTTCGAGGCGCGTGACGCGTTACTTCACGCGGACGCGCAACCAGGATGCGCGTCCGCGATTCCCGGCGCGATCCGTGGCGAGGACGCCCAAACGGTGCCGGCCGCGTGGCAAGCGGAAGTTGATCCCGCCGCTGATGTAGACCACGTCGCGTCCCACCGTTCGGCGGGCGCGGCCGTCGACGAGGAGGGTGTATCTTCTCGATCCCACTCCCACGCTCAAGCGGCGCGTCCCATTCGATTCGAGCCCGGCCGCGCCGCACGGATCGCCCTCGCACGCGCGGCCGACCTGGCGCCAGACGGTCGAGCCATTGGAACTTCAGCGCCGCGGCCTCGGGTGCGTGGCGCTCGACCGTCAACCGGAAGATGCCCGGGCGGACGAACGACTCGCCGGCGGCGAATGAGTAGCGACCTCCACCGCTGGGATTAGCGAGCAGCAGGTTGTCACGCGGAAACGGTGAAGAGGCGTCGCCGCCCCCGACGGCAGGCCCGGCGACGACCGAGACGCCCGGCGGCTGCACGGAGGAACCGACGAAGGAGGGAGTTTGCAGGCCACGCGACTCGAACCAGAACTCACTGGCGGCTGTCGTGACGACGAGCGCCTGCGGCCGCGTCGTCGGCCCCTCGATCGGGCCGATCTCGTACGTGCCGTTTCCCCGAGGACGAACGAGGCTGGTGAGCCAGCCGAGACGCGATTTCTCGAAAGCGTTCAGGTCGCCGCCTCCGCTGCCCATCACGCTGAACGGGCCGCCGTACTCTTCGACCGAGCAGCTGTTCCCGGAGCACCGCCAACGACTGGCATGGTCGAGAGGGAGCGTGTGCCCGAGCTCGTGCGCTGCAAGGTTCCTGTACAGCGCGCCGTTCAGCAAGACCTCCGTCGGATTCGCCTCACCGGCGAATGGGCAACTGGCCACGTGCGGAGTGACGAAGAGCAATCGGTCGAAGCCCTCGAACATCGCCGCCGGTGCCTCGTTGCGAAGGACAGTCGCGTCGCAGCTGTCGAAGGCGGCGCGTCTCAGCTGGATCGGCGCGGCAACCGAGCCGGGCATCGACAGCCGGCCTGACGAAGAAGCCTGAAAGTAAGCGTCCGTCTCCCTCGCGACGCGCTCCAGGTCTGCCTGCATGAAGGGCACCGGGCCCCAAGTCGCCTGTACGTACAGCGTGCGCAGCTGGCTTGTGGCCGCTGCCGCGGGCGACGCAAAGATCGCGGCTGCCAACGCAAGAACGACCAGCCACAAAGTCCGCATAGGACCAATGTGCCTGCATCGACATATCGATCCTAGGGTGGCAAGGAGCAGTTAATCGACGCTTAACGCCCGGGGCTCAGGAACTGGCGGCCGTGGCTTCGTGCGGTTCCGGGGCCAGCACCGGCGGGAGGGGCATCTCCGCGCGCGGGAGCTCGAACGAGAACGTCGAGCCGCGACCATGGTGCGACTCCACCCAGATCCGGCCGTCCATGCGGCGCACGAGCTCGCTACAGATGTACAGGCCGAGGCCTGTGCCGCCGACCCCCCGGGTCATCTCGGGATCGAGGCGGTAGAACTTGTCGAAGATCCGCTCTTGCTCGAGCTCGGGGATCCCCAGCCCCTCGTCGGTGACGTAGAAGCGGACCGCGCTCTCCGTCTGGTCGATCCCGACTTCGACGCGCCCTCCGTCGGGTGAGTACTTGATCGCGTTCTCGACGAGATTGACGAGGACTTGACGCGCTTTGTCGCGGTCGGCAGCGACGGAAGGCGCCGACTCCGGAAGAGTGACGTCCAACTTGACACTCGCCGGCAAGTGCGCGCGCGCCGCCTCGATGACTCGCTCGACGAGCTCGCCCGCGTCAAACGGCTCGCTCGCGAGGTCGAGGCGCCCCGCGTCGAGCTGGCTCGCGAGCAGGATCTCGTTGACGATCCTGCTCAGCCGCTCGGATTCGTCCGTGATCAGCGAGATGAAGCGGGCGCGACCTGCTTCGTCGAGCGCAAAATCGTGACGGCTCAACGTCTGCGCCGCTCCGTACACGGCCGCGAGCGGAGTCCGAAGCTCGTGCGAGGCCGTCGCTACGAACTCAGCCTTGAGCTCGTCGAGGCGGCGCGCCTCCGTGACGTCTCGAAACGCGTAGACGGTGCCGCCGAAGAACTTGACGCCAACGATCGAAAACCACCGCTCTCCCTTCGGCGTCTCGAAGGGGACCGTTTCCTCGTGCCCCGGATCGGGTGAGCTCTCGATCGGGATTCGCTCGGCGATCTCGTGCCAATCAGGGAGAACGTCCGCTGCCGGGTGATTGATCACGGAGCTCGCGGGCAGACCCGTCATCGCCTCGGCGGCCGGGTTCCAGAGCTGAATTTCGCCGGCGCGGTCGACCAGGAAGACACCCTCCGCGACGTAGGTCAATACACGCGCGGCTACCGCGCGCTCCTCGACCTCTGCGTAGAGCCGAGCGTTGTCGATCGCAAGCGCGACTCGGCGCGCCACATCGCGGACGAGCGCCAGATCGTCAGCGCCGAACCTGTGGCCCGGCGTCGTGGAGATCATCGTCACCGCCCCGACGACCCGCTCACGCACGAGCAGCGGGAGGCAAATGTACGACTCGGCTTCGATACCGCTCACCGACGGGATCGTCGTCGGTGCGGAGCCGGGCGCGGGAACGATTTCCGCCCGCCGCCGGGCGACTACTTGCTTTGCGACTTGATCCGGCTCCTCGTCCGGCGCCTGCTCCGCTGCTCGCGCAGCGGGCATCGGCTCGGCGTGGGCCACCACTCGGCGTGACAACGCCTCGGCCTCGTCCCCGATGTCGAAGATGCACCAGTCGGCGAAACGCCGAACGGCGAGCTCGGCGATCTGCCGGAGCGCGTTCTCGTAGTCCTGCGAGGCTGCGAGGATGTCGGTCCCTCGGGCGAGGAAGTTGAGCCGTTCATCCCGTTCGGCTGGCGCGCGTGAGTGCGTCCTGCTCGGCTTGTTTCACGCGCTCACGGTCCTCCTCGCGGAGCTTCTGCTCGCTGATGTCCAGGAGGTAGCCCTGGATGTAGGCGGGGTCGCCCGCGTCGTCACGAACGGTTGTCGCCTCGTCCCGGACCCAGACAACGTGACCGTCGCGGGCGAGCATGCGGTACTCGGAGAGAAATGGCGCGTCAGCGCGGGCGCTCTTTGCCGCTTCCTTGGTGACGGGGTCACGGTCGTCCTGGTAAATCAGGCGCGCCGGGAGATCACCCTCTGCAAGCCACTCGTCAGGCGTATACCCGAGCAGAGCCTCGATTTGCGGACTCACGTAGATCGGGGACGAGCGGTCACCCGCGGCGTAGAGGTACGTCACGAGCGGCAGCCGCGTCACAAGAGTCTCGTATCGCGAGCTGGCCTCTTTCGCCTTGCTCTGCGCCTGCACGCGCTCGCTCACGTCGACCGCGATGGCGATCGCGCCCGTGACCTCGTCGGTGCCGTTGCCGACGGGCGCAACGGTCAGCGTCGCCGAGAACGACTCTCCATCGGCTCGTCGCTGCACGGTTTCTCGGCGCACCGTGCTGCCGTCGCGAACCTGGCCAAGGAGCTGATCGATCTCAGTCGCGCGTTCGTCGGCGGCGAGAACGCTCAATGGGCGTCCCTCGACCTCTTCCGCCGCATAGCCATACATTTGCTCGGCGCCTTGGCTCCAGCTCGTGATCGCGCCTTCCGGATCGAGGTCGACGATGGCCTCGGCAGCGGTGTCGCGAATCGCGGCCAGGTCCCTCAATGCGAGGGCGCGCTCGTTCTCCCGCCGCCGGTGACGAAGCCCCACGATGCCGACGACAACGGCCATCGCCACGCCTACGGGAAGCGCGAGCGCGACGCGCGCCGGACGGTCGACGACCAGCGCCACCGACCCGAGACCTGCAAGGACCACGACAACGCCCGGCAGCGGGCCCCCGAGGAAAGCGGCGAGAGCGGCGATGAGCAGGACCAGCGCCGTCAGGAGCTCCGGGGGCGCGTACGGCGACGCCATGAAAGGAAGAACGGTTGCGGCCGCCAGCGCCACGAACACAGCGGCAATGAACCAGGGTTGGGCCGCGAAGCGTTTACTGGGCATGACTGAGGCCTGAGCCGGGAATTCTAGGCTCACAAGCCTATTGTGTAAAAGAGCGGGCCTTCCTTCTTTCTAGCGGGTCAGGCACGCTCGAGCGGGGCCGGGTCGCCGCTCTCCGGGACGCCGAAGATCTCGATTCCGAACGTCGCATCGAATGCGGGATCCGTGACGCCGAACTGCCAGCCGCTCGCCGTCGCCTCCATCTCGGAGCCTTCGAAGCGCTCGTCCGGGTGCAGCTCCAGCCGGGTCGGAGGGCCGAGCACCGCGCGCACATACAGCTGCCGGTGGAAGATCACGTTGTCCGAGAAGCCGACCCCGAACGAATCGCGCTCGCCGACGTAGACGTCGAGTCGCAGAACGAGGTCGTCTGAAGGCGCCGCTTTCCCCGCGGTCGTGTCGAACCAGCCCTCCCAGATCAGGCGATGGACGCCGGCCCACCCGAACGCGGGATCGTCATCGCTCAGATCTGCCTTGTGAAAGGGGCCGTAGGTGTTCTCGGCCTCTGCGCTCTGGTGAAAGAGGTCGAAGTCGACCGCGCGCGGTTTGATCGAGACGCCGAAGAAGATCTCGCTCCCGAAGAATCGGTCGAAGCCGCGCTTGACCTCGGCGTCGATCAGGTTGAGCCGCGCGTACACGTTCCCGAAAAAGAAACGCCGCGCGACCTCGAACGACTCCCGCGCCGTAACGAGCGAGTCCGGTCCGCCGTGGCACTTGTGCACGAACGTTCGCGGACAGCCCGGGATTTGCGCGAACGCCTGCTTCACGAGCCCGTCGCTTCGGTTGTAGTTCGGCCCTCCCTCACCAGAAACCGAGAAGAGGCGATTGAGCGCCGACGACGGAGCGTTGCCATACGTGCGGTAATTCGTTCCGACCACGGTTAACAGCCGTTCGGGCGGAAAGAAGTCGCTGAAGCGAACGTACGCGGTGTCTTCGTTCTCGTTGCGTTGGAACTCGGGATCGAAGTGCTTGAGCTCGTCTGCCGCGTCGATCTTGATCCACTCCTTGAGCAGGGTGAACGAGATCCCCTGATGCGGAGTGCCGAGCGTCACAACCTTGTTGATGTGGTCGGCAGCCCGTTCCTTCCGCTCGGGATACGCGCGCTGTATCGCCTCGCGGACGATCAGTCCGCCCATCGAGTGCGCAATGACGTTCACCATCGGCTGCTCGCCTCCGCCCTTCTCCGCCGCGAGCGCACGGATGAAGTCGATCAGGCGCGCGAGAGCCTGCCCGTAGAACGGAAAACTGCGCTCGTCGAGGTCGTAGTAGCGGAAGACCCACAGCGTCCGCAGCGGGTCCTCGATCGTGCGCAGCAGGTGCAGCGCCATCGCCGGGTCGACGACGATCTTGTACTTCGAATCGACGTCCTGACCCGACTGTGCTGACCCGGAGAAGAAGGTCTCGTCGAAATGCTCGAGCTCGGGCGGAATCTCGCTGGCCTCGACGACGGGCTTGCCGTAGTAGCCGATCACGTTCGTCGCGTCCTGGAACTGCCAGTGCGACTTCATGAAGCGCAGGATCATGCCCTCGTAGATGTAGTTCGCCCCACGCTTGCGCGGGTAGACGGTCCCGTCGTTGAAGCCCTGGTAAGGAACTTTCTTTTCGTCCTCGACGCCAAGCCCGCCGAATCCACGGATCAGGATCAACGGCAGCGGCGTTCTGACGGCGACAGCAGACATGAACACGCCCCTCTCGATCTGCAGGAGCGCCGAGGCTACAGAAGACGTGTCGTCGTTTCCAGAGGGGTTCCGGCTATCCCCCGAAAGAGTGATGGCCTGCCCGGAGCGGCAGCGCACAATGGAGTCCCCTGTGACGGTTCTCGACGCATCGGACACGCTGCTCGACGCGATCAGCCCTGAGCTGATCCTCGTCTCGCCGCCCGAGATTGCTCAGCTCGCCCGCGCCCGGATCCCCGTCTTTCCGAAGCCGGTACCGATTGACCACATGGCCGAACAGCGCAACTCCCCGGGAAAAATCGAGCTGATAGCGGCGTACGTCTTCTGCCTGCTCGTGACGCTCGGTCCCCTCGGCTTCATCATCGCCGCCGATCCGATCCAACCGGGGTAGCCAAAGCGAAAAAAGAAAGGAGCCCCGGCTGAGGGTTTGCGGCCGACCCTGCCGGGGCTCTTGCGAATCTCAATCGGCGCGAACGGCCCCATGCTTGAGGCCCTCGACCGAGGGTTCTTAAACCACCAAGCGGAAGAGCAGGATGTTTCGCTCCGGGTCACGCCTCAAGAGCGTGACGGTCAGCGTGCCCCGCACGTTGTCGTACAGGCCCGTTCCACCGGTCACGGCGACCTCGTGGTACTGCGGATACTCGAAGGCGCCTGTAGCGACGATCTTTCCCTTGGGGAGCGAGTACGTGCCGCTGCACTGCTGGGCGTAGCGGGTCGTGTACGTGCAGACGAGATCCGCATGCCCGATCGCGCGGACCCGAATCCCCTTGTTGTAGAGGAGAAAGCGCTTCACGGTGAGATCGCCTGCGCCCCTACCTGGAGGACCACGGTCGATGAACTGCATCTTGACTGCCCGCGACGTGAGCGTGATCGTTCCCGGGTTCACGAGCGCCGGGGAGCCGCGTGTCAGCAACCCCGTCAGCAGGACGACTCCGACGAGCACGGTGGTGAAGAAGAGTGTTTTTTTCATGTCTCCCCCTCATTACGGTCTTTGGGGTCATTTTCCTTACTTCCGTTGTCGCCTCCGTTAGCGTCCGGAAGCTCGAGCCAGAAGGTCGATCCCTGGCCTTCGGCGCTCGTAAACCCGATGCGGCCACCGTGGGACTCGACGATGTCTCGGGTCACGGCTAGCCCGAGACCCGTTCCGGAGATTCCGCTCGTGGCCACGTCTCCGCGGAAGAACTTGGTGAAGATCCGAGGCTGCTGAGGAGCGGGGATGCCCATCCCCTGGTCGCGCACGACTACGCGAACCGACTCACCTTCGAGCCCGGCCGCCAACTCGACGACCCCGCCGTCGGGCGAGTACTTGATCGCGTTCGAGAGCAAGTTGCCGATCACCTGCCTGAGCGCGTTGGGGTCACCCCGCACGGCTAGCGGCTGCTCCGGCACATCGAGCTCGAGGCGGTGATCGCCGCTCTGTTCCTCGTAGAGCTGCGCTTCCTCCCTGAGCAAGGGTGCGATGTCGACGACTTCCTCCACCTGTGCGAATCCGCCCTCCTCGATGCGGCGAACGTCCAGGAACTTGTCGATCAGCTCCGAAAGCCTCCGCGCCTGCGCGTCGACGACGCCGAGATAGTGCCGGCGCGTCTCCGGGTCATAGTCCCTCGAGAGCAGCAACGAGGTGAACCCGAGGATGCCCGCGAGCGGGGTCCTCAGCTCATGCGACACCGTGTTCACGAGCTCCGACTTCATGCGATCGCTGTCGCGCAGCTGCGCGTTTTGCTCCTCGAGATTGCCCAGCGCGACCTGAAGGCGCTCGGCCATTTCGTTGAAGGCCCGCGTCAGGTCGCCGACCTCTCCCGGTCCGCCCTCGTGGAGACGCATGGAAAGGTCTCCACCGGAAAGCTGCGCCGCGCCCGCGGCGGCTTCCCGGATAGGCCGTGCGATCGAGCGCGCAAGGTAGAGGGCAAAGAGGAGGATGAACGCCGCAGAAGCCGCCAGCCCACTGACCCCCAATGCGATCGCGAGCTTCGACCCCTGGTCTGCGGAGCGGGCTCGCGATGCGACAAGGACGTCCTCCGCTCCAAGGAATTCGTCGAACCGCCCGCGGATGTCGCCGATACGGCGCCTTCCTTCACCCTGTATCGCTGCTCTCGCGGCGCCTCGACCGCCCACCTCGCCGGAAAAGCGCAAGACAGGCTCGGCGTTGTAGGCGAGGTAGTCGCGGATGGCCGCGACCAGATCTTGCGCACGTGGACGCTGGGAGGGCTCGTCGGCCGCGAGTTGCTCGAGGTGGCGGAGACGGCCGGGAAGCTCCTTCCGTGCAGCCTCGTACGGGGCCAGGAAGCTCTTATCTGCCCGTGATCACGTATCCGCGCACACCCGTCTCGACGTCGAGAACGAGCTTCTGGACCATCAGCGCCTCGGCAGTGACGTCGCGCGACTCCGCTTCCTGGCGCGTTGCCTCGCGGAGTGTCGAGAGGGCCAGGATGAGGATCACGAAGGCAGCCGCGATGAGGATCGCGAGCAAGACGCTCCCGGCGATCAGCCGGGTCTGGAGGGAAAGGCCTCCTGATCGCGGCCGGCTCACGACCCGTCCAGCAGGTTCTCGAGCTTCGCCTTCAGCACGTCGGGATCGAACGGCTTGGGGAGAAAATCGTCTGCTCCCGCCGCGACGATGTCCTCGTGCGTCTCGCTCCACGCGGTGACGACAAGGACCCGAGTATGGCGAAGTCGCTCATCTCGGCGCAGCCCGGCCAGCACGTCGAGTCCGCTCAGCCCGGGCAGCATCAGGTCGAGGACCACCGCGTCGGGCACGAGCTCCTGCGCGAGTTTCAAGGCGGCGTAGCCGTCGCTCGCTTCCGCGAAGCGGTAACCGCCGTCGAGGGACGCGCGCACGAGCTCGCGCAGCGCCGGCTCGTCTTCGCAGATCAGGATGGTCTTGGTGTTTTCCAACGGCTCTCGGTCCGAGACTGTCTTATCGCGTTTGCGAGGCCGCATGGTCGCCGCGGCTGACGATCCGGCCCCGGCGATTCTCCCGGGGCACGTCCTTCGGCCCCGTAACCACACGATAGCGCGGCAACCGGAAAACGCCCCCTAAATGCGCAAATACGGTGGTGGTGCCCATGGCGTGGCGTTTCCAGCGAGGGAGGAAAGTCCTTCTCGGCATGCGTAGACGCGGCCCTCGCTGAAAGAGATACTCCCAAGGCAGTTGGCTACGACGGCATCTGCTTCGAGCTCCAGTGACCTGCGCGGGCTGCGGCTCCTCCTCGGCTACGCCGTCGTCGTCGCCTTTCTCGTCGTCGCGTTTGCGATCTCGATCTCGATCGGCAACAGCGAGGACCCGCCGACCGCGGTAGCCGGTTTCTACACCTCCGGATCGACCTGCCTCGGCAACCTGGTCAGGCTCGACCAGTCCGGTGTCTTCGTCGATCTCGACGGTCCCGGGCAATCCGAAGGAAAGCTGCGCCTGGACGAAGACCGCCTGACGGGCGACGTCACGTGCGTGGACGGGTCGAGCGCCGAGGTCGACGTGATCGTGGCCGGCGAGGAGACCGAGCGGACGCTGCGAGGAACGGTCGGCGGAGAGAACGTCGCGGCCACCTTCTCAGGTGAGTTGCCGGAGCCCGGGGTGGGCAAGGCCGCGCCGAAGAAACGCTCCGGTGAGGAGACGTTCGGCCGGCTGATGCTCGCGATCGCGGCCATCATCCTCGCGGCCCGGCTTTCCGGTGCCGCACTCCGCCGAGTGGGCCAGCCGCAGGTGATGGGCGAAGTCCTGGCCGGCATCCTGCTCGGCCCGACCCTGCTCGGGGCGATCGCGCCCGAGGTCCAGGCCTACCTCTTCCCCGCCGACATCGTCCCGCTCCTGTCCGGTGCCGCACAGATCGGGCTCGCCTTCTACCTCTTCCTCGTCGGGATGGAGCTCGACCCGCGCATCCTGCGGGAGCGCGTCGGTCAAGCGCTCTTCATCTCGAACGTGAGCGTTGCCTTCCCGCTCTCCCTCGGGTTCCTGGCCGCCCTCGTCGTCTATCCGCTGCTCGCGCCCGATGTCGACTACCTGCCGTTTGCACTGTTCATGGGCGTCGCGATGTCGATCACCGCCTTCCCGGTGCTCGCGCGGATCCTCATCGAACGCCGGATGCTGAAGCGACCCGTCGGTGCACTGGCCATGGCCGGAGCGGCCATCGACGATGTCACCGCCTGGGCGCTGCTCGCCCTTGCGACCGCTGTCGCCGGCACAGGCTCGGGCTCCCACGTGTTCGTCGTCATCGGGCTCGCGGCCGCCTTCACGGCCGGAATGTTCATCATCGTCCGCCCGCTGCTGAAACGCGTCTCGACCGCGTATGACGAGGTCGGGCACGTGCCCGCACTCTGGCTCGGCGCGATCTTCGTCGCCGTCCTGCTCTCCGCATACCTCGCTCAGCAGATCGGAATCGCCGCGATCTTCGGCGCCTTCGTGATGGGTCTGATCATGCCCCGCCACGCGGGCCTGACGGACGACGTTTCGAGCCGACTCGAGGACTTCGTCGTCATGGTGCTGCTGCCGCTCTTCTTCATCATCACGGGGCTGCGAACCGAGGTCGGGTCGCTGAACCGGCCGGTGCTCTGGCTGATCACGCTCGGGCTGATCGCTGTGGCGATCGTCGGCAAGTGGGTCGGGGCCATCGGTCGCAGCGCGCTACGGCGGGTTCGGGCTCCGCGAGTCGGCAGCCATCGGTGCTCTGATGAACACGCGAGGCCTGACCGAGCTGATCGTCCTCAACATCGGGCTCGAGCTCGGCCTCGTCTCGCCGACGCTCTTCACGATGCTCGTGATCATGGCGCTCGTGACGACGTTCATGGCCGGGCCGGCCTTGCGCTTGGTCGATCCCCAGAAGCTCTTCTCCTCGCCGCCCGAGGAAGAGGTTCGCGACGGCAATGGCCGAGGAGGGCGTCGAGCAACGGCACTTCGTCGTCGTGTCCGCCCAGGACGAGAGGAACCTGGACGCGCTGCTCGCCATCGCCGAGCCACTCGCGGCGACCGAGCCGCCGCGGGAGCTGATCATCGCGCGACTCGTCGTGACGCTGGCGATTGCGACCGGCCCGGCTCGCCGACGAGCGCGAGCTACGGCGTGCAACGGAGGAGGTCGAACACGCGACGTGATCTGCTTCGTGAGCGAGGAATCGACGTTCGCGCCGTCGCTTTCACCACACCAGACGCCGGAGAGGACCTCGTCCACCTCGGCTCGGACGAGTACGTCGACCTGCTGCTCGTCGACGGGCGCAGGCCGCTGCTCGGGCCCGGGGTGCCCGCAGGCGAGATCGGCGCTGCGCTGGAGCACGCGCCGTGCGACGTGGGCGTGCTCGTCGAGGGCGCAGGGCTGCCGAAGATCGATGCTCAGGACCCGGTCGTCGTGCCGTTCGGCGGCGCCGAGCACGACTGGGCCGCCCTCGAGCTCGGCTCGTGGATCGCCGCGGCTCGCGGCGCGCCGCTGAAGCTGCTCGGTGCCTCGTCCGAGAACGGCGCTGGACGCGACGCAAGCCGCCTGCTCGCGAACGCATCGCTCGTCGTCCAGCAGCTCGCAGGCATCGCCGCGGAGCCCGTGCTGACGAGGCCGGGCCCCGAGGTGATCAGGGCGGCCGAGGGCGCCGGCCTGCTCGTCGTCGGATTGTCCGAGCGCTGGCGCGAGGAGGGCCTCGGGCCGGTCCGGGCGGAGATCGTCAAGGCGGCGCCGGCGCCGATCCTGCTCGTCCGCCGCGGAACGCGGGCCGGCGCGCTGGCCCCGCGCGACGACATGACGCGCTTCAAGTGGTCCAGAGCGGGCTAAGTTCGCCCCGGTTAGGTTACGACGGTGCTCCGCGCCGCGCTCAGCCCGCTCGGCGAGCGGGAGTTTCGCCTGCTCTTCCTGGGGCGGACGACCTCGCTCTTCGGGAGCGCGTTCGCGCCGATCGCGCTCGCTTTCGCCGTCCTCGACCTGACCGGCTCGCCGTCCGACCTCGGCCTCGTCATCGCCGCCGGGTTCGTCCCGCAGGTCTTCTTCATCCTCGTCGGCGGAATCTGGGCCGACCGGCTGCCGCGCCACCACGTGATGGTGGTCTCCGACCTGCTCGCCGGCGCCGCGCAGGCCGCAATCGCCGTGCTCGTCCTCACGGGCGTCGCCGAGATCTGGCACCTGGTCGTCCTCCAGGTGATCCGCGGCGTCGCGACCTCCTTCTTCTACCCGGCCTCACAGGGGATCGTTCCGCAGACCGTCAGCGCCCGCCTGCTTCAAGAGGCGAACGCGCTGCTGCGCCTGACGCGGAACGGGACACAGATCGGCGGTGTTGCGGCCGGCGGAATCCTGGTCGCTGCCATAGGCCCAGGCTGGTCGCTCGCGTTCGATGCGGCCACGTACTTCGCAGGCGCCGTCTTCCTCCTGGCTCTGCGGCTACCGCGCGACTTGACGATGCCCGAACGGCGCTTCGTGCGCGAGCTGCGCGAGGGCTGGGACGCGTTCCGCTCCCGCGCCTGGCTCTGGGGGATCGTCGTCCAGTTCGCCTTCGTCAACGCTGCCGGCGTGGGCGCGTGGGCCGTGCTCGGCCCAGTCGTCGCGGACGACGATCTCGGCGGCGCCGCCGCCTGGGGCTTCATCCTCGCCGCACAAGCAGCGGGCTTCGTGGTCGGCGGCGTGTTCACGCTGCGGTACCGGCCGGTTCGGCTGCTGCTCGTCGCGACGCTGGCGATCTTCCCGATGGCGCTGCCGATCCTGCTGCTCGCCCCGCCGGCCCCGGCGGTCGTGATCGCGCTCGCGGCCTTCACGGCTGGATTCGGAATGGAGATCTTCGGCGTCTTCTGGGACGTCGCGGTGCAGCAGCAGATCTCGCCCGACCAGCTCTCGCGCTTGTACTCGTACGACGCCCTCGGCTCGTTCGTCTTCATCCCGCTCGGCGCGGCCGTCGCCGGGCCGGTGGCAGACAGCGTTGGCGTCACCGAGACACTCGTCGGGGCGGCAGCTGTCATCGTCGCCGCGACGGCCCTCGTTCTGTTGATCGACGAGGTTCGGAACCTGCGGCGTACCGACGTCGCCCCGGCTCGCGCCTAACTGCGGCGGAACAAAGACTTCAGGCGCGTTTTCCCGTTGAAGAGGCCGTACAGCGCGCGCTCCGGGACGCTCTTCTTGGCCGGCAGCAAGCCGATCTGGCGCGCGGTCGCGGACTCGTCCCAGTACGAGTCCAGGCGCTTGATGAGGCCGTTCTCGACCTTGATCAGGTCGGCGCCCTCGGCGGCGATCGCCGCTCCGGTCGCGCGCAGCCCCTGGAACGGCTTCCCCGAGAAGTGGCCCGTGGCGCGCCAGTGGCAGGCGACCTGGTCGCCCTGCTCGAAGAGGTTCAGCACCTCGTACTCCCAGTCCGGTATCGCCGCGAAGAGGTCGCTGAAGTAGGCGAGCCACTCGTCGGGCACACGGAGCTCGCCGACCGGCGCCAGGTGGTCGATCCCGCCCGGCGCCCAGCACGCCACGGCCGCGTCGAGGTCGCGGCGGCGAACCGCGTCGAAATAGCGCTTCGAGACGGCGATCGCGGGCGAGTCGGCCACGCTAGGTCGCCCTGGAGGAGCACGCGGAAGTACGAGTTGAGCAGCCGCTCGTTCGGATCGAGGCGCTTCCGGTACTCCTCGAACTTCTCGACCCGGTCGCCGAACGCCTTGCGTATGTGGTGCGGCTTGAGACCCCAGGACTGGTTGAGCAGCGGCTTCCCGTCGTGCTCGCTGCAGAACTCGTTGTAGGCGTCGAGGAAGTCCCTCCAGCCCGGTGCGCCCGTCGAGACCGGATCGATCGTGAGCACGCGCCCGTCGTAGGTGTACGAGAAGAGGGAGCTGTCGTCCTGCTCGATGCGATACCCGACGTGGAGCATGTTCGGCCGGAAGCCCGTGCGGCGGTAGTACTCCTTGGCGAACTGGAAGTACTCGCGCAACGTCTGGGGATACAGCTCCTCCCGGAAGGCCCAGATGCTGAACGTGTACCGCGAGCCGCCCGACACCGCCGGATAGCGGATCATCTGGTCGGTCGGAACCGTGTGCCGCGACTTCGCGAAGTAGGGGAAGATCAGTCCCTCGGTCGACGCGGTTGAGCCCGTTGACCAGCCCATACCGGAGCCTCCGCGGCGGGACGTAGCGCTCCACAGCCGCTCCGAAGCCGGGCATCAACGTCTTCCAGAAGTAGTTGCGGATCGGCCAGAGCGGGAAGCGGCTGGCGGGCTTCGCCGCCTTGTCGGCGGGGCCGGTGTACCTCCGCAACTCGACAGAGATTCGGTCGAGGTACGGGAAGAGGTACGTCATGATCGACTGCCCGCGGCCGAAGAGCTCGGGCAGCTTCTCCAGGTACTCGTCGAGCTTGAAGCTCTTGTGCTCGACCTGCATCGCCTGCAGCGGCTGCACCTTGAAGGTGGCCTCGTAGACGACGCCGAACAGCCCGTAGCTCGAGCGGGCGGCCTGGAGAAGCCCGGGATCGCTCTCGTCGACCTCGAGGATCTCGCCCGACGGCGTGACCATCTTCATCGCCACGCAGTACGAGTTCGCCTGCCCGAACTCGCCGGGCATCGACGCGTCCTTGGTCGCGCAGCAGGCCAGGCTGCCGATCGTGGCGTTGCCGAGCTCGATGTTCACGTAGAACTGGAGACCGCGCTGCTCGAGCTCCTTGGCGACGTCGATCAGCATCGCGCCGGCCTCGGCGGTGACGGTGTCTGTGCCGATGTCGAGGATCCGGCTCATCGGCTTCATGTTGATGACCGTCCCGCCGTCGGCCACGCCGCACACGGTCGTCGAGTGTCCTGAGCCGCGCGCACGGACAGGCGAGGGGTACTTGTCGGTGTCACGCATGACCGCGACGATGTCCTCGACGCTCCGAGCCTCGGCGACGGCGCCCGCCTCCCAGTCGAGATCGCCGAACCAGTTGCGGACGTCGACCGGCTCTTCGCCCGCCCCGGCTCCTGCCGCTTCTTGTCCGACGTCGGTCGCCATGGGGATCCAGGCTGACGCCTGGGCGCGGACGACCCTATCTAAGCCACGGCAGGGCGGTGGCGATCCGCGGCAGGGCGTCCTCCGCGGCAACGGCGCCGTCCTCGATGTAGCGCCGGCCCGCCTCCATGTTCCGCAGCCCCACACCGGCCGGGTCGAGCTTCGGCAAGATCGTGATCACCGTCGCTTCCGTGGGCTCGGGGGCGATACCCCGCTGCATCATCTCGATCGAGCGCATCAATACGCCGAGCATCGCGGGCGGCCGTTCGGCGGCGGTCACGACGTCGACGTCGTACTCGGGATACGGATGGCCGCTGCCCAGCTTGATGCCGATGACGATCGCCGGCTCCCATGTCGGCGGCGACGTTTACCGGGTAGGGGTTCAGGACGCCTCCGTCGACGCAGACGTACGGGCCGATTCGCTGGGCCGGATAGATGCCTGGAATCGCGATGCTCGCGAGCACCGCCTGCCAAATCAGGCCACGGCGGAGCACGAGCTCTCGCTGGCTCACGATGTCGGCCGCGACCACTGCGAGTGGCACCTCGGTGTCCTCGAAGCGCACATCGGCGCCCATGGCTCCGTAGGTACGAACGCATCCCCCGATCCGACAGCATGCTCGTGAACGGCACCTTGAGCTTGAAGAGGTTCGGAGCGAACACATCCAGGTGGTCGGCGATCTCGGCCGGGCTGTCCCCACGAACCACGAGAGCGGCCACAGCCGCGCCGACGCTCGTGCCGGAGATGTAATCGAAGTCCAGACCGGCCTGGCGCAGAACATCGATCACGCCCGCGTGCGCGTAGCCGCGAATGCTTCCGGCCCCCAACGCCAGCCCAACCTTGAGCCCGGTCAGGTCACGAGCGGCCCAGCCGACCTC
The DNA here is from genome assembly GCA_963847955.1 of uncultured Actinomycetes bacterium. Taxonomy (GTDB): domain Bacteria; phylum Actinomycetota; class Thermoleophilia; order Gaiellales; family Gaiellaceae; genus VAXT01. The sequence goes on from CAWKBW010000015.1 coordinate 499,193, forward strand.
CCGTCCTGCTGCGGACCGCAGCGAGAGAACGCCGGCCCGAAGCTCGTCCTGCTCGTCGGATGAAAGCTCGGAGACCTCGACGACGCCGAACAGGTCTGCTCGGGGTCGCGTCGCCGCTCGATTCCACCCGCGAACACGCAACGGTCCGCCTGGCGTGCCCGGTATCGGGCCACCGGATGCCTCGAGCCGTATCGTCCGCGCGCTCGCGAGCGTGGGCGCCGAAGCCTCGTCCGCCAGCACGAGAATCTGGTCGAAGACATGAAACAGGGCTTCGAAGGTCGCGGGCAGCGCTCGGGGCTCGAACGCCTCGCTCTTGGGAGCGATCATCAGGTCGGCACCGACCTCGTTGGCGCGCGCGCGCCGAACGCCATGGCCGCTCGCCCGACGTCGTAGCCAGATCGACGAGATCCTGGTGCGGGTCCTCGGCGAGAACGAGGAGCAGGGTGCGCTCACGCGTGTGCCACGCCACGCTGCAAGCGAGGGCGTACCCGAGCAGCGGCGGCGCTCCCGCGTCTTCGAGCAGGGTCAAGATGACCCTCGCGTTCCCCGACGGCCAGACGATCCGTGCGGGCGAGCCGTTCGGCCAGGATCGTCCCCAGGTTGCGATAGATCTCCGGAAAGCTCTCCGCCAGCGACGCGAAGTCGGCCTCCGAGAGGACGATCGCCTCGAAGTCTGCGCCCGCGCGAACCGTCGCCACCGCGGGTTGTCCCGTGAGGAGCGAGATCTCGCCCACGGTCCCACCGGGGACTATCCGCCCGACGAGGCGGTCGACTCCGTCCTGGCCCGCGATGACGACGTCGGCGCTTCCGGCCTGCGCGATGAAGATCTCCTTCGTGCGGTCGCCCTCGGCGACGACCGTCGCCCCCGCCGGGTACGTCCTGGTCTCCAGGCTCTCGAGGACGCGGGCCAGCTTCTCCGGAGGTAGGCCCTCGAAGATGGACAGATGGCCGGCGTGGGTTCTTCGGGGCAAATTCGAGAGTCTCGGTTACCGCGTCTTCAAATACTCGATGATGGCGAGCCGTTGCGCACTCGGAAGCTGCGTGCCGTACAGGTGCCCTTTGTTGCCGTTGCCCCGCACGCTCGTGTCATACCGCCAGCCCTCGCGGCGGGCTGCGGGCCCGCTCGAGACGAAGCCGACGTCCTTCCAGTCGTAGACGTCGTAGCCGATGTAGAAGACCTTTGGCCGCTCGGCAGGGAAGAGCAGCGCACGAAGAGTCGGGACGCTGCCGTTGTGGAGGTACGGAGCACGCAGCCAGATCCCCTCGAGTAGGAGATTTGCGTAGCCGTCCGTCTTGCGGAAGTGGCGGAAGCGCCAGGGCTTCCCCTTGCCGACGTTGGTGTTCAACTCGGTGACGAGCGCGGGCGTGAACGAGTCCACGCGCTCGCGGTCGGTCCCGATCTCCTCGATCGGCGTCACCTCGCCGATCCGCGCGCCGCCGATGTCGTGGCACGAGGCGCACTGCTGGTCGTAGAACGTCTTGCCCGCGGCGTGCGAGCGGCGCGTTGATGCGAGCCCGCGGAAAGGCGGGCGGAGGAAGGTCGAGGAGCCAGTCTGCGATCCGGTTGAGCTGATGGATGTCGAGCGAGTCGTCCGTACCGCCGACCGCTCGCGCGGCGGAAAGGTTCCGCTCGCGCAGGCTGTTGTTGTTGCCGTCCCAGTGCAGGTACATCCCGATCCGCGTGCGCTGTTCCCAGATCGAGGGGAAGTCGACCGTGCCCACCGTGTGGTCTGCCTCCATGTCGAAGTCCGCGCGTTGCTTCAGCGGGTTGAACGTGTCGACGCGGCCGGGCCCGTACGGCGGGCGGCTGTCGAGCCACGCGAAGTCCTCGTCGGCCTCCTCGGAGCCCGTCCTTCGTCTGCGGAATGACGGCGTAGCGCCAGAACTGCCGGTCGAAGAACGAGAGCCTGCCGGGGAAGCGGCGCTCGATCGCCGCGAGGAGCGTGTCGGCGTTGAAGCGCTTGTCGCGCATCACTTTCCGCAGGAACTGGATGTAGTCCCAGAGCCGCAAGTTATTGGACGGCATTCCGAGGACCATCTGCCGCGGTGACGCTGGGGGTCTCCCGGTACGTGCCGACGTGGCAGAGCGCGCAGTTGAGGCCGAGGAGATCGATCGGCTTCTCCCGGGACGTCGTTCCGATCGGCCTGTCACGTGCCCAGGCTCGTAGAGGAAGCCGAAGCGCTCGTAGCCCTTGCCGGCCCGGGCGGAAGCAGGTCGGCGAACACCTCCGGCAGGACAGCCCAGAGCTCGTACGGGATCCCCTGGAGCTCCTCCGTCCCGATCGATCCGTACTTGTACTGCTCGACGATGCTCCCGTAGACGACGGGGTTGTCGCGGGTCAGGAACGTGTAGGCCGAGACCCCGCCGGCGGCGATCAGCGCGACCAGGACGACGAGGACGATGACGAGCACCCTCCGCCTTCTGGCCCGGCGCGCCATCGGCCCAGTCTAGTCCCGCTCAGCGTCCCAGGAAACCTGGCGGCGGCTGTTCAGCGCGTCTTCAAGTACTCGATGATCGCCAGGCGGTCCGCGGCCGGAAGCTTCGTGCCGTACAGGTGCCCCTCGTTACCGTTCCCGCGCACCCGCGTGTCGAACCGCCACCCCTCGCGGCGAGCCGCAGGCCCGCTCGAGACGAAGCCGACGTTCTTCAAGTCGACGACGTCGTAGCCGGTGTAGAAGACCGTCGGCCGCTCGGCCGGGAAGAGCAGCGCGCGGAGGTTCGGGATGCTGCCGTTGTGGAGGTACGGGCCGCGCAACCAGAGCCCCTCGAGCAGGAGGTTCGCGTATCCGTTGGTCTTGCGGAAGGTGCGGAAGCGCCAGGGCTTCCCCTTGCCGATCATGTTCAACTCCTTGACAAGCGCAGGCGTGAACGAGTCCAGGCGCTCGCGGTCGGTCCCGATGTCCTCGATGGGCGTCACCTTGCCGACTCGCGCGCCGCCGAGGTCGTGGCACGCGGCGCATTGCTGGTCATAGATCGACTGCCCCCGGCGCGCGAGCGAGCGGTCGATCCGATCGGCCGGAAAGGCAGGCGGGGGCAGATCGAGCAGCCACTTTCCAATCCGCTGGAGCTGGTGGATGTCGAGGGAGTCGTCCGTCCCGCCGACGGCTCGTGCTGCGGAGATGTTCCGCTCTTGCAGGCTGCTGTTGTTGCCGTCCCATTGCAGCGGTACCCCGGCCCGGGTGCGCTGCTCCCAGATCGAGGGGAAGTCCACCGTGCCGACGTGTGGTCGGCCTCCATGTCGAAGTTCGCGCGTTGCTTGACAGGGTTGAACGTGTCGACGCGGCCGGGGCCGTACGGCGGGCGGCTGTTGAGCCACGCGAAGTCGCGGTCCGCCTTCCGCAGCCCCTTCCGGGCTTCCGGGATCACGGCGTAGCGCCAGAACTGCCGGTCGAAGAAGGAGAGCCTGCCCGGAAAGCGGCGCTCGATCGCCGCCAGCAGCGTGTCGGCGTTGAAGCGCTCGTCACGCCCTACTCTGCGCAGGAACTGGATGTAGTCCCAGAGCCGCATCCGATTCGCCGGCATCCCGAGGACGATCTGCCTCGGTGAGCTCGCGCTCTCCCGATACGTGCCTACGTGGCAGAGCCCGCAGGTGAGGCCGAGGAGCCCGATCGGCTTCTCCCGGTAGGTCGTCCCGATCGGCGTCGCGTGCCCGGGCTCATAGGTGAAGCCGAGGCGCTCGTAGCCCTTGCCAGGCCCGGGCGGCAACAGGTCTTCGAAGACCTCCGGCAGGACGACCCACAGCTCGTAGGGAACCCCCTGGAGCTCCTCCGTGCCGATGGATCCGTACTTGTACTGCTCGACGATGTTTCCGTAGACAACGGGGTCGTCGCGGGTCAGGAACGTGTAGGCCGAGACCCCGCCGGCCGCGATCAGCGCGACCAGGACGACCAGGACGATGACGAGCACCCTCCGCCTTCTCGTCCGGCGCGCCATCGGCGCAGTCTAGTCCGTCGACCGCCCTGCTCCACAAGGCCGAGACGGACGCGACGCGGCAATTTCGTCTCTGTGCCACACTCCGCGCTCGTGTGTGCATTTGACCGCGAGCCGGCGACTGGACGACCCGAATGAGCTCGCCTGGTATCAGTTCCGATGGGCTCCACCGCGTGAGTATCGGGGATTGCGAGCCTCCGTTATTTTCGCGCTGGGACCGGCACGCCGGTCGTGCTTCTGCACACGCTCCGCACGCAGCTCGAGTACTTCGACCCGCTGATCCGCCAGCTCGATCTGGCGCAGATCGAGGTGTTCGCGGTCGACCTGCCCGGACACGGTGAGTCGACCGCACCGCGCACGGACTACACCGCGGACTACTTCACCGACTCGGTCGCGCAGTTTCTAGAGGTGTGCGACGTCAAGGACGCGATCGTGGCCGGTGACTCGATCGGCGCCTCGATCGCGCTGCTGCTGGCGGCCCGCGGGAACGCGCGCGTTCGAGGGGTAGTGCCGATCAACACGTACGACTACGGCCGCTGGGGAGGTGTCCGCCGGAACTCACTCCTCGCCAACGTCCTGTTCACGACGTTGCTGTTGCCGGGGATCGGCGCGGCCGGAGTCCACACCGAGATGAAGTGGCAGATCCGGCGCATCATGGCCAGCGGGCTCCACGATTCGCGCAAGCTGCCGGCCGATCTGGTCGACCAACTCCACCGGTGCGGCTCGCTGCCCGGCCATCCACGCGCGTTCCGCTCCCTCCTTCTGGAGTGGCGAACCTGGATCTCGGCGCGCGCGCAGTACCCGGCGATCGGCGTACCGGTGACGCTCGTGTACGGCGACGGCGACTGGTCGCGGCCCGAAGAGCGCGAGGCAAACGCTCGTACCATCCCCGGAGCGCGCCACATCACGATCGAGGACGCAGGCCACTTCACGAGCCTGGACAAGCCAGACGAGGTGGCTCGCCTCATCGGCGAGGCCGCCAAATCCTCTTAGGCGGCGCTTCGTCGCGAAAGCGTCCCGGCCTGCTTGGCCGTTATTCGCCCGGCCTGGTGCATCCACGCGACGGTGTCAGCGAAGGTCTCACGAAGCGGTCGGGGCGCGAAACCGAGCTCGGCGCGGGCCCGAGAGTCGTCACCGTGGGGATCCCAGGTGATGGCGTCGAAGCCCTCGTTGCTCAGAGGTAAGCGGTAGGGCAGAAAGCGCTGGAAGAATCCAGCTGCTCTGGCCATGGGTTGCAACGCCCAGCCCGGAAGGGTCAGATGCGGAAGTCTCCGGTCCGTCACCTCCTCGAGGGTTCGGATGATCGAAGCGAAGGGCATGCTCGTACCGCTCAGCATGTAGCGGCGGGCTCCCCGGCCCGGCTCGAACATCGCTGCGTGCGCCAGTGCGACGTCGCGGACGTCCACCACGCTCAGGCCGCCCTTCGGCCCCACTGGAATCCGGTGTTTCAGGATGCTGGCGACGGCCTGCGCGTTCTCGCCAAAGTGAGGATCCTGTGGCCCGAAGACTCCCCCGGGGTAGGAGGTGACGACCGGCACACCGCGTTCCTGAAACCGCCGTGCGATCTGTTCAGCCTCGGCCTTGGACTTGTTGTATGCGCCGGGTGGATCCTTGATGGGTGACTCCGGGGTCAGCACCTCACCGTCGGGCGGATAGAGAGCGGCCAGGCTCGAGACATAGAGGATGGGGTCGAGATGCATCTTCTCGGCCGCGCCGAGGACGGTCTCCGTCCCAGCAGCGTTCACGTAACGCATCTGCTTTGCCGCTCGCACGTCGAGCGAATAGATCGAGGCCGCGTGGAGAACGGCGTCACAGCCTTCCATTCCTTTCTCGACCGAAGCGGCGTCGGTCACGTCGCCTAGCGCGTAGTCCTGCTCACCGATGCCAAACGGCGCCAACGCCGGAGAAATGCGATCCGGGCTTCGAACCAGAAGGCGAGCGGCGTGTCCGCTCCGAACCAGCTCAGCGACCGTATGTGACCCGACGAAACCGGTCCCGCCTGTGACGAAGATTCGCATCGAAAAACCTCGCGATCATGGGGCCGGCCGTTCGAACGGCGTGCTGAACACGACGACGACCCAGTAGACGGCGGCGGCCAGTCGCCCGCCCACAGTCAGCCACGCGACGGCTAGGAAGCGCTCGGCGTCGATCGCCGCCAGCACGTGGCCGGCGGTGATGATGAAGATCAGCAGTCCGGCGTTGCGAAGCCAGACGGTCTCGGAGCCAGGAAGGAGATACCCGTTCTTGATGCCATACGTCGGGTTGAAGAACGCCGGAAAGGCAAAGTAGAGGTTCGGTGGTATCCCGACCAGGATGACAAGACTGGCCCACCTGTAGTGGCCGAGCGCGAGCAGCACACCGGAGACCGCCCCGAACCCGAGGTCGGCGAAGACGAACAGCCAGAACTTGGAGGGATTCGCTGTGATGTTGTCCGGGAGCCGCGTCCGTCTTCACCCACCCTGGGGTCCTAGCTCTCGCTGCTCCCGGTGTCGTTCTGGCCGTGCCAGCGGGCGAAATGCTCGCGGTGGAGGTCGCGGTACGCGCCCGGCTCGTAGAAGCGGTCGTAGAAGTCCATGTCGAGATGGTGGGCCTGGTAGGCCATCAGGGAGCGCAGTGGCGCGAAATTTCCGGGGAAGCGTCCGTACTTGCTGTAGACGTACTCGCAGTACGCCACGACCGCATCGATGTTCTTCTGTGAATAGTGCTTGATCCCCGCCTGGACCCCGGCGGTGTCTTGCCAAGGGCCCGACCGGCCGTCCGTGAAGATCCCGTCTTCGCCGTACTTCATGTCGACGAAGGCGTGAACGGCCTCTTCCATCGACCCGTACCACGGTGGGCAGTAAGGCTTGACCGTCACCTCGCCGTCGACCTCGAGACCGAGCGGATGGGGAATGATCGGGTTCTTGCCCAAGCGGTTCATCGCCGCCGTCACGACGCGTCCCCTTCGGGTCAGCTCCGCGATCGAGACGTCTTCCATGCGAAACCCGAGCGCCTCGAACCACTGGTACTTCTGCGCCCCGAAATGCGGGAACCCGCCGAGCCCCAGGCCCTCGACGGCCAGCTGCAGGTTCTGCAGCATCAGGCCCTGCTCGACGCCGAGGAGCTCCATGATGTAGCTCTCGAAGTCGAGGATCGAGCCGATGCGAAAGTCGTTCGGATCGTCGTGCAGATGGCCGCCCTTCGAGCGCATGAAGCGCTTGAGACCGGCGGGCCTGTAGTGGCTGCGATCGTCGAAGAGGCAGATGCCCATCTCCTCGTTCAGGAGGAAGAGGAGGAGCGAGAGGATCAAAGGCGTGACGTCGCTGATGACCACGAAGTACGTCGACCCAGGGACGTTCGCGTCCCAGCGGTTGAACGGTGGGGTGTAAGGCGGGTGCCGCAACACCTCGGGCCGGCGGTCTGCGACCCGAATCTTTGCCCGGTCGTACAGCTCGACGAACTCATGCCGCCGCGCCAGCTCGCCGAGCTCGGGGATGCGACTCTCGTGGGTAGTCCTGCGGCCGTCTGATCTGGAAGGCGCCGTCGTCGTTGATGACGAAGAGGATCGCGGTGTTGATGCCGTCCGGGGAGGCGATCGTGCGTCCGAACGGGGTCACGATGATGTTCGCGCTGCTCGATTCCGGCTCTCTGCCGGGCGCGTACGGCCCCTCCGCGAACGAGTACCCGGTCACGCCGGCGCCTGCGAAGACGATAACCGCCTCCTCCTCAGCCGTCAGCGGCACCGGTTCGTGCGTGCTGCGATAAGAGAGCGGCCCGCCGTCCAGCTCGTTTCCGAGGGCGAAGCGTCGCGAGCGGCGGTTGACGATCGTGTCGATCAGCGACAGGCCGTCGAGTGCGGCGAAGCGCGACTCGAACATGGTCTCGGGGGCGGAACCGGTGGTCGTCATGAAGGCTTTTCCGTGGAGGACTGGCCCGGCATCATATTGCGTCGCACGCCGAAAGAAAAGGAACCCAGGCCTACGCGAGGGAGCTCAGGAGGCCTGCTCGCCCTCCGCGTCGTCCGACGTCTCGTAGATCGACATGATCTCGCGAACCATCTCCTCCCGTGAGGCGTATCTCGTCTCGTCGTAGCAGCCGATCGGCGAGGTGAGAAAGTTGATGAGGCATTTGTTCGAGTAGGTGCAGGGGTTCGGGGGCCGGTCGATACCGGCCGCGAACAGCTGCACGAGGTCGGGGTTCGCCAGTAGCGGCCGCGCGATCGAGACGGCGTCGCACTTCTTCTCTTCGATTGCCTTCCTGATCACGGAGGCGGTTTGGAATCCGCCCGTGCAGATGACCGGCACGCTGACCGCCTGCTTCAGCGCGGCTGCGTCCGGGAGCACGATGCCCTCCTCGCGACCGCGCGAGAACTTCTCCCAGCGACGGCGGAACACCGTCTTGATCGGCGTCCGGAGCAGGAGTGTCCCCAGCGCATGCCGCTGGCTGAACATGTCGAAGTGCCGCGCGGCCTCTCTGACCGGGAAGCGCCCGGGAGGCATGCTGGGATGCGGGTTCGTTGTCCCGGTGGTGACGTGGAAGCCGTCGACGCCCGCCTCCTCCAGCCACTTGCAGACCTGAATCGAGTCCTCGATCGTGTTCCCCTCGCGCAGCCAGGGATATGCCTGTCGCACGCGCTCGACCACGCTGATCTTGAACTGGACGTGATAGTCGTCTCCGACCTGCTTCCGGATCGCCCTGACGATCTCGATCGAGAGACGGGCTCGATTCTCCAGCGAGCCCCCGTATTCGTCCGTGCGCTCGTTGATGGACTTCGACAGGAACTGGCTGGGCAGAAAGCCGCTCGCAGCGTTGATCTCGACCCCGTCCACACCCGCCTCGCGGGCCCGGCGAGCCGCCTGAGCGTAGGCCTCGACGACCATCTCGATCTGCTCTTTCGTCATCTGCTCGCACGGGGTGCCGCGGATGAACTCGGGCTTGTCGGTCGAGGAGAGGCCCGTCTCGTACTGGACGAGCTCGGTCACCTCGCGCTGCCTGCCCGAGAACATGAGCTGGACGATGTAGGGGCAGCCCTGCTCGTGGACGCGCCGGACGAGCTCGCGCCAGAACGGAATGCGGGCGTCGCGATCGATCATCGCGACACCTGGAACGAGCATCCCGCGGACGTGGACAGGTGTGTGCGCGGAGATGATCGCGCCGACGCCGGTCTTCGCGTGCTTCACCTCGAAGTTGATCCGAACGTCCGTGCCGGAGCCGTCGTAGTGATCCATGCGTCCCGTCATCGGTGCGCGGAAGATCCGATTTCGGACGGTCAGCTTCCGGAACTCGAGCGGCTCGAAGATGGCGTCGAGCGGCGTCATGCTCACCAAGGCGCATACCTTAACAGCCCGGCTTTTGTCGAGACTGCCCTCCCTGTCAGAATCGAGGCCTGGACGCAGGCTCCCCCAGAACCGTCCGGCCTTGGGCCGTGCTCTCGACGAACGCCCTCGAGGTACTTGCGGCGCGCATCGACGTCTCCGGCCGAGGAGCTCGAAAGGCTCTCAGGCATGCTCGATTCCGCGGAGCTGCAGCGGGCGCGCGGTCTTCCGGAAACCACGAGGCGCGAGTTCGTCGCCACCCGTGCGATCCTGCGGACTCTGCTCGGCGAGCGCTTGGAGGTTCCAGCCGCGGACGTCATGCTTCGAAAGAGCGAAAACGGGAAGCTTTTCGTCTCCGGCGGCGTCCTGTTCAATGTGGCCCACTCGAAAGGTCTGGCTGTCTTTGCATTCACCCATAACCTCGAAGTCGGCGTCGACGTCGAGCTGCTCCGGCCACTGGCCGACCTAGGGGGCGTGGTCGAGCTGACACTTGCGCCGTCCGAGGCGGCGGACTTGCAGTCGGTTCCGGCCGAGGATCGCGCGGCGGCGTTCTTCGCCTGCTGGACGCGCAAGGAGGCCTACCTGAAGGCAAGCGGGAACGGTCTCGGCTCGCCCCGGGACGTGGCGGTCACACTCCGGCCCGGAGCACCTGAGCGGCTCGTCTCCGTCCAGGGTGCGCCGGCCGAGCCGGAGCGCTGGGAGCTCAGGTCCTTCGAGCCCGGGCCCGGCTATGTCGGGGCCGTGGCCGTCGAGCGCGCCGCATGACGCAGTCGGCTGCGATCGTCGGCATCGGCTGCCGCTTCCCCGGCGGAGCCAACTCGCCGGAGGAGTTCTGGCAGTTGCTTCGCGACGGCGTCGAGGCCATCAGCGAGGTGCCGCCCGACCGGTTCGACGTCGACAGCGTCTTCGATCCCGACCCCGCACGAAAGGGCACGATGTACACGCGACGGGGCGGATTCGTCGAGGAGATCGACAAATTCGACGCCGCCTTCTTCGGCTTCTCGCCTCGCGAGGCAAGCCGCGTCGATCCGCAGCACCGTCTGCTGCTCGAGATCGCCTACGAGGCGCTCGAGGACGCGGGGCTCTCGGCCGACCGAGCGGCGGGCTCTCGCACCGGAGTCTTCGTCGGGTTCTCGGCGCACGACTACAGCTCGATGCAGATGTACCCCTTCAACCGGCACCTGATCGATTCCCATTCGATGACCGGGGGCGCATCCAGCATCGCCGCCAACCGCATCTCGTACATGCTCGACCTGCGCGGGCCGAGCTTCATCGTGGACACGGCCTGCTCCTCGGCGCTGACCGCAGTCCACCTCGCCATGCGCTCGCTCCGCAACGGCGAGTGCGACCTCGCGCTCGCCGGCGGAGCGCAGCTGAATCTCACTCCCGAGATCTCGATCGGCTTCTGCAAGGCCTCGATGATCTCGCCCGACGGCCGCTGCCATGCGTTCGACGCGCGCGCGAACGGCTATGTCCGGGGCGAAGGCGGCGGCCTCGTCCTGCTCAAGCCGCTCGACGCCGCGCTCGCCGACGGCGATCGCATCTACGCCGTGCTGGTCGGGACGGGCGTCAACCAGGACGGGGGCATCGGCGGGATGACCGTTCCCTCGGCCGCGGCGCAGGAGGAGATGCTTCGCGCCGGCCTCGCCGACGCCGGGCTCGAGCCGTCGGCGGTTCAGTACGCCGAGGCGCACGGAACAGGGACCCCGGTCGGCGACCCGATCGAGGCCGGCGCACTCGGCGCGGTCTTCGGCCGCGAGCCCCAACGGCGAGCGGTTCGCGATCGGCTCGGTCAAGACGAACATCGGGCACCTCGAGGCAGCCGCAGGCGCCGCCGGGCTGATCAAGGCCGCGTTGGCGCTGCACCACGGAGAGATCCCGCCCAGCCTGAACTTCGAGGAGCCGAGCCCGGACATCGACTTCGACGCGCTCGCGCTGCGGGTCGTCACCGAGCTGGAGCCCTGGCCGTCCAACGGCGCGCCCCGCACGGCAACGGTCAACTCCTTCGGCTTCGGCGGCGCCAACGCGAACGCCGTGCTGCAGGAGGCGCCTCGCGGCGAGGCAGCCGGCGACACCACTCCGGCGCAGGTCGGCCCGTACCTCCTGCCGATCTCGGCGCGCAGCCCCGAGGCGCTGGACGAGCTGGCCGACGCTCTACATCGAGCGCCTGCAGGGCGCAGACGAGGACGCCTACCTCTCGATCTGTCGAGCCGCTGCGCGCCGTCGCGCACATCACGACGTCCGGCTCGCGGTTGTCGCGCGGACCGCCGAGGAGGCCTCCGAGGCTCTCGCTGCCGTCGTCGCCGGCCAGCGGTCGCCGTCGGCGGCAACCGGTCGGCGGAAGGCAGCAGGGCCTCCCTCGCTCGCGTTCGTCTTCTCCGGCATGGGGCCGCAGTGGTGGGCCATGGGCCGCGAGCTGGCCGCCGAGGAGCCCGTCTTCGCCAAGGCGCTCGAGCGGTGCGACGAGATCTTCGAGCCCCTCGCCGGCTGGTCGCTGCGCGAGGAGCTCCAGCGAGACGAAGCCGATTCCCGGATGGACAAGGCCGACGTGGCCCAGGTCACGAACGTCGCCATCCAGATCGCGCTCGCGGACCTCTGGGCGAGCTGGGGAATCACCCCGGACGCCGTCGTCGGGCACAGCGTCGGCGAGATCGCGGCCGCACACGTCGCCGGCGCCCTCACGCTCGAGGACACGATGCTCCTCGCCTACCACCGAAGCCGGCTCCAGGCCCAGACCGCCGGCCAGGGCAAGATGCTCGCCGCCGGGGTCACGGAGGCGGAAGCGGAGACGCTGCTCGGAGATCTCGACGGAACCGTCTCGCTGGCGGCCGTCAACGCTCCCTCGTCCGTGACGCTCTCGGGCGATCCCGATGCACTCGAGCAGCTGCGCGCCTCCCTCGAGGCCGAGGGACGCTTCGCGCGCCTGCTCCCGGTCGACGTGCCGTACCACAGCCCGAAGATGGACCCGCTTCAGGACGAGCTGCTCGCGTCGCTGGAGCCCATGCGCCCGCGCGATGCCGAGGTCCCCTTTGTCTCGATCGTGACCGGAACGTGGCACGCGGGCACCGACCTGGGAGCCGCATACTGGTGGCAGAACGTCCGCCGGCCGGTCCGCTTCGGAGCGGCGATCGACTGCCTGGCGGACGAGGGGATCTCGACCTACCTCGAAGTCGGCCCCCACCCCGTGCTCTCGATCTCCGTCAATGAGTGCCTGCGCGAGCGAGAGTCGGATGGCACGGTGCTGCCGTCGCTTCGCCGCGGAGAGAACGAGCGCGAGTTCATGCTGCGGTCGCTGGGCGCGCTGTTCGCGGAGGGCCGCGAGCCCCGCTGGGAGACTCTGTATCCCGGAACCGTCGCTCACGTCCCGCTCCCGGGCTACCCCTGGCAGCGGGAACGTCACTGGTTCGAGTCGTCGAACGGAGACGGCGCGCTCACGGTGGCCGACCCCGACGAGCATCCACTGCTCGGCCGGCGACTCCGCACTCCGGAGGCCCGCTGGGAAGTGTCATTCGGTGACCACCGGCTGGGGTACCTCCAGGACCACGTCATCCAGGGCACCCGCCCTGTGCCCGCCGCCGCCTTCGTGGAGATGGGGCTCGCCACCTCGCGGCGCCTGCTGGGGCATGCCGCGCCCGCGGTGCAGAACGTGGAGTTCAAGCGCGCGCTCTTCCTCGGCTCCGAGCCGCTGGCAGTTCAGGTCGGTGCCGATCAGAGCTCGCGGCGCTTCGACGTCCAGAGCCCGCCGCCGGACCCTGACTCGCCGTGGACATTGCTCGCGGGCGGATCGCTTGCCGGAGGCGCTGCGCGAGAAGAGTCCGTCGACCTGGCCGAGCTCCAGGCCCGCTGCCCGCGCTCGCTCGAGCGAGCCGATCTCTACGAGCAGCTCGCCGAGCGCGGCTACGACTACGGGCCTGCCTTCCAGGGGCTCGAGTGGGCGGGCCAGGGTGAAGGCGAGGCGCTAGCGGCGCTAGGTCTCGACGAGGCGATCGACACCGGTGCGTACGAGCTGCATCCGTCCCTGCTCGATGCCGCGTTCCAACTCGTCATCTTCGCCGCTTCTTCCGCCCTCGAGGACGTTGGCCCGAGTGACGGCTTCCTCCCCGTGAGCGTGCGCGAAGTGCAGGTGCACGGCAAGGCACGAGGCCGGCTCGTTCGCCCACGCCCGCGTGCTCGAAACGAGCAGCGGGGCGGTCGAGGGCGACGTGGACATCGTCGCGGACGACGGCACTCTGCTCGTCGAGATCCGCGGGCTGCACGCCAAGCATCTCGAAAGCGCCGGCGAGGAGCCGGTCGCCAACTGGCTCTACGAGCTGCGCTGGGAAGAGCACTCCCCGGAGGACACGGAGAGCGTCGAGGCTCCGACGGTTGGCGAATGGCTGGTCGTCGGAGGCGATCCGAAGATCGCCCAGGAGCTGGCGTCGGCGCTCGAGGCGAAGGGAGCGAGCAGCACCGTCGTCCCGGCCGAGCCGGAGCGGCTCGACGAGGCGATCGGACGGCTGACGCCTTCCGCGCCGGCCGGGGTCGCCTACCTCGGCGCGCTGGAAGCTCCCGCCACCGAAGGGCTCTCTGCCGAGCTGCTCGTGGAGTCGCAGGTACGCCTGTGCGGCGAGGTGCGGGAGCTCGCGACCAGCGCTCGGGGCAGACGGCTCCGGTGCCGCGCAGCCTCGTCCTCGTGACCGCCGGAGCGGAACACGCCACAGAGAACGGACACGTCCGAGGGGCTCGCCCAGTCGGCGCTCTGGGGGCTTGGCCGGGTCATCGGCCACGAGCTGCCGCTCGAGCGTTGCCGCCTGATCGACCTGCCCGCCGGCTTCTCGAAGGAGCGACCTCTCGGCGCTGGCCGCCGAGCTGCTGACGACGGTGCCGGAGGAAGAGATTGCCTTGCGGGACGACCAGCGGTACGTCCGCCGTCTGAGGCGGCTCGCGCAAGCCGAGCTCGTCCCGACGATGCGCGACTCCTCCCCAGGCGATCGCTTCCGCGCGGAGATCGGCACCCCGGGGATGCTCGAAAGCGTCCGCATGGCATCGGTCGGCCGCGCGGAGCCCGGGCCCGGCCAGGTGGAGATCGAGGTCGTCGTGGCGAGCCTCAACTTCCGCGACGTCATGCTCGCGATGGGACTTCTCCCCCAGCTCGCGCTGGCCGAGCTTCCCGGAACGGACCGCATCGGCCTCGACTACGCGGGAACCGTCTCCGCTGTGGGAGAGGGAGTCGAGGGGTTCGCCCTCGGCGACGAGGTCATCGGGGTCGCCTACGGCACCGTCGCGTCGCACGTCACAACCGCTGCCGAGTTCGTCCTGCCCAAGCCTGCGTCGCTCGATTTCGAGGAGGCAGCCGCCGTGCCGGTCGCGTTCGTCACGGCGTACATCTCGCTCGTGAAGCTGGCCCGGCTGCAACCGGGAGAGCGCGTCCTCATCCACGCGGCCACCGGCGGCGTCGGCCTGGCCGCGATCCAGATCGCACGCGACCTCGGCGCGGAGATCTTCGCAACCGCCGGCACCCCTGGAGAAGCGCGAGTACCTGCGCTCCCTGGGGGTCGAGGAAATCTTCGACTCGCGGACGCTCGCCTTCGCCGACGAGATCCGCGAGCGGACGAACGGCGAGGGCGTCGACGTCGTCCTCAACTCACTGTCCGGCGAGGCGATCGGGAAGAGCCTCTCCACACTGGCGCCGTCCGGCCGGTTCATCGAGATCGGCAAGCGGGACATCTACGAGGACGCGAGCCTGCACCTGCTCGAGTTCCGGAAGAACCTCTCGTACTTCGCGGTCGACCTCGACCGCCTCCTCGCCGAGCAGCCGGAGTACGTCGGCTCGCTCTTCCAGGAGGTCCTCGCCAAGTTCGAGGACGGCACCTTCGAGCCGCCGCCCCGAAACCGGTTCTCGAGCGCCGAGCTCTCGGAAGCGTTGCGGCACATGGCCCAGGCCAAGCACATCGGCAAGGTCGTCGTCGCGGTCGGGGACGAGCCGGTGCAGATCGCCACTCGATCCGCCGACGGCCCGCAGTTCCGGCAGGACGGCGCGTATCTCGTCACCGGCGGCCTCGGGGGCTTCGGCCTCGCGGTGGCGGGCTGGCTGGCGGCCCGCGGCGCCGGGACGCTGGTGCTCGCCGGGCGCAGCGAGCCCGGTCCGGAGACACAGGAGGCGATCGAGGCGATTCGAGCCCTCGGGGCTCGCGTCGAGGTCATGCAGGCCGACGTCAGCCGGCAGGAGCAGGTCGCCGAGCTGGTCGGCTCGATTCGGGCGAACGTCGGGCCGCTGCGCGGGATCGTGCACGCCGCGATGGTGCTCGACGACGGCTTGCTGCCCCAGCTCGACGACGAGCGCTTCGCGCGGGTGCTGGCGCCGAAGGTGGCCGGGGCCTGGAACCTCCACGAGCTGACGGCGACCGAGCCGCTCGACTTCTTCGTCTCGTTCTCGTCCATCTCGAGCCTGTTCGGCAACGTCGGACAGGGGAACTACGCAGCGGCGAACAGCTTGCTCGATGCCTTCGCCCACTACCGGCGCAGCCGAGGGCTCCCCGCGCTGACCGTCAACTGGGGCGCGCTCTCAGGGGTCGGCTACCTGTCGCGCCAGGAGGCCGTCGGCGAGCAGCTCGCACGCCAGGGCTTCGCCGGCTTCAGCGCCGCTGAGGCGTTCAAGGTGCTGGCCGAGCTGATCGACACCGATCGGCCACAGGTGATGGCGGCCCGAGTCGCGTGGGACCGGCTGGCGGCGATGTCCAGCGCCGACGCCGCCTCGCCTCGCCTGCGTCACCTCGTTCCGGCGGGAGACGGCCCGGCAAGCGCCGACGGGAGCGGCAGCGCGGAGCTCGCCGGATTGCTTGCGGCGCCGCCCGCGGACGCCCCGCGGCTCACGCAGGAATACCTGCAGAGCCGCATCGGGCTCGTCCTGGGCTCAGGCTCCGCCACGATCGACCCCGACCGGCCGCTGACCGATCTCGGCCTCGACTCGCTCATGGCCGTCGAGCTGCTCGCGACGCTGAAGAGCGAGCTCGGCGTCGAGGTGGCCGTCGTCCAGCTGCTCCAGGGCGTGACCCTCGCCGACCTCGCGGCGCTCGTCCTCGCCGAGCTCGAGCCCAGACGGAGCTGCAACGCCGGCCGCGGAGCAGCCGGCTGCGCCTGCCTCCGAGGAGCCGGTGTCAGACACCGAAGAGCCGGTGTCAGACACCTAGCCCGTCGCCAAGGTCGCCGTCGACGGCAACGGCGGCCGGCCGACACTGCAGCCTGCGCCCGAGCAGCCCGCGAGCGAGCAGGCTGAGCCGCACACCCAAATCCGCGAGCACTGGACGCCAGGGCAGCGGCTCGCGAGAGGCATCGTCGGTTTGGGCGTCCGTATGGCCGCACGCGTCGAGGTCGAAGGACTGGAGCACGTCCCCTCCTCCGGCGCGTTCATCCTCGCGGGGAACCACCTCAGCATGTCCGACGTCCCGGTGGGATGGCCCCACATGGAGCGATCGATCATCCCGCTCGTGAGCCATGACCTCCGGCAGACGCGGTGGTTGCGCTGGGTTCTCTCCGGGATCGGCCACGCCGTGTACATCCGGCGCGGTGAGGGCGACGAGGACGCGCTGACCCGGGGCCTGGCCGTCCTGCGCGCCGGCGGGGCGATCCTGATCGCGCCCGAGGGGAAGCGCAGCCCGGGTGGGCTTCGGCGCGGCAACACAGGCGCCGCCTATCTCGCCACGCGGGCGGGTGTGCCCGTCGTGCCCGTTGCCGCCTGGGGACAGGAAGACTTCACGAGCAACTGGCGGCGACTGCGACGGGCACCGGTTCAGCTCCATTTCGGGCCGCCGCTCGATTTCCCGGTCGGCCCGCTGACCAGCCAGGAACTGCAGGAGCACAGCGAGCGAATCATGCTCGAAATCGCGAGGATGCTTCCGCCCGAGTACCGCGGGGTCTATGCCGATGCGGTCGCTGCGGAAGGCGTGGAGGAAGATCCCCGGCGGAGTCACGCAGGAGCGGGACACGGTCGGGGTCACCGAGCCGCAGTAGTCTCGAACAGCTCGCGAAAGTACGAGTTGAGGAGGCGCTCGTCCGGGTCGAAGCGCTTCCGGTACTCCTCGAACCTCTCGATCCGGTCGCCGAACGCCTTCCGCACTTGGTGTGGCTTGAGCCCCCACGTCTGGTTGAAGAGAGGCTTGCCGTCGTGCTCGCTGCAGAACTCGTTGAATGCCTCGAGGAAGTCCCTCCAACCCGGACCGCCTCTCGAGACGGGGTCGATCGTCAGGGCGTGGCCGTCGTGGGTGTACGAGAAGAGCGAGCTGTCGTCCTGCTCGACCCGATAGCCGACGTCGAGCATGAGGGGCCGGAAGCCGACCCGCTCCGAGTAGGCCTTCGCGAACTCGAGGTACTCGAGCAACGTTTCGGCGAACTGCTCCTCCTTGAAAGCCCAGATGCTGAACGTGAAGCGCGTTCTCGCCCGATCTCTCCGGGTAGCGCATGATCTGGTCGGTCGGGACGGTGTGACGAGCCTTGAGTCGCGGAAACAGGAAGAGCTGAGCCGCACGATTGACTGCGTCGATGACCCGGTAGCCGGGCCTCGTCGGCCCGGGATGTAGCGCTCTGCAGCGACGACTGAGGACGGCAAGAACGTCTTCCAGACGTAGTTCCGGACCTTCCAGAGGAGGTGGGTTGCGGGCTTCTTCGCCTCCTGCGCGGGCCCGGTGTACCTCCGAAACTCAACCCCCACCCGCCCTGGGAACGGGAAGACGTACATCATGATCGACTGCCCGCGCGTGCTCAGCTCAGGCAGCTTGCGCGCGAAGTCGTCGGCCTCGAAGACGACGTGCTCGACCTCCATCGCCTGCAGCGGTCGAACCTTGAACGTCACCTCGAACACGATCCCGAACAGCCCATAGCTGGAGCGTGCAGCCTGCAGCAGCTCGGGGTCCTGCTCGTCGACCTCGAGGATCTCGCCCGCCGGGGTGACCAGCTTCATGGCCACGCAGTAGGAATTCGCCTGGCCGTACTCGCCCGGCATCGAGGCGTCTTTCGTCGCGCAGCAGGCGAGACTGCCCAGGGTGGCGTTGCCCAGTTCGATGTTCACGTAGAACTGGAGACCTCGCTGCTCGAGCTCCTTGGCGACGTCGATCAACAGCGCGCCGGCCTCTGTCGTGACCGTGTCGGAGCCGATCGAGATGATTCGGTTCATCCCTGTGACGTCGATGACCGTTCCGCCGTCGGCGACCCCGCACAGCGTCGTCGAATGCCCGGAGCCGAGGCCGCGCACGGGAGAGGGGCACCGCTCGGTGTCCCGCATCGCCGCAACGATGTCGTCGACGCTCCGGGCCTCGACCAGCACCTGGGCATCCAGGTCGACATCGCCGAACCAGTGGGCAGCCTACGCGTCACGTCTCGTCCTCCCGGTGCTGGCTATTGCCCACTCGATCAAAGCGAGGGAACAGTCTGCTGAGAAAGACCAGCTGACGAAGCAAGCGCGGTCTGAACGACACTCGCCTCTCGCGCTCGATCGCGCGCACAATCGTCGCCGCCACCCCGTCCGGGGTCAAGGCTCTCGTCGTCCGGGCGAGCCGCGGAAGCGCCTCTTCAGAACCGGGATTGTGCTCCCAGTAGCCGCTGGCAACCTTGCTCGCGACGACCTCACCGACGACCACGCCGGTGCCCCGAAGGTCCGCGCGTAGCACCTCGAGCAGGCCTCGAAGCGCCCACCGAGAGATCGCATAGCCCGCGGCTCCTGGCCACGGCGCGTAGGCAACAGGTGCGTTCACGCCGACGATGTAGCCGTTTCCGCGGTCGATCATCCCGGGCAGAAATGCGCGAGTGACGTAGACGGCGGCGTAAAAAGGTGCGGCCATCATCGCTTCGAACTCGTCTGGCTCGGTCTCCTCGAAGAACAGGTGGCGGCCGGCGCCCGCATTGTTGACGATCACGTCGGGTGTTCCCAGGTCAGCCTGGATCTGGCGGGCGGTTGCTTCGACAGCCTCGCCGTCTCCGCAGTCGACGGCGTAGACATGGGCCTGGCCTCCTTCGTCCGACGATCTGCTCAGCGACAGCTTCGAGCTTCGGACGAGTTCTGGCGAGGAGTATCGGAATCGCGCGTTTGCGGGCGACTGCTCGCGCGGTCGCTGCTCCGATCCCGCTCGAAGCCCCTGTGATCAGGACCAGCCGGCCTTCGAGGTTCACCGTGTCTTCAGATACTCGATGATGGCCAGACGCTGGTCGGCCGGCAACTGTGTGCCGTACGTATGGCCGCTGTTCGCATTTCCAACGAGGCGGGTGTCGTAACCGGAACCCCTCGCGGCGGGCGCCGGGACCGGTGGAGACGAACCCGACGTTCTTCCAGTCGTACACGTCGTAGCCGGTGTAGAAGACGGTAGGCCGCTCGGCGGGAAAGAGGAGGGCGCGGAGGGTCGGAACGCTGCCGTTGTGCAGGTAGGGCGCGCGGAGCCAGATCCCGTCGAGGAGGAGGTTCGCGTATCCGTTCGTCGTGCGGAAGTGCCGGAAACGCCAGGGCTTCCCTTTGCCGAACTCGCGCGTGGCTTTGACGAGTGCCGGCGTGAAAGAGCGCATGCGCTCCGGATCGGTCCCGATCTCCTCGATCGGCGTCACCATGCCGACCCGCTCGCCGCTGAGATCGTGGCACGAGGCGCATTGCTGGCCAAAGAGGCCGGCCCCGCGGCGCGCGAGGTCGGGATCGATGCGGTTGCGAGGGAAGGCGGGCGCCGACAGATCGAGGAGCCAGTCGGCGACACGATCGATCTGGTCGATCTCCAGCGAGTCGTCCGTGCCACCGATCGCGCGCGCAGCCGAGATGTTCCGCTCCTGCAGGCTGCTGTTGTTGCCGTCCCAGTGGAGATGCATGCCCCGCCGAACGCGCTGGTTCCAGACCGACGGATAGTCGACTGTCCCGACCCGTTCGTTCGTGACGTCGAGACCCGCACGCTGCTTCACCGGGTTGAACGTGTCGACCCGTCCAGGCCCGTACTGCGGGCGGCCGTCGAGCCACGAGAAGTCGTCGTCCACCTCGTGGAGCCCCTTTTGCATCTCGGGGATGACGAAGTGCCGGTAGAAGAGCCGCTCGAGCGCTGAGAGTCTCCCCGGGAAGCGGCGGTCGACGGCTGCGAGGAGCGTGTCGGCATCGAACCGATCGTCGCGGCCGACCTTGCGCAGGAACTGGATGTAATCCCAGATGCGCAGGCGGTTGGCAGGCATTCCGAGGACCATGTGTCGGGGGGAGCGCGGGGTCTCCCGGTACGTGCCCACGTGACAGAACGCGCAGTTGAGCCCGACGAGGCCGATCGGCTTGTCGCGGTACGTCGTGCCGATGGGCGTCGCGCGCCCGTCCTCGTAGATGAAACCGAGGCGTTCGTAGCCCTCGCCGGGGCCCGGCGGCAGCAGATCGGGGAAGACCTCCGGCAGGACGACCCAGAGCTCGTAGGGAACCCCCTGGAGCTCCTCGGTGCCGAAGGATCCGTACTTGAAGTGCTGGACGATCCCCGAGTAGACGACAGGCTCGTCCTTGGTCAGGAACGTGTAGGCGCCGACCCCGCCCGCGGCGAGCAGCGCCGCCAGGACCACGAGCGCGAAGACGACCGCTTTCCGCCTTCGCGTTCGCCGAGCCATGTGCGCGGGAGCGTAGTCTCTGGACGATGGCGAAGCCCCCGCACGTGCTCGTCCTGGGCGGTGGATTCGTCGCTCATGGGGTAACCCGAGCGCTCCGCCGCCAGATCCGTCACGGAGAGGTCACGGTGACCGTCGTCGACCGCGACAACTTCTTCACTTTCCACGGCCTGATCGGCGAGATGGTGTCGGGGCGGGTCTTGCCGAGCAACATCCTGAACCCGGCTCGGCGCGTGTTCGCGCCGGCCCAGGTGCATGTCGCCGAGATCGAGACGGTCGACCTCGGCGAGAAGCGGGTCGTCACCCTCCGCCGCAACGGCGTCCGGTCCGAGCTCCGGTACGACATGGCGGTCGTCTCCCTCGGCAACGGAGAGAACCTCGAGGCCTACCCGGGCCTCGCCGAGCACGCGTACAGGCTGAAGAGCTTCGACGACTGCTTCCGGCTCAAGAACCACATCATCGAGATGTTCGAGCTGGCCGACCTCGAGGCCGATCCGGACGAACGGCGCCGGCTCCTGACGTTCTTCATCGCCGGCGGCGGGTTCTCGGGCTCGGAGCTGGCGGGCGAGCTGGCCGACTTCACCCGCAGGCTGGCTGCGCGCGAGTACCCGGGGGATCCGGCGCGAGGAGTGCCGCGTCGTCATCGTCCACCCGGCGCGACGCTTCTACCGGAGTTCTACGGCTCGAAGAATGCCGAGCGCTCCACGAGGAGCTACCGCGCCTCATCGAGTACGGGATGAAGCATGCCCGCAAGCTGGGCGTGGAGCTCATGCTCGAGACGAGAGTCACGGGAGCGACGCCGAACGAGGTCTACCTCTCGAACGGCGAGCACATTCCCACGCGGACGATCGTCAGCGCAGTCGGGTCGAAGCCCTGGCCGCTCCTCGACGACCTGGACGTCCCACGCGACGATCGTGGACGTCTCGTCACCGACGCGTTCCTGCGGGTCGACGGCCGTGACGACCTCTGGGCCGGCGGGGATTGCGCCGCGGTTCCTCATCCAAAGGGCGGCACCTGTCCTCCGGTGGCGCTGTTCGCGCAGAAAGCACGGACAGCAGATCGGCCGGAACATCGGCCGGTCGCTCGCGGGCCGGTCACTCCGCCCATTCCGCTCGACCGTGATCGGACAGGGGATCTCGATCGGGCGCAGGACGGCCGTCGGGGAGCTGAAGGGCGTTCCGCTCAAGGGGACGCTTCGCCTGGCTCATGTGGCGCGTCGTCCTCTGGACGGTCGCGCTCCCCACCTGGGACCGGCGGCTTCGCATCCTCGCGGACTGGATCATCTGGCCGATCGTCGGCCGCGACGTCGTCCAGATGGGCCCCTCGGAGCAGGCCGCCTACGACGTGCGCCATCACGTCTACCAGCCCGGCGAGACGATCGCCGAGAGCGTGCGCCCCGGCCGGCTCGTGCACGTGATCGTCGAAGGCGAGGTCGAGATCAGGGGCCCCGAGGCTGTGCTCGAGACGCTCGGGCCCGGCGATCACTTTGGCCGCAAGTGGCTCGAGCGCAGGCGCGCCGAAACCGCCCGCGCGGTCGTCGCTCGTGCGCACGGTCGCTCTCCACGAGGACCAGGCCAACCAGCTCCAGGACGTCCTGCTCTCCACCGGAGCGGATCGTCGCCCGCACGGGGCTCTTCGACGCCGAGTCGCTCCGGCGCGGGGGTCCGGAGACCTAGGTCAGCCGGGCAGCAGCGTGATCGTGATCTGCACGACGCGGCCGTGGCCGATGGTGAAGTCGGTCGCCCGCGTCCCAGGCCGGCCCAACCCGAACCGGCAGCGGCGAAAGACCGACCAAGGCGCGCAGACCGCACGCGGGAAGGCCCGGCGGACCGCAGCCTCGCTGGAGTCGACGCCGAGGCCCGACACCGTCCGCTCGGTCGACCGCGTCGTCGAGATCTCCGTCGCGCGGCCGGCGCGGAAGCCGACCCAGACGCGCGCGAAGTACAGACGCCCGCCGCCCTGTCCGATCGGCCGCCCGAGGCGTGACTGCACCTGGGCCTTCGTCATGCCGAGGACGACACCCGACATCCCATGCTGTGGGCGGATGGTCGCGGCGGCGGCGGTTGGAAGTGCGAGAGCCGCCCCCGCCAGAACGAGGGCGAGCGTGCGGCGCATCTTCCTGCTTAATCGGTCGTTGAGCCCTCGTCCGCGACCCTCGACCGAGGCAAGTCGAGGAGGTGCGCTTCAACGTCGACCGCCAGGTCGGGGTGGCTCGCCTGCCACGCCTTGAGATAGAGGTCGACCTCCATGCGCGCCTGCTCCTCCCCGAGCGCGGCCGGCACGTTCACGACCACGGTCGAGTCATCCTCCGCCTCTGCCTGACAATCGGCTCGGCGAAGGAACTGGAGGAGCTCCTCCCGTGCTTCTGGGCGCACTTTGATCCTCATCCGCAGTAGTTCTCAGAGTGGTCGATTTCATAGGGTTTGTCCAATTTCAACCAATTACAGGAGAAACGGCCTACGCGGCCGGTACTCTCACCCCTGTGAGCGTCCTGAACACGCATGTAGAGCGGGATTCCGACGCCTTCACGACCCGCGCAAACGCGCATGCAGGCGCTCGTCGACGAGGTTCGCGAACGAACGGCGCAGATTGCCCGCGGCGGCGGCGAAAAAGCAGTCGAGCGTCATCGTTCGCGCGGCAAGCTGACCGCCCGCGAGCGCGTCGATCGGCTACTCGATCCCGGCAGCGCCTTCCTCGAGCTGAATGCTCTCGCCGCGTGGGACATGTACGACGGGCAGGCGCCGGGCGCCGGCATCGTCACCGGCGTCGGAGTCGTCGAAGGCCAGGAGTGCGTCATCGTCGCCAACGACGCGACGGTCAAGGGAGGCTCGTACTTCCCGCTAACGGTCAAGAAGCATTTACGTGCCCAGGAAGTCGCCGACCAAAACCAGCTGCCGTGCATCTACCTCGTCGACTCGGGCGGCGCCTTCCTGCCCCTGCAGGCCGAGGTCTTCCCCGACCGCGACCACTTCGGCCGCATCTTCTACAACCAGGCGCGGCTGTCGGCGAAGGGGATCACGCAGATCGCGTCGGTGATGGGCTCGTGCACGGCGGGCGGCGCGTACGTGCCGGCGATGAGCGACGAGACGATCATCGTCAAGGGGACGGGGACGATCTTCATCGGCGGGCCGCCGCTCGTGAAGGCCGCGACCGGCCAGGACGTGACCGCGGAGGAGCTCGGCGGCGCCGACGTTCACGCACGGCAGTCGGGAGTCGCCGACCACTACGCGACGAGCGACGAGCACGCCCTGGCGATCGTCCGCTCGATCGTGCGGAATCTGCACCGCCGCAAAGAGGCGCCGTGGGCAATCTCCGAGCCCGAGGAGCCTGCGGTCGACCCGAGTGATCTCTACGGCCTGATCCCGGAGGACCACCGCCAGCAGTTCGACGTGCGCGAGGTGATCGCGCGGCTCGTCGACGGCAGCCGCTTCCACGAGTTCAAAGAGCTGTACGGCGAGACGCTCGTCTGCGGCTTCGCCCGGCTCGAGGGCTATCCGGTCGGGATCCTCGCCAACAACGGCGTGCTCTTCGCCGAGTCGGCCCAGAAGGGCGCGCACTTCATCGAGCTCGCCTGCGCGCGCAAGGTTCCTCTGGTCTTCTTGCAGAACATCACCGGCTTCATGGTCGGCAAGGAGTACGAGGCGGGCGGGATCGCGCGGGACGGCGCGAAGCTCGTGATGGCAGTCGCGTGCGCCGACGTCCCGAAGTTCACGGTCGTCACCGGCGGCTCGTTCGGCGCCGGCAACTACGGGATGGCCGGTCGCGCGTACTCGCCGCGACAGCTCTGGATGTGGCCGAACGCCCGCATCTCGGTGATGGGCGGCGAGCAGGCGGCGACCGTGTTGTCGATGGTCGGCGACACCGATCCCGACGAGATCCGCGCCAAGTACGAAGAGGAGGGCAATCCGTACTACTCGACGGCTCGCCTGTGGGACGACGGGATCATCGACCCGCTCGATACGAGGCGCGTCCTCGCGCTCGGGATCTCGGCTGCGCTGAATGCGCCGATCCCCGAGTCGAAGTTCGGCATCTTCCGCATGTAGCTTTTCGTCGTGGCTACGTACGACGTCGTCGACTTCCAGAGCCTCGAAGGGCCCGTCAAGAAGGTTCGCAGGGCGCTCGGCGCCAGAGCCTTCGGCGTCAACTACTTCGACCTGCCACCCGGGGTCGAGGGGCACGAGCACGACGAGACCGAACGCGACCACGAGGAGGTCTACGTCTACGTCCGCGGATCCGGGACTCTTCGGCTCGACGGCGAGGAGCTCGAGGTTCGCGAGGGGCTCGCCGTGCGCGTCGACCCGAGGGTGACGCGGCAGCCGATTGCGGGCGACGACGGCCTGGCGTGGGTCGCGGTCGGAGCGCCTCGCGACGGCCGATACGAGCCGCCCGACTGGGGATAGCCCGCCGACAATCGAATACGGGTCGCGGACGTCACAATTAGTGCCATGGCTGCTGCCACCGGCACGATCGAAATCACGTCAGTGGGCGACCTCGAGGTCGACTACGCCTACAACAGATGGGTGCTCGCGCAATGTCGCGGACGGTCTGCACAGCGCCAGTGCAGGACGAGTGCGGAGCTCGGGGAACTGCTGATCGAGGTCGGGGTGCCCATGCGGGAGGCGCGCGAGCTCGGCAAGCAGATCTGGTCGTCACGTCCGGGCGATGCAGAGCTACGGGTCGCGCGACCCTGGGAGGCGATGTGGCGCGGGACCGGACTGAACCCGGTGACGGCGATCACGATTGCCTTTGCCGGCCCGGTGATCGTCGTCGTGTTCCTTTATCTGCTCTACCAACTGCTGTACTGAGCGCAGCGCCGCTCGCGCTTTGCCTTTCCGCGCGAAGTCGTCACCCTTGGGCGCGCTTTTCCTCCCTACGATTGCACCGGGGAGGAGGTGGGCTGTGCCTATAAAGAAGGCCGGCTCAGAGAACGAGCTTCTCGGGAAAGACAGCCCCCGCAGC
Source organism: uncultured Actinomycetes bacterium (assembly GCA_963847955.1). Taxonomy (GTDB): domain Bacteria; phylum Actinomycetota; class Thermoleophilia; order Gaiellales; family Gaiellaceae; genus VAXT01. Next base: position 524,954 of record CAWKBW010000015.1, read on the forward strand.
GAAACGCTCGAGCCGGAACGGCGTCAGATCGAACTCGGACGCACCCTCGAGGATCTCCTGCGCCGCCGCGCTGCCGACCGCGGGTGACTGCATGAACCCGTGGCCGGAGAAACCGCACGCGGCATACACGCCCTCGCCCGCCCACCCGATGATCGGATGCGCGTCCGGAGTCATGTCGTACAGCCCGGCCCAGGCACGTGCGACGGGCGTGTCGGCGGCAGACGGATAGCGCCGCGCCAGCCGGCGTAGCCAGTCGGAGACCAGCCCGTCGTCGACCAGCTCCTCGAAGCCCCAGCGCAGCGTGGGCTCCGCCATCGCGAGTCGCAGCGCGCCGTCGACCCGTCGGAAATGAAAGCCGGTCTCCGCCTCGACGACCATCGGGAGGTCGACGGGGAGGCCGGCCACAGTCTCGGTGTCGACCAGCTGGCGGCAGAGGGGCCGGATGGGCAACTCGACTCCGACCCGCTGTCCGAGATCGGCAGACCAGGGCCCGCACGCGACGACGAGGACATCGCGCTCGAGGTCGGCGGCGCTCACGCCCTCGACGAGCTCCACCCCACGCTCAGTTGCTCGACGCACCAGCTCTCGCGTCACCCGCGCCGGGTCGGCGATCCCATCCTCCCAGCAGGCGACCGCGCCGACGACGTCCTCCACCTCGAGCCCCTCGATGGCGCCGGCGTCCACCCATTTCGCAGGAACTCCGAGCCCCTCCTGCAGCGAGCGGCGCTCCTCGAGCTCCGCAAGACCCTCCTCGCTCGTCGCCAGGAACACGTACCCCACCTGCTCGAAGAACGGCGGCCCCAGATGCTCGAAGAAGCGGATGCTGGCCTGAGCGAGCCGAACCTCGGGAGCGGTCGAGAACTGCTGGCGCACGCCCCCCATCGCCTTGCCGGTCGAGCCTGCCCCGACCTGCGCGCGGTCACAGAGGACGACGTCGTCAGCCCCCGCAAGGGCCAGGTGGTACGCGATCGACGCACCGATCGCGCCGGCCCCGGCTACAACGATTCGAGCCATGTGTCGAGCTCCGCGCGCTCCTCGGCGGACAACGGTCGCAACGGGGCGCGAACGTCATCGCGCACGGGCACGCCCCTCTGGCCGACAGCGTGCTTCGCAGCAGCCTGGAATGGAAAGCGCTCGAGCCCGGCCCGCAACTCCCCCACGTCGCCGCTTCGCTCCCGCACCAGCCGGACGACCGCCTCCGGAAAGACAGACGCGAGCCCGGAGACCGCGCCGGCCGCGCCGCGCGTCGAGACCTTGCAGGATGAGCGGCTCCGAGCCGACGAAGAGGTCGAGGCCTTCGATCAGGAACGGCTGCACGTCCTCGAATGGGCTGTTCGAGACCTTCAGCCCGGCGAGGTTCGGAGCCTCGTCCCGGATGCGCCCGATCGCAGAGACCGAGAGGGAGTAGCCGGTGCGCGCGCGGAACTCATACAGGTAGAAGGGCAGCGGGGCGCACGCCGCGGCCGCAGCGACGAAGTGGCGTACGAGCGACTCCTCGTCGAACGGGTAGTACGGCGGCCCGATCACGGCCACGGCGTCCGCGCCGGCCTCGGCGGAGTCATGCGCCAGGCGAACCGTGTCCGCGGTCGTCTGCGCGCCACAGTGGACGGCCACCTGAATGCGACCCGCGACCGCTTCGAGGAAGAGCCGCGCTACTCGTCTTCGCTCCTCGAGGGTCAGCAGGATGCCCTCCCCGGTGGTGCCGAGCGCGAGAATCCCGTCCAGCCCGCCCGCGACCAGGAAGTCCGTGTAGGCGCCAAACGCGTCCTCGTCGAGCGCCGCTCCGTCCTCCCGGAGCGGTGTGACGGCCGCTGCGAGCACGCCTTTGAGCACGAGCCGACTCTATGCTGCGCCCGCATGAGCGGGCTGCGCGTAGAGCGAGATGGGCCTGTGCTGCGCATCACACTGGCGCGGCCCGAGCGCCGCAATGCCTTCGACGCCGAGCTCATCGCCGAGTTGACCGAGGCGTTCAGCGACGTCGGGGACGCGCATGCCGTCCTCCTCGGCGGCGATGGCAAGGCGTTCTGCGCAGGAGCGGACGTGGAATGGCAACGCGCTTCGATCGACCTCACCTACGAGCAGAACGTCGAGGACGCCCTCCGCCTCTACCGCATGCTCGTCGCCGTCGACGCCTGTCCGGCACCCGTCGTCGCCCGCATCCAGGGTTACTGCCTCGGCGGCGGCTGCGGCCTGGCCGCGTGCTGCGACATTGCCGTCTGTGGCGACGACGCCGTCTTCGGGTTCTCGGAGGTCAAGCTGGGGATCATCCCGGCGGTCATTTCGCCCTTCGCGCTCGCCAAGATCGGCAGCGGGGCGGCGCGGCGCTACGTCCTCACCGGTGAGCGGTTCGGCCCCGAGGTCGCGTTGCGCATCGGGCTCGTCAGCCAGGTCGCACCCGGTCTCGACGGCGTGGTCGAGGGCATAGTGGACGAGCTGCTGGCGTCCGGGCCTGCCGCTGTTCGGGAGGCAAAGCGCCTCGTGCGGCCGGAGCCTCCGGACGGCCTGGAGCTGGCCGAGCTCGCCGCGCGCATGCGCACGAGCGACGAAGGCCAGGAGGGGTTGCGGGCCTTCCTCGACAAGCGCCCGCCGGCATGGAAATCCGGAAGCTCCTCGTAGCGAATCGCGGCGAGATCGCGGTCCGGATCTTCCGGACGGCGCGCGAGCTCGGGATCGCCACCGTCGCCGTCGCCGCGCCGGACGACAAGAGCGCGCTGCATGCGCGCACGGCCGACGAGACCGTCGAGATCCGCAGCTACCTCGATTCCGAGGAGCACATCCGCGCCGCGAAGGAGACCGGCGCCGACGCGATCCATCCGGGCTACGGCTTCCTGTCCGAGAACCCGGACTTCGCCGAGGCGGTCGAGGCGGCAGGGCTCGTCTTCGTCGGGCCGTCGCCGGAAGCTCTCCGCGTCGGGGGTAACAAACTGGAAGCAAAGCAAATGGCCCGCAGCGCCGGAGTGCCCGTCGTTCCGGAGGGCTCCCCGGAGGAGCTCGGATATCCGCTGGTGATCAAGGCGGCGGCCGGCGGCGGCGGCCGCGGGATGCGTGTCGTCCGCGAGGCCGCAGAGCTGGAGGCGGCGCTCGAAGCGGCCCGCCGAGAGGCCAAGGCGGCCTTCGGCGACGACACGGTCTTCTGCGAGCGCTACGTCGAGCGCCCGCGGCACGTCGAGATTCAGCTCCTGGCGGACGGGCAGGGCAAGGTCGTCGCGCTGGGTGAGCGCGAGTGCTCGATCCAGCGGCGCCATCAGAAGGTGCTGGAGGAATCACCGTCCACGGCGCTCGACCCCGACCTACGCGCGCGGATGAGCGAGGCCGCCGTCTCTTTCGCCCGTGCGATCGGCTATCGCAGCGCTGGGACGGCCGAGTTCATGCTCGACGGCCGCGACTTCTGGTTCCTGGAGCTGAACGGGCGCATTCAGGTCGAGCATCCGGTGACCGAGCTCGTCACGGGGGTCGATCTCGTCGCCGAACAGCTCCGCATCGCAGCGGGCGAGCCGCTCGCCGTCGGATGAGCCGAGACTCGACGGCCACGCGGTCGAGGTCAGGCTCTACGCCGAGGACCCGCGCTCGTTCTTGCCACAGGCCGGACGGATCGAGCGGCTCACCCTGCCGCGGACGATCCGGGTGGACGCGGGAGTCGAAGAGGGCGACGAGATCGGCGTCGCCTACGACCCGATGATCGCGAAGCTGATCGCTCACGGCCCGACTCGCGACGAGGCGTTCCTCCGGATGCGGGACGCGCTCGCCGAGACCGACGTGGGCGGCCTGACGACGAACCTGCCGTTCCTCCGGTGGCTCGTTCGCCACCCGGCCGTGCGCGCAGGCCAGACGACGACCGCTTTCCTCGAGGAGTATCCGCCGCTCTCGGCGCCGCCTGCGCGCCTGCCGAGTGGCCCCTGGGAAGGCGCCTGGCGGCTCAATCTTTCGCCCCCTCCACCCCACTCGGCGCCCGACGTGGACGAAGCCGCGCATGCCGTGCGGCCCGGAGCTCCCGGCGAGCAGAGCACGCTCACCGCGCCGATGCCCGGGACGGTGATCAAGGTGCTCGCCGCTGCCGGGCGACCGCGTCGAGCCACGCCAGACGCTCCTCGTGCTCGAGGCGATGAAGATGGAGACGCCGGTGGTCTCGCCCTACGAGGCCGTCGTGCGCAAGGTCCACGTGGCCGAGGGCGACCGGTCGCGGGCGGTGCCGTCCTCGTCGAGCTCGAGGAGTAGGTCAGCCGGTCGCCGGCCGCGCGCGAAGCGCCGGGACGGTGAGGAGCGCCGCCAGTGCCGCGGCCACCGCGAATGCTCCGAGCAACGTCCCGCCGTCGTCGAACGACGGCTTCACGGACATGTCGAAGATGATCAGGAAGAGGATCATCAGGTCGATCCGCGTCAGCACGAGCAGGCGCTTGATGCGTCCCTGAGCCGCGACCGCCCCCTCGGACTCGATCAGCTTCTTGATCCGACCGGACTCTGGCCCGAAGAACCCGGCTCCGGCGAGGAACGTGATCCCGAAGAGGATGAGCGCGATGACGATCCAGTCGTCGCCGAAGCCCTAGAAATCCGACTCCCAGACCAGGCCGAGCCCGGCGAGGAAGGCGCCGAGCGCGGTCGACGTGAGAACGCGACTGCCGATCCACTCCACGTTGCCCGCGAACTCGGCCAGCTGATTCGCGTTGCCCGAGGCCAGCGCCCGGAGGCCGAAGAACTGCAACATCGCAGCACCGCCGACCCAAAGCACGGCGCACGCGACGTGCACGAACAGCAGGAACTCGTAAAAGGTCAACTCAGAACAGTTTCTGCAGCTTGAGCGCGGCGCCCATGTCGCCGTCGACCTTCAGTTTTCCCGACATGTAGGCAGTCGTCGGGTTCTGCTCGCCACTCGCGATGGCCTCGAACGTCTCCTCCGAGGTGCGGATCGTGACGTCCGCGTCGGCCTCGCCTTCGGTGACGGTCACCTTGCCGTCCGCAACGTCGACCTTCCACTTGCCGGCGCCCTCGACGTCGAAGAGGTACGAGTTGTTCATCCCGGCGGTCTTGCCGGAATCGACACGGGCCTCGAGGCCTTCGAAAAACTCGCGGGTGGTCGGTGCCACGGGCGGCAGGCTACAGCACATCCGAGACCGGGTTTGGCGTCATGCGCCCCGACTTCTGCGACGAGGGCAGGAATGCCGCGAGCGCGACTGCCGCGATCGGCGCCGCGGCACACACGTACAGGGACGTCTGGAGGTCGACGGTGTCCGCGAGCGCGCCCAAGCCCTACCGCAGCGATGCCGCCGAGCCCGATCGACATCCCGATCGAGAGGCCCGGACGCGAGGCCGATGCGCCGCGGCAGGTACTCCTGGCTCATGACCATCGTCACGCCGAACGTGCCGACCACGCAGGCGCCGACGAGCGCGAGCGCGAACCGCCCCGACCACGCCGCCGACGGCGACGAAGACGAGCGTGAGCGGCGCAGTCGCGGCGATGCTCCCGATGAGCACCGGGCGGCGGCCGATGCGATCGGCGAGCGGCCCCGCCGCAAGCGTCCCGGCGAGGCCCGCCAGCAGCATGAAGGTCAGCAGCTGGTTGCCATACGCCTTGGAATGTCCCAGCGAGACCGCCCACAGCGGCACGAACGTGATCAGCCCGAACCACGAGACGCTCCGCAGGGCGATCACGCCGAGCAGGAGGACCAGCGCGCACCGGACCGGTCTTCGCCGGCCAGGCTTCGATCCCCGGTCCGCTCGGGAGCGAAGCTCGCGAGGTAGCGGCCGGCGGCGACGAGCAAGGCCGCGATCGACGAGGCACGGGACGGCGAGCAGGAGCCCGCCGCGCAGGCCCAGCCAGAGGACGAGCGGCGTCGCGATCGCCGGGCCGAGCGCGTAGCCGAGGTTCCCGCCGATCGAGAAGAGCGACATCCCGCTCGCCCGCCGCCGGCCGCTCGTGTACGCCGCGAACTTCGAGCCTTCCGGGTGGTACGCGGCGACACCCGACCCCGGAGACGAGGACGAACAGGAGCACGAGCCAGTAGCGGGGCGCGTTCGCCGCGAGCGCGATCCCGAGCCCCGCCACGGCGACGCCGGTTGGCAAGAGCCAGATCGCGCCACGCCGGTCGGACCAGAGCCCGAAGAAGGGCTGGATCACCGACGAGGAGAACGCCGAGGCGAGGATGAGGAGCCCGGCGAGGGTGTACGAAAGGTCGAAGCGATCGACGAAGAACGGCAGCAGCGCAGGCAGCGCGCCGTTGGCGAAGTCGGTGGCGGCATGCCCGCTCGCGAGCGCCGCCATGGCCCGCTTGTCGATCTCGGCGCGCACGCGGCCACACTAGCCGCGGCGGGACGAAGGGTCTACGCGGCCTGTTCGGCGGAGTTCGGGAGGTAGCGCTCGATCAGCGCGTAGGAGAGCTCCCACTGCGCACGCGCGATCTGCACGCGGTTGCCGCTCGAGCGCAGTCTCGCTCGCGCCGTTCGTCCGCAGCGCCTGACGCTCGGTGGTGAGCGTCGAGATGTGCTGGGTGAGCGACTCGACGGTCTCCCGCGCAGGGAGCCGCCGCAGAGGCGATGGGCCGCAGAGGAGTCATGGTCGACAGTCTCTATCGGCGCCATTTCGAAATGGTTAAGGCCTAATCAAGAGTTTGAAAAAGTTCGGAGGCACCGTAGAAATAGGTTCGGATAGCATCGGCGCCCGCATGCAGGTCGATGTTCGAGCGCAGACAGCTGAATCCTTCGAGGCAGACGTGCTCGCCGTCGCCCTCTCGGACAACGGCTCGGCGCTGCCGGCCGTCGCCGAGTCGCTGGACAAGACTCTCGAGGGACGGCTCGGCCGGCTCGCCACCGAGGAAGAGGTCGCCCAGGCGATCGGCCGCACAGCCGTGCTGCACCCGAACGGAGAGCTCGGCGCCCGCCGTGTCGTCGTCGTCGGGCTCGGGCCTGCCGCCGAGATCGACGCCGACGCCTTGCGCACCGCCGCCGCCCGCGTATCCGCGGCCGCCGACCGGGTCGGCGGAACCCTGGCCTGGCTCCTCGACGACTCGCTCGACCTCGCCCCTGCCGAGCAGGCGCGGGCGATCGTGGATGGGCTCGTTCTCGGCGCCTACGACCCCGGCCGCTGGAAGCAAGAGGTGAAGGAGCTGCCGTTCGACCACCTGGTCCTGATCGGCCCTGACGATGTCGACTGAGCCGGCCCAGCGCGCCGTGAGCGTCGCAGAGGCGACGAACCGGGCGCGCGACCTCGCCAACACCGGGGCGAACGAGCTCACTCCCGAGAAGCTCGCCGCCCGGGCGCAGGACATCGCGTCCGAGCGCGAGCACGTCACCGCCGAGGCGCTGGGGCTCGAAGCAGATCGAGAAGCTCGGCATGGGCGCGTTCGCCGGGGTCGCACAGGGGAGCCACAACCCTCCGCGCCTGATCGTCATGCGCTACGACCCCCCGCAGCCGACAGGACGACACCGTCCTCGGGCTCGTCGGCAAGGCCGTCACGTTCGACACCGGCGGCATCTCGATCAAGCCCGCGCTCTACATGGAGGACATGAAGGGCGACATGGCCGGCGGCGCCGCCGTCATCGAAGGCATGGGGGCAATCGCCCAGCTCGGCCTCCCCGTTCGCGTGATCGCCGTCGTCGCCGCCACCGAGAACATGGTCGGCGGGGGCTCGTACCGGCCCGGGCGACGTCCTCCGCGCGATGAACGGCAAGACGATCGAGATCACGAACACCGATGCCGAAGGCCGCCTCGTCCTGGCCGACGCTCTCCACTACGCGCGCCAGCAAGGAGCGACGCATCTCGTCGACTTCGCCACCTTGACGGGTGCGATGGAGAAGGCACTCGGCGATCTCTACGCCGGCGTCTTCGGGAACGAGGACTCCTGGCGAGACGAAGTCGTGGCCGCGGGCGAGGCGAGCGGCGACCACGCGTGGCCGTGGCCGATGCACCGTCGCTACGGGGCGTACATCGAATCGGCGTTCGCGGACATGAAGAACTCGTCGGTCCGCGGCCAGGCGATCCCCGCCTACGCCGCGTCCTTCCTCGAGGAGTTCGTCGGCGAGGGCCCCTGGGCGCACGTGGACATGGCCGGGACGGGCTTCTTCACGTGGCCCCGGAACGATTACCTCGGCCAGAAGGGCGGTACCGGCTACGGAGTCCGCCTCATCGTCGAGCTCGCCTCGCGCCTGACGAGATGAACTTCGACCTCTCGCCGGAGCACGAGCTCATTCGGAGCACCGTGCGCGACTTCGCGGAGGCGAAGGTCGCGCCGGTCGCCGAGGAGCTCGACCGCGAGCACCGCTTCCCGTACGAGCTCGTCACGGAGATGGCAGAGCTCGGCCTGATGGGGATGCCGATCCCGGAGGAGTACGGCGGGGGCGGCACCGACACGCTCTCCTACGCGATCGCGGTCGAGGAGCTGACGCGAATCGACTCCTCGGTGGCGATCACGATGGCCGCGCACACGTCGCTCGGCACGATGCCGATCTTCCTCTACGGGAGCGACGAGCAGAAGCAACAGTGGCTGCCGGACCTCGCCTCGGGGCAGAAGCTGGCCGCGTTCGGCCTCACCGAGGCGGGTGCCGGATCCGACGCGGGGAATGCACGTACGCGCGCCGAGCTCACCGACGGCGAGTGGGTGATCAACGGCTCGAAGATCTTCATCACCAACGCGGGGACCGACATCAGCGCCTGCGTCACGATCACCGCGCTCACCGGCGAGGACGAGATCTCGAACCTCATCGTCCCGAACGGCACACCCGGCTACGACATCTCGCCGCCGATGGAGAAGCTCGGCTGGCGCGCCTCGGACACGCGCGAGCTCTCGTTCAAGGACGCACGCGTGCCGGAGGGCAACCTGCTCGGCCCGCGCGGCAAGGGGTTCCAGCAGTTCCTCGAGATCCTCGACGGCGGGCGCATCTCCGTCGCCGCGATGGGCGTCGGCCTGGCCCAGGGCGCGTACGACCTGGCGTTGAAGTACGCGCAGGAGCGGGAGCAGTTCGGCAAGGCGATCGCGAAGTTCCAGGCCGTCCAGTTCAAGCTCGTCGACATGGCCACGGAGATCGAGGCCGGCCGGAACCTCGTCTACAAGGCCGCCTGGCTGAAGGACCAGGGTCGCCCGTTCGCCAAGGAGGCGGCGATGGCGAAGCTCTACACGGGCGAGCTAGCGCATCGCGCCGCGAACGAGTCGCTCCAGATCCACGGCGGCTACGGCTTCATGGAGGAGTCCGCGATCTCGCGGCTGTACCGGGATCAGAAGATCCTCGAGATCGGCGAGGGCACGAACGAAGTGCAGCGCATGGTGATCGCGAAGCACCTCGGCCTGTAGACGTTGTAGCCTCTACGTTCGTGCTCTTCCGCCAGTTCGTCGACGACGATCTCGGCTGCGCGTCCTACCTGATCGGAGACGAGTCCACGGGGACGGCGGTCGTCATCGACCCTGCCTACGCAATCGAGCAGTACCTCGCCGAGGCGAAGAAGCAGAAGGCGCGCCTCGTGCGCGTCCTCGAGACGCATACTCATGCGGATCACGTCTCGGGCCACGGCCGGCTGGCGCTGGAGCACGACCTGCCGGTCTCGGTGCATCCCGAGGCGGAAGCCCAGTTCGACCACGACGCGCTCGCGGACGGTCAGGAGCTCGAGATCGGCGAAGTGACGATTCGCGTCGTGCACACGCCAGGCCACCGGCCTGAGCACTGCTGCTTCGCCGTCATCGACCGCTCGCGCGGCGACGAGCCCTGGCTCCTGATCACGGGCGACTCGCTGCTCGTCGGCGACGCGGCCCGCCCCGACCTGGCCACGGCGGCCGACGAGGGCTCACGCGCGATGTTCCTGAGCCTGCAGCGGCTGCTCGAGCTCCCGGACGGCGTGCAGGTCTATCCCGGCCACGTCGCCGGCTCCCTCTGCGGGGCGGGCATGAGCTCCATGCACTCCTCGACGATCGGCTTCGAGCGGCGGTTCAACCACAAGCTGGAGCTCGTCGAGCGCAGCGAGGACGAGTTCGTGGGCGCGACGACCGCCTCGTCGGCGCCCCGGCCTCCGAACATGGACCGGATCGTGGAGCTCAACCGCGGGCCGTTCGTGGCCGCGCAGCCTCCACTCGAGCCCGTCGACTCTCCAGGTGACGCCACGGTGCCTGGACGTCCGCCCGACGAGCGAGTTCCTCGGCGGCCACATCGAGGGAGCCTTCAACGTTCCCGTCTCGGGATCGAAGTTCGCGACGAAGGCGGCATTCATCTTGACGGCCGAGGAGCCGGTCGTCATCCGCGCCTCCTCCGAGGACGAGGCCCTACGAGCTGCGCGAGGACTGCACGCGGTCGGGCTCTTCGAGGTGCGCGGCTTCGTCACCGAGGCGAAGCCGACCGAGACCATGCAGCCCGTTGCGCTCGACGAGCTCGAGCAGCTCGTCGAGAACGGCGCCGAGATCCTCGACGTGCGGGAGAAGGACGAGCGCGACGAGGGCTACATCGCCGGCAGCCGGCACATGCCGTATCGCATCGTCCGCGAGTTCACGGACGACTTCAACGGCGGCAAGACCGTGGTCACGATCTGCTCGTCGGGCGCGCGCGCAGTAATCGCAGCGAGCGTCCTGCAGGCGGCCGGCGTCGAAGCCCGCCCCGTGCTCGGCGGCGGGGTCGACGACTGGGCCGAGCGCGGCGGCGACACGGTGCAGTTCCGCCGCTGCGGTACCTGAATCAGGCCGGCAGCGGCGAGCAGCGCCTCGCCCTCGCGGACGTAGGCCGCTGCCGCCGACCGAGCGCCAGAACGCGAGCGCTCGCTGCAGCTCGGGTTCGCTTCGGCCCGTCGACCCGCCGAGCACGAGCGCCTCCGCTGCGCGCAGGCGGCGCAAAGGCTTCATCGGGCAGCGATCCGATCTCCGCGTAGTGTTGGCGGCGCCGAGGAAGTCTCCGGCTGCGTACGAGCATGCGGCCGCGAGCCAGGGAGTCGGCAGCGTGCACCAGAGGCGCAGCCTCGATGAGCTCGGCCTCCATTCCGAGCGCGCGCACAGCCACCGCAATGTCGCCTCAACCACTCGCTTGCGCTGCCCTGAACGTGGAGAATCTCTTCGCTCGCCAGTCGCTAGGACCTCCTGCGCGAGCAGCCGCTCGCTCGGGCGTCCGCCGCGGACGAGCGCGTGTGCGCCGAAGGCGAGGGCCGGCCACAGCACCTGGGGATCCTTCGCAGCCGCGCGCGCTCGATGTGCACGCTCGGCGTCGGCTCGAGCACCCGCGTCGTCTCCTCGAGCGAGATCGAATCCGCCCGCGTAGCCACGCGGCACGGGGCCTCCATCCAGAACAGACTCTCCTCGAACTCCGCGATCAACTCGTCGAGGCGAACCTGAGGCCTCGTCCCAGTTCCCGTTCCAGTACGGGTCCAGGACATCTCGGCAGCAAGCCAGCCGATGCGCTCGGCAACCCCGAAGCGCTCGGCCGCCGCGCAGTCCCATGAGCGACCATCTCGTAGCGCCCGCTCGAGCTCTCCGAGATCGGCCAGCATGGAGGCGAGGTTCCCGTAGGCCCGGATGGCTTTCGACCGAGTTCATCGCCACTGCGATCTCGAGGCCTCGCTCGATGTCGGCGAGGCCCGCGGCGTCTCCCCCATACATGCGGGCAGCTGCCGATGTTGTTCAGCGCATTCGCGCGGAGCTCCTCGTTCCCGCCGAGCTCTTCGACCATGTCGAGGGCTGCTCGCCCCAGGCTGATCGCCGCCTCCGTCTCCCCGGCGAGCATCTGGTAGCGCGAGACGTTGTCGACCACGTTCGCCTTCGAGAACGTCGTCGGGCGTCCTTCGAGTAGAGCCTCGGCACGGCCCAGGCATTCGAAGCACTGGTCGCGTTCCCCTGATTCCAGAACACTTCACCGAGCAGAACTTCTGCTTCGGCAGCGGTATCGGGATCGCCGGCGACGAGGAGCGCATCACGCGCCTTCCGATGAGCTCGGACGCGCCGTCCTGCTGGATGCGATTGACGACGCTCGCCGTAGTTGAAGAGCAGTTTCGGCCGGTCCTGGTCCTCGGCGGGCCAAAGCTCGAGGGCAGCCTCGTAGAAACGCTTCGCCGCAGCCGGTACGCGCCGAGCGAATGCGCTCGGTCGCCGGCTTCGCGCAGCGCGAAGCGCGCCGCGTTCCGCCAGGGAGTCGGTCTCGGCTCCCGCGGCCCGAGCCAGCTCCAGCGCCGTCAGGTAGTGGTGCGCAAGCATCTCGGCGTGGTCTTCCGGACGGCCGAGCGACTCGATCCACTCGGCCGCTAGCCGGTGCTTCTCGGCTCGCCGGGCCCGCGGGATCTGGCCGTACGCAACGTCGCGGACGAGCAGGTGCCGGAACGAATATCGGTCTCCGCTGCGACCGAGGACGCGTCGTCGCCGCCGAACGAACTCCTTCCGCTCCAGCCTGTGCAGCCGTTCCTCGAGCCGCCCGAGGCTCGAGGTCGCCGATCCGGCGACAGCGCCCGAGCCAGAAGACCTTGCCGATCAACCGACGGCGTCCTGAAGCAGCGTCTTCTCCTCGTCACTGGAAGGGCGTCGAGCCGCGCCGCGACGATTCCCTGCACCGACTCGGGGAGCGGGAGCTCGTCGTCGCTCTCCTCGAGGTCCCGATCGGCCACCATCCGGACGAACTCCTCCGCGTAGAGCGGATTGCCGCCGGCGCGCTGCAGCAGCATGGCCTGGGTCTCGGCGGGCAGGACCGACCGTTCGAGCAGGGCCGCGAGCAACCGGGCCGTCTGCTCGTCGTCGAGCGGGGAGAGCGAGAGCGGTCACCGCGTTCGGCTTCCCCCCGCCCCACCCCGGCCGGCGCGCCAGCAGCTCCGGCCGTGCCGTGCAGACGACGAGGATCGGGACGCCGACCGCCCACTCGACGAGGTGGTCGACGAAGTCGAGCAGCCCGTCGTCCGCCCAGTGGAGATCCTCGAAGACGAGCACGAGCGGGCCGCTACGTCGGCGATCGCCTCGAAGAACCTGCGCCAGGCGGCGAACGCCTCGGCCCGGTGGTCGCCGCGCAGCTCCTGCTCGCTCTCGAGCGCCGACGAGGGGCTCGCAGGTGCCGGGCGACCCACTCGCGCGTCGCCTCCGCCGAGGTCGCCGGGCAGGCTCTGCTGCAGCTTCTCGCTGCGCTCGTCCGGCGGGTCCGTCTCGAGGATGCCGGCCTGCGCCTTGACCATCTCGCCCAGCGCCCAGAAGGAAACGCCCTCGCCGTACGGCAGCGAGCGCCCCTGTCGCCAGAAGATGAGATCGGGCTCGTCGCTCGACAGCCGCGAAGAGCTCGTAGACGAGGCGGCTCTTGCCGATCGCCGGGTACGCCGACGAGCGTGACCAGCTGCGGCGAGCGTTCTTCGCGCGCACGCGGTCGAGCGCAGCGACGAGCGACGTCCAGCTCACGGTCGCGGCCGATGAGGGGCGCACGCGGCGCCTAGCCGTGTCGACGCCGAACCGCGATCGCGCTTCGAGCGCCTCCCACGCCGGGCACGGGCTCCGCCTTCCCCTTCGCCTCCACGGGCTCGGCCTCCCGGTACTCGATCGCCTGACTCGGTCGCGCGGTAGGTCGTCTCGTCGACGAGGACGCCGTCGACCGGCGCCGCCGACTGCAGCCGCGCGGCGGTATTGACGACGTCGCCCGACGCCATTCCCTCTCCCTCGCCGGGCCGGGCGTCCGAGCGACACGAGCGCCTCGCCGGTCGTGACCGCAATCCGCAGGTGCAGGTCGCCGCCCTGCTCGCGGATCCAGTCGCGGATCGCAAGCGCAGCGCGCACCGCGCGCTCGGGGTCGTCCTCGTGCGCGACCGGTGCGCCGAAGAGCGCCATGACCGCGTCGCCGATGAACTTCTCGACCGTCCCGCCGTGGCGCTCGAGCTCCTCCGCGCACATGGGCGTAGTACGGCGAGCACGAGAGCCCGCACGTCTTCCGGGTCCATCTGCTCCGCGCGGCTCGTGAACCCGACGAGGTCGGCGAAGAGCACCGTGACGACCTTGCGCTCCTCGCGCGCCGCCTCCGCGGACGTGAGCGCGGTCCCGCAGCTGGAGCAGAATCTCGCGTCGTCGGCGTTCTCGCTGCCGCAATTCGGGCACGGTCGCATCGGCCGAGTGTACGACGGCTAGTTCAGGCTTTCGACCTCGTAGCCGCGAGACCGCATCGCTTCGAGGATCGCGGCGCAGTGCTCCTGGTCTCGCGTCAGGAGCGTCGCTTCGACCTCGGTCTCGGTGACCGGCACGTTCATCCCCTCGCGGTGGTGCTCGACGGACACGACGTTGGCGTGCTCCTCCGCGAACAGCGAGAGGAGCTTGATCAGCTCGCCCGGGCGGTCCCCGATACGCGTGCGGACGACGAGGTAGCGCCCCGCCAGGGTCGAGGCCGTGGCGCATGACCTGGATCAGAAGCGTCGGGTCGATGTTGCCGCCCGAGAGGATCGCCACCGCGGAGCCGTTGCCCTCGACACGGCCGGCCAGCAGCGCAGCGACCGATGCGGCGCCGGCCCCTTCGACGACGAGCTTGGTCCGCTCGAGCAGCAGGACGATCGCCTGGGAGATCTCCTCGTCGGTGACCGTGACGACCCCGTCGAGCAGGTCGCCGAGAATGGCCGAGGTCAGCTCACCCGGCTCCTTGACCGCAATTCCTTCGGCGATCGTGAAGCCGTGCTCGGTCTTGCCCGCAAAGGGCGCGCAGGCATCGGCCTGAACACCGACGAGCTTGACCTCCGGCCGGGTCGCCTTCAGCGCGAGCGCGATACCCGATGCGAGCCCGCCGCCGCCGATCGGGATCACCACCGTCTCGACCTTCGGGAAGCTGTTCTGCGAGCTCGAGGCCGATCGTTCCCTGACCGGCGATCACGTCGGGATCCTCGAAGGCGTGGACGAAGGTCGCGCCGGCCTCCTCTGCGTACTCACGCGCCGCGGCCAGTGCTTCCTCGAATCCGACCCCGATCAGCTCGACCCGCCCGCCGTAGTTCCGCGTCGCGTCGATCTTGGCCATCGGCGTTTCCTCCGGCATGAAGATCGTCGCGTCGACGCCGGCCGCGCGGGCCGCCCAGGCCACGGCCTGTCCGTGGTTGCCGGCGCTCGCCGCGACGACCCCGGCGGCGCGCTCGGCGTCGCTGAGCGTGGCGATCCGGTTGACCGCCCCGCGGATCTTGAACGCGCCCGTGCGCTGGAGGTTCTCGGCCTTGAGGAGGACTTCGCGCCCGGTCCGGCGCGTGAAGGTCTCCGATTCGTAGACCGGAGTCGAGCGGACGCCGGCGGCTTCGAGCCGACCGCGCGCGGCCTCGACGTCAGCGATTGTCGGTGCTGTTTCCGTCGCCAAGGTGAAACACCTTCTCCATGATCTCGCGAACAGCGCTCAGCGGGTCGAGCTCGCGGCGCTGCACCTCGTCGAGCACGCGCTGGAGCTCCGGATCTCCCTCGACGGCCTGCTCGAGATGCGTCTTCGCCCGTGCCGAGGCGACCGCGAAGACCTCGCCCGCCAGGTTCTTGCGCCTGCGCTCGGCGAGCTGGCCGCCCTCGTCGAGGTGCGCGTGGTGCTCCTCGACCTTCTCCCACAGCTCGGGGACGCCCTCGCCGCGCACCGCCTCGGTCAGGAGAATCGGCGGCTTCCAGTCGCGATCGTGGTCGAGCGCCAGGATCGAGCGCACCTCGTTCAGCATCGTCTTCGCCGCCGGATGGTCGGACTTGTTGATCGCGATCACGTCGGGGATCTCCATGATCCCGGCCTTCAGCGCCTGGATCGAGTCTCCGGAGCCGGGCATCAGCACGAGCAGCACGGTATCGGCAACCCCGATCACCTCGACCTCGCTCTGCCCGGTCCCGACCGTCTCGACGAACACGTAGTCCTTGCCCGCTGCGTCCAGGACGAGCATCGCCTGGAGCGTCGACTCGGCGAGGCCGCCCAGATGTCCGCGCGTGCCCATCGACCGGATGAAGACGCCGGGATCGAGGAAATGGTCGGAGAGCCTGATGCGGTCGCCCAGCAGAGCGCCCTTCGTGAACGGGCTCGAAGGGTCGACGGTGATGATGCCGAGGGTCTTCCCCTGCTCGCGAATGTGTCGTACGAGAGCTGCGATCAGGCTCGACTTGCCGACACCGGGCGGCCCGGTGATGCCGACCACGTAGGCCGAGCCCGTCTCCGGGTAGAGATCCGCGACGACCTCGTACGCGAGTGGATCGGCGTTCTCGACCAGCGTGATCGCCCTCGCCAGCGCACGCGTGTCGCCGGCGCGCACGCCGGCCGCGAGCGACTCGCGCGTCCACTCCCGGCGCTTCGCCACCTAGCTCTCCGTCGCGGCCAGTGGCTCCGCGCCCGGGGTTATCCGCTCGTCGATGCCACGGGCGAGGACAAATCCGACCAGAGCGGCCAGGGCGGCAAAGACCGCGGCGACTGCCCACACCCACCGGGCCCCGTACTCGTCCGTCAAGGGCCCCGCGACCAGCATGCCGAGCAGGAAGACCGCGTAATTCGAGCTCATCAGCACGGTGAAGACCCGGCCGCGGATGCGGTCGGGCGCGCCACGTTGCACGAAGACGGCGTTGCAGACGAGCGCGATGCCGTTGCCGGCGCCGGAGACGGCGACCGCAGGCGCCGCCACCCAGACATTCGGCGACAGCGCTGCCGCGGCGATGCCGATCGCCATCAACAAGAGCCCGAACCCGTACACACTCGCGGCGCCGCGGCGCTCGACCCATGTGCCCGCCGAAAGGCTCCCGAGCGCAACGCCGAGACCAGCGCTGCCGACCAGCAGGCCGAACCCGAAGTCGCCCGCGTCGAAGGACACCTTCGCCAGCTTGACCTCGGCCACGTTGACGCCGGCGTTGGCGAGCATGCCCACGTTCCAGGCCAGGAGCACGGTGAGCAGCGCGCGCGAGCCGCCGATCTGCGAAAAGCCCTCACGAAGGTCGCGCCAGTGGCCCGCAGTCGTCGTGCGTGCCGCCTGGAGCAGCGAGTTCGGGATGCGCACGAGCAGGGCGGCCGAGAAGAGGAACGTGACCGAGTTGATCCAGTACGCGGCGTCGGGGCCCGAGGCGGCGACGAGGATGCCGCCGATCAAGGGGCCGATGATCGTCGTCATCGCCTCGATGGACTGGACGAGGGCGTTGGCGCTCGGCAGCTCGCGGTCGGTGACCAGGTTCGGCAGCCCCGCGTACACGGCCGGCCGGAAGAAGCCGGTGGCGAAGCCGGCTACTCCCGCGAGGGCGATGATCAGCCTCGGGCTGTTGGCGAACGGCAGCGCCAGGAAGACCACGCAGCGCACGAGATCCGACGCCACCATCAAGCGCCGCCGCGAGAAACGATCGACGAGCGGGCCGGCGAGAACCCCGATGACGATCACGGGCAGGAAGTCCGCGATCAGGAGGGCGGCCACCCATTTGCCGGATTCGGTGCGATCCCAGACGTCGACCGTGAGCGCGACGAACGCGAGCCAGGTGCCGATACCCGAGCCGAAGTTGGCCAGCGCCAGGTAACGGAAGCTCGGCACGCGCGCCAGGAGCGCCAGTTGCCGTCCAACCAGTCGGTGCGCGATTCCCGAGACCACTCGGAGCACTGGCGGCGGAGGTTAATCCACGTCGAAAGCGAAGGCGATTTCGGTAGGAAATTGACTTCACCCCGTTACACTCGGCAGGACATGTCCGTTTCCGCCCGGCCGGCCGCCGCCGGGTCGCGCTTTCGGGCCCTGCTCGTCCACGCCAATCCCTTTCAGAGGGTGACGCCGGTCCCGGCCTACGGACTGGAGCGTTTGCGAACCGCGGCGCAGAGCACGGGCGCGGAGGTCGAGATCCTCGATCCCTATCTCTTCGCAGAGGACGCGATCGGGGCCGCCTGCGCCGCGGCCGAGCGCCTGCAGCCGCAGGTCGTCGGCCTGGGCATCCGCATCATCGACGACTGCATCGTCGTCGACCACCCGGCCGCGAACGGGCACGGCCCGATCGACGTCAGCTTCCTGCTGCCCGAGATCCGCGAGCTCAGGCGCGCTCTGGGCGAGGTCGTTCCGGAGGCGACCTTCGTCGCAGGTGGCGCGGGTTTCTCTGCGTGTCCCCAGGAATGCCTCGAGTACCTCGACGTCGAGTGGGGTGTTGTCGGCGCCGGCGAGGACGTGTTTGCGGCCATCTGCGCGGGCCGGTCCGCTGCCGGAGATTCCGGGCCTCGTTCGACGCGGCGAGGAGCGGGGCATCGACGCCTACCAGCTCGTCTTCGCGGGCTCGACGCAGCGGGATCCGATCTATGCGCCCGCGAACTCGTTTCCGGTGCGGACGCGGATCGGCTGCGCGATGCAGTGCGCCTACTGCACGGCCGCGAACCTGATGCGCCAGCACGTGAACGGCGACCTCGGCGCGGTGCTCGCCGAGATCGAGCAGACGGTGGACTACGCGAAGGGGCGCGGCATCGGGCGGGTGCCGATCTTCTTCGCCGACGACGAGTTCAACCTTCCGGACGAGAAGCACTCGATCGCCGTCCTGCGCGGGCTCGTGGAACGAGGCCTGGCCGACTCCGCTCACCTGGCGCGCGTACTTCAACCCGACGCCGTTCTCCGCCGAGCTCGCCGAGCTCGTCCGCGAGACGAACGGGCTCGTCTCGATCACGGTCGACAGCGCTGCCGAGAAGGTGCTCGCCGCGGCGCAGAAGCCGTTTCGCCGACGACACCTCGACGATCTCATCGCCCTGCTCTCCGAGCACGGTGTCGCCGCCGACCTCGGGCTCATCTTCGGGCTTCCCGGCGAGACCGACGAGACGGTCGCCGAGACGATCGACTTCGTGCGCGCGTTGCCGCCCGCGATCGAGGTCGCTTACTCGACAGGCGCACGCGTGTACCCGCATACGCCGCTCTCGCGGATCGCCCAGAAGGAGCCCGAGCGGCTCGTGGGTGCCGAGGATCCGACCTTCCTGGAGCCCGTCGTCTACTCCAGCCCGTGCGCGCCGCGCGAGCTGGCGCGCCGGCTCGACGAGGCGTTCGCCGACCTGCCGCAACGTGGCGCGCGTCGGTGTCTCGTACCGCAGCGGGTCGACCGCCTTGTCCGACGCTTACCGCACCGTCCTCAGTCCGAACGGTAGGAGCGGATGGGCGCAGGTGCTCGAGGATGCTGCGCGACCAGGCGACGCCAAGCGCGCAGCTGGAGAGGCGCTCGCGGCCTGCGTCCAGATCGCCGTCTGGCACGGCCGGTTCGACCTGGCGAGCGTCGCCGTCAAGCGTCTCCTCGCGGAAGAGGAGGTCCCGGCGCCGATGACCCGCGGCCAGCTCCGCCTGGCGCACCTCGCCTACGGCGGGCTCGCTCTGGCCGACAGGGCTAAGAGCGCGTTGCGCCGCTGAGGACGCGGCCGAGCGCGTCGCCGAAGAACTCGTTCTCCTCGGGAGTCCCGACGGTGACCCGGATCGCGCCCGGCGCGCCGAAGCCACCCGCCGGGCGGACGATCACGCCTTCCTGCAGGAGCTGCTCGAACAGCGGCCGGGCATCGTCGCCGACCTCGGCGAAGAGGAAGTTCCCCACCGCGGGCCCGGCGGGCTCGAGCCCGTGCTCGCGCATGATCCGCTCCAGCTGCGCGAGACCCTCGGCGTTCTCGCGCCGGCGGCGCGCGAGCTCCTCGCCGGCGTCCATGCTCGCCAGCGCAGCCTCCTGCGCGGCCGAGTTGACGTCGAAGGCGCGCCGCACCTTGCCGATCGCCGTCACGACCTCCTCCGGCGCCACCGCGTAGCCGACGCGCAGGCCCGCCAGCCCGTAGATCTTCGAGAACGTCCGCAGCACGACGACCCGCCGGCCCGCCTTCAGATACGTCTCGACGCCGTCCGCGTAGTCGGGATCGTCGATGTACTCGGCATAGGCCTGGTCGAGCACCGTCAGGACGTGCTCGGGGACGCGATCGAAGTAGTCGTCGAGCTCGGCGCGCGTGTTCATCGTCCCGGTCGGGTTGTTCGGGTGGCAGACGTAGACGAGCTTCGTCTTCGGCCCGACTGCCTCGAGCATCGCGTCCAGGTCGTAGCGGTGCTCGCGAAGCGGCACCCGGCGGGCAACGGCGCCGAGCTTCAGCGCGTCGATGGCGTAGCTCGGGAACGACGGCCAGCCGCACACGATCTCGTCGCCGGGGTCGAGCGCGAGCTGGGAGAGGTAGTCGACGACGCCGTCCGAGCCCGCACCCGGCGCGATCTCCTCGAACCGCACGTCGTGCCGCTCGGCGAGAGCAGCGCGCAGTCGGTACGAGCCTCCGTCCGGGTACCGGTTGAGCTCCGGGCGCGAGCCGCGCCAGGGCCTCGAGAGCCTCTGGAAACGGGCCGTATGGGCCCTCGTTCGAAGCGAGCTTGACCACGCGCTCGAGGCCGAGCTCGCGCTGGACCTCCTCGACCGGCTTGCCCGGCTCGTAGGGCACGAGGTCTCGCACCGCGGGCTTGAAGAAACTGTCGGCGATCTCGGCCAGCGGAGTCACGCCGGCAACTCTATTCAGTGGGTGGCGGTTCCACCTTGCCAGCCCCATATCTGCCTAGCTATTGTGATCGGGCAGAGTCAGAGTCAGGCGCGTCGCGGGGGTCTGTCCAGGCATCCTCCCTTCCCTACCCAGGGCTTGGGCGGCGGAGTCGTTACAACGGACGTGGCGCGCCTGACTCTGACTCACTGCTCTCTTCGAGGTCGAGAGCCATCAGGATCGCGTCCACGTAGCCTGTCGCCGCGGCGGTAGTGCTCCTTCCGATAACCCTCGCGGCGGTAGCCGAGCTTCTCGTACAGAGCGATCGCCGGCGTCGTTGTGCGGGAAGACGTGCAGCTCGAGCTTCCGCACGCCGGCTCCGCGCGCCCACGCCGTGGCCTCGGCCATGAGCGCGGTTCCGACGCCCTGCCGGCGACGGCCTGCGGCGACCATCAGCCCGAGGTCGGCCACGTGGTGGCTCGCCGGATGCGGGTCGCGCGCGATCGACAGCCGGCCGACGATGCCCTCTGCGGCCTCCGCGACGAAGACGGCCGCGTGCGGGTAGCGGCGGAGGCTCTTCAGGTAGCGGCGCTCGTCGGACGGGCTCCGCCAGTTGCGATCGGTGATCAGCCAGCCCTCGGCTTCGGAGCCCACGGCGCGGCCGAGCTGGGCGAGCGCCTCGGCGTCCGCCGGTGTCGCCTGCCGGACGAGCAGCCAGTCAGGCAACGACGATGCCGTGCCCGCCACGGCGAGGATCGCCGGCCGCGTGGAGGCTGCCGTCTTCGCGCACCTCGACTGCCGCCGCGCCGCCGAAGTAGAGGTTCCGCCGCCGCCAGCGGATCAGCTCGTACCCGAGCCGCTCGAGTCGGTCGAGCTCCGGCTGGTCCGCCCCGCCCTCGCAATGCACGTGGCCGTCGTCGACATGGACGCGCGGTGCCGAGATCGCCTCTTCGACCGGCATGCCGTGCCGAACCACGTTGACGACGAGCTGCAGGATCGCCCCGCGAAGCCGGATCGAGCCTGCGCTCCCGACCACCAGGCGCGGGCTCGAATCGCGAAGGACGATCGACGGGGCCATCATGCTCGTCAGTCGCTTCCCAGGGCTCGCGTCGAGCTCCGGACGGGTTCAGGTCGTACTCGCCGAGCATGTTGTTCAGGTGGATCCCGGTGCCGGGCACGATGACGCCGGAGCCGGCGCCGGTCGACGCGGTGAGCGAAGCGGCGTTCCCCCGCTCGTCGACCACGGAGATGTGCGTCGTTCCGGGCGCGCCCGCCTGCTCGCGCGCGGCGGGCAGCGCCGCTCTCGATCCGCTCCAGCGCTGCCCGGATCGCGTCGTCCGAGCACAGCCGGCGCGCCAAGCCCGCCGCGGTGGAGGTCGCCGGTGAAGCTGCCCTGCCTGCGCGCGGGCCGCCTCGCGCATGACCTCGACGAGGGACTGGATCGACTCCGCGCTCCCGGCCGGCCCGCTTGCGCCGAGCCGGTCGAGGAGGGCCAGTGCGTAGCCGATGAGCACTCCTCCCGAGGAAGGGGGCGGGTTCGAGACGAACAGCTCTGCCCTCGAACGTCGGCGCTGATCGGGCCGGCGCCAGATGACGCGGTACTCCGCGAGGTCGCGCCGTGTCAACGTGCCGCCGCCCTCCAGCACGTGATCCACGACTCGCGCGCCGAGGTCGCCGCGGTAGAGCTCGCGGCGCTCCGCCCTTGGCCAGCGTCACGAGCGTGCGCGCGAGGTCCGGCATCACGACCTTCTCGCCCCGCGCCAGCCGTCCCTCCTGGCCGTAGATCTCCCGGCCCTCGGGCGTGTGCCGGAGGATCAGGTCGAGGATCGCGTGCAGGTACGCCTGCGGCGGCGTCAGCTCGACGTCCGTTACGGGCGAGCTCGATCGCCGGCTCGAGCAGCCGCGGCCAGGGAAGCGTCGCGTACGCGCGGTGAGCCGTCTCGAGTCCCGCCACCACGCCCGGAACGGCGCACGAGGCCGGGCCGACGAGGAACACCTGAGAAGACGAGCCGTCGAAATCGACGTCGATCGTCTCCATCTCTGCGGGCTTGCGGCCTCGTAGCCCCTTCCCGGGCGTGGCGACGAAGAAGTCGAGCAGGCGGTCCTTCCGGTCGCGCGCGCGATGGACCAGGAGGAAGCCTCCGCCGCCCGGGCCGGTGAGCGGGCTCTCGGTGACCCACGACGCGAACGCGGCGGCCAGGCAGGCGTCGACCGCGTTCCCGCCCTCGGCGAGGATCGCCGCGCCGGCCTCGGCGGTGAGGGGGTGCCCGGCAGCGATCGCGCCTTTCATGTCTCGAAGCCTAATTCGGTCTCGGCCGACTGCCCGAGCGAGTAGCCTTCCGTCTCGTGAATCGCGCGAGCCCCCTCGTGCGGGAGGCTTTGCTCGCAGCCGCGGCCGCCGCCAGCCTCGCCGCCCTTCTCGCCTGGCTCGGCCCGCCCGGTAATGACCTGGCCGCCCACGTCTACCAGCGCACCGTCTTCCTGGACGACGGCTACGAGCTCTGGAACAACTTCTGGTACGGCGGGCGTTACAGCTTCGTCACGTACAGCGTCATCTACTACCCGCTGGCCGCGCTGTTCGGGATCCAGCCGCTCGCCGTCGCCTCGATTGCGACCGCGGCGCTCGCGTTCGCCGTCGTCGTCGGTCGGGAATGGGGGCCGCTCGCCCGCTGGTCGAGCCGGTCGTTCGCGGTCGTCTGGGCCGGGCTGATCATCTCGGCCGCGTTCCCGTTCGCGCTTGGGTTCGCGTTCGGCCTCCTCGCGCTGTGGGCGCTGCAGGCGGGGAAGCGCTGGCAATTCGGCGTGCTGGCCGTGCTCACGCTGCTCGCGAGCCCGCTGGCCTTCCTGCTCCTGTCGATCGTCCTGGCGGGAGTGGCGCTCGACCTGCGCGAGCGGGGCCGCAGGCTGCTGGTGCCCGCGCTCATCATCGTCGGCATCGGCGCGGCCCAGGTGATGCTCACGCGCGCCTTCGCCGACGGGGGCCGTTACCCGTTCCCGAGCTGGCAGCTGGCCGCGGTCGTCACCTTCTGCACGCTCGGCGTGGCGCTGACCTGGCGGGTCGAGCGGCGCGCAGTTGCTGCGCTGGTTCTTCCCCGCACTGTTGGTCGTCTGCCTCTTCTCGTACTTCGTGCCTTCGCCCCTGGGCGAGAACGTGGCGCGCATCCGCCTCGTGGCGCTGCCGATTGCGGTGCTGATCTTCTCGATCCGAGGCTGGCGGCCGATGCCCGTTGCCGCCGTGGCGCTGCTGCTCGCGGCGATCTGGAATCTCAGCCCGCATGCGTGGAGCTTCGAGCGGGGCCGGGGCGAACAGCCGGCCGCCCAGGCCTCGTACTGGCAGCCCGTGATCGAGTACCTGAACGAGAACCTGACCCCGTCGTACCGCGTCGAGGTCGTGGACACCGCCGGCCACTGGGCCGCGGTCCATCTCCCCGAGGCGGGAATCCCGCTCGTGCGCGGCTGGTTCCGCCAGGACGACTTTCCTCAGAACGAGGTCCTGTACGAGAAACTCACCCGGGGGACCTATCTGAGTTGGCTCCGCAACCTCGGCGTGAAATACGTCGTCCTCAGCGATACGCCGACTGACTACAGCGCCAAGCACGAGGCAGACCTCGTCGCCGGTGGACACTCGGGCCTCCGCCCGGTTGCCGGGTCGGATCGGCTCACCGTCTTCGCCGTTCCGGACGCGCGGCCGATCGTCACGGGACCCGGCGCCCGCCGAGGTCGTCGACGTCGGCAAGGGCCACATCCTGGTCCGCCTCGAGCGGCCGGGGCGCTACCGCGTCGCCGTCCGGCACTCGCCGTACTGGCACTCCGATGCGGGCTGCGTCGCCAAAGGCAGCGACGGCATGCTCGTGCTCGCGGCCCGGCGCGCCGGGCTCGTCCGCCTCCAGTTCCGGGTCGGGGCCAAGCGCGCGCTCGCCGCGGTCGTCGGGACCGCCGAGCCCGGCCTGCGTCTAGGCCTGCTGCTTAGTCCTGCAGGAAGCTGGGCGGCTCGAGCACGTCCGAGTCGCTCGTCGTGCTCGCCGATCGGCCGTGCGGCGCACCGACTTGGCGCCGTCGAGCCCCGTCGCGACCACGGTCACCCAGACCTGGCCGGTCAGCCGCTCGTCGATCGTCGCGCCGAAGATGATGTTCGTGTCCTCACGCGAGCCTCGGCGCACGACCTCGGCCGCCTCGTTCACCTCGTAGAGCGACAGGTCGTCGCCGCCGGCGATCGAGAGCAGGATGCCGCTGGCCCCGACGAGCTCGGTGTCGATGAGCGGCGACTGCAGCGCCTTCTCGGCCGCCTCGACAGCGCGGTTCTCGCCGGTTGCGAAGCCGATGCCCATGAGTGCCGTGCCCGCGTCTTTCATGATCGTCTTGACGTCGGCGAAGTCGAGGTTGATCAGGCCCGGGCATCGTGATCAGGTCGGTGATGCCCTGGACACCCTGGCGCAGCACGTCGTCGGCGATGCGGAACGCATCGAGCATCGAGGTCGAGCGGTCGAGCACCTCGAGCAGGCGGTCGTTCGGGATCACGATCACCGTGTCGCAGTTCTCGCGTAGCTCCGCGACGCCTTGATCGGCCTGGCCCTTGCGCTTCGTGCCTTCGAAATGGAACGGCAGCGTGACGATTCCGACCGTCAGCGCGCCGACCTCACGCGAGATGCGCGCGACGATCGGGGCTGCGCCGGACCCGGTGCCGCCGCCTTCGCCTGCCGTGACGAAGACCATGTCCGACCCGCGGAGCGCGCGCTTGATCTGGTCGTAGGCTTCCTCTGCGGCGCGACGGCCGACGTCGATCGAGGCGCCGGAGCCGAGGCCCTGCGTCAGCTCGCGCCCGATATGGATCTTCATGGGCGCGTCCGACAGAGCGAGCTGCTGGATGTCCGTATTGACCGCGACGAACTCGACGTCGGAGATGCCGGCATCGATCATGCGGTTGACCGCGTTCAGACCGGCTCCGCCCACGCCGACGACGCGGATGACCGCGAGGTACTGGCCGGGCTCGGCGCTCGGCGCCCTGTGCAGGCGCGGCGCGGGCTCGGGCATGGTCTCGTAGCGAGGCGTCTCGACCGGACGCAGCTCAGGGCGACGCGGCTCCGGCTCGGGAGCTGCCTCGGCGGCCTGGCGCTTCGGCGCCGGTTCCGGAACCTCTTCGAGCGGCGGAGCGTGCTCGACCGTCTCTTCGAGCGGCTCGGCGGCGCGCGCCTGCTCTTCGTGCTCGCGCTCTACCTGGTGCCGCTGAGAGGCTTCCGTCGCGCGGAAGAGCTCCGCGAGCGGGCCCTCACGCATGCTGGCGCGCTTTCGAGCCATTGAGCACCTCCTTGGCGAGCTGGCGATACGCGTCGGCCGCGCTCCCGCTCGGGTCGTATTTGAGGACCGAGGAGCCCTTCACGGGCGCCTCTGCATAGCGGATGGTCTTCTTGATGCGCGTGTTGAAGACGAGGTCTCCGAAGTTCTCCTCGAGGATCTCGACCGCTTCGCGCGTGTGCAGCGTCCGGCGGTCGTACATCGTCGGCAGGATCCCGACGATCCCGACCTTCGGGTTCAGGTTCTCCCGGATCATCGCGAGCGTGTTCTCGAGCTGGACGAGGCCGCGCAGCGACAGGTACTCGCACTGCACCGGCACGATCACGCCGTCGGAGGCGACCAGCGCGTTGATGGTCAGCAGCCCGAGCGACGGCGGCGTGTCGATGAGGATGTAGTCGTACTCGCCCAGCAGCGGCGCCAGCGCCTTCTCGAGCGCGCGCTCGCGTCCGATCATGCTCGACAGCGCGAGCTCGGCGCCGGCGAGGTCGATCGAGGAGACGGCGATGTCGATCTCGGTCTTGTGGATCACGTTCTCGATCGGCATCCGGTGGACGAGCACGTCGAACATCGAGCGCTCGATCGAGTCCGGGTTCAGCCCCTGGCTCATCGTCAGGTTGCCCTGCGGATCCATGTCGACGCAGAGCACGCGCAGCTCCTTTTCGGCGAGCGCGGCGGCCAGATTCAGCGTGGACGTCGTCTTGGCGACGCCGCCTTTCTGGTTTGCGAACGCGAGAACGCGAGCCGTTCGCGGCTCGTCGGGATCTTCCACCCGTGTTTGCGGGCGCGAAAGCAGGCGCGAAAGGCCCATTAGTGCTTCCGATTTCGACCGGTCGAAGGACAGTCCTGCATGTACTCCATTGTGCAGCAAAACACGAGAGTGGAACAGGAATCCCCTGAATTTCGAGCGGTTTTTCGTTCCTAGCGGGCCGCGAGGGCGTGATCCGCGTCCCGCGCGCCTTCCGCGAAGGCCTTCTGGGAGCGTGTCAGCGCGTCTTCGGCGGTCTCACCGGGCCGGTCGGCCGCGACCCACGCCTCGGCCTCCGAGAGGAGCTCGCGCACCTCGTCGAGCAGCACTCCCGCCGGCGCATCGGCCTGCTTGAGCGCGTCGATTCGCTCCAATCGGGTCAGCACTGCGCGGGCCTGGTCCATCGCTTGCACGCTAGTCGCCGGACGGCTGAGCGAATGCGCCGAATTCGTAACGTCTCAGCTCGCCAGGGCCTGCGCGGCGAACGACCCGGGCCGCGCGCGAACGCCGAGGAGCGATTCGTCCAGCGCCTCGATGAGCTCCGCGCGATTGCCGTGCGTGAGGGTCTCGACGATCGCGCGCCGCACTGCGTCGTCGCGCGAGCGGAGGAGTCCGCGCCGACCCGAGCGACCGCAGTGCCGTCAACAGCTCGGTTCGCTCGCGGCCGTTCTCGCCGAGCAGCACTCCCGCCCGGAGCGCCGAGGCCCAGAGCCCGTCGCCGCGGCCGAGCAGCGACTCGAGCGCCGAGCGCAGCTGCTCCGAACGGAACGGGTCGCCCTGGAAGAGCGACAGCTCCCAGCGGTCGAGGGCGTCCGCGAGCTCGGAGTCGGCGTCGGCAGCAGGGAGGCGCGCGCGTAGAGCCCGCGCGAGGCCGCCGCGGAACGAGTCCAGGCGAGTCGCCTCTCCCGGAGGCTGGGTCGCCGAGATCGGCAGCACGGGGCGGATGCCGTACGGCCGCCAGTCGAGGCGCTCGAAGATCACGGGCCCGGCGGCGATCGCGCCGGCGGTCGCCAGTCGGAGCGCGGTCACGGCGTCGGCGAGCTCGCCCGGCGCGTCAGGTGGCGACGAGCCGCCCGCCGGCAGAGCGTGCTCCAGCTCCAGCACGCACATGCGGTCCATCTCGCGACCGAAATCTGGAGGTGCGAGCCGCGCCCCGTCCGGCCAGCTCGTGCGCAACTCGTTGTCTGCGGCCGGTCGAACGCGAACGCCGCCGCCGAGGTCGACTGTGCTGCCGGCCTCGAGACCGATGAGCGGCGCGACGGCCGCGTAGCGCCGCTCGTTCCCGAAGAGCGTCTCCTCGAGCGCGCCGTAGGCGCGGTCGAACGCCGCGTCGTCCCAGTCGAACCCTCCGCAGGCCTCGGCCGTGTCCGCGACGAGCGGCAGCAGGACGGCGCGGAACAGCGCCTGGTCGGCGCCCATCTTCGATCCCGCGTGCGCGCGCGCGAAGATGGCGGCAGCCGGCTCGCGGCGCAGCTCGTCGAGGGCGAGCCCGGTGTCGGAGAGCGCGAACAGCCGTCCGGCGCGGCTCTCGACATAGTCGCGGGTCAGCGGCCGGTACTCGTAGAACGAGGGCCCGTCGCGAGTGGCGTGGGCGTCGAACGCGAACGGGAGGTCGTCGCCGTTCGCGAGCTCGCGCGTGAGGTAGGCGAACGCGCCCAGGCAGAACCCGTGCAGGGATGAGTGGAGCTGCGGCGCGCGCACGCCCATGCTCCTAGTTACGACCCTGGGGGTGCCGCTCCTTTCTGGCATTCGGGGCACCAGTACGCGATCCGGTTGTCGTCTCCCTGGCCCCGCGAGCGGATCGTCGTCCCACAGCGGGAGCACGGGCGGCCGACGCGACGGTATGCGCCGCGTCCGCGGCCCTTTCCATGTTCGAGCGAACTGCGCATCTGGCGCTCCGCTTCGTGCAGGACCTCGAGGAGCTCGGGGTCGGAGACGTCGGCGAGCTTCCGCCACGGCGAGACCCTGGCTGCCCAGAGCGCCTCGGCCTTCCAGAGGTTGCCGATCCCGGCCACCAGCCTCTGGTCGAGGAGCGCCTCGCCGACCGCGCGGCCCTGGTCGGCCAGGCGGAAGCGCGCCAGCATGGCGTCGAAGTCTGGAGGGACGGCGAGGATGTCCGGCCCGAGCCGACGGGTCCCGCGGCCGTGCAGCTCGAGGACGGGGCCGTTCCAGAGGACGGCTTCGCGCTCAGCGCCGCGGAGGACGAGCCACGGGCGACCCGCGTGAGCCGCCGTTCCGCGCCCGAACTTGCCAGCGTCCGCGCATGCGCAGGTGGCTGCGGAGGACGAGGCCGCCCTCGAAGTGGAGCAGCAGGTTCTTGCCGACCGCCTCGACGCTCTCGAGCAGGCGGCCGTCGAGCCGCTCCGGGAGCCGCTTGACCTGGGCCTGCGGGTGCGGCGTCTCGACCTCGACTCGCTCTCCGACGAGCACCTGCAGGCGGCGCGCCGCGCGGTGGATCGCATCGCCCTCGGGCATGCTTCAAGTATGTCCTCGCGCGCGAGAGCAGCAGCGGCCGGAGCGGTGGCGGCCACGGTCTGGAGCGCGCTGGAGCCGATCGACAGGCGGCTCTTCCGCTGCGACTACTCGGATGTCGCACTCCTGGGGAAGGCGTTCACGCGCGGGCCGGCCTGGCTGCCGCTCGGCCTCGCGATCCACGCAGTGAACGGCGCGATGTTCGGGCTCGCGTACCACGAGGCCCGTCGCCGCATCCCGATCGAGCCGCGTCGCCTGGCGCTCGGCATGGCGCTCGCCGAGCACGTGGCGCTCTATCCCCTTTCGTTCTTCGTCGACCGCTACCACCCCGCGCGCGGGGAGCCGGGGTGCCGCCGCTCGTCACCAACCCGAGAGCCTTCGGGCAGGCAACGGCGCGGCACGCGCTGTTCGGGTTGGTATTGGGCCGTCTGGCGCGTTAAGGCCGCAAGACTGCGCGCCGCGGCCCGGCCAGGAAGCCGGCTTCGAGGAGGAGCGGCATCAGGTCGGTCTCTGCCACCGGCTCGCCGTTGAAGCGCTCGACGGCCAGCCGCTTGCCGCGGCCGGTCTTCACCCGCTCGACGAGCGCGGCCAGCGCCGGCCGCAGCCAGCTCTCGTCCGGCTCGCGCAAGGAGACGATCGAGCGGCCTCCCCGCTCGACGAAGAGCGCCGGCTCGCCTCCGAGCAGGACGACCTGTGCACCTGCGACCCGCGCGGCCCGCCCGCCGGCCTCCTTCGGCCACGGCAAGGCGGCGCCGTAGGGCTGAGCCGGGTCGGCCGCGGCGATGACCAGCGGCTCGGGCTCCTCGTCTTCGGCCGGCCGGAGCTCGCGCAGGCGCTCGACGGCTCCGCCGAGCGCGAACTGCGCGCCTCCGAGCCCCTCGACGAAGTAACCGCGGCGGCAGAGCCCAAGGGTCTCGAGCGCTCGCAACTCGCCGTAGACGGCTCCGTAGCCGCCGGGGATGCCCTCTGCGCGCACGCCGTCGCGCGTGACGATGCCCTGCCGCTCCAGCAACAGCTCGGCCAGCGCCCGGCGGTCGGGACCTGTCCTGGGGACTGTCCCCGAGTCGTGTCCGAAAAGGCGCTGCGTCTGCGACCAGCGGCCCTGGGTCGCCGTCACGGCCTGAGCGCGGCGGCGCGAGAAACGGCGGGGGCGACGCTGGGCTTGCGGGACCCCGTAGCGGCGGCCCGCTCGCAGGGGCGTCCACGCGTCGTTCGTGACCTCCCCCGCCCAGACGAGATCCCAGAGCGCAGGCAGTGCCTGCTCGGCTTCGAGCTCGGTCGCGGTCAGCAGGTCGAACCAGAACTCGGCGCCGCGCGCGAGCACGTCGCGGATCCGGTCGTGAGTCTCGCCTTCCGGCTTCTCGGCACCGGCCGGCTGGCCAAGCACGGGCGCATCCTCGCGGAAGAAGACCGCGACCCGATCGAGGCCCGGCGCCGACCCAGACCAGCTCGCCCGAGGCGCACAGCTGGTCGAGCTGACCCGGCGAGTAGCCGGGCACCCGGCGCGGGAGCACGTCGCTCTCCCAGAGCTTGACCGGGAGGGGCAGGCCCTGCAACGGGACGAGCGCCTCGCGGAGAGTCGCGCGCCGGTCGACGCCGTGCCAGCTCGGCAGGAACCGGCCGAGAGTCGCCTGCTCGGCGGGCTCGACCTCGCGGCGCAGGGCGGCCAGCGATGCGCGTCGCAGTCGCCGCAGCACCTCGACGTCGCACCACTCGCGCTCCGTGCCCCCAGGTCGCAACTCACCGCGGACGAGCTTGTCCTCGCGCTCGAGCGCCCTGAGCTCTTCCTCCGCCCGCGACTCGTCGACCGCGAAGCGACCGGCGATCTGGCCGGTGGTGAACGGCCCGCGCGTGCGAGCGAATCGCGCAAGGAGCGAGCGGAGTGCGTCCTCGACGGGCTCCAGGAATGCGTCCGGGAGCCCACTCGGCGGCATCACGCCCAGGGCGTCGCGGTACCGGCCTGCGTCCTCCACCGCTGCTAGCCGCTCCTCCCCGCCGATGCGGACCGTGATCGCCCGCCGCTCGCGCAGGAGCTCATCCGCCCAATCCGGGTTGTACTCATCGGAGCGCAGGTCGCCGGTGCGCCGCAGGACGTCGTGCAGCTCGTCCGGATTGCGGGGGTTGCCCCGAAGCTGCGCCTCGACTTCCTCGAGCGCGCCCGGGTCGATCAGGTCGCGGAGCTCCTCCTGCCCCAGCAGCTCCTTCAGCAGGTCGCGGTCGAGCGACAGCACCTGGGCGCGCCGCTCCGCGGGCGGCGTGTCGTCCTCGTACATGTAGTTGGCCACGTAGTCGAAGAGCAGCGAGGTCGAGTACGGAGAGGCCGAGGCCGTTTCGACGTCGACCAGGTCGAGCTGCCGCGTCTTCAGCCCGGTCAGCAGCCGCTTCAGCGCCGGCAGGTCGAAGACGTCCTGCAGGCACTCGCGATAGGTCTCGAGGATGATCGGGAACGAGCCGTACTTCCGCGCCACCTGCAGCAGGCCCTGCGCCTTCAGCCGCTGCTGCCAGAGCGGGGTCCGCTCGCCGGGACGACGGCGCGGGATCAGCAGGGCCCGCGCAGCGTTCTCCCTGAACCTCGAGCCGAAGAGCGCGCTACCGCCGAGCTCGATGGTGACGATCTCCTCGATCTCCAGCGGGTCGATGACGAGCTCCTCGATCGGCGGCGTCGTGTCCGAGTCGGGAAGGTGGATGGCGATCCCGTCGTCCGACCAGAGCGACTGCACCTCGAGTCCGAGCGAGTCGCGCAGCCGGGCGCCGAGCGCGAGCGCCCACGGGTGCGTGCACACGCGCACCGAACGGCGTGAGGATGCAGACCCGCCAGTCGCCGATCTCGTCCTTGAAGCGCTCGATGACGACGGTGCGGTCAGACGGGACGGCGCCCGTCGCCGCCTGCTGGTCGCCGAGGAACGTCAGCAGGTTGCGGGCAGCCTGCTCGTCGAGCGAGTGCTCCTTCGTGAGCCGCTCCAGAGCCTTCTTCTCGGGCAAGGCGGCCAGCTCGCGCGAGGCCTTGCCGATCTGCTCCCCGAGCTCATACGGGCGGCCGGGCCCCTCCCCTTTCCAGAACGGGATCAGGCCCGGCACTCCCGGCGCCGGCGAGACGAGCACGCGGTCGCGGGTGATCTCCTCGATGCGCCAGGTCGAGGCGCCGAGCAGGAAGGTCTGGCCGGCGCGCGCCTCGTAGACCATCTCCTCGTCGAGCTCGCCCACGCGGCCGCCGCCGTCGACGAGGTGAACGCCGTAGAGACCGCGGTCGGGAATCGTGCCCGCGTTCGTGACCGCGAGCTTGCGCGCGCCGCCGCGCCCGCGGATGACGCCTGCGGTGCGGTCCCACACGATGCGCGGCCGCAGCTCGGCGAACTCGTCGGACGGGTAGCGGCCGGCGAGCATGTCGAGGACGTTCTCGAGCTGGACACGGGAGAGGTCGGAGAAGTTGTAGGCGCCCCGGACGAGCTGATGCAGCTCGTCGACCGAGATCTCCTCGTCGGCGCATACGGCCACGATCTGCTGGGCGAGGACGTCCAGCGGGTTGCGTGGGATCACGGTCTCCTCGATCGCGCCCGCCTTCATCCGCTCGACGACGACCGCCGACTCGAGCAGGTCGGCGCGGTACTTCGGGAAGATGCGACCTCGCGAGACTGCGCCCAGCTCGTGTCCCGCCCGGCCCACCCGCTGCAGGCCGCGGGCGACCGACTTCGGCGACTCGACCTGGATCACGAGGTCGACGGCGCCCATGTCGATGCCGAGCTCGAGCGACGAGGTGGCGACGAGGCACGGGATCTCGCCCTTCTTGAGCAGCTCCTCGATCTCGACCCGCTGCTCTCGGGCCAGCGAGCCGTGGTGGGCGCGCGCGATCTTCGTGCTTCTCGTCCTCGAGTTCGTTGCAATCGTGAGCGCAGCGAGTCGCTCGGCCAGCCGGCGGTTGTTGACGAAGACGATCGTCGACCGGTGCTCCTGGACGAGCTTCAGGACCTCCGGGTAGATCGACGGCCAGATCGATCCCTGCTCGCCCGGCTCGCGCATGTCCTCGAGCGGCACGACGACTTCCAGGTCGAGCTCCTTCGCGCGGCCTGCGTCGACGAGCTGGATCGGCCTCCCGCCCGAGACGAACCGCCCGATCTCCTCCATCGGCCGCTGCGTGGCCGACAGGCCGACCCTCTGGACAGGTCCTGGGGACTGTCCCCTGGACATGGTCACGCGGTCGAGGCGCTCTACGGACACGGCCATGTGCGCGCCCCGCTTCGTGCCCGCCACCGCGTGCACCTCGTCGAGGATCAGGGTCTGGACGCTCGCGAGCATCTCGCGGGCGCGCGACGTGAGCATCAGGTAGAGCGACTCCGGGGTCGTGATCAGGATGTCGGGATGCTCCCGGAGCATCGCGGCGCGCTCCTTCTGCGACGTGTCGCCGGTGCGGACGGACACGCGCAGCTCGCTCTGGAGCCCCGCCAGCGGGCCACGTAGGTTCCGCTCGATGTCGTAATTCAGCGCCTTCAGCGGCGACACGTAGAGGAGCCGTAGCCCTTCGCCCGGCTCGGCGGTCAGCCGGTCGATCCCGTAGAGGAACGCGGCGAGCGTCTTGCCCGAGCCGGTCGGCGCCTGGATCAGCGTGTGCTGGCCGCTGGCGATCGCGGGCCAGCCCTGCTCCTGCGCGGGCGTGGGGCCGTCGAACGTCCTCTCGAACCACTCGCGAGTCGCAGGCGTGAAGACGGACAGCGCACCCACGCTGTCCAATCTAGCGATGCCGCGCTAGCCGGCGATAGAGCGCCTGGATCTCGCTCGCCGAGAGGACCCGGTCGTAGATGCGAACCTCGTCGATCGAGCCCCGGAAACAAAGTGTTGCCGGCGGGGTTGCGGCCGATGTTGAGGTTGTAGGTGCTCGTGTCCGGTGCGAGCCGCGATAGCTCGAGCTGAGGGCGAGCGCGCCGTTCTTGTAGCCGCGGATCTGCCGGGTGGCACCGTCACGCACGAGCACGACGTGCTGCCACTGGTTCGCCTCGATCGAGGTCGTCAGGTCGCCGAGGACGAGGGCGCCGCCGGGCACCTTGTGTGACCAGCGCAAGCGGGTACGGAGCGGCGCTGTGCACCGGGCCGAGCTCGAACTCGTAGCGCTTGCTGACGATCGCCATCGTCGTGCGGGCGCCCGTCGGCCTGATCCAGGCGGCGATCGTCAGATCGCCCGTGATCCGGAGCTCTGCGGTGTCGAGCGACCCTGACGTAGTCGTCCGATCCCGTCGAACGAGAGGCAGCCCCCGACGCGGCAGCCGACGCTCGTCGTCCAGGTCGGCCCGTACTGGAGAGTCGCCTTGTAGCCGTTGCCGGATCCGTCGGCGGCAACCGAGCCGCTCCCCTCGTCGAAAGCCCAGTAGCCGACGAGCCCTCCGGGCAGAGCCCGACGACCTCCCTGTACGTGGCCGTGTACGTCGTATCCGCGGCCGGCGTGGAGATCGTGTGGCTCTGCGCCCCGCCGTCCGACCAGGAGACGAACTCGTAGGTCGTGCCACCCACGGTTTGCGGAGAGGGCGCGTCGAGGTCGCGCTCGATGCCGACGACGCTGGTCACCGTGTGCGGCGCGCTCACCGGCTGGCTGTCGAGCCGGAGCTGGAGACCCGGGACGTTCGTCGCCAGCGTCATCGCCGAGGTGCGCGGCATGACGTCGCGGAACGTGCTGTGCGAGAGGCCGCCGCTGTCGGTGACGGTCAGATGAATCCGGTACCAGACGTCAGGGGCGATGTGGCCGGTCGTCGGCACCTCGAACGAGCCCACCCTGGCTGCCGCTCGTGTCCGGGATGAACGGGTGCACGTGCGTCTCGTGGTGGAAGTCGACCCGCCAGGTGAACCTGGACCCCGGAAGCGACGCCCTCCTCGGGGTCCATACCCGTCCCCGCGTACGTGATCGTCTCGCCGGCGCTGTACTGCGAACCTGACGGTGGTTCCGTGATCGTCGCCGTCGGCGGCTGGTTGCTCGTCACCGTCAGCGTGGCCGCGTTGCTCGTCGCGCTGCCGAGGCTGTTCGTGACGATGGCCGGAACTGGGCGCCGCTGTCACCGAGCTGCGCGTTCGTGACCGTGTAGCTCGGCCGCCGTCGCGCCGGCGATGTTCGTCCCGTTCCGCTGCCACTGGTAGCTCATCGGAGCCGAGCCGCTCGCGCTGACGGTGAAGGTCGCGCTCTGGCCGACCGGCACGGTTCGGCTCTGCGGATGCGTGACGATCACCGGCGCCTGGCCGCCGCCGAGGTAACGCACGCGGCGCAACGTGTTGGTGCTGCGGGCCAGGTAGTACATGACTCCGTCGTCGGCGACCTTGACGTCGACCGGGTCGCGGGTGCCGTCCGCCGTCAGGAACGTCGAGACCTGCCGAGTCGTCAGGTCGACGCTCTTGATCCAGCCCGCGCAGTAGTCGGCGAAGAAGTAGTCCCCGACGTACTCGGGCGGGAAGTTGACGGTCGCCGGGGTTGTAGAACGCGCCGCCGGTGATCGCGCAGTCGCCGCCGGCCTGCGGATAGGCGTGGAACGGGTTGTGGAAGCGCGGGTCGTTGTGCGGCCCCTCGGTGGCGGGCCAGCCGAAGTTGAAGCCGGCGTTGAAGCCGGTGTTGGGGCCGACCCAGGCCTCGTTGATCTCCTCGAAGGCGTTCTCCCCCACGTCGTTGATGAAGATCCGTCCCGTCGTCGACTGGATGTCGAACGTGAACGGGTTGCGCAGGCCGAGCGACCAGATGGCGCGGTTGTTGCCGGTCGTGCTGCCGTAGAAGGGGTTGTCGAGCGGGATCGTCCCGTCGGCGTTGATCCGCAGCAGCTTCCCGGACAGCGTCGCGAGCGACTGCGCGTTGTCCTCGTGGTGACCTTCCCCGACGGCGACGTAGAGCTTGCCGTCGTTCCCGAAGTGGATCGCCCCGCCGTTGTGCCAGCCGGTCTCCGACGGGATCGGGTCGAGGATGAACGTCTCGCTCCCCGGCTCGGCGACATCGGGGTTCGTGCTGCTCGCCGTGAAGCGGCTCACGCGGTTCACGATCGGGTCGTCGCCGCCGTGTAGTAGACGTAGACGTAGCGGTTCTGCGCGAAGTTCGGGTCGAAGGTGACGCCGAGCAGGCCCCGCTCGTTGGTCGACGTCACGCTCACGGTCAGGAAGGGGGTCGGGAGCAGGACGTTGTTCCTGACCACGCGGAGCTGACCGCCCTGCTGGGCGACGAAGATCCGCCCGTCGGGAGCGAGCGCCATCGACGTCGGGTTGGTCAGCCCGGAGGCGATCACGACGTCTTCCCGCTGCGGCGGCGGCGCGGGGTGGAGGCGGTGGTGGCGGCGGCGGCGGCGGTGGCGGTGGTGGTGGTGGCGCGAGGAGGAGGCGGTGGCGGCGGCGGCGGGGCGGGCGGAGGTGGCGGCGGCGGACTGCCGCCGTCGGCATAGAGCTCCTGCACCTCGGCCGCGCTCAGCACCCGGTTGTAGATCCGCACCTCGTCGATCAGGCCGCGGAAGCGCTGGATGCCGCCGGGGTTGCGCCCGATGTTGAGCGGATACGTGCTCGTGCCGGGAGCGGCCGGGTAGCTCGAGGTCAGTGCGAGGGCGCCGTTCTTGTAGCCCCGGATCTGGCGTCGTGGCGCCGTCGCGGACGAGCACGACGTGCTGCCACTGGTTGCTCTCCGTCGCCGCTGCCAGGTTGCCGGAGACGAGTGTCCCGCTCGACTCCTTGTGCGACCAGGTCAGCGGATACGGCGCCGTGCCCTGACGGGGCCGAGCTCGAACTCGTAGCGCTTGCTGACGACGGACTGGACGCTGCGGCGCAGCCTGTCGGCTTGATCCAGGCCGAGAGCGTGAGGTCGCCCGTGATCTGCAGCGGCGCCGAGTCCGGCAACCGGACGTAGTCGTCGGTGCCGTCGAACGAGAGGCAGCCACCGACCCGACAGGATCGCGGCCGTGGCCCAGGTCGGGCTGTACTCAGCGTTCCCGTGTGCCCGTTACCGGAGCCGTCCGCCGCGGTCGATCCGCTGCCCTCGTCGAAGGACCAGTAGCCGACGAGGCCGTTCGGGGGCACTGCGGCTCCCGCCCCGTGGACTGATACGAGCGCAAACAGGATCGCTGCAAGGGCTGCCGCTCGAACTGACCTGATTTGGGGCCTCCCTAGAGAGGTGGGCGCGATCTCGACTGGGCGGATCTGGAGGAGTGCGTCCCTCCAGGCAGTACAACGATGCAGGCCCCGGAACGGTTCGCCCGCACCCTACATGTCGCTTCTGTCGGCACTGGGTAGCCGTAACATGGGCTCGTGGCGATCGCCGCCCCCGACCGGTTGTACTTCACGGACAGCGACGAGGCGAACCAGCTCCTGGCCTCGGAGCCGATGGCGCTCCTCATCGGTTTCGCGCTCGACCAGCAGGTGACCGTGCCGACGGCCTTCCTCGGCCCGCTCAAGATCAAGCAGCGGCTCGGCACGCTCGACGCCGGCGCAATCGCCAAGCTCGACCCCGCCACCCTCGAAGCCGCCTTCCGCGAGCGACCGGCAGTACACAGGTTCCCAGGCTCGATGGCGACGCGCGTGGCGGATCTCTCCGCCCACGTGGAGGCCGAGTACGACGGAGACGCGTCCCGCCTCTGGCGCGAGGCGGCCGACGCCGACGATCTCCGCAAGCGGATCAAGGCGCTGCCGGGCTTCGGAGAGATGAAGATCAAGGCGCTGGCCTCGGTCCTGGCGAAGCGCTTCGGGGTGCAGGTGGCCGAGGGCCTCGTTCCTTCGCACCCGACCCTTGGCGACGTGGACTCGCGCGAGGCGCTCGACAGCTACCAAGAGAAGAAGCGGGCCTACAAGGCGAAGCTCAGGGCCGAGTCGAGCTGAGGCTCCGCCCGCCCGTCACCGTCTACGTAACGCGCGAGCACCCGTTGACGGGCGCCGACGAGTTGCTCGTGTTCGACGTGCCCGGCGAGCCGGAGTACACGGCGATCTTCCCCGGCGGAGGGATCGAGGAGGGCGAGACCGTCGAAGAGACGGCCGTGCGGGAAGCTCGAGAAGAGACCGGCCTGACCGTCGAAGTTCTCCGTGTGCTCGGGGAGGTCGAGAATCCGGATCGAGAGCCCGACTACTTCGTCCAGGCCGCCCCGACCGAACGATTGCCCGACTCCTGGGAGCACGAGATCCCCGGCCAGGACGGCGAGCCCGGGTACGTCGTCGTCTGCCGTTGGGCGCCGGTCGACCCGGACGCCGAGTTCTGGGGCCTGCGCGGTGCCTTCGTCCACACGCTCGTTCGCGAACGCGTCGTTGCCTACGTGACCCGCCAGGGCCCGCAGTGGCCTCGATCTGCTCACCATCGAGCAGGGCGACATCAAAGGCGGCGTCCAGGTCCCGGCCGGCCGGCTCGATCCCGGCGAGAGCCCGGAGCACGGTCTCGCTCGCGAAGTCGAGGAGGAGACAGGGATCACAGGGGTCAGCGTCGTGCGACGCCTGGCCGACGCCGACGAGTTCGAGCGGCTCTACGGGCGCCTGGCGCACACCGCAGCCATGCGTTTCACGCCGAGGTCGACGTCGACGGCCCGGAGGAATGGGAGCACCGAGTCCGCGGTTCGGGCGCCGACGCGGGGCTCGTCTACCTCTGCCGCTGGGTGCGCCTCGACGAGTGCCCGCCCCTTTGGGGGGATGCCGATCCCTTGGTCGACAAGCTCAGGCGGTCGATAACGGAGTCATGAAGCGCCGCCTGCTGCCGCTTGCGTGCCTCACCGTGCTGCTGGGCGGCTCGTCGGCCGAGGCTCTGCGCATGCCGGCCGCACCGCGCTGCACGGTCTTTCCCAAGTCCAATCCCTGGAACCGCCGCGTCGACCGGCTCCCGGTCGCGGCGAACTCGGCCGAGATCATCGGCTCGATCGGCGTCGACCGAGGCCTGCACCCGGACTTCGGCTCGGGCCTGTGGGAAGGAGCTCCGATCGGGATCCCGATCACCGTCGTCGGCCGGCGCACACCGAAGTCTCGAGTCTCGTTCGAGTACGCGGACGAGTCAGACCGCGGCCCGTACCCGATTCCCCGCGGCGTGCCGATCGAGGGCGGCTATCGCTCCGACGGCGATCGGCATGCACTGATCGTCGACCGCGACTCCTGCAAGCTCTACGAGCTCTTCGCGCTCTACCCCAAGGGTCGCGGATGGCGAGCCGGCTCCGGCGCGATCTGGAACCTCCGCTCGAACCGGCTGCGCCCCGCAGGCTGGACCTCCGCCGATGCGGCAGGGCTCCCGATCCTCCCGGGCCTGGCGCGCTACGACGAGGTACGGCGAGGCGTGATCGACCACGCGTTGCGGTTCACGGTTCGCCGGACGCGACGGGCGTACGTGTACCCGGCCCGGCACTTCGCCAGTAGCTCCGACGACCCGAGCCTGCCGCCGATGGGCCTGCGCGTGCGCCTGAAGGCGAGCTTCGACGTCAGCGGCTACCCACGGCAGGCGCGTGTCGTCCTCACCGCGCTCAAGCGCTACGGGATGCTGGTGGCCGACAACGGCTCGGACTGGTACATCACGGGCTCCCCCAATCCGGGCTGGCGGAACGACGACCTGCGAACCCTGGGTAGGGTCAAGGGCTCTGAGTTCGAGGTCGTCGATACCCGCACTCTTCGCCCTTAGCGTCCTGCTCGCAGCCGGCTGCGGCGGAGACGACGAGCAAGGCGGCAGCCGCGAGAACCCGGACGGCTCGGTCAGCGTCGATCTCGTCGAGCAGAGCGGCTCGGGCCAGTCGGGCGTGGCGACGTTCAAGGCGGAGGACAGCGAGCGCGCCCGGGTCACGATCGAGCTTTCAGGCGCTCCCGACACGCCGCAGCCCGCGTACATCCACGAGCGCTCGTGCGACGACATCGACCCGCAGCCGACCGACACTCTCCAGCCCGTCGTCAACGGGCGCTCGGAGACCGTGATCGCCGTCTCGCTCGAGCATCTCCGCGCCTCGCCGCACGCCGTTGCCGTCCAGAAGTCGGCCGACACGTACGTCGCCTGCGGGACGATCGGAGAGGGCGGCTCGCTACTGCCGTAGGTCGCGCAGCGCGGTTTTCGCCGCCGCGTACCCGCACATTCCGTGCACGCCTCCACCCGGCGGAGTGGCCGAGGAGCAGAGGTAGACGCCCTTCAGGGGCGTGCGGTACGGAACCGGCTTGCGCACCGGCCGGAAGAAGAGCTGCGCGAGGTCCGGGGCGCCGCCGTTGATGTCGCCGCCCACGAGGTTGCGGTTCCCCGCCTCGAAGTCGGCCGGGCTCTTGACGGAGCGGGCGAGGACGAGCTCGCCGAAACCCGGGGCGAAACGCTCGACCTGTGCCTCGATGCGTGCCGTCATGTCCTCCGTCGAGCCGTTCGGGACGTGGCAGTACGCCCACGCCGTGTGCTTGCCGGCGGGCGCGCGCGTGTCGTCGAAGAGCGACTGCTGCACGAGCAGGACGAAAGGCCGTTCCGCGTGCCGTCCGTTCCACGGCGCCGACTCGGACGCAGCGATCTCCTCGAGGGTGCCGCCGAGGTGAACCGTCGCCGCGCGCCCGCACTCCTCGGCGCGCCACGGGATCGGCCCGTCGAGGGCCCAGTCGAGCTTGAACGCGCCCGGGCCGTGCCGGTAGCGCTCGAGCGCCCGGGCGTACCGGGCCGGGAGCCGTCCCGCCGCCATGCGCAGAAGATCGCGCGGCATGACGTCGGCGAGGACGACGTCCGCCTCGGGCAGCTCGTCGACCGGGCTCGAAGTGCGCACCTCGCCGCCGAGCTCCCTGATGCGCGCGACGAGACCGTCGGC
This sequence comes from uncultured Actinomycetes bacterium, assembly GCA_963847955.1. Lineage (GTDB taxonomy): Bacteria > Actinomycetota > Thermoleophilia > Gaiellales > Gaiellaceae > VAXT01. The sequence goes on from CAWKBW010000015.1 coordinate 565,502, forward strand.
AATTCGCTGCGAGCCACCGCGTGGGAAGCCCCAGCCGTAGACGTGGCCGAGCACCATCAGCGCGTACCCGAACCCGCCGCTCGGGCCTCTTCTCGAGCGGCAGCATCGAATGGGCGGCGTTCCCGGCGAAGAGCGCCCGCCCCTGCGAGGTCGAGAACGTTCTCTCCGCGGCCGAGCGTGCCGGAGCGAGGGCCAGGCGCGCGCTGTGCGCCGCGCTGCGGGGCCCGAGCGCCCGGAGCATCGCCAGCACGCGACGGGGCGGCGGCGGATACGGCCCGACGAGAACCGGCTCGACCGCATCCCAGTGCTCGACGACCGGCTCGAAGAGTCGACGGTAGGCCCGCTCGTCCGCGCCGAGGCCGCGAGCGGTCTCCCCCACGTCGCGGTGGAGCACGACCGCCGTCCCGTCGTCGAACGGATGTGCGGCCTGCAAGGGCGGCTCCACCCAGTCGAGCTGAAGGTCGACTTCGCGGAAGAACGGCGACCGGGCAAGTGGGTGGATCGCCGAGCAGAGGTCGTGCACGAACCCGGGCAACGTCAGCTCCGCGGAGCGCGTTCCGCCGCCGAGCGTCGGCTGCTCCTCGTGCACGACGACGTCGAAGCCCGCCCGGGCGAGCGTGACCGCTCCCGCCAGCCCGTTCGGCCCCGATCCGATGACGACTGCGGTCGGCATATCGGAAACTATGTGCCATCCTGGCTGCGTGAAGGCACGCCTCGGTCTGGCCGCCCTGCTGGTCGCACTGTTCGCGGCGGGTTGCGGCGGCGAGAGCGGCGGTTCCCCGGAGGACGAGAAGTTCATCGTCGAGCTCGAGCTTCCGCTGTCGCCGTTCGCGGACGAGCCCGAGGTCTACGGCCAGGTCGGTCTCAGCCCCAACGGCCGCAACGGGACGCGCGTCGTCATCCGGCTCGACGAGCCGCACAAGTCCTCCATGGAGGCGGCGATCTGGCGCGGAGGCTGCAGCGGCGGGTTCCGGGCGGATTCGGCCGACTACGAGCTCGGCAAGGTGAAGGACGGCGAGCTCACCGCCGATGTGGATGTGCCGACGCGCGACATCCGTATGGGCTACTCGCTAGTCGTTCGCGAGCCGCGCAAGGACGACGAGGAAGCGAGGAGCCGCCGCGACCGCCGCGACCGGGACTTCGACAAGGGGACCTGCGGCGACCTTTCGAGCGCCGAGCCGGTCGACTGATCAGCCGACGCCGGCGAGCAGGAAGGCGCGGTTCTCCTTCAGCATCTCGCGGGCGATGACGAGCCGCTGGATCTGGTTCGTGCCCTCGTAGATCTGCGTGATCTTGGCGTCGCGCATCATGCGCTCGACGGGGTACTCCTGCATGTAGCCGTAGCCGCCGAGGATCTGGACGGCATCGGTCGTGACCTCCATCGCCACGTCGGTGCAGTAGAGCTTGGCCATCGCCGAGATCTTCGTCAGCTCGTCTTCGGGGGCGCCCTCGTCGACCATCATCCCGACCTTGTAGAGCAGCCCGCGTGCCGCCTCGCACTTCGTCTCCATGTCGGCGAGCGTGGCCGAGATCAACTGGTGCTGGGCGATCGGCTTGCCCATCGTCTCGCGGCTCTTCGCGTACTCGAGTGCGTAGTCCGTGGCGCCCTGCGCGAGGCCGAGCCCCTGCGCGCCGATCCCCGGGCGCGACCGGTCGAGAATGCGCATCGCGATCTTGAAGCCCTCGCCTTCCTCGCCGAGCAGGTTGTCCGCCGGGATGCGCAGGTCGTTGAAGAAGATCTCGCCTGTCGTCGAGCCCTTGATGCCCATCTTCGGCTCGATGCGGCCGACCTCGAACCCCGGCGAGTCGGCCTCGACGACGAAGGCCGAGATCCCCGAGTGCCCCGCCTCCGGGTCGGTCTTCGCGAACACGGTGTAGACGTGCGCGACGCCCGCGTTCGTGATGAAGCGCTTGCCGCCGTTCAGGACGTACTCGTCGCCGTCGAGCCGCGCCTCGGTGCGCATCGCGGCCGAGTCCGAGCCGGAACCGGGCTCGGTCAGCGCGTAGGCCGCGAGCCACTCGCCGGTCGCGAGGCGCGGGAGAAAGCGCTGCTTCTGCTCGTCCGTGCCGGCGAGCTTGATGCCGAGCGAGCCGAGCTCCTGGACGGCCAGGATCAGGCCGGTCGTCGCGCAGACCTTGGAGAGCTCCTCGACCGCGACGAGCACCATGAGCGCGCCCGTTCCCGTGCCGCCGTACGCCTCGTCGTAGGGCAGGCCGAAGAGCTCGTGCTCGCGGAAGAGCTCGACCATGTCCCAGGGGAACTCGCCCTTCTTGTCGATCTCGGCCGCGCGAGGGGCGACGCGCTCGCGGGCGAGGTCGCGCACGAGGTCGCGGATCTCGCGCTGCTCGTCGGTCAGTGGGTCGTACGGCACCGCGGAAAGTCTACGGCCGAGACGAGCAGTTCGAGCATCCGGTCGATGGAAGCGAGCATCTCGCTGGGCTCCCTGAGCGGCACGAGGCTCGTCGAACACATCGGCGAGCTCTTCGGCGACCTGCCGCAGAGCCGTCAGGCGGCCGAGCAGCTCTGCGTGGTCGCCCGGCAGGAGCTGGATCATTCCGGCTTGTGGCAAACCGCCTCGAAATTGTTGCCGTCGGGGTCGAGCACGTAGGCCCCGTAGTAGTGCTCGGTGATAGATGGGTCGAGGTCCCGGGGGCCCGTTGTCCTGTCCGCCGGCGGCGATGGCTGCTTCGTAGAAGGCGTCGACCGTCGCGCGGTCCGCGCTGGCAATAGCGACGTGGATGGGCGCACCGGGCTCTCCACGCTCGTCGAGCCAGAAATCGGGCTTCTGCTCGGCGCCGAAGCCGCACACGCCCGGATACTCGGCTGAGCAAGGAGTACCCAAGCGGTGCGAGGGCCTGCTCGTAGAACGCCTTGCTCACCGCCAGATCGCGGACGGGGATCCCAAGGTGATCGATCACTGCAGCTCCAATCGTTTGAGGGGCTTCACCGTCGGGCCCTGGATCACTTCGCCCTCCCCGGAGTAGCGCGACCCGTGGCACGGGCAATCCCAGCTCTGCTCCGCCGGATTCCAGATGACATGGCAGCTAGAGATGCTGGCAAACAGGCGACAGGACGTGCAGCGCGCCGGACTCGTCGCGGTACACGGCGCGCTTGCGGGCGCCCTTCCGCACGATCGCACCGTCACCCGGCCCGAGCGACTCGATGTCGGCGTCGTCGGAGCGGAGCCGGTCGGCGACGAAGTGGTACGCGGCCGACCTGTTGCCGGCTACGAAGCGCTTGAGCGAGGCCTTCGGCTTGATCCGCTTGGCGTCGTACAGCTCGGCCCACGGATTCTCCCGGCCGAGGATGCGGTCGCTGAGCAGCATCGCCGCCAGGGTGCCGCCGGTCATGCCCCACTTGCTGAAGCCGGTCGCCGTGAAGACGTGCGCCGAGGTTCGCCGCAACCGTCCGATGAACGGGACGCGGTCGACCGACATGTAGTCCTGGGTCGACCAGCGGTACTCGACCGGCCCGGCTTGCGGCCAGTGCTCGCCGAGATAGCTCCTCGAGCGTGCGGTAGCGCCGAGTCGTGTCGTCCTCGTCCCCGAGCTTGTGGCCCTCGCCGCCGACCTGGACGAGGATCCGCTCTCCGTCGCGGATCGTGCGCACGGACCGAGTCGGGACTCCGGAGTTGATGAACATGCCGTCGGGGGCCGCCGACGCGTCGATCGGAGCCGCGACGGCGTAGCTCCGGTGCGGATGCGCCTTCGTGAAGAAGAGACCGCTGTCCTCGAACGGCAGGTGGGTGGCCACGATCACGTCCTTCGCGCGCACGTGAGCCGCCCTTCGTCCTGACGGTCGTGCCTTTGACGTCCTCGGCGAGTGCGACTGCTCGAACACGTGACTGCCGTCGCCGGGGATCGTCTCGGCCAGTGCGAGCAGGTACTTCCGCGGGTGGAACTGCGCCTGGTTCTCGAGCCGCACCGCGCCGGCGACCTCGAACGGCAGCGAAGTCTGGGCGGTGAAGGAGACGTCGAGGCCGGCGCGCTTGGCGGCATCGACCTCCTTCTTCAGCTGCGCGACCTCGTCCTGCGACTCGGCGAAGACGTAGTTGGCCTTGCGCTCGAAGTCGCAGTCGATGCCGTCCTCCTCCACGAACTGCGCCACCCGCGCGAGCGCGGCCTCGTTCGACTCGGCGTAGATGCGAGCGCCCGCGGCGCCGAAGTGTCTTCGAGGTCGCCGTAGATCGCGCCGTGCCCGGAGGTGACCTTCGCCGTCGTGTAGCCGGTAGCTCCATGGACGATGCGCTTCGACTCGACGACCGCGACCGTCTTGCCTTCCCGCTTCAGGAGCGCGGCTGCGGTGAGGCCTGCGATCCCGGCGCCGATCACGCACACGTCGACGTCGATGTCGCCCTCGAGAGCCGGGATAGTCCGTCTCCGGTGTCGTCAGCACCCAGAAGGACGGGTTCGGCGGCGCGCCCACGGAGCCGGAAACCTACAGTCCCGGCTGTGATCCTGGACAACGGCGTCATCCACACGCTCGACCCGTCGATGCCGACCGCGCGGGCCCTGGCGATCGCGGGCGAACGCGTCGCGGGAGGCGTCGGCACGCACGAGACGGCACTGGCCAGCCCGGAGCGGGTCGACCTCGGCGGACGCTGTGTGCGTGCCGGGCTTCAACGACGCGCACGTGCACTTCCCGACGTGGGCGGCCGCTCAGCGTGAGGTGCGGCTCGAAGGCACGGCGTCCCTCGAGGAAGCCGTGGCCCGGGTGGGCGACGCGGTCGGGGCCGTCGAGCCCGGCCGCTGGCTGCGGGGCCGGGGCTGGCGGAGCGGTGACTGGGCGCCGCCGGTGGAGCCGACTCGCAGAGGCGCTCGACGCCGTCACGGGAGACACGCCGACGGCGCTCATGGCCCGCGACTACCACTCGTTGTGGCTCAACTCGGCCGCTCTGGCGCAGGCGGACGGCGACTTGCAGGTCCGACGGCGGCGTCGTCGAGGTCGACGAGCGCGGCGAGCCGACGGGCGTCCTCCGCGAGGAATCGGCCTGGACGTTCCGCGACCTGTATCTCCGGCCCACGGACGACGAGTTCATCGAGGCCATGCGCGACGGGCTGAAGCTCGCCGCCGCGCGAGGGGTCACGGCTCTCCACGACAAGGACGGCTGGCTCGGGGCGCCGCGGCTCTGGCAGCGGCTGCTCGACGACGGGCTTGCTCACGTTGCGGGTCTGGCAGTCGCTTCCGGCCGAGCATCTCGACCGGATCGACGCGCTCGCCCTGCCGGCGGGCATCGGCGGCGACCTGCTGCGCATCGGCTACCTGAAGGTCTTCATGGACGGCACGCTCGGTTCGCAGACGGCACGCCTGCTGGACGGCTCAGGGGTCGAGATCACGAGCCGCGACGAGCTGGCGGAGATCGTGCGCCGCGGGGCGCGGTCCGGGTGGCCGGTCGCGGTGCATGCGATCGGCGACGCCGCGAATCGCGACGCGCTCGACGCGTTCGAGGAGACGCGCGAGGAGTGGCGAGGGCTGCGGCCCCGGATCGAGCACGCACAACTGCTGCGCCGAGGAGGACGTGCCCCGCTTCGCCGAGCTCGGCGTCGCCGCCTCGGTCCAGTTCAGCCACGCGCCGTCGGACCGCGACATCGCCGACCGCCTCTGGGCCGGTATGACCGACCGCGCCTACGCCTACCGTTCGCTGCTCGACTCGGGGGCGCTCTCGCCAACGGTTCCGATGCGCCGATCGAGGAGCTCGACCCGCTGGCCGGAATCCGCGCAGGAGTGCTGCGGACGCTCGACGAGCGCGAAGGGTGGCACCCCGAGCAGGCCGTCACGGTCGAGCAGGCGCTCGAGGCGACGACGATCAACCCCGCCTGGCTGGCGGGCGACGAGCGCCGGCGCGGCAAGCTCGTGCCCGGCTACCTGGCCGACCTGGTCGTCCTCGACCGCGATCTCCTGACCTGCCCGCCGGACGAGCTACCCGACGTCCAAGTCGTAGCGACGATGCTGGGCGGCCGCTGGGTCCACAACCCGCCCCCTGGGACTAGCCCGGTGCCAGGCACCGGACATGGCGTTTCCGCCGCGAAATCGTCCCGACACGACCTCGACGGCCCTGTTCAACCCAGTGAACGCGGCCCGTTGTGACACGTCCGGTGCCAGGCACCGGACATGTACAGAGCGGTGGTCTAGCGCAGCTTCAGGAACGGCACGAAGCGGCTGAGGTCGACGACGCCGAGCTTCGGCAACTCGTCGCGACGACAGACGGCCGTGGCGAGCGCTTCGGCCTCATGACGCAGCGTCCTGGCGCGCGACATTCTCCGAGCGCGAAGCTGGTCGCTGATGATGACGCGAGCAGCCGATAGCGACAGGCCACGCCGTGAGAGCGGCGCGGCGGTAGGCCCGCTTCGACCCTCCGAAGCGCCCCGCGACGATTCTGCGCTCCGCACGAAGGATCTCGCGGCCTCGAACCCGCGCCCGCCGCCGGGCCAGCCGGGTGAGCAGTGCCGTAGCAGCCGTTCCGCGAGACCAGGTGATCCGTGCGGTCCGTGCGAGCGCCGCGGTCGTGATCGCGGTCCCGGAGAACCCGCAGTGCACTCCCGGCGCAAGCAGCAGCTGCCCTTCGTCGCGCGAGGTGTTGAACACACCGCCCGAGACGCTCGGCGCGTCGCACAACGCCGGGTCGCGTGTCCAGAGGTATGCGCAGGCGGCCAGCGGCTTGTCGGAGTCGGCTCCGCCGGGCGTGAAGGCGGCCCAGCCCCAGGACCAGATCGAGCCGATTCCCTCCTCGGCGGCCACCTGCTCGGCCGCGAGTGCGTTCCACTTCACGTAGTCGAGCCAGGCCGGAAGAGGCTGCAGCCCCTCACGACCGAGCGTGCCGGGCGCTGAATGAAAGCCCAGCGCGAGCCCGAGACGCTCACGGGGCACGCCGATGTCTGCAAACCGCCGGATGACTCCGCGCATGTTCAGCCGCACGCGCCGGTTCCCGATCAGCACCCCGAGGGCGTGCACCTGAGCCGCGTGGTAGTACGCCTCGTAGACGATGTCCGCGGAGTCGGAAAGTGTCCGCCACCACTCCCCAGCCGCGCCGCCAAGCGCGGGCCGACCGTGGACGAAGAGGAACGGACGAGCTCCGCGCGCGGTGAGAACCTCGACCAGCGTGAGAACGTTGGCGCGGTACTGAGCGTTGGTCGACGACCACGGCGTCCGCAGATTCGCGCCCCACAGCTCTTCGAGGCCGATCAAGGGCGTCGCGCAGGCCGACGAGGCGGCAGCGCGATCGAAGAGCGCGTTCGCCTGGCCCTCGATGGAGAACGGGTCTGCCGGCGCAGAGGCGTACCGACGAAGTTGCGAATGTTCATCTGCCAGTACACGGTCCGCGCGCCCCGCTCCCGCAGCGCCTGCGGCGTAGCGGTGCCGCTCGTCGCCGCGATTACGCCTGGCTTGCCGAAGAGCTCGTTGCGGAAGGGGACGGAGCCCTCTGCGTAGTCGATCCACAGCGGCTTGGAATCGGGCAGGCCACAAGGCGCGGCCGCTGCCGGTGCAGCAGACCAGGCGATCGCCAAAACGGCGCCGAGCGCCACGAGTACTGCTTTGGGCCGCATCCCCTGGCTTTTAACAACGGCTCAGCGGAGCCGAGCAAATTCTCTGTAAAGCTCTTTCGCAGCCTCGATGCCTAGCGGGATGTGCTCGACGCGCAGGCGCTCGTTCGGCGAGTGGATGTTCCCCTCGGGAAGGTCGAAGCCGGTGAGGATCGTCGGAATGCTCTTCGTCTCGAGAGCGGCCATCACCGGCAGCGAGCCGCCGACCCGGAGTAGCAGCGGGCGTGCGCCCAGCGCGCGCTCGAACGCGTCCAGGCCGAGCTGGATCGCCTTCTCCTCCGGACGGACGAGCGCCGCCGGCGCCATCGCGAGGCGCTCGACCTCGACCTCGGCTCCCTCGGGCGCCGCCTCCAGCAGAAGCTTCTCCATCGCCGCCGAGATCTCGTCGCCGTCCTGGCCGGGCGCGAGCCGGATCGACACGTTCGCCTCAGCCACGACAGGCAGCACCGTCTTCTGCAGCTCCGCCGAGCCACCGCTCAGGCCGTGGACATCGACCGCAGGCTCCTCCCAGGTGCGCCTGTAGAACTCCGCGACGGCCTCGCCGTCGGCGGGGCGTGCGCCCTGCGCAGCCAGAACGTCGCCCCCGCTCTCGAGCTCGCCCCAGCCCGGCGCGCTCCTCGTCGGAGGGCGGCACGATGCCGGCCCGCAGGGACTCGTGGAGCCGGCCGTCCTGCGGCACGACCGCGGAGAGCACCTGCATGAGGGCATGAGTTGCGTTCATGCGCCGCTCCACCGAAGACGCCGGAGTGGAGATCGCGTTCACCGGTCCTGACCCGCACGTGGAAGTACGCAATGCCGCGCGTCGCCAGCTCGAACACCGGAACCCCCACCTTCACCATGTGCCCGTCGAAGATCACGCAGACATCGCCGCCACGCTCGTCCGACTCGAGGAAGTCGACGATCGAGTGGCCGCCCGACTCCTCCTCGCCGTCACAGGTGAAGCGCACGTTCACGGGCAACGCACCCTCGGCGGCCAGGAGAGCCGCCGCCTTGAGCAGCATGTAGAGCTGGCCCTTGTCGTCGGCGACTCCCCGGGCGTAGAGCCACCCGTCCCGCACCTCGGGCTCGAAGGGCTCGCTTTCCCACTGGTCGAGCGGATCGGGCGGCTGGACGTCGAAATGCCCGTAGGCGATCACGGTCGGCGCCGAATCGGCGTCGGCGGACGCGCGCAGCTCGCCGATCACAAGCGGATGCCTGACTCCCTCCTGCACCTCGGCCTCACCACCGCGGCCGAATGAAGTCCCGCACCCACTCAGCAGCGCGGAGAACGTCCCCGGTGTGAGCCGGGTCGGCGCTGACGCTCGGGATGCGCAGCAAGTCGTAGAGCTCGTCGAGCCACTCAGCAGGCGGTTCGGCCACGGCCGCGCAGGCTAACGGCTACGGGCTTCGTCTGAGGCAGCGCACGAGGGCTGCGGCACCGAGGTTGCCCCGGCAGCGGTCCGCGGCGACGTAGATCACGTTCGGAACGTCGCGCCTGGCGATCGCCCTCCGCGGCCGCACGCCCGCGATCCGGCGGACCGGACCTTGCGGAAGATCGGCTTGGGCGGGCTGCAGTTGTCGCCCGGACGACACGGCGGCGGCGTGTCGTTGCACTCCGGCTCGAGCGCAGTGCCGACGGCCGGCCCTCTGCGCAGGCTGAGGTGGGAGCCGTCGAGGCCGTAGTAGGTGACCCCGCGGAAGACGAGCGTCGCTCGACACTTCGCATCGGACGGGGTCGCCGGAGCCGCTGAAAGCGCAGCAAGGACCAAAAGCCCTGCTCCGAGTGCGATTACGGCGCGCACTGCGCCGGGACTCTACGCCACTTCGCGAAGCTTCTGGCAATCAGCCAGAGCGCGAAGCTTCTTCAGGCACTGGTTCTCGATCTGCCTGATCCGCTCGCGCGTGACGCTGAACGCGCGTCCAACCTCGTCGAGCGTGCGCGGCGGGTTTCCGTCGAGCCCGTACCGCATCTCGAGGATTCGCTGCTCCCGAGGGGCGAGCGAGCGAGGATCTTCTTGAGCGCGTCCTTGCGCAGGGCCTGCTCGGCGGCCTCGTCGGGCAGCGGCGCGTTCTCGTCGGTCAGGAAGTGCCCGAACTCGGACTCCTCGTCGTCACCGACCGGCTTCTCGAGCGAGACCGGCAACTGCGACGACCTGCGGATCTGCTCAACCTCTTCGAGGCTCAGGTCCAGGTCACGGGCGATCTCGTCGGTTGACGGCTCGCGCCCGAGCTCGCCCCGCAGCTTGCGCTCGGAGCGGACGATCTTGTTCAGCTTCTCGACCACGTGCACCGGCATGCGGATCGTGCGCGACTTGTCGGCGAGCGCGCGCGCGACTGCCTGGCGGATCCACCAGGTCGCATAGGTCGAGAACTTGAAGCCTTTGCGGTAGTCGAACTTCTCCGCGGCGCGCACCAGGCCGATCGTCCCCTCCTGGATCAGATCGAGGAAGGGCAGGCCCTGGTTCCGGTAGCGCTTGGCGATCGAGACCACGAGGCGGAGGTTCGCCTCGACCATCGCCTGCTTCGCGACGTGGTCGCCGCGCTCGATCTTCTTCGCGAGCTCGATTTCCTGCGGCGCGGTCAGCAGGTCGACCTTGCCGATGTCCTTCAGGAAGAGCTGGAGCGCGTCGGTCGAGACGTCCGGCCCCTCGAGGTCGAGCGAGTCGTCGACTGCCTCGTCCTCGGTGACGAGCTCGATGTGGAGCTCCTCGACCAGGCCGTAGAACTCGTCGATCTGGCCGGCGTCGAGCTGGAGCTCGTCGAGGGCGAGCGCGACTTCGTCGGCGTTCAGCCGCCCGGCCTGTTTCCCGGCGTGCAGAAGCTCCCAGGCTTCTTCCGACACGAGGATCGTTGCCGAGCCCTCGACTTTCGGTACGGCCGCGCTTTGTCCTTGCTTCACCCCATGACCCCCTCTCCCGTGTCTCACCATACGTACGGCTTGCGACGTGTCAACGGGGCTGTCCGAACGGGGGAGAGTCTCTCAACGACTACGTAGTGACGTCTATAGGTCTTAAGACTCATCTTCATCGTTTACAGGTCCTATCTCGATTAGCTGTTCTCTGGACCCTCAAGACTGTCCAGAAGCCGTTTTGCTTCCCTGCCGAGGACAGTCGTGGGCCCGAGCGCCCGGGCCCGGCGGAGCTGCGTCTTTCCCTGCTCGACCGAACCGGGCTGGACACGGGCCAGCCAGAGGAGCATGAGCCCGAGGTGAAAGCGCACGCTCTGGGCACGCGGGAAGCGCCGCGTGAGCGGGCCGAGCTGCGAGAACGCGACGCTCGGCCGCGCCTTGTCGAAGCGAACGACGGCGGCTGCGACGCGCGCCTCGGGGTCTTGAGGCTCGAGACGGACGGCCGCGTCGTACTGGCGCTGGGCCGAGAGCCGGTGACCGAGGCGCTGCAGCGCGAGGCCGTAGAGAAGCTTCGCCTTCACGTCGCGCGAGCGCGCGCGGCGGGCAAGCGTGGCGAACTGCCGCGGAGCTGACAGCCCGGTGAGGCTCGGCGGCGCGCCGAAGGTCGGAACGAAGTGCGGCCGCCCCCGCGGGAAGTTGGGGTGCAGGACGTCATCCGCCCGTCCGGCCGAGGGCGAGTCGGGCTCCACGCGGGCAGCGTCACGCCAGGCCTGAAGCGCCTCGTCGTCACGACCGACCCAGAAGCGGGCGAAGCCCAGGTGCAGCAGCACGCGTGCGTCGCGCGGATGCTCCGCGGCGAGCCGCTCGAGCTTCGTGACGGTGCCCTCCGGCCAGTTGAGAGAACGCCGAGCCGATCTCGGCCGGAGGAGAGTCGTACCGGGCGAAGATGCGCTCCGCTTCGGCTCGCTTTTCGTCGGTGTAGAGCCGCTCGGCGCGGCGCAGAGCCGTGGCCTCCGGATCGGTCCGCACGCCGAGGTCGAGAACGAGCGGCGGCGCTCCTTCACGCCCTCCGCCCTGCTGATCGTCGCTGCCGAGCACGAGCGCAGCCGCGATCGCGGCTCCGGCGGCAACCAGAGCAGCGATGACGACGACGAGGAACACTCGGGTGCGGCGATCCACGGCTCCAACCTATCCTTCGAAACGTGGCCACCAGCGAGACCCTCGAGATCGACGTCAAAGGGGCGCAAGCGCTCCTCGACGCAGGACGCGATCCTCGTCGACGTGCGGCGCCAGGACGAGTGGGACTTCAGCCGCATCGCGGGCGCTCACCATCTGCCGCAGCGGGAGCTCATGGCACGGATCGGCGACGTCGCGCCGCCGGGGTCGAAGGTCGTCGTCTACTGCGCGCACGGCAACCGATCGCTCTTCGCGGCAACGGACCTCAGACAGGCCGGCTACGAAGCGGTCTCGCTCGCCGGCGGGCTCGCCGCCTGGATGCAGGCCGGCCAGCCCGTCGAAGCCCCGGACGATCTCGACGAGGCGCAGCGAGAGCGCTACAGCCGCCATGTCCTCATCCCCGAGGTCGGCCTCGCCGGCCAGCGCCGCCTGCTCGAAGCGAGCGTCCTCGTCGTCGGTGCGGGCGGGCTCGGCTCCCCCGCTCTGCTCTATTTGGCCGCGGCGGGAATTGGGCGCCTCGGGTTCGTGGACGACGACGTCGTCGACGCGTCGAATCTCCAGCGCCAGGTGCTGCACTCGACCGGCGCCCTCGGCGAGCCGAAGGTCGAGTCGGCCGAGGAACGGATCCGCGGGCTGAACCCGGATGTCGAGCCGGTCGGCTACCAGGAGCGATTGAGCGCCGAGACGATCGACCGCATCCTCGGCGACGGCTGGGACGTGGTCGTCGACGGCGCCGACAACTTCCCGACGCGCTATCTGCTGAACGACGCGTCCGTCTGGCACGGGGTCCCGGTCGTCCACGGCTCGATCTTCCGCTTCGAGGGCCAGGTCACGGTGTTCGCTCCCGGCTCCGGGCCCTGCTACCGATGCCTCTTCCCGCAACCGCCGCCGCCGGAGCTCGCTCCGAGCTGCGCCGAAGGCGGCGTCCTCGGCGTCCTCCCGGGCGTGATCGGCTCGCTGCAGGGCACGGAAGCCCTGAAGCTCGTCCTCGGGATCGGCGAGCCGCTCATCGGGCGGCTCCTCCTGTTCGATGCGCTCGGGGCCTCGTTCACCGAAGTCGCCGTCCGCCGCGACCCCGCGTGCCCCGTCTGCGGCGACGAGCCGACGATCACGGAGTACGTCGACTACGTGGAGTTTTGCGGAGGCGCTCGCTGAGGGTTCCGCCCGAGATCCGCGCCGAACTGCTGGAGCACGCGCGAACGGAGGCGCCGAACGAGGCCTGTGGGCTCGTCGTCCTGCGCGACGGTGAGGCCGTCCGGTATGAACGGGGCCGGAACGCGGAGCCTTCCCCGTACCGGTTTCGCCTGGAGATCGCGCCGGAGGTCTGGTTCCTGGAGGACGACGGGTACGAGCTCGCCGTCTTTCACTCGCACGGGGCCTCCGCGCCGCGACCCTCGCGGGCAGACGTCGAGCACGCGGGGCTCTGGCAGGACCGGCCGTACCTGATCCTGCGGGCCGACACCGGGGAACTGGCCGCGTGGCGGATCAAGGGCGATTCGGTGGTCGAGGCCGTCGTCGAGTAGCGCCGTCATCGTCGGCGCCGGTGTCTTCGGCGCCTCGCTCGCCCACCGGCTGGCAGGCAGCGGCTGGGACGTGACGCTCGTCGAGCAGTACGCGCCCGGGCACGTTCGGGCCGCCTCCGGTGGCGAGAACCGGCTGCTCCGGTTCTCGCACGGACCGGACGTCTGGTACACGGAGTCGGCGAAGCGCGCACTGGGGCTCTGGCGCGAGCTCGAGGCCGAGTCCGGCGCCGAGCTCTTCGTCCCGTGTGGCGTCGCGTGGTTCTTCGACGAGTCCGAGGACTGGGCCGCGGCGAGCGAGCGCGCGCTGGCCGAGCATGGGCTCGCAATCGAGCGCCTCACGCCTGACGAGGCCGAGCGGCTCTTCCCCGAGCTTCGACCCGACCGGCCTGACGACCGTCTCCTACGAGCCCGAGGCGGGCGTTCTGCGGGCACGCGATGCGACCCGGACCCTCGCGGAGCAGGCCGTCGTGCGCGGCACTCGCTTCGTCGAGGGCGTGGCCGCTCCCGCGGGAACGGCAGTCGTCGTCGACGGAGAACGGCTCGAAGGCGATCACGTGATCTGGGCCGGCGGCGCCTGGTTGGCACGCCTCTTTCCCGACCTGGTGCAGTTGACCGTCACGCGCCAGGAGGTCTTCTTCTTCGGTGCCCCGGCCGGCTGGCAGGCTCCGAGCGTCCCCGCCTGGGTCGACTTCGACGCCGGCATCTACGGCGTCGGCGACGTCGACGCCCGCGGTTTCAAGGTCGCGCCCGACGAGCACGGGCCCGAGTTCGACCCGGACGCGCGACGACCGTGTCGTCTCGGCCGAGAAGGAACGAGTGGCCCGCGAGTACCTGGGACGTCGGTTTCCCGCGCTCGCAAACAGCCCCCTCGTCGGGACCCGTGCGTGCCCCTACTCGCTGACTCCGGATCAGAACTTCCTGATCGCGCCACACCCCGAGCACGAGAGCGTCTGGCTCCTGGGCGGCGGCTCCGGTCACGGCTTCAAGCACGGGCCGGCCCTGGCCGAACACGTCGAGCAGCTCCTGAGCGCAGAACAGCCGCCGGATCCGCGCTTCGGCCTCGAAGGCCGAACCCGAGCGCCGGGCGGAGAACCTGACGAACACTCGAGCGTCGGCGGCGCGGCCGCTCCCGATAGGATCAAGTCGCCGAAGGCAGTGCCGGCCATCCCCCCGAGGACGGCCGGCACATCTGGAGAGGGTCCCTAGGTGACCTGGAACGTGCCCTTCATGCATCGTGGCGTGAGGAGAGCAGAAGTACGTGACCGTGCCCTTGTTGAGCTTCACGGTCACGGTCTTCGTGCCCTTGAACGCCACCGTGGTGATGGTCTTCCTGGTGGAGCCCTTCAGCTTGAAGTCGTGGATGTTCGACTTGTCGGTGACGCGGATCTTGTACGTACCGGCCTTGAGCGTCCTGACCTTGGTCGTGCCCTTCTTCAGCGTGATCGTGAAGCCGGGGCCGACCGTGCCGGTGAGAGTCGGCGTCGCCTCACTGGCGGTCGTGGCGGTCGTCGGAACGACCAGAGCCACGGCGGCGCCGAGGGCGACGATTAAGAGTCGAATACGGGACATTTCCCTCCTTAGGTGGTTGGCTTGAGTCTGTACTTCGAATCGCAGGTGAACGGATTGCTCTGACCACGATGCTAGTCGTGTTCGCTTAACCCGCCGGTTACAGGTAGGTAAAGGCTCTTCTACCCGTCCTGGAACCAGAAAAACCCGACCGTCCCGGGGCCTGCGTGGGTGCCGATCACCGGCCCGAGCGTGGTTTGGATCTCGATCGTCGCGCGTGGCCGCGTCGCCTGGACGAGCTTGGCCAGCTCCGCCATCCGGTCGGGCGCTTCGGCATGCGCGATCGCTACGCGCAACCCCGGATCGTCCCCGGAGCCGGCGAGGAAGGCGTCCTGGAACTCCTTGAAGGCGCGCCGGTTGCCGCGCACCTTCTTCAGCGGCTCCACCTCACCGTCGAGGATGGTCATGATCGGCTTGATGTGCAGCAGCTGGCCTGCCATCCCGCGGGCCTTGCCGATTCGCCCGCCCTTGGCGAGAAACTCGAGCGTGTCGAGCGTGAAGATCAGGTGGTGCTCGGCGCGGTAGCGGTCGATCAGCTCGCCGAGCTCCTCGTCCGTCGTGCCGGCCTCGAGCCGGCGCTGGACGGCTAGCCCGAGCAGCGCGATGCCCGCGGAGGCCGTGCCCGTGTCGATCACCCGCACGCGATCTCCGCCGACTTGCTCCGCCGCGTTGGCAGCGCTCTGCCAGGTGCCGGAGAGCTTGCGCGGGATGTGCAGCGAGTAGATCCGCTCGTAGCCGGCGAGATCCTCGTAGGCGGCGGCGAAGTCGGCCGGGGTCGGCTGCGAGGTCGTCGGGAGCTCGGTCGCCTCGCGGAGGCGCGCGTAGAACTCGGCCGGCCCGAGATCGACGTAGTCGCGATAGCTGTCGGCTCCGAAACGGACGTAGAGCGGGACGACACGCCAGTTCGGCCAGCGCTCCGGCCCCTCGGGGAAGTCCGCGGTCGAGTCCAGGACCACAGCTGTATTGCCGGCGTCGAGCTGCACGACAGCGAGCCTACTGCGCGGCGACGCGGTGGATGGCCGCGACGATGTCCTCGAGCGGCTCGTCCTTGGTGAGGCAGGCCACGGCCCCGGCCGCAAAGAGGCGCCTCGACCTCGCTCTGATTCGCCGACGCGGTGAGTCCGACCACCGCGACCTCGGGACAGGCTTCGAGGAGCAGCCGGGTGGCCTGGACGCCGTCCATCCCCGGCAGCCTGTAGTCCATCAGCAGGACATCGGGGGAATGCTCGCGGCAGAGCGTGGCCGCGTTGTCGCCGTCGGGGGCGGAGGCAACGACCTCGAGACCGGGCTGGAGGCCGAGCAACATCTCCAGCGCCTCGCGGAAGACGTCGTTGTCCTCGATGATCGCCACGCGGACGGGAGCGCTCATTCGGCGGACAGCAAGAGTGGATAGTGAGGCTGGCCGCCCGGGTGAACCTCGAGCTCGATCTCGGGGTAGTGCTCGGCGAGGCGGGCGAGGAGGGAGCCGAGCTCCGGCTCGTCGGCGCCGGTGATCAGCGTGAGCACGTCGCGAGGCTCCGCCAGCAGCTGGTCGACGACGGAAGACGCCACGGCGTCGAAGGTCGTCCCGCCGGCAATCGCTTCGCCGTCGACGAGACCCAGATAGGCGCCCCGCGCGACCTGCATCCCGTCCACGTCCACGGTTCGCGAGGCGATGGTCACGGCGCCGGTCGACACGTCGGCCAGCAGGCTCTCCATCTCGGCAGCGTTCTCCTCGGCGGTGCGAGCCCCCTCGAACCCGACCATCGCAGCCAGGCCCGCCGTCAGCGACCGCGACGGGATCACCTTGACGGGCTTCGTCGCCAGCCGGGCCGCCTGCTCTGCGGCCATGATCACGTTCGGGTTGTTGGCGAGGACGACGACCTCCGGGGCACGCGTGCGGTCGATCCCGTCCAGGATCTCGTCGGTCGACGGGTTCATGGTCTCGCCGCCCTCGACGAGCGCGGCCGCGCCGAGGCTCTCGAAGAGGCGGCGATTTCCGTCACCGGTGACGACGGCCACGACGTCGGTCGTCCGCTCGACGTCGGCCGATTGGCTCAGTCGCTCCTCGCGCTGCGCCGTCTGGACGTGCATGTTCGCGATCTCGACGCGTTCGAGCACGCCGAGCGCAGTCCCGGCCCGCAGGGCGGCACCCGGGTCGTTGGTGTGCACGTGGACCTTGAGCGCCGAGGGGTCGCCGACGACGAGCAGGGAGTCGCCGAGCCCCACGAGCTCGCGCTCCAGTGCGTCAGAGTCGAGGCCCTCGCCCTCCACGACGTAGACCGTGCAGTAGCGATAGCGCGAGGTCTCCAGGTGGACGGCGTCGACGCTCAGGGGCTCGGAGGCGGGAGCTTCGGGAAGCGGCTCGCCCCGGACATGCGCGGCGATGCCGCGGACGATCTCGACCAGCCCGGCGGCTCCCGCGTCCACGACGCCTGCCTCCCGAAGGACCTCGAGCTGCCCCTGCGTCTCTGCGACGGCCTTGTCTCCTCGGACGACGAGGGCGGATCAGGAGGTCCTCGAGGCTCTCCCCGTTCTGGGCCTCCGCTTCCTCCGCGAGGGCGCGGATCGCCGTCAGCATCGTCCCCTCCACGGGCTCACGGACGGCCTCGTACGCCGTATCCGAAGCCGAGCGAAGCGCCCTGGCGACGGTCGCAGCGTCGACCTCCTCCACCGCGCCCAGAACGTCCCAGGCGCCGCGGACGATCTGGGACAGGATCACGCCCGAGTTCCCGCGCGCACCGAGCAGCGCGGCCCGCGTGATGTCGGTGTCGCCGCCCTCGAGCGCCTCGACCACCGCCCGGGCCGTGAGCAGCATGTTCGTCCCGGTGTCGCCGTCGGGCACCGGATAGACGTTCAGGTCGTCGATTCGTGCGCGGTTGGCCTCGAGAGCGGCCTCGGCGGCACGCGCGAGGTCGAGCACTAGCCGGGTTACAGCGCCTTTTCTACTTTGCCGGCCTTGAGGCACCGCGTGCAGACGTACGCACGGGTCGCCCGGCCGTCAAGGAGCACGCGGACGCGCTGCAGGTTCGGGTCGAAGCGGCGCTTCGTGGCAACCATCGAGTGGCTCCGGTTGTTTCCGAAGCCTGGTTTCTTCCCGCAGACAGCGCAAATTTTCGCCATGACCCGCGGCAGTGTAGCTATCGCCGCTCGGTGGCGAGCCGAATCCCGAAGGCGACGAGCACGGCGCCGGTCACCGCATCCAGGACACGGCGGACCCGCTCGCGGCGCAGGAACTCTCCCGCTCTGGCGACGGCGACCGCATAGCCGCTCAACCAGGTGAGCGTCAGCGCCGAGTAGAGCAGCCCGAGGGCGAGCAGGACCACGAACGAGTCGCCGAACTGCGGCAGCAGGCTCGTGAAGAACGCCGCCGACTTCGGGTTCCCGAGGTTGCTCAGCACGCCCTGGCGCCAGGCCTGGCGCGGCGAGACCGCGCGGCGGGGCTCCGAATCTCGCTCCCGCGACCGCCGCCGGACGACGCTCCACAGCGTCTGCACGCCCGAGCCAGATCAGATAGGCCGCGCCGACGAGCTTGAGCGCCTGGAAAGCGGGCTCGGAGGCGACGAGCAGGGCCGCGATGCCGATGCTGGCCGCGAGCGTCCAGACCAGCTGGCCGGTGCTGACGCCGAGCGCGGTGAAGATTCCCGCCCGCCGGGTGCCGAGCAACGAGTTCCGGACGGTCAGCGCCGTGTCAGGGCCGGGCGTACAGATGACGACGAGCGCGACAGCCAGGAAGGCCGCGAGCTCGCCCACCTATCGAAGCGGTCCCGCCGCCTGCGCGCGGAGCTGCGAGAAGACGTCGGCCATCTCGAGCGCGCTGCGCACAGCGTCGGCCGCGCGGTCGATCCGCTCCTCGGCCTGCTTGCGGTTCTCGACCGTCAGCACGCCGAAGGAGACCGGCACCCCGGTCTCGATCGCCGCCAGCTGGAGGCCGCTCGCCGCCTCACTCGCGATGTAGTCGAAATGCGGCGTCTCACCGCGGATCACGCACCCGAGCGCGACGATCGCCGAGTAGCGGCGCGTCTTCGCCAGCGCCATCGCGGCGACCGGGAGCTCGAAGGCCCCGGGCACGGGCATGATCATCACCGCGTCGCGAGGGACTCCGATCTCGTCGAGCTCGGCGAGCGCCCGCTCCAGCAGCGCGTTGGTGATCTCCGCGTTGAACTTGCTGACGACGATGCCGACCGCGCGCCGGCCGTCGACCGCCCCCTTGAGCACGGTGTAGCCGAGGGGAACCTGAAGCTCGCCCGCCGGCATGCTCGACGGACGGCTCGTCCCCGTCCATCTCAACCGGGGACATGGCCGGAACCATGTCCCGCTCGTCGACCCGGTCGGTCATTCCCGGTCCGCGTCGAAGCGGAGATCCTGGTGGTGCAGCCGGTGCCCGAGCTTGTCGCGCTTCGTCTTCAGGTAGCGCCGGTTCTCGTCGGTCGGGTCGGTCTCGATCGGCAGCTGCTCGACGACGGTCAGCCCGAAGCCTTCGATCCCGGTCAGCTTCTTCGGGTTGTTCGTGAGGATGCGGATCGTCGTCAGCCCCAGGTCGGCGAGGATCTGGTTCCCGATCCCGTACTCGCGCGCGTCCGCCGGCAGGCCGAGCTCGAGGTTGGCCTCGACGGTGTCGAGCCCCGACTCCTGCAGCTCGTAGGCCTTCAGCTTGTTCAGCAGGCCGATGCCCCTGCCCTCCTGGGTCATGTACAGAAGGACGCCGCAGTCCTCCTCGGCCAGGCGGACCAGGGCCTGCTCGAGCTGCTCGCCGCAATCGCAGCGGAGCGAATGGAAGACGTCGCCGGTCAGGCACTCGGAGTGCACGCGGACGAGGACGCTCTCGGCGCCCTCGACCTCGCCTCGCACGAGCGCGACGTGGTGCTTGCCCGTGAGCTTCTCGCGATAGGCGACCGCGGTGAACTCCCCGTACGCGGTCGGGAGCTGCACGGTCGTCGTGCGCTCGACGAGCTTCTCGGTGCGCCGGCGGTGCTCGATGAGGTCGGCGACCGTGATCATCTTCAGGGAGTGGAGCTCGCAGAACTCGACCAGGTCGGGGACGCGGGCCATGGTCCCGTCGTCCTTCATCACCTCGCAGACGACGCCGGCGGGATTGAGCCCGGCGAGCCGCGAGAGGTCGACCGCGGCTTCGGTCTGGCCCGCGCGACGCAGGACGCCGCCGTCGCGGGCGCGCAACGGGAAGACGTGGCCGGGCTGGACGAGGTCGCCGGACGACTTCGTCGGGTCGATCGCGACCTGAATCGTGTGCGAGCGGTCCTGGGCCGAGATGCCCGTCGACACGCCCTCGCGCGCCTCGATCGAGACCGTGAACGCGGTCTGGAGCGGCGTCTCGTTGTGATCGGCCATCTGGCGCAGCGCGAGCTCGTCGCAGCGCTCCTCGGTCAGCGAGAGGCAGATCAGCCCGCGCGCGTGCGTCGCCATGAAATTGATCGCCTCGGGCGTCGCGAACTGGGCCGCGATCGTGAGGTCGCCCTCGTTCTCGCGGTCGGCTGCGTCGACCACGATCACGAACTTGCCCTGCCGAACGTCCTCGATCGCCTCCTCGATGGTCGCGAACGGGCTCGGTCGGACGGACGGGGTTTTGCCTCAGTTGCCATTTCTAGAATCGTAACTGGGCCGCTCAGGAAGGGGTTCCCAGACGAGTTCCGCGACGTCGAGGACGATGTCGGTGCGCTCGCTCCCCTCGCGCACCTCGCCTGCGAGAGCGCAGACGCCGTCGTTCAGCCACTTGTACCGCTCGTCGCCGCTCACATGGGTCGCGAAGCCAATCGACCTGACCCTTGTCCGGGCGGCCGCGCCCCTGCAGGTGGAAGAGGATCGTCGCGCCGTCGTCGGTCTCGATCACGCCGTTGAGATCAGGCTGGTACGTCATGTCCGTTCGGCGACGAGGCCGGTTGGCGCCGCGCATCCGGCCCGCGATCCGGCCCTCGCAGCGGCCCTCGGCGATCAGGAAGTGCTCGCTCTCGATGCCGCGCTCGTCGTCCAGCTCGACGAGCCAGGACTCCGGGTAGTGGAACGTCAGGCGGTACAGAGGCTCAAGGCGCACGCGTGACCAGCCGCTCGACGTACTTCGCCAGGACGTCCACCTCGAGGTTGACCTCGTCTCCCGGCTTGAGCGAGCCCATGCGTGGTGACCTCGAGGGTGTGCGGGACGAGCGCTGTCGCGAAGGCGTCCTCGCTGACCTCGGTGATCGTCAGCGAGACGCCGTCCACGGTGATCGACCCCTTCTCCACGCAGTAACGGAGGACTTCGGGCCCCGTCTCGACCCAGACGCGGAGGCTTTCGCCCTCCGGCTCGACCGACGAGACTCGCCCCACGCCGTCGACGTGGCCCTGGACGTAGTGCCCGCCGAGCGGGTCGCCGGCCCGAAGCGCCGGCTCGAGGTTGACCTCGTCGCCCTCGGCCAGACCTCCGAGCGTGGTGCGGGCGATGCTCTCCGGGACGGCCGTCACCGAGAAACGGCCGTTCTGCACCGCGGTGGCCGTCAGGCAGCAGCCGTCGACGTCGACCGAGTCCCCGATCGCGGTGCGAGCCGCAGTCTCGGGAGCTTCGATCTCGATGTGCAGGCCGCCCTCGCCGCCCCCGAGCGACACGACGCGGCCGCGCTCGCGCACGATGCCGGTGAACATTCTGAGAACAGGCTACTCGCCGAGGGCGAGGACTTCGACCGTCTCGCGCGCGACCATCTCCACGTGGCCGCGCTGACCGGGTGCGACCCGATCGAGCTCCTGGGCGAGCTCCTGGATCGCCTCGACCTGGCCGGGGCTCAGCCCGTCCGTGCCGCTCTCGGTGATCTGACGACGGAGCTCCTCGTTCCCGATGTGCCGTCCGAGCCACTTCGAGATGATCGCGATCAGGCGATCCTCGGTCGCGGTTGTGTCAGGGCTCGTGGACATAGCCGCTCAGGAGAACATCTTCACCGACCTGGTGCGCGCTCAAACGTGTGAGCTCGACCGGGGCCGGCAGCGCTTCGACCAGACCGCGGGCCTTCGCCGGCCAGCTTCGGTGCCACGAACAGGAGGAGCTTGTCGACGAGGTCCGCGCGGAGGAAGGACTCCGCGAGCTTCGGCCCGCCCTCGAGGAGGAGCGACTGCACGCCCTCCTCGGCCAACCGCGCCAGCTCCTCGTCGAGCGGCCCGCTCAGCAGCTCGAGCTCCGATCCCTCCGGTAGCGGGCCCTGGCCGAAGGCGAGCCGGCGCGGCTGCTTCACAGCGTCGACGTCGCGAGCATCCAGCCGGGGATCGTCGGCGCGGACGGTTCCCATCCCGACGGCGACCGCGTCGGAGGCGGCTCGCAGCATGTGCACGATCCGCCGGCTCTCCTCGCCGCGTGACCCAGCGCTCGCCGGGCACCGTCATCCGCCCGTCGAGCGTGACCGCGGCCTTGTACGTGACGAACGGCCGGCCCTCATTGATCCATGTCCGCCACTCCTCGTTCTGCTGCCGGGCCCGGAAGCCGAGCACGCCTCGGCGAGCTTGACGTCGACTCCGGCCGCGCGCAGCTCTTCGAGCCCGCCCCCGGCCTTCGGGTTCGGATCGAGCGAGCCGGCCACGACCTGGGCGATCCCGCTCTCGAGGACGGCCTTGGTGCACGGCGGCGTCGTCCCAGCTGCGGCACGGCTCCATGCTCACGTAGAGCGTCGCTCCGTTGCACGGTCTCCAGCTTGCTGCTCGAGCGCGGGGCTCCGCGTGCGGCCTCGCCCTTCCGCTCGTGCCAGCCCTCCCCCACGACCTCGCCGTCCGCGACGACGACCGCGCCGACGACGGGGTTCGGGTGCGTCGTTCCGCGCCCGCGCTCGGCCAGCTCGAGCGCCCGCTCCAGGCTCACTGGAGAGCCTGCACGAGCTGGTGGTAGGCGCCGGCGATGTCGTCCTGGCCGAAGATGCTCGTGCCCGCGACGAACAGGTCGGCGCCTGCCTCGCGCACGGCACGAATGTTGTCCGGCCCGATACCGCCGTCGACCTGGATGTGCAGCTCGTCGCCCAGGAGTTGCCGCAGCTCCGCGACCCTGCCGGTCGCCTCGGGCATGAACTGTTGGCCCGAGTACCCGGGGTTGATGCTCATGCAGAGGACGAGGTCCACCCCGTCCGCTGCGCTGGCTGCGTCGGCCGGGCTCGTCTCGGGGTTGAATGCGAGGCCGACTCCGAGCTCCAGCTCACGCGCCGGCGATAGACCGCCGGCAGGTCGTCGCAGGCCTCGAAATGGACGGTCACGCTGTCGCCGCCCGCCTCGGCCACGGCCTCGAAGTGCTTCTCCGGGTTCTCGACCATGAGATGGCAGTCGAGGACAGCGCCGAGGCGGTGGACGATCGGGGAGATCGACTGCAGCACGATCGGCCCGATCGTGATCGGTGGGACGAAGTGGCCGTCGCCCACGTCGAAATGGAAGACGCGCACGCCCGCGCGCGCGAGGGTCTCGATCTGCTCGCCGAGCCGCGAGAAGTCGGCCGCGTACAGCGACGGCTCGACTTCGACGGTGCGAACCCAGTCCTTCCAGGCCATGGTTCAGCTTCGCAGGCCGCGCAGGTACTCGGCGGCGCTCATCCGCTTGCGCCCCTCGGGCTGAACTTCCAGGAGCTCGAGGCCGCCGGCCGCGAGGTCACCTTCTCCGGGGCGTGCCCGCCAGACGATCAGCGGGCGGCCGTCCACGACTCCGCGCGCGCCGATGTGCGGCGACAGGGCGCGGATCCGGTTCAGGCTCTCCTCGGGCGGCCGGCTCCAGTCGAGCTCGCGGTCGGCCGCGGTCAGGCGTTCCGCGTACGTCGCGCCCTCCTCGGGCTGAGGCTCGAAGGTCGCCGTGCCCTGCAGCGCCGGCTCGAGCAGCTCGGCGGCCAGCGGGCCTGCCTGCGCGTACACCGCGCCTGCGTCGTCGTCGGGCTCGATCGCGAAGCGCTGCTGCGCCGAGATCGGCCCGGCATCGAGCTCGGCGATGGTGCGGTGGATCGTCACCCCGGTTTCCGTGTCACCGGCCATGATCGCGCGCTCGACCGGCGCGGCTCCCCGCCAGCGAGGCAGCAGCGACGGGTGGACGTTCAGCCACAGGGCCTGCTCGAGCAGGCTCTCCGGGATCAGCGCACCGTAGGCGGCGACGACCATCGCGTCCACGTCGCCCAGCTCGACCGACTCGTCGAGCTTCTCGGGTTGACGCACCTCGATCCCGAGCCGCTCGGCGACCTCTTTCGCGGGCGGTGCGCCGACCTTCCGGCCACGGCCTTGCTGACGGTCTGGTCGCGTGAGCAGGAACGCGACGTCGTGCTTCCCGGCCAGGCGCTCCAGCACGTCGGCGCCGAGGGGCGCCGTGGCAGCAACGCCGATCCTCATGCTGGACCTAGACGGCCTGCCGGAGGACGGCGAGCGCCTCGCGGCGGCCATCGGGGGTCGTGCGGTCGATGATCAGCGTGCCGTCGAGATGATCGAGCTCGTGCTGCACGATGCGGGCGCTCATCCCCTCCAGTTCCAGCCGGACCTCCTCGCCGTCGAGGTCGCGGGCTTCGATCGTCACGTGCAGGTTTCGCTCCACCGGGACGAGCACGCCTTGCATCGAGAGGCAGCCTTCGTCGTCGGGCTCGGTCTCGTCCGAGCGCTCCACGATCTCCGGGTTGACCATCGCCCGCGGCTCGTCCTCGGCAGTGGGCTGGAAGACGAACATCCGCTGCAGCACGCCGACCTGGTTGGCAGCCAGGCCGACCCCTAGTGCCTCACGCATCAGCATTGTCATCCGCTCCGCGAGTTGCCGTAGGTCGTCGTCGAAATCCTCGACATCGTTCGCGCGCATGCGCAGCACGGGATCCGGGTACTGGCGGACCTGGGCGAGAGCGATCCGGCGCCGCGCTTGTCGTTCGGCGTCCAGCTCTTCGTTGCGAATCTCCTCGGCTTCGGACATCTCGGACATCTCGCCGAGTGTAATCAGACGTCCTGGGGGTCGACGTCGACCACGACGGCCAGATCGGCCTTCCGCATCGCCGGCGCTGCCGCTGAGAGCAGCTGGCCCGCGCGCGACGCGAGCTCGCGTGGTCGCGCGGTCTTCGCGACGAGCTGGGCTCGGTAGCGACCGCGAAGCCGATAGAGCGGCGCCGGACCAACGATCTCCGCGTCAGCCGACGAAAGCCCGGCCGCCAGCTCGGTGAGCGCCTGTAGCGGGTCCGCCTGCTCGGGCCCGGAGACGAGGATGCGGACGAGATGCCGAAACGGCGGGTAGTTGAGCTCCCGCCGCCGCTCGATCTCGCCCTCGAGGAAGCCCGCAACGTTGTGCCGCGCCGCGAGGGCGACCGCGCGCGACTCGGGCTGGAAGGTCTGGACGAGCACCTTGCCCGGCGCGTCGCGGCCGCTGCGCCCGGCGAGCTGCGTCAGGAGCTGAAACGTGCGCTCCTCGGCACGGAAGTCCGGCATGCCGAGACCGAGGTCGGCGTCGACGACGGCGGCCAGGGTGACCCCACCGAAGTGATGGCCCTTCGCGACCATCTGGGTGCCGATGAGGACGACCCGGTCGCCCTCGGCGAAGCGCCGCAGGGTCGCCGCCAGCTCGCCGCGCTTGCCGGCCGAGTCGGCGTCGAGCCGGATTCGCTCGAGCTCGGGGACGCGCTCCGCGAGCTCCCGTTCGAGCCGCTGCGTGCCGGCGCCGATCCGAGCGAGCTCCACCGACCGGCAGGCGGGGCAGGCCTCGGGCGCAGGCTCCGCGTGCCCGCAGTGATGGCAATGGAGGCGTTCGTCGCGGTGCAGGACGAGTGCGACGTCGCAGTTGTCGCAGCGGAGGGTCTCGCCGCAGGCCCGGCAATGGAGCGCAGGCGCGACACCGCGACGATTGAGCAGCAGGATCGCCTTGCCGCCGTCCTGGGCGATCTTGCCGAGCTCACCCAGCAGAGGAGCCGACAGCGGGTAGCCGGCCTCGCCGCGGAGATCGACGACGCGCACTCCCGGCAGGTCGGCTCCGACGCGCTCGCCGAGGTCCAACCGCTCCAGGCCTGCCCAGCTCTCGGGCCGCGGCGTCGCGCTCCCGAAGAGCGC
This sequence comes from uncultured Actinomycetes bacterium, assembly GCA_963847955.1. GTDB lineage: Bacteria > Actinomycetota > Thermoleophilia > Gaiellales > Gaiellaceae > VAXT01. The sequence continues at coordinate 591,121 of CAWKBW010000015.1, forward strand.
GACTGCGCCCTCCAGAGAGGCCCGCTTCGCGGCCACGGTGCGCGCGTCGTAGCGCGGGTCGGACTCCTGCTTGTACGCGGAGTCGTGCTCCTCGTCGACGCAGACGAGCCCGAGACGAGGTAGCGGGGCAAAGATCGCCGAGCGCGCCCCGATCACGATCGGCGCGGCGCCGGACGCGATGCGCTCCCGCTCGTCGCGCCGCTCGGCCTCGGTCAGCGATGAGTGCAACACGGCGATGCGGTCGCCGAAGCGCGCTCGGAAGCGGCCGATCGTCTGCGGCGCGAGCGCGATCTCGGGGACGAGGACGATCACGCCTCTCCCCTGCTCCAGCGTGGCCTCCGCCGCCTGGAGGTAGACCTCGGTCTTGCCGCTGCCGGTCGCGCCGTGGAGCAGGAAACGACCGCCCTCGCCTTCGAGAGCCTCGGTCAGCCTGGCCAGCGCCTCGAGCTGCGTCTTCGTCAGCTCAGCGGGCCTGGCCTCGCCGCCCAGCGAGTCGCGGTCGGCAGGCTGCGGCAGCTCCTTCCGGCGCTCCCGCTTCTGAGGAGCGACGAGCCCGAGCGCGCGCCCGGGGGTCGAGCCGTAGTAGTCGGCGAGCCAGAGCGCGAGCTCTACGAGCGGCGGCGGCAGCTGCTCGACGACGCTCTCGACCGGCGCCGCCTTGATCCCGGCCGGCGGGGCCTCGTCGACCCCGACGACCACTCCGCGTGTTTTCGAGCCCGAGAGCCGAATCGAGACGACGGCCCCGCGCTCGACGTCGTCCGGCGCCTCATAGGTGAAGGGGCGCGCGAGCGCACGCGCCGTAACGAGCGGATAGACCGTCGCGTATCTCAGAGAGCCCAGGCTACTGCTGGGCTAGGATCGCCCGCGGCTTCGAGCACGAACTCTGTGCCGAAACCGACGAAGAGCCCCAGCAGCAGCGCCCAGGCCACGAGCGTCTTGTGCCCGAACTGCCGGTTCACGTTCATCAGCTCGATGATCACGTAGAGGAGCGAGCCCGCGGCCAGCGCGAGGAAGCCCACCGAGATCGCCTCGCTCACCACCGACTTGCCGATCAGAGTCCCGAGGAAGGTCGGCGCGCCTCCGATGACACCGAGCAGACCGAGGAAGCGCCACGACGGTCGCTCCTCGGAGCCCGATAGCGGCGCGACGATGCCGAACCCTTCGGTCGCGTTGTGCAGCCCGAAGCCGATGATCAGGGTCAACGCGAGCGCGATCTCGTCCTGCGCCGCCGAGTTCCCGATCGCCAGTCCCTCGGAGAAGTTGTGCAGCCCGATGCCGGTTGCGATCATCAGCGCGAGCCAGCGACCAGGCGAGAGGCCGACGAGCCAGTTCCGGTCGTACTCGGCAGCCGAGGCCGCACCTGGGCCGAGCATGGCTCGTTCGCGGTGGCGCGAGACCCAGCGGTCGTAGTAGACGAGGGTCATGAGCCCGGCAGAAGTGCCGGCGGCGAACAGGATCGCGAGCCCGGCGAACCGCGCCCACGAGCCGCCGTCGTCTACCGCCCCTTCCAATGCTTCTTCAACAGGGGAAATGCCGTGCTCGACGACCTCGATGAGCAGGAAGAGCAGGATGCCGACCGCGCTGGCGCTGAGCGCCGCCTTCCACTTGGTGCTCGTGGTGCGGATCCTCCCGACCGGAAGGCCGAGGAAGATCGTGCTCGCCGGCGAGCCCGCCGAGGATGAGGATCTGTGTCGTCGACATCTTGTAAGGCCGACCTTACACGACCGCGGCGGCACTATATTCAGTTCCGTGGCCGGCACACTCACAGACCGACGAATATCTGGAGACGATCTACTTCCTCGCCTTCCCGATCGGGGAGTACAGCCCGAACGTGCCCGGTGCGTCCACCCTCGCCTCCCGGGTGGCGGAGATGCTCGGGGTCTCGCGTGCGTCAGCGGGCGAGATGCTGAAGCGACTCGAGGCCGACGGCCTCATCAGGCGCGGCGAGCACAAGGAGGCGATCCTCACCAAGACGGGACGCGCCCGCGCCGAGAAGGTCGTCCGCAAGCACCGGATCATCGAGCGGCTGCTGACCGATTTCATGGGCTACACCGCCGCCGAGGCGCACGTGCACGCGGACGAGCTCGGCGACACGTTCTCGGACGACATGGTCGTCCGGATCGAGGAGAAGCTCGGCAACCCCGACCGCTGTCCGCACGGCTGGCCGGTCGATCCCGCGTTCGAGCAGAAGGAGAACTCCGAGCTGGCTCCGCTGGGAGAGCTCGCGCCCGGGACCAGCGCCGAGATCGTTCGCCTCGCCGAGCACGACGGCGAGCTACTGCACTACTTCTACGACGAGGGCCTCGTGCCCGGGACGAAGCTCGAGGTGCGCGAGCCGGACAACGGGCACTTCAGGGTCTCGCTCGACGGCAAGGAGCGCTCGCTGGACGAGAAGGCCGCCGCGGGGCTCTTCGTCAGGCCTGGCTAGCTACCCGCGCCTCTTCGGCCAGGCCCGCAGCCGCCCGTAAGCGCGTCGGCCTTGTCCGTTCGTTCCCACGTGAAGTCGTGGTCGTCTCGGCCGAAATGGCCGTACGCAGCGGTTTTCGCGAAGATCGGCCGCTGCAGGTCGAGGTCGCGGATGATCGCGGCCGGCCGCAGGTCGAAGTGCTCGCCGACGAGCTTCTCGATCTGCGCCACCGGGATCTTCTCCGTGCCGAACGTGCGCACGGCGACCGAGACCGGATGCGCGACGCCGATCGCATACGCCACGTTTACCTCGGCCCGGTCGGCCAGCTCTGCGGCGACGATGTTCTTCGCCACGTAGCGAGCCGCGTAGGCCGCCGAGCGGTCGACCTTCGTCGGATCCTTGCCCGAGAAGGCTCCGCCGCCGTGACGTGCTGCGCCGCCGTAGGTGTCGACGATGATCTTGCGGCCGGTGAGACCGGTGTCGCCCATCGGCCCGCCGATCACGAACTTGCCGGTCGGGTTGACGTAGACGAAGTCACGGTCGCGAGCGCAGGCGCTTCTCGTCGTAGAGGTCGTTCGGAAGGATCGGGTGCAGGACGCGCTCGACGATGTCCGGCTTGATCAGGTCCTCGGCGCTGATCCCGTCCGAATGCTGCGTGGAGACGAGGATGCGCTCGATCTCGACCGGCCGCTGGACGCCGTGCTCGTCGACCTCGTAGCGGACGGTCACCTGCGCCTTGCCGTCGGGCCGCAGGTACGGCAGGTCGCCGGCCTTGCGCACCTCGGCGAGCCGCTTGCAGATCTTGTGCGCGAGCATGATCGGGAGCGGCATCAGCTCCGGGCTCTCGTTCGAGGCGTAGCCGAACATCATTCCCTGGTCGCCCGCGCCGATCTTGTCCAGCTCGTCGTCGTCGCCCGGGTCGTGCTGCACCTCGTACGAGGAGTCCACGCCCTGCGCGATGTCGGGCGACTGCTCGTCGATCGCGACCACCACACCGCACGTCTGGGCGTCGAAACCCCACTCGGAATGCGTGTAGCCGATCTCGGTGATCTTCTTGCGCACGATGCTCGGGATGTCGACGTAGGTCTCGGTCGTGATCTCGCCCGCGACGACGACGAGACCGGTCGTGATCAGCGTCTCGCAGGCGACGCGCCCCCGCGGGTCGTCACGAAGGACTGCGTCGAGGACGGTGTCCGAGATCTGGTCGGCGATCTTGTCCGGGTGGCCCTCGGTGACGGACTCGGACGTGAAGAGGAATTCGCGGGCTGACACGGCGAGAGAAGGCTAGTCGATGGCGAGGAAGAGCTCGGCAGAGCTCGTGCGCCCGTCGCTGTCCGCCCAGGCGACGAGCGACCTGAGCGGCTCCAGATTCCTGCGGAACTCCTGCGGGATCGCGGCGCTACCGCCCGAGGCTTCCGCGAGCCCGACGACGAGCGGCAGGCCGTCCTCGATGTCGAGCCAGACGAAGCCTGCCGGTCTCGTCCGGCATCCCGGCGGCGTCGCGGGCGCTCTTGAACGCGTCGTCGTCGGCCAGGCGCGGGCCTCCGGAGCGGATCTCCTCGATCGACTGCGCGCCCGTGGTGACGACGACCTTGCCGTCGAAGGCTGCGTAGCGGATCGAGACCTGGCCCAAGTCGACGCATTTGACCTTCACGCCCGCCTGTCCTCCGGCTCCTGGCAAGGCTGCGCCGGGATTCTGGGAGTTGCTTCAGGACGAGTGTCGACGGCGGCCAGCGCTTCCTGCTCGTTCGGCGCCTCGAGCAGCAACGTCACCTCGGGGAACGGCGTGCCCGGCCGCACGTAGAGCGCGACCTCGTTCTTGAAGAGGCCGGTGATCGCATCGATCTTGAGGCCGAACATGCGCTCGAATTCCTTGAGCGCGCCCTGCGCCATCGCCTCTCCCTGGAGCTGCTGCAGCTGCTTGTCCAGGGCTTCGCCGCCGTGGAAGGCGACGAAGGCGACCGCGTCGCCCGGCACGTCGGCGAGCAGCTTCGACTCGAACGTCTCGACCTGGGCGGCAGGCTCGACTTCCGTTCGCGAGGCCGAGACGAGCCTCAGGCCCTCGTCCTGCGCCGCGAACGCGGCGGCTATGAACTCCGGACGCTGGCCGGCCTGGAGCTGGAACAGCGAGCCGCCGGGCAGGGGCGCCGTGTCCTCGATCACCTGCAGCAGCGCGCGGCCGCGCGCGAACGCCGCGACGAGCGAGTCGTCGGGCAGCTCTGCGAGCGCGTCCTTGTACGTCGCGTCGTCGGCGAGGCTGTCGCCCTCCGGCACCTGCTGCTTGAAGCGGTCGATCTTCGCCTGCGAGTCGGAGAGGACGAGCCAGTCTTCGTGTTCGCCGACGAGGAGCGGCATGTCGCCGGGCTGCTGCTGGCTCGCGTTCCCCTTCTCGACGGCCGCGAGGAACTTCTCCTTGTCCTTCGGCTTCGTGATCGCCACGACGTTCTCGCCCTGGCCCTTGAAGTCGAGCCAGACGATGTCAGATCTCGTCGCCGAGGGCGGGCTTCACGTCTTGCTCCCAGTCGAGCTTCAAGTCCTCCTCGAACGAGGCCCGGAGGAAACGGATCGCCTGGTCGCCGTCGGGGAACTTCTTGAGCAGCTTCTCGATCTGGTTCCACTGGCCCGAATCCGCGTCGGTATCGACCGTGACGAAGGCCGGCGCGTTCGCGGGGACGATCTCGGCGCCGCCGGAAGCGGCCTTGTCGCTCGCGCCGCAACCCGCGAGCGTGAGGGCGGCCGCGCCGATCAGAGCAAGGCGGAAAAGGCGCACGGTCTGCATGCTACTCCGCGGTCGGGACGCGGCCCATGAGCCCGGCCACGAGCTCGTGCAGGCTGCCGCCGCCGAGGATCTCGCACACCCCGCTGGTGATCGGCAGGTCGACGCCGACGCGGGTGCCGAGGGCGTCGAGCAACGGCGCGGTCGTCAGCCCTTCGACGGTCCCGATCTCCGCCTCCGCCGCTTCCGGGCTCGCCCCGCGCGCGATCAACTCCCCCGCTCGGCGGTTGCGGCTGAGGTGAGACCAGCACGTGACGATCAGGTCGCCCATGCCGGCGAGACCGGCAAACGTCTCACCGCGCGCTCCGCAGGCCAGGCCCAGACGGGCCATCTCGGCCTGTCCGCGAGTGACCATCGCCGACTTGGCGTTGTCGCCGAGCCGAAGCCCGTCCACACCGCCGGCGGCGAGCGCGATCACGTTCTTCGCCGCCGCGCAGAGCTCGACACCGACCAGGTCGGTGTTGACGTAGACGCGGAACGTGAGCGAGTTCAGCTCATCCTGGAGCCACTCGGCGAGGGCAGTGTCCTCGCTGGCGATGACAGCGGCGGCGGGCAGTCCGCGACCGATCTCCTCCGCGAAGTTGGGGCCGGAGAGCACCGCGGCGGGGCGGTCGCTGAGGAGCGTCGAGAGGCGATTGCCGGTCTCGGGGTCGAGCCCCTTGGTCAGGCTGAGCACCGGGCCGTTAGCCGGTAGAGAGCGCACGACCTCGGCGAACGAGCGGCTCGGCACGGCGATCACGGTTACATCGGCGTCCGGGAGGCCGTCGGCCAGCGTCACGGCATCGACGTCGCCGAGGTGGACGCCCGAGAGATGGCGCGGGTTGCGGCTGGTCTCGGCGATCGCGGTCGCCTGTTCAGCATCGCGGCAGGCGAGCGTCACCTCGTGGCCCCGCTCCACGAGCACGTGCGTGAACGCCGTCCCCCACGCCCCTGCGCCGACGACGTTCGCCTTCACGTCTTTCTCACGAAGTCGATCGACACCGGCACGCCTTCCATCTGGAAACGCTCTCGCAGTTGATTCTCGACCCAGTACCCGTAGTCGCGCGTCACCAGGCCGGGATCGTTGACGAAGAAACGGAAGCGAGGCGGGCGAACGGTCGTCTGCGTCCCGTAGAGCAGGTTGAGGCTCTTGCCGTTCTTCGAGGGCGGCTGCCGGGCCTCGCGGAGCTCGCCGAGGAAGCGGTTGAGCTCGGGCGTGGGGACGCGCGCCGTGTGCTTGTCGTAGAGCCTCTCGACGTAGTCGAGCAGCCGGCTCACCCCGCGGCCCGTCGTCGCGGAGACGGTCACGACGGGCGGGCGCTGCCGCAGGCGCTCCGCGATGCGCGCCCTTGCGTCCTCGATGCCGAGCTGGCCGATGTCCCACTTGTTGAGAGCGACGAGCGTCGAGTCCTGGGCCTTGCGCGCGACGTCGGCCACGGTCAGGTCGTGATCGACGATCCCTTCGCTCGCGTCGATGAGCACGACGGCCACGTCGGCCCGCTCCGCGGCCTGCAGCGCTCGCAGCTCCGAGTAGTACTCGATGCCCTGGCGCGCGCGACGCTTCCGGCGCAGGCCCGCGGTGTCGACGAGGACGAAGGTGCGGTCGCCGCGCTTGAGCACGGTGTCGATCGAGTCCCGCGTCGTGCCCGGCGTCTCCGAGACGATCACGCGCTCCTCGCCGAGCAGCGCGTTCAAGAGGCTCGACTTGCCGACGTTGGGGCGCCCGAGGATCGCAACGCGAATCGCGTCGTCCCCCACCTCGGCCGGACCGGAGCCCGGGAGGCGCGCGATGATCAGGTCGAGCAGGTCGCCGGTCCCGTGGCCGTGCAGGCTCGACAGCGCGATCGGATCCCCGAGGCCGAGGCGGTGGAACTCGAGCGCCGCCGTCTCGTTGCCGGGCTCGTCGATCTTGTTGGCGATGAGGAAGACCGGCTTGTGCGCGCGACGCAGGATCGACGCGATCTCCTCGTCACCCGGTGTGATCCCGATCTGAGCGTCGACCACGAACAGGATGAGGTCGGCCTCGGCGATCGCCGCGCGCGCCTGATCGGCGACCTGGCCCGTCAGCGGCGAGGGGTCGACGATGTCCACGCCGCCGGTGTCGATGAGACGGAACCGGTGACCCGACCACTCGCAGGTCAGGTCCTTGCGATCCCGTGTCACCCCCGGGGTCTCGTGCACGACAGCCGTCCGCGTGCCGGTGAGCCGGTTGACGAGCGTCGACTTTCCGACGTTGGGGAAGCCCACGACGGCGACGGTGCCGAGAAGATCCGTGCTCACGCCGGCGGTGTCGCGACCCGCGGGCGGCCGAGCTCGTGCATCTCGATGAGCCAGTGCCAGAGGCGCGAGATCTCCTCGCCGATGAGAGCCGAGGCCTCGCGGTAGCCCTTCCCCCCGCGAGGGATGTCGCCGAAGCGCATCGGCTCGCTCCACGCGATCGAGACCGGGTGGAAGTTCCCGGGCTTCCAGAACTGCGAGCCGTGGATGGCCCCGCAGACGACCGGCACGTCTTCCTGCACGGCGACCATGCCGGCCCCGGGCATGACCTCGCCGAGGAGGCCCCCTTTTTGCCGGGTGCCTTCGACGAACAGGCCGAGGGCGTGCCCGTCGGCGACGACCTCCTTCATCCTGCGCACTGCTACGCGGTCGGACTCGCCGCGGCGGACCGAGAAGGCTCCGAAGCTCTCGATCAGCTGGCCCAGCCCCGGCACCTTGTACACCTCGGACTTGGCCATGAAGTAGACGATCCGGGGAACCGCGGCAGCCGAACGCGGGCGGGTCGATCCACGAGAAGTGGTTCATCGCGAGCACGACGCCCCCGGTGGGCGGAATGCGCTCCGCCCCGTAAACGCGCAGAGGGGCGAACAGCCTCGTGACCGGCTCGATGGTGAGCCGCCCGATCTTCCAGACGAAGGGCACCGCGTTCATGCCGTCGAGTGTGCCCGCACCATGGCCTCGATTTGGGCGACGACGTCCTCCACGTCGAGGGTGCTCGTGTCGATCACCTCGGCATCGTCTGCCGGCTGCATGCGCGCGGCGTCGCTCTCGTCACGCATGCGCAGGTCGGTGGCGAGCGCGTCGGCGCCGATGTCGGGCCGCTCGGCCAGGCGCCGCTCCGCACGCACGCCGCGGTCGGCGACGAGGTAGACCTTCACCTCGGCATCGGGCGCGACGACGGTTCCGATGTCGCGACCCTCGATGACCGCGTTCCCGAGCACCGCGAGCTCGCGCTGACGCTCGCGCATGACCACGCGCACCTCGTTGTGCCGTGCGACGACGGGCACGAGCCGGTCGATGCGCGCCTGGCGGATGGCGTCCGTGACGTCGGTGCCCGCGATCGTCACGCGACCCCCGTCGTCCAGCCCGATCGGATAGTCGCGGGCGAGCTCGCCGAGCCGAGGGCCCTGGTCGAGCGGGATCGCGTCACGCATGGCGAGCCACGTCAGCGCGCGGTACATGGCGCCGGTATCGAGGTAGCGAAAACCGAGCCGCTCCGCCAGCCGGCGCGCGACCGTGCTCTTCCCGGCCCCGGCGGGCCCATCAATGGCGACGATCATCGCTGCGTAACCGACTCGAGAAGGTCGAAAAACCCGGGGAAGCTTACCGCGACCACGTCTGGATCCTGGAGCACCACGCCCTCCCGCGAGATGAGGCCCGCGGTCACGCCCATGATCCCCAGCCGAGGATCCCCGCGCGGGTCCAGTCCCCCACCCTTAGGGCGGGTAGGGACCCCTCTCACCCTGAGGCCATCGTCGCGTTTCACCGGGCGAATTCCAAGGGCTCGTAGCGAAGTTCTCACCGTTTCGATCCAGTCTCGTTCCTCCGGCCGGAGTCGGTCCCCGCGGATCACGCTGTCTCCGTGCGCGCCGCCCGCGGCCAGCCCGAACAGGGGCAACTCGTCCAGGAGCGCGCGCGTCTCGTCACCCGTCAGCGTCGTCGCAACGAGCTCGGCGGAAAGAACCTCGAGATCGCCGGTCGGTTTGCCTGATCTCTGGCGGTTGTAGATCGCGATCCGGCCACCCATGCGCGCGAGCACGTCGAGGAGGCGACTTCGCTTTGGGTCGAGGCTCACGTCGTGCAGAGTCAGCTCCGAGCCGGACAGCAGCGAGGCTGCCACGACGAACGGCGCGGCCGCCGAGACGTCGGGAACGGCGATATGGCCGACGAGAGCACGCGCCGGCTCGACGCGAACGTGCTCGGCGGCCATCGAGATCCAGTGTACGTCGCTGGGATAATCGAACCGTGCGCATCTTTTCCGGCATCCGCGCCTCCGGCGACAAGACGCTCGGCAACTACAGCGGCGGCTTTCGCCAGTACGTCGCGACTCAGGAACAGGGCGACGCGTTCTTCTGCGTCGTCGACCTGCACTCGATCACGACGCCGTTCGAGCCGGAGGTGCTCCACGAGGCGACGCTGTCGGTCGCGGCCTGGCTCTTCGCCACCGGGCTCGACCCGCAGCGCTCCACGGTCTTCGTCCAGAGCCACGTGACCGCGCACCCCGAAGCCGCCTGGCTGCTCAGCGCGGTGGCGAGCTTCGGAGAGCTGCGGCGCATGACCCAGTTCAAGGAGCGCGCCGAGGAGCAGGAGTTCGTCTCGGCCGGCCTCTTCAACTACCCCGTGCTGATGGCGGGCGACATCCTGCTCTACCAGGCCGACATCGTCCCGATCGGCGACGACCAGCGGCAGCACCTCGAGCTGGCGCGCAACATCGCGGAGCGCTTCAACGGGCGGTTCGGCGAGACGTTCAAGGTGCCCGGACGGCGTTTTCCCCGAGGAGGGCGCCCGCATCAAGAACCTGCAGGAGCCGGAGCGGCTGATGTCGACCACGCGCGGGGCTCCGCAGGGCGTCGTGCGGATGATCGACCCGCCCGACGTGGTGCGGAAGAAGTTCAAGACGGCGGTGACCGACTCGGGGACCGACGTGCGGCACGACCCCGAGGAGAAGGCGGGCATCTCGAACCTGATCGAGATCATGGCCGTCGTCAGCGGCACGACGATCGCAGACGTCGAGTCGCGCTACGACGGACAGGGCTACGGCCAGTTCAAGGGCGACGTGGGTGACGCCGTCGTCGAGCTGTTCGCCCCGATCCAGCAGCGCTACGAGGAGCTGCGCGCAGACGAGGGCGAGCTGCGCAGGCTGCTCGCGGTCGGCGCCGAGAAGGCGCGCGAGGCTTCGGCGCCCACGCTCGAGGCGATGTACGAGCGCATGGGTTTCGTCAGGCCGTAGCTAGAGCCAGCCGGCGCGGCGGAACTGCCGGTAGAGCAGCACGCACGCCAGGGCCATGATGAAAAGTGCGAGCGGGTATCCGATCCGCCACGTGAGCTCCGGCATGTGCTCGAAGTTCATGCCGTAGATCCCGGTGATCAGCGTCGGCACCGCGATGATCGCCGCCCAGGCGGAGATCTTCCGCACGTCCTCGTTCTGGCGCACGCTCGCCTGCGTCAGATTCGCCGCCAGGATGCTGGTGAGCAGCTCACGGAAGCCCTCCACCCGGCCGGACGCGCGCAGCAGATGGTCATGGATGTCCCGGAAGTAAGGCTGCATGTCCTCGTCGATGAGCGGGTGCTCGATGGTGGCGAGCTTCTGGAGTGCCGGAACGAGCGGTGCGACAGCTGTGTGCAGTTCGAGGACTGCGCGCTTCAGCTGGTAGATGCGTCCGGCGGGGTTGCTGCCCGACGGCGAGAAGACATCGGTCTCGGTTTCGCGGATTGCGCTGTCGAGCTCCTCGATCACCGGCTCGTAGTCGTCGACCACACGGTCGACGATCGCGTAGAGGGCGGCGCTCGGCCCCTGCGCCAGGAGCTCGGGGCGCTGCTCCATCTGTAGCCGCACGTCGTGGAGCGCAGTCTCGCCGTGGCGCACCGAGATGATGAAGCCGTCGCCGACGAAGGCGAGGATTTCGCCGAACTCGATCCTCTCCTCGGAATCGATCCAGCGGGCTGTCTTCAGGACGACGAAGAGCGAATCGCCGTAGATCTCGAGCTTCGGCCGCTGGTGCGCCTTGATCGCGTCCTCGACGGCGAGCTCGTGGAGCCCGAACTCGCGGCGGACCGACTCGAACTCCTCCTCGGTTGGCTCGAACAAGCCGATCCAGGCGAAGACACCTTCACGCCGGCACTGCTCGTAGGTGTCTTCGAGCGCGACCGGCTCTGCGCTCCGGCGTCCGTGCTCGTAGATCGCTTGATCGACGATCATCGGGCGCGAAGTATCGCGGCCCGGAGCAGCTCGAGCTCCGCGGGCTCCAGCTCGCGCCATTGCCCTGGCTCGAGCCCGGCGGGAGTGAGCCCCGCGTAGCGGCTGCGATGAAGGTTGCGGACGGGGTGGCCGACCGCCTCGAGCATGCGCTTGACCTGATGCTTGCGGCCCTCGTGGATCGCGAGCTCGATGCGTGAAGGGCCGAGGCGTTGCACGCGCGCGGGCGCGGTCGGCCCGTCGTCGAGCTCGAGCCCCTCGGCCAGGCGCTTGAGTGCTTCGTTCGAAGGCTCGCCCTCGACCTCGGCCTCGTAGACCTTCTCCACCTGGTAGCGCGGGTGCGCGAGCCGGTGCGCGAGCTCGCCGTCGTTCGTGAGCAGGAGCGCGCCGGTCGTGTCGGCGTCGAGTCGGCCGACGGGGACGACGCGTGCCTCGTGGCGGACGAGGTCGACGACCGTGCGCCGCCCGTGCGGATCGTGCGCCGTCGTCACGACGCCGGCCGGCTTGTGGAGGAGCACGTAGGCGAGCGGCTGCGGCGCGAGCGGCTTGCCGTCGAGCTCGACGACGTCCTTCGACTCCACGAACGTGTTGAGCTGACCCGGCTCGCCGTTGACGAGGACGCGGCCCGCCTTGATCAGCTCGTCGGCCTTGCGCCGCGAGGTGACTCCGGCCCGTGCGAGGTAGGCGTTCAGGCGCATACCGGGATTCTCACTTCCGGCACGGTCCCGGCACCCACGCGTGCGAATTTCCTCAGTACGATCGCCTTGGGGAGGAGGTTGGGGGTACCGAGTTAGGAGGCGCGAGCGGCAGGCGGCTGGTCAGGCCGCGCGCCGAAACGGCCACAGGCGACGAACCAGCCGGCGCCGCCGCTCGCGGCGCTCGTCCTCTTCGCGCCAGCGCGCTTTCCGGCGTTCGTACATGGCCTCGAACTCACGCGTATTGCGATCCCATTCCTCGCGCTGGGCTCGCCGCTCTTCAGGAGTCATCTTCCCAGGCATCGCCGTCTACCTCGCCGAGCATGAGTCTTGGCGTTGACGCTCAGCATCCGAATGACGCCATACGACTGGCCGAACACAGGCACCGCGCCAATCGACAGGCCGAAACGTCCGGCGGCGCGCCTAGGCCGGGCGGCGCTCGGCCAGCGCTTCGAGCCGGTCGCGGATCTCGCCGTCCTCGCCGCCGAGCTCCTCGAGCCGCGGTAGCGCGGCCAGGCTCTCCAGGCCGAAGACCCGTTCGAACAACGGCGTCGTGCGGTAGCGCACCGCGCCGCCGATGCCGCTCTCGCGGCCCGCCTCGGCGATCAACCCACGCTCCACGAGCCCCGCGACGACCGAGTCCACGGCCACCCCACGCCAGCGCGCCACCTCCGGCCGCGAGCACGGCCCCAGGTACGCGACGACCGCGAGCGTCTCGAGCGCCGCCTGCGACAGGCCCCGCTCGACCGGACGCTCGAACAGGCGCCCGCACGCTTCGGCTGCATCCCGCGAGGCCCGGAAGGCCCAGCCACCCGCGACCTCCTCCAGCACGATGCCGCTGCGGCCCTCGTGGTAGCGCTCGCCCAGCAAGCTGAGCGCCATCTCGACGCGCTCCGCGTCGTCTGCGGCCGCTTCCGTGAGCTCGTCCACGGACAGCGGCTGCGACGCGACGACGAGCAGCGCTTCGAGCGTGCGCGCAAGCGCATCCAGCGGGTTGGCGGCGACTAGGCGGAGCGGGCGGTCCACGGAACCTCACTTTCTTCCGACCGCGCGGTTTCCTCCCGCGCGACCCGGATCGGAGCGAACGGGCGCGCCTGGTCGATCGAGATCTCCCCGGACCGGCGCAGGTCGAGCAGCGCGAGGAACGCGACGGCCTGCTCGATCCGCGTCAACCCCTCGACCTCGCTGTCGAAGTCGAACCGCGAACGGCGCTTGAGCAGAGCGCGGAACCGCTCCAGGAACTGCGTGACCGGCGGGAAGCGGAGCTCGAGGTGCTTGAGAGAGACCTGCGGCGGCTCGGCGGCGAGCGCACGGAGCGTCGCCGCCAGCAAAGCAGGGTCCTGCGGAGCCAGCCGCCGCTCGGCATCGGAGGCGCGAGAGGCGCAGGCCCGAGGCGGAAGAAGCGGTCGCGCTCCCCGGCCAGCCGCTCGGCCAGCCAGAGCGCCGCCTCCTTGATCCGTCGGTACTCCTCGAGGCGCCGCGCGAGCTCCTCGGCGGCCTCCTCCGGCGCCAGCTCGTCGAGCTCGCCGTCCTCGTCGCCGAACAAGCCGCGAGCCTTCAGCTCCAGCAGCGACGCCACGAGCACGAGGAACTCACCGCACGCGTCGAGATCGAGCTCTTCCCGCTCCGCGAGCCGCTCGATGAACGCAACCACGATGCCGGCGACGTCGACCTCTGCGAGCGGCACCTCCTCGCGGAGCACCAGCGTCAACAGCAGGTCGAACGGGCCCTCGAACGCGTCGAGGTCGAGCTCGAGCTCTCGGACAGACATCCGCGCGAAAGCTAACGAGAGGGGCGGACGCGTCCCTTGGGGATAGCCATCTTCGGCGGCGGGGGCACCTTCTTCCCCCTACGCCCGCCTTCCCGGCCCGGCCGCCGTCCCTGGAAGAACTGCCACCAGATGAAGAACCCCATCGAGAGGATGAAGCCCACCACCGACACCCAGCCGTTCAGGCGCCACGGCCCGAACTCGTGCGCCGGGTCGATCCGCAGCAGCTCCTCGAAGAACCGCCCGAAGCAGTAGACGGCGACGTAGAGCGCGAACAGTCCCGGCGGCTGGATGCGGAAGCGCCAGCCGATCAGGATCAGCACGCCCGCCATCCCGATGTCGTAGAGAAACTCGTAGAGGAAGGTCGGGTGGAAGGTCTCGAACGCCTCGTAACCGGCGACCCGGTGCTCGGGATCGATCTCGAGCGCCCACGGCAGGTCGGTCGGCTTGCCGTACAGCTCCTGGTTCCACCAGTTGCCGATGCGCCCGATGCCCTGCGCGATCAGCAGCCCCGGCGCGACGCAGTCGGCGAACACCGCGACGCTCCGGCCTTCCCGCCGCACGATCCAGGCACCGACCAGGCAGCCGAGCCCGATCCCGCCCCACACTCCGAGCCCGCCCTTCCACACCGCAAGCGGGCCCCACCATTCGTCCGGCACCTCGCTCCAGCTCGTCGCGACGTGGTAGGCGCGTGCCCCGACGATGCCGGCCGCGACACCCCAGACGGCCACTCGCAGGACGAGATCCCAGTCGCCGCCACGGCGCACGTAGCGGACCCCTGTGACCCAGATGCAAACCGCGATCGCCAGCAGCAGCATCAGGCCGTACATGTGCACGACGAGCGGGCCGAGGTCGACGACGCCGCTGTCGGGTGAAGGAATCGAGGCCAGGGTCACGGGCAGGGCATTCTGCCCCGCTGTGCGAGCCCCTGCCTGTTAGAGCAGGATCTTGAGCGCCAGGTCTTGCGAGCAGCCGCGCTGCAGGAGCTCGGCCGCCCGGTGGAGATCAACGTCGTGCCGAACCGCCAGACGCCCTGCGGCGCGAGGCTCGTACCCCGCCCGCTCGAGCTCGTCCGCACGCCAGCGCTCGATCCGCTCGATCTCGGTTTGCTCTAGTAGTTGAAGTTCAGTCGCCGCCACGGAGTCCTTCCTAGTCGTTGCACTAGATGTTCGGTCAGACGACCGCCGCGGATCTCCCGCTAAAGGGTGATTGCTCATTTCACAGAAGCTTTACGTCTAGCCGGCCGCGCGCTCGATGCGTTTTTCTTGTTTGCGAGCAAGGTTGACCACGTCTGTGAGCGTCAGACGGCCGTCGAACCCGTTGACCAGGACGTAGCCGGTGACGTTGCCCTGCCGCCACGCAACGGCGTAATGGCGGACGGCTGTCGGCTGCAGGCCCTGGCGGAAAGTCACGGCGTGGGCCTCCTCGCCGAGCGTCGGCGCCGGCTCGACGGTCTGCCCTGCCGCACCGAACGCGAGCTCGTCGAGCGCCTCCTCGTAGAGGTCGAAGTCCTTGCCGGCATCGCCGGTCGATTCGAAGAGGTCGGCGCGCGACTCGATGACGAGCGGCCCTTTCGTCTTCACGGTGCCCCCGCGCTGGAACCGCGCCTTCCAGCCTCCCTGGCGGTGGAAGCGACTCGGGTCGTCTCGCGGCGGCGCCATATCGGTGCGCCGCTGCTCTCCCTGGTCGAACTGCGTGAACGGCTTGCCGACGTCGCGTCCGTCAGAACGAGGTCTTCGCCCTTCGAGGCCGACACCTTCGGCCCGCCGCCGCCGTCGTCGCCGGAGCACCCGGCGAGCAGCAGCGCGGCCACGATGAGAACCGGAAGCCGCACGGCCGAGGAGCCTAGCTGGCGCCTACCGAACCGAGCGCGCGATCTCGAGCGCCGCCTCTTCGAGAGCTCGCCCTCGAGCCTCACGGTGAGGTCGCCGTACTGCCAGAGGAGCGTGTTCCGCGCCAGGCGCGAGGTCTCCTCGCGGATTTGCCGCTGCGGTCGCGATAGACGAAGTAGTGCACGTCGCCCGAGAACCAGACTCCGGGCCGCCCGTCGACGTCGGCGCCCTCGGCCTCGGTGCGCGGGCCGAGCGTCTTCTCGGCAAACGACCTCGCCCGGCGACTGGATCATCAGCAGGCGTGCTTCGTCCTTCGTGCCCCAGAGGAACGTGACCTGTCCGCCTGGCACCCCTGAGCTGAAATAGACCTCGTCAGGCGCGCCGAGATTCTTCAGATGCGGTTCGACGAGCCCGGGTGCCCGCCGGCGGGCCTCGGCCAGAGTCACCGGTTCGCCGAGGCCCATGTCGCTGAGCAGGGAGACCTTCGGCAACTTGTCCACGCGCGTGACCTTCACGCCCTTGATGCCCAGCCACTCGAGCACCGCCGTCCGCGCGGAGGGGACAGCCATGGCCGCTCCGATCGCAAGGACGACGACGGCGAGAGCGACGGCGACCAGCCGCCGGGGAGCCCAGCGGCGCGAAGGCGCCTCGCCGAGGCGACGTCGCACACCCGCGGCGAGATCGGGCTCGGGCGGAAACTCGACCAGCCGCTCCCAGCTGACGCAGCGCTAGCTCGAGCTCAGGCATAGCCCTCCCCCAGCTCTTCACGCAGGCGCCCGAGCGCGCGCGAGGTCCGTGACTTGACCGTCCCGCGGCCGCACCCCTAGAGCCGCTGCAGTCTCCTCCTCGGAAAGATCCAGGAAGTACCGGCAGGCGATCACGAGCCGGTGCTCCTCGGGCAACCCGTTGATCGCTCCCAGCAGGCGCTCGCGATCCTCGGCGGCGAGCAGGTTCCCCTCGGGGGACGGAGCCGCGTCCCCCGAGAGATTCTCCCCAGCCGCCCGCAGCGCGAGCCCGGCGCGCCGGCCTGCGGAGCGGCGGCGGTTGCGAGCCTCGTTGGCGACGATCTGCAGGAGCCACGGCCGAAACGGCGCACCGGCGCGAAAGCGGCCCAGCGCGCGGTAGGCCTTGACGAACCCCTCCTGGGCGGCGTCCTCGGCGTCGGCCGCGTTGCCCGCCATGAGGTAGGCAGTCCTGAAGGCAATCCCTTGATGTCGTCGCACGAGCTCCTCATAGGCGCGTTCGTCTCCACGGCGAGCCCGCTCGACGAGCTCGCTCTCATCCTGTGGCCGGCTCACCACACTGGCTTTCTTACACCGGAACGCCTTGTAAGGTTCCGACCATGTTCGCAAGGGTCGTGAGATATACGGTCGATCCAGAGCGCTGCGACGAGGCGCTCCAAGCCTTCGAAGAGGCCGCCAAGACGATCGGCGACATCGACGGCATCTTGGGCGGCTACGTGATGGTCGACGGCGACGAGGGACGCATCCTCACGCTCACGATCTGGGAAGACCAGGCGAAGATGGAAGCGAGCGAGGTGCGCGCGAGCCGCCTGCGCCAGGAGGCGCTGCGCTCGGTCGAGGGCGACATCGACTCGGTCGAGCGGCTGCGGATCGCAGCCGGGATCGCGAACGACGCTCAGTCGCGCAGCGCAGCGGCTGAGAAGACCTCGGGATAGAGCTCGCGCGCGGCCGTGATGCAGCGGTCGCGTGACGACGGCCCCCAGCGCGCGCGGTCGTAGTGCGGAGCGAAGGGGCGCTCGAGCTCGTCGAGCTCGTCCACGCTCGCGCGAAGGCTCGCTCGCCAGTCGGCGTTGTCCGGCTCAGGCGCGCGCGAGTAGCCCCTCGATCTCGGCGACGAGCGCCGACTTGCGCGCGATGTTCTCCGGCGTCACGTGCTTCAGGCACACCCCGTAGGCGCCGGAGAGGTAGCCCTCCCACTCCGAGCCGACCTCGTCGTCGATCGCCCGCGGCCGCGGCGACGTAGCGGCGTGCAAAGAGCCCGCGCAACGCACCTTCGCCGCCCGCCTCGTCGATGAGCTCGAAGTACTCGGCGGGCACCATCTCCGTGCCGTCCTCCGAGGCACGTAGCTCGCCGCCGGCAGGCTCCCAGCCGCGATCAGCGCCCGCACGCGATCGGCGGACTGGCCCCGCGTGAGCGCAGAGCTCGGCGAGTCGCGAACACGAAGTTCGCCCGGATGTACTCGACGTCGGCGTCCCGCGTCAACGCGACCGCCTGCATGGCCTTCAGGCTATCGCGGCCTCGCCGAGGAGCGACTTCACCTCGGCGAAGAAGTCCGGGTCGGGCTTGACCCGGTAGTCCGGCCCCAGCTGCAGCGTCTTCTCGCCGGCCGACATCGTCAGCGCGACGATCACCGGGATCTCGCCCGGGTACTCGCGCACGAGGCCGGCGAGCTCGCGGACGATTCCGGCCGGCGCGCGCGTGGCGTCGACCTTCAGCGTCACCTCGCGCCGCTCGGGGGTCGCCTCGAAGGCCGAGACCTCCAGCGCGATCATCTTCGTCTCCCCCTCCTGCTTGTGGTCGACGCGGCCCTTGACGACGAGCACGGTGTCCAGCTCGAGCAGCTCGCGCGCGGCCGCGTAGACGGAGTTGAAGACGACGACCTCCGTCGAGCCGGTGAGGTCGTCGAGCCGCATGAAGACCATCGGCTCGCCCTTCTTCGTCGTCAGCGGCTTGATCGCGCCGACGAGGCCGCCGACGGTGACGATCTCGCCGTCGCGGCGCTTCTCGACCTCGGCCAGCCCGCACTCGGTCTTGCGGCGCAGCTGCTCGCGAATCGCCTGCAGCGGGTGCTCCGAGACGTAGACGCCGAGCGTCTCCTTCTCCAGGCGCAGCAGATCGTTCTTCTCGTACTCGCCGGGCGGGATCGGCGGGTGCTGCTGCGGGCGCGCTTCCTCTTCGCCGCCGCCGCCGAGGTCGAAGATCGAGCCCTGGCCCGCGAGCCGGTCGGCCTGGTGGCGGCCGCCCCACGAGACCGCGGCGTCGAGCGCCTCGAGCATCCCCTTGCGCGGCGTGCCCGTCGAGTCGAAGGCGCCGCACTTGACGAGCGCCTCGAGCGCGCGCTTGTTCGAGGCCTGCGGGTCGACCCGCTCGGTGAAGTCCCAGATCGACGTGAACGCCCCGCCCTCCGCGCGCGCGGCGACGATCGCCCGCGCCGCCGAGTCGCCGACGTTCTTGACCGCGTTCAGCCCGAAGCGGATCTTGCCCTCGACGACCGCGAAGTCGTGCTCGGAGCAGTTGACGTCGGGCGGCTCGACCTCGATCCCCATCTCGTGGCAGGCGTTGACGTAGATGGGCACGCGGTCCTTCGTGTTCATCACGGACGAGATCAGCGCGGCCATGTACTCGCGCGGGTGGTTGGCCCGCAGCCACGCCGTGCGGTAGGCGATCAGCGCGTAGCCGGCCGCGTGCGACTTGTTGAACGAGTAGTCCTGTGACGCCTCGGTGTTCTTCCAGAGCTGGTTCGCGACCGACGGCGTGACGCCGTTCTGCGCGCAGCCCTCGAGGAACTTCTCCTTGAGCGACGCCATCAGCTCGTGGATCTTCTTGCCGATCGCCTTGCGCAGGTCGTCCGCTTCGGCGGGCGAGAAGCCGGCGAGCTGCTTGGCCGTCTCCATGTACTGCTCCTGGTACACGGCGATCCCGTACGTGTCCGAAAGGATCGGCTCGAGGCGCGGGTCGATGTAGGTCACGGCCTCCTGGCCGTGCTTGCGCTTCGCGTATTGCGGGATGTACTGCATCGGCCCGGGCCGGTAGAGGGCGACGAGCGCGATCAGGTCCTCGAGCTCGGTCGGGCGCACCTGGCGCAGCGCCTCGCGCATGCCCGACGACTCGAACTGGAAGACGCCGGCCGCCTCGCCGCGCGCGAGCATCTCGTACGTCTTGCGGTCGTCGAGCGGGATCTTCGTCGCGTCGAGCCCGCCGCCGACGAGCGCGAACGTCTTGTCGATGACGTCGAGGTTGCGCAGGCCGAGGAAGTCCATCTTCAGCAGGCCGAGCGCCTCGACGTCCCACATCCCGAACTGCGTGACCGTCTCCTCGCCCTCGCCTTTTCGCTGCAAAGGGACGTATTCCGTGAGCGGGCGGTCGCCGATGACGACGCCGGCCGCGTGGATCGAGTCCTGGCGGACGAGGCCCTCGAGCGGCTTCGCGAGGTCGACGATCTCCTTGACCTGCGGGTCGCCGTCGTAGGCCGCCTTCAGCTCGGAGCCGGGCTTGAGGCAGTCGTCGAGGTAGACCTTGACGCCCTCGGGGATCAGCTTCGCGATCTTGTCGACCGTGCCGTAGGGGACGTCGAGCACGCGGCCCGCGTCGCGCACGGCCGCGCGGGCCATCATCGTCCCGAAGGTGATGATCTGGGCGACGTGGTCGCGCCCGTACTTCTCGGCCACGTAGTTGATGACGCGGTCGCGGCCGGCGACCGAGAAGTCGATGTCCATGTCGGGCATCGACTTGCGGCCCGGGTTCAGGAAGCGCTCGAAGAGGAGGTCGTACTTGATGGGGTCGACCTCGGTGATGTCGAGGCAGTAGGCGGCGAGCGAGCCTGCGGTCGAGCCGCGGCCGGGGCCGACCGAGACGCCGTTCTGCTTCGAGAACTTGACGAAGTCCCAGACGATCAGGAAGTAGTCGGCGAAGCCCATCTCCTTGATCGTCTTCAGCTCGAACTTGAGCCGCTCCTGGATCTCCGGCGTCACGTGGTCGTACCGCTTTTGCAGGCCTTTTTCGCAGAGCTCGACGAGGTAGTCGAACGCGTCGCGGCCTTCCGGGACCGGGAACTTCGGCAGCCGGATCTGGCCGAGCTCGATCTCGACGTTGCAGCGCTCGGCGACCTCGAGCGTCGTGCGCAGCGCGTGCGGGTAGTCCGCGAAGTCCTGGGCCATCTCGGCCGGGGTCTTGAAGTAGAACTGGTCGGTGTCGAACTTCCAGTGGTTCGGGTTCTTGAGCGAGTCGCCGGACTGGATGCAGAGCAGCGCCTCGTGCGCGCGCGCGTCTGAATGGTCGAGGTAGTGGACGTCGCCGGTCGCGACGAGCGGCAGCCCGGTGCCCTCGGCGAGGCGCGCGAGGAGCGGGTTGATGCGGGCCTGCGGCTCGAGGCCGGCGTTCTGGATCTCGACGTAGGTGGCGTCCTTGGAGAAGATCTGCACGAGCCGGTCGAGGTCGGCCGCGGCGTCGTTGTTGCGTGACTCCTCGAGCGCCTTGGAGACGCGCCCGGAGAGGCAGCCGGAGAGCGCGATCAGCCCCTTCGAGTGCGTCTCGAGCAGCGACCAGTCGACGCGCGGCTTGTAGTAGTAGCCCTGCAAATACCCTGCAGAGGCGAGCTTTATGAGGTTGCCGTAGCCCTCGGTCGTCTCGGCGAGCAACGTCAGGTGCGCGTAGCCCTTGGTCTGGAGGGACGAGTCGTCGCAGACGTAGACCTCGCAGCCGATGATCGGCTTGACGCCCTTCTCCGTCGCGTGCTTGTAGTGCTGCACCGCGCCGGCGAGCGACCCGTGGTCGGTGAGCCCGACGGCGGGCATCTCGAGCTCGGCAGCCCGAGCCGCGAGCGCGGGGACCCGGCAGGCCCCGTCCAGGATCGAGTACTCGGAGTGGACGTGCAGGTGGACGAAGTCGGCGGCCAACGGACGGCTCATTCTAGGAGGCCCCTAGGACGCCTCCGTCCGGCGCGTCATGGCTTCGGATAGAGACACCACGAGGCCGAGCGTTGAAACGAGCCTGGGCGTGCCCATCGCACGCCCGGCCTCATGGTTGGGGAGAGGAGGCTCGGCTTGCGCCTAACCTCGGGGGGATAAGAGGGGCACGCCTGGGAGGGGCTCCATCAGAACGGGGACCATGCCCGGGGGGCGGTCGCCCCCGTCGGAGAAACCGGCGCCGACGGGTCGCGCGTAGACGGCTAGCAGCCCTTCGGGGACGTCGCCTCCGTCCGAGAAACCTGCGGGGGCGGGTTGGACGTAGACCGCGATGTCACCGCCGTCTGAGAAACCGTTGCGGGCGGGTTGGGCCACAACCGCGACCAGCCCTTCGGGGATGTCGCCCGAGAAACCTTCGCCGACGGGCTCGACGAAGACCGGGATCATCCCGTCGCGGATGTCGCCTCCGTCCGAGAAACCGAGGGGCGGCGCCACGACGGCGACCTTCCCCTCGGGCACGCCGTTATCGGCACGCGCGCCGAGCGCCAGTGCGCTCGCGGCGACGACTGCCAGCAGGAGAATCGCGATCCGGTGCTTGTTCATCGGCATACCCTCCTCTAAAAGCGGAAGTCCTGCAGGGTCTCGGCCGCCCGGCGATAGAGCCCGAGGGCCTGGTCTTTGTCGCCGCGGCGGATGCTCAGCTCGGCCTGCGCGGTCCAGGCCGCGGCTCGATGGCTCGTCGAGGACAGCTGGTCGAACGTGGCTTCGCTCTCTGCGAGCGCCTGCTCAGCCTCGTCGAGCCGGCCCTGCTCGAGCAAGGCGCGTCCGAGCACGAGCTGCGCATTCCCCTGCTCGTCGAGGAAGTCGACTCTCCCCTCGAGCAGGCTGAGCGCCTGCTGCGCCTGCTCCTCGGCGAGCTCGACCTCGCCGGTGCGCAGGTGGACTTGCGCCAGGGACGACACGGCCTGAGCGGCGTCCGGCTTGCTGCCGACCTCCAGCGCGACCGCGAACGCCTCCGTGAGGAGCTGCACGGCCTTCTCGGGATCGCCGAGCAGGAACGTGAGGCCGCCGAGGTTGTTGAGGAGCCGGCCGACGTTGAGGCGGTCGTCTTGCTCCTCGTACAGCGCCTTCGCGAGCTCTGCGTGCGAGCGGGCCAGCACCCACTGACCGTTTCGCTCCGCGATGATCGAGGCCTGGAAGTAGCCGTGGGCGAGCGCGTCGCGGTCGTCGAGCAGCTGGGAGAGCTCGAGCGCCGTCTCGACGTCTCCCCGCGCCGCCTCCCAGTCGTTCAGGCGCCGATAGCAGCGAGAGCGCCAGCGGAGGATGCGCGACCGCAGGCGATCGTCGATCAGGTCGCCATGGCGCATCTGGTCGAGCGCCTCCGTGAAGAGCGCGACGGCGGTCGGGATCGACGACAGCCGGTAGCGGCACTGGCCCATGTGGAAGAGGACGTTCGCGCGATCGACCTCGGTGAAGGGATCGCCCTCGACGAGATCTCGCGCGCGCTCGAGGAGGGCGAGCGCCTCCTTGACGCGCCCGAGCTCCGACCGCGCGGTCGCACCCGCCAGCAGCCCGCGGAGGGCCAGGGCGGGCTCCCACTCCTCGGAGAGCAGCCCGGCGCGCTCGAGACAGCCGAGCGCCTCCTCGAACTCGCGCGCGGCGACAGCGGCCTCGGCCCGGGAGAGCAGTCCGGCCGTCCGGTCGTGCTCGCTCGCGGAGATGCCGGTTTCGAGGAACTGCCTCGTCACTCCCAGCCGCTCGGCGAGCCAGTCCAGCGCAGCGGGCGACGGACGCACCCGTCCTCGCTCGATCTGGCTGACGTACTCCTTGGAGAAGCGGTCGAGGCCGAGCTTGGTCTGCGTCAAGCCCCGCGCGATGCGGAGCTGCCGGACCCGCCCCCCGAGCTCGGTGGGCGACGGCCGGCTGCTTTGACGGGTGTGCAGCTCGCTGGTGATCCCTCGACCGTAAACCTCTGGCGCGAAAAAGTGAAGTGCCGCGGGGATCCCCCAAAAGGGGTATAGGTGAATCGAGGCGCGGACTGGTTAAGTCGAGGTGCGCCACCTGTTGGGGAGAGGGGGCGCCAAGCGGCCGAAGCGAGGCTCGCGCGAGGTGCGGCACGCGGCGAGTTTCGCTTCGTGTGCGCCGCCGGTTCGCGTGGGGCCGAGAAGGCGAAACGCCGGGGCTCGATGGCAATAACCCGAGGGGGCGGCGGCTCCCCCGGGTGTCAATGTCCCGACGATCCGCGCAAGGCTATGTCCAGTCGGGGCGTGGCCCGTCGCCGAGACTCGGCAACCACGCGACCCTTGTGATGCGCGATGCCCGCGAGTGCGAGCGCCACGTGGAGATCTGGCAAGCAGCCGATGCACTAGCGTCGCTACGGCGTGAAGTTCTCGCTCCTGCTCGAGGTGCAGATCGACTCGCCCACGCCCGCGCTCGAGCGGCAGGCCTTCCACGAGGCGGTCGAGCAGGCGGTGCTCGCCGACGAGCTCGGCTACCACGGCGTCTGGGCGGTCGAGCACCACGGGCTGCTCGAGTACTCGCACTGCTCGGCGCCCGAGGTGCTGCTCGCGTTCATCGCCGCGCGCACCAAGAACCTGCTCCTCGGGCACGGCGTCACGCTCACGCCGCACCGCTACAACCACCCGATCCGGGTCGCCGAGCGCGTCGCGACGCTCGACATCCTCTCCGAGGGCCGCGTGCGCTGGGGCTCGGGCAAGAGCGCCACGCGCACCGAGCAGGGCACCTTCGAGATCGACCCCGCCGACCTCGACGGCCAGTGGCGCGAGGCGCTGGAGATGATCCCGCGCATGTGGCGCGCCGACGTCTTCGAGTGGGACGGCGAGCAACTACCACGATCCCGCCGAGCCGCGTCATCCCGAAGCCGGTGCAGCAGCCGCACCCGCCGATCTTCGTCGCCTGCTCGCGCCCGGAGTCGGTCGTCCTCGCCGGCTCGCTCGGCGTCGGCTCGCTCAACTTCGCCGGCGGCACCGACGACGTACCTCGTCGAGAAGGTGCAACTCGTACCGCGAGGCGATCGCCACCGCGACGACCACGAGCCGGCGCACGAACGACTACTTCTGCTGCACGCCGGCCTCGATCGTGCTCGACGACGACCGCCGGGCCTGCGAGTACGGCTTCCGCGGCGCCCGCTTCTTCGCCGAGGGGATCGGCACCTACTTCTTCTCGCCGCACCGCATCGTCGACGGGCTCGACGATCTCGCGCGACCCGCTCCCGCCCGCCGAGCTCGACGCGGCGATGGCGAACCGCGTCGCAAGGAGGACGGCCCGCTGAACGTCGTCATCGGCGATCCCGCCGCGGCCAGGGAGAGCGTCGCGCGCTTCCAGGCGGCCGGCGTCGACGAGCTGATCCTCGTCATGCAGATGGGCACGGTGCCGCACGAGATCGTGCTCGAGTCGATGCGGACCTTCGCCGAGAAGGTGATGCCCGACTTCAGCTGAGGTCGCCGTTGCCGCCGGCGTAGACGCCGCGGTACTCGGGCGGCAGCAGCCGCGCCAGCTCGTGCATGACGCGCTCCGTGTAGCTCGCGGAGCTGCGGGCCGCTCACCTCGCCCGCCGGGATGCTGAGCGGCTCGCCGAAGCGGATGTGCACCCGGCGCCCGGCGCAGGCGCAGCCAGCTCCTGCGCCATCCGCTCCTGGCCCCAGATCGCGACCGGCACGACGGCACGCGTCGCCCTGGGCGGCGAGGTACGCGACGCCGGTCTGCCGCTTGCTGGAGCGCTCGCGTCGGGCTGCGCCGCCCCTCCGGCCCGATGCCGACCAGGCCGCCCGGCGCGCAGGACGCTGAGGCCCTGCTCGAGCGCCTCGCTGTCGCCCTCGCCGCGCTTGACGTAGATCGCGCTGCCCGAGCGCCGACAGCGAGCCAGTCGAGCCAGGGGTACTTCCGCAGCTCGTCGGCCGCGAACGTGACCGCCGGGCCGGTCGACATGCTGAGGAGAAGCGGGCCGTCGGCCATGCGCAGGTGGTTGGTGGCGAGGATGACCGGGCCCTCGGCGGGCAGGTGCTCGGCGCCCTCGGCCTCGATCGCGCGCCGACGGAGCCGGCGAGGCGCGCCGCCGATGCAGCCTGCCGCGCGATGCGTCTGAGCGCCGAGTTCCACTGCGTTGTAGTCGAGCGACTCGTAGGCGACCTGCCGGCTGCGGCTCGGCGGTTCCGGCTCGGCGCGGCTCCTCGACCTCCACCGCCGGCTCGCACGCCGGCGATCTGCTCGAGCACGAGCGCGGCGAGGCCGTCGATCGTGATCCCCTGGAGCAGCTTGACGACCGGGAACTCGACGCCGAGCTCGTTCTTCAGCACCGTCATCAGCTCGACCGCGATCAGCGAGTCGAGGCCGAGGTCGGTCAGCGCGCGGTCGACGTCGACCTTCGCGGCCGGGATCCCGAGCACCCGCCCGACCTTCGCGCGCACGTACTCGACCGCGTGCCCGAGCCGCTCCGCCTCGGGCTTCGCCGAGCAGCTCGGTGAGCGGCGCGCTGAGAGTCACGGGCGCGGCCTCGCCCTCCCCCGCCGCCGCCAGCGCGAACTCCCGCAGCGCGCGGCGACGCCGCGGCGACCGGCGACGCGTAGGCCCAGCGCCCCCAGTCGATCCGCGCCGCCATCGCCTGGGCGACATCGCGCCGAGCAGCGCGTCGAGAGGGTCGAGCGCCTGCGCCGGCGCGAAGCCGAGGTAGCCCTGGCGCGCGAGGTACGACGCGAGCTCCTCGTGCGCGGCGACGTAGCCGACGCCCGCCGAGCCAGCCCCAGTTGATCGCGAGCGCCGGCAGGCCGAGCGCGCGCCGGTGGTGGGCGAGCGCGTCGAGGAACGCGTTCGCCGGCGGCGTAGTTCGCCTGCGCCGCGTTGCCGAACAGGCCCGCGATCGACGAGAAGAGGACGAGCGAGTCGAGCTCGTCGTCGAGCGGTCGTCCAGGTGGAGGTTCCAGCGCGCCCGCGACCTTCGCGGCGAGCGCCTGCTCGAGGCGCTCCGTCGTCGAGCTCGGCGAGCGGCGCGTCGTCGAGCGCCATCGCCGCGTGGAAGACGCCGCGCAGCGGCGGCAGCTTCGCGCGAATCGTCTCGAGCACCCGGCGCACGTCCTCCGGCGGCTCACGTCGCCGCTGCAGGACCTCGACTGCGCGGCGCGCCGAGCTCGCGATCGCGTGCGCGTCGCGGCTCGCTCCGGCCCATGAGGACGAGCGTCCGCGCCCCCTCGCGCGACGAGCCAGCTCGGCGACGCGCGAGCCCGAAGCCGCCGAGCCCGCCGGTGACGAGGTACGTGCCGTCGCGCCGGATCGGCGACGCGGTCGCCGGCCGGCGGCGACGAGACTCGACCGTCGCCGGCGACGCGAGACGACGACCTTGCCGATGTGGCGCGCCTGCGCCATGAAGCGCAGCTGCGTCCTCGGTCTGCTCGACCGGGAAGACGCGCTGCGGCAGCACCTGGTAGCGTGCCGTCGGCGAACCCGCTCGACCGCCTGGCGCAAGATCTCGCCGGCGAGCTCGGGCCGCTCGAGGCAGAGCCGGTCGAGGTCGACGCGCGAAGTAGGAGAGGTTCTTGCGGAACGCGAGCAGGCCGATCCGCGAGTCCTCGTAGATGTCGCGCTTGCCGATCTCGACGAAGCGGCCGTACGGCGCGAGGACGTCGATGCCCTTCGCGATCGCCTCGCCGGCGAGCGAGTTCAGGACGACGTCGACGCCGCGCCGCCGGTCTCGTCAGACCTCGTCGGCGAAGTCGAGCGTGCGCGAGTCGAAGACGTGCTCGACGCCGAGCGAGCGCAGGTAGTCGCGCTTCTCCGGGCTGCCCGCGGTCGCGAGCACCTCGGCGCCGAGCTCCCGCGCGACCTGGATCGCCGCGAGACCGACGCCGCCGGTGCCGCGTGGACGAGGACGCGCTCGCCGGGCTGCGAGCCGCGCGAGGCGCACGAGCGCGTAGATCGCGGTGACGAACGCGAACGGGATCGTCGCGGCCTCGGTCGAAGTCGAGCGCGTCGGGCTTGGGGACGACGAGCGCGGCGCGGTGACCGCATGCGGCCGAGAGCTGCCGGCGCCAGGCCCGACCACCTCGTCTCCGGGGCGAGCCCGTCGACGCCCGGGCCGACGGCGACGACCGTGCCGGCGACGTCGAAGCCGAGCTCGTCGAAGGTCGTCTCCTCGAGCGCGAGCGGCGGGAAGCATGCCGAGCGCGAGCATCACGTCGCGGAAGTTGAGCGCCGGCGGCCTCGACTCGGATCTCGACCTCGCCCGGGCCGGGCGGCGCGCGGTCGACCTCGCGCAGGACGAGCGTCTCCAGTGCGCCCGGGCGCGTCGACCTGAGCGCGGAAGCCGTCGCCGGGCGGCCCGGCACGCGGCGCTCCGGTCGCCGTGGCCGGCGGCAGCAGCCGCGCGGGCGAGCCGGCGCACGAAGCGCTTCGAGCCGCGGCAGCGGCCACGTCGGTGTCCTCGTCCGCCGCGAGCAGCTCCTGCGACGAGCGCGTCGAGCTCGGCGTCGGTCGGGCTCGCGGAGAGGTCGACGTGCCGGCAGCGCGAGGTCGGGCCGCTCCGTGGCGACCACACGGGCGATGCCGGCGAGCCTGTGGACTGGGCCACCTCGGCGCCGTCTCGTGACGACCCACGAGTCCCGCTCGGCGGTCGGCGCTTCGATGCGCCGGACGAGGTCGAGCAGGCTCCCGGACGTGCGCGCGTGCGACGCCTCGAGCTCGGCCGTCGTCAGACCGTCGGATGCAGGCGCGTCGAGGCCCCAGAGGTGGATCGACGCCGTCCGCGCGCCGACGACCTCGCTGTCGTCGTAGACGAGCGTGCAACTGCCGAGCCGCTCGGCGAGCCTGGCGCCGAGGCCGCCTTCGTCCGCGAGCACGAGCCAGGAGCCGGTGTCCTGCGCAGGCGCCGCCTCCTGGGGCGCGCGGCCGACGAGCACGGCCATCCTCGACTCGCCCGTCGGGAGACGTGTCTCGAATCGTCTCGACCCGGTCGAACCCCGCGCGGAGGAACAGCTCCGGCCACGCGCCGGCGCCGAGGATCGGATGATCCGGCCGCAGGTCGCGGTCGGTGAAGCGCCACCAGCCGTCGGTCAGCCCGAAGGTGACGTCGAGCTCGATCGTCGGGCGCGTGATCTCGAGCAGGACGAGCATGCCGCCGGGCGCGAGGAGCTCGCGGGCGTGCTCGAGCGACGTGACGAGGTCGGCGGTCGCGTGGATGACGTTCGCGGCGACGACGAGGTCGAAGGAGTGCTCGGCGAATCCCTGCTCGGCCGGATCGCGCTCGATGTCGAGCACCGCCGTCTCGAGCCATGGATAGCGACGCGAACTGCTGCGCGCGCGTGTGCAAGGAAGACCTGGCGAGACATCGGTGAAGACGTAGCTCGTCCGGTCGACCGGCAGCTTCGGGAGGACGTGCGACGGTCGTGCCGCCCGTGCCGGCGCCGATCTCGAGCACGCGCAGCGGCTTCGCCGGCGTCGCTGCCTGCGATCAGCGCGGTCACCGTGTCGGCGACGCAGGACGTTGTAGAACTGCGAGGAGCGGAGGCCCGCGTAGACGCGGCCGAGCAGTCGAGCGCCTCGGGTGTAGGAGCACCTCGCGTGCGTCGGTCTCGCCGCGCAAGACGGCGGCCAGGTTGCTTCCGCAGAGCGCGAGCAGCGCGGCGTACGGCGCGTACTCGGGTCGCTCGTCGATCAGCGCACGAGCAGCCTCGGCTGGATCCTCCGGCGTCGGCATGCCTTCGGTGCATGGCGAGCTGTTCGAGGAGGCGGGCGAAGAGCTCGCGATGGCCTTCCACCACGGCGCCTGGCTCGACCTCGGTCAAGGCCGTCGAGCGCGAAGCTCCTGGCGACGCGCGCTGAGCCTGGGGCCGGCCACGTCGTAGAAGTCGAGCCAGCCGACCTCCGTCCGTCTGGCATCGGCACTCGCCGCCACCTGCTGCAAGACATCCGCGGCGCGCTCATCGAGGATCGACGGGCCGCCGGCGGCCCTGGCCGCGGCCGGCAGCGCCTTCGTTCAGGCGAAACTCGTAGAGCCAGCTCTCGAAGGGCTCGGCTTCGTCGCGCGCGCCCGCGATCTCCTTCCAGTGGATGGCCGCGCACGGTGAGGAGCACGCGCCCGTCGGCGTCGAGCAGGTCGACGTCGCCCGTCTGCGTCGGCCGCGAGCCGCGCGTGCACCCAGAACTCGAGCCCGGGCGGGTGGTGGAGGCGTGACGCTCTCGATGGACACCGGCAGGGAGAGCCCGTCGGACGGGGCTCGGTCGAGCTTCAGCAGGTGCGTGGCCGCGTCGAGCAGGGCGGGGTGCACCTCGTACTCGCCCGGGTCGAGGCCGAGATCGGCCGCCCGCACGAGGCCGAACGCCTCGCCGTCCGTCCGCGCCAGGCCTGCGCGAGCGTCGCGAAGGCCGGCCGTACTCCAGGCCGCCTTCCGGAAGTCGGCGTAGAGCTCGTCCGGCGCGACCTCCGTCGGCGCAGCGCGCGCGGATCGCGTCGAGGTCGGCGCGGGGCGGCGTCGCCGTCCGCCTCGCCGAGGGTGCCCCTGGCGTGCAGCGCCCAGGTGTCGCGCGTCGGCGACTGTGCACCTCGAAGCGGTTGTCCTCGACGGCGAGCTGGAGCTGCGTGCGCTCCTCGGCCGGCAACGAAGAGCGCGCGCTGGAACTCGATGTCGCGGACGGCCGGCCGCTCGTGCGCCCAGCCGGCGCGCCGCGGCGAGCCCGACCTCGACGTGGCCGGCGGCCGGGAAGATCGGCTCGCCCTGCACGACGTGGTCTGCGAGGTACGGCAGGTTGGCGATGCCGAGCGTGCGACTCCCAGATCGGGCGCGCCACGGCCAGCATGCGGCGCAGCAGCGGGTGCCCGCCGTCCTCGCCGGGCAGCCAGCCGTTGTTGCCTCCGAGCGGCGCGTCCTCGAACCAGTGCCGCTCGCGCTGCCACTGGTAGCGGGGCAGCTCGACGTGCCGGCTCCGCTCGCCGTAGAGGCCGCGCCAGTCGATGTCCCGGCCCTCGGCGTAGAGGGCGGCCAGCGAGCGCAGCATCGCCTCGCGCTCGTCCTCGTTGCGCCGGATCGACGGCAGCACGGTTCCGGCTCTGTTCTCGCGAGGCACTCGCTGACGGAGGCGGCGAGCACCGGATGCGGGCGCGAGCTCGAGGAAGGTCGTGTACCCGTCGTCGATCAGCCGCTCGAGCGCCGCGGCGAAGTGCACGGGCTGGCGGACGTTGCGCCACCAGTACTCGGCGTCGAGCTCCGGGCCGGCGTCCAGTCGCCGGTGACCGTCGAGACGAACGGGATCTCCGGCGTCGTGCAGCTCGAGGGACGCGAGCGACTCGAGCAGCTCGCCGCGGATCGCGTCCATCTGCGCGGCTGTGGTACGGCACGGCGACCGGGAGCATCGCGCGCGAAGACCTCGCCGCTCGCTCGAGCTCGCGCGAGCGATGCGCTCGAGCGTCGCGGCGTCGCCGGAGAGCGTCACCGACGTCGGCGCCGTTGACGGCCGCGAGCGACGACGTCCGTCGCGGACGGCGACCAGCGCCTCGGCCTCGGCTCGGGCGTGATCGCCGGCCGCGAGCATCCCGCCCTTGCCGGTCGCCCGCGCCTGCAGGCGGCTGCGGTGGTAGGTCAGAGCGCACGGCGTCCTCGAGCGTCGAGCGCGCCGGCGACGTACGCCGCGGCGATCTCGCCGGCGCTGTGGCCGACGACGGCGTCGGGCCGATGCCCCACGCTCGCCAGAGCGCGGCGAGCGCGACCTGGAGGGCGAAGTTCGTCAGCTGGGCGAGCGTCGGTCTCGCGCCATGCGGGAGTCGGCCTCGTCGCGCGCGCAGCTCCTCGAGCAGCGACCAGCCGGCGACGGCCGCGGCGAGCCGCGTCGCAGCGCTCGAGCGCGTCGCGGAAGACCGGCTCCGCGTCGCGCAGCTCGCGGCCCATGCCCCACCACTGCGGGCCCATGCCCGGAGAAGACGAAGGCGAGCCGCGGCGGCCCGGGCCGGGCGGCGGCCGGACGCGACGCCCGCGGCGCGCGCTCGTCCGCGACGAAGCGCGTCGAGCGCCGTCGGCCGATCTCGTCCGGCGTCGCGGCGACGACGGCCAGGCGGTGGTCGTGGTGTGCGCGGCGCCGGGCGGCCGCGGCGGCAGAGGTCGCGTCCAGCGACGGCGCTTCGGCGCGCGAGGAGCGCCGAGCTAGCCGCGCGCGAGCGCGCGCGAGCGCCTCCGGGGCTGCGCGCCGAGAGCGCGAGCAGCGCGCGGCTCGGTCGTCGTCCGGCGCGCGGCAGCCGCGGCGTGCCGGCCGGCGCCTCCTCGAGCACGACGTGCGCGTTGGTGCCGCCGAAGCCGAACGAGTTGACCGCCGCGCGCGCGGCCGGCCGTTCGCCGGCCACGGCTCGAGCTCGGTGACGACGCGCAGGCCGAGCTCGCCTCGAAGTCGATCGCCGGGTTCGGCTCGTCGAAGTGCAGGTCGGCGGCAGCTCGCCGGTGGTGCAGCGCGAGCGCGGTCTTGATCAGCCCGGCGATGCCCGGCGGCCGGCCTCGAGGTGCCCGATGTTGGTCTTCACCGAGCCGATCGCGCAGCGGCTCGCTCGCGGCGCGCCCGGGCCGAGCACGGCGCCGAGCGCGGCCGCCTCGATCGGGTCGCCGACCGGCGTGCCGGTGCCGTGCGCCTCGACGTACTGGACGCTCGGCCGGCGTCGACCCCGGCGTCGGCGAGCGCCGTCGCGGAGCATCGCCTCCTGCGCCGCCGCGCTCGGCACGGTCATCCCGGTCGTGCGGCCGTCCTGGTTGACCGCGGTGCCGCGGACACGGCGTAGATCGCGGTCGCCGTCGGCGAGCGCGCGCGTCGAGCGGCTTCAGCACGACGACGCCGGCGCCCTCGCCGCGCACGTAGCCGTTCGCCGCGGCGTCGAACGCCTGCAGCGCCCGTCCGGCGAGAGCATCGACGGCCTTGCAGAAGCCGATCGTCGGCCTCGGGCGTCAGGATCAGCACTGCACGCCGCCGACGAGCGCCAGCGTCGCACTCGCCGCTCCGCAGCGCGCTGGCAGCGCGAGGTGCACCGCCGTCAGCGACGACGAGCAGGCGGTGTCGACGACAGGCTCGGCCCGCGCAGGTCGAAGAGGTACGAGATGCGGTTGGCGGCGATGCTGCAGCGCGCTGCCGGTGTTCGGAGTGCGCGTCGATCAGGTCGCGGTTCGCCGGGTAGCATCTGGATGTCGCCGTAGTCGTGCGTCGAGATGCCGACGAAGACGCCGGTGCGCGAGCCGGCGAGCGCGGTCGAGCGGCATGCCCGCGTCCTCGAGCGCCTCCCAGCGCGACCTCGAGCAGCAGCCGCTGCTGCGGGTCGATGCGGCTCGCCTCGCGCGGCGAGATGCCGAAGAAGGCGGCGTCGAAGCGGTCGACGCCGTCGACGAAGCCGCCGCAGCGCGTGTACAGTCTTGCCCGGCGTGCGCGGGGTCGGGGTCGAAGAGCCGGTCGAGGTCGAAGCGCTCGGGCGGGACCTCGGCGATCGCGTCGACGCCGTCGCGCAGCAGCTGCCAGAAGCGCTCGGGGAGTCGCGCCGCCCGGGAAACGGCAGCCGATGCCGACGATCGCGATCTCGTCAGCGCCGTGCCGCATGGCCAATTCTCTCACCGCAGCCACGGCAGCGCCGCTGCCAGCCTCGGTCGCGCGGACTCGACGGCCTCGGCGCCGGTGCTCAGGTAGCGGCGGCCCAGCGCGAAGTTTCTGAACGTGCTTCCGCCCGGCAGCTCGCCGAACTCGGGAGCCAGCGTGATCGTCGGCACCGGCGACGGCTCGGGAGCGATCCGGGTCTGCATGATCTCGATCGAGCGAAGGATGACGCTGAGAGCGAGGGGGACCCGGCCGCTCACCTCGACCGCCTCGGCGTCGTGCTCCGGGGGCAGCGAGTCGCTCCCCAGTCGCACCGCGATCACGACTCCGGCGCCCATCTGCGCGGCAACGCTGCTCGGGACGGGATCGAGCACTCCGCCGTCGACGGCGGTGTAGGGGCCGATCGGCATGGCGGGCAGAATCCCCGGCACGGCGCCCGTCGCCATGACCGCGACACGGAGCAGGCCACGGCGGAAGACGATCTCGCGCTGGGCGATCACGTCCGCCGCGACGAGGGCCAGCGGCACGTCGAGATCCTCGATCCGCGTGTCGCCCAGGTGCGTGCGCATGAACTTCCTCACCCCTCGGTGCGACAGGAACGACTTCCACGGGATCGTCGGCCGGAAGACGACCTTCGCCATCTCGTCGATCCCGTCGGCGCAGGTCTCCGAGTCGTACCCGAGCGCGTAGAGGGCGGCGACTCCGCCGCCGACGCTCGTCCCGGCGATGTAGTCGACCGGAACGCCGACCCGGGCAAGGGCTTCGAGCACACCGATGTGCGCGTACCCGCGGAGGCCCCCTGCGCCGAGCGCTACGCCGACGGACAATCCGGTGAGGTCGCGTGCGATCCACCCGAGCGCGTTCCCCGCGGCCGAGCCCGGGGGCAAGAGCCCGCTCTGTAGAGACTCCTCGTCGGCGGGCTCGAGCGCCGGGACGCGTACGACGTGGTCCCGGTCGGGCCGTTTGCCCGGAGAGGCTGACCAACCCTCGACGACGTACTCGCCCGACTCGGCTGGGGTGGCGGGAGCCGAAGCGAGATGCACGACCCGCGCTGCGTTGTCCGCGGCGCCCTGGACGAACACGTAGTCCCAGCTCTGGAGGAGCTCCTGCGGTGTCGTCGATCCAGCGGCGGCGAGGTGCACACGCGGCTCACTGCCCGGGCGTTCGGGCACGGCGGCTCCCTCTTCCCCGAGCACGAGCACCGGCCGCCGCGTGTGCCAGGCAACGCTGCAGGCGAGTGCATGGCCGAGCTGCGGCGGCGCACCGTGGTCGACGAGCGCGATTAGCCGGCCCGGCGCCTCCTGCAGCGTGAGCCGGTTGGTCTGAGCAAGGCGCTCGGACAGGATCGAGCCGACGTTGCGATAGAGGCGTGGAAAGCGAGACGCGGCGCGGTCGAAGTCGGACTGGCGCATGACGAGCACGTCGAGGTCGGACGTCGCTCGCACCGTGCCGGCTGCCGGCTGGCCGGTGAACAGCGCCATCTCTCCGAGCGTGGAGCCGGCGGCGGAGTGACCCACGAGGTGATCGACGCCATGGCGGTCGGCCACGAACACGTCCGCCGTCCCCTCGCGAACCACGTACATCTCCTCGATGGCGTCACCCTCCGCGATGACCATCGAGCCCGCGGGGAAGCGCCTCTGCTCGAGCAGCTCGAGCACCTCGGCCAGCTCGTCGTCGCTCAGCCCTGCGAAGAACTGAGGGCTCATCGAGTCTCGACTACGAAGAGGGCGCGCAGAGATGGATTGTCCTCAGTCCCGCGAGATCGGTCAACGTATGCGTCGTGCGTCCACGGCCGCATCGGCTCGAGCGGCTTCCTCAGCAGTACTTCACTGCGCTGCTCGCTCGCGTGTCCGAGGCCGCTGCGCTCGAGGGCGAGCCGCTCGTCGATCTCGGGCGCGGGAATCCTGAGGTCGGGCCGCCGCAGCACGTCGTCGATGCGCTGGCCGCGGCGGCGAACGACCCCTCCGCGCACGGGTACCCGCCGTTTCGCGGGTTGCCCGCGCTGCGGGAGGCGATCGCGGCTCGCTACGGCGCGCTCTACGGGGTCGAGCTCGACCCGCACTCCGAGGTCACGATCGTGCCGGGGACGAAGACTGCGATCTGCGAGCTCGCGCTCGTGCTCGCCGAGCGCGGGTCGACGATCGTTCTGCCCGACCCCTACTACCCCGATTACCCCTCCGGGCCTGCGCTCGCCGCGGCTCAGACCGGCTACGTGCCGCTCGACCGCGGCGCCGGCTGGGGGCCCGACTTCGGTCAGGCGCCGCGCGAGGACGTTTCCGCCGTCTTCCTGAACTACCCCTCCAATCCCTGCGCGGTCTGCGCGCCGACCGGGGCCTTCGCGCTCGCGGTCGCCTACGCGCACAACACCGGCGCGGCGATCGTCCACGACTTCGCCTACGGCGACCTCGTCTTCGACGGGCGCGCGCCGCAGTCGTTTCTCGCCGAGCCGGGCGCGAAGGAGGTCGGCGTCGAGATGTTCTCGATGTCGAAGACCTACGGGATGGCCGGCTGGCGGCTCGGGTTCGTCGTCGGCAACGCCGAGATCGTCTCCCGGCTCGACCTGCTCGCCGACCACGTGCGCGTCGGGATCTTCACGCCGATCCAGCACGCCGGGATCGCGGCGCTGACCGGGCCGCAGGACTCGGTCGCCGAGCGCGTCGCCACCTACCAGCGCCGCCGCGACCGCGTGCGCGAGGTGCTCCCCGACCTCGAGTGCGAGGGCTCCTTCTACCTCTGGTGGGAGCTGCCGGACGGGCTCACGGCCGAGCGGCTGCTGACCGAGTTCCGGCTCGCGGTCGCGCCCGGCGAGGGTTTCGGCTCACGCGGGGCCGGCTGGGCTCGGCTTTCGCTCGCGGTCAGCGACGAGACGCTCGAGCTCGGGCTCGACCGACTTGCGCGTGCGATCGCCTAGCCGCGTCGCAGAGGCCACCACCACGGGCGCCGTGGGCAGAGCCCATCGACGAGGACTTCGACGCTTTCGCCGGTTTCGGTCTCGATGAACGCGCTCTCGTAGGTCTCCCCGAGCTGCTCGTATACCTCGGCGAGCTCGCGAGCGAACGTCTCGGCGAGCGTGCGGGTCACGCTTCCTGGGGTGAGCTCGTCAAGCCGCGTGCTGCCCGCGTAGCCGGCCTCGATCAGCGCGGCGGCGCCGCGGGAACCGGGCCGGCCGCCCGCGGCCAGCTCCTGCAAGGTTTCGCCGCGGGGGCTCAGCGGCGGCGGTCGACGTCGAGCGCGTCCACGAGCGACTCGTCCTGACGCGCCATCTCGGCCGGCTCGACGAGGGCGTCCTGGAGCTGGGCGGCCAGGTCGCGGAGGCTCTCGAGCACGCGCTGCCTGCGCTCCTCGAGCATCTTCGCCTCCCTCTGGAGCGACTGGTGCCGCTGGACGGTGTCGCGCTCGATCTCCTCGGCGCTCTTCTGCGCCGCCTTCAGCGTCACGCGGGCCTTCGCCTCCGCTTCGGCAGACCAGGCGCAGGGCATCCTCCTCCGCGCTCCGGCGATGCTGCGACCCGTACGAGTCGGCGGCCTCGCGGATGTCGCGCGCGTACTGGTCGGCCTCGACTTTGGTCTGCGCTGCGTCGCGGGTGAGCTCCTCGATCAGCGCGGCGGCCTGCTTCTCCGCCTGCTGCTTGATCTCGTGCGCCTCCCGGCGGGCGTCCTGGCCGATCTCCTTCGCGGCCGCCTCGGCCGCCTCGATGATCGCGTTCACCTTGCCGCCGACGTCCGCGTGACTCCGCGGGCCGGTTGTCTCCTCAGTCGCCGCCCCGGGCTCGTTTTCTGGCCGATCCAGCATCGATTAGCTCCTTCGGTTGAGCCGCAGGGGCAGACACTTATTGCATCTCTCCGCCCGTATTGCAACTTGCAAGGCGGAAACTACTCGGCGGGCTCGGACTCGACGATCCAGAGCGTGCCCTCGCCGCACTGGACGGCCTGCGCTCCGTCGCCCGGGTCGGTGAGGCTCGTGCGCACGAGCTTGACCCGCTCGCCGTTCAGCTCGGCGATCGGCCCTTTCGCCTCGGACATGCCGAATGTGAGCCACCACGCGCGCACCTGGTCGTGGATCTTCCGGGCCGGCTGCGCCCAGTCCACGGTCGCGTAGTCCTCGCCGAAGTGCCCGGCCCAGGTGGCGCCCTCCTCGGTCTGCGGGTCGCCTGGATCCCCGGCCGCGAGCCGCTCGAAGACCTGCGGCAGGAGACCGAACGAGGCCTGGGTCAGCTTCGGCCCGATCTGCTCGATCGTGGTGTCGTCGTCCTCGATCGGCACCGTCGTCTGCGCGAGGATCGGGCCGGTGTCGAGCTCGGCGTCCATGCGGTGCCAGGTGATCCCGAACTCACCGTCGCCCTCGCGCAGCGCCCAGGCCATGGGAATCGGCCCGCGGTGACGAGGGAGCTTGCCCGGGTGCTGGTTGACGGAACCGAGCCGAGCCACATCGAGCGCCTCCTGCGGAAGCTTCCAGGGAAACCCGAGGCAGAGCACGACATCGGGCTCGAGCCCGCGCAGCAAG
Source organism: uncultured Actinomycetes bacterium (assembly GCA_963847955.1). GTDB lineage: Bacteria > Actinomycetota > Thermoleophilia > Gaiellales > Gaiellaceae > VAXT01. The sequence goes on from CAWKBW010000015.1 coordinate 628,484, forward strand.
GGCGCGACCGCCCACTTGTCCTGCGCGAAGAGGAGGCTGATCCCGTCGGGAGCCATGCTGTCGGTGACCTCGCCCCAGGGCGGCAGCGGCCCTCTATGGCCCCCAGCGCGCCTCGGCATCAGCCAGGCAACCGGCTCGTGCCCGAGCTCGCGCAAGTAGCGGCACGAGCGGCTCCACGACCGGCAGCACCCCCGAGATGATCACGATCCGCCAGGGGCCCGAGATCACGACCGCGTTTTAGGGCCGTACAGGTAGTCGTCGGATGCCCTCGACCGGCTCGACATCCTCGGCCACGCCGACGAGTCTCCCAGAGCGGATCGTCCTCGATCGGCGGCAATATCGTCACTCGCTCCCGTACGAAGCGGCGGATCAGCGCTGCCTTGGAGGTCTTCTCGGCGCGGGCCTGGCGGCCGAGAGCCTCGTCGAGGTCGTCGTCGATCATGATCTGCAGTCGGCGCATGTACTTATGTAGCAACAAGGCTGGCGCGGCCATGAGTCTCGGCGCGCCGGCTGGCGCTCGGCCGGCTGATCTCGCTGATGGGCGGCTCGGCCGCCTACATCGCGCTCATCGCCGGGCTCTACGAGCGCACCGGCTCGGCGGCCTGGGTATCCGCGGCGCTCTTCGCCGGGGTCGTCGGCTCGGTGATCGGCGCGCCCGCGGCCGGGTACCTGGGGGATCGGTTCGACCGCCGGCGCGTGATGATCGCGACCGATCTCGCCTCCGCTGCGGTCGCCGGGACGATGGCGGTCTTCATCGACGAGCCGGCGGCGCTCGTGGCGCTGTTCGGCCTGCTCGCCGTCGTCACGAGCGCGTTCGGGCCCGCGTCCGCGGCTGCGATGCCGAACCTCGTCGGCGAGGATCAGGTGGCGCGGGCGAACTCGCTCGTCGCGACGACTGAGTCCGCGGGCTACCTGCTCGGGCCGCTCGCCGGCGGGCTGCTCCTCGGAGTCGGCGTCTCGGCGTCGACCCTGTTCGCCCTCGACGCTGCGACCTTCGTCGTCTCTGCCCTGTTCGTAGCCTCGATCCGGCGGCCGTTCGGCTCCGGTCGCGGCACCGAGTCGCATCCCGGAGTGCTCGCCGGCGTGCGGCTGATCCGTAACGAGCCCGTTCTGCGCCTGCTGGTCGCTGCGTCGATGACCTCGCTCCTCGGCATGGGCATCGTCAACGTCGCGGCCTACCCGCTCTCGATCCAGCTCGACGGCGGCACCGAGGGCTATGGCGCGATGGAGGCGCTCCTCGGCGGCGGCGGGCTCGTCGGGGCAGCGCTCGCGGCCCGCCTGCTCACGACCGGACGCGCGCCCGCGATCATCGTGGGCTCGTTCGCGGTCTCGGGCGTGGGGCTGGCGGTTGCCGGGCCGCCCCGGTGCTGATCGTCGCGCTCGGCGCGACTCGCCTTCGCCGGAGCGGGCCGCGGGTCGGGGAGGTCGCCGAGACGACCCTGATCCAGGTTCGCACGGAGGACGCCGTCCGCAGCCGCGTGTTCGCGGCCCAGGACGCGGCGGCTCACGTCGCGTACAGCGCTGCGATGGTCGTCGGAGGCGTGCTTGTCGGACTGAGCGGTGCGCGACTCGCGTTCGGCACGGCGGCCGCTTCCGCGCTGCTGGCGGCGCTAATCGCCTCGCGGCTGCGGCGTCACCAAACCACGTAGCTGATCGCGGCTGCGATCAGGGTGACCGTCCCGGCGAGTGCGACGAGCTCGCGGTGGTACGCGAGGAACTTGTGGATCCGTAGGGTCGGTGCCGCGCCGGCCGGGAAGCGCCGCCAGCGCGAGCAGGGCGATCGCCAGCCCGAGCACGAAGAACAGGTACGTGGGCACCCCCTGGACGACCTCGACCGCTTTCGTGAACTGCGTGCCCAGCACGCCGCTGACGCGCTTGAAGGTCGACTTGGAGTCCCCACCCGAGGGAGGTGCAGGAGCGACGGCGCCGCCGAGGGTCGCCGACTCTCGCTTGTCGACGCAACGCACGCGTTCGCAGCGCGCGCGGCGGCCAGCTCGCCCGGGAGCGGGTTCGGCTTCCCGACGATGACGAGATGCACTCGCACGGGCGTCGCACCGCGCGGGCGAAGCGTTCGCGCCGTGACCCGGTAGGTGCCAGGGCGTAGGACGCGACGGCCGATGCGGCCGCGGAACCGCACGCGGTTCAGGCCCGCGCGGCCGGCGACACGGAACTTCCCGACCACGCGGCAGTCCGGTGCCAGACGGGTGAGGACGAGCTCGACGATCCCGGCACGTGAGAGGTGGAAGACGAAGGTCGTTTGGCGTTGGGCCTTGGGCCCGGAGCGCGAGATCCAGGAGCGGACGACTTTGAGGCGCAGCACCGTTGGGCCACGTGGCGTCGCCCGGTCGACGGCGCGCGGCGAGAGCGTGCTCCTGGTGGCGGTCGACGCTGCGCGGACCGCGCCCGCTGCGCGCCGGCTCCTGTAACTGCCGGACACGCGGGGTCGGCGAACGGTCGAACGGCGAGGCGGCTCGGGCTTCGGCAGCGGAGTCACTACTGCGGGCGGCGGTGGTGGTGCCGGCGCTGCCGGCGGTTGTGGGGCCGGTGGTGGCGGGGGTGCTGGCGGAGGCGGCGGCGGCGGAGGCGGCGGAGGTGGAGGTGGCGGAGGTGGCGGAGGCGGAGGCGGCGGAGGAGGAGCGGCGGCGGCGGAGGTGGCGGCGGCGGAGGCCCGCCGTCATCGTCGTCGTCGCCGTCATCGTCGTCGTGGTCGGCCGACTGCAAAGAGGCTTTGCCCTCCGGCCCCGAGGACGCTGGCGACGTGCTTTGTGCCCACCCAACGCCGAGGAACGCCATCCAGACGAGCCCGAGGCAGAGGATCCATGTGACGCGGTACCGGAAGGGCCGTCTCATGCGCTTCCTAGACTTTAGGAATGGCGTCGGCCAACGCAGCTTCTGCCTGGCCGAGCGACGCCGCCCGCGACTACTACGAAGTGCTCGGGGTAGCCCGGACCGCAGACGGCGACACGATCAGGCAGGCGTATCGCAGGCTCGCGCGCGAGCTCCATCCCGACGTGTCCGCCGAGCCGAAGGCAGAGGAGCGCTTCCGCGAGCTCACCGGCGCGTACGCGGTCCTCTCCGACCCGAACGCCCGGCTGCTCTACGACCGGTTTGGCTACCGCGGGCGAGGAAGCGGCTTCAGCCCTGCCCGGCGCGAGTCGAGCGGGAACGGCGGTCCTGGCCGAGGTCAACGTCGACACCTTCGAGGCCGCGCGAGGAGCACGCCGAGAAGTCCGCTACTCCAGCCGGGAGCAATGCCAGGCGTGCCACGGCAAGGGCTCTGCGCCGGGCCGGCCGGCTGCGAGACCTGCGCCGGCAAGGGCAGAGTCACCCTGTCCGCGACCCTGCGAGTCGGCGACTGGCTCCAGGTCGAGAAGTGCTCGGACTGCAACGGCAGGGCTTCTCCGATCCGCTGCCCGGAATGCCGTGGAGAAGGAGCGCTGGCGCAGGAACAGGTCCTGAAGGTGCGCATCCCCGCGGGCGTGGAGGACGGCAACCGGCTCCGCATGGTCGGCGACTCCGACGGCGAGCAGCTGCTCGTCCAGGTCCGGCCCTTGCCGCAGGACTCGTATCTCGTCCTCGTGCTCGCGGCCGTGCTCCTCTTGTCCGCGATCGCCCTGCTCGCCTACTTTCTGAGCCTCAACTAGCGCATTCGCACAGTCGGCCCAAATCGCGGCTATGGTGCCCCAGCGCGTTAGGCCTGGCGTTCACTTGCCACTGCGGAGGCCACTTTTCTCCTCTTCGATCGCCACCTCGTGCATCAGGACGCCCGTCCGGGCTTCCTGTCCTCGTAATCGAAGAGCAGTAAAGGAGTCCAACTTGCACGCACTGCGACGCTTTTTCTTGCTTACGGGCCTGATTCTCGGGCTCGCGGCGCTCGGCGCGCCCCTTGCGGCCGCCGACACGGTCGGGCCGATCACATTCGAGCCGCCCAGGGCTACACCCCCGGCAACATCAACGGCCAACAAGGCTGGACGAAGACCGGCCCTTACGACGTCGACGTCGCGAGTGTCTCGGGCTTCCGCGCCGCCGGTACGGCTTCGGCACCCAGGCGCTTCGGGTGTCCAACGCGGTCACCAGCGGAAGCTTCGGCGACCAGACGTTCTCGCCGGGCCTCTCGCAGGCCGCCGGCGAGTCCGCGGCTGAGCGCACTTCGACTCGACCTTCCGGATCGGCACTGCGCTGTCCACGCTCCAGCCGGACCTGCGCATGACGGTCAGCCCCGATGACGGCAACGGCGGCCGCATGAGCTTCCTGCGCTTCGAGGACCAGGCCGACGGGGTGCACGTCTTCTTCTCCGACGTCACCAACCCCGGCCCGTTCCCCACGGTGTCGAACTTCGTCACGACGGACATCGCCACCATCACGCGCGGCGCGCTCACACGATCAGGTTCTCGATCGACTTCGTGACCGGCCCGGGCAACGACGTCGTCAAGGTCTACGTCGACGGCGTGCTCAAGAAGACCGGCACGACCTGGGAGAACTACTACCGCTACGACCCGGAGCAGACCGGGAACGGAAACGTCGTCCCGACGACCTCCAAGATCCTGATCCGCGAGAGCGGCGTGCCTGCCCCGCTCAATCTCAACAACGGCTTCCTGGTCGACGGGCTCTCGCTCGCCTCCTCGACGCCCACGACGACGAACTGCAAGTTCGTCTTCAGCGGTGGTCAGTACATGGACCTGAGGAACGACTGCACCACGGACGGGACGATCCTGATCCCGAACGGCTACGAGCTCCGTGGCTACCAGCACACGATCACGGCCATCGACCCGCCCGGCGCGGTACTTCGTCGGCGCGGTCGTCAAGAACGCCGGCGCGTCAGCGAGCGTCACGCGTCTCAAGGTGACGACGAGCGGCCTCGACGATGTCTGTCACGCCGGCGACGACCGGCTGCGCGGCATCATGCTCGACGGCGCCTCCGGCCGGATCAGCTTCAACACGGTCACGAACATCAACCAGGGTCAGAGCGGCTGCCAGGAAGGCAATGCAATCGAGGTGCGCAACGCGCCCTTCGACGGCACCCACCCCGGCACGAAGACGATCCTGGTCAACGAGAACACCATTCGCGACTACCAGAAGACGGGCATCGTCGCGAACGGCGACATCAACGTGAACATCAACCACAACAGCGTTGGTGCCTCGTTCGTCGACTCGCACGCTGATCGCGGCGAACAGCATCCAGCTCGCCTTCGGCGCGATCGGCCAGATCCGGAACAACGTGATCGACGGCAACCAGTACTGCGGGCCTGCCGACGACACGTTCGCCACGGCGATCCTGCTCTTCGCGCCGTCGCCTGGAGCGCAGGTCGTGAGCAACAACATCGACGGCAACTCCGACGTCGGCATCTACACCGACGGTGAGAACGGCTCGATCGATCACAACAGCGTGACCGACGACTCGACGATCCCGGATTGCAACCAGTTCGGCTACGACATCGGGATCTGGAACGACGGTTCCGCCGATGGCGCCACGAACGACGTGAGCTACAACACGGTTCGCGGCTTCGACGATGCCTTCCGAGGCAAGGTCGGGCGCTTCAACAACCCGCGTAGCTAGCGCGGCTCTTTAACGAGGACACGGCCGGGGGGCAACCCCCGGCCGTGCTCCGGACTACGGGAACTCGCCGCTCTCAGGATTGAGATCGAGCCGGCCGCCGTTCCGGCACTCCGGCGGCACCAGGTACTCGAGGTTGCCCCGTCTGCGGAGCGCGTTCTCCGTCAGTTGCTGCAGCATCAACCTGTGCGCGGTGCCCTCCGAGAGCCCGAGTCGCTCCCCGAGCTCGACACCGCTCTGCAGCGCATAGCACTCGGTCGTCCCCTCGTCGGTGATGCCGCGGAGGTGCCAGGTCTCGTGGGCGAGGACGGCGATCGCTCGGCCGGTCTGGCTCCCCCGCTCCTCGTCCTTGAACGCGAGCCGGTAGAGATCGATGCAGCGGTCCGGTGTCAGGTAGGCGAGGTCGCCTCCGACCAGCGCGACCCCGTCTGCGTGCTGGACGGCCCCCACGTAGCTGCCGGAGTCGTCGCAGCGGATCGCGACCGGCTTTCCTGCGAGGCGTGAGGCCTCCTCCGAGAAGCGCACCTCCGCCTTGGCCTGCGTATCTCGCATCGAGCGCGTCCCAGCCCGTCCCTCGCTCGACGACCCAGACGAGGAGGATCAGTGCGGCGATGACGCCGAGGCCGACCAGGAACTGGCGAACGGGAAGCCCCGGCTCGGGCTCTGCCTCCGCTTCGCGGTCGATCACCACCCAGCCGATGCCGCCGTAACGCTCCCGGTCGACCGGCTGCGGCCCCCGATCAGGAGCCGGCGCCGGAGCCGGTCGCAGGGCGCCGAGAAAGAAGTTGAGCTCGAGGCCGAGCGCGATCAGGAACACGAGCCAGGCCGGCACCGCGGAGCGCAGCGCGTACGGCCCGAAGAGCCAGACGATGACGAACGCGACCAGCGCGACGCGCAGGAGGGTCAGGGCCACGCATGGCTCGACGCTAGCGGCTCTACGGGCTTGGCTCCGGCGTTGTACCAGCTGGCGATGCGGTCTCGCTCTTCCTGCGTCATGCCGGTCGCGTTCTGCGCGGGCATGTCCTTGACCTCGACGACGCGCTGATAGATGACGCGCTTGAGCGTGAGGATGTTGTTGTCGTCGCCGAGGTCCAGCGAGGCCACCGGCATTCCGAGGTCCTTGTAGTCCTCCTGCGTCGGCTTCTGCGAGTGGCACGCCTGGCAGCGGCGCTCGACGATCTGCTTCACCTCGGCGAAGTCGGCGGCTTCGCTCGAGCTCTTCGAGCCGCTGTCGGACCCTCCCCCGCACCCGGCGAGGATGACTGCGGCGGCCAGGGCCGGGGTCGTAGAGAGCCGCACCTACCCGCTTAGACGCGAAAGCTAGGGCCGTTGTTGGAGCTCGTCGGTCTTCGCGGCCATGATGAAGTCGTTGCGGTGCAGGCCGCGGATCTTGTGCGTCCACCACGTGACCGTCGTCGAGCCCCATTCGGTCAGCAGCGCAGGGTGATGCCCCTCGGCCTCGGCGAGCTCGCCGACCCTGTTGGTGAACTCCAGCGCCTGCGCGAAGTCGTCCGCTGAGAAGACGCGCCTCAGGCGCTTGATCCCGTCGACCTCGATCAGCTCCCAGTCGGGCACCTGGCGGTGGAGCTCGGCGGCCTCGGCGTCCGTCACGGTCGGCTCGCCCTTGCGGCAGGCGACGCACTGTCTGCTGTGTCAGTGGCTCTGTCACTGCGAGCGGAGTATTCTCGCAAGCGTGGAGCAGACCAAGTACCTGCTCAACGAGTCGGAGCTTCCGCAGCGCTGGTACAACATCCGCGCGGACATGCCGAGCCCGCCGCAGCCGGTGCTGCATCCGGGCACCGGGCAGCCCGTCGGGCCCGAAGATCTCGCTCCGCTCTTCCCGATGGAGCTCATCCTCCAGGAGGTCAGCGAGGAGGCGGAGGTCGCGATCCCGCAGGAGATCCTCGACATCTACAGCCTCTGGCGCCCGACGCCGCTCTACCGGGCGCGGCGGCTCGAGCAGGCGGTCGGGACGCGGTCGCGCATCTTCTACAAGTACGAGGGCGTCAGCCCGGCGGGCAGCCACAAGCCGAACACGGCGGTCGCCCAGGCGCACTACAACGTCAAGGAGGGCCGGACGCGGCTCTCGACCGAGACCGGCGCCGGCCAGTGGGGCAGCGCGCTCGCGTTCGCGTGCAAGCTCTTCGGGCTCGAGTGCAAGGTCTACATGGTCAAGATCTCGTACGAGCAGAAGCCGTTCCGGCGCTCGCTGATCCAGGCCTGGGGCGCGACGATCGTCGCCAGCCCGTCGGAGGAGACGCAGTCCGGGCCGCGCGATCCTCGCGGAGCACCCCGACTCGCCCGGCAGCCTCGGGATCGCGATCTCGGAGGCGGTCGAGGACGCGGCCGGGCGCGAGGACACCGCGTACTCGCTCGGCTCGGTGCTCAACCACGTGCTGCTGCACCAGACGGTGATCGGCCAGGAGGCGATCGCGCAGATGGAGCTGGCCGGCGCGTTCCCGGACGTCGTCATCGGCTGCGTCGGCGGCGGCTCGAACTTCGCCGGGCTGGCCTTCCCGTTCCTGCGCGAGAAGATCGCCGGCCGCGACATCGACGTGCTCGCCTGCGAGCCGTCCGCCTGCCCGACGCTGACGCGCGGCCTCTTCGCGTACGACTTCGGCGACACGAGCAAGCTCACGCCGCTCGTCCCGATGCACACGCTCGGGCACGACTTCATCCCGGAGCCGATTCACGCCGGCGGGCTGCGCTACCACGGCGTGGCGCCGCTGATCTCGCAGCTCGTGCTCGACGGGCTGGTCCGCGCGGAGGCGTACCTCCAGAACGACATCTTCGCGTCGGCCGTCCTGTTCGCGGGCAGCGAGGGGATCATCCCGGCGCCCGAGGCGGCGCACGCGATCCACGGCGCGATCACGACGGCGCAGGCCGCGGACGAGGCCGGCGAGGAGCGGACGATCCTCTTCAACCTCTCGGGCCACGGCCATTTCGACATGGCCGCGTACGACAACTACTTCGCGGGCAAGCTCGAGGACGTCGCGCTCGACGAAGAGGAGATGCAGCGCGCGCTGCAGGCGATCGAGGGGCTCCCCACTCCCGCTTGAACGCGAAAACCGAGACGCGCGAGCTTCGCCTTGCCGTCGTGCTCTACGGCGGGGTCTCGCTCGCCATCTACATGCACGGGACGACGAAGGAGCTGCACCGGCTCGTGAAGGCGTCGGCGCTCGAGGACCACGGGGCCGACGACGAAGGGACGCCGAGCGAGCGCGTCTACCGCGAGCTGCTCCGGGAGACCGCCGAGCGGAACGAGGGCGTTCGCACGCGGGTCATCGTCGACGTCATCGCGGGCACGTCGGCGGGCGGGATGAACGGCGTCTACCTCGCCAAGTCGCTCGCCCACAACCGCTCGCAGGATGCGCTGCGCGACCTCTGGCTGAGCCGCGGTGACATCAAGGGGCTCCTGCGCGGCCCGGGCTGGGTGCCGCTCGCTCTCAAGGTTCCGTGGCTGCTCGCCACGGCCCGCAAGAAGCCGCCGCTCAAGGGCGACGACATGTCCAAGTGGATCTACGGCGCCCTCCGCGACATGGACGACGGCGGCTCGGATCCCGCCGACCTCCAGACGCTCATGCCGCCGGGCCATCTGCTGGAGCTCTTCGTGACGACGACGGACTTCTACGGCTACGACCGCGACCTGATGATCGGGGATCCGCAAGCTGATCCACGACCACTCGCACCGGCACGTGCTCGCCTTCCGCTACGGCGACGGGGACGACCACTTCTCGAAGGCGCTTCAACGGGGCGCTCGCCTTCTCGGCGCGCGCGACCTCGTGCTTCCCCGGCGCCTTCCCGCCGGTGAGCCTCGAGCCTGTTCGCGTCGTACCTGAAGGACGACGGCGCCGATCTCTCCAGCCTCGAGCCCTTCTTCCGTCTCTACAAGCTGTCGAACGCCGAGCCCGGCCAGACGTACTTCGTCGACGGCGGCGTCCTCGACAACCGCCCGTTCGGCCATGCGATCCGCGCGCTCAAGCGGAAGGCGGCCGAGTCCGAGGTCGACCGGCGTCTCCTCTACCTCGAGCCCGACCCCGCGGAGCCGGGCCCCGAAGCCACCGGGGAAATCGCCGAGCCCGATCCCGACGATCCTCGCCACGATCTCGGGCATCCCGAAGAAGGAGCCGATCCTCGACGAGATCCTCGAGGTCTCGCGCCACAACGAGCGCGTCCGGCGCATCCGCGACATCATCGAGATGACGTTCGATCCGATCGCCGAGCGGGTCGAGAAGATCGTCGGCGGCGACTTCGGCCGGCTCGCCGACAGCACCTCGGCCGACGAGATCGGCCGCTGGAGCGGCCTCATCAACGAGGAGGCGCGAAGGCCTCTGCCGGGCTCGCGTACACGACCTACCTCCGCAGCAAGGTGAGCGGAGTCGTCGACCGCTACGCGCGGACGATCTGCCGGCTGTCCGACTACCCGGAGGATTGCAACCAGGCGGCTTTCGTCCGGGCCGTGCTGCGCTCCTGGGCCGAAGGGCGCCTGTTCCGATGCGCGGGGAGCGCCGCCGTCGCCGGTCGAGGACCAGGTCGAGTTCCTGCGCAAGTTCGACCTCGACTACGGCGCGCGCCGCCTGCGCTTCGTGATCGACGGCCTCAGCTGGTGGTACCAGGACGCGGGCCAGCCCGGGCTTCCCGGCGCGCGCCGAGCTGAACGAGGGCAAGAAGGCGCTCTACGACGCGCGGGACGTCCTCCGTCGACGCCATGGACGGGAAGAGCCTCGCGACGGACCTGACCGACGAGATGCTCGCGGTCTTCGCGCAGGACCCGATCGACAAGTGGGTGTACGAGAACCGGCGCGGGCCGGAGGAGTACGCGAAAGAGCACGGCCCCGCGCTCGCGCAGCTCGAGGTGGAGCTGGGCAAGGCTCTGGAGAAGGCGCTCGGCGGGATTCAGCGGGACGCTGTTCGAGCGGCGTGCGCGCGATCACGGAGGGCTGGAGCCCGGAGCGGCGCAAGGACATCCTCGTCCGCTACCTCGGCTTCCCGTTCTGGGACGTCCTCCTCTACCCCATCCAGGCGGTCAGCGAAGCGGGCGAGCGCGACGCGATCGAGATCGTGCGCATGAGCCCGCAGGACGCGACTCTGCTCGACCTGCCCGACCCGGAGAAGCCAAGCTCGCCGGGTTTGCGGTCATGCACTTCGGCGCCTTCTTCAACCGGGCCGGCCGCGAGAACGACTACCTCTGGGGGCGGCTCGACGGCGCCGAGCGCCTGATCGGCCTGCTGCTCGGGGACGACCACGCCGAGGAGGAGCGTGCGAAGTGGTGCCGGAAGGCGTTTGCCGCGATCGCCGAGGAGGAGGGCGACGTGCTGACGAACGCGACGGCGCTGTTGGACAAGGCCGGAGCTTCTGATGGCGTCCGGCCCCGGGCCCGGCTACGGACTGCCGCCGGCCGACACCGGCAACTTCCTGCTCAACGGGATCAGCCGCGTGCTCCTCGTCTTCATCCGCGTGGAGCGCCGCATCGACCCGTTCATCCGCCCGGCCTTCAACTGGTTCCTCCGGGACTGGGTCGCCCGGCTGGTGACCGGGATGAAGAACCTGCAACGGCGGAACGAAGAGCGGCTCGAGCTGGCCGAGGAGCGGGCGCAGCCGAACGAGGACGAAGCACCTCGACGACATCATCGAGACGTTCAAGGCGCAGATGCGCGGGCTCTGGAACCCGGGGCACTTCGAGCGCGGCGGGAACACGAAGACGCACGGCATCGTGCGCGCCGAGTTCGTCGTCCGCGACGACCTGCCGGAGCACATGCGGCGCGGGATCTACGCCGAGCCGCGCACCTATCGCGCCTGGGTGCGCTTCTCCGGGCCGGGCCCGTACATCACGCCGGACATCGACGACGTCGGGTTCATGAGCATGAGCATCAAGCTGATGGGCGTGCCCGGGCCGAAGCTGCTGGAGGACGAGCAGGGGACGCAGGACATGATGGGCGTCTCGACGCCGACCTTCGTCACGCCGGACACGAAGGCGAACGCGAGCCTCCAGTACTGGAGCCTCAGGAACGCGGCGGTCTTCCACTTCATGAACCTGCGCTCAGCCGCACATCCTCGACTCGATCATGCAGCTGCTCTGGACGAAGACCCAGTCGAGCCCGCTCGAGAGCGAGTACTTCAGCTGTGTCCCGTACCTGCTCGGGGAAGGGCAGGCGATGCAGTACTCGTTCCGCACGCGGCTGAAGTCGCGGACGCGCGTGCCGCGGTTGCCGCTGCGGCCGCCGGACAACTACCTCCGTGACGCGATGGTCGCGACGCTCGCCGAGCAGGACGTCGAGTTCGACATCTTGCTCCAGGTGCAGACCGACCCGTTCAAGATGCCGATCGAGAACAACGCGGTGCTGTGGCCGACCCGGCTGTCGCCGCGCGTGCCGGCCGCGGTGCTGCGGATCCCGAAGCAGACGTTCGACTCGCCGGAGCAACTCGCGTTCGCGCGCGTTCTCTCGTACAACCCGTGGCACTCGATCGCCGGAGCACCGGCCGCTGGGCAACCAGAGCCGGGCGAGGAAGCGCATGTACTACGAGCTGTCACAGCTGCGGCAGCAGATGAACAACGTCGAGCACTACGAGCCCACCGGCGACGAGACCTTCTGACGCCGATGGAAGCGCCGCTTTGGACGTACCCCCTCACCGTCGTTCCGCTGCTGGGCTTCTGCATCGTGATCGGAACCGGAGTCGGCTGGTGGGTCGCCGCCGCGATCTTCGTCCCGGCACTAATCCTGATCGTGCTGGCAACCGTGATTGGGCTCCGCCGAAAGGCCGAGCGCCGACACAGCAGCCCGGAAACGGGCTAAGTAACACAGTGTTACTTGGCCTAGGGGGCCAACGCACTCAAAGAACTAAGTAACAGACTGTTACTTGGGTTCTTAGCGGCGTGAGTTGCGGCTGGCGATCAGGGCGAGTGCGAGGTTGACCGCCGAGATGATCGTCGTCATCTTCGCGGCCTTCGGCGGTAGCGCGCCCGACTTGCCCGCGGCCCACGCGGAGATCGTGTCCGAGGCGTGGATCAGCGGGGCCTGCCGCACCGCGTGGCGCCGCACCTCCGGGTCGCGCGCCAGCAGGTCGACGCCGATCAGGATCGTCCGCACCCCGAACATGCGGAACGGGTAGGCCATCGGCCCCGCCGCGTCCTCGACGTCGAGCCGCTTCGACAGCATGCTGGGCGCGAACAGCCCCGCCGTGCCGTTGAAGATCCGGATGCCCGCCAGCGTGACGCGGGCGACATCGCCCAGCATCAAGCCGCCTCGACGCGCGCCCACGGCGCGAACGGGTTCTCGACGCCGCGGAGGGCGGGCTCGAGCTCGGGGAAGTGGCGCAGCAGCACGGTCGCGCATCGAAGTGTCCTCGACCCAGTCGAGCCCTGCCTGCGTGTACACCTCGGGCCGGTAGTCGCGCGTGAAGAAACGGTCGCTCTTCAGGCGCCGCGACGCCATCAGGATGAAGACGCGGAACGCCGTGTCGCTGAACCCGAAGCCCTTCGGCTTCGGCTCGGCGTACATGCCGACCATCAGGTCGACCCGCTCGACGTCGCCGTAGACCTCCCGCAGCTGCCGCGGCCCACTCCGGGTTGTCGCGTCATCTCCTCGAACGTCTCGACGGCCGGCATGTGGAAGAGCCGGCGGAACTGGTTGTAGCGCGGGACTCCGCGCTCGCGCGAGCGGAGGATGTCGATCGCGGCGAGGTCGATCAGCGAGCCGTCGGGCCGGTCGAAGTGCTGGAGGAACTTCGGGATAGTTGTGGAGCGTGATCGCGCCGGGGTGCATCGTCCCGAACGAGTAGAGGAGGTCGGGCATCGACAGCTCGGAGAGCATCCCGCGAACCTGCAGGGCGCCGAGGTCCGGGAGCGTCGCGGTCGCGAAGCTCGCGGTCGTCCGTCGAGCGAGCGGAAGCTGAAGTCGTCGGGGATCAGCGGGTGCATGCGGTAGACCGCGACGAACTCCTCGGTCAGCGAGTACGGGACGCCGTGGTGGTCGGTCGCCGAGCCGGGGATGCCGCGGACCACGTCGTTGGACGTGCGCCGGCCGAGCAGCTTGTCGAGCCGCTCGCCCTCGAGGCCCCACCAGTTGGCGCGCAGCGCGAGCACCGTCGTCGGGTGCGCGATGATCGCCGGCGTCCAGTCGACGGTGTGGATCTTCGCCATCAGCGCCGCGTTGACGAGGCGCGCCTTGTCGTAGAGCTCCTGGTCGTCGAGCTCGGGGTGCTGCGCGTGCAGGTGCTCGCAGATCGCGTTGTGCTCGCGCATGAACAGCGAGTGGAGCAGCGCCAGGCCGACCCAGAAGTTGCCCGCGACGCCCGTCAGGTCGATGTGCTTCTCGAGCTCGGCCGGCGGCAGGCCCGTCTCGTCGATCTTCAGCTTGCCGTGCGTCGTGCGAGCGGAGCGCGTCGGCGAAGGCCGCGTCGCCGCCCGTAGATCTGCGAGCCGTCCCACCAGTGGCTGTCGTCGGTGAGGAAGGTCGGCGGGCCCGTCCGGGTCGGCGGTCGGGTCGGTCCGCGTGCGCTGGATCTTCATCGGGTGATCGGGCCACGGGTCGTCGTCTGCGACCTCGATCTCCCACGGCTTCTTCGGCTCGCCCTTGCCGTGGCTGAACCAGTCGTGCACCTCGAACTGGATCCACGCCCCGGCGAGCAGGTTGAGCGTCGTCGCCGGCTGGAACTCGTCGCGCGTCAGGAGCTCGCGGCTGATCAGGCGCGGGTTCGGGTCGAGGATCGTGCTCGGGCGCCTCGGCGTTCGTGTACCGGAGCGGGACGTTGCGGCCGAACCGGCTGCCCTTGGTCCCCATCAGCGGATCGTCGAGGTCGTTGTACGAGCCGTCGATCGTGCGCGCGTTGAGCTGGCGCTCGTCCGGCGGCGCCGCCGGGCCGTTGGTCTCGCCGCGGCCGGTGTCGTAGAGGTTCTGCTCGCGCAGCCGGTCGCGCAGGCCGATCAGCGTCAGCAGGCCGACGGGCATCGGCAGGCGGTGCCACCCGATCCGCTTGTCGACCTTCTCGGAGAGGCCGTCGAAGAGTGACGAGAACCGCGAGCCTGGCATCGAACGCTCCTTTCGCTGACGGTGAGCGAACTGCCCCGCTGGCCGCGGACGGGCGACCGATGTAAGCATTCTCCGTAGAACGCGTCAACGTAGGTCGACCCTGTTAGGTTCGCGGGGCGGCCCGACTCCCCACTGCTGCCGAAGGGAGCGAAACATGGCAGTTGCAGTCGATGTGCCGCAACTAATCGAGAAGTCGCCGGACGAGCTCGCCGCGCTCTTCCGCAGCAGTCCCCCCGGCGAGATCCCGGTCGGGAAGATGGACGGGCACGGTCCTGGTCGCCCCGGGCACCGAGATCGCCGGGCCGGCCAAGAAGTTCGCCCAGCTCCTCGTCTGGCAGGGCAAGGTCTTCGACCCGGCGAAGGGCGACCTCCGCAACCTCATCCTGCCCTTCGGGATCAAGGCCGTTCGAGCCAAGGTCTACAAGGACGCGAGCTGGTTCGACGAGCAGGAGACGATCGTCCTCGACTACTCGAAGACCTCGTTCATAGCGAAGAAGATCAGGGACGAGATCCGCGAGGTCTCGCCCGGTGTCTACCTCGGGCTCGTCTTCTGGGGGCGCACCATGATCCTGCACTTCGCGCTGACCAAGCCGAACTGAGCGCGGCGCCGATGCCGCACCAGGTCGCACTGACGCTCGCCGCCAACGTCCCCACCGACAAGGTCGAGAGCCTGAGGCAACTGCTCGAGTCGATGGGCGACGGCGTCGCGAACGACTCGGTGATCGACTTCGACAGGTTCGACGGCGTCCACTTCGCGCGCTTCGTGCTGCTCGAGGAGGCCAGCGACCTCGACGGCAAGCCGCTGCCGGCTCAACTGCTCTACCTGAGCGACCTCGACATCTCGCGCGAGCGGCATCTCGGTGAGCTCGTCGACCTGGCGGGCGAGGGCATCGACCAGCTCTTCGAGCACTGCGAGGGCTATCCCGAGCTCCGCCGGAGGACGCGCGACGAGCGGCTCGCGTACCTGCAGCTCCACCGGATCCGTGAGCAGGCGTTCTACGTGAACACGATCGGCCGCTCGAGGCGGCAGATCCGCGAGGAGTCCGAGCTGCGGGACCGGCTCGAGGAGTTCGTCGACGGCGCCGACGGCCTGCGCACGAAGGACCCGGAGGAGATCAGGCGCGCGGTGCAGGCGCACGTCGAGTCCGACCGCTCGCTCCGCTGGGCGCTGAAGCCGCCGTCGGGCCTCGACCTCGGCTTCCGGGTCCGCGAGCTCGTGCATGCGATCGCCATGCCGCTGCTCGTTGCTCCTCTTCCTCCCGCTCATCCTCATCGGTCTGCCCATCTACCTCGTCCTGCTCCGCATCCACGAGCGCAAGGACGACCCGCCGCACGACAAGCCTCCCGCGGAGCTGGTGCAAGAGCTCGCTGCGCTCGAAGACCACCACGTGCACAACCCGTTCACGGCGATCGGCTTCGTCAAGCCCGGGCTCTTCCGGCGGCTGACGCTGATCGGCGTGCTGATGGGGATCAACTACGTGACGAGGCACGTGTTCAACCGCGGCAACCTGGCCGGGGTCAAGACGATCCACTTCGCGCGCTGGATCTTCCTCGACGACAAGCGCCGGGTGATCTTCGCCAGCAACTACGACGGCAGCCTCGAGAGCTACATGGACGACTTCATCGACAAGATCGCCTGGGGGTTGAACATCGTCTTCAGCAACGGGTTCGGCTACCCGCGGGCGAACTGGCTGATCAAGGACGGGGCCCGCGACGAGCTGGCGTTCAAGGACTACCTGCGGCTGCACCAGGTGCCGACGCGGGTGTGGTTCTCCGCGTACGGCCGGCTCTCGTGCGCGAACGCCGGCAACAACGAGCGGATTCGCGCCGGGCTGCGCGGCGAGCTGGACGACGGGGACGACCCAGCGCTGGGTGCAGGCGCTGTGAGCACGGCGCCCGAGATGCACGACGTGCAGGGGCTCGTCGCGCGCGGCTACGGGAATCTGCCTCGCGGCGCGCTTCATCCTCCTCGGCATCGACGACCCCGCCGCCGGGCAGGGCTGGCTCGGCACGGTCGCGGCCGCCGTCACGCGTGCCGACGAGCGCCCGCAGGGGCGCGCGGTGCACGTCGCCCTGACGAGCTCCGGCCTCGAGAAACTCGGTCTCGACGCGGCCACCGTCCACCTGTTCTCGAACGAGTTCGCCGACGGGATGACCGCCCCGCACCGCAGCCGGAATCTCGGCGACCTCGACGACAACGCGCCGGAGCACTGGGACTGGGGCGGGCCGCGCACGCCGGAGGTCGACGCGATGCTCCTCCTCTACGCCGAGGACGAGGCGGGCCTGGACGCCCTGGAACAGGAGCACGCGGGCCTGCGGGTCCTGGCGCAAGCTCGGCACGTCCAATCTGGACGAGCGCGAGCCGTTCGGCTTTCACGACGGCATCTCCCAGCCGCTGATCGAGGGCCTCGCGAAGAAGGGGCCGCCGGAGACCACGCTCCGCTTCGGCGAGTTCGTGCTCGGCTATCCGAACGAGTACGGCCGCTACACGGACAAGCCGCTCCTCGACGCCCGCCCGGATCTCGGCTCGCAACGGCAGCTATCTCGTCTTCCGCCAGCTCCGCCAGGACGTTCGCGGCTTCTGGAGCTTCCTCGACCAGGCGACGAAGAGGCCCGACGGCAGCTCCGATCCCGACCGCCGGCTCCGGCTGGCGGCCAAGATGGTCGGGCGCTGGCCGAGTGGCGCTCCGCTTGCTCTCTCCCCCGACGACGACGACCCGTTGCTCGCGAACGCAAACGACTTCGCGTACCACCGGTACGACCGCACCGGCGCGCGCTGCCCGGTCGGCGCGCACATCCGGCGCGCGAACCCGCGCGACTCGCTCGATCCGAAGCCGGGGACGGCGAAGTCGTGGGAGATCAACCGCCGCCACCGGATCCTGCGGCGCGGCCGCGAGTACGGATCGGGCGTGACCCCGGACGAAGCGCTGCGCCAGGACGCCGTCGGCGCCGACGACGAGCACGGGCTGCACTTCATCTGCCTGAACGGAAACATCGCCCGGCAGTTCGAGTTCGTGAACAACACGTGGCTGAACAGCCCCAAGTTCGCCGGGCTCTACGACGACTCCGATCCCGTCACGGCGCCGTCACAGCCGTACGGCGGGACCTTCACCGTCCAGTCGGATACCGTGCGCGAGCGCGTGACCGAAGTGCCCCGTTTCGTCTCCGTCAAGGGCGGCGCCTACTTCTTCCTCCCCGGTATCGCCGCGATGCGCAACCTCGCGGGAGTCGGCACGTAGCGATGGCACTGGACGCCGACGACCGGCTTCAGCTCGACTACGACCAGACGCAGCAGTTGCTGCGCACGCTCACGGACATCCGCTTCAAGCTGCTGGCCTTCGTGCCCACGATCGCGGGCGCGTCCGTCGGTTTCTTCGGGCGCGCGCGGCCGGCGGCAGAGCTGATGGCGATCGGCCTGGTCGGGCTCGTCGCCACGCTGGGCATCCTGCTCTACGAGCTGCGGAACTCCCAGACCTACGCGGAAGCCGTGCAACGCGCCAGGATGCTCGAGCAGCGGCTCGAGCTCGGCTCCGGTGGTCTGCTGAGCGAACCGCGGGCCGGCAGCGGGCAGCTCTTCGGCTTCCTGCCGATCGGACGCGAGCTCGGATTGGCTCTGGTGTACGGCGCCGCGTTCGCGGGCTGGACGTACCTCGTCGCGTGGGGTGGGCTGGGAGCGCTCGATGTCCCAGGGGCTCGCGGGATCGGCGTCGTGATCGGCGCAGCCGTCGGCTTCCTCGTTGTCGTGGAGGTCAGTCGCGTCGGCGGCGAGGAAGGAACGCCGAGCTGAGCTACTAGTACGTGGTGGGCTTGTTCTTCTTGCTCTTCTTCTCGGCGCGCTTTTCCTTCAGCGACTTCTGTGCGACTTTCTTCTGCAGTTTCTTCGGCTTCTCTTGACCCTTCACGGTGTCTCCTCTCGTCCGGTGCGGGTGGCTGAAGTCAAGCGTTCCGGCCGGACGACTGCAAGAGCACCAGCCCGAGGATCGCGCCGGCCGCTACGAGCTGCGCCCACGCCGGGACGCCGCCGGCACGGTGCCAGCCCTCGACGCGGTGGGACGGGAACAGCTTTCTTCCTCCCGGCCGCGGGAGGGGAACGACATGCTCGATGTCGGGCGCGGAGGCAGCCAGAGCCCCGAAGACGGCCGGGCTCGTCGGGCCGTAACGTAGGGCCAGTGCGCAGACTGCGGCCAGGCCGCTGCCGATCTCGAACCGTTGTGAGTTGATGTCGTGATGCGGCATGTGATCGCCGAGCGCGTGGAGCACCAGGCCGGCCACGAGGGCCTGTTTGCGGGAACCGAGGAGCGCTCCGGCGGCGGCTCCGGTGGCCACGTGCAGCGTGACGATCACCCCACGAGTGTAGAACTCCGCGGATGAAGGCCCGCGAGGCGTTCCGAGCGCTCGGGCGGCGGCGGTGGGTCGTCGTCGGGCTGCAGCTCGCCGCGGTTGCGGTGCTCCTCGGCGCACTCGGCGTACGCGTTCAGGGACGCCTGGGAGGAGGCAAGGCCGCGACTGCGCCACGCCGACCTGGTCGACCTCGGCATCGCGCTCGCCATCCTCGCCGCCTACTACCTGCTCTTCACGATCGCCTGGCAGCGCATCCTCCGCGCCTGGGGGCTCCGCATCCCGTACTTCCTGGCGCTGCAGGCGGAGATGGCGTCGATCCTCGCCAAGTACATCCCGGGAGCGGTCTGGGTCCCGGCGGCGCGGGTCGCAGCGCTGCGGCGCGTCGGCATCACGTGACACGGCCCTGATCCTGGCCTCGGTCGTGCTCGAGGCGGGACTGTCGGCGGTCGCCGGCGTGCTCATCTTCTTCGCCTCGCTCGCGGCGCTCGGCGTGGAGGACGCGCCCATCGCGCCGCTGGTCGGGTTCACGGTGGTCTGCGTGATCGGCCTGCATCCCCGCGTCTTCACGCCGCTCGCACGCCGTGTGCTGAGGCCCTTCGGCGGCGCCGATTTCCCGCCTCTGCCCTGGCGCACGCTCCTGGGCGTGACGGCTTTTTACGTAGGCACCTGGCTCGTCGGCGGCACGGCCGTCTTCTTCCTGCTGCGCTCGGTCGGCGGCGACCCGGATTGGTCGGACATTCCCTACCTCGCCGGGGTCTCCGCCGTGGCGGCAATCGTCGCCGTGCTCTCGATCATCACGCCGTCAGGGCTCGGAGTGCGGGAGGCGTCGATGTACGGCCTCCTGGTCGCGGTCGTGCCGGACGGCGTCGCGCTCGGCGCGACGATCCTGAACCGGCTGGCGATCACGATCGTGGAGCTGGCCCTGCTCGCCGTCGGCGCCATCGCCTGGCGAAGTGGTGCGGGCCTACGGGGCCTGGACTCGCCCGAAGCGCAACGCACTTCGGACTAGGAGAACAAAAAAGTCCGGGCCCTTTCGGGCCCGGACCAAAAACTCACCGAGCCGGTTGCGCTTTCGTCCACTCAACCGATCAACTTTCGGCTTCCGCCTACGGTCGCTCGGTTCAGTTTCGACCTACTCGCGCTCCGTGCTCGGTGCAAGAGCCAACCTACGAGGTCTCGGGGCACGAGTCAACAACGAAACTCGCGCTCTTTGCGCACTTCGAAAATCGGCTCCTGAGGAACTTGTCGCAAAGAGCAAAGATCGGATCAGCCGGCCGGCCGGTCGACGACCTGCTGGGCCATCCCGCCGTCGATCAGGATGCTCGTTCCGGTCACGTACCGGGCCGAATCGGACACGACCCAGGCGACGAGCTCGGCGACTTCGCCGGGCTCCCCGGGACGGCCGAGCGGCACCTCCGAGCCCAGCTCCTTCGCCTCGACGTTGCGCTCCGTGGCGATCACTCCCGGCGCAACCGCGACGACACGGATCTTCGGCGCCAGCTCGATCGCCAGGCCGCGGGTCAGCATGCCGAGTGCGGCTTTTGCGGCCGCATAGATGGAGAAACCAGGCCTCGGGACGTGCTCGTGGACGCTCGTGATGTTGACGATCACGCCGCCGGCGTCTCCCATCGCCCGCGCAGCCTCCTGCGAGGCGAGGAACGCGGCGCGGACGTCGACCGCGAACGTGCGGTCGAAGTCCTGCGCGGTGAGCTCGAGCACCGGCTTGGCGGTCGACAGCCCCGCGTTGTTGACGAGGACGTCGAGGCGGCCGAACTTCTCGGCCACCTGGCGGACGAGCCGCTGCGGCACCTCCGGGTCGGCGAGGTCACCCCACACCCACTCCGCGGGGCCGTCCTTCAGCTTCTCGAAGGCCGTGCGGCTCTCGTCATCGTCTGCGCGGGTGGCGAAGCCGAGCGCATAGCCATCGCGCTGCAGCCGCTCAGCGACCGCAAAACCGATGCCCTTGCCGGCGCCCGTCACGAGCGCGACCCGGCGCGAATCGGCCAACGCGCTACGCGGGCTCGTCGTCGCGCTTACGGCGCCAGAAGAGCAGCTGCGCCGCCAACGGCCAAGAGCCCGGCAGCGATCGCGCCCTTGTTCGGGCGCATCGAATCGTTCGTACGCCCCGGCACGGCGGTGCGCGCCTTGACCTTCATCACGCTCTTGCCGACGGTCCAGGCTGCCCAGCCGAGGACGGCGTTCCGCCTGTTCAAGATTCCCATGCCAGAGGAGGCTACCCGCCGCAGAGCCGCCCAAACGTATTAGGAGGGAGCGCCACTCGCAGACGAGCGGCGCTCCCAATGGAGAGAGAGCTGCGCCGGGCTACGGAGAAGGGGGTTCGTACCCGGCCTATGCCTAGAAAGATTCCGGCGAAGGCGAAAACTTGCGGTGTTCCTGCGAGGTGTCCTCTCGTCGGCGGCGCCGGTGGTGAAGAAGGAGGCCAGCGAGCTCGGCAGCGGGACCATGGCGTAGCGGCGAAGAGCCGTCCGCTGGCATGTCCTGGCTGCGGGCGAAGTCGGCAGCAGTCCTCGCATTCGCGGAGATGCTGGCGCAGAGAAGCGCGCTCCGAACGCGGCAACAGGCCGTCGAGCTGGCGCGAGACGGCGCGCTCGGCCTCGTGGCACGTGAGAGAGCCCTCGAGCTCCTCGCGCAGGGCGCGGCGCGCGCGGAAGACGAGCGTCTCGACATCGTTGACCGAGTGCTCGAGGACCTCGGCGATCTCCTGGTACGAGCGGCCCTCCACCTCGCGCATGACGAGAGCGGCCCGCTCGTTGAAGTCGAGGCGCCCGAGGGCGCGACGAATGTCCTGGGCCGTCGGCCCTTCCTCGTCGGGGACGGCGGCAACCGCGGCGTCGTGGAGCTCGACCTCCTCGAAGCCGCGGGCCGTCTGGCGAAAGCGGCGCCGGCAGACGTCGTGGGCGATCCCCATCAGCCAGTTGCGTTGCGCCTTGGGCCGCTCGCCGCCCTTGAAGGCGCGGTAGGCGTTCAGAAACGTGGTCTGGGTGACGTCCTCGGCGTCCTGCGGAGTCGGCAGCACGACGAGCGCGTAGCGGTACACGTCGAGGACGTGGCGCTTGTACATGCGCTCGAACGCGCGGTCCGCGCGTGGCCGTTGAGAGAGGAGCGCTGTCATTCGCTGTTCAAACTTCTCTCGCCGCAGACGACCCCATTCCTCGGAGCGCTACGGGCCTGGTGGCGGTGGCGGCGGTGGTGGTGGAATGGGTGGAAGGGGTGGAACTGGTGGAACGGGCGGAACGGGCGGAAGGGCGGTAGCGGCGGGACTGGTGGAAGCTGGATCGGGACTGTGACCGGCGGCGGCTGCGGAAGCGTGGAGCCGAGGTATGCGGGGGAGCTGAACCGGGATGGTGCGCACGGCGTTCCGCGTCGCGGCTGCTCACGGGGCGCCCCGGGCGTCGACCTGGGCCCCCGGCTGCGAGCCCGCCGTCGGCGGCCGCGCCGTCATGCAGGCGCCTGCGGGCGGAGGAATCGGCGAGCCGGCTGTGCCCGCGGTACTCGGGTCTCGTGTCGACGAGGTCGCCGCTCGCGCCGGTGCGCTCGGCGATCGGGTTGGCGGCTTCCCGGCCGCCGGTAAGCGCGGAGACCGACGAGAAGTAGCGCCCTTGCAGGAGGGCCGGCTGGTTGCTCTTCGCAGCTTTCTTGCTGCCGGCCTTCGCGTCGACGATCTGGCGGCCGACGACTCCGGCCGAGACGATCCCCGCCGCGACGACCGCCGCTGCCTTCACGCCCAGGCCGACGCCGCCGAGGGCGAACCCCCCGCCGGCGGCGCCGGTGCCCAGGAACGAGCCGAGCGATGCGGGCAATGGTGCGGCGGCAAGACTCTTGAGAGCGGCGCGCTGGGCTCGGCTGCGGCGCTCGAGCGAGGCGCAGTCCTTGCACTCGCGCAGGTGCGCGCGGAGCCGTCCGCGCTCGGCGGAGGCGAGGCTGCCTTCGTTCAGCTGCGAGAGCGTGATCTCGGTCTGCTCGCAGGTGAGGCCTCCCTCGAGCTGCTCGCGGAGCGCGCGGCGGGCACGGAAGAGCAGCGTCTCGACAGCGGAGATGGACAGGTCGAGGACCTCGCTGATCTCGGCGTACGAGCGGCCTTCGAGCTCCCGCATGACGAGCGCGGCGCGCTGGTTGAAGTTGAGGAAGCCGAGCGCGTTACGGATCTCTTCCGCGGTCGGCACGTCCTCGTCGGGACGACGGAGCGGCGTGGGTCTCTTCGATGCTGAAGGCAACCTCTTGCGGGCGGCGCTGCGAGTCGCGGAAGCGCTGCCGGCAGACGTTGTGGGCGATCTTGATCAGCCAGTTGTGCGGAAGCTCGGGGCGCTCGCCGCGGGTGAACGCGCGGTAGGCCGAGAGGAAGGTGATCTGGGTGACGTCTTCGGCGTCGGCCTGGTTGTGCAGGACGGCCAGCGCGTAGCGGTAGACCGCGTGCACGTGCTTCTGGTACAGCCGCTCGAATGCGCGGTCTGCGCGGGACGGTCGCTGGGCGAGGAGAGGCGTCACGTCCCGGTGGATGCCGTTTCTGGGCAGAACTTGCGGTCTGAGAATGTGCGGTCTGGGGCATGGCCACGTAGGTAAAACGGTTGGGCGGTGCCGGTGGATACCGGCTTAGTACGAAGTGTGCCGCGTTTTTGCGGGTTTTGGTGCTGTTTTTGCTGCTGTGCGGCGCGTTTTTCCTGGGCTACGCTCACCGCGGGTGGCGGGTGGCCCGCCTCCCCACCCAGGGTGGGGGCGACGGAGTTGGCCTCTCCGGCTACGCGTGCCGCTCTACGGTGCTCAGGCCTGAGCTTTGGCCCTGCGCTTCGGCGGCAGGTGAATCGCCCGCCCGAGCGCGACGAGGCCCGCTTCCTTGACGGCCTCCGAGAGCGTCGGGTGCGCGGCCATGCCGTCTGCAACCGTCTCCACCGTTGCCTCCGCGTCCAGCGCGACGACGCCCGCCTCGATCAGGTCGGTGACGTGCGGCCCGACCATGACGATCCCGAGCAGCTCGCCGTAGCGAGTCTCGTGGATCGACTTCACCCAGCCGACGGTCTCGTTCTGCATCACCGCGCGCGCGTTCGCGACCCAGGGGAACATCCCGGTCGCCACGTCGTCGCCGTACTGCTCGCGCGCCTCCGCCTCGGTCAGCCCGACGCCCGCGATCTCCGGATCCGTGTAGATCGGCCGCGGCACGCCGCGGTTGTCGACGACGGCGTCGTGGCCCATCGCGTTCTCGGCGGCGACCTCGCCCTCCCGGAACGCCGTGTGCGCGAGCTGCCAGTAGCCGGCGCAGTCGCCGACCGCATAGATGTGCTCGACCGTCGTCCGCCGGTGCTCGTCGGCGGCGATGCCCTTGCGCGGGTCGAACTCGACGCCGACGTCCTCGAGCCCGAGCCCGTCGACGAGCGGGCCGCGACCCACGGAGACGAGCATCAGGTCGCAGTCCACGGTCTCGCCCTCGCCGAAATGCACGCGCAGGCCGTCGCCGGTCTCCTCGACCTTCTTGCACTGCTTCTCGAGGTGCAGCGTGATGCCGCGCTTCCCGAACTGCTTGGCGAGCTCCGCCGAAGCGTCGTCGTCCTCTTGCGGGATCAGCTTCGGCAGCATCTCGACGATCGTCACCTCGGAGCCGAAGCGGCGGAAGATGGACGCGAACTCGCAGCCGATGATGCCGCCGCCGAGGACGACGAGCCGGCCCGGCACCTCCGTCTGCGCGAGCAACCCGGTCGAGTCGACGCAGCGCGCCGAGTCGAGCCCCTCGATCGGCGGCCGCAGCGGGAAGGAGCCGGTGGCGATGATCGCCTGCTTGAACGTGACGTCCTCGCCGCCTTCGACCGAGATCGTGTTCGCGTCCTTGAAGCGCCCGGTGCCCTTGACCCATTCGACGCCGTTCGCCTTGAACAGCCCGGCGACGCCGCGACGTCATCTGCTTGACGACCTGATCCTTCCACTGGTTGGCCGTCCCGAAGTCGAGCTGCGGCTCGCCGACCTGGACGCCGAGCTTGCCGAACGTCTCCCCGGCCTCCTTCATCGCGAACGCGGTCTGCACCCAGGCCTTCGTCGGGATGCAACCGACGCGCAGGCAGGTGCCGCCGAGCTCGGGCTCCTTCTCGATGCAGACGGCCTTCGCGCCGAGCTGCGCGGCGCGAATCGCTGCCGTGTAGCCGCCCGGGCCTCCGCCGAGAACGGCGACGTCACAGTCCATGGGCTCGATCCTATCCAGCGTCGGACAGGTCGGCGCGCATGGTCACTGCGCCGTCGCGCTCATCGACCCTGGCGAAGCCGTAGCGCTCGTAGAGCCCGATCGCGGGACTGTCCTTCGCGACGCTGAGCGAGATCGTCTTGTAGCCCTCGCTTCGCGCCTGGTCGAGGAGCGCCGTCATCAGCTCCCCGCCGATGCCGTGGCCGCGCCGGCTCGGGACGACCGCGATCGAAAGCTCCGGCGTCGCCTCGTCGACGAAGCCGTAGCCGCGGCGGTTCTCCTTGAAGAGCCGGTACCAGGCGGCCCCCACCGGGAACCCGCGGTCGAGCGCGATGACGGCTGCGTCGCCGGGCCGTCCCCAGTTCTCGACGTAGTTCATCGCGTGGACGCCGCGCTCCAGCTCCTCCGGCGAGCGCCAGTAGTACGCGTGGCGAAGCATGTCTCGCAGGAAGCGGGCGTCCTGCGGCGTGCCCGGCCGAATCATCCCGCGCGGAGTTCCTCCACGAGCTGGAGGCGGTTGCCGTCGGGATCGAAGATGTCGAGCACCCGCACCTCGTCGTGCAGCTCGAGCACGGTGCCGACGTTGACGGCCTCGCCCCGAAGGCGCTCGGCCTCGGCCTTGATGTCTTCCACGTCGATCGCGGCCACGCCTCCGTCCTCCTGCGGCTCGCCCTCTGCGATCGCGATCCTCATCTCCCCACGCTCGAGCTTGGCCCAGCCGCCCTCCTCGTCGACGTAGGTCTCCGTGAAGCCGAGCGTGCCGGTGTAGAAGGCCCGGGCCGCCGCGAAGTCGCGGACGAGGTACCAGACGCGGATCACAGGGCCAGCCCGGGCTCCTCGATCAGCGTCTTCACCGTGCGCAGGAACTCGGCGGCCTCGGCCCCGTCGGCCGCCCGGTGATCGCAGGTCAGCGTCAGCGACATGAGCGGGCGCGGAACGAAGGCGTCGCCCTGCCAGACGGGTCGCTGCTCGATCGCTCCGACCGCGAGGATCGCGACCTGCGGCGGGTTGAGGACGGCGATGAACTGCTCGACGCCGTACATCCCGAGGTTCGAGATCGTGAACGTGCCGCCCTCGAGGTCGTCCGGGGAGAGCTTGCCCTGGCGCGTCCGCTCGACGACCGCCTTGCGCTCTGCGGCCAGCTCGACGAGCGACTTGCGCTCGGCCTCGCGCAGCACCGGGACGAGGAGCCCGCGCTCGGTCGCCACGGCGAGCCCGACGTGCGCGTTCGGGAAGATCCGGAGCTCGTCGTCCGCGTAGTGAGCGTTCAACCGGCGGTGCCGCAGCAGGGCGATCGCACAGAGCTTCGTCAGAACGTCGGTCACCGTCACGCCCTCGTCGCGGAGCCGCTCTCGCAGCTCCTGCGCTCGGGTCATGTCGGCGGACATGGAGATCTGGAAGGCGGGCGCCTGCCAGGCCTCGGTCAGCCGGCGCGCGATCGTCTTGCGGAGCGACGAGAGCTTCTCGACCTCCGCCTCGAGCGGCGCCGAGCCGACGGTGGCGTGCGCGGGCGAGGTCGCCGCGCGCTCGACGTCCTCGGCGACGATGCGACCCTCGGGGCCCGTGCCGGTGAGCGAGCTGAGCTCGATGCCGCGCTCGCGCGCGATGCGGCGGGCGAGCGGCGACGCCTTCAGGCGGCCCCCGTTCGAGGCTGCCTGCTCCTTGGCAGCCGCGTCGGCGGAGGCTTCGCGGCCACGCTCGCGTTCCTCCTCGCGCGCGGGCCCGGGCGAACCCTCCTCCTGCGCCTCATCTTCGGCGACCTCGGTCGGCTCCTCCTTCGTCTCGACCTCCTCCCCGGCCTCGCCGATGACGGCGATCCGCTTGCCGACCTCGATCTCCTCGCCCTCGCCCGCGAGGATCTTGAGCAGGACGCCGCTGGCATCGGCTTCGACCTCCTGCGTCACCTTCTCGGTGTCGAGCTCGTAGAGCGCCTCGCCCTTCTCGACCTGGTCGCCCTCCTGCTTCAGCCAGCGGACGATCGTGCCGGACTCCATTCCCTGGCCGAGCCGGGGCAGGCTGACGTCGACTGCCACTAGCGCCCCACGGTCTTGTTGATCGCCTCGAGCACGTCGTCGGCGTGCGGGACGACGAACTCCTCCATCACGGGCGCGAACGGGATCGGCGTGAACTTCGCCCCCACGCGCTCCACCGGCGCGTCCAGCCAGTCGAAGGCCTGGTGCTGCACGACGGCAGCCACCTCGGCCCCGAAGCCCATCCGCGTCACGGCCTCGTGCGCGACGACGCAGCGGTTCGTCTTCTTGACCGACTCGACGATCGTCTCCTCGTCGAGCGGCTGCAGCGTGCGCGGGTCGACGACCTCGACGGAGACTCCGCTCTGCTCGGCCTCAGTCGGCCGCGGCCAGCGCCTCGTGCACGAGCCGGCCGGTGGCGACGACCGTCACGTCCTCGCCCTCACGGTGCACGCGCGCCTTGCCGATCGGGATCGGCTCCAGCTCTTCGGGCACGTCCTCCTTCAGCCCGTACAGCGTGCGGTGCTCGAAGAAGACGACGGGATTGTCGTCGTAGATCGCGGACCAGAGCAGGCCGCGCACGTCGGTCGGCCGTCGACGGGAAGAGCACCTTGAGCCCGGGGATGTGCACGAACCAGGCCTCGAGCTGCTGGGCGTGCTGCGCGCCGGGCGACCAGCCCGCCCCGCCCTGCGTGCGCACCGTCAGCGGCACCTTCAGCTGGCCGCCGGACATGTAGCGGTGCTTCGCCGCCTGGTTCACGAGCTGCTCGGCGGCGAGGGTCAGGAAGTCCTCGTACATGACCTCCACGATGGGCCGCATGCCCTGCATGGCGGCCCCGATGCCGGTGCCGACGAGCCCCATCTCTGCGATCGGCGCGTTGCGCACCCGCTCGGGCCCGAACTCGTCGAGCATGCCCTGGGTGACGCCCATCGAGCCGCCCATCTCGGCGATGTCCTCGCCCATGATGAAGACGTCGTCGTCCTTCCGCATCGCCTGGGAGAGCGCATCACGGATCGCCTCTCGGTAGCTGAGCTCAGGCATAGACGTTCTTGAGAGCGTCCTCGGGCTTGGGGTCGGTCCCGGCCTTGGCGAACTCCACTGACGCCTCGACGAGCTCGTGCGCCTCGCGATCGGCCTCCTCGAACTCCTCGTCCGTGAGGCCGAGACGCTCGCGGAGCTTCGTGATCGGATCCTGGGTCTCGCGCAGCTCGTCGAGCTCGCCCTTCGGCCGGTAGACCTGTGGGTCGCCGATGTAGTGGCCCGTCAGCCGGTACGTCTCGAGGAGCAGGAAGACGGGGCCGCGCCCCTCGCGGGCGTGGTCGAGAGCGGCGTGCGCGGCCTGGTAGACCTCCTCGACGTCCTGGCCGTCGACTCGCATCGCCTCCATGCCGTACGCAACGGCGCGCTTCGTCAGGTCCTCGATCGGAAGGTGCTGGCTGGCCGGCGTCGACTCCGCCCAGTGGTTGTTCTCGCAGACGAAGACGGCCGGAACTTTCCAGAGCTGCGCCATGTTGAGCGCCTCGTGAACGGTGCCGATGTTCGTCGCTCCGTCGCCGAAGAACGCGACTCCGACCCGCGGCTCGTCACGAAATTGGAAGGCGAGTGCGGCGCCGACGATCGCCGGCAGGCCGCCGCCGACGACTGCATTCGCGCCCAGGTTGCCGCGCTCGACGTCGTAGAGGTGCATCGACCCGCCGTACCCGTGCGAGCAGCCTTCGATCTTCCCGTAGAGCTCGGCCATGACCTCGTTCGGATGCGTGCCCTTGGCGAGCGTGTGCCCGTGCGCGCGGTGCGTGGAGGCGATCACGTCGCCCTCCTCGAGCGCTCGGCAGACGCCGACGGCGCAGGCTTCCTGGCCGATCGCGACGTGCAGGAAGCCGGGCAGCTCGCCCGCGCGGAAACGCTCTTCGACCTTCTCCTCGAAGCGTCGGATGAGGAGCATTTCGCGGAAGAACTCCCGCAGCTGCTCCTCGGACGCGGACCCCTTCTTCTCGACCTTCGCCACGGCCCATGCAGTGTACGGTTCGAGCCCGTGAAACTCGTCAGACAATGGCGGGAGATCGAGCGGAGCCTGCCCGAGAACTGGGGCACTGCGCGCTTCCGGCTGACGGCCGACGACGAGGACAAGGCGGAGCGCGCGGCGGCGCTGCTCGCGCCCATCAATCCCGGACGGCGCGGCCAGACGGTGCGCTTCTACGCGGCGCGCGGGGGTGCCGGCCCCATCGGCGGACGCGATCGAGCGCCTGCTGCCCCGGCTCGATGAGGAGCGCGTCGGAGGGAAGCTCGAGCTCGTCGGCACGGACGAGGCCGAGGCCCGGACCGAGATCTCGCGAGCCTCGCTCGGCGAGGCCTGGGACGCAGGCTCTCGAGGCGCTCCCGGCCGACTGGAGTGACATCTACGCAGAGGTCGAGCTCGTCTCCAGCGACTGGCTCGAGCGGGCGGCGCTTCTCCTCGCCCCGGTCAACCCGGCGCGGTTCGGCGGCGAGCCGGTCCTGCGCTTCCGGGTCGCACGGGTGCAGGGCTACGGCGCCTCTCCTCAGATGACCAGGCGCTGCCTCGAGCGCCTCGACCAGGAAGAGATTCGCGGAGAGCTCAGGATCTTGCGCGTGCTCTCCGGCACGGAGCACGTCGCCACGCAGGGCCCGGTCTGGTACGCCGAGGGGCGGGCGGTGTGAACGAGCAGCCCGTGTCGTGGCTGCTCATCGAGAAGGGCTGGGAGGTCGTCGGCTCGGACGGCGAGCACGTCGGCAAAGTGGAAGAGGTCGAAGGCGAGGGTGACATCTTCAGCGGCCTCCTGGTCTCGACCCACCTGTTCGGCAAGCCCCGCATCGTGTCCGCGGACCAGGTGGCGGAGATCGACGACGATGGTCGAGTCCACCTCTCGATCAGCTCGGACGAGGCGAAGCGGCTCGAGGAGCACGAGCCACCCGAGCCGGCCTGAGCTTTCGTCCTACGCGGTCGGCGCAGAGGGCGGCGGGCCGGGGCTCGGTGGCCGCAGCACGCCCTGAAGCTCCGCCACGTGCTGGCGAATCAGAGCCGTCGAGTACGAGAGCTGTTCCGGGCTCGGGGGCGGCGAGCCAAGTCGAAGCGTTCGGTCGGCCTCGAGCGTCCCCACGAGCTCGTCAAGGGAGCTGCGCAGCCGGCCCGCGGCCGCTCTCGACGGATCGTCGGAAGCGCGCGTCTCGAGCGACCGCGCTTCGGCGGCGAGTGCCTGGATCTGGCCGGTCACGACAGAGCCATCGGTGAGGACGGCGTCCAGCGCAACGAGACTGCGCCGGGAGAGATCCGCTAGCTGGGTGGACCACGAAGCAGCCTGGGCCCGTCGACGTCTCCAGACAAGGATCCCCACCAACGATGCCCCAGCCAGAGCGACTGCGAAGGCGATCCAAGCCCAGGGCGTGCTGCTCGTGGAAGACGGCTCATCGGCCTCGACCGTTGTCGGCGGCGGAGGTGGCGGCGGAGGCGGAGGCGGAGGCGGTGGCGGAGGCGGCGGAGGTGGTGGCGGCGGCGGTGGCGGTGGCGGCGGAGGTGGTGGTGGGCGGAGGTGGCGGAGGTGGCGGCGGCGGAGCGGAGGAGGTGGTGCGCGGAGTGTCGCCGGCGGGGGAGGAGCCGGCGCCTCACTCGTCCTGGTCTGGGTGACGGCGGGTCGTGTGGCAGTCACGGCCGGTCTCGTCACCGACTCCGCCGATCTGGGTCGTCACAGCGCTTCCGTCGCCGCCTCCGCAGGCTCCGAGCAGGAAGCCGGCGACGGCCACCAGGGCGAAACCCGGGGCCGTGAGACCAAGCGTGCCCAGCGCTCGACGACGATCCGCCATCTCCTCAGTTTGCAAGCCCTCCACCGCCGTCACATCATCCCGATCGGACGACGGGCTCCCGGGGCGATCCGACCGGCGAAAAGCGACCGGGCAGGACCACGGCCGAGACCATGAGGCCGTACGCGATGGACGTTGCGGTCACGAAGGTGTCGAAAGCGGCCGTAATGCCGCTGACCGTCTGGTTGTCGAGCAGCTGCAGAATGCTGTCGAAGCCCGCGCTGCCCGGTACGAGCATGAGGACGCCGGGCACGATGAAGACGAGCGGCGAGCGGCGAAGCCCGGATCCGATGAGGCCGCCGGCGAGGCCGACCGCGAGCGTTGCGACAAAGACGCCGGCCTGGGCTCCGACGAGTGCCGCGCCGGCCGCATTGGCGGCGAGTGCCAGGACCGTTGCGGCGCACATGATCCACGCGTCCCGAAACTGGGCGCGCAGGGTCAGCGTGAACGCGAGCCCGGCCGCAACTGCCGCGATCAGGTCCGTTCCCGCGAAGGCCGTGCTGGTGCCGACCGCCTCCGTCGCGCCGAACCAGCCCTCCGCGATCGACCGCCCGACCTCGACCCCGAAGACGAGGCCGAGAAGCTGGACGAGAGCGTTCGCCGTGTTCGCGACGCCCGACTGGAGGTGCTCGCTCGACAGCTCGCGCATGCCGATCGTGAGTCTCATACCGGGCAGGAACGTCACCAGCGCGGCCAGCGTCACAACGTTGGGCGACACGTCGAGGCCGAGGTGGACGATCGTCGCCGCACAGAAGCTCGCGGTGACCGCCGCGAGCGGAGCCGCCATCGGCTCGGTGCGTGGAGTACGCGTCGCGGGGAGCGCAATCGCGCCCACGAGCAGCCCGACGACGGCCGCGGCGGCGATCTCGCTCCAGCCGCCGCCGAGCACCGGCGTCAGAGCCGCGCCTGCGATCGCGTACGCGGCGAGCAGCACCGGCCAGGGACGTTGCAGCGGCCGTGCCGTGATGTCTGCAAGCGCCGTGAGCGCCGCGTCCGCGTCGAGGCGCTCGTCGAGCACATCCTGGACGAGGTCGTCAACGCGTGCGATCGCGTCCAGGTCGACCGTGGCGGGACGTACGCGGACTGTGAACGTGCGCTGGCGCGGAAGCGATCCAAGCGAGACCTCGACCAGCGTCGGCGTCGCGTAGACCTGGACGTCCGTGAGTCCAAGCGACTGGGCGAGAGCCAGGACCCGGTCCTCGAGGTCGGCCGTCGGGTAGCCGGCCCCGTGGCCGACGCGCACGAACCGGATCAGGAACTCAACGGCCGAGTCCGACGTCTCGAGCGCCGTCAACGAGGGATCTCGCCGATCGTGTTGAGGGCCGGGGTTGGTGGGCTCATCCGCCGATGGTGCCGCCCAGCTCGTCGGCCAGCGCGACTGCATCGCGCGCGTCCCGCGCGATCACCAGGCATGTGTCGTCGCCGGCGATCGTCCCGACGATGCGCGGATGGCCGAGCCGGTCGAGGGCGCGGGCGATGGCGGGGGCGGAACCGAGCTCCGACTGGACGACGACGATGTTCTGCGCCGCGGTGGCGCTGCGCCCGAACTGCGCGAGCACGCCCGCGAGCGCGTCCCGAGGCTCTCCGCGCCGGCTCTCCTGCGGCGCCACGTAACGCGGCCGGCCCAGCACGTCGTGCGTCTTCTCGAGGCCCAGCTCCCGGATGTCCCGCGAGACGGTCGCCTGGGTCACACGGCACCCCCCGCGCGCGAGCGCCTCGAGCAGCTCGTACTGCGTACCGATGCGCTTACGGGCGACCACGCTGGCGATCAGCTTCTGCCGTGCCGCCTTGTCGAGCTCCCGGGCCTGTTGCATAGACACGAATAAGTATGCGTGCAGGTTTCGCGCCCTGCTCAGGACGGGTAACGTCACCCTCGTGTTGCGCAAATTGTTGTGGACCGCGATCTACTCCGCCATGACCGCCGCCGCGGCAATCGTCGCCAGGAAGGCCGCCTCGCGCGTCTGGCGGATCCTGACCGGCGAGGAACCACCGACCAAGAAATGACACTGACGAAAGCCGATCACGTCATCGACCGCGCCGCCTCGCGACTCCAGGAGTTCGCCGACCGCGCGGCCACTGAAGGCGGCCTGAGCGCCAAGCTCGCCCAGCCGCTCGCCGACGACGCAGCGTTCCTGCGCAAGCTGAAGCCGAGCCTCATCGTCAAGCGGGCAAAGGGCGAGGCGCCGACGAATCAGAAACCGGGCGAGGGCACGGTTGCCCCCGCCGGGCCCCAGCTCGACGAGCGCCCGAAGCCGAAGCGCAGCCGCGGCCCGAGCCCGTTGATCGTCATCGGCGCGGCGCTCGTCACGGGCATCATCCTCGCCAAGGTCATCGACTGGAGGGGACATGCCCACCCAAGCGACTGACCGCGGCGGCATCGGCGCCGCCGTCAAGAACGTAGTCGGGCACGCCAGCTGCGTGGTTCCGGCTCGAGAAGGAGCTCGCCGCCCTCGAGCTGAAGCAGAAGACCCGCACACTCGGGCTGGGCATCGGGCTCGGGATCGGCGCTGCTCTGGTCGCGCTCTATGCCATCGGCTTCCTGTTCGCGACAATTGCGGCCGCCCTCGCCACCTTCATGGATGTGTGGCTGGCCCTGCTCACGGTCACGCTTCTCCTGTTGCTCCTGACCGGGATCCTCCTTGCCCTGGCCAACAACCGCGTCAAGCAAGGCACGCCCGTGACTCCCGAACAGGCGATTCGCGAGGCCCAGCTCACCAGGGAGGTGCTCAAAGGCCATGTCGACACCCCCCAGTAGCCGCAAGCCGAGCCCGACAGAGCAAGCCCGGCGCGAGGTCGAGGCCGAACGCGAGCAGCTCGTCCAGGCTGTCGACCAGCTCCGCGCCGAGATCACGGACATGAAGGCGAGATTGCGCCGGAAGCTCCCGTTTTTCGCTGCGGGTGCACTCGCTGCCGGATTCTTCGTCGCCGGGGGAGCCGGCGCGACCGCGCGCCTCCTCGCTAGGCGCAGCCGCGAAGGCAAAGAGAAGGCGCGCTTCGGCCGCTTCCGCCTTGTCGACCGCGACTAGCGACCGCGCGCCAGTAGGACACGTCCCTCCCGGTCCGCACCGGCTGAGCGCGGCCGAATGGATCGACGTCTTCAAGCGCACGGGCAAGCAGTTCATGGCCGACGACTGCATGGGTCTCGCTCAGCAGGTCGCGTACTCGTCGCTGCTCGCGTTCTTCCCCGCAGTCGTCCTGCTCGTCGGCCTGCTGGGCCTGGTCGGCGCCTACGACGAGTTGCAGGACTTCCTGAATCCGGTTGCGCCCGAAGCGGTCACCGACCTGATCGAGCAGCTCCAGCAGGACTCGGGCGGGAGCGGCTCCGTGGTGGCGGTGGTCGTCGGCGCCTTCGCAGCGGTCTGGATCGCGAGCGGCGCGATGGGCTCCGTGGTGAAGGCCGTCAACCGCGCCTACGACCGGGTCGAGACGCGCCCGTTCTGGAAGGTGCGGCTGATCGCGATCGTGCTCGTCGCAGCCTCCGGCATCGTGACTGCGGGCACGCTGCTCCTGATCGTCTTCGGCGGCACGATCGGCGAGGCGATCGCTGACCAGGCTCACCTCGGCAGCGAGTTCGAGTGGATCTGGAACATCGTCCGCTGGCCGCTTGCGTTCGTCGCCGTGCCTGCTCCTCTTCGAGCTCATCTACTACCTCGCACCGAACAAGGAGCAGCGCAGCTGGAAATGGATCACTCCGGGCTCCCTCGTCGGCGCCGTCATGTGGCTAGTGCTCTCGGGGCTCTTCGCCTTGTACACCTCGTTCAGCAGCTCGTACTCCAAGACGTACGGCACGCTGGCCGGCGGCATCATCCTGCTGCTCTGGCTCAACTACACGGCGTGGGCGATCCTCTTCGGAGGGGAGCTCAACGCCGAGCTCGACCGTCAGGCCGACATCCGTGCGGCCGGTGGGCCGAACGCAGGCCTGATCAAGCCTGCGAAGCGGACTACCTGACGGTGAACGAGCCGCTCAGGCGCCGCTTCTTGTCCGAGCGGTAGCTGTACTTCCCTGCGCGCAGGCGCACGCTCCACGTCGCCCGGGCCGTGCCGGCAACCGCCGTCTTCCGGTTGACGCCGGGCCCCGTGAGATGGAAGTTCTGCGTCTTCGCCGTGTCCCGAACCGCGATGCGGTAGCTGCCGGCGGCGACGGCGCGCGCCTTCGCGCCGCTGGAGGTCTTCACCGAGATCGCGCTGGCGCTGACGCTGGCGCTCAGCCGGCGCACGACGGGAGGAGGCGGCGGGTCGGGCACGTTGCCGACCTTGAAGCTTCCCTTCATCGTCGTCGAGTGCGGATCGCACTGGAAGCGGTAGATCTGCACGTCCGCGAAAACGACGGTCCAGGTCGCGTTTTCCACGTTCTCCACGGAGGTGAACTGGTCCACGCCTGCTCCCAGGAGGTGGAAGTTGTGCTCGATCGCCTTGTCCTCGACGACGATCGCGTACTCGCCCGCGTCGAGCTGCGTCACCGCAGTGCCGTCGGCGTGGCGGAGGAAGATCGTAGAAGCCCGGCCCGACCGTGGCGCGCAGAGTCTCACGCGGCTGCGCAGGGGCTGCTGCAGCGGGCAGAACTGCGAGTGCGGCCGCGATGGCGGCGACGATGACAGCGGCAGGCCGATGCGACAAAGCTTCTGTACTACGGATTTGTTTCCGGTTCGGATTTAGACTAGATGCTGATGCGCTTTGGCAAAGACGAAAAGACCAAGCTGATCTCGCAGGTTCCGCTGTTCGCAAACTGCTCGAAGGGAGAGCTGCAGGAGATCGCGGCGATCGCGGACGAGATCGACATCGCCGAGGGCAAAGAGCTGACGACGGAGGGATCTCCGGGTCGCGAGTTCTTCGTGATCATCGAGGGCACGGCCTCGGTCGCGCAGGACGGCGACCAGATCAACGATCTCGGCCCCGGCGATTTCTTCGGAGAGGTTGCCCTCGTCAAGGACACGCCGCGCACCGCCACGGTCACCGCCACCTCGCCGGTTCGGGCGCTCGTCGTGACCAGGCAGAACTTCAAGCGCCTGATCGAGCATCAGCCGGATATCGAGCGCACGGTCCTGAAGGCGCTCGTCGACCGCACTCCGTAGAGCCGCTAGGCGCGGAGCTCGGCGCCGAAGCGCTTCGCGAGCGCGTCGACGATCTTCTTGCGCAGGCCGGCCGCGTCCTCGTCCGACAGCGTGCGCTCGGACGACTGGAACAACACCGAGAACGCGATCGACTTGCTGCCTTCGGCGACCTGGTCGCCGCGGTAGACGTCGAAAGGCCGCATCTCCCGCAGCTCGGCCCCGGCCGCCTCGTGGGCGGCGGACACCAGCTCGCCGGCGGCGACCTCCTCGGGCACGGTGAACGCGAGGTCCTGGTGAACCGCCGGATACGTGATCACGTCGGTGAACCGCACCTCGTCGTCGGCGGCGGCCTGCAACTCGCCGAGATCGAGCTCGAAGGCCCCCCACACACCGTCGAGCACAGCCGGGTGGAGCTCGCCGACGATGCCTGCCGCTCCGACCGACGCTGCCTTGCCCGGGTGGAACAGCTCCTCATCCGTTCGCTCGAACGCGGCTTCGACCTTGAGTGCCGCGCAGAGCGTCTCGACGGTGCCCTTCGCCCTGCTCCAACCGCCCTCGACGATGCCGGCCACGTGCCGGCGCTCCTGTGGCAGCGTCGCCGGAGGGGAGATAGACGCGCGCCACCTCGAAGAGCGCGATCTCCCCTGCTCCGAGCTCGACGTTGCGGCGCACGGCTTCCACGAGGCTCGGCAGCAGGCTGGTCCGGAGGACGGCGAGCTCCGCCGAGATCGGCTCCGGTAGCCGCCACGCGTTGGGATCGCGGTCGCTCGGGCGAAGCGAGGGCGTGTAGGTCTCGGTGAGACCGAGGCCGACGAGTATGTCCTGCGACCCGCCGCACGCAGCTGCTGGAGTGGTGTGAGCGCCCCGAACATCTCGCGCCGGGCCGGGAGCGTGAACGGGACGTCGTCGAGCTCGTACCGCGCGACCTCCTCGACGACATCGACCTCGCGGGTGACGTCGCGTGCTCGCCAGGTCGGCGCCACGACTTCGCCGTCGCGCACCTCGAAGCCGAGCCGCTCCAGCCAGCCGCGCCTGCTCGCCGACCGGGGTCGAGAGCCCGATCAGCTCGTCGGCCCGCTCGGGCCGGTACTGGATCACCGGCCGCTCGGGAAGGTCGCCCTGCACGTCCACGTGGCCGACCCACTGCGCGCCCGCGGTCTCGACGATCAGCTGCGTGGCGAGCTTCGCCGCCTGCTCCGCCAGATGCGGGTCGACGCCCTTCTCCCAGCGGTTCGATCCTTCGGTCCGGAGCCGAAGCCGCTCGGAGGTGCGGAAGAGCCCGGTCGGTTCGAAGTTCGCCGCCTCGAGGAGGACGTCGCGAGTGGCCTCGCCGATCTCGGTCTCCTCGCCGCCCATGATCCCGGCGAGCGCGACAGCCCGCTCGGCGTCGGCGATCACGAGGTCGCTCTCCTCGAGCCGGCGGTCGACACCGTCCAGCGTGCGAATCGTCTCCCCGGGCCGCGCACGGCGCACGATGATCCTGCCGCCCTGCAGCGTCGTGAGGTCGAACGCGTGCAGCGGGTTCCCGAGCGCGTGCATGACGTAGTTCGTCACGTCGACGACGTTCGAGATCGGCCGCATCCCGGCCGCCGCGAGTCGGGACTTGAGCCAGATCGGCGAGGGCCCGACCTCGACGTTCCTGAAGAGCCGCCCGATGTAGCGCGGGCAGCCCTCGAGGTCCTCGACCGCGACGTCGACGGGCTCGTCCCCCGCCGGCTGCGGGTCGGTGCCGGGAGGCGGGGCCAGCTCGAGGTCGTAGAGCGCGGCGATCTCGCGCGCGAGGCCGTAGATGGACAGCAGGTCCGGGCGGTTTCCGGTCGCCTCGACGAGCAGAATCTCCTCGACGAGCGGCAGCACGTCCGCCAGCGGCGTGCCCGGCTCCGTCTCCGGCAGCACCATGATCCCGGAGTGGTCCGAGCCGAGCTCGACCTCGTCCTCGGCGAGGATCATCCCGTCGGAGAGCTCGCCGCGAACCTTGCGCTGCTCGAGCTGGAGGCCGCCGGGGAGAACCGCGCCCGGGAAGCGCGACCGCGACCGTCGCGCCGGCGCCGAAGTTCCAGGCGCCGCAGACGATCTGGCGCGGCTCGCCCTCCCCCACGTCCACCCGGCAGAGCTGCAGGCGGTCGGCGTTCGGGTGCTTCTCCGCCTCGAGCACCTTGCCGACGCGGAAGAGGCCGAGGTTGCCGTCCTCGTCCGGCACGCCTCGCCGCTCGATTCCCTCGACCTCGGCGGTCGAGATCGAGAGCCGCGTGGCGAGCTCGTCGAGAGGCATCTCGACGGGCACGTAGTCGCGAAGCCAGGAGACCGGGACTCTCAAAACTGCCTCAGCACTCGCAGGTCGCCCTCCCAGAGGGCTCGGATGTCGGGGAAGTCGAACTTCAGCTGCGCGACCCGCTCGATCCCGCAGCCGAAGGCGAACCCGGACCATTCATCCGGGTCGACCCCGACGTTCTCGAACACCCGCGGGTCGACCATGCCCGCGCCGCCCATCTCGAGCCAGCCCGAGTAGCGGCATGTGCGGCAGCCCTCGCCGCCGCAGATCCCGCAGGAAACGTCCGGCTCGATCGACGGCTCCGTGAACGGGAAGTAGTGCGTGCGGAATCGGACCTTGCGATCCGGCCCGAAGATCGCGCGCATCACGTGGAGCAGCGTTCCTTTGAGATCGGCGAGCGTCAGCCCGCGGTCGACAGCCAGGCCTTCGAACTGGAGGAAGATCGGATAGTGAGTCGCGTCGATCGCGTCGCGCCGGTAGCAGCGGCCGATCGAGACCATGTAGATCGGCGGCGCGCCCTCCTCCAGCGCATGGATTTGCGACGGCGAGGTCTCCGTCCGCAGGACGCGGTGCTCGTCGAAGAAGAACGTCGCCCGCGGCGAGCGCGCCGGATGCCACGGGTCGAACGCGAGCTTGTCGAAGTTGTACTCCGTCGTCTCGACCTCGCGGTCGTCTCGGATCTCGTAGCCGAGGCCGATGAAGGCGTCCTCGATCTCCCTGCGCGCCTGCGTGACCGGGTGCAGATGGCCGAGCGGGAGCGGATCGCCCGGCAGTGTGACGTCGACGAAGTCCTCCGTAGAGTGCACGGTCGAGCTGCGCCCGCTCGAGCGCCGCTTCCCGCTCGGCGACGGCCTCCTCGATCGCCTCGCGCGCAGCGTTGAGTGCCATCCCGGTCTCGCGGTCGCGCACACCTCGGAGGGCCTGCTTGAGCTCGCTCTTCCGCCCGAGGTAGTGGACGCGGAGCTCGTCGAGCTCGTCGGGCGTCGCGGCGGCTTCAATCGCGCCCAGGGCTTCGCTTTTCAGGGCCTCTGCGTCCACTCCGCGACACTACCGCGAGAATGGGCCGATGAGCGAGTACGACCCCTTCGCGCCGATCTACGACCAGTGGTCGGAGCACATGACCGAGGACGTGCCGTTCTACGTCGACCTCGCCCGCGAGGCGGACGGCCCGATCGCCGAGCTGGCCGTCGGGACCGGGCGCGTCGCCATCCCGGTCGCTCGGGAAACCGGCAAGCGCGTGGTCGGGATCGACCTCTCGCCTGCGATGCTGGCGATCGCCCGCGAACGGGCCGCCGAAGCGGGAGTCGACCTCGATCTCCGCCTGCAGGACATGCGCGACTTCGAGCTCGAGGAGCCTGCCGCGCTCGTCTACTCGCCCGTTCCGGTCACTGCTGCACATGCCGACATGGGCCGACAAGCGCCGCGTCTTCGACCGCGTCGCCGCGAGCCTGCAGCCGGGGGGCAGGTTCGCCTGGAACGCGTTCGTCTTCGACCATGCGATCGCGAGCCGACTCCATGGGCAGCACCAGGAGGAGCCGGTTCCGCACACGAGTCACGCAGGCGCCTCACGAGAGCCGCGTCGACCTCGAGCTCGACTCCGGCGCCGGCGGTCTCGCTCTGGTGGGCGACGAAGAACGAGTGGCTGGGGCTGATCGAGGTTGCCGGGCTCGAGGTCGAGGCGCTCTACGGCGATTTCGAGCGCGGGCCGTTCGACGAGGACAGCCGCGAGTTCGTCTGGGTGGCGCGCAAGCCGGGATGAGCGCCAGCCCGTACGACGCGATCGCGGAGCTCTACGACCCGTGGAGCAGAAGCGTCGTCGAGGACGTCGGCTTCTACGTCGCCGAGGCCAGGAAGGCCGGCGGCTCCATCGTCGAGCTCGGCGTCGGCACCGGGCGGATCGCCGTGCCGATCGCCGAGACCGGGACGCACGTGATCGGGGTCGACTCCTCCACCGGAATGATCGAGGCCTGCCGGCGCCGAGCGCAGGCCGCCGGAGTCAACATCGATCTGCGGCTAGGCGACTTCCGCGACCCGCCCGTCGACCCGGCGGAAGGCATCCAGGCCGTCCTCTGCCCGTTTCGCTCGTACCTCCACTTGCCGGACGACTCGGCGCGCAGACAGGCGCTCCAGTCCGCCCACCGGTTGCTCGCGCCCGGCGGGCGGCTCGTGTTCGACGTCTTCGAGCCGAAGCCCGACGACATCGCGGAGACCCACGGCCGCTGGCTGGAGCGCGAGCCCGGGATCGACGAGCGGGCCGACTGGGACGAGCAGGCTCGCACGCTGACCCTCTCCGTTCGCGGCCCCGCGGGAGCGACGACGATGACGCTGGCCTGGATCTCGGCCGGCGAATGGCAAACGCTCCTCGCGGAGACCGGCTTCGAGCTGGAAGCCTGCTACGGCTGGTTCGACCGCAGCCCGTATCGCGGCGGCGAGGACATGATCTTCGTCGCCCGCGCCGCGTAACAGCCACGTCCGGTGCCTGGCACCGGCCGTGGCTCGAAAGTGCCCGGCCTTGGCTCCATGAGCGGGTTCCGCTGCTTCAGCCGCCTCCTCGGCGGCGAAGTCGCCATGTCTGGTGCCTGGCACCGGACATGTTGGGCTTGACAGGGCTTAGAGCAGCTCGATCTCGTCGCCGACGGCTACTTCGCCGCCCTCGACGACCTTCGCGAGCATTCCGCGCTTGCCCTCGAGCTCGGCGCGCAGGCCCTGGCGCAGCTCGTCCATGCGATGGCACGGGTCGCAGACCATCGTGATCTCGAAGACGGCCCCACCGGCACGCACGCGCTGGCCGATCGGCCACTTCTCCACGTCGTCGCCCTCGACGGTCAGGTTCTCGCGGATCGCTCCCGGCTCGACGCCCACTGACTCCAGGTGCTCGAGCGAGGCAAAGAGAACCTCGCGCTTGGGTGGATGGGCGTGCGCGCAGCCTTCGAGCCCCTGCCCGGCGATCGCCCAAACGCGCTCGTGCCCGTCCATGCGCCCGCTCTTGCGGGCCGGGGACGTCCACACACCGGCGATCTTGGCCATGTCTTCGAGTCTATCCAGCACGCCGGAATTCGTAGAGCGCGATCGTCCCCGCCATCGCGACGTTCAACGACTCGGCGTGCGGCGTGATCGCGATCGACGCCGTCTCGTCGCAGGCGGCGACCACGTCCTCGGGCAAGCCTTGTCGCTCGGCCCCGAGGACGAACGTGATCGGCACCTCGTGCTCGATCTCCGCCAGCGGGCGACCCTCGTGCGCAACCAGCGCGATCCTGCGGCCGCGCGCCTCGTCGAAGCCGGCGGTCGGCACGCGGAACACGGCTCCGGCCGACGCGCGCAGCGTCTTCGGGCCGGTGACATCGGCGCAGCCTGGAGAGAGCGCGAGCGAGGCGCCGAACGCATCGGCGCTGCGAAGGAGCGTGCCCACGTTGCCGGGATCGGCCACGTGCCAGAGCGCCAGGCACACGGGCTCGACTCCGCGCGGCAGCGAGTCGCGCCGGTAGATCCCGATCACGCGCGGCGGGTGGGCCAGCGTCGAGACGCGAGCCAGCAGCTCGGGCTCGACGTTCTCGCCCGCGACGAGCAGCTCGACGGGCTCGACCCCCGCCTCCTCTGCCGCGCGCACGAGATCCTCGCCCTCGCAGACGAAGAGACCTTCCTTCTCCCGCTGCCGCCGCGACTCGAGCAGCCGATGCACGAGGCGGAGCTTCGGGTTCGTCGCCGAGGTGATCACAGCTGCCAGTCGAGCCACGTCGCGTGGTAGTCGGCCTCGCCCGCGTACTCGCGCTCGGCGCCGGGGTAATAGACGATGCGCAGGCCCCATTGGCGTACGCCCCTCCGCGGGCTCCCGGTCGCCACGAAGGCGAGCGGGCCGCCCGGCCCGGCCGCGTCGAAGGCGGAGCGGATGCGCGCGACGCCCTCGTCCCGCACGTAGCGGAGCGTCGCACTCGCAAAGACGACGGTCAGGCCGTCCGGGTCACGGCCCGACAGAAGCTCGGGCAAGACCTCGACGTAGTCGGCCTGGACGAGGACCGGCGGCTCCTCGCGCACAGCGGCGATCGCCTGATCGAGGCGCTCCAGCCGCTGCTCCTGGCCGGCCCAGACGAAGCACTTGAGCAGACGAGCGGCCTCGTCGCTCGTCACGTCGATCGGCGCCAGGTCGACGCCGACCCGCCGGCCGACGATCGGCGCCTGCTCGAGCAGGTCGCCGCGCACGGGCGAGCGCTCGGTTCCAGAGAGCGTCAGCGGCGAGCCCTCGGGCCCCCACTCCCCCTGCTCGTACACGGACCGGTAGCGATCCCAGCCGAGCAGCAACCCGGCGCTCGCGCCCAGCTCGATCACGTCGAACGACGCAGCGCCGGTCCGCTCCGCAACGCGGAGGAACAGCGGGGTCAGAACCCAGGCGCGCTGCACCTCGTTCGTCTGCACCCCCTGCTCGCGGACGAACTCGGAGAGGAACTCCCGATGCGCGTCGAGCGGGTCGTCCCACGAAGCCTCGCCGCCGAGCACGAGGTAATGCAGGCCGCCGAGCAGTCGCAGCGGCATGTCCCACGACGGCTCCGCAGCCGATGATCTCGCCCGCAACCGGGTCGTCGGCGAACCGGCGACAAAGATCCGCATACAACGGCGAGCTGACCGCGCAGTGCTCCGCCTGCTCGGCGAAGACCTCGCGCTGCGAGGCGAGCTCAGTCTTGCTTGGCAGCTGCTGCGGGCTCGAGCGCGGCCTTCGCCTGCTCGGCGATCTTGCCGAACGCGGCCGGATCGGAAACGGCCAGGTCGGCCAGGATCTTCCGGTCGAGCTCGATCCCCGCCTTGCGGCAGCCGGACACGAACTGGTTGTACGAGAGCCCCTCGGCGCGCGCGGCCGCGTTGATGCGCATGATCCAGAGCCGCCGGATCGTGCGCTTCTTGTTCTTCCGGTCGCGGTAGGCGTAGACGAGCGAGTGCTCGACCTGCTCCTTGGCGACCTTGTAGCGGGCATGGCGCGACCCGTAGTAGCCCTTCGCCTGGTTGAGGATCTTCTTGCGGCGCTTGCGCGACGCAACCGAACGCTTGACGCGCGGCATTACTTCCCTCCCAGGAGGCGCTTGACCTCACGGGTGTCAGCCGCGTGGAGCGGCTGGTCGCGGCGGAACCTACGCTTGCGCTTCGCGGACTTCTTGCTCAGGAGGTGGCTCTTCATTGCCCGCCTCCGGAGCAGCTTGCCCGTCCCCGTCACCTTGAATCTCTTTTTCGCTGCGCTGTGTGTCTTCTGCTTTGGCATTGGTAACTCCCGCGTTCTTGGTCGGCCCGAGCAACATGACCATGTTCCGTCCGTCTAGGAGAGGCGGCGATTCGACCTGGCCGATCTCTTTGACGTCTTCAGCGAGCCGCATGAGTAGGTCGCGCCCGCGCTCCGGATGGGTGGTCTCCCGCCCCCGGAACATGATCGTGACCTTCACCTTCGCCCGCTGTTTCAGGAAGCGGACGACATGGCCCTTCTTCGTCTCGTAGTCGTGAACGCCGATCTTGGGTCTGAGCTTGATCTCCTTGACGTTGATGGAAATCTGATGCTTCCGCGCGAGCTTGAGCTTCTGCTCCTGCTCGTAGCGGTACTTCCCGTAGTCCATGACCCTCGCTACGGGTGGATCCGCTTGCGCGGCGACCTCGACGAGGTCGAGGTTCTTCCCGTATGCGTACTCCCGCGCCTCGTCTGTCGACTTGACTCCGATCTGCGAGCCGTCTTCGTCGACGAGTCGTACGTTCGGGGCGCGAATGTCCTCGTTGATCCTGGAATGCGGGACGGTCGGCCGGGGCGGCTCAAAATTGCGCCGTGGCCTCAAAAGCCCTTCACCAAGCTAAAAGCTCCCTTCTTCAAACGACAAAAACCGCTGTCAAAGCAGCGGCCCGTTTCTCTCCAACCTCACTCGGTTGAACCTCCGATGAGCTCTCGGCTCCGGAGGTGAGGAACGGTTTCGCCCCTGCTTTGCAGGCTCACACCTTAGCAACGTCTCGGAGCTCCGCCAGAAGCTCGTCGAGCGACTTGGTCGATTGCTCCCCACCACGCTCCCGTACGGCCAGCGAGTCCTCGGACTCCTTGTCGCCCCAGACGACCACGTACGGGATCTTCTCGACCTCTGCGTTACGGATTCGCTTGCCGACCGTCTCGTCCGAGTCGTCGACCTCCGCCCTGAAGCCGGAGAGCTTCTCGGCAAGTGCTTTCGCCGCCTCGCGGTGATCCTCTCCGACCGGAACGATCCGCACCTGGACGGGCGCGAGCCAGAGCGGGAAGGCGCCGCCGTAGTGCTCGATCAGGATGCCGATGAAGCGCTCGAACGAGCCGTAGAGGGCGCGGTGGATGACGTAGAGGTCGTGCTCCGTGTTGTCGGGCCCCACGTATTTGAGGCCGAAACGCGACGGCATCTGCGAGTCGAGCTGAATCGTCCCCATCTGCCACTTGCGCCCGAGAGCGTCATCCATGAAGAGGTCGATCTTCGGCCCGTAGAACGCACCTTCTCCCTCGGCGATCTCGTACGGGATCTCGTTGAGCTTCAGCGCCTCCTCCAGCGCGGCCTCCGTCATGTCCCACTGCTCGTCGGTCCC
Organism: uncultured Actinomycetes bacterium; assembly: GCA_963847955.1. Lineage (GTDB taxonomy): Bacteria > Actinomycetota > Thermoleophilia > Gaiellales > Gaiellaceae > VAXT01. The sequence continues at coordinate 673,263 of CAWKBW010000015.1, forward strand.
GATCTTCTTGTCCGGGCGGGTCGCCAACTCCGCGGAAGCCGTCATTCCGAACAGGCCGTACAGATAGTTCGCGTAGTCGACGACCCCGGCGATCTCGTCCTGGATCTGATCCTGGCTGACGAAGATGTGGGCGTCGTCCTGCGTCACGTGCCTGACGCGGAGCAGGCCGTGCAGCGTGCCCGTGATCTCGTTGCGGTGCAGAGGGGCCGGCTCGGCGTACCGCAGCGGCAGCTCGCGGTAGGAACGCAGCTTGCTGCCGAAGAGCAGCATGTGCCCGGGGCAGTTCATCGCCTTCATCGCCCAGCGGCGATCGTCCACCTCGAGCTTGAACATCAGGTCTTCGTACGTCGGGAAGTGACCCGAGGTGATGAAGGTCTCCTCGTTGTAGATGATCGGCGTCTTGACCTCGAGGTAGCCGCGCTTGTCGTTCTCGCGCTTGCGGATCTTCTCGAGCTCGTTCCAGATCACCATCCCCTTCGGGTGCCAGAGCGGCGACCCGGGCGAGTGCTCGTCGAAGTGAACGAGGTCGAGCTGGACACCGAGACGCCGGTGATCCCGCTTCTTCGCCTCCTCGACCCGCTCGAGGTAGGCGTCGAGGTCGGCCTGCGAGTAGAACGCCGTCCCGTAGATCCGCGTCAGCTGCGTGTTGTGCTCGTCGCCGCGCCAGTAGGCGCCGGCGAGCCCGGTCAGCTTGATCGCCTTGATCGGCTTCGAGTCCTGGAGGTGAGGGCCGCGGCAGAGGTCGGTGAAGTCGCCCTGCGTGTAGAGCGAGATGTCGCCCTCCGCGGTGTCGACGAGCTCGACCTTGTAGTCCTCGCCCTCTGCGGCGAAGCGGCGCTTGGCCTCGTCGGCGGAGACCTCCTGGCGCTCCCAGGCCCGGCCTTCCTTCAGCTCGCGCTGGATCTCGGCCTCGATCTTCTCGAGCGCCTCCTCGCCGATCGGCTCCGGGAACTCGAAGTCGTAGTAGAAGCCGTTCTCGATCGGCGGGCCGATCGCGATCTTGGTGCCGGGATACAGGCGGCGGACGGCCTCGGCGAGCAGATGGGCCGCGGAGTGGCGGAGGACGTAGAGCGCGTCTGGATCCTCCGTGTCGCGCGTCGTCAGGATCTGGATCGGCTGGCCGTCTTCGAGCGGGAGCCGCACGTCCTGGACGCGGCCGTTCGCGCGCACGAGCACGGCTTCCTTGGCCAATTTCGGGCCGATCGCGGCGGCAGCGTCGAGGCCTGTCGCCCCTTCCGGGAGCTCCAGCTCGGATGAGTCAGGAAGAATGACGCGCATGGACGATCAGGATACTTCGACGCCTCGCGAAGACGACCGCAACGACGAGCTCTCCGAGTCACCGGTCCCCGACCCCGAAGACACGGACGGCGACGCCGAGGACGTGCCGAGCGCCGACTAGGCGCGCGGCAAAGAATAGAGGTGGCGGACCAAAACGATCCGCCACCCCGGCAGGCCGAAGCCTACGGCCACATTGGGCCCTTCCCGCCAAAGACAGCGAGAAGTCCCAACACCAGGCTGAGCAAGGTGATTCGCCTCACGGAGCCATCCTTTCTCGTAGTTGCCGCTGGACAGCCCCGGGCCCGAGGAAGCGCTTAGTATAAGGGAGGAGGGACGTTGCCACGACGAAAGTCAACGCATGTAGACAGCCCAGTCGAAGTGGGCCGCAGGCTCAAAGCGGCACGTGAGCGCGCCGGGTTAAGTCAACGCCAGCTGTCGTTTCCAGGCTGCTCGCCGGCATACATCTCGCGCATCGAAGCCGGCGATCGAATTCCCTCCCTGCAGCTCCTCAGAGAGATGGGCCGGAGGCTCGGAGTGACGCGAGGATTTCCTCGCGACGGGGCACGAGCGCCACGAGGAATCCGCTCGGCTCGTCGAAGCCGAGCTCGCGCTGAGGCTCGACGAGCTCGATCTGGCGGCGCAGCTCTACGAAGAGGCGCTCGACGGTGCAACGGGCGACGTCCGGGCGCGCGCGCTGGCAGGGCTCGGCCAGGTCGCGTTCGAACGCGGTGACCCCCGGCAAGCGATCGAGCACATCGAGGCGGCACGGTCGTCAGCGCGGGAGCGGCTTGCCGACCAGCCGGCCGCCGCGGACACCCTCGGCCGCGCCTACGCGATGGTCGACGAGCTCGAAGCGTCGATCGCCGTCTTCAGCGAGTCGCTGACCGCCGCGGAGGACCGCGAGGACCAGGTCGAGGCCTCGCGTTTCGCCATCCTCCTGGCGAACGCGTACATCGACGCGAACAACTTCAACGCCGCAGAGCAGCTTCTCTCCCGAGCGCTCGAAGCGGCGCCGGACTCGCGCGACCCCATCTTGCGCGCGCGGCTGTACTGGTCCCATTCGAGGCTCCACACGCTGCAGAACCATCCGGCCGAGGCCGCGCGCTACGCACGCCGCGCCCTCACGATCCTGGAAGCGACCGAGCACACGGAGTACACGGCGCGGGCGCACCAGCTGCTTGCGCACATCGAGCTGGATCGCGACAACCCGAAGGTTGCCCTGGAGCTCGTCGAGCACGGGCTCGAGCTGCTCGGCGGAGGCGGCAACCCGGTCGACCGCGCACTGCTGCGCCTCGAAGAGGCGCGCGCCCTCGTCCAGCTCGGCGAGCACGAGGCAGCCGCGACGCTGGCGATGGAGGTCTCGGGGCTCCTGAAGGAGGCGAGCCCGCACGACGCGGGCCGGGGCTACGCGCTCGTCGCCCAGGTGCACGAGACGCTCGGAGACCGCGCGCGGGCAATCGAGCTCTACGAGCTTGCCGCTGAGCTGCTCGAGGTGAGCGGCGGCCGGTATCTCGTCGAGGTGTACCAACGGCTCGCCGAGATCTTCGAGGAGGACGACCGCAAGGAGGACGCGCTCAACATCCTCAAGAAGGCCGTCGCGGTTCGCGCCGACGGCGGCTAGCGCTCCGCGCAGGTGTAAGGGTCGTGCCCTGGGGGGCGGTATTGGATGGCGAGGAGGTCTCTTATCGACCCCATTCGCCCATGTCCAGAGCTTCGACGGCGGCCCGTTTGGGCCGTTGCCGGTCTTGCGCTGTTCGCAGCAGGCGTCAGCGTCGCCGCGATTCCCGCCGGAGGCTCCGCCCGCCAACCGAAGATCACCGCGGTCCGGGCCTACGCAGACGCCCACGTGACCGCGTCCGCACAGAACGCGAACTACGGCAAGCAGCGCGACCTCACCGTCGACGCGCGGCCGATGACGCGCGCCTACCTCCGCTTCGGGATCGACCTCAAGAGGGGGAACGTTCTGCGCGTCAACCTGCTTCTCTACAGCCGCACCCGCTCACAACTCGGCTACCAGGTGCGCCTCGCCACCGAGCGTTGGCGTGAACGCCGCATCACCTTCGACAACGCGCCTCGGATCTCGCCTCGCTACGTGAGCTCCGGGCGCCTGCGTGCCCGCGCCTGGAAGGCCGTCGACATCACCTCCCTGGTCGGGGAGGACGACGACGAGGTGAATCTCGCGCTGACGACGGTCGCCCCGGCCGGGATCGTCTTCGCGAGCCGCGAGAGCGGCATGAACGGGCCCCGTCTCGTCGTCGAGCGGGACGAAGGTGGCAGCGGCAAAGGCAAGAATCCGACCACCGAACCGCCGCCGCCCTTTACCCCTTAAGGCCAACTCCCTATAAAGGGTTAGGCCCCTCCGGCCGACAATTAGGTCTCTGAGCCCATGAAACCGGTATGGGAGGCCTGAGATGCGACTACTGCTCGTAGATGATGATCGCGGGCTGCGGACGCTGCTGCGTACGACGTTCGAGGTCTTCGACATCGAGGTCGACGAGGCCGACTCTGCTTCGGTCGCGCTCGAGCGCATCGCCTCGCGCCGCCCGATGTGGTCGTCCTGGACGTCCATATGCCGGGAATGTCCGGCCTCGAGCTCTGCCGGAAGCTGAAGACCGAGGAGGACACGGCCGGGATCGGCGTCGTCCTGCTGACCGGCTCGGACGCCGACACCCCTGAGAACGCTGAAGCGGCCGGCGCCGACGCCTTCCTTCGCAAGCCGTTCAGCCCACTCGAGCTGCTCTCGGTCACGGAACGGCTCGCCGGCGGTCTCTACGGAATTCCCTTCCGCGCGAAGAAGAAGAGCCCGGATGAGCAGCTGATCCTGTACGCGCGCGACCTGCGCCACATCCTCGAGATCGAGCGCGGTCAGCGCACCCTCGTGCAGCAGGCCTACATCGAGACGGTCTCCGCGCTCGCGAGCGCACTCGATTCGAAGGACACGGGCACACGCGAGCACTCACAACGCGTGCAGCGCTACGCGACCGCGCTCGCCCGCGCGGTCGAGCCCGACTTGATCGAGGACCCGAGCACCGTCTACGGGTTCCTCCTGCACGACGTCGGCAAGATCGGGATTCCGGACAACATCCTGCAGAAGCCCAAGCCGCTCTCGGATGCCGAGCGCCGCCTGATGGAGACGCACACCGTCCTCGGCGAGCAGGTCCTCGGCGGAGTCGCTTTCCTGCAGGGCGAGGGACTGCGAGTCGTCCGTTCGCACCATGAGCGCTGGGACGGCGAGGGCTATCCGGACTCGCTCGAGGGGACCGACATCCCACTCAGCGCTCGGGTCTTTGCCGTCGCCGACTCGCTCGATGCGATGACGAGCACCGGCCCTATCGCATGGCCCGCCCCTGGAGGAACGCCGGCGACGAGATTCTCCGCCAGTCGGGGCGGCAGTTCGACCCGCGAATCGTGACAGCGTTCGTCGAGCGCGAGCCCGAGCTGCGGGACATTCAGCGCGAGTTCGCTACGGCCGGCGAGCTTAGTCGCCGCTTGAGCCCGGCAGCGACGCTCCACTCCGCGAGGTCGCGGATGGAGACGATGCCGACGGCGCGCTCGCCCTCGACCACGGGCAGATGGCGGAACTCCGTCCAACATGATCTGCACGGCTTCGACCGGATCGGTGGTCTCCGTCACGGTCTGCGGATCGGCGGTCATCCACTCGCGGACGCGCGCTTCGCTCGTGTGCACACGGCCGGCGACCGCCCGGGTGAGGTCGCGCTCGGTGATGATCCCGAGCAGGCGGCTGTACGGCGAATCGGCGACGACGATCGCGCTCACCTTGTGCTGGACCATCTTCTCGGCCGCGTGGCCGATCGTGTCCTCGGGCTCGATCGTGATCACGTCACGCGCCATGA
>CAWKBW010000016.1:0-273122 GCA_963847955.1 uncultured Actinomycetes bacterium
CGCGCTTCCCGGCCAGCTTGGTGGCGAGCCAGGCGCCGGGGTGGTCGACGAAGACCTGATCCTCGATCCACGAGTCGCCGTGCTCGCCGACGTAGCGGGCCTCGGCGGGGAAGACGATCGTCGGGTCGCCTTCGCGGGGTAGCAGGACGTACGCGTAGCGGTGGACGATCAGGAACCCGGACAGGTAGCGAACGGCGCCCTCGAAGCCGGAGTACTCGCTGCCTGCGACGACGAGCGCGTCCAGATCGTGCTGCGCGAGCGCGTCGCGCACGAGGCCGTAGCGGCGGTCTACCTCGCCCACGAGGCCTCCAGGCCGTGGATCAGCGCCGTGATCGCGGCATTGAGCGGCGTCGTCACCCCGTGCTCCCGCCCGAAGCGGACGATGCCGCCATTCAGATAGTCGATCTCCGTCTGGCGCCGGGCCTCCACGTCCTGCAGCATCGACGCTTTGTGGTCGTACGCGACCTCGGGCTTCGCGGCGTGGTCGATCAGCTCCTCGGGGTCGGCGTCCAGCTCGATGCCCATCGCGGCGGCAACCGCCTTGCCCTCGTCGACGAGGCCCGTCACGAGCCGGCGAAGGTCCTCGCGCTCGCAAACCCGTCCGTGACTGAGGTGGGTCAGCGCGCCGATCGGGTTCGTGGATGCGTTGAAGATGAGCTTCCGCCACTGGGGGCCGCGCGCGTCGGGCACCGCCTGGGTCGGCATCCCTGCGCGTGTGCAGGCATCGGCCAGGAGCTCGATCTCGTCCGTCGGTGCCGGGCTCGGCTCGAACGGCCCGAGCGTCGTGTCGCCTTTCACGTCCCACTGCACGTGGCCGGGCTCGACAACGCGACCTGCCGGGAACGTCGTGCCGCGGATGACCTTTCCCAGGCGCTCGGCGATCGCCTCTTCATTGCCGACGCCGTTCTGGACGGAGGCGACAGAGGCGTGCTCGAGCGCGGGGGAGACGTCCCCGACTGCGGACGCGGTGTGCATCGACTTCGTCGCCACGAGCCCGAAATCGCACTCCGGTAGCTCGCCAGGATCCGTTGTCGCCCGCACCTGGCCGACGACCTCGCCGGCGCCCGACAAGCGCAGGCCGCTCTCATTGATGGCCGCTACATGGTCGGCGTCCAGGTCGTAGGCCCAGACCTCGACGTCCTCGAGCTGCGCGAGGTTCGCGGCGAAGAGGCCGCCCACGGCGCCACAGCCGACGACGCAGACCTTCACGAGTAGGACGCCTCCCGGCCACTGATCAACGCGTAGAGCGCGGTTTGCAGCGGCGCGTCGACCTGTGCGCGCTCGGCCTCTCTGACGAGCGCTCCGTTGATCAGCTCGACCTCGGTCGGGCGCCCGGACTCCACGTCCTCCAGCATCGAGGGGAAGTGTGCGCTGCCACGTTGGGTCGCGAGGACGTTCATCTCCCACGGATCGTCGCGCAGCTCGACTCCGGCTGCCGCGGCAACGCGCTTGCCCTCGGCCATGAGCTCCTCGACGAGCCCGCCCAGATGCTCGGGATCGGCGAAGTGAAAGTCGTGGGGGAGACCGGTCAGCGCCGCGACCCCGTTCACCGTTGCGTTGAAGATCAGCTTCGACCACTGCGCCGGGCGGAGGTCTGGCAGCGCCTGCACCTCGAGCTCGGCCCGGGCGAGGAGGCCGGCGATCTCCTCGACGGTCTCGTAGGGCGTGTCCTCGTACGGCCCGAGCCACGTCTCGGTGTCGAGGATGTACTCGACGTGCGTGTCGGAGTGCTTCGTTCCGCTCATGAACGTGACGGCGGAGACGATGGGCCACTCGCCGCGGGCGCGCAGGATCTCCTCGGCGCCGAGCCCGTTCTGGGTGGTCATGACGGTTGCGGCCGGGAAGTGCCCGGCCAGCGCCGCCGCAGCGCCGTCGAGGCCCGTCGCTTTGGTGCAGACGAGGACGAGATCTGGCTCTTCGAGCTCGCCCGGATCGGTCGCGGCCGTTACGCGACCGACGAATTCGTGCCGCCCCGAGACCCGCAGGCCCTCCTCGTTCAGCGCCCGCGCGTGGTCGTCGCGGCGCACGAGGCAGGACACGTCAGCGACCCTGGCCAGATGCCCGGCGAAGAGGCTGCCGATCACGCCGGCGCCGACGACGCAGACGCGTTCGATCACGACGCGAGCCTATATCGCCGGTGAGGTCGACCCGGCCTGCAAATCTTGAAAAAGCTATCCAGAAGCGATAAGAACGTCCTGCAGATTTTCTCGGGGGGAAATCTATTGGGGAGGGACCTCTTGAAGTCCATACGTTTTCTTTCTGGGCCGACGCGACAGCGCGGCTTTCTTTTTGTCCTCGTTTCGCTTCTCGCGCTCGTCGCGTTGAGCCTCATCGGCTCGGCTCCGGCTGCGGGTAATCAGCTCGTATCGAAGACCGCCGCTGATGCCCAGGGTGGCTCGGATGCGGTCGCTGTCGTCGCCGTCAAGGCGAATGACCGGTCCCCGAGCGTTGCCGGGAAGTCCCGCGCCGCGGTGCGCCCGATTTCGGGTGCTCTGGAACGTCTCCTGGGCGGACAGGCACGGCAAACCCTCCCCTCGATGCCGAATCGCCCCGCGAGCCCTGACCTCATCACCGCGGGCACATACCCGTTCACCTCGGCGTCCGGTGTGGCGCTCGAGGACATGAGCAGCGGCACGACCCAGTTGGTCGGCCCGAGCCTGGACGACACAGCCTCGGCGGTCACCAACATAGGGTTCGATTTCTGGTACGACGGCGCTCGCACCACTCAGTTCTCCATTAATGCGAACGGCCTGATGCGGCTTGGCCCGACTGTAGTCTCGACGAGCTTCAACAACGGGACGGACTTTGCGAATGTCCTCAATGCGCCCAAGATTGCTCCGTACTACGAGGATCTCTGCACCGGAACCACCGGCAAGGTGCATTACAAGGTCGTAGGCACCGCACCCGATCGCAAGCTCGTGGTCGAGTGGCTGAACATGAAGATCTCGAGGGACGCGGGCTGTACCACACCGGTCGGGAACGGGACCTTCCAAGCCTGGCTCCATGAGTCGGCCGGCTCCACCTCGCCGGGCCGGATCGAGTTCGTATACGGGGCCCTTCCGGCCCCGGCTGTCGTCGACGCCGGATACACCGTCGGTCTGCAATCCGGCGCGGCCACGAACCTCGCCAGCGTTACGACTGTCGGCCCGACGGTTTCCTACACGACGGCGAACAACACTCAGATGGACGCCATCGGGGCCGGCACGGCCTACCGCTTCACGCCGAACGTCCCTGCGGCTCCCACGAACCTGACGTTCAGCGGTGTGGGGGCGACCGTGATGACGCTGGGCTGGAACGACAATGCGTCCAACGAACTCGGCTATGCGATCTACCAGTCGGCCGACGGCGTCAACTACGCCTTCGCGACACAGACGGCCGCGAACGCGACCTCGCAGCTCCTGACCGGTCTCAGCCCGAGCACGACGTACCACTTCCGCATCTTCGCGGTCACCGAGGGCGCGCAGAGCTCGGCGTTGAGCGGGAGCCAGGCGACGCGTGCGCTCATGGACATCTCCTGCGCTCCACCCGGTGGAAACTGGAGCTCGCCTGCCACGTGGGCCGGCGGCGTGGTGCCTGGCGGTGACAACGTCACCATCCCGAGCGGCTGCGCGGTCACGCTCGACACTGACGCCTTTGCGCAGAACCTCACCATCGACAGCGGGGGAACTCTCGAGACGCCGGCGACGGGCTCCGACGTTCGAGTGCTCACAGTCAGTGGCAACCTGACCAACAACGGCGTCCTCGACCTCAGCACCAACGGCGGCCTCGCAGGCGCAGGCATCACCTTCGCGGGTGCCGCCAACAACACGTTCGGTGGCACGGGCGCGACGACAGACATCCGCTCGATCACCCTCAACAAGGGCACCTCCAGCGCCAACATCCTCGAGCTCAACCCGTCGAACTTCACGCTGCACGGCGGGAACACGGACGGGCCCGGCGGGTATCTGACGTTGCTCAACGGCACGTTCAAGATCTCCGGCTCGTTCTCGATGACCAACAGGACGTTCAACACCGCCGGCGCGTACACGATCCCACTGACCGGCGGTATCTGGCTCAACAACGCCAACTACGTCGTGGCCGCAACTGCGTCGGCTGCAACGACGTCGAACAACGGCCTCTTCAGGGTCACGCAGGGCGTCTACAACATCGGCATCGGTGCCGGCGACCAGATGCGTGCTGGCACAGGCGCCGCCTTCACGATCGAAGGCGGCACGGTCAACGTGTCGGGCGCGTTTGACCCTCAGAACCCGGTCATCTACACGCAGACGGCCGGCGCGCTGAACGTCGGCGTCGTCGGCAACAACGTGTCCAACTTCGGCACGTTCGAGCTCTTCAGCGCCGCCGTCACCGGAGCTTTCAACATGAGTGGCGGCACGATCAACGTCATCAATCCCAGCACCGGCGCGACCAAGGTCGACTACCGGAACAACACGCCGACTGCACAGTCGATCGTCACGGGCGGCACAGTCGTGATTGGAGCCGCCGGCGCGCCTGCCAGCAGCATTTACACCGTCTCTGGGCGGATGCCGAGCACGATCGTCAACGCCACGCAAACGATGCGGGTGAACAACGCCACCGTGAACCTGCGCGGCTCGGCCCTCATGAACGACGGCGTCATCGATTTCACAGGCGTCAATGCCCGCTACGACTTCACTGCTGTCGGGCCGATGACCTACGGCGGCTCCGGCGTCTTCGGCACAGCGGTTACGCCGTTCGGGGGCGTTGGCGTCAGCAGCAACAGCCTCTCCCCGATCACCCTCAACGCACCGATCGTCGCGAACCGGATCAACCTGTTCACGGGCGGGTTCGTCAACAGCAACCAGATCACGCTCGGAAACGGCGGCGCTTCCACGACCGTCGTCCAGATCGGATCTGTCGGTCTCACGACGCCGGGCGGTTCCTTCGACGTCAGCCCGGTGCACAACCAGGGCACGGGCGGCCAGATCCTGCTCTACGCCCCCGAGAGCACGCCGCGGACGACCGGCGTCGAGGTCAACCCGACGCGGCAGCTGACCAGCATCAACCTCGTCGACAACATCAACGGCGTGACCATCGCCGGCGGAGATCTGACGCTGAATGCGACTGCCGCGGCGCTCGTGTTGACAAACGGGCGGCTCATCACAGGTGCCAACACGCTCAGCCTGAGCTCGGGCACAGCGACAGTGACTCGCACGAACGGCTTCGTCGACGGCAATTTCCGCAAGACCTACGCGGCAGTTGCCAGCAAGACCTTCGAGGTCGGAACGGCGAGCGGTTACTCGCCGGTCCTGTTCAACGTCACAGCCGGGACATTCCCGGCAACGGTCACCGCCAAGGCGATCCAGGGCGCCCACCCCAACTTCACCGACCCCACACTCGCGCTGCAGCGGTACTGGAATCTGACCGCCGCCGGCGTGACGGCCGACCTGACGTTCAACTATCTGACCGCCGACATTCCTGGGACGGCGAACGAGAACAACTTCGTGATCTTCAAGTACGACGGGTTGTTCTCGCAGCCGGGCGGGACGGTGAACCCCGCCACCAACCAGGCGACGATCACCGGTGTGACGGCGTTCTCGGATTGGACGGTTGCGGAGCCTGGAGCGATAGGGCCCCGCCTCCACCTCCACCTCCGCCGCCACCTCCCCGCCTCCGCCGCCACCACCTCCGCCTCCGCCGCCACCGCCACCACCGCCTCCACCGCCTCCGCCACCGCCACCGCCGCCACCTCCGCCACCACCACCGCCCGGGCTGCGCGGCGCCGGGGTCACGATTCCGGCAGGTCCAGGGGCGGCTGACCCCTACCCGTCCACGTGCGCGATCAGTGGGCTACCAGCGGGAGAGCGGATCACGGACGTGAACCTCGTTCTCAACGATGTCAACCACCTCAACCCGGACGACGTCGACATCATGCTCGTGGGCCCGCAGGGCCAGCGCATTACCCCGGTGTCCGACGTCGGCGGCGCCGGTGACGCGGTCGACGTCGACCTCACCCTCGACGACGAGGCCGGCGCGCCGCTGCCCGACAGCACTCAGCTCGTCTCGGGCAGCTTCCAGCCGTTCAACTACGGCACGACCGACACGTTCCCGGCACCGGCGCCGTCACCGAACAACATCCACCCGCTATCGGTCTTCGACGGCACGAACCCGAATGGAACGTGGAGCCTCTACGTCTACGACGACCTGGCGAGCAACGGCGGCAGCATCGGGAGCTGGGACCTGACGATCACGACCGGTCCCGCGCCTCCGCCGAGCTGTGGCCCGGAGATGCATATCGGCTCGGCCACTGCGACAGTCTCGTCGCCGTACCCGTCGAACTGCACGATTTCGGGCCTTGGCGCCTCGATCACGGACGTGAACCTGGTGCTAGACGGCGTCTACCACACGTTCCCTGACGACCTCGACCTGCTGCTCGTCGGGCCGCAGGGACAGAACGCGATCGTCACGTCGGACGCCGGCGGCTCCCTCGACATCGCCGACGTCGACCTCACACTCGACGACGAAGCCGGCGCGCCGATTCCGGATGAAACGCAGATCACCACCGGGGCCTATCAGCCGGGCAACTACACCCCGGTCGATACCTGGCCCGCTCCGGCGCCGGCTCCGAGCGGAGGCAGTGCCCTCTCGGTCTTCGACGGCACGAACCCGAACGGGGTTTGGAACCTGTACGTGTACGACGACGCGGCTCAAGACGGCGGCTATGTCCGGGGCTGGAACCTGGTCATAACGACCGGTCCGCCGCCTCCGCCTCCGCCTCCGCCGCCGCCACCTCCACCTCCGCCACCGCCACCTCCGCCACCTCCGCCACCTCCGCCACCTCCGCCGCCTCCGCCACCTCCGCCGCCTCCGCCGCCACCGCCGCCTCCGCCACCGCCTCCGCCTCCGCCACCTCCGCCGCCTCCACCTCCACCGCCTCCGCCACCGCCTCCACCTCCACCTCCGCCACCGCCACCTCCGCCACCTCCGCCTCCGCCTCCGGCCCCACCGCCGGCCCGCTGTCGCGTGCCGAGGGTGATCGGCCTCCGGCTGAACACGGCGAAGGCACGGATCAGGGCACGGCGCTGCCGCGTCGGCACGGTGCGCAGGGTTCGCTCCCGGCGTGTCGGCCGTGTCGTGGCCCAGAGCCCGCGGGCCGGCTCGGTCCGGCGGGTCGGCTTCAGGGTCAACCTGCGGGTGGGCAGGCGCTAACCAACAACGGATATCGAAGGGAAAGGGCGCCTCGTGGCGCCCTTTCCTTTTCGCTTCCGCACTGGGCGCGTTAGCCTGATCCCTCTCCAACGAGGGAGGACACGAATGAGCACCACCGTTACCACCGACATGCTTGCCGACGTCGACCGCATGGACGCGAAGGCGTTTGCCTCGTATCTGAGCGAGGACTGCGTGCTGCGCTTCGCCAATGCCGACGAGGTCGTCGGCCGCGACGCGATCGAAGCGGCGATTGCCGGGTTCTTCGGCACGATCAAGGGGATCAGCCATCACATCGTCGGAGAGTGGGACGTCGACGACACGACGATCGTCCAGTTCGAATCCACCTACACGCGGATGGACGACCGCCAGGTCACGGTGCCCGCCGTCACGATCTATCGCCGCGGCGGCAATGATCTGATCGACGACTACCGCATCTACGTCGATCTCACCCCGGTCTACGGGTAACGCTCGGGCGTAGCGGCCATGACTTACACGCCTGCCGCCGACCGCTACGAGCGGATGAGCTACCGGCGCAGTGGCCGCAGCGGCCTACAGCTGCCGGCGATCTCGCTCGGGCTCTGGCACAACTTCGGACACGACGATCGACCTCTCGAGGTCGGCCGCGCGATCATCCGCCGCGCCTTCGACCTCGGCGTCACCCACTTCGATCTCGCCAACAACTACGGGCCGCCGTACGGCTCTGCGGAGGAGAACTTCGGGCAGATCCTCCAGGAAGACCTGGCGCCGTTCCGCGACGAGCTGGTGATCTCCACGAAAGCCGGCTACGACATGTGGCCGGGGCCGTACGGGGAATGGGGCTCGCGCAAGTACCTGCTCGCGAGCCTCGATCAGAGCCTGCGCCGCATGGGGCTCGACTACGTCGACATCTTCTACTCGCACCGTTTCGATCCGGAGACACCGCTCGAGGAGACGATGGGCGCGCTCGACACCGCCGTCAGGCAGGGAAAGGCGCTCTACGTCGGCATCTCGTCCTACTCGCCGGAGAAGACGGCCGAGGCCTACGCGATCCTGCGCGAGCTCGGCACGCCGTTCGTCATCCACCAGCCCTCCTACTCGATGCTGAACCGCTGGATCGAGGAAGGGCTTTTGGACACGCTCGGGGAGCTTGGCATCGGCTGCATCGTCTTCTCGCCGCTCGCGCAGGGGATGCTCACCGACAAGTACCTCGACGGGATCCCCGAGGGGTCGCGGGCGACTCGTCACAGCTCACTCTCGCCCGACCTGATCACCGACGACGTGCTCGAGAAGATCCGCGCGTTGAACGAGATTGCAGCGGCACGGGGTCAGACTCTGGCCCAGCTGGCGCTCGCCTGGACGCTGCGCGATCCACGGATCACCTCGGCGCTGATCGGAGCGAGCAGCGTCTCGACAGCTCGAGGCGAACGTAGCCGCCCTCGACCGCCTCGACTTCACCGAGGACGAGCTGGCGGAGATCGATCGCTTCGCCAGCGAGAGCGACATCAATCTCTGGGCGGCTTCGAGCCGCGAATAGCGCAGTTAAAACTTGACCCGGAGGCGTCGCCGGGTCGATACTCGCCCCCGCAGAACTGCCCAGTGGGGGAAACAAGGGAGAAGGAGGATCGCCATGCACGTGCGTTTTCGCACGGACCGTGGCCGGTGGCTTCTGCCGGCCGTCGGGCTGGTCGCCGTCGTTCTCGCGACAGCGTCCGGCTCATTCGCGACGCCCGGGGGGAGCACAGCCGGGCCACCAAACATTCAAGGCGAGGGAGGCACGCTCCAGGACGTCGACAACCGCTTGGGCCGCAAGGCCCCGAGCGCGACGCAGCGGGCCCTCGTGAAAACCGGTTCCGAAGCGCGGTTCAACAAGTTCGGCGCGCCCGGAGCCCTGTCCGCGCCGGGCACGTACCTCGCCACGGGCCTACCGGCCAACGACGTCGTGGCGGCGCGGGAGTACCTCAGCCAAAACAGCGAGCTGCTGGGGCTGAGCACTGCTGAGCTCGCCCAGCTCGAGCTCGTCAACGCACCGTCCATCGGCAAGGGGAGCGCCGTGCTCTTTCGCCAGGCGTTCGGCGGCCTCGAAGCCGCTCGCGACGGTCTCGTAACCGTCGGCGTCGTCGACGGCAAGGTCGCTTACCTGTCGTCGTCTCTGGCAACCGACACGACGCTGACCAACTCGGTCGTCCTCTCACCGGAGGACGCCGTACGGGCCGCGGCCCAGGCCGCGGGACAGCCGGCCGGCGCCATCTCGAAGATCCGCAAGGAGAACGGCTGGATCGCGATGAACGTCGACGGGTACACCGACCCGGCACGCGTTCGCCTCGTCGGGGTGCCGACGCCGACGGACGGCGTTCGGCGGGCCTACGAGGTCCTGGTCATGGACGTCGTGGCCTCGGACCCACTCGGCGCGATGAGCTACATCGATGCTGAGAACGGCGCGCTGCTCGTGCGCGACGGCATCGTGCAGCATGCTTCTGACAACCCGGCGTGGAAGGTGTTCCCCGCCAATCCGCCGCTCGACTACTCGACGAACGACACCCGGGACCTCTGGTGCTGGAGCATCGACTCCCCCGGTGCCGGGGTGCGAAAAGGTGATCGCAAACAGCGCGTCGCCGCTTCCGTGGGACGTAGACGCAGCGACGGGCACTTCGACGCTCATGACCCGCGGCAACAACGCGCGGGCGACGGAGAAGTGGAATTCGAACGTCGGCAACCAGCAAGGCGTCAACTACTCGTTTTCGGCCACCCGCGACTACGTCTACCCGTGGACGAACCAGTGGTTCGAGAGCCGCTGTAACCCGGCCTCGTTCACGTCGCTGCAGTTGAACGACATCGATGCGGCGCGCGCAAACCTGCACGCGATGCACAACCGCATGCACGACTGGTCGTACCACCTCGGCTTCACGGAGACGACCTTCAACGCGCAGGCGGTCAACTTCGGCCTCGGTGGGTTGGGGAACGACCCGGAGCACGGAAACGCTCAAGCCGGCGGCATCGTCGGCGGGCCGCCCGGGTTCGCGTCGCGCGACAACGCGAACCAGTTCTCACCGGCCAGACGGCATCGTGCCGGTGACGAACATGTTCCTCTGGCAGCCGATTCCGGCGAGCTTCTACGGGCCATGCGTCGACGGCGACTACGACATGTCCGTGATCGCACACGAGTACACGCACATGATCTCGAACCGCATGGTCGCCGGGCCGAACGCCGGTCTCTCGGGGAATCAGGCCGGCGCGATGGGCGAGAGCTGGTCGGACCAGGCCGCGGCCGAGTTCCTCAACTCGCAGGGGCTCGTCCCGGTTTCCGACGAGAACCCGTTCGCCGTCGGTCCATACGTCACCGGCGACAAGGTCGCGGGCATCCGCAACTACGGCATGAACGCGAGCCCGCTCAACTACTCGGACGTGGGCTACGACTTCGCCTGCAACCAGGGCGGCACCTGCACGCAGCGCACGCAGGTGCATGCTGACGGCGAGATCTGGTCGGCGACGAACTACGACATCCGCCAGGCGCTGATCGAGGCGTACAACGACGAGTTCCCGGCCGGGGACATCGGGCTCCAGCAGGCGTGCTTCGCAGGTGACCTGCCGGTCACCCAGTGCCCGGGGAACCGGCGCTGGGCGCAGCTCGTGTTCGACGCCTGGCTGCTGATGGCGAGCGGGTCGGTGAGCATGGTCGACGCGCGTGACGCCATGCTCGCGGCCGACATGATCCGCTTCGGGGGCGCGCACCAGGCGCTGCTCTGGAACACGTTCGCGCGACGGGGGCTCGGGACGGGCGCGGCCAGCGCCGGCTCGACCGATTTCGACCCGACGCCGAGCTTCGAGTCGGCCCACGCCGACAACGCCACGGTGACCTTCAAGGCCGTCGGCGAGGCGGACGGGCACCCCGTGCAGCTGTTCGTCGGCCGCTACGAGGCGGCTGCGACGGCCGATCGCGGATACCGACCCGGCGACGCCGCTCTCGGACACCTTCGCGATCGTCCCTGGCAGCTACGAGTTCGTCGCACGAGGGAACGGCTTCGGGTCGAAGCGGTTCAGCTTCTCGTTCAACCCGGGGCAGGTGCGTGACATGCCGGTCAACATGTCGCGCAACGTCGCCTCGAGTGCGAGCGGGGCGACGGCTTCGGGCGACGGAGTCAACCTCGACAAGCTGATCGACGACACCGAGGTCACGGACTGGGCATCGCTCAGCGGGCCGGTGGCCGGCAAGCAGGTCACCGTGCGCCTCGACCCATCGAAGGCGTCGCACCAGGTCCGCCGCGTCCAGGTGAGCGCGATGCTTCGCGTCAACACCGCCGACGTGAACGATCCGGGCACCCAGAGTCGCTTCTCAGCCCTCCGGCAGTTCCAGATCTGGACCTGCGAGGCGAAGGGTGCGGTGGACTGCTCGCAGAACTCGCAGTTCAGGCTCATCTTCACGAGCCAGACCGACGCGTTCCCATCTGGAACTCCGCGACCGCGCGCACCCGAGCTGATCATGAGGTCGTTCGACGTCCCGCAGACGAAGGCGACCCATGTCCGGCTGGCGGTCGTGACGAACCAGTGCACAGGCGGGCCCGCGTACCAGGGCGACCTGGACGACGATCCGGCCAACTCGACCGACTGCGACGAGACCACCCTGCCCGGCTTCAACGTGAACGCGACGCGCGTTCGCGCAGCCGAGCTGCAGGTTTTCTCGCACTAGCGCTACTAGGAGGGGCCCCCTCGTGCGCTGGGGGCCCCTCCATTTCCTTGTTTGGAATACTGCCGCGTCGGTAGAAGTTGCTTGACGCTGGCAACGCACGGGGGGAGGAATCGTGACTGGAAGACTGCGTTTGGTGGCCGTGTTGGCCTCGGGGCTGTTCGCCTCGTTTCTACTCACAGGAGCCGCGCTCGCCCAGGAGACCGATCAGGTCACCGACGTGGCCGTCGCGCAGGCGGACGGCTTCGCCACGCTCAGCTGGGACTCGGTGGCAGGCGCGACCGACTACCAGATCGAACGGACCCCGGTCAATGCGGACGACGTGCCGATAGGCCTGCCGGTGATCGTGGGCGTGTGGCGGGCAAACCGGACGGTCTCGCCCGAGTCTCCAACCTTCGCGGATGCCGGCTTCAACCCCGGTGATCGCTTCCGGTGGCGGGTCCGCGCGCGCGACGGGCGCGATTGTGCACCCGTTCTCGGACCCGGTGTTCGCGACCACGCTGCCGCAATGGGGCGACCCGAACGTGCCCGGGGAGAACCTGCGCACCCAGTGGGAGCTGACCCAGGCGGCGCAGTTCACCAGCGACGTCAACGAGTACGCCTACACCGCCGCGCTCGACGCCGCCAGCGACCGCGTACGCGTCGTGGAGATCGGCCGCACGATCCAGAACCGGCCGATCAACATGTTCATCATCGGCTACCCGACTCCGCCGCGCAACGTGAGGGCGGTTGCCGGCTCTACGTCCGCGCTGATCAACTGCAACGTGCACGGGAACGAACCCTCGTCCCGCGAGGCGTGCATGATCTTGGCGCGCGAGCTTGCGTTCGCCGACGACCCGCGCACCCTCGACATTCTGTCGGACACGACCGTGCTGATCGTCCCGTCGATCAACGGCGACGGTCGCGCTGCCAACACGCGCGGCAACTCCACCGGCCAGGACCTGAACCGCGACTATTCACTGATCCGCGAGCCCGAGACGTTCGCGTTCGTCGAGATGATGCGCGACTACAAGCCGGAGGCGGCCTTCGACGGGCATGAGTTTGGAAACAATTCGGCCGGCGACCTGCCTGTGCTTCCGCCGCGGCACCTGAACGTGGCGCAGTCGATCCACGACGAGTCGAAGAGCATGATCGAGGACTGGATGTACGGGCACGGCTCGGCCGACGGCTGGTGGTACTGCCCGTATGGCTGCCAGAACGGCGGCGAGGTCGGGCTCAGCCAGGAGACGATCCTTCGCAACACGATGGGCCTGAAGAGCGTGATCGGCTCGCTGCTGGAGGCGCGGAGCGCGGGCGGGACGACGCGGCCGAACGAGGGCAACGCGCCGAACAACCGCCGGCGCAAGACCTACTCGGCCATCTACACGTACCAGCAGTTCCTCGACTACCAGCTTGCGAATCGGTCGGAGATCGAAGAGGCGATCGAGGAGTCGATTGCGTTCCAGACCTCGAACACCGGCCGGATCGTGTTCCGGGGCTCGTATCCCATTCCGGCCTTCCCGGCGCCGCATCCGGGCGAGAGCCCGCCGCCGGACGAGAATCCCACGCCGGAGCAGATCCTCGATCCCCCGCCGTGCGGCTACGTGCTCAGCGAGCCGCAGTGGTCGGAGCCGCAACCGGATGGGAGGCCGGTGGGCGACCGCATCGTCGCTCACGGCTTCAAGTTCGCCCACCGCATCGGGCGCCACGACTACTGGGTCCCGATGGACCAGCCGCAGCGCGGGCTGATCCCGCTGCTGCTCGACGGGCAGGCAGAGGAGCCGATTGTCGACGCGCAACGGGTTGCCTGTTAGCTAGCGGAGGACGCCGTCGATGACGTGGATCCTGGCGTTGGCGACGTCGTAGTCGGCGCACACGGTCGTGGCGCGGTTGTCGAACCGCGCCATGGCGCCCTTCGGCGCGACGGTGAGCGTGTCGCCGCCGAGCGTGGTCACGTTGCCGGCGTTGCGTAGGGCGGCGAGCGAACGTTTTCCGTTCACGATGTGGGCATCGAGCAGGGCCCGGAGCTCGCGTTTCCGCTTCAGCAGCAGATCGTCGAGCGTCTGCCGGTCGAACGCGGCCGCGAACGCGTCGTCGGTAGGCGCCAGGATCGTGACTCCGCCTGCTCTGTGCAGGTAACGGGCCAGCCCCGACGCGCGTACGGCTGCCTCGAACGTCGTCACCACCGGGATCCACGTGAGCGCCACGTCGGCGGGCTCGTCTCTGAGCAACGCCGGCGCTCCCGGGTCGTCGCCCGAGGGGAGCACATCGCACAGCGGGCCGGTCACCAGTGGCGCGTTCGCGGTCTTCTGTGCGCTGGCCGGCTGCTCCGGCGTGTCGTCATTGCCACTCGAGCAGCTGGAAGCCACGATCGCCACAACCAGAGCGGCGACGACGCGAAGCCCGAGCATCGCCGCACTATGCCAGCGCACCGCGTGGTATAGACCCGCTGTGCCTGCAGGGGCCAAGACACGGGCTGCGATCGCGGCGCAGCCGGAGTGGCTGCGCGCCGTGCCGACGGAGCGCCGGCTCCGTCCGGGCTCGCTCGTTGTCGTGACGGGCTGCGGCACGTCTTTTCACGGAGCATGCACAGTCCCACGGGTCGACCATCAGATCGACGGCGGCTTCCGGGAGACGCGCGCCGAGCATGCGCTCGAATGTGTGCTGCGACCCCCACGCGCCGACCTGCTCGTCCTCGTCAGCCACGAAGGCGAGACGACACTGACGCTCGAGGCAGCACGGGCTTTCGACGGACCGAAGTGGCTGGTAACGGGCAAGGCCGAAGGGCCGATCGCGGAGCTCTGCGAAGAGGTGATCGTGGCGACGCCGGAGCTGGAGAAGAGCTATTGCCACACGGCGAGCTACACGTGCGCCGTCGCCGCGCTCGCTGCGCTCTTCGGCGAGGACATCTCCTCGCTGCCGGACGCAGTGGCGGCCGAACTGGAGGCGGAACACGAGCCTGTCTCGGAGCACGAGCGCTGGCTCGTCGCCGGCGCGGGCCGCGACTGGGCGACCGCGCAAGAAGCTGCGCTCAAGCTTCGTGAGGGTGCCCACGTCGCCGCCGAGGCACACCACACGGAGCAGGTCCTGCACGGACACCTGGCCGCGGTCGACGAAAAGGTGCGCTGCTTCGTGCTCGAGGGCGAAGGCCGCGCCGCGGAACGCGCGCACGGCCTCGTGGCGGCGCTGGGAGAGATCGGCTGCGAGACAACCCTCGTCCCTACGCGCCATCCCGTCGTCGACATCGTGCGCTTCCAACTCTTGACCGTCGACCTCGCGGAGGCGCGTGGCGTAGACCCGGACATGATCCGCTTCGACGAGCCGCGCTGGAAGCGAGCCCGCGACAGCTACGCCTAAGCGGTCGATCGTCCGCGCTTACGGCGCCCGAAGGTAGGTTGACCCGACGTGACTGACATCAAGAATCCAGAGCTGGTTACACCGACGAGTAGTGGGAGCGCCGCTGACGAGCCTGCTCCAAGCGTTACGACGTCGTCGTCATTGGCGCCGGTCAGGCGGGTCTGGCCATGGGCTACTTCTTGGCGCGCCAGGGCCGCCGATTCCTGATCCTCGAGGCGAGTGATGCGGTCGGTTCGGCTTGGCGTGAGCGTTGGGAGTCGCTGGTGCTATTTACGCCCCGCAGGTACGACGAGCTTCCCGAACTCCGTTTCCCCGGCGACCCAGACGGCTATCCGACCCGCGATGAGGTCATCTCCTATCTGGAGCAGTACGCGGCCTCCTTCGACCTCCCAATCGAGCTCAACAGCCCCGTTCGGTCTTTGAAGGTGGGAGACGACGCGTTTGTCGTCGCGACTCCTGGACCGGCTGATCGAGGCTGACCAAGTCGTAGTCGCCACCGGGCCCTTTCACGTACCGAACGTGCCGGCCCTGTCCGACCAGCTCGCGCCGGAGGTGTTCCAGGTCGCCAGCGCCGGCTACCGAAAGCCGAGTGATGTGCCTACCGGCCAGGTGGTCGTGGTCGGCGGCGGAAACACTGGCTTCCAGATCGCCAAGGAACTGTCGGCATCGCACACGGTCACTCTCGCGATCGGCTCGCGCCAGACGCCCCTTCCGCAGCGCATTCTGGGCCGAGACCTGTTCTGGTGGCTGACCAAGCTCGGCGTGCTGAAGAAGACGGTCGACTCGCGAATTGGACGGCGCCTCCGACATCGGGACACGCTGATCGGGTCGAGCCCGCGCGAACTCAAGCGCCGCTACGGCGTCGGCCTCAAGCCACGCGTCGTTGGCGCGTCGGGCCGGGCGCTCAGCTTCGCCGATGGCACGGAGCTCGAAGTGGATGCGGTGATCTGGGCAACCGGATACCGACCAGACCATTCGTGGATCGAAGCTGAGGCAATGGATACGGACGGCAGCGTGCGCCACCGCCGCGGAGTTACCGACATTCCCGGCCTCTACTTCCTCGGCTTGTCGTGGCAACACACTCGCGGTTCCGCGCTCCTGGGCTGGGTGAAGGACGACGCGGAATTCATCGCCGCGCAGATCGCCGCCCAATCCGAAGGCATTCATGCGGCGCCAGCAGCTGGCGCCAGAAAGGGGGTCTAGAGCAATGGAGAAGCACAACCACCAAGGTCACGTCGCGACCAGCGATCATTTCCCGACCGACACCACCGGTCTTGTCGAGGCCGTTGGCTCCGAGGTGATCGACCTTGCTGACGGAGACGACGTCGAGCTGCGGATCGCGCCGGTCACCAAGCGGATCGGCGATGAAAACGTTCGCATGCTCGCCTACAACGGTTCAATCCCAGGCCCGACCTTGCGCGTGCGCGAGGGCTCAGAGCTCGTCGTCAACGTCGCCAACGAGGCCGACCTCGAGGCGACCGTGCATTGGCATGGGTTGCGACTCGATAACCGCTACGACGGGACGCACGAGACGCAAGCGCCGATTCCCGTCGGCGGAACCTTCACGTACAGGATCGAGTTCCCGGACCCCGGGGTCTACTGGTACCACCCGCACATCCGCGAGGACTACGGCCAGGAGATGGGCCTGTACGGGAATATTCTCGTCGTCCCCGCCGATCCTGACTACTGGCCGCCGGCGAATCACGAGGTTCTGCTGACCCTGGACGACGTCCTGATCGAGGACGGCAAGATCGCGCCCTTCGGCCGCGAGGAAACGACGTATGCAGCCATGGGCCGCTTCGGCAACGTGATGCTGATCGGAGGCGAGACAGCCCTTTCGCTGAGCGCGGACGCCGGCGAGGTCGTTCGCTTTTATCTGACCAACACTGCCAACACGCGCGTCTTCAACGTGGCGGTGCCGGGCGCGCGGATGAAGCTCGTCGGCGGCGATAGCGGCCGCTACGAGCACGAGGAGTTCATCGAGTCAGCGATTCTGGCTCCGTCGGAGCGGTTGGTGATCGACGTGCTCTTCGAGGAAGCCGGGCAACGGACCCTCGAGCACCGGACTCCGGAGCGGACGTACTCGCTGGCAACGATCGACGTCAGCACCGAGCAGGCCGCGCCGTCGCTCGCGGACCAGTTCGACACCCTGCGCCACAACCCGGAGTGGGCGGCGGAGCGCGAGCGGCTTGCTTCGTACTTCGAAGCACCGCCCGACAAGACACTCGGTCTCGTCGCAGAGATGGACATGGGCACGCCTGACGGCCCAGTCGTCTACTCGTGCCCGATGCACCCGGAGGTCGTCAGCGAAACGCCGGACCGCTGTCCGAAATGCGGGATGAAGCTCCTGGCGACGGCCGCGAGCGGTTTCGTGTGCCCGATGCACCTGGACGTGGTTAGCGACAAGCCCGATCACTGCCCGAAATGCGGGATGAAGCTGCTTCCGGCCGCGCTCGTCGCGCAAGCGTCCGAGGAGGGCACACATGCTCACCACGGCCACGGCGAGTCGCACCATGGACACGGGCACGAGGGCGATCACGGTCAGGAACAAGATCACGCCCAGCATGGTCACGAGGAGCACGGCGATGCTGGAGGCATCGAGTGGGAAGACGACATGGTCGACGTCAACCGCATGACGACACCGGCGAACATGCATTGGAGCTTCGTCGATCGCGAAACGGGCGCCGTCAACCACGCCATCGATTGGCGCTTCCGCGTCGGGGACCAGATCAAGCTGCGACTGGTCAACGAGATGGACTCAGACCACCCGATGCACCACCCGTTCCACATCCACGGCGCCGGACGGTTTGTCGTGCTCGTGCGCGACGGCGTCGCCGAGGAAAACCTGGTTTGGAAGGACACCGTGCTGGTGCGAACCGGCGAGACGGTCGACATCCTCCTCGACGTGACGAACCCGGGCACCTGGATGGCGCACTGCCACATCGCCGAGCATCACGAGAGCGGAATGATGTTCAGCTTCAACGTCGATCCGGCCCCATGAGCCAGCCACGACCCAGCGATCCGATCGGATCCATTGGATGGACCGAACGCACCGGCGGAGTGCTGACCGCTCGGGAATGCCTCACACTTGCCCGGCCCCTGCTGCGGGGGGAGCTCAGCATTCTTGCCGGCCGTCTCGCGATGGTGCTCCGAATGCACTCGGGACGCCGGAGGTCCATCGATCCGGCGAGCCTGGTGCCTCCCGACTCCCCTCTCGCAAGAGATGCCGAGGTCGCGGCGCAGGACCTCTTGACACCGGCACTCCTCAACCATTCCAGTCGTGCCTACACGTGGGGCGCGGCCATCGCCGCACTTCACGGGATCACGTTCGACCGTGAGCTCCTGTACCTGGCTGCAATGTTCCACGACACCGGGATCCCGAGCCCGGTGCCCGACGTCGACTTCACGGTTCGCAGCGCCGCGGTGGCACGCGAGTTCATCGACAGCCACCACGTGCCTGCCGATATCCGCGAGCTCGTTGCAAACGCAATCGCCATGCACCACACCCCCGGCGTTGGCCTCGAATCCGGTGCCGAGGCCTACCTCCTATCTGCCGGCGCATCCGTCGATGTGTTCGGCCTACGCAGCAACGAGATACCGGATGCAGTCCGCCAGAGCGTCATTCATGAGTACCCGCGGTTGGGCTTCAAGCGGGAGTTCGCCGGGCTTCTTCGAGCCGAGGCCAAGCAAGTCCCTCGTGGACGCGCCTGGTACCTGCACCGCTTCGCCATTAGCGACCTAAGCATTCGGCTCGCGCCCTTCCGTGGTTGAGTGACGGCAACCGGCAAGGGCTCAACGGAGCGGCGCAGGAGTCGAACCTACCGAGCCGTGGGTTACACGACCGCACCGGTTTTGAAGACCAGCTGGGCCACCGGGCCCGTGCCGCTCCCTGGCCGAGAGCGTACAGACGCTAGATTCCCCCACTCGTGCACGGGGTCATCTTCACCAGCCTGCGCGACTTCGTCGCCGCCGCTCACGGAGTCGAGGTCGTCGAACAGGTCTTCGGCAAGGACGTCTACCTCCTGAGCGAGGCCTACGACGACGAGCAGTTCGTGGCGCTGCTCGGGCGCGCATGCGAAGCCACGGGCGCGGAGCTGGATGCCCTGCTCCACGACTTCGGCGTCTTCGCCGGCGAGCGCACGTTCACGCGGCTCTATCCCGCCTTCTTCGCGATCGCCCCGTCGGCCCGCGAGTTCGTCTTGACCGTCGAGACGCGCATCCACGAGTTGGTGCGGGCGACGATCCCGAAGGCCAAGCCGCCGGAGCTCGGCGTCACGGAGCTTGGCGACGATGGGGTCACGATCGTGTACTCGTCGCCGCGCCGCCTCTGCGTGCTGCTTCGCGGCCTCGCCGAGGGAACTGCCCGGCATTACGGTGAGACGACGTCGATCGACGAGGAGACCTGCATGCACCGCGGCGACGACGCCTGTCGCTTCGCGGTTCGCTTCAGCCCGGCGACGTCGATCGTCTGAGGATCCGCTCGTCGCCCACCCGGCGGGTGATCCCGTCGGTGTCGAAGCGCTCGAGCAGCAGCTGGGCGGGCCGACGCGAGATGCCGAGCAGGTCGCGGAACCGGGCGAGCGTGATGTGCCCTTCGCGCTCGCACTCGGCGATCAGGGTGTCGCGCGCGCGCGCGTAGTGGGCGGGTGCGATCGCATGGCCGGCCGCCGAGCCGCACGAGTCGGCCCTCGGCTTCCAGGAATCGCCCGAGCTCGTCGTCGTCCACCTTGACGCCCCGCACGCCGGCCTCCGCGAGCTCCGACTCGAGCTGCTCGCCTGCACCGGCTCTCTCGCCGAGCTCGGGCCGGGAGCCCGGGAGGTAGGCCTTGCCGTCGCGACGCTCCACACCGAGGAGGGAGAGGAAGGCGGCGGCGCGAGGCGGCAGCAGGGCGGCTTCGGGCACGCCCGGGTCGAGCGGGGAGCGCGCGGCGCGCTCGGCGAGGAGCACCTGGGCCGCGGAGCGCCGTCTGCTCGAGCCACTCCGGAGTCGCGTAGAAGCCGCCCGCTTCGACCAGGCCCGCGACGGCTGCGTCGAGGTCGCGCGGATCAAGGAGGCCCGAGCGTGCGATCTCGTCCCGCGTCTTCGGCTCGGTCAGATACCCGCGGATGATCTCGGCCGGCTCGCCTCGCTCGAGCGTGTCGAGCCAGGCGGGGTCGCTGGCACGAGGCGGCCGAGGGTCGAGCACGCGTCCCCCGCCGACCGTTGTCTCGCGTCGCAGCACGACGTGGTCTCCACGAGCGGCCACCACGGGCTCGGCGAGCCTGAGCTGGGCATGGCGCGGGCCGATGCGGACGACGCGCGCCGCAATCTCCGCAGTCCCGTGGTGAACCTGGAGATCGGCTCCGTCGGAGATCTGCTCCAGCTCGTCCAGCAGGACATCGAGCCGGTAGCTCACGGGGTAGGCCCCGGGAGCGACCACCACGTCTCCTCGGGCCAGGTCCGTTCGCTCGACGCCCGGGAGGCTGAGCGCGACCCGCTGTCCGGCGACGGCTCGTTCCACGCTCTCGTCGTGCACCTGCACGGAGCGGACACGTACATCAAGGCCTCGTGGCTCGACCCGTAGCTCGTCGCCGTTGCCGATCGAGCCGGACCAGAGCGTGCCGGTTGCGACCGTGCCGATGCCGCGCAGGGTGAACACGCGATCGACGAACAGACGGGTGGGGAGGGAGCTGCGGCGTCGCTCGTGCGAGTCGGCGGCTGCAGCCAGGGCTGCGCGTAGCTCGTCGAGGCCGGCGCCCGTCTTGGCGCTCACGGCGACGACGTCGGCGCCGGGCACGAGCTCGCGGGCCTCGTCGACAGCAAGCTCGAGCGCGTCGGCAGCGACTGCGTCGGCCTTCGTGACGGCGACGACGCCGCGCTCGATGCCCAGCATGCGGAGGATGGCGAGGTGCTCGTGCGTCTGTGCGCGTGCGCCCTCGCCGGCGTCGATGACGAGGAGGAAGAGATCGATCCCGGTCGCGCCGGCGACCATGTTGCGGATGAACCGCTCGTGACCCGGGACGTCGATGAGGGAGATCCGCCGGCCGTCGGGCAGGTCGAGCGGTGCATATCCGAGGTCGATCGAGATCCCGCGCTCCTGCTCCTCGGGCAGGCGGTCCGTGTCCTTTCCGGTCAGGGCCCGGACGAGCCAGGTCTTGCCATGGTCGATGTGGCCGGCCGTCCCGAGGCACAGACTCGGCACGATCTCGGCACCCACGTGCGCGATTTTCCCCGTTAGGCTCGCGGTGGGGAGGAGGTTGGCGGTACCGAGCCCGAGGAGGAGCCCCGGGCGGACACGACTGCGGCGGACACTTCTTCGATCTCGGCGTCGCTCAGCGTGCGGCAATCGAGCAGCAGCCGGCCGTCGCGAACGACGCCGATCACCGGCGGCTCGCCCTGGCGGAGCGGCGTTGCGAGCTCCTCTTCCACGGCGCACGCGAAGCTGGGGAGCTCAGCCAGCGGCAACGCACCGCCGCCGACTCGGGCGACGGTCTCCTCGACCTCGCCGCCGACTGCTTCGGCCAAACGCTGCGCACGGGCGCGCACGACGCCGGCGTCTTCGCCGACCATGCGGAGGACCGGCACTTCACGCGCGGCGCGCTCCGGATCGAGATACAGCGCCAGCGTGCCCTCCAGCGCGGCCAGGGTCAGCTTGTCCGCGCGCACGGCGCGCTGCAGGGGGTGGCGGCGCAGTTGCTCGACCAGGTCGGCCCGGCCGACGACGATCCCGGCCTGCGGCCCCCCGAGCAGCTTGTCCCCCGAGAAACAAACGAGGTCGGCTCCGGCGGCCAGGCTCTCCGTCACCGACGGCTCGTCCTCGACCCGCCTCAGCACGCCTGAGCCGAGATCGTCGACCAGCGGAAGCTCATGCCGTCGCGCGACCTTTGCGAGCTCGGAGACCGTCGGCAGCTCCGTGAAGCCGACCACCCGGAAGTTCGACTGGTGCACCCGCAGGAGCAGAGCCGTGTCCGGGCCGATCGCGCGCTCATAGTCGGCGGCGCGGGTGCGGTTCGTCGTCCCCACCTCGACCAGGCGCGCGCCGGAGCGTGCGAGCACGTCGGGGATCCGGAAGCCGTCGCCGATCTCGATCAGCTCGCCACGAGAGACGACCACTTCGCGCCCTTCGGCGAGCGCGGCGAGCGCAAGCAGCACCGCGGCCGCGTTGTTGTTGACGACGAGAGCCGCCTCCGCTCCGGTCAACCGGCGCAGCACGCCTGCGACGTGGTCCTGGCGAGAGCCGCGAGAGCCGGTCTGCGTGTCGTACTCGAGATTCGAGTAACCGCGCCCCACCTCGCGAACGCGCTCGAGCGCCGACTCCGCCAGGGGTGCACGTCCGAGATTCGTGTGCACGACGACGCCGGTCGCGTTCAGCGCGCGCCGCAGGCGCGGCTCCCGTGCACCCTCGAGCTCGGCCTGGAACCGCTGACCGAGATCCCCGGGGTCGGCCCCGGCCTGAATCTCCTCGCGCGCGCGCGCGAGAACACTACGTGCGGCCTCCACCGCGAGCGGGTCGTCGCTACCGCGCGCGAGCTCGTCCACCGACGGCAGATCGCGCAGCTTCACTGGGCATCTGCCTTCTCGGCCGCCGCCGGTACCTCGGCGCTGCGCGTTTCGTAGTACTCGATCACGTCCTCGGCAGCCTCGATCGGGTCGTCGGTGGCGTGCAGGAGGTCGAGATCCTCCGGCGAGATCATCCCGTCGGCGAGCATCTCGCTCCTGATCCAGGCGAGCAGCTCGCCCCAGTAGTCGGTGTCGTACAGGACGACGGGGAAGTTCTCGGCCTTGCCGGTCTGGATCAGTGTCAGCGCCTCGAAGAGCTCGTCGAGCGTCCCGAAGCCGCCGGGGAAGATGACGAAGCCCTCCGCGGGCTTCACGAAGCAGACCTTGCGCGCGTAGAAGTGCGTGAAGGTGTACGAGATGTCGAGGTAGGGGTTCGGTCCCTGCTCGTGCGGGAGCTCGATGCCGAACCCGATCGAGAGCCCGCCGCCTTCCTTCGCGCCCCGGTTCGCAGCCTCCATGATGCCCGGCCCGCCGCCCGTGATGACCGCCCAGCCGCGTTCGGCGAAATGCCGCCCGACCGATCGTGCCGCCTGGTAGCCCGGAGTGTCCTCGCCGAGCCTCGCCGAGCCGAAGATCGAGACTGCGGGGCGGTCGATGCGCTCGATAGCTGCGAAGCCCGCCCGGAACTCCTCGGCGATCGACAGGAGTTTCTCCGGCAGCGCGCGATCGGTGCTCGAAAAGAGCTGCTTGTCCTTCACCGTAGGCCTAGAGGTCCTTTTCGATGTGCGTCGCGCTCATGGCCACGGCGAGCGTGATGACCAGCCCGAGGTAGAGGCCGGCGACGACCGCCTTCTGCCAGCGCTCGACGCGGTAGTACTCGAGCCCCGCCACGCTCTTTCGAGTGCTCCACCGGTTCCAGACGTCGAGGCCGCCCAGGACGAGGATCAGGATCAGGATCGGGTTCGGCGCGAGGATGGTGAGGCCGGCGAGGCCGATCAGGCCCACGATCCACAGGCCCGGATGGAGCGCGGCGGCCATGCGCCCACCGTCGAGGGGTGAGACCGGCAGGAGGTTGATGAGATTGAGGAAGAACCCGGTGAACGCGAGCGCGATCAGGAACTCGGAGTCGTAGGCCTCGCCTGCGATCCAGACGGCCGCCGCTCCGATGCTGCCCAGGATCGGCCCGCCGGCCGCCAGCTTGGCCTCGGCCCAGACGTTCGGGAAAGCCTCCTTCGGGATGATCGCCGCTCCGAGGAACGGGATGAAGATCGGGGCGCTGACCGGGATGCCCTGCCGCTTCGCCTCGAGCACGTGTCCCATCTCGTGGACGAACATGAGGAGCACGAATCCGACGGCGAACTTCCAGCCCCAGAACAGCGTGTACGCCGCGACCGAGACGAGCATCGTGGCCGAGGTCGTGATGACCTTGATCTTGGCGATCGCGAAGAAGATGAACTTGAACTTCAGGAGCAGCGCGCCAAGCACGACGAACGGCGTCGCGAGCTTGCGCAGGAGGCGGAAGCGGGGCTCGTGCCTGACGGGCTCAGGCGGCTCGTAGCCCGCGTAATAGGCGAGCTCGGCCTGTTCTTCGGGTGTCAGTTGGCTCACAGATTCATGGTACCCCCGGCCCTCTGAGTCACCTTTCGGCCGAAAGCGTGCCGAACCTGAGACGGAGAGGCCCATCGGGTCGCGCCGGCCGGTACTCAGGGAGACGACCACTCTCGATCGGAGGTTCTCCTTGCGCACCACCCTGCTCGTCGTCCCCGCGCTCGTCCTGGCCGTGCTCACGGTTTCGTCAGTCGGGGAGGCCGCGCGCCACACGGTCAGCTCATTCGCTCGCAACGCGGGCGCCGTGAACGGCATCAAGGCCTCTCGCACCCCCAAGCCGGGCCGCCTCGTGCCGCTCGGGCGAAACGCCAAGCTCCCCGCGGCCGTCCTCCCTCTCCGCCGCGGGGAGCGTGGCGAGCCCGGCCGGCCCGGCCCGGCCGGGCCGCAGGGACCGGTCGGGAGCCCAGGGCCCGGCAGGCGCGGCCGGCCCACCGGGCACGGCGGGGCCGCCCGCGACGCGAATCAACTACGACGTGCCGTCGTCGACCGCCGCCACCACGCTCCTCACGCTGGGCGGCCTGATCCTCCGCGGCGCCTGCTCGAGCGGAGGTGACACCACGATCGACGCTCGCTCGACGCTCGACAACGCGCGGCTCCACGCCGCGTTCACGAGCGACACCGGAACGCAGTACAGCGAGGACGACGATCTGGACGCCACCGACGACTTCGACTTCCTCTCGGCCGAGGACGACGACGTCGCGGGCACGCTCGTCTATCGCTCCCCGACCGGCACCTCCGTCGTGACCGTGTCGTTCATGAGCGAGCAGTACTCCATCGCCGGCACGAACCGATGTCAGTTCGCGGCGACCGCGGTTGCGTCCTCGTAACCCTCCTAGTGGGTGGGGAGCTCGACAGGCTCCCCATCCACCTCGATCGTCGGCTCCGAGAAGATGCAGTCGACGTGGATCGAGGACTGGTTGCGCCCACCGTAGGGGCCGGTGTTCGACCCGATGGCCACGTGGGCCGTGCGAGCGGCCTTCTCGTCGAGCATCACGTGCCCGCGCGGCGAGATCGTGGGGTTGAGGCCGATGCCGAGCTCGGCGATGACGCGGCCCGACTCGCCCGCTTCCTCGACCAGCGCGTTCAGCATCTCCGCGGCGCGCCCACCCTCGATCGACTGGACACGTCCGCCTTCGAAGCGGATCGTGACCGGCTCGTCGACGAGCCCCTCGACGGTGTAGGGGACGGTCAGGTCGGCCACGAGCACGCCGTCGGCACCGTCCTCCAGCGGTGCGGTGAACACCTCGCCGCCGGGATAGTTCGCCATCTCCCCGGCCTTCAGCGGTAGCGCGTCCGTTAGCCACCGCCGTCCGGTGACATTGAGCCGCAGGTCGGTTCCTGCCCGCCCGCGGATGTGGACGATCTCGGCGCCCTCGAGCCGCTCGAGGAGGGTGGCCGCCGGTTTCGCCAGTTCGGCGGTCGGCTCGGACAGCTCACCGCGTAGGAGCTTCGCGTCGACCAGCCCGAGATACATCTCGCGGCCCCCGTGCTCCGTCACGATTCGGAGCAGCTCGACGCGCGCGCCCGCCTCGTCGCCGCGTGGCGCCTGCGACAGGAAAAAGCAGAGGTCGATCCCACTCGCGGCTTCGGAGATCGCTGGTGGTGGCGCGGCCAGCGGGCGATCTCCGGCCCACAACTCGAGCTGAGGCCGGCCGCCTGCGTCACGCACCGCGGCCGCGAGCTCGGAGCCACAGGCTGCGAGCGGCTCATCGACGACGACGAGCACGTGCTCGCCCGACTGCAGCTGGCCGGCGGCGATCAGATTGGTGGCCCAGCCCGGATGCTCGACGTCGCTCACCGGCCTAGTTTCGCCGAACCGCAGCGCGAGTTGCCGAAGGTATTGAATCCTCTGCCAATTCTTGTGACAATCGGCGAAACGCCCTAAAGTGCCGGGCGTCTTCGATCCTGGGAGGGGAGCTTTGCGTATGTCTAGGGGAGTCGTCCTTGCGACCGCGTTGGCGATCAGTGCCATCGGGGTCGCGGTGCTGCTTGGCGTGAACGACGCCGCCAGCAGCGAAGTCAAGTACGAAAAGATCGATCAGAAAGTCCTGCAAGAGACCGCCAACGGGCAAGAAGCATCGTTCGTCATCAACCTGAGCGACCAGGCGGACGTGAGCTCGGCGCACGCCATGAAGAACCAGGCGGCCCGGGGCAACTACGTCTTCAAGACGCTCAAGGAGCACGCCGACCGCACGCAGGCTCCGCTCCGCTCGATGCTGGCCTCGCGGAACATTTCCTACCGCTCTTTCTGGGTCGCGAACATCATCGTGGCCACGGGCGACAGGTCGCTCGTCGAGGACCTGGCCGATCGCTCAGACGTGAAGATCATCGAGTCGAACGCGCCCTCCAAGTGGATCGAGGACGCTCCCCCGGCGAAACTCGACTCACCCGGAACCATCGAGTACGGCGTCAGCAACGTCCGCGCGCCCGAAGTGTGGGCGACGGGTAACACAGGACAGGGCATCGTCATCGGTAACCAGGACACGGGCATGCGCTGGACCCACAACGCCCTCAAGCCTCACTATCGCGGCTGGAACGGGAGCGTCGCCGACCACAACTACAACTGGCACGACTCCATCCACAGCGGTGGCGGGCATCTGCGGCGCCAACACCACCGCGCCTTGCGACGACCACGACCACGGCACCCACACGACCGGCACGACGTCGGGTGACGACGGCGCGGGCAACCAGATCGGCGTCGCGCCAGGCGCCAAGTGGATCGGCTGCCGCAACATGGACCAGGGCGTCGGCACTCCCGCGACCTACACCGAGTGCTTCCAGTGGTTCATCGCGCCCACCGACCTGCACCGGGCAACAACCCCGACCCGACGAAACGGCCCCATGTGATGAACAACAGCTGGGGCTGCCCGCCGAGCGAAGGGTGCGCAGCCGACACGCTGAGGACGATCGTCGAGAACACGGAGGCCGCCGGAATCCTGGTCGTGGTCTCTGCCGGCAACGCAGGCTCGGCCTGCAGCACGGTCAACGATCCTCCCGCCATCTACGCCGCCTCGTTCTCCGTGGGCGCCATCAACAGCGCGAACGCCCTCGCCAGCTTCAGCAGCCGCGGGCCCGTCACCATCGACGGCTCCGGTCGCATGAAGCCGAACATCTCCGCGCCGGGCGTGTCGAACCGCTCGTCGGTCAAAGCCAGCGATACGGCGTACGCGAGCTTCAGCGGCACCTCGATGGCCGGCCCGCACGTGGTCGGCGTCGTGGCCCTGCTCTGGTCGGCTCGCCCCGACCTGGTCAGGAACATCGCCGCGACCAAGCAGCTCCTGACGCGAACGGCCAATCCGGCCGTCACGGTCCCGCAGCAACCCGACGGGCTGCGGCGGCAGCACCACGATTCCGAACAACCACTTCGGCTACGGCCGAGTCGACGCCATGTCCGCGTATGACACGGACCTGATCGGCACGGTTCGCGAGGACTTCACCATCGACCTCAAGTACCCGAACGGGGATCCGGTGACCACGATCGGCGCCGGCACGTACGAGATCGAGATCAGGGACCAGTCGAACTTCCACAACTTCCACCTCACGGGACCGGGCAGCGTCGACCGGATGACCGCGGTCGAGACCAGCGGGGTGACGACCTGGGTCGTCACGCTCGTCGAGGGGGCGTATCACTTCCAGTGCGACGCGCACGCCCCGACCATGTTCGGCGACTTCACGGTGACCGGCGGCGGGCCACCTCCGCCGCCGCCACCGCCGCCACCTCCGCCACCACCTCCGCCGCCGCCGCCTCCGCCACCACCTCCCCCGCCGCCACCTCCGCCAACGTGTGGCGCGGTCAACGAGGGCTTCGACGACATCACGAATCTGCCGGGCTGGTTCAGGCAGAACAACAGCGAGCCGCTGGGCGTGACCAACCACTTCCAGGGCAACCCGACCGTGTTTGCGGCGCACACGGGCGCTCCGAGCTCGTATATCGGGGCCAACTTCAACAACACGTCCGGAACGGGGACGATCAGCAACTGGTTGCTGACGCCGCAGGTGCCGATCCAGAATGGCGCGCAGTACAGCTTCTGGACGCGGACGGTCAATGCACCGCAGTTCCCCGACCGGTTGCAGGTGCGCTCGAGCACGGCCGGTGCGAGCACGGACGTGGGCACGACGGCGACCAGCGTCGGTGTCTTCACGAACCTGCTGCTGGACATCAACGCCACCTACACGACGGGCGGCTACCCGAACGTGTGGACGCAGTACACGGTGACGATCAGCGGTGTGCCGACGCCGACGACCGGTCGCTTCGCGCTCCGCTACTTCGTGGAGAACGGCGGGCCGAGCGGTGCCAACTCCGACTACATCGGCATCGACACGGCCTGCGTCGCCGACAGTGACGCCACCGCCACCGCCACCACCGCCTCCACCTCCGCCACCACCCCGCCTCCGCCACCACCGCCGCCACCACCCCGCCGCCACCACCGCCACCACCTCCGCCGCCACCACCGCCTCCGCCGCCACCACCGCCTCCGCCACCACCTCCGCCTCCGGCCCCACCGCCGGCCCGCTGTCGCGTGCCGAACGTGATCGGCCTGAGGCTGCAAACGGCCAGGCGCGGATCCGGGCACGGCGCTGCCGAGTCGGCACGATCCGCAGGGTTCGTTCCCGGCGTGTCGGCCGTGTGCTCGGCCAGAGCCCACGGGGCGGCGCAGTACGGCGCCGTCAACTTCAGGGTCAACCTGCGGGTCGGCCGCCGCTAACCAGACACGACACTCGAACCGAGAGGGGCGCTCATTCGAGCGCCCCCTCTCCTTCATCTCCGAGAAAGCCGCCACTAGGACCTGGGCGATCCAAAGATAGGACCATCGGCCCATGGAACGCCCGAAACCGGGCGCAATACTGCTTTCAACTCGTGCGGCGGGAAGAAAACGATGCGGGCCCCGTCTAGGAGGGACCGTCAAATGAGTTGCTTCCAGAGGTGGGGGCTGCTCGAGAGGGAGGGAGAAGTATGAAGAATCGTCTAGGCATCGCCTTTGGCCTTGCGGCGCTGATCGTGGCCGCGCTTGGCTCCACGTCCGTGGGGCAGGCAGCTGAGGGAACGCTCAAGGCAACGGCCGGAAAGGTCGCGGGCGCTTCGCCGCTCGTTTCCAACGCGGTTCCGCGCCGAGGCCCACGCGGCCTGCGCGGTAGGCGCGGTCCAGCTGGGCCGCGCGGCCCCGCGGGTCCGCCGGCCAGCCGGCCCAGCCGGCCCAGCCGGGTGCCACCGGTGCGACCGGCGCGACCGGCGCGACCGGTCCAGCCGGCCCGCAGGGCCCGGCAGGCGCAGCGCCGCTCTATGCCGTGATCAGCGGAGCCCGACCGTCGGGATCGACCCGACGTACGTCCGTGGAACGGGATGGGCGGTCACTCGCCCGTCGACGGGCGTGTACTGCATTACCCCGCCGGCCGGCCTCAATCCGGCCAACACCGGGCTCAGGTGACGGTCGAGTGGGGGAACTCGTTGGGTTCGACCTACTGGCCTACTGGTTCAAGGGCGTACGTCGCCTTGCACCGCTGCCCAGTACCACGTGAGGACGTACGATTCGCCGCAGGCGGCACTCCCGTCCTGTCGGACAGCGTCTCGTTCATGGTCGCGGCCGCATAGAGCAAGACCATGGTGAGAGGGCGAGCCCTTGCGCTCGCCCTCTCACACTCATTCGTCGTCCGAACAACAACGTCGCTAGGGGGTCCAGAAAATGATTCGACGCTCACTTCTCGTGCTAGCTGTGTCGACCGCAGCCGCGCTCGGTGGCGCGGTCCCTGCGGAGGCCGCGACGAGGCTGACGGCGACCGTCGGCCCGAACGCCTCGATCTCACTCAAGACGAGCGCCGGCCGCGCGGTCCGGACCTTGAAGCCTGGCTCGTACGTGATCCAGGTTCGCGATCGCTCGCGGACGCACAACTTCCACCTGACCGGGCCCACGAACGAACTGAACAGGACGACGACCAAGCGGTTCGTCGGCACGACGACCTGGCGTTTGACGTTCGTCAAGGGCACGTACCGCTTCGCCTGCGATCCTCACGCCCGTTCGATGAAGGGGAGCTTCGTCGTCAGGTAGGCCTCGACTTCACGAGCCGCGGCCGATCCACTCCTCGCCGCCCACGTAGAGCTCCTTCTTCCAGAGCGGCACTCGTTCCTTGAGGGCGTCGATCACGTCCTTGCAGGCGGCGAGCGCGTCCTGGCGGTGAGGAGCCGAGACCGCGATGACGACGCTCGTCTCGCCGATCTCGACGCGACCCAGCCGATGGGCGACGGCGACCTCGCAGAGGTCGTAGCGGTCCTTCACCTCGCCGGCGATCTCGGCAATGACCTTCTCGGCCATCTCTGAGTAGGCCTCGTACTCGAGGGCGATCACGTCGCGGCCTCGCGACTGCTTGCGGACGGTGCCCTGGAAGGTTGCGATCGCGCCAGCTCGCTCGTCCGCGGCTTCCGCCACGACAGCGTCCAGATCGAGCGGGCCTTCGACGAGCCGGAACGCGCCGCCCGAGACGGGCGGGATGAGCGCGACCTCGTCGCCGTCGGCCAGGCCCTGATCTCGCGGGGCGTAGTCGCGGTTCACGGCGTAGAGCAGCCCGGGAGGCTCGTCGCCCAGCGCGAGCGAATCCCAGACATCGCCGACGGTCGATCCGTCGGCGAGCTCGAGGTCTCGCTCACCCGTTCCCGCGCGCTCCCGGAGGCCCGCGAAGAGCCGAACTGACACTCGCATGGGCGCAGCGTAGAGCCGGGCCCCTCGGGTGTGTCGTCAGATCCCGGAAATAGGCTGTCTTCGCCGTCCGATCCACCAACGTTGAGGAGGAAAAATGAGACGCATCCTGCGTCACCGGCCGTCGCCGGCGCTGGTCGTCGCATGCCTTGCGCTGACAATTGCGCTCGGTGGCACCAGCTACGCCGCGGTCACTCTGCCTAGGAACAGTGTCGGCACTGCACAACTCAAGAGGAACGCTGTGAACTCGGCAAAGGTCAAGAACTTTTCGCTGTTGCGCGCTGACTTCAAGAGAGGCCAGGTACCGGCAGGTCCCCGCGGCCCGCAAGGCCTTCAAGGCTCGAAGGGCGACACTGGCCCACCCGGTGCGCCGAACCCGAACGCCGACACGCTGAACGGCTACGCAGCGAATCAGCTGAGCCGAGCGGCGTTTATGCGGAACGAAGGCGACAATCTCATTGAGGCTGACGGGAACACGGACATCGCCAGCGTGGCGCTCGACGTCCCGAAACAGTCCCTTGTTCGCGCAAGTTTCACGTCATATGCGGTAGCCGCCGGCATTACTGGTTGCCCATGCATCATGCAGGGGCGGCTTCGGCAAGACGCCGGAACTGCCGAAATCGTCACGAGCACCAACCTGGCGAACGAGGCCGCAGACTTGCCTGACGGCTTCGACCGGCGTTCCTTCGCCGGAAGCTACGTCTTCCTTGCTCCCGCCGGTAACCACACGTACACATTCTCGATCGTCCGGCAGAGCGGAACGTCGACAGGCATCGGTGCCTCCTACGTGAGTCTCGAGGCGGAGCTGCTGCCTTTCGGAGGGGCTGGCGCGCCCGCTGGTCCGGCATCGGCGCCTGCCAAGGTAGAGGTCGCTGACTCAGCTCGGTAAGCGATCGAAACGAGGGGGCCATTCGGCCCCCTCGTCCGTCATCAGGTGTTGCGTTGCAACGCCGCGCAGGGCCTGACCCGCCCCGTCGCGTAGATTGACGGCCATGGCGACCACTGAGGATCGCCGCGAGACCGACTCCGGAATCGAGATCAAGCCGGTCTACGGCGAGGAGGACGCCCCGGGCGAGCTCGAGCTTCCCGGCGAGTTCCCCTACACGCGCGGCCCGTACCGCGACATGTACCGCGGCCGGCCCTGGACGATCCGCCAGTACGCGGGCTTCGGCTCCGCCGAGGAGACGAACCAGCGGTTCCGCTATCTCCTCGATCGCGGCCAGACCGGCCTCTCGGTCGCCTTCGACCTCCCGACGCAGCTCGGCTACGACTCCGACGATCCGCGCGCCGAGGGCGAGGTGGGGCGGACCGGCGTGGCGATCGACTCGCTCGCCGACATGGAGCTCCTGTTCGACGGCATCCCGCTGAAGGACGTCTCGACCTCGATGACGATCAACGCGCCGGCCGCGCTGCTGACCCTGCTCTACGAGCTCGTCGCCGAAGGCCAGGGTGTCGCCGGCGCCGACCTGCGCGGCACCGTTCAGAACGACATCCTCAAGGAGTACTGCGCGCGCGGGAACTACATCTATCCGCCGCGGCCCTCGATGCGGCTGACGACGGATCTGTTCGCCTACGCGAACGAGCGCCTGCCGAAGTGGAACACGATCTCGATCTCCGGGTACCACATCCGGGAGGCGGGCTCGACGGCGGTCCAGGAGCTCGCATTCACGCTCTCGAACGGGATCGCCTACGCGCAGGCCGCCGTCGACGCGGGCCTCTCGCCCGACGAGTTCGGCGAGCGGCTCTCCTTCTTCTTCAACGCGCACAACCACTTCTTCCAGGAGGTCGCGAAGTTCCGGGCCGCCCGCCGGCTGTGGGCGCAGATCATGCGCGACCGCTTCGGCGCGACGAACCCGAAAGCGCTGGCGCTGCGGTTCCACGCGCAGACCGGGGGCTCGACGCTGACTGCCCAGCAGCCGGAGAACAACATCGTCAGGGTGGCGATTCAGGCTCTGTCCGCGGTTGCCGGAGGAGCGCAGTCGATCCACACGAACGGGTTCGACGAGGCGCTGGCTCTTCCGACCGAGCGCTCGGCGAAGATCGCGCTTCGCACGCAGCAGCTGCTGGCGCACGAGGCCGGCGGCACCGACACAGCCGATCCCTTCGGAGGGGCGTACTTCATCGAGTCGCTCACGAAGGAGCTCGAGGAGCGCGCGCGTGAGCTGATCGAGCGGATCGACGAGCTGGGCGGAGCGGTGCAGGCGATCGAGCAGGGATTCGTGCAGCGGGAGATCGAAGAGGCGGCGTTCCAGCACCAGGCTGCCGTCGAGGCCGGCGAGAAGGTGATCGTCGGCGTCAACCGCTACGAGGAAGACGAATCCGAGCCGATCGAGCTGTACCGGCTCGACCCGGCCGCCGAGAAGCGCCAGATCGAGCGGACGGCGCGCGTACGGGCCGAACGGGATCAGGACGAGGCTCGTGCGGCGCTGGCCGAGATCAGGCGCGTCGCCGAGGGCGACGAGAACCTGCTTCCTCCGATGCGCGAGGCGCTACGGCTCGGCTGCACGGTCGGAGAGATCTCGAACGAGCTGCGCGACGTCTTCGGCACGTACGACTCGCAGCACTCGCCGCTAGTTGCGAATCCTGCTCGTCTCGCAGATGTACCCGGGGCCGGACGACCCCGACCTGGGCACGTTCGTCGCTCAGGTCGAGCGCGCGCTCGGCGACCGGGGGCACGAGATCGAGCGCGCCGTGCTCAACGCGCGCTCCGGCGGCAAGCGTCGTCACTTCCGTCTCGCAGCGGAGACCGCCCGCGTCGCGAGGCGATTTCGCCCCGATGTCGTCTACGCGCACTTCCTGGTCCCGACCGGCTTCACCGCCGCCGTCGCCACCCGAGCGCCGCTGGTCGTCACCGCTCACGGCCGTGACGTTCGCAATATCGGCGCCTACCCCGGAATCGCCGCCGCAACGCGCTTCGTCGTCCGTCGCGCCTCCGCGCTGATCGCCGTCTCCGACTACCTGCGCCGCGAGCTCGAGCTGAAGATCCCCGAGGCCAAGGGCAAGACGCACGTCGTCGACTGCGGCGTCGACCTCGAGCTGTTCGCCCCCGCGGCGAGGAACGGCGACGGGCCGGTCTTCGTCTGCGTCGGCAGCCTGACCGAGCGGAAGAACGTCGTTCGGCTCGCCGAGGCCTTCGAGCGCCTGGGGCGGGGCCGGCTCGTCTTCGTCGGGGACGGCCCGCTGCGCGCGCGGCTCGAGGGGCAGGCCGGGCGTCGAAGTCGTGGGACGGGTCCCGCACGACCAGGTCGCGGGTTACATCGCCGCGGCCGACGTGCTCTGCCAGCCCTCGACGATCGAGCCCTTCGGCCAGGCCCTCCTCGAGGCGATGGCCATGGAGCGCTCCGTCGTCGCAACGCGTGTCGGCGGCCCTCCCGAGTTCGTCTCCCCCGAGGCCGGCGTTCTCGTCGACCCGCTCGACACCGCTGGCCCTGGCCGACGGCCTGCGCCGGGCGGCCGAGCTACCGGTCCCGAACAAGGAGGCTCGAGCCGCCGCGGCCGAGCACGACCTCAGGCGTCAGGCGGAGCGGATCGAGGCGATTCTCGAGACAGCCGCTCGAGATCGGCGAGCCTGAGTCTCGACGAGCGGACGCACGCTTTCCTCGAGCCCGGCCTCGCGTGCGACCTGCAATGCCTGCTCGTAGCTCCCGCGGGCCTTCTCCGGCCGCAACGCCCTGTTTCAGGCGGTTGTCTCCGGTAACCAGTAGCTTCTGAATACGCTCACGCGCTTCGGCCTGATCCATTGCCGGCGAGAGGGTAACCATGGAAGCCGCCACCCAAGCCGAGCCACGACCCTGTGCGCGTTCTCATCGCGGACGACGAGCCGCTGTTCGTCGAGATGGTGGAAACCCTGCTCGCGTTCGACGAGCGGATTGACGTCGTCGGCACGGCGAAGAACGGCCTCGAGGCCGTCGACCTCGCAACGACGCTCTCTCCGGACGTGACGCTGATGGACATCAGCATGCCGCTCGTCGACGGCATCGAGGCGACGCGGCGCATCCGCGAGCAGCAGTCCAGACGGCGTGCATCCTGATGCTGACCGGCTCGGACATCCCTGCCGAGATCGACCGCTCCAGGCAGGCCGGCGCCGCCGGCTATCTGACGAAGGACCGCGTCGGGCCCCAGCTCGTCGAGGCGATCCTCGACCTGGGCCGGCGCTAAGCGCCGACGACGAGGCGGACGGCGGACGGGAAGCGCGGCTTCGTGCCCGCGCGCGGTCTCTGTGTGAGCACGCGGCCGCGCCGCGAGGCTCCGGCCCGTGTTCCTGCTGACCCTTCCGGTCCGGCAATCGGCTCGCGCGAGCGCGGCGCGCGCGTCGGCGAGCGGCAACCCGCGGACCTTCGGCACGACACAGCGGATCTTCGCGACCCAGAGCCCGGTGTTCATGTCGGTGGCGACGAAGTAGTCGCGGTTCGGGAAGGCTCCCCAGACGAACGTGCAGACGGGGCACCACGGGTTCGCCGCGTTCCGTCCGGCTCCCGGTTGGAAGTGCGCCAGCGCGCGCGGCGAGCCGGGGCGCGAGAGGTCGAGCACGAGGACTCCGAAGTCGTACCAGGACACGTACGCGCGCCTACCGACGATCTTCGGGTCGTGGACGGTGCTCGACTCAGCTCCCGGAAGCACATAGCGGCCGATCAGCGCAGGGTTGCGGTCGTCTGCGATGTCGAACAGCCGGGGGTATCCGGTCCCGTTGAAGTTGAAGAACCGTCCGAACTCCTGCGTCTCGACCAGCACTTTCTCGTCGGGCGTGAGCCAAGCGGAGTGCGCATGGGGCAACTCGAGCTGCGCCGGGTCGCGCAGCGTCGAGACGTGCTGCGGGCGCGAGGGATCGGAGATATCGAGGATCACGGTGCCGTACTCCCAGTAGGAGAGGTAGGCGCGTGTCGCTGCCGCGTTCGTGATCACGGAGTGCACGAACTGATTGAAGGACGGCTTGATCCCGAGGTTCGCCCAGATCCCCCACTGGCCGACCTGGACCGGGTGCCTTGGATCAGAGACGTCGTAGATGCGGAAGTCGGGGTTGGCGGGGGTGACACCGTCGGGCGAGCCGCGAAGCTCGGCCCGCGGGATCGCGGTGTAGACGTACGCGCGGTCGCCCACGGCCTGTAGCCAGAGCTCGTGCGAGCCCACGGCCGGAAGGGTGTTCACGATCGAGAGCAGCCGTGGGCGCGCGGGGCGGCTGACGTCGTAGAGGGCGAATCCACGTGTCCCGCCGCTCGCATCGAAGGGCGGCCGACAACGCTGGAGGCCGACCGCGGCCAGATCGCCGGTGAACGCAGCCGAGCGGACGGTCTTGATGCGCACCTGGTCGGGGTAGGTGCCGTCGAGCGCGCCGGCTCGCGTTAGCGAACGTTGCGACCCGTCGCGGCCGCTTGGGGTTCCGCAGGCTGTAGACCCTGACACCGCTCTTGCAGCTCGACTGGGCGTTGCCGTAGCTGCCCATGTACGCGTGATCGGCGTGCACCCAGATGTTGCCGTTGACGTCCCCGCGCGGGTTCACGTTGGCGAGCACCTCGACGGAGCGGCCGGCCGAAGCCGCCGTCGGGGACGCGGAGAACGTCGGCGAGAACGAGCCGAACGGCGCCGCCTGCGGGACGTGGAACCCGGGCGTCAGGGTGCTCGGTACGTGACCGGCTGCGGCCTGAGCAGGCGCGAGGAGAGCGAGCGTCGCCCCGACTACGAGGAGGTGTCGGCACCGCGGCATGGCACTCAGGGTAGCCGTTGATATCCTGATCTAGACCGTGCTCCAGATTCTCGTCTTCTGGCATTTCATCATCTCGCTCGCGCTCATCGGGTTGATCCTGATGCACTCCGGGCGTGACACCGGCATGGCCGGGATGGGTTACGTCCCGCAGTCGCAGGGCGGAACGCACATCGTCGAGCGCAACCTGAGCCGCCTCACGATCGCCGTCTCGGTCGTCTTCTTCATCAACACGATCCTGCTGTACCGGCTGCTCGCGTAGTCGGGGCGGCGCTGGCCGCGTTCGCGCTCGCCGGCTGCCATTCGGAGGAGCCGAAGCGGGCCGAGCCCCTGCCGCGCTCCGGGCCTGCGCACACCATGCGGGTCGCGCTGGACCCCGAGCTCGGCGACCGGTCGATCAAGCGCGCGCTGGCCGGGCCATTTCGGCTCGTGAGCCGATCGGCCGACCGAGTCGTCATCAGGCGGCCCGGGCTGACCGTGGTCTTCCGGCGGCTGGAGCCGTACGCGGCTCTGCAAGCCTTTCGCCGGGGCGAGCTCGACGAAGCACCGGTCCCGCAGGGTGAGATCCGGGCGCTGGAGGCGCATCCGACGCTCAGCCCGGCCCTTCGAGCCCGCGCGCTGCAGGGGATCGACGTCGTCGTGCTGCCTCGAGGTCTCTCCCCGGCGATGCGCCGTGTCTACCGGCTGACCGTGCCCCGCGGCGAGTACCAGGCGCTGATCAGCGAGCGCGTGGCCGCGCCTGCCTACGGGCTACGCCCGGCGCCGAGCCGACGAGCCCTGCCGACGCCCGCGCGGCGCGCGGCTCGATCCGCGGCCTGTCGCCGAGCCCGCTGACGCTCGGGGTGGCCGACCGCCCGGAGCTCGTCGAGGCGGCCGAGCTCGTCTGGGC
Organism: uncultured Actinomycetes bacterium; assembly: GCA_963847955.1. GTDB lineage: Bacteria > Actinomycetota > Thermoleophilia > Gaiellales > Gaiellaceae > VAXT01. Next base: position 37,528 of record CAWKBW010000016.1, read on the forward strand.
CGAGTGGCGGCAACTCGGGCTTCCGATTCGTCTGCAACCGGGCGCGCGCGACCGCGGACATGCGCTTCGTCCGCGCGATCCCCAGCAGTCGCGATCGCCGCTCGACCCGACGATGTCGTCCCGCTCGGCTGGGTCGCCGAAGCCCGCCTCGTCTCACCGCGAGTCCACGGCTGGCGCATGGACGAGCTCGGCGTCGTCGACTACTCGCGCGTGTCTCTAGAAGCGCCCTAGCCGGCGGCCGTGCCGATGGTTGAGGCGACCTGGTCGATCGCCGCCTGCTCGGCTGCGCTGATCGGTTGGCCCTCCTCCTCGTGTGCCTCAGCGACTCTCCGTGCGACAGCGAGGACGAAGGTCCTGTACGCCTCGACGTCCTCCGGCGCCTTCTGCTCGAGCAGGGCGATGGCCTCAGTGAGGCCCTTCAGGCCCTCGCGCTCCAGGTCCTCGCGCTTGGAGTGCCGCTCGACGTCCGGTTTCTCGGAGACGATCTCGTCGAGCAACTGGCTCTGGCCGGGTTGCTTGCGAGCCTCGGCGTAGGTCTTGGCGAGCGCCCAGGTCTCGCGGAACGATCCTCCGCCATCTGCCGTGAGCACGAGCATTCCGGCCGTGGCTGGGCCCTCGCGTACGACGTTCCACTCCTCCTCTGTGAAGTCGGCCTTTGCGGTCATCTCACTTCCTTCCTCTCTCCGGGATTTGCATAGAACGGCATTCTCCCTGGAACCGCATGCCAGAAGCACAGCGAGCGAACCTGAAACGCCGGATCGCGATCCGCGTGGTCCTGCTGCTCCTCGCCGGGATCTCGCTCTACCTGCTCGCTCCCAGCCTCCTCGAGGTCTTCTCGTCATGGCCTGAGCTGCGAGAGCTCAACCCGCTCTGGCTCGGCCTGGCGGTCTTCTTCGAGGGAGTGAGCACGCTTGCGTTCTGGACCCTGCAACGGATCGCTTTCCGGACCCAGAGCTGGTTTGCCGTCGGGACGTCGCAGCTCGCGGGCGGCGCGGCGGCCAAGATCCTGCCCGGCGGCCCCGCTGCGGCCGGCGTCCTGCAGTACGGGATGCTCGTGCGTGCAGGGATCCCGCCGCAGCGGGTGGCCTCGGGGATCGCGGCGAGCTGGGCGGCGACGACCGCAACTGTTCTCGCGCTCCCGGTGATGGCCGTGCTCACCGCGCTCGGCGGGGCTCCGGTCCCGGACGGCCTCCGGAACGTCGCCTACCTCGGCGGCGGCGCCTTCGTCGTGATGGCCGCGGCCGGGGTCGGCGCGTTCGCCTGGGACCGGCCGCTTCGCCTCGCCGGGCGCGGCGCACGGGCCGCGGCGGGCCTGGTCGGAAGGCGCGAGCGAGCTGGACGACTTTCCTGAGCGCCTGCTGCTGCAGCGCGACGCCCTCAGGCGCGCGTTTTCCTTGCATCCATGGCTGGCGTTCCTGGCCGCGCTCGGCAAGTGGGGCTTCGACTACCTCGCCCTGCTTTGCGTGCTGGCGGCGCTTTCGGCACAGCCGGAGCCCTCGCTCGTCCTCCTCGCGTACGCAGCGGCCTCGCTCCTCGGCATGATCCCGCTCACGCCCGGCGGGCTGGGGTTCGTCGAGGCCGGTCTGGCGGGCCTGCTCGTCCTCGCCGGCGTCAGCGCCGGCGACGCTGCCGTCGCGACGCTGGCGTACCGGCTCGTCTCCTTCTGGCTGCCCCTTCCGGTCGGCGCGGTCGCGTGGTGGCTCGCGCGCCGGCGCTACGGCCCGGTCGACCCCGAGGCGAGCGACGCGATGACGTCCTCGTCGAGCTCGGATGCGGCGACCTCGCCGCCGTAGGGCGAGAGGCGCTCGTGCAGCTGCGCCCAGTCGACGTTCGCGACGAGCGCGAAGAGCGCGGCGTGTCCGGTCCCGAGCTCCTCACCGAACCTGCGCATCCGGTCGTCGGAGATGCCGCGGTCGAACATGGCCAAGCCGCCACCACCCGCAAGCCCGAGGAGGGCGGCCGCAACGGGCACGCCGATCGCCAGCCCGAGCAGCAAGCCGATCGAGCCTCCGCTGACGATCGATTCTCCCGCGGCCAGCTTTTTGCTCTGGCGGAGCTCAACGTGCCCGGCGTCATCCTTGACGACGAGCGCCGCGTCCTTCAGCTCGAGCGCACGCTCCTCCGCGAGATCGCGCAACGCCCCCAGTGCGCGCTCCGCGATCTCCTCCTGTTCGTAGCCAACCGCGATCAGGTGCGCTGACGCCACGCCGGACAGCTAGAGGCCGGGGCCGGAGCCCGTGCCCGTGATGTTGAACTTCGCGGTGGCGATGCCCGGCACACGCGCGGCAAACGGATAGCGGTCGTCGTAGAGCTCGTTCTGGTTGACGAGCATCGGGTCGCGGGTGAGGCCGGGCACGTCGGCGAGGACGTCTGGCAGCGCGACCGTGAAGCGGAGGTTGACGAGCGGCTCCGCGACCTTCCCGTCCCGGATGCGGAAGGTGCCGTCCTTCGTCATCCCGGTGAGGATGCCCTCGCGCGGCTGGACGATGCTCAGGTAATGGAGACGCGTGACGTAGATGCCGTCGCCCACGAGCTCGGCGAGCTCGTCGTAGGTGCCCGCCTCGCCACCCTCCATCGAGAGCGCGAACGGCTGCGGCCCGAGGTACTTCCACGAATCGGGCGGCGCGTGACCGGTCGATTCGACGCCGTCGCCCGCGCGGGCCGCCGTCTCGCGATCCCACACGACGCCCTTCAGCACCCCGTCTTCGACCAGCTGCACCTGCTGCTTGGGCACGCCCTCGAAATCGAACGCCTTCGGCAGCCCGCGCTCGTCCAGCGCGTCGTCTTTGATCGAGACCTTCTCGTCCATCGCCTGCTCGCCGAGCCGGCCGTTGAGGAAGCTCCGCTCCTCGATGAATCCGAGCCCGCCGAAGCTGTCGTAGGCGAACCAGGTGAGGAGATCTGCGACTGCGTAGGGCTCCAGGACGGCCCGGTAGGGGCCCGGCTCGATCTGCTGCGCGCCGCCGGTCCGCGCGGCCTTGGCGGCGGCCTCCTCGGCGGGCTCGGCCGGCGTCAGATCGCCCACGCGGCTCGAAGTCCGCACCGCCCAGCCTGACTTCCCGTCGACGGCGGCCAGGCAGAGGCAGACCGCGTCCGTCATCGCCTGGTGGTCGCGGACGCCGGTCGTTGACGCGACCGCGAGCTCGGTCACGCCGCTCGTGAAGTAGCCGTAGAGACCGAAGTCGCCGGCGCCCTCGATCGCCGCCGCGGCGAGTCGGGCCTGATCGTCGGCTCCTAGCGCGGCTGTCTCCTCGTCGTAGCCGTTCACCGCCGGGAGGTCGGCCCGAGGCGCGAGGCCTGGGAACAGGGGATCGGGCCGCGCGCTGTCCGCGACCTCGCCGGCACGACGTGCCAGCTCCGCGAGACCCTCGTCGTCGACTCGGTTCGTGTACGCCGAACCCACCTTGCCGTCGCGAACGATCCGCAGCCGCACCCCTTGTTGTCGATCAGGGTCGGCTGGTGGACCTCCGAGCTCGCGAACCGGGCGACGCCCGAATGCTCGGCGTGGACGAGAGCCTCGGCCTCGTCGCCCTCGGCGGCCTGCAGGGCCCGTTCGGCGAGCTCGAGCGTCTTCACGACTTGACGCCGACCTGGACGTCGCGGAACCGAGCGGGTGCCGCGCCGTGCGAGACGTGCGCCGACTGTCCCGGCTGCCCCTTGCCGCAGTTCGTCAGCCCGTAGAGCACCCACGAGTCCTGACCGCCGACAGCGTCCATCGAGCCCCAGAACACAGGTGTGCTTCCCGTGTAGGTCGCATCCCGAAGCATGCGGCCGAGCTTGCCCTTCTTGATCTCCCAGGCGATCTGCGTGCCGAACTGGAAGTTGAGGCGCTTGTCGTCGATCGACCAGCTCTTGTTCGTCTCGAGAAAGAGACCGTCGTCGACGTCGGCCAGGAGGTCTTCGAGCGTGCCCTCGTGTGGCTCGAGGTGAAGGTTCGTCATGCGGACGAGCGGCATGCGGCTCCAGCCTTCGGCGCGCATCGATCCGCCCTGGCCCGCGCCGAGCTTCGCCGCCGTCTCGCGCGAGGTCAGGAACCCGCTCAGGACGCCGCGTTCGACGATCGCCTCGCGCCGGGCGGGAACGGCCTCGTCGTCGAAGCCGAAGGTGCCGAGGCCACCAGGCGTGGTCGAGTCGGCGGTGATGTTCATCAGCTCCGAGCCGTAGCGCAGCGAGCCGAGGTCGCCGGCCTTGAGGAAGCTCGTGCCCGCGTAGGCCGCCTCGGTTCCGTAGACGCGGTCGAGCTCGGTCGGGTGGCCGACCGACTCGTGGACCTGAAGGGCCATCTGCTCGGAATCGATCACGACCGTCATGCGCCCCGGCGGGCACTCGTCGGCAGTCAGCAGCGCGACGGCCTGCTCGCCGACGCGCGGCGCCTCGCGGTCGAGGCCGAGCGACTCGACGTACTCCCAGCCGCCCTGGCCGCTGGCGCCCGAGTGCTGGCTCGGGTAGCTGCGGACCTGGAGCTGGTCGCCCTCGGCGGCATAGGCGTCGATTCCGCCGCCGCACTCGACGAGCACCTGCTCGATCGAGCTGCCCTCCGAGGAGACGAGCACCTTCTCCTCGCGCTGGGCGCGAACCATCGCCTGCGTGACCTTGATCTTGGGTTGCCGCATGCCCTCCTCGGCGCGCAGGCAGAGGTCGATCTTCTCCGAGAGCGGGACGTCGAACGGGTCGCGCTCGACCTGTGTCTGGTACCGGCCCTGGTGAGCCTCGATCGGCGTGAGCTGCCGGCCGTCGCGGCTCGGCGCGGCACGTGCAAATGCAGACGCGCGCGAGGCGGCGTCGCGGGCACCTGCCTCGTCGAGCCGCCGGTCGCCGGCGAATCCCCAGGCGCCGTCGACGAGGACGCGGACGCCGATGCCCTCGCTCTCGCCGTCCGAGAGGTCGTCCACCTGGCCGTTCTTCGTGACGACGTGCTGGCGGCGCGTCAGGACCGCGCGAGCGTCCGCGTAGGACGCGCCCGCAGCGAGCGCCGCCTCGACCGCTGTTTCGCAAAGTGCCTTCATCGCAGCCACATATGCGCTGGAGAGGACTTGAACCTCCACGGGGTATTAACCCCACAAGGCCCTCAACCTTGCGCGTCTACCAATTCCGCCACCAGCGCGCGGAGGCAGTGTAGCCATGCGTCGCCGGGCTGCGCTCCGGCTGCTCGCTGCGGCCCGGCCGACATCGGCGGGCTTGACATGTTCCTGATCCCGCCAGCTCGCGGGCAAGGCCTCGGCCCTGACGCCGCCCGTACGCTCGCCCGGCACCTGCTTGATGAGGGAGGGAGACAGCGCATCACGGTCGATCCGTACATCTGGAACGAGCAAGCTGTTCGTGGCTGGCAGAAGGCGGGCTTTCGGCCGGTCGAGGAACGCGAACCCGATGACGAGCATCCCTACCGCTGGCTCCTGATGGAGTTCAATCCGGCTCCTTTGAGGCAGTAGCTCAAGCGGACCACAACGGCGATGTGGAATCGAGTGCGAACATATGTTTGACGCCGTCCGCGCGGGCAGCTAGCCTATCGAACACATGTTCGCGGAAGGAGGCCCAGTGCTAACCGAGCGGCAGCGCCAGATTCTCGATTTTCTGACGTCCTACCTGGACGCCCACGGCTATCCGCCGACCGTGCGCGAGATCGGCGAGGCCGTCGGCCTTGCGTCCCCTTCGACCGTCCACGCGCACCTCGCGAACCTGGAGCGCGCGGGGCTCATCAAGCGCGACCCGACCAAGCCGCGCGCCCTGGAGCTGACCGACCGCGTCAGGTCGCAGCCGGCCGAGGACGTGCATCGCCTCCCGCTCGTCGGCGAGATCGCAGCGGGTAGCCCCCTGCTCGCCGACCAGAACGTCCAGGAGTACCTCGCGGTGCCCGACATGCTTGCGCGAGGCGACGGCGAGGAGTTCCTCCTGCGCGTGAAGGGCGATTCGATGATCAACGCGGGCATCCTCGACGGCGACATCGTCGTCGTCCACCGCCAGTCCGACGCACGGAACGGCGAAATCGTCGTCGCGCTGGCCGGGCAGGACGAGCGGGCGGACGAGGCGGAGGCGACCGTGAAGCGGTTCTTCCGCGAGGGCGGCCGCGTGCGCCTGCAGCCCGAGAACGACTCGCTCGATCCGATCTACGCGGAGTACGTCCAGATCCTCGGCGCCGTCACGGGGGTCTTCCGGAAGCTGTGACCAGCGTGGAATCCCTGAACCGGACACTCGAACAGGAGCTGAACGCTCTCTTGCGAGGCGTGAGCCTCGAGTGCCTCGTCTGCGGCGAGTTCATCATGCGCCGCGGCACCGCGATCTTCTGCCCGGAGTGCGGATCCGAGCTGGGCGCAGGAAAAGCCGCGGCATCGCGGCTACAATTGAGCTCGCAGGCCGGGTGACCGCGAGCCCGCAAGGGCTCGAGGAAAGTCCGGACACCGAAGGGCAGGACGCTGGGGAAATCCCAGGTGGCGAAAGCCAACGGAAAGTGGCACAGAAAGGAGACCGCCGGCGGCGAAAGACTCTCCGGAGACGCCGAAGGTAAGGGTGAAAAGGTGGGGTAAGAGCCCACCAGCGTCGTGGTGACACGACGGCTAGCCAAACCCCGTCCGGTGCAAGGCGAAACAGGCTCCGTACACGCTGCCCGCGTAGGAGCCGGGTACGCCGCTCGAGCCATCGGGAAACCGATGGCCTAGAGGGATGGTCACCCTCGACAGAATCCGGCTTACAGGCCTGCTAAAGGAAAGCCCTGCACTTTGCAGGGCTTTTCCATCTGGGGGGAGACCACTTCTACGGCTCGATGTTCTGATTCAGCCGGAAGAAGTTCGTCGGGTCGTATGTCCGCTTCAACTCGGCAAGGCGCTCGTATTGCCGCTCGCCATACGCTTGGCGCACCCGGTCCGCGCCCTCGTCGCCCAGGAAATTGAGGTAGACATGCCCGCCGGCCTGCGGGCTGCATCGCCGAGAAGAATTCGCGCGCCCAGGCGACATGCCGCTCGCCCTCGGGGTCGTCCTCGGTCCAGACCGCGTTGATGTTCACGTTGTGGGCGGCGTCGCGCTGGCTGAAGGCGGTCTCGTCCTCTCCAACGCGGGCGAGGGCGCCGCCGAGCTGGAAGACGATGCAATACGACTTCGGCGAGGTGAGCGCGGAGGCGTGCTCGACGAGAGTGTCGATCGCCGTGTCGGTGAGCGGCGGCAGCTCGACCGACTTCCAGTAGTAGTGCCAGCCGTGCGGGACGGACGGATCGAACATCGACTGCAGCGCGGTGTACGGCTTCGGCTCGAGCAGGTCGACGATCGGGGTGCCGAACTCCTTCAGCGGCCGCACGACCTCGATCCCGTCCTCGGCCGCGCCGGCGTAGCAGGCCCCGACCATCACGATCGGCTTGCCGTGCACGTCCTCGGGCAGGAAGGGGAGCGGCGGGGCCACCCGCAGGTTGAAGATCGTTGTCAGCTCGTCGGGCGCTGCGGCGATGAACTCCCGGTAGAAGCGCAGCACCTCGCGGGCATCCTCGAGCGGATGGAAGATCGGTCCGGCGAGCACGATCGGCCCCACGGGGTGAAGCCGGTACTCGAACGAGGTGACGATGCCGAAGTTGCCGCCGCCGCCACGGACGCCCCAGAAGAGGTCCGGGTTCTCATCCTCGCTGGCGGTGAGAACCTCGCCGTCGGCCGTCACCAGGTCGACCGAGACCAGGTTGTCGACCGTCGCCCCGTGCTTGCGCATGAGCCAGCCGATACCGCCGCCCAAGGTGAGCCCCGCGATGCCGGTGTGCGTGACGATCCCGCCTACCGTCGCCAATCCGTGAAGCTGCGTCTCGCGGTCGAGCTCGCCCCACAGCACGCCGGCCTCCGCCCTGGCCGTCCGCGCCACCGGATCGACCCTGATCCCCTTCATCGGCGAGAGGTCGATCACGAGGCCGCCTTCGCAGAGCGCGTGACCGCCGACGCCGTGGCCGCCGGAGCGCACCGCCACCAGCAGGTCTCGCTCGCGGGCGAAGTCAACCGCGGCGACGACATCGGCGACTCCCGCGCAGCGGGCGATGCAGGCGGGGCGGCGGTCGATCGCTCCGTTCCAGATCGCGCGCGCGGCGTCGTAGCCCGGGTCGGCGGGCAGGATCACCGGGCCGCGAACGCCGGCGCGCAGGCGCTCGACGTCGATCGTTCGGTGCCTCCGATATCGGCGTCCGGGTAGCCATGCCGGCACCGTAGGCTCGCCGGGCTCCTGCTCGACTAGTTCTACTTTCGAACCAACCGGTTCGAGTAACAGACCTGTGCCCGATCCGCGGCTAGCATGGTGGCGCGATGCGCAGCTACGCGCAGTACTGCCCGGTCGCCAAGGCCAGCGAGATCCTCGGCGACCGCTGGACGCTTCTGATCGTGCGCGAGATGCTGGGCGGCGCGAGCGGCTTCAACGAGCTCCAACGCGGCCTCCCAGGGATCTCGCGCTCGGTCCTCACCGACCGCATGCGCGCGCTCGAGCGGGCCGAGGTCATCGAGCGCAGGACGGGCCCCAAAGGCCGCACCCTCGAATACCGCCTCACGCCCGCCGGCCGTGACCTCCAGCCGGTCGTGCAGGCGATCGGCGAGTGGGGCGCGACCTGGTCGTTCACCGAGCCGCGCCCCGAGGAACTCGATCCCGACCTGTTGATCGTCTGGATGGCCCGCCACGTCGATCGCGAGCGGCTCCCACCCAACCGAACCGTGGTGCAGTTCGACTTTCGCGACCCCAAGCGGCGCTACTGGATGGTCCTCGAGCCCTCCGAGGTCTCAGTCTGCCTCCAGCATCCCGGCTTCGACGTCGACCTCGAGGTCACCGTCGACACCACCACGCTCTACCGCGTCTACCTGGGACGGGCCGAGCTCGGCGGCGCGATTCGAGCCGGCAAGCTGACGATGAGCGGCCCGCGGACGCTGCAACGCGGGCTCGGGCACTGGTTCACCTGGAGCGCGTTCGCCCCAGCCAGCCGCCTGGCGGAGGAGCGCCGCACAACGGCCTCGCGCCTCGCCAGCCCTCATCGCGTACGAATCGCCGAATGACGGCGATCCAGGCGCTGCATCACGATGGGTGCATCACGACATTCGTAACGCCCTGCTAGGGGCGCGTCGCGGTGAAGCAGAACTGGATGCAGGCGAAGAAGAACTCGCTGCGCTGCGCCAACTCCCGCTGCTCGGCTTCCCATGCGTTCGCCTCGTCTTCCGAGATCCCGTCCCGCCCGACCACGAACTGTGCGATGAAGGGGACGAGGAAGCCGCCATATGTGTCCGGATCGAGCTCGTTGGTCGCGAAGGTGTGGCCTTCGAGCTTGACGCCGTCGAACCCCGCGGCCTGGAGTTGCGCCGTGAGGGTCTGTGGCAGCGATGGATGCGCGAGGTGCCCGTCCCAGGATCGCAGGATGCGCTCCGTCCGAGCAGGATCGGTTGTGTGCAGGGACACGGTGGCCCAGTCGACATCCCACACGACGCAGACGACCGCCGGCGCGCAAGGCGCGGTACATCTCGGCGAGCGCGGCCGGAACGTCGGCGACATACTCGAGCACCTGCACCGACAGCGCGGCGTCGAAACTCGCGTCCTCGACTGGCAGCGAGGTGGCGTCCGCCTCGTGGAACGAGACGTTGTCGTGCCCCTCGGAGCGATGCGCCGCCACGGCGAGCATCGGCTGGCTGCTGTCGATGCCGACCACCGAGCCGTCGGATCCGACGTGCTCGAGCAGTTCGGCGACGTAGAACCCGGGTCCGCAGCCCACGTCCAGGACGCGTTCGCCCGGCGCGACGCCGAGGGCGTCGCGGACCAGCTGCCGGCGGCGCAGCACGTCGCGCGTGCCATAGAGCACTTCGAGCAGTCGCGCGGTGCTCTCGTCGAATTCCAGCTGGCTCATCCGCTCATCGCTCCGCCGTGGCTTCAGGAGCCGCGAGCTGCCGGGCCAGGTTGTCGAGCGTTCGGCGCAGCGCGCGTGCGGCCGCGTACCGGAACAGGGTGCGGTCAAAGAGTCCTGGTGCGACTGGTACGTGGTTTGAACGAGACGACGAGCCGGTAGTTGAACCCTTCAGCGGCGAGTTGGAAGTGCCGCTCGTGCGTTGCATCGGGCATGCGGTTCTGGACGGTGTGGTAGCGCACAAGCGCCGGGCGTTCCAGTTGGTCGAGAGTCATGTGCAGCTCGGTGAGGCGGCCAGCAAGGCGCATGCGCAACCGCATCGTGTCGCCGGCTGCTGCCACCTTGCCTGGCCGAGGTGCCGGGATGTCGAGACGAGCGCTCTGGCGAGAAATGGGGCCAGTTCGTGGGATCTGTGATGTAGTCGAACCCAGCCTCCCGGTGGACCGGGAACGTGCTCGACGCCTCGATGAGTACCACTGTCGGTTACTGATCGTACGCCTCTTGATCAGCGCTTAGGCGAGGAGTTCGAACGCGTAGCCCCGGCTCCCAGCACGAGTACGACCGTCCCGAGCAGGAGTGGCAGCACCGCCAGCAGGCCGGAAACCGGGGCTCTTTCTATGCTTGACGTGCGCGTCGTCGCCATCGTTGCCAGCGTCGGACTCCGCCGTGCATCCATGAGCTTGCGATTCCGATGAGAGCGACGGTAAAAGCAGTAGTCCCGATCGCCGGTCGAGCTTCTCCCGGGGCGGCGAGGGCCAGCAGAGAGAGCGCGAGAGAGAAACGGCGAGAGTGAGAACGAGGATGCCGATCCACTTGTTCGCGCGTGGTAGCCGCTTGAGGTAGGGCCAGGGAAGCGCGCGGAGCAGCTTGATGTTCAACAGGAGGGAGAAGGTGGAGGCGAGCGCGCGTGCAACCCTGAAGACCAACCAGAGCCAAAGCATCAGTCGACCCTGATCATCAATACGCCGAAGGCGAGTACGCCCGCTATCCACTGGACATGGACGAGGGTCGTGTAGACGACGGCATCGAGGTGTTGCCGAGCATCGCGGTCTGGGCAGGAGCAGCTTTCCCTGCCCTCCTGGACCGTCGCAAGATTCAACTGGCCGGCCGCTGTGGGGTTGATCTCGAGCGCTGCCGGTACCACCGCTCGCCTCTTTCCAGTTGCCGAGCCCGAGCTCGACGTTGCCCTTGCGATCAGGCCGCTATTTCAGTGGGATCTAGCTCGAGCGCTCGTCGGCAGCTTCCTTGCCGGTTTGAACTTCTTCTTAGGTTGTACGCTCAGCCACAGGCGTGGGCTGGCGATGTTGGGGGAGTGGCAACGGCCTCGCGGGAATGCGCGATCGCCTGTTTTGTACGGCCCAGCTCCAGGCATGCAAACGCTGCGAGATAGTTGCAGCGATAGCCGCCTGGGCTGAGCGCGATCAACCGTTCTGCTGTGTTCAGAGCTTGTCGCGGGTCGGCTTCGAGCTGCGCTTCGGTCAGCGCCTCCAGGAGCCCCGTGTGGTCAGGGTCGGTCGCAAGCGCACGGGAAAGGAGCGCGATTGCCTCGTCAGTTCGACCGAGCTCCGTCAGGAGCTGCGCCCGCATCTGTGTGTCCGAGGCCACGGTCACAGTCGTTTTTGTCGCTTCAGGTAGGCCAGGAGCTCGTCGTACGTTCCGTCGCCGTTCGCGAACAAGACGACGTTTCGCGCCGCTCTCGAACCAGGGTGTCGTCGAAGGCCGCACCTCCTGCAAAGCGGCCTCCAGGTCACCCATCACGATCAAGCGGTGATCTCCGGAGCGGACTGCGTCGGTCAGCGCACGCTCTGCCGCCGTCTCGCAGATATGGGCGATGCCGCGCCTGACAGCCCGTCACTCAGACGTGCCAGTTTGGCGGGGTCAACCCCTTCGATCGGTCGGTCACGCAAGTGTGTTCGAAAAATGGCTTCGCGCGCCTCGGCATCCGGCGGGAGCACGAGAACCATGCGGTCGAAGCGTCCGGGACGTCGGAAAGCGGGGTCTACATCCCACGGATGGTTGGTCGCCGCCAGCACGAACACACCCTCGTTGTCGCTGCCGACTCCATCCAGCTCAGCGAGGAGTTGGTTGACGGTCGTTCGCATGGCGCTTGCGTGGAGCTGTGAACGCCGCTGCCCAAGAGCGTCGAGCTCGTCGATGAAGAGAACACACGGCGCGTTGCGCCGGGCGAGTTCGAACAGCTCATGAAGATTGCGCTCGCTGTTTCCGATCCACATGTCGAGCACATCGTGGATCGAGACCGACAGCAGTCCCGCCCCCAGCTCACCGGCAAGAGCTCGGGCAATAAACGATTTTCCGCACCCGGGTGGCCCCCAGCAGCAGAAGTCCTCCCCGAAGGCTCTTGCCATAAAGCCGCCGCAACTCTGGATTGCGTAGCGGCCCCAGGAACGCTGACTCCAACCGCGCCTTCACGTCGGTCAGTCCTCCCACGTCACCGAGGCGAACGGCGACGCGCTCAACCTCCCACGCGTCCGCGCCCGCTTGCTCATCTCCGGCGACGAACATAGGAGCGACGACATCGTCGAGCTGTGTCTCAGCGCTTGCCCAGTCGAATCCTTGCCGACTCTGATCGGAAGCTGCCGCCGGCGTAATCGCTCGTCCCATCAAGGCGCGAGCCTCCGACGACGATGGATCGACCGCCAGCACCGCACCGATCTGCCGGAGCGCCTCGCCAACGTGCCCTGCCTCGAGCAACAGCTCGGCAAGGTGCAGCTTCAGAGCATCATCCGCGGGCGCGGCGTCAACAGCGGCGCGAAGGCTCTCTAGTGTTCGCTCGACGGACACGCGAGACCCCCGATGCGAGGACCCTGCGACAGCGCACCAGCCTGCGAACACCGAACGAAGCTGAGGTCGACCAGAGTCATCCCTCACCTCATCGGCATTCGGTAGACAGCCTTGAATAGGTAGGCGGACATGCGCCTACGCGCGCGGACCTTGTCTAGCCTCGCTCGAGGCCGTACTCGTCGTGTCGCCGGATCCAGAACGGGGCCGAATCGCCTTCGTCGCGCCCCTTCGGCGCCCGGTCGAGGATCGGGTAGTAACCCATCAGGAACTCGAGCCCACGGCCGGCGTCGAGTACGCGTGGTAGACGGTGCCGTCAGAGAGGGCAAACGCGCTCATGCCGGGACCCTCCGAGACGTATCCGGCGACGTCTGTCCCGGTGGCGGTAGCCATCTGGCGGAGGATCGGCGGCGGGTCCGCGAGCATCGATCCCATGTGCTCGCGCACCTGCTCGTCCGTGTACGAGTAGCCGAAGTCGAAGTTGAAGTCGCTATCGGCCGACGACACCCAGGGGAAGCTCCAGCCCATCCTGCGCTTGTAGGCCTGGAGCTTCTCGAGCGGCGCGCGCGAGACATAGAGCATCGTCACGTCGCGCGCGTGGAGGTGAGGAAGAACGCCGTTGACGGCGTCGGCGCTCGACGAACAGACCGGGCAGCCGGCCTCGTAGGTCGGGCCGAACATGAAGTGGTAGACGAGGAGCTGGGAGCGGCCCTCGAAAAGCTCTGCCAGCGTCCTGGTCCCCTCGTCGGTTTCGAACCGGTACTCCTTCTCGACCGGGACCCATGGCAGTTCGCGGCGCTGCTGTGCGAGCTCGTCGCCCATCCGGGTGTGTTCCTTCTCGCGTCGTAGCAACTCCTCGCGGGCCGCCTGCCATTCCTCGCGGCTACCGATCCTGTGATCCGTCATCGCGGTTGCCTCCTTTCAGGCGTGGCCCAAGGCGACAACTTAGGCGAGCAGTCGTCAAAGTGTAGGCCCCGGCTCCCAGCACGAGTACGACCGCCCCGAGCACGATGCCTGCTGCGGCAAGCCCGCGCTGCCTGCCTTCCCGCCCGATCAGGCCCAGCGCAACGGCGGCGCCGGCGAAGGGAAACGGCACAGCCAGGAAGAGCAACGGCAGTGACAGCACCGCCAGCAGGCCGCACGCGATCGCCCTGGTCGGCGCCCGCAGCGGATCATCGCTTCGAACGACGAAGCGAAAGAGCAGCGCCGTCAACACGAGCGCGCCGGCAGAGGTGCCGAGGAAGACCCAGGGGTCGGCGAACGTCCCGTCGTCTCCGTCGTCCTCGGTCCCGATCGAGATGATCGAACGGCCATCGTCGCCACGACGAGACCGGCGGTCGCCAGCCGATCCACGTCTCCCGCTTCATCGCGGGCGATTCTAGGCGCGGAGCGTTACTTCGAGAGCGGTGCCGCGGCCCGGGTGAGGATCGCAGCGCCAACGCTCCGCCAATCGACGCTGCACGAGAGCGAAGGTTCTTCAGCCCCTGTCCGGCCTCATGGTCGTCGCGCGCAAATCCCTCGCCGTCGTCGCGGACGATCACCACGCGTTGCGTGCCGCTTCGACCGATGCGCACATCGGCCCGCCGGGCGTGCGCGTGCTTGCGAACGTTCGCCAGCCCCTCCTGGATGATCCGGAAGACCTCGATCTGCTCGTCCGGCGCGAGCGAGAGCTCGGGATCGACCTCGAGCTCGACTTCGAGCTCGCCGTCGGCGGTGAGGATGTCGACGTAGCGGCGGAGCGCGGAGTCGAACGACGCCGTGCCACTGGCCGAGGAGAGCGCAAGGATCGCGAAGCGCGCCTCCTGCTGTGCGGCCGCCGCTGCCTGCTTCAGGCGCTGAACCGTTCCTTCGGGCGGGGTCTCCGAGTCGAGCATGCTCGCGTGCGTCGAGATCGCGAACAGGTACTGCGCCAGCCCGTCGTGGATCTCCCGAGCGACACGGGCCCGCTCTTCTGCGACCGCGCGGCCGAACTCGGCGAAGCGGATGGCCCGCCACACACCGGCGAGCAGGACACCGTAGGAAAGGAGACGCAGGAAGTCGCCCTGCGACACGTACTCGTTGGAGACGACGGGCGTGAAGACGTAGTGGAGCTCCGCGAAGAGCGCGAGCGAGGCTGCCGAGGCCGAGCCAGCTGTCGAGGTCCTCACCCTCACGCCGGAAGCGCAGGCCGAACCCGATCAAGGCGATGAGGCTGAGGAACGCCTGCAGGGCGAGGACGACGATCACGCCGACCGGCTGGTCCTCGCCACGCTCCATCGCGGGCAGCGAGTCGCCGAGACCACGCGCGAAGAACCAGATCGCCAGAGTTGCGAAGGCGAGGCCTCCCGTCGACCAGAGCAGAGCGCGCCGGCGCCGCGTGATCCGGCCCCGCACGAACGGCGCCGAAGCGATCAGCACCGTCGCGAGGAGCTTCGTGCACATCCCGGCCCAGGCCTCGCCGCGGTCGACGACGTCGCCGCCGAACGACGGCGCGATCCCGAAGGCGAACGTCGAGAGCGCGGCGACGAAGAAACCGCCGCAGAGCAGGAAGTCGAGCTTCCGTCCCTCGACGGAGAAACGCACTCCGGCGAGCACCGCGACGATCCCGGCGGCCAGGGTCACGGCGGTATCGAGAACGAGACGGAGCTGGGGCAGCTCGAAGGTGTCGCGAAGCGACGGGTACGTCACAAACAGCGCAAGCGCAGCCCCCAGCAGGCCGAGCAGGAGCACTTCTCCCCATAGCCAGGCCTGGTAGGCGTCTTCTTTTCCGCGCCTCATATTGACCCTATTCGGCAGAAGTGCCCGTGCCGATAAGGGATCCGTGGCAACTCGCATCCTGATCGTCGACGACCACCCGCTCACGCGCGATGCGCTGGCTGCGCTCCTCACCCAGCACGGCTTCGACGTCTGCGGCCAAGCCGGAGACGGCGAAGAGGCCATCCAGCTGGCCAGACGGCTGCAACCGGAGCTCGTGCTCCTCGATCTCTCCATGCCGGGCCTGAACGGGCTCGACGCGCTCCCCCGGCTCCGCGAGGCCGCTCCCAGCGCCGAGGTCGTCGTCCTCACCGCTTCCGGCACGGAGGACAATCTTCTCGCCGCGATTCGCGGCGGCGCAGCCGGCTATCTCCTCAAGACCGAGCCTCCGGAGCGGCTCGTCGAGTTCCTCAGGGCAACCGTGAACGGCGAGGCCGCCCTCTCCGGCGCAGTCGCGCGCCGGCTGCTCGATCGTGTCCGTGACGGATCAGGTCACGACGCCGGGGTTCCCGAAGCGATCGCAGAAGCGATCAGCGCCCGGGAGCTCGAAGTGCTCCTCCTGCTGGACGAGCATCTCGGCACGGACGAGATCGCCAAGCGCCTCTTCATCTCCGAGCACACCGTCCGCTCCCATGTGAAGAGCCTGCTCCGCAAGCTGAACGTGAGCTCGCGCCGCGAGGCGCTCGAGTCGCTCTCCCGCGCGCGCACGGCCGCCTAATCACCCATTCTGGGGGATACGGGTTCACCCACCGCGGGTGGGCCGAGGCGATGAGATTTCTCAGGTTTCGGCGCAATACTGGGACTATCGAAGTTCCTCTAGGCGGACGAGGACTCGGTGGCTCACTTCTCTCTTAGACCGGCCCCCACAGGGGCCGGTCATTTTTTTAGGTGAAGCCCTTCGAGGGCCGCTTTGACGCAGCCGGGCAGCGTCTCGAGGTTGTAGCCGCCCTCCAGGACCGCCGCGACCCGTGGCCCGAGCGCTGCGCTTCGGCTTGCGAGCTGGCGGAAGCCGTCCTCGGTCAGGCGCATGCCGGCCAGCGGGTCGTCCTCGTGCGCGTCGAAGCCCGCCGAGACGAGGACGAGATCCGGCTGGAAGCGCTGTACCTCGGGCTCGACGATCTCCTCGAAGGCTCGCGCGTACTCGGCATCGCCACAGCCCTCCGGCAGAGGCACGTTCACGGTCGTCTCGGCCTGCTCGTCGGGGCCGCCCGAGCCCGGATAGAGCGGCCACTGATGCAACGAGACGAAGAGAACGGAGTCGTCGTCCTGGAAGATCGCCTGCGTCCCGTTGCCGTGGTGGACGTCCCAGTCGATGATCGCCACGCGCTCGACGCCGAGCTCCGCCTGCGCCCACCGCGCCGCGATCGCAACGTTGTCGAAGAGGCAGAACCCCATCGCGCGGTCGGGCAGGGCGTGGTGCCCCGGGGGTCGCACGACGGCGAACCCGCCCCGTCGGACCGCCTCGATGGCTCCACCGGCGGCCAGCAGAGCCGCTTCGTAGCTCGTCGGCGTGCAGACCGTCTCCGGGTCTAACAGGGTCGTGGCCTTCACTTCGCGCACGCGCTCTATGTAGTCGCGCGCGTGAC
Organism: uncultured Actinomycetes bacterium; assembly: GCA_963847955.1. Taxonomy (GTDB): domain Bacteria; phylum Actinomycetota; class Thermoleophilia; order Gaiellales; family Gaiellaceae; genus VAXT01. Next base: position 54,479 of record CAWKBW010000016.1, read on the forward strand.
ACCTATGGATGTCCGCGTCCGAAGCGGGCTCCGGCTCGACCCATTCGCCCAGGGCTTCGAGCAACACCTCCAGGCGGCGTGGAGTCTCCGGATGCTCACCCGTCTCGTGCAGACGGGCCATGTCCGGGTGGCTGATGACGTCCACGTCAGCCGGCGCGCGCTGCGAGGCGGTCGGCGGACGCGTTCAAGCCCCAGCTACGAAGGAGATTCGACGCCTCCGCCCACGAGGGGGATTGATCTTCGAGGGGAGGGAGTGGGGCGGAGGCGTCGAGTGTCGCTATTCGCCGGTAGAGGCGAAGTTCCTCCGCGAGCGTCGAAAAGCGTCCGGCCTTGAGTGCGGCCTCCAGCGAGCCGTACTGCTGCAGGATCTCGGCGGCCTTCTTGGGGCCGATCCCGGGTGCGCCGGGCAGCTTGTCGGACGGGTCGCCGCGGAGCGCGATGAAGTCCGGAACCTGCTTCGGCTCCACGCCGTATTTCTCGCGGACCTCTGCGGGGCCGATCCGCGCGAGCTCGCTGACCCCGCGAACCGGCGCGAGAATCGTGCAGCGGTCGCTCGCCAGCTGGTAGGCGTCGCGATCCGACGTGACGACGATCGCCGGCCTGCGCCGCTTTCGTGCTGCTGCGACTCCCGCGGCCAGGAAATCGTCCGCCTCGTATCCGGGCGCCCTGGCGCTCGCGAACCCCAGCGCCACCACGAGCTGGGGGAGCATCGGCAGTTGCTCCAGCAGAGACGGCTCGAACACGCGCCCGCTCTGGTACGAGTCAAAGGCCTCGTGACGGTAGGTCGGCACCTCGAGCGTGTCCCAGCCGACGAGGACGGCGCGCGGCTGCTCGCTCTCCCAGAGGCGGACGAGCATGTTCGTGAAGCCGACGACCGCGTTGTGCCTGATCGACTTGGGGAGGCCGTGGTACGCGCGATGCGTCAGCGAGTCGCCGTCGACGATCATCACCGGCGCGCTCACAGCTTCGCCTTCAGCTCGTGGATCGCCGACATCAGCCGGTCGGTCCCGATCTTCGCGCCCTCACGAGGCTCCAGCTTCCGGAGGTCGTCGAGCTCGACAGGGGCTCCGTAGGCGACGCGCAGCGGCCCGAGCCGGCGGATCCGGTCGGTCCCGGAGATCGCCGCCGGGACCAGCGGCACCCCGGCCGTCAGAGCGACGCGCGCCGCTCCGGTGTGCGGGCGCGCCTCGAACTTCTTGACCAGCCCCTTCTCCCGCCGCGTGCCCTCCGGGAAGATCGCCACGACCTCGCCGTCCCGGGCCAGCCGCACGGCGGTGTCGATCGCCTTCTCGTCACCCTCGCCCCGGTTGACCTTGAACGCCCCGCCGAACTTGAGAATCGGCCAGAGCGGCGAGCGGAAGAGCTCCGCCTTCGCCATGAACCGCAGCTCCCGGTGCGGGAAGAGCGGCCAGCCGAGCGGCCACGGGTCGAGATTGGACACATGGTTGGCAGAAAGGACATAGCCACCCTCGCGCGGAAGATGCTCCTTCCCCTTGACTCGCAACCGAAATAGGAACCGCATGGGCAGCCCGGTAAGGATCCCAGCCAGGACGTATGCAGGCGATTTGGTCACGGGCGGTGGAGTATCGCGCTCGCGGCAGCCCTTGCAACCCGCGCTATGGTGCCTCCCGGCATGAAGACACTCATCGTTGCTGAGAAGCCGTCGGTCGGCCGCGACATCGCGGGCGCACTCGACGGCCCCTTCCAGAACCGCTCGCTCGCGGACCTGAACCCGCGCGCGAAGAAGGGCGGCAAGGACGACCCGACCTTCCTCGAGTCCGACGACTACGTGATCACGTGGGCCGTCGGCCACCTCGTGCAGCTCGCCGAGCCCGACGAGTACGACGAGAAGTGGAAGAAGTGGCGCATGGCCGACCTGCCGATCTTCCCGCCCGACGGTTTCAAGCTCGTCCCGCGCGACGCCAAGTCGAAGAAGCAGCTGAAGCTGATCGAGAAGCTCCTGCAGCGCGACGACGTCGACCACGTCATCAACGCGTGCGACGCCGGCCGCGAGGGCGAGCTGATCTTCGCCTACCTCTACGAGGCCGTTCTCGGCGTGTCGCCGACCGATCCGAGCGCCCCGAAGCCGGTGGAGCGCCTCTGGATCAGCTCGATGACGAAGACGGCGATTCGCGAAGGCTTCACGGTCCTGCGCCCCGGCGACCAGCTCGAGCCGCTCGAGCTCGCCGCGCGCGCCCGCTCAGAAGCCGACTGGCTCGTCGGCATGAACGCCACGCGCGCCGCGACGATCCGCGGCCGTGCGTGGGTCGGCGGCGTCGTCTCGCTCGGACGGGTGCAGACACCGACGCTCGCGATCATCGTCCGCCGCGAGCGCGAGATCCAGGCCTTCGTTCCCGAGCCGTACTGGCTCGTCCACGCCACCTTCGACCCACGCTACGAGGGTCTCTGGTTCGACCCGGTGCTCGCCGCCGACAAGGAGATCTCCACCGGCGACGAGACGCGCATCAAGGAGGAGGCCCGCGCGAACGAGATCGTCTCCAAGGTCGACGGCAAGACGGGCACGCGTCGAGACGGTCGAGCGCAAGGAGGCCTCCGAGCGCGCGCCGCTGCTCTACGACCTCACGTCGCTCCAGCGCGATGCGAACAGCCGCTTCGGCTTCTCTGCGCGCCGCACGTTGCAGGCTGCGCAGTCGCTGTACGAGGGCAAGAAGGCGATCACGTATCCGCGCACGAACGCGCGCTTCCTCTCCGGCGACCTCGTCCCGGCTCTGAAGCCGACGGCCGAGACGCTGCTGCCGATCCCCGAGTACTCCGACGGCGCGCGCTTCGTCATGAACCTCGAGCAGCTCCCCCTCGGCCGCGTCGTCAACGACGCCAAGGTCGACGACCACCACGCGATCATCCCCACCGACGTCGACCACGACATCGAGACGTTCTCGCCCGACGAGCGGCGGATCTTCGACCTCGTCGCCAAGCGCTTCCTGGCCGTCTTCCATCCGCCGGCCCGCTATGCGCGGACGACGATCATCACGCTCGTCGAGGAAGAGCGCTTCCGGACTCGCGGCAAGGTCACGCTCGAGGCCGGGTGGCGCGGCCGTGTACGGCGTCCAGGCCGACGCTGACAAGGCGACCGAGGAGGATCCCGAGAGCGCCGAGCTGCCGCAGCTCGAGGAGGGCCAGGCCGTGAAGGTCGCCGTCGTCGAGAGCGAGGCCAAGGAGACGAGGCCGCCTGCGCGCTACACGGAGGCGACGCTCCTCTCCGCGATGGAGACCGCCGGCAAGCTCATCGACGACGAGGAGCTGCGCGAGGCGATGAAGGAGCGCGGCCTCGGCACCCCGGCCACGCGCGCCGAGACGATCGAGACGCTGATCCGTCGCGAGTACATCGAGCGCGCAGGCAAGGACCTGCAGCCGACCCCGAAGGGCCTCCAGGTGATCACGATGCTCGAGGAGCACCAGCTCACCTCGCCGGAGCTCACAGGCGACTGGGAGAAGCAGCTCACGGACATCGAGCACGGCAACGGGGACAAGGACAAGTTCATCAAGGGCATCGCCGACTTCACGGAGTCGACCGTGCGCGCGATCGAGGCGCTCGACAAGGAGAAGCTGCGCCCCGAGCGCGTCGAGCTCGGCCCGTGCCCGCGCTGTGGCGCCGAGACGGGCGAGATCATCCGCGAGAACTCGAAGGCCTACGGCTGCACGAGCTGGAAGTCGCGCGAGGAGACCGGGTGCGGTTTCGTCGTCTGGAAGCGGGTCGCGGGGCGCACGCTGACCCCCGAGGTCGCCCGCCAGCTGATTGAAGAAGGCAAGACCCGGGAAGTGTTGTCTGGATTCCGTTCCAAAGCCGGCAAACCTTTTCGCGCGCGTCTCGTCTTGAATAGTGAGGGCAAGATCGAGTTCGACTTCCCAGCTCGCGCTCGATCCAAAGAGCCCGCCGCAGCGGAATAACCACAGGAAGAGCAATCGTTCTAAGAATTGAAGCCGTCTCAGGGGTGCCGGTACCCCTGGAAAGGCCAGGAAATACGGCCTACAGTGCGAAAGGTTGATGACCGAACGCCGTCTTACAGTGCAGACAGCCAGAACCGCAGTCAGAGCCGGAAAGGACGCAGAGAGCCACTTGACGCAGAACCAGCTTCAGGAACTACTGGAAACCGAGGGCGCCCGCACCCTCGTCGAGGCTGCCGAGGAGCGCGGCTTTGTCGAGCCTGCGGAGCTCGAGGCCTTCGCGCTCGAGCACGAGCTGCCCGACGAGGACGTCGAGCTGCTGACGCGTGAGCTCGAGGCACTCGGGCACGAGATCGGTGAGCCGCGCCGCGAAGAGGCCGAGGCCGCCGCCGCGAAGAAGGAGGCCGCAGAGGCCGTGGTCGGCGCTGCCGACTCGCTGCAGCTCTTCCTCGCCGATGTCGGCCGGCACAAGCTGCTGACCGCGTCCGAGGAGGTCACGCTCGCGAAGTCGATCGAGCGCGGCGACCTCATCGCCAAGCGCCGGATGATCGAGTCGAACCTTCGGCTCGTCGTCTCCATCGCCAAGGGCTACCGCGGGCTGGGCGTGCCGTTCCTCGACCTGATCCAGGAGGGAACGCTCGGGCTCAACCGCGCGGTCGAGAAGTTCGACTGGCGCCGCGGGTTCAAGTTTTCGACGTACGCGACCTGGTGGATCCGCCAGTCGGTGCAGCGCGCCGTGGCGAACCACGCGCGGACGATCCGCGTGCCGGTGCACGTGGTCGAGCGGCAGCAGAAGCTGTCGCGCGCCGCGCGCCGGCTCGAGGTCGAGCTGGGCCGCGAGGCGACGAAGGAAGAGCTGGCCGAGGCGACGGGGCTGCCGATGCAGCACGTCGACGAGGCGCTGGGCGCCGCCCACGCGTCGGTCTCGCTGAACCAGACGGTCGGCGCCGACGACGAGGGCGAGCTGGGCGATCTCTTCGCAGACCGCGAAGCTGCCGACCCGTTCGAGGAGGCCGAGGAGTCGCTGCGCCGCCAGGGCGTGCGCAAGGCGCTCGACGCTCTCCCCGAGCGCGAGCGGCGCATCCTCGAGCTGCGCTTCGGCTTCGAGGGCGAGCCCTGGACGCTCGAGGCGATCGGGGCCGAGCTCGACCTGACGCGCGAGCGCGTCCGGCAGCTCGAGGCGCAGGCGCTGTCGCGTCTCGCCGCCCTGCGCGAGCTCAGCTCAGTCGCAGCGGCGTAAGCCGCATTCAGACGCTAGAAAAGGCGACCGGCCTAGCCATGCCGTTCACCACCCTCTAACCTTCCTGCTCGTAGCCGGTCCTAGGTAATACTGCAGCGCCGTCCGCAGTGGACGGCGCATGGAAAAAGGAGCAGAGGTGAGGGGAACCCTAGTAAGCATTGCCCTCCTCCTCGCCACTTGCCTCGTCACGCTTGGTGTCGCGGGAGCAGGTAGCGGAAGAGGGACGCTGGTCTTTGCGGGGGCGTCGGATCCGACCTATCTGGATCCCGCACTCGTCTCGGACGGCGAATCGTTCCGGATCACGGAGCAGATCTACGAAGGTCTCGTCCAGCTGGTACCCGGCAAGACGAGCATCAAGCCGGAGCTGGCGACGAAGACTGGACGCTCTCGCGTGACGGCAAGACGTACACGTTCACGCTGCGCCGGAACGTCAAGTTCCATGACGGCACGCGCTTCAACGCGGCCGCCGTCTGCGCGAACTTCAACCGCTGGTACAACTTCAGCGGCCCATTCCAGGACGCCTCGGCGACGTACTACTACCAGGCGATCTTCAGCGGGTTCAAGCGCAACGAGAGCAAGGACCTGAGCACGCCGCTCTACTCGAGCTGCCGGGCGAAGGGCCAGTACACGGCCGTCGTCAAGCTGCGAAGGAAGAACGGCCCGTTCCTGCCGTCGCTGTCACTGTCGGCGTTCGCAATGCAGAGCCCGACCGCGATGAAGCAGTACGGCGCGAACAAGGGCGAGCTCAAGAGCGGCGTCTTCCGCCCGACCGGCTCGTATGCGTTCGAGCACCCGACCGGCACCGGCCCCTTCAAGTTCGTCTCGTGGAAGGTCGGAGAGAAGGTCGAGCTCGCCGAGAACAAGGCGCTACAGGGGCGACAACAAGCCCAAGCTGGCCAGGATCATCGTCCGTCCGATCTCGACCGCCACTGGTCGCCTCCAGGCGCTCCAGTCCGGTGAGGTCAATGCGTACGACCTGGCGGATCCGGCCCATCTCGGGACGATCGCTTCGAACTCGAGCCTGAAGGTCGTGAGCCGGCCGTCGTTCAACGTCGGCTACGTCACGATCAACTCGACGCAAGCCGCCGATGGACAAGCTCAACGTCCGCAAGGCGGTCGCGCACGGGCTCGACCGTTCCGGCGTCGTCCGCTCGTTCTACTCGGGCCGCGGCGTCGTGGCGCACGAGTTCATGCCACCGGGCCTGCTCGGCTACGAGCCGAACGTGGTGAAGTACCCGTTCAACCCGGAGCGGTCGAAGACGCTTCTCCGCGCGGCAGGTCTGAGCCTGCCCGTCGAGATCGACTTCTGGTATCCGACGGGCGTGTCACGCCCGTACATGCCGAATCCGAAGTTGAACTTCGAGGCGTTCGCAGCCAGCCTCGAGCGCTCGGGCTTCAAGGTGAACGCCCACAGCGCCCCGTGGCGGCCCGACTACGTCGCCAAGGTCAACGAGGGCTCGGCCGGCCACCTGAACCTGATCGGCTGGTCTGGTGACTACGGCGATCCGGACAACTTCGTGGGCACGTTCTTCCAGAACTACAGCCCGCAGTTCGGCTTCCGGAACGGCACGATCACCAAGCTGCTCGACGCCGGCGAGGCGGAGACCAACGTCAAGAAGCGGGCACTCCTGTACAAGCGAGTGAACCGCGAGCTCATGAAGCTCGTGCCGGGCGTCCCGTACGTCCACACGAGGCCCGCGCTCGGAATGCAGAAGCGGGTGCAGAACTACATCGCGAGCCCGACGGGAAGCGACAGGTTCTTCCCGGTCTCGCTCGGAGGTCAGTAGAGGCCTAACGGAGTCTGCCGGCGGACGACGAGATAGATGCTTCGTTTCGTCGTTCGCCGGCTGCTCCTCCTGATCCCGATTCTCTTCGGGCTCTCGATCCTCGTCTTCTTCTGGGTCAGGGCCTTGCCGGGGAGCCCCGCTGAGGGCCTGCTCGGTGAGCGCGCCACTCCGGAGCTGATCGCCGCCTACAGGGAGCGCTACGGGCTCGACGAGCCCGTCTACAAGCAGTACTGGTCGCAGCTCCAGTCCTGGGGCGCACGCCGACTTCGGGACGAGCGCCGCGTCGCACCGCGAGGTCACCGACGAGATCAAGGAGCGCTTCCCGGCGACCGCCGAGCTCGCCATAGCTGCGCTCCTCTTCGCGGTCACGCTCGGGATCCCACTCGGCTTCTTCGCGGCCAAGAACTACGGCGGCTTCATAGACCACGCGAGCCTGTTCATCTCCCTGATCGGGATCTCGATCCCTGTCTTCGTGCTGGGGATCCTCCTCAAGTACATCTTCTCGGTGCGCCTTGGCTGGTTACCGGGGTCGGGTCGCATCGACGTCACCCTGATCCCGGAGCAACCGACGAACTTCTACGTCCTCGACGCGATCATCACCCGCGACTGGGTCGCGTTAAAGAGCTGCATAGAGCACCTGATCCTGCCGGCGATCGCGCTCGGCTCGATCCCGCTCGCGATCATCGCCCGCATCACGCGCGCTGCCGTGCTCGACGTCCAGAACGAGGACTACGTGCGGACTGCGCGCGCAAAGGGCCTCTCGACGCTGATCGTCGACCGCAGGCACGTGCTGCGGAACGCCGCGCTGCCCATCACGACGATCATCGGGCTCCAGGTCGGACTGCTGCTGTCGGGCGCCGTGCTCACCGAGACGATCTTCGCCTGGCCCGGGATCGGTCGCTGGCTGGCCGAGGCGATCTTCAACCGCGACTACTCCGTGCTCCAGGGCGGGATCCTGTTCGTCGCCTTCGTCTTCGTGTTCGTCAACCTGATCGTCGACGTCGTCTATGCCCTCATCAACCCGAGGATTCGCGTCTCATGAGCGTCGCCGAAATCGAAGCCCACGAGATCCAGCTCGAGGCGCCGACCGGGCTCTGGCGCGAGGCCTGGCGCCGCATGATCCACAACCCGGGCGCGATCGTCGGCATGGTCTTCATCGCAGTACTGATCTTCGCCGCGGTCTTCGCGCCGCTCATCGCGCCGCATGATCCGCTCGCGCAGGGCCTGAACGACGGGCTGCTCCGGGCGGAGAACCCGTCGCGCGACTACTGGTTCGGCCTCGACCGTCTGGGGCGCGACCAGTTCAGCCGCGTCGTGTACGGCGCGCGCTACACGCTGCTGATCGGCCTCGTCGCCGTCGGCATCGGCCTCTCGTTCGGCCTGGTGATCGGCGCGGATCGCGGGGTTCTTCGGCGGCGTCATCGACTCGATCCTGATGCGGATCATGGACGTGGCGCTCGCGATCCCCGGCCTGCTCCTGGCGATCGGCATCGCGGCCATGCTCGGCCCCGGGCTCACGCAGGTGATGATCGCCGTCGGCGTCGCCCAGATCCCGATCTTTGCGCGGCTCTTACGCGGCTCCATCCTCGCGCAGCTGGACAACGATTTCGTGCTCGCCGCCCGCGCCGTCGGCGTGCGCCGGTGGTCGATCCTGTTCTCGCACATCCTTCCCAACTCGCTCTCGCCGGTGATCGTCCAGGCCACGCTCGTCGCTGGCGACGGCGATCATCGACGTCGCGGGCCTCGGCTTCCTCGGCCTGGGGCCGCAGGATCCCTCGACGCCGGAGTGGGGGACGATGCTGACGGACTCGAACGAGTACCTGCAGGTCTATCCCTGGCTGGCGATCATCCCCGGCATGGCGATCGTCATCTCGGTGCTCGGCTTCAACCTGATCGGCGACGGCCTCCGCGAGGCACTCGACCCCAAGTTCCGTGGCCGAGCGTAACCCGCTCCTGTCCGTCGAGGACCTGCGCGTCGAGTTCTGGACCAGCCGCGGCAACATCTACGCCGTCAACGGCATCTCCTTCGACATCGCGGCCGGAGAGACGCTCGGCATCGTCGGCGAATCGGGTTGCGGCAAGAGCGTCACGTCGCTCGCGATTCTCGGCCTCCTGCCGCGGGCCGGCCGCACGCGCACGGGCCGGGCGATGTTCGACGGGCGCGATCTGCTGAAGCTCCGCAATCGCGAGCTGCGCAAGGTGCGCGGCAAGGAGATCGCGATGATCTTCCAGGACCCGATGACGAGCCTGAACCCGGTGCTCACCATCGGGCGGCAGCTACGCGAGCCGCTCGAGGAGCACTTCGGCCTGAGCCGCAAGGAAGCCGAGAAGCGCGCCGCCGAGCTGATCGACCGGGTCGGCATCCCGAGCGCGAAGTCGCGCATCCGCGACTACCCACACCAGTTCTCGGGCGGGATGCGCCAGCGCGCGATGATCGCGATGGCCCTCGCCTGCAAGCCGAAGCTCCTGATCGCCGACGAGCCGACGACCGCGCTCGACGTGACGATCCAGGCCCAGATCCTGAACCTCCTGCGCGAGCTCGTCGCCGAGGAGAACGCCGCCCTCATCCTCATCACGCACGACCTCGGCGTGGTCGCCGGCATGTGCGAGCGCGTGAACGTCATGTACTCGGGACTGTTCATGGAGACCGGCTCGGCCCGGCAGCTCTTCGAGCACCCGCGACACCCGTACACCCTGGGCCTGCTCCAGTCGATCCCACGTCTCGACGCGGCGCGCAAGACGAAGCTGCATCCGATTCCGGGCAACCCCCGCGATGCGCTCGCTCCGCCGGCCTTCTGCCCGTTCCAGCCGCGGTGCCGCTACGAGGTCGACCAGTCGCGCGAGGAGGTCCCGCCGCTCCTCGAGATCGAGCCCGGGCACGCCGTCGCCTGCTTCAACCCGGTGCCCGAAGACGAGTGGCAGGGGCTCCGTCAAGGCGGTCGTCGCGTCGTGAGCCAGAACGGCGCGCTGGTCGAGCTCCAGGACCTCAAGCTCTACTTCCCGATCAAGAGCGGGATCGTCCTCGACCGCCACGTCGGCGACATCAAGGCCGTCGACGGCGTCTCGTTCGACATTCGCCGCGGCGAGACGCTCGGCCTGGTCGGCGAATCGGGCTGCGGCAAGTCGACCGTCGGGCCGCGCGATCCTGCGCCTCTACGAGCCGACCGGCGGCAAGGTCTTCTTCGACGGCCAGGACATCACGCACATGGACGACGAGGAGCTCCGCCCGCTGCGGCGGCGCATGCAGATGGTCTTCCAGGATCCCTTTTCCTCCCTGAATCCGCGGCACAGCGTGGGCCGGATCGTCGGCGAGCCGCTGCGTACGCACGGCCTCGCGGGCCGGCGCCAGGCGGCCGGGCGCGTGCGCGAGCTGCTGCAGATCGTCGGCCTGCCGCCCGATGCGGCCTCCCGCTACCCGCATGAGTTCTCGGGCGGCCAGCGCCAGCGGATCGGCCTGGCGCGCTCGCTGGCGCTGAATCCCGACTTCGTCGTCGCCGACGAGCCCGTTTCCGCCCTCGACGTCTCGATCCAGGCGCAGATCATCAACCTGCTCGAGAACCTGCAGAACGAGTTCGACCTCACGTACCTCTTCATCGCCCACGACCTGGCGGTCGTCCGGCACATCTCCGATCGGATCGCCGTCATGTACCTCGGCTCGATCGTCGAGGTCTCGCCGGCTGAGGAGCTCTACGACAATCCGCTCCACCCGTACACGATCTCGCTGCTCTCGGCGGTGCCGATCCCCGATCCCGCCGTGGAGTCGGAGCGCGAGACGATCCTGCTCTCCGGCGACATCCCCAGCCCCGCGAACCCGCCGCCGGCTTGTCGGTTCCACACGCGGTGCCCCTACGTGCAGCCGACCCGCTGCAAGACGGACGTGCCGCCGCTCCGCAAGCTCGGGGAGGGGCACCTCGTCGCGTGCCATTGGGCCGAGGAGATCAAGGCCGGGCGGATCAAGCCGCATGAGGTCGAGACGGTGTTCGACCCCGGGAATTGTGGAGCGCGCACCAGAGCCTCCGCCCGTTTAGAGGCCAAAAAGGGCCTAGTTCTGGCCTTCAGCGGGCGTTATCCCTTGAAATAGTGAGTGAACGTCCTAAAGCCGCGGCTTGCCACGCCGATACACGGTTTGTCATGGACGCTGCAGAGCGCAAAGAGATCCTGTCCCGATATGTAGGGCACTCTCGTCGCTTCGACGAGGTAGCCGCCCGCCGCGGGAACGGGAACGCCGAGGTCATTCCGTTCGCTGCTCCCCTCAGGGAGCTCGAGCAGGAGCCGACCGCCCGCGAGATCGAGGTGCTTCAGTTGATCTCAGAGGGCCTCGTGAACCGCGAGATCGGGCACCGCCTCTTCCTCTCGGAGGAGACGGTGAAATCTCATGTGCGGCATCTGCTGGCCAAGCTGCAGGCCCGTTCGAGGGCTCACGCTGTGGCCGTCGGCTTTCGCCGGAACCTGATCGCCTAGTCCGCCCCGGCCGAGTAGGGCGCTAAGCGTAGGTTTTTTCAGTTTTCCCCAGTCTGTGCATATCCCTCAACAGGGGGATGCCCAGGCTCTGTGGATAACTGAAGCTACGGCGGTTAGCTACTTACCAGCCGATGCCTTGACCCGGATTCAGGGCCCTGGCGGCGAGGCGAAGCACCATATTGCGCATTTCTTCACCTACTCCTCTGTTGGGAACTGACGGCCCGACCAGCCTATCCCCCATTCGGGGGAGAGTCAAGGTTTGGTCTGTTTTGACCAGATTTCTTCCAGATCCTCGAGAAGGGCTCGGTATCCCGATCTGGTGTCTGCTGGCGTTTCTCTTGGTGAGCGGGTTGGTTGCTGTTTCCGTCGTTCTCTCTGGATCGACTCTGACCAATCCCTGGGCGGTCGCGCTTCTTTGCATCGCCGCAGTCGTTGCTCAACGGAGCCGCGTTGAAGTCAACTCGGCTCTTAAAGCTTCGATCTCGATGTTCCCTGTGCTCTTGGCTGCAGTCCTGTTCGGGCCGCTCGCCGCGATGCTCGTTTCGGCCGGATCGATGTTGGGGGAATCGCTAGATCCGGCCGGCCGATGGATCGTTTACTTCGCAGGACGAGCTGTTACTGGCGCAGCGACCGGGTTCGTAGCTGTGGCATTGCTAAATGCAGGTGACGGTTCATTTCCGGCGAGCCTGATCGCTACTGCCGGGACGGCGGTTGCGGCGCAAGCGCTTGACGTTGCGTTGATCGGCCTGGTGCTCATGCTGCGCGGGCACCGAAAGCGGCTCGCACTCCTTCGCACCCTCGGGCCACTTCTCCTTACCTCAATACCGTTCTACGCCCCGGTCGTAACGCTCCTCGCCTTTGGGTATCACGAGGTCTCGCCTTGGACACTGCCTCTCTTCCTTGCGCCAGCGCTGGCTGCCCAACGTTTCTTCATCCTCTATCAGCAGGAACGACAACTGAGCGAGGATCTCGTGGAGGCAAATCAACACCTCGAACGCGCAAACCTGTCCTTCGCGACGGCACTGGTCGCAACGCTCGACGCCCGAGATCGGTACACCGCTGGCCACTCGGCTGCCGTAGCGGTATACGCCCGTGACATAGCGACGCGCCTTGGTCTAACTGAAGCCGAGACGCTGCTTGCCCATACATGTGGCCTCGTGCACGACATCGGGAAGGTAGGACTTCCGGCAGGTCTCCTCGAAAAGCCAGGCGCGCTCACGCTCGAGGAACGAAGGCTCATGGAAACGCACTCGGAAATCGGGGAGCGCATTCTCGCCAAGGTTGATGACTACTTCGATATCGCTCGAATCGTTCGCCACCACCACGAACGGGTGGACGGACAGGGATATCCAGACGGGCTCGTCGGCGACGCAATCCCGCTCATCTCTCGCATCCTTGCCGTAGCCGATGCGTACAACGCGATGACTTCGGATCGTCCTTATCGCGATGCTATGCCGAGCCCGGTGGCTCGAATGCGGCTCGCGCAGGCGGTTGAAAGCCAATTCGACACCGCCGTCGTGGCAGCGTTCGAAGCGATCCTTGCTTCGAACACGGAGGACTATAAGGCGGGGATTCGCGTTGACTTCACACTGGAAGCGCAGGACCATCGAGCTCCCGCCCTGAGAGCGGTGAGTTCCGTCTAGTCCATTCGCCGGCGCTCTGGGTTGAGCGCTGCAGCTGCAGTGCGCGTCTTAACTCCAAGTTTTTCAAGTATGTGGCGGACATGAACCTTCGCGGTCGATTCGCTAACGACCAGTGTGTGCGCGATTTCCTTGTTCGTCAGCCCTTGGGAGAGCAGCTCAAACACTTCCGTCTCCCGAGGAGAGAGTTGAGAGGCTGGATCGTAAGTGCTCACCGGGGTTCGTCCCGTCCTGCGCGATATCAAAGGATCCGGGACCTGGGTGAGACGGGGCGATAGAACACGCCAGCGTTCTGGGGTGACGTAATCGACAAGGCTCGGAAAACCACGGCAGGCGACAACGAAGTAATCGAGCGCGTCGGCTTTCACTGCCTGAGCGATCGCCGCCTCAACTCCTCGCGAGGCGGCTTCGCGATTCGACCCGCATGCCGCGACCGCTAAAGCGAAGCTGCTGAGGATGGTTACCTCAAGTGCTCTCGAGACAGTCGTCGCACGCTGAGCGTCTTGTGCGGCCGCTTTGCCTTCGCCAGCACACGCCATGATGAGCGACCGGGTTGCACTTACTTCGGCGCGAGCGGCCTTGGAGGATTCCACCGATGGCCCATAACTGGCCGCCGTCATTGCCTCGTCTAGTCGCCCGCAGGAGAGGTAGGCGAGTGCTCGCGTCACGCGCACCGACGCAGCGAGTCGGGGATCGCGCGTTTCAGGTGCCAGGCGCTCGGCTTGGTCTAGGAAGCGATGGGACTCTCGGAACGCACGAAGCCCCAGTTTTGCCCCTGCTTTTCGCAGATATGCGTGTGGAAGGGCAAAGTCGAGCCGGTATTCCTGCGCTTCCTTCACCTGTCGTTCGGTGATTCGGAGGGCGTCTTCGTAGCGGGCGCTCAGGACGAGACCACCGGCGCAGACGTTTAAGAAAGGCGGACCGTGCGAGTGGATCGCGTGAGCGAGACAGCAGTTGGACGCCAGCCAGCACTTCCTTGAGACCACTAGTGCCTTTTCTCATTGCTAGCTGGAATCGACCTGTCGCTAGCCGTAGCAGATCCTCGGTGGTGTCAGGCGCGACATCTTCAAGGTGCGAGAACACAGCCAACGCTTCCGCGTCGTTCTCAAGTTCTAGGTATGCGAGGAACTGGCCCCAAAGAGCGCTTCTTGCGGTTTCTGGAGACTGGCTGAGGGTTAGCCCGGTCTCATGGAGTTCGAGTGCGTCCACTGCGCGGCCCTCAAAATAGGCCGACCGACCCGCCAGAGAGTACGCCCTCGCCGCCCACGGACTTGTGCTCGGCATCTTTCGGGCGGCCGCCAAGGCCAAGACCTCGGCCTTTGAATGGATGCCCTCTCGGAACGAGAGCTCTGCCTCTGCGAGGTCGATTATCGGCGACTGGACCTGTGCTTCCTCTGAGGCACTGATCCATCGTTTCAAGGTCGCAGTGCGCCCTTCGCGTAGGAGTTTGTCGAGCGATGCCTCAAGCAGTTCAGGAAGAAGCTCAGCTTCAGAGGCGGAAAGAAGTTCGAACGCTTCGTCCCAAAAGCCTTCAACGATTAGGTACCTACCGACAGATCTGACGATGCTGTCCACGGAGTCCCTGTCGCGCTCCCGAAGCTTCCGTTGGAGAAAAGCTTGCAGGAGCGGATGGAACTGATACTCCGATCCAGAGGGAATAAGAAGACCGCGCTGGACCGAAGTCTCCAGAACGTCGCCTGCGCGAGCACCTAGCAGGAACCTTGCAAGCGGCTCCGTGACCGTCGCCAACACAGACAGCTGCACGAGACCGTCGCGAGTCACCTCGCCAACATCGTGAAAGAGCTCCTCGGCAAGAAACTCGTGCAGGGCGGAAGGCATCTGATCGGCAGGCGCAGAGCGCGGTTCCGTAAGAGCCGCGAGGCCTATGACTGCAGGCCACCCTCCTGCTCGGGAAACCAAGTCTGATGTGCCCTGTCTTCCCTCAAGAACGAGCGTCGCTTCTTCGATGTTCATTGCTAGATCGCTTCGGCCGAGTTCTACGGACTCTCCATAGAGTCGACTTCGAGCGGAGACCCACGGTGGCCGTCGGCGGCTGG
This sequence comes from uncultured Actinomycetes bacterium, assembly GCA_963847955.1. Taxonomy (GTDB): domain Bacteria; phylum Actinomycetota; class Thermoleophilia; order Gaiellales; family Gaiellaceae; genus VAXT01. The sequence continues at coordinate 69,570 of CAWKBW010000016.1, forward strand.
TGAGCAAGAAACGAATCGAGCTCTGGGTTGCGAAGGTGCGGATGAACTGTTCAGCAGCCCTTGATTCCATAGCGAAGTGGTAGTCGTCGATCGCGAGCCATGCGTCGGTCGGCCAATCACTCAGGTCATCGATCAACATCTCTGCAAGCACCTGAGCGTCATCTTCTGGCCTGTCGGTCGCTCTTAGGCGGTCACGAACTCGCTCACCGGCACTGGGGAGAATTTCCGCCACCGTTCTGGACAGGCCAACAGCAAGTGCAGCTACGTCCGCGCTGGCAGGGCTTGCTCGGTACCAGGCGGTGCGACGCTCGTTAAGACGAAGCCACTCATTAGCCAGCGTTGTCTTCCCGTACCCCGCCGGCGCCACGAGCAGGATGATTCGAGCCCCGCTTTCGTCGAGCATGCGGGTGAGTCGTGGCCGCTCGATGATGCGTCGGCGGCTAGCGCCGACAGCAGGCGTCGCCTCTTGTACCGCAATCCCTCCCTCTCACACGGTAACGCGCTTCCCACCGATATGCGAGGAACTGCCCGTACCTGCGGCCCGGGCCGCAGGTACGGGGCCGTCAGTCCCCGGATCCGGGCCGGGATCCGAGGCTTTTCAAGAGCGGGTCTTCGCCCGTGAGCAGGCGGAAGGCGATTGGAATCTGCCGGCGCCGTGCGACACCGAGCTTCTGGCGCAAGACGTCACTGTGCGCCTTGGCCGTCCGCGGTGAGATGCCCAAACGCTCGCCAACCTCTTCGTTCGAGAGCCCTGCAGCGATCAGCTCGACTACCTCTCGCTGCCGCTCGGTCAGCTCTGGCGTGATGCGTGTCGAGGACTTGGTTCATGCCGACGACGCTAACAACGGCACGCCGCGCTGAACATTGACCAAAAGGCGTATTTCAGCGAGTTACTTCGAAAGGAGTACGGGCTCGCTGCTCACGAAGCTGACCTCGTGCCCGCGCGCATTCGCGTCCCTGCAGCCCGTCACTATCGAGCGCGCCGATCCGCTCGAGCAGCTCGAACTCGTCACGCAGGTGGGTCCTCATCATCTCCGGCCCGTCGGTGGCGATCGTGAAGCGGACGCCGTTGTCCGTGAACGCGCGGAAGGTTTCACGCACGGCATCCTCGTCCGGCAGCGCCTTCGTCAGCAGGTTCGAAGTCGGGCAGATCTCGAGCGTGATCTCTGCCTCCCGGATCTGCTCCATCAGCGCCTCGTCCTGAGCGGCGAGGATCCCGTGCCCGATCCGCTCCGGTCGTAGCGTCTCGACGACCTCGCGGATCTCCGCGATGCCGTGCCGGCCGCCCTCTTCGCCGACATGGATCGTCACGCCGAGCCCCGCCTCTCGCGCCTCCTCGATGAGCGGCGCGAGGTCGCGGTACGGATAGGGCGAGTCCTTGTCCGGCCGCGGGCCTGCGATGTCGATTCCAACCACCCCGCGCGGCGCATAGCGGATCGCCTTCTCGACGATGATCGAGTTCTGCCGCTCGGTGAACGTCCGGTCCATCATCAGGATCAGGCCGGCACGCACCTGCGGGTATTCGAGGCTGGCGCGGTCGAGTCCCCGGACGGCGGCCATGATGATGTGGTCGAGGTCGCGCTCGCCGCCGCGGTTTCGCTTCATCGGGTTGAAGCGGAGCTCGAGGGTCGTGATCCGCTGCGAGCGGTAGGCGCCGCCGATCGCCGCGTGCACCGAGCGCTCGACGGCCAGCGGGCTCGACTGGATCAGCTCCGTCCAGTGGTAGATCGCATTCAAGGCGTCGAGGTCTTGCACGCCCTGCGGGTCGGAGACGGTGACGAGCTCCTCGAACTCCCAGTAGTCCTTGACCGGCAGCGCGATGCCCTGTTCGTGCGCGAGCGTCCAGAGGATGTCCGAGGCGACTGAGCCGCCCAAATGGGTGTGAAGCTCGGCGAGGCCTTCGTTCATTGAGCGAGTCTAGTCAGCGGCCTACGCGCGGATCGTCACGACGGTGCCGAGGGGCACGGTCTTCAGCAGGTAGCGCAGGTCTGCCTCGCGCGCGTGGAGGCACCCGTTCGAGACGTTCTGGCCCCAGGTCGGCGTCGGCGAGCCGTGGATGGCGAGCCGGTCGCCGCCGGACCAGCCCTGCGGGAGATCGGGCTGGTGTCCGGACAGGGCGAGGATGCAGCACCCGTAGAACGGGCCGAAGTCGGCGCCGCGCAGCTTGTCCGTGACGTAGTACTCGCCGGGCGGAGTCGGCGTATCGGGGGCGCCCACGGCGACAGAGATTCGGCGCGGAGGTCCGTCTTTCGGATGGACGACCACCTCTCGACCAGAGAGGTCGACCTCCAACCGGACAACCCGTGTGCGAAGCGACACGGGCGCTCGATCGGGCTGAAGCCAGGCGACGCGGTCGTTCCCGAGCGAAGTGTGTGAAACCGCAAGCCAGCCGTCGCGACGGGGCTCGCCCGTAGGCGACAGCACCTGCGGGGAGCCGAATTCCGTCGTATCGCCGATTCGCTTGATGACCTTCCCGCCGGGGCGATCAAGCAGCGAGACGCGTTTCCCTGGATCGACGCGCAGGCTGATCCCGTCCGGTTTCAGCGGAGGCGGAAGCGGAGTACGACTGCCTGCTCGGGCGCCAGATCGTCCTCCTGGAGGATCAGGAAGGCCCCCGCTGCGAGCGCAAGCACGACCACGAGGGCTCCGGCGAGGATCGCGAAGCGCTTCACCCCCACAGGGTAGGCGGCGACTAGCGCAGCTTGAGGTCTTGCGCACTGACGAGCACGTGATGGCCGTGGCGCGCGAGGAGCGCCGTCTCGACGGGCACGGTGACGCCGTAGTCGCCTTCGTTCGCGAGCACCTGTCCGCTGAAGCTCACCTTCTGCCCCGCCCGCACCTTCGGCGGCGTCTCGCCCTTCGGGTTGATCACGACGAGCAGCCGCTGCGCTTTGCCCCGCCCCGCCCAGAACGCCTGGTCACTGACCACGGAGACGACGTTCAGCTCCTTGCCGGTGGCCTGCTGGTTCGCGAATTTCGTGAGGCTGCCTGCGAGGGCGGGGTAGAGATCCTGGTCACCGCCGACGAGAGCGTTCCGCCGCCACTGCCCGGCGGCAACGTCGGAGGATCCGGCTCGGGCCCGCCCGGAGTGGTCTCGGGGACCGACTCGGTGAGGCTCGGCGTGGTCGTCGGCACCGTGCTGGAAGCTTTCGGTGACGATCGGCGTCCCCGTGCTGCTCGTTCCCTTGTCGTCGTCGCAGGCGCGGACGCCGAGGACGATGACGATCGCCAGGAGGACGAGCGCGGCGAGCGCCCACAGCCAGAGGCCCTCTCTGCGCATGGGCGAGGGAGTCGTCGGCTCGGCCACGGCGCGCAACGTTAGCGAGGCGGCATGATTGCCGCGTGAAGGTCGGAATCGTCGTTCCGTACTCCTGGTCGTTCTGGGGCGCCGTGGTCGAGCACGCCGAGCTCCAGGCCGAAGCGCTCAGGCGACGCGGGCACGACGTGCGCCTGGTGATGGGGAACGATCCGCCGGGGAGCTTCACGCGCGTCCTGCACCCTCGCCTCGGCCGTCACGGGGAGCCTCCGCCCGAGGTGATCCCGGTTGGGCGATCCGTGATCGTGCCGGCGAACGGAGCGCTGCCGAACATCGTCCTGAGCCCGCGCACAGTCGGGCGCGTCAAGCGCGCGCTGGAGAACGAGCGCTTCGACGTGCTGCACCTGCACGAGCCGATGACGCCGGCGATCTGCGTTGCGGTGCTCGCGCTCGCGCGATGCCCCATGGTGGCCACGTTCCACGCCTCCGGCCAGCTGCGCTGGCTATCGCTCGCCAAGCCTGTGTGGGGGTTCCTGGCGGACCGGATCGACCATCGGATCGCCGTGTCCGAGCAATCGCGGGAGACCGCGACCCGACACCACGGCGGCGAGTACGAGCTGATCCCGAACGGCGTCCTGATCCCCGAGCGGGCGGAGCCGGCCGGGCGCGAGCACCGCATCGTCTTCGCCGGCAGGCACGAGCCCCGGAAGGGCCTGCAGGTGCTCCTGCGCGCGTGGCCGGAGATCCACCGGCGGACCGGGGCTCGCCTGCGCGTGGCAGGTGCCGAGCCGATGGCCGTCCGGCTCCTGCTCGCGCGGCTGCGCGTCTCCGAGGAGGGGATCGACATCCTCGGCTTCCTCTCACAGGAGGAGCTGACCGCCGAGCTGCTCTCCGCGAAGGCTCTGGTCGCGCCCTCCCTCGGCGGCGAAAGCTTCGGCATGGTGCTCACGCGCGCGTTCGCCTGCGCGACGCCCGTCGTCGCCTCGGACATCCCTGGCTATCGGGGCGTCATGGAGCCGAGCGCCGGAGTGCTCGTTCCGCCCGGCGAGCCGCGCGCACTGGCCGAGGCGGTCGAGGCGGCTGCTTGCCGACGAGCCGCGGCGCGAGCAGCTCGGGCGCGCCGCGCGGGAACTGGCCATCTCGAAGTACTCCTGGGACGACATCGCAGGGCAGCTGACAGAGATCTACGAGGGATTGGCCGCCGGACGTGTCAAGGTGGCAGCGTGAGGCCGAGACTGCCGCGCTCGAGCTGGGGACGCCTCCTGGCCACGCTGCCCTTCGTGGTCGGCGCGATTGCGCTGCTCGTCTGGCGCGCCCCGGATTGGGGGCTTGTCGTCGACGCATTCACGCTCGTCACCTGGCACTGGGTGATCACCGCGATTGTGTTGAACCTGCTTTCGGTGGTCGCACGCGCGCTGGCCTGGAAGACCGTGATCGACCAGGCGTTGCCGCCCCCGCAGCCGCCTTTCCGCCGGGTGTTCTCGGCCTTCGGAGTCGGCCTCTTTGCGAACGCCGTGCTGCCCGGTCGGATCGGTGAGCTGGCCCGGGTCGCGGTGCTGACCCAACATATGGAGCGGAAGCGCGAAGCCGGAGCGACGCTCATCGGCACCGTCTTCGCGCATCGGGTCTTCGATCTCTTCCCCGCGCTCGCTGCTGATCGCCTATGTGCTTGCCTCGTCGCGGATTCCTCACTGGGCGTTGACCAGCCTCGCGGTCTTCGTCGCGGTCGGCAGCGGGCTCTTCCTGTTTGCGGTCGCCAGCGCGCGGCGTGGGCACCGTTCGGTGCTCGAGGAAGTCGGACAGGCCCGCCAATTGATCACGATGGCGCGTTACGGGCTCGGCGTGATGCGGGCCCCGCTCGCCGCGGTGGTCGCGATCTTCTTCCAGACAGTCGGCTGGGCGTTTCAGCTCGCCGCCGTGTGGGCCGTGATGATGGCGTTCGGGATCCACGAGCCACTGCATGCGGCTGCGCTCGTGCTCCTGCTGATGAACATCGCGACCTTGCTGCCGCTGTGGCCCGGCAACATCGGCCTCGTCCAGGCCGCCGTCGCCCTCCCGCTGGTCTCGTATGGCGTTGCGTACTCGCGGGGGTTCGCGTTCGGCATCGGCCTCCAGGCGATCGAGATCTCGGTCGGCGTCGGCGTGGGACTCCTGTTCCTGGCGCGCGAGGGCCTCTCGTACGCGAAGCTCAAGACGATGCCCGGGGCCGACGAGGCCGATGACGAAATGGAGGCTGAGCTGTCGCAGGCCGAGGAGCCCGTGCGTGCTCGCGCTGGCGTCTCCCGCTAGCCTCAAATCGGTTCTGAAGCCGGTCGAGGCGGCACTCGCCCTGGCCGCCGGGCTGCGCGAAGGCGGTGCCGAGGCCCTCGAGTTGCCCGTCGCCGACGGCGGGGAGGGAACGGCAGAGGTGATCGCCTCCGCCCGCGAAGGTCGCTGGGGGGAAGCGGAGGTCACGGGCCCGCTGGGCGAGCGCGTGCGGGCTCGCTATCTCGTTCTGGAGGATGGATCTGCGGTGGTCGAGGCCGCGGAGGCGATCGGATTGCGGCTTGCCTCGCGGCTCGATCCGCTGGCCGCATCGAGCCGAGGGCCTCGGCGAGCTCATGCTCGCGGCCGCAGCGGAGGCGAGCGGCCCGATCATCATCGGCTTGGGCGACACAGCGACGGTCGACGGCGGCGCCGGGTTGCTGGAAGTCGTCGGCGACGGGCTGCGCGGGCGGGCCCTACGCGCGGCCTGCGACGTGCGGAACCCGCTGCTCGGCGAGCGCGGTGCCGCCCGAGCGTTCGGTCCCCAGAAGGGTGCGACGCCCGAGATCGTGGACGAGCTCGAGCGCCGGCTCGCGGCGATGGAGCAGCTCCGACCGTACGCGGACCTGCCCGGCGCAGGCGCAGCCGGTGGCATCGGCGCGGCGCTGGCGGCTCTGGGCGCGGAGCTCGTGTCCGGGGCCGAGCTCGTGCTCGAGCAGGTCGGGTTTCGCGACGCGGCGCGCGCCGCCGACCTCGTCGTCACCGGCGAAGGAGCGGTCGATCGCTCGACCTTCGAGGGCAAGGCGCCTGGTGAGGTCGTCCGCGTGTGCGCGGAAGAAGGAGTGCGCTGCGTCCTGTTCGGCGGCCGGCTCCTCGAGCGGCCGGATGGTGTCGAGATCTACGAGCTGCCGAGCGGGCCCGAGCGGGCCGCGGAGGATCTCGTCGAGCTCGGGAAAAAGCTAGCCGGCGCGGAGCTCGGCGTCGCGTAGCCGCTTCGCCATCTCCTGCAGGAGCTTCCAGGCGAGGCTGGCGTTCTCCTCGACCATCGGCCGGAACTCCCAGGCGGTGATGCCGTAGACCTTGAGCGGAGTTTTCGCGGTGACGGTTGCCGTGCGCGCGCCGTCGTCGATCAGCGCCACCTCGCCGAAGTGGTCTCCGGCCTTCAGTGTTCCGCGCTCCTCGCCGCCGATCGAGACGGTCGCCTCTCCCTCTTCGATGAGGAAGAAGCCGACGCCGGTCTCGCCCTCGCTCGCGATCGTGTCGCCCGCGTTGAAGTTCCGCTCCTTCATCGAGCTGGCGAGACCCTGGAGCTCGCGCTTGTCGAGGTCTTTGAACAGGGGAACTTGCTGAACCAGCTCGGGTGGGGCCGTCACGGCGCTGATTCTATGCAGGTTGTCGACCCTGGACTAGGGCTTGACCGCCTCGACGCGACGCGCAAGCTCGTCGATTCGGCCCTGCGCCGAGTCGAGCTTCGCCGCGCAGAGGCGGTAGAGCTCCTCGCCGCGCTCCCAGAGCGCGATCGCCTCGTCGAGCGAGGCCTGGCCGCTCTCGAGCCGTTGGACGATTTCTTCGAGCTCCCGCTGGGCGTCCTCGAAACCGGGCTCGGCGTTCATCGCGTCTCCTCGACTCGCGCGCCGAAACCACCCTGGCCCAGCTCGACGTCAACCCGGTCGCCGCCGGTCAGGCCTTCTGTGTCGCGCAGGATCACGCCCTGTGAGCGGACGATTGCGTAGCCGCGCTCGAGGGTCGCGCGCGGCGAGAGGGCTCGGAGCCGTCCCGCCGTCTGCGCGAGTGCGGCGCGGCGGCGCTCGACGAGCAGAAGCGGTGCTCGGCGTAGCCGCTCGTGCGTCTGTGCGAGCGCGCGCTGCTCCCGCTCGAGCGTGCGGCGCGTGCCGCCGGCCAGGGCGGCGCGCGATCGTGCGAGACGCTCTAGCAGCTCGGCGAGGTCGGGCACGACGAGCGCGGGCGGCAGCGGTCGGTGTCGAGGCCCGGACGTCTGCAGCTAGGTCAGTCAGCGGCGAGTCTTGCTCGTGCCCGACCGCGGAGACGACGGGAAGGGGACACGTCGCCACTGCGCGCACCAGCCGCTCGTCGCTGAACGGGAGCAGGTCTTCGAAGCTGCCACCTCCGCGCGCGAGAATGATGACGTCGACCTCGGGCGCGTCGCAGAGCTCGCGCATAGCCGCGATGATCGCCGGCGCGGCGCGCGGCCCCTGGACATAGGTCTCGGCGACGAGGAGCCGGGCCGGCGGGAAGCGGGCGCTGATCGATGTGATGACGTCGCGCTTCGCGGCAGCGTCGTTGCCGGTGACGAGGCCGATGCGGCGGGGGAAGCGGGGGAGCGGCCGCTTCCGTTCGGCGGCGAAGAGCCCCTCGGCGGCGAGCTTCCGCTTGAGGCGCTCGAGTGCGGCGAGGTGGTCGCCGAGGCCGAAGCGTTCGACCGAGAGGGCGCGGAGGCGGAACTCGCCGCGAGCCTCGAAGAGCTCCGGCCGGCCGTACACGTGGACGCGCTCGCCGTTGACGAGGTCGAGGCGCAGCGCGTCGAACTGCCCGCGCGGCATCTGGACGCCGAGGCAGGAGCCGTCGGCCGGGTCCTTCAGCGTGAAGAAGACGGACTGCCAGCGGTCCTGCCGGCGCAGCTCGGTGAGCTCGCCCTCGACCCAGATCGTCGGCAGGCGCGTGAGCCATTCGGCGATCCCGCGGTTGAACCCGGAGACGGTGTAGACCTTGCGGTCGCCGTACTCGATCGGCGCGACCTTCACGGGTCGGATGCTACGCGCTCGTTTCGTGCAGACCGAAGCGCTGGAGGCCGGATTTTCACCGAGTTGGCACGGTTCGGCGCGTGTCCGGCGCGGACTTCCGCGGTACGCTCGCCGCGGGTGGCGGGTGGATCTCTCTATCCCCTCCCTGGGTGGGGCTGTGGGGCTGTAGGGGGTGCGGAGTCGGGCGGTGCCGGGTACCGCGCTCCGCGTTTCCGGTTAGAGCAGGATCTCGGCGGCCGTCTGCGGCTCGCAGCCCTGCGTGACCAGCTCGACGGCTCGGTGGAGGTCGGCTTCGCTCTGCGCCAGACGCTCGGCGAGCGGCAGGGGATACCCGGCCTCGATCAGGATGTGCAGCCGCCAGCTCTCGACGCGCGCGCGGTCGTTCTGATCGTGCTCGGCAACCTGGGTCGCGTCGGTCCATCTCGCGGTCTTTTCGTCTCTCTAGACCGGGAATTCCTGCCGCTAACGCATCGAAGTGAGACGCTCTTCGGCTCGCGCAAGCGTGTCGTCGATCCGGCGCGCCAGCTCCTGCAGCCTCGTTTCGAGCGCGGAGCGCTCTGCGTTCTCGTCGGCTGCAATCCCGGACAGTCGAGCCCGGAAGTCTGCGTCCAGCTCCGAGAGTCGCCGCTCGGTCACGGCGACGAACTCGTCCCTTTGCCGCTCGAGGGCCTTCGAGACCTGGGCGAGCTTCTTCTCCAGGCGCAGGCCGCCCGCGTCGCCGACCTGCGCCAGCCGCTCGGCCAGCAGCGACTCGCCTTCGCGCGCGAACATCTGGACCGAGCGGTCGAGCTCCCGTGAAAGCCGTTGCGCGGCATCCTCGCGTGCCGTCTTGATCGATTTGTCGAACTGCTGTGCCGCGGCATCGGCGAACCGGCCGGCCGCACGTTCGAGGACACGCTCCAGCTGCTCGACCTGGCGGCGCTCGACGTCGGCGAACGTGGACTGGATCCGGCGCGCCGCCTCTGCCTGCTCGCGCTCGATGCGCTGGCCGATGTCCCGCTCACGCACTCGCAGGCGCTCCCCGATCTCGTGCAGCGCGCGCCTGCGCTCTAGCGCATGCGACTCGAGCTCGGCGTCGGCAGTCGCTGCGGCCTGCTGAGCCGACCTCGTCAGCTCCTCGCGCAAGCGCGTGACCGCGGCGCGCTGCTCCTCGTCGGTCGAGCTCAGCCGCTCGGACTCCGCCGCCATCCGAGCCTCTGCCGAAACGATCAGCTCCCGCTGCCGCTTCGCGAGCTCCTTCAGCTGGGCCGAGAGGGCCTGCTCGGCGCGGTCGAGGTCAGAGCTCCAGGCCGAGAGGCGCTGCTCGACCTGCGCCTGGATCCCCGTGAGCGCCTCGACCAGCTTCGCGCGCGCACGCTCTTCGCTTTCGCTGGCCACGCGGCGGCGATCTTCCGAGAGGCGCCGCTGATCGTCCTCGAAGGTCGACACGGCATCCGCCCGTGCTCGAGCGAGCGCGTGCTCGAGCTCCTCAGACCGCTGGCGGAGCTCCCTCTCCACGACCGCATCGAGCTCTTGCCTCATCCGCTCCAGTTGGTCGTCGATCGCTCGGCTACGAATCAGGCCACGGCGCAGGATGAGGGCTCCGGTCGCGACGAGCACACAGGTGGTGAGCCCGGCGGCGGAGATCGCGAGCGACCGGCTGGGATCGAACGCGAAGGCGACCCAGGCGGAGGTGGCGGCCGATGCGATGAGAGCGACGATCACGACAATCGTGCGCGCGCTCAACCGCTCGAGCGCCGCCAGGGCGAGTGTCGCCGCGGCGAGCAAGATCCCGCCCGCGAATGCCAGCTCGAACGCAGTTTCGACGGCCATCGCCCCAGATCGTAGAGCCCCGGGGCTCTTAGGTGAGTCTCAGCATGACCAGCGAAGCCGCCAGCGCGACCACCGCCACAGTCATCGCCTGCAAGGCCTGTTCGGGAACGCGCCTGAGGGTATCGGCGTCGATCGCCTCTTCCGTTCCGTCCTTGAAAACCACCGTTCCGGACACGCTTTGCACCCGGCGCCGCACCATGCGCACCGGGGTCGAGAGGTGACGCTGGGCGAAGCTGAGGAAGCCTGCGAAGCCCGCGGCGAGCACCGCCTCGACGCTGAGCCTCTCCGCGGTTACGAGATACCCCGCCAGGAGCGGGAAGGCGCCCCAGGACACCGCGAACCAGAGGTGTGAGTGAAACCGCCCACCGAAGAGCTCGAGGTTGTACGCGTAGACGATGAACGCTCCGAAGGCGACGAAGGGAAGGAGCCACGGCGTCCAGACGAGCGAGGCGAAGACGCCGATTCCCGCCGCGCCGGCGATCGAGAGCGCGGCCAGCGCGACGAGCGTGCCGGTCCCGATCCGCGTCTGCAGCGGGCGGCCCTGCAGCTCGTCGAGTGCGTGCGCTCCCACGCCCATGCCGAGGAAGAAGGCCACGAGAGCCGCGACCAGCCGGTTCGTCTCGAAATTGGGCGCGAGCGCGGCGCCGATCGCGACGTACGACAGGTGCCAGAGGGTGTACGGCACGTGCAGGAGGGTCACGTAGTCGCGCCAGCCGCCGGACGCGAGCGCGTAGAACGCGGGGCGGGGCTCAGCCGCCACGGCGCCCCCAGACGACGATCCCCCCGCCGAGGCTCAGTCGGCGAAAGCGAACGTCCTCGATCCCCGCTTCGCGCCAGAGCTCGAGGAGTTGCGGGAGCGGATAGCGCGCGTAGAAGTCGCGGATGCTTGCACCGAGGAAGCCGCCCACCTCGTGCCAGCCCGGCGAGATCGCCCGCCCGGCGAGCGGCAGCCCGATCCGGACATAGAGCTCCCACGGCCCGCGCCAGATGCGGCGCGGGACGCCGAACTCGAGCATCGCGATCGTCCGCCCGGGTCGCACGACGCGCGCGAGCTCCCGCATCGTCGCGGCGGGGTCGTCGACGTACCGGAGGAGGTACGTGAACGTGAGCCCGTCGAATGAGGCGTCGCCGAAGGGCAACTCCTCGGCCCGAGATTCGACGAGCCGGATGCGCGCGTCGAGACCGGCCGCGCCAACCCGGCGCTCCGCCTCCGCGAGCATCTCCGGGCTCTGGTCGACGCCGACCACGTCGCACCCCTGTTGCCGCGCGAGCTCGATGGCCACGGCCCCGGTTCCGGTGGCGACGTCGAGCACCGAATCTCCCAGCACCCGCATCCATCCGCGAGACGAGAAACTGCCTCCACCGCGGGTCCTGGCCCAGCGAGAGCAGGCGGCTCCACCGGTCGTAGCTCGACGGCAGCGGCGCGAACAGCGCTCGCGCCTGGCGGCTTCGCGCGGTGAGCGTCTGGGCCACGGGCCGAGTCTATGCTCGGCTCGATGGCCCTTCGCGACGATCTCGACCGCGTTGCGCAAGCTGCTCTCGCGCTGGCCGAGCAGGGGGAGGAGCTCGCGGGAATCGTGCCGGCAGAGCCCCAGGAGGCCGAGCGCACCTACCTCTGCGCGTTCGCGAGCGGGGATGAGCGGACGTGGCTCGTGCTCGACGACGCCGAAGCACCGGTCACCGACCGCGAGGCCGTGCGCCGGGCGGCCACCATCGCGGCGATGTGCGAGCTCGCAGACGAGAGCGCGGGCGGCGGCGAGCTCGACGAGTTGCGCGACCGGCTCATGACGATCCGGCTGACGGAGAGCCCCGAGGGCATCGAGGAGGCCGAAGAGGCGGCGCTCGCCCTGCAGCAGGTGATCGGCGCGCCGCCCCGCGTCGCCGAGCCCGGGTACCTCGATCGCGTCGGCGCTGCGACGCGCAGGCTGGAGCTTGCGCTCGGCGATCCTGGGCTATCGCCGTTTGCCGAGGCGATGAAGGCGGGCATGGCCTCCGTAGAGGAGTTTGCCGCGGACGTCGAGGCTCACTACAAGCGACCGCTCGACTGAGAGCCCGCGGCTATCGTTCAGAGTCATGGAAGGCTTTCCCATCGGCGGCGACCCGGAGGACCTCATGCGAGGGCTCCGCGAATTCGCCGAACGACAGGCCGAGTCGGTGGCCGATGCGCAGCGTGAGCAGTTCGCCACGCTGACGCTGAACACGGCGGTCGAGCTGACCGCCGCCGCGCTCAAGCGGGTCGAGCCCGCCGGCGGGCCCGACGAGCAGGCGATCGCGCTTCGCGACGCCATGCGCGTCCTCTTCCCCGAGGCCGTCGCGCTCGTGAGCGCAGCCCGCAAGGGCTTCATGCGCGAAGGTAGCTAGCTAGCTAGGCCGCGACCCGAGCCGGCGGTGTGACCGGCGGGCACGTGCACGGGTGATCGCCGGAGTTCTTTTGCGGCCGGCAGAGATGTCGAGGTACGTGAAGCAGTAGCAGCTCAGGTTCGCGCAGCCGGGCGGGCAGTTGCACTCGGAGCAGCGCCGGCGGCACTGCGAGCCGTTCGGGCAACAGAACCACTCGCCGGAGGTCTGGCAATCCTTGGGGCAGCCTCCGCCCTCCTGGCACGTCTTACAGGGATAGGCCCCGCCGAGGACGTTGTTGCAGGGCTGGACGCCGGACAGCGACACGCAGGGGCTGCAAGGCCCGCCGCCGCAGCCGATGCAGCCGGAAACCGAGCCGAGCGAGACCTCGGTCCTGGTCAGGAACAGGCCGGCGCCGAGCGAGGTCGCGCCCATGAACTTGAAGAAGTTCCGGCGCGAGGACTTCCGCGCCAGAGCACGGGTCGCGGCTCCTGTCAGCGTGTCGGCTCATTGCGTGATACCGGCGGAGATCAGCTTCGCTTCGTCGAGCGCGACCTTGTCGATCGACCACTCGGGGGTTGGCAGGTACGGCCGCTGCTTGTCGGTGCTGAAGCGCCGCAGGCGGGCGAACTCGGCGTTCACGAGATTCGTCGCGTCCTGGGCGCTGGCCGCGTACACGGTCACGTTCTGCGTATAGGACTCACCCGAGTCGCCTTCGACGACGCGGCTCAGGAGCCAGACAGCTCCGCTTTTCAAAGGCATTCCCTACCTCCCTCGCGTTAGAAAATCACAATCAGGACGGCGGTTACAAGTGCGGTCGCACCGACCAGGCGCTTGAGGAGCCCGGTCCGATTTTGGATCCGGTCGCAGGCCGCGCCGAAGTCCTCCTCGCCGGCTCGCATGATCGCGTACGCCACTGCGAGCGCCCGTCCCCCGCCGTACGCGGCCGAGATCGCCACCGCGGCCCACATGCTGCCCGTGAGCACTGCAGCCAGAGGAATGACGAGCACCGCCTGGTGCGCGAAGCGCGTCGTGACTCCGAGCCCGAGGTCGAAGCCCCAGGCGAACATCGCCGGATAGTGGCCGAGCGCGCACGGCCACGAGCCCGGCGTCTGGCGCATCCGTGAGAAATAGCTCAGGCGCAGGTACCCGAGGTCCGTGAGCCCGGCGTAGGCGAGGCCGAGCGGGACGGCGATCGCAAAGGCCCGGTCGAGGCCGCTGCCGAAGATCTCGGCGAGCACGACGCCGAGGAATCCGAGCAGCACGCCGAGCATCGCGCCGCCGGTGACTCCGCCGAGGACGTGGAATGCGAGCGCTGTCTTTTTCCTGCCCACCTGCACGAGGGGGCCCATCTGTCCGACCATGGACAGCCCTCAGGGGCTGGCGGCAGTCGATAACCCGACGAGCAGGCTGAAGCTGACGAGAATGAAGACCTGGAGCGGCCCGACTTCCGGCCACCCGCGCGCTGCGATCGCGGCCGCGGCGAGAGCGGCAGCCCCGGCGAGCGCGGCGACGCCGCCGACAGTGGCCGCCCTAGGCGGCATCGGCCGTCACGCCGACGTGAGGCGCGGTCGGCGGGCACTGGCACGGCTGGTCGCCGGAGTGCGACCTCGGGACGCAGGGGATGTTGATCATCGTGAAGCAGTGGCAGCAGCCCGTCGGGCACGAGCACTCCGAGCAGCGCTGTCGACACGGCGTGCCGGTCACGCAGCAGAACCACTCGCCGGTGGTCGTGCAGCCGACCGGGCACCCGCCGGCCTGTGCGCACGGCTTGCAGAGGAAGCTCGGGTTGGTGCAGACAGGATGCGGCGAGAAGCAGTTGTTGCACGGGCCGCCGCCGCACCCGGAGCAGCCCCCGCTCGAGCCAAGGGTCACGTCGTTCGCGTCAGGAACAGGCCCGCGCCCAGCGAGCTCGCGCCCATGAACTTGAAGAACTGCCGCCGCGATGACTTCCTCGCGAGGCTCCTCGACGCGTGTTCGGCGAGGCTCATCGGCCCTGCCCGTCGACCGCCGCGGCCGTTTCGTCCTCGTCGATCTCCGTGAAGCCGCGCCCGGCCTGCAGCGTCCCCTCTTGCTCCAGGAGCGACTCGAGCTGGCGCCAGTCGTTCGCGATGCCGCGGATGACGACGCGGCCTTCGTGGTCGAGCAGGTAGGCGAACGGAGTCACGGAGACGGCGAAATCCTTCTCGACCTGGCCGTTCGTGTCGACGACCATCGGTGCGTGCAGCCTGTTCATGCTCGCGAAGCCTCGGCATGACTCGACGTCCCCGCGGCAGACGACGAGGAAGTCGAACTCGCGCCCCCGCGTTGCGCGGACCTCGTTCAGGCCCGGGACGAGCTCCCGGCACGAGAGGCACGACGGCGACAGGAAGACGATCAGCCGCGGCTTGTTCGGCAGGCTCGAGAGCGTGAGGCTCTGGCCGGTACCGGTTTCGAGGGCCGTGAAGTCCGGGGCGAGCGTGCCTCGTTCCAGCCCGGTGTCGGTGATCAGCGCACCGGGGTCGTCACCGAGACGGAGCTGGATCAGGCCGAGCTGGCGCAGGGCTCCCGCGAGCAGGAAGCCCATGACGAGCACGAGCATCCAGAGCACGACGAAGGAGGCGAGCCAGACGCCGCTCATTCTTCGCGCCTTTCCGGCATCAGGGGCACGTCCAGGGGCTGGTGCTTGAAGCTCATGCGGTTCGTCGGAGTCGGGTGCAGCGCGGGCTCGGTCCGGAAGAAGCCCCAGGTCATCGGGAAGAGGCTGGAGACCCGGATCGTGAACGCGATCGCGGCGGCCATCAGGAGCGAGGGCAGGATCGCGTCGCCGGGAGGCAGCGCCGGGGTGTCGAGGGCGAGCCCGAATGCGACTCCGGCCAGCGCGACGAGCGAGAGGGCCCGGATCAGCGCGAGCGGTGAGATCAGCTCGGCGTCCGAGGCGCCGAAACAGTGGCAGGGGCCGTTGTCGCCGCGGGCGAGGCTGATGCCGAGGGCGACCGCAAACATCGCGAAGAGCGCAATCGCGCCGAGGGTGGCGAGGAGCGGAAGCACTCCGGCGACCAGCAGGAGGCCGACGGCAAGCTCGGCGGCGACGATCGCGTAGGCGACCGGCCGGACGATTCGGAGCGGCAGCAAGCGGTAATCCGCGACGCCGTGCGCGAACGTGTTCAGGCCGCGCGCCTTCTCGAGGCCGGCCCACAGGCAGATCGCACCAAGGCTCACGCGGAGCACGAAATAGGTGACTGCAGCCGTCATCCTCCCCCCTCGATCTTGATATCGAGGAGCCAGCTTAGTCAAGGGCGCGACTAGAATCGCCGGGCCCGTGGCCCTCCTCGACCGTTCGATCGCCCGGCTCTTGCCGGCGGTGCCGAGACCGCTCGTCCAGCGGATCTCGTCGCGCTATATCGCGGGGGAGACCGTCGCCGAGGCGTGCCGAACGGTCAAGCAGCTGAACGAGCAGGGCAAAATGGCGACGATCGACGTCCTCGGCGAGGAGATCTCCACGCCCGAGGCTGCGCTCGAGATCGTTGGTGCCTACCACGACGTCTTCGAGGCGATCCAGAGCGAGCACCTCGACTCGAACGTGAGCGTCAAGCTGACCGGGCTCGGCCTGGAGCTCGGATACGACCTCTGCAAGCGGAATCTCCAGACCGTCGTGCGCCATGCGGCCGAGAGCGGCAACTTCGTGCGGATCGACATGGAGGACTCGAGCTGCACGAGCGACACGCTGCGGATGTACCGGGAGCTGCTCGAGGAAGGCCTCGACAACATCGGCGTCGTTCTCCAGGCGTACCTGCGGCGGACGATCAGGGACATCCGCGAGCTGGCGCCCCTGCGTCCGAACATCCGTCTCTGCAAGGGCATCTACATCGAGCCGCCGCTGATCGCGTATCGCGATTTCGACGCCGTGCGGCAGAACTTCGTGCTCTGCCTGCGCGAGTTGCTACGCGGGGGAAGCTATGTCGGGATCGCGACGCACGACCAGTGGTTGATCTCGGAGGGACAGCGACTCGTAGAGGAGCAGGGCCTGAAGCCCGAGGAGTACGAGTTCCAGATGCTGCTCGGAGTAACGCCCTCCGCAGGGGACCGACTCATCCGAGACGGGCCATCGGCTACGGGTCTACGTCCCGTTCGGCAAGCACTGGTACAGCTACTCGATGCGGCGGCTCCAGGAGAACCCGAAGATCGCGGGCTACATCGCGGGGGACACGGTCGACCGGCTTTTCGGCCGCAACGGGGCGTGAGTTTCCGCTTGATTCCGAGCTTCGTCCGAAATGGCCGGTTGCTTCGGTAACCGGTCGGGCATAGGTTTTCCACAGTGTCGCCCGACCTATTCGAGCCTTTCGAGCCCAACGAGCGGTTTCGGCAGCGCCGTGCGCAGGCTCGCCGGCGCCGCCACTACAGACGCCGGGCCGTGGCCGGTGTGCTCGCCCTCCTGCTCGTCGCCGTCGCCGCGATGGCGATCGGCGCCACGGTGATCCACAAGGACTCGAGCAAGTCTCCGGCCAAGGCCGCACCCAAGACCGAGACGAAGAAAGCGGTGCAGCGGCGGCCCGTGCCGCAGGAGATCCGCGGCGTCCATGTGACGCCGGCGCTCGCCTCCGACTCGACGAAGCTCGACGAGTACCTCGCGATCCCGGGGCTGAACACGCTCCAGGTCGACGTCAAGGACGAGAACGGCGAGGTCGGCTTCCTGATGCCGAACACGGCGCTCGCACGGAAGGTCGGAGCGACGAAGCCGTACTACAAAGCGGGTCAGGTTGCGGGCAAGACACGCGCTGCCGGGGTCTATCTCATCGGACGGATCGTCATGTTCGAGGATCCGATCCTGTCCCAGCAGCGGCCGGACATGGCGATTCGCCGCGCTGACGGGTCGGTCTGGACGAATTCCGCCGGGCTCGGCTGGACGAACCCCTATGACAAGCGCGTCTGGGACTACAACATCGAGATCGCGAAGGCCGCTGCGGCGCATGGCTTCGACGAGATCCAGTTCGACTATGTCCGGTTTCCGAGCGACGGCGACGTCGAGAACACCGTGTACCGAGGCAAGGTCGACGAGGACATGGGGTGGACGATCGCCCGCTTCGTCCAGTACGCCGCCAAGCAGCTGAAGCCGCTCGGCGTCCGCGTGTCGGTCGACATGTTCGGCCTCGCTGCCACCCATAACCTGGGCATCGGCCAGGTCCCGAGGCGGGTCGCGCGGTTCGTCGACGCGATCTACCCCATGGTCTACCCCTCGCATTACAGCCCGGGCGAGTTCAACCTGCCGGATCCGAGCGGGTCGCCCGGGACAACGGTCGCTGCGTCTCTGCGCGACTACCGACGACACGTGCGCGGCACGAAAGCGGAGCTGATCCCGTGGCTCGAAGACTTTTCGCTCGGCCGCACGCGCACCGTCGATGAGGTGCGCGCCCAGATCGAGGCGGCCCGCAGCTCCCAGACACGCGGCTTCCTGCTCTGGAATCCGAGCGGCGTCTACACACAAGAAGTGCTGCGCAGGCCGTAGTCTCCCTGCGAGCGCCGACCAGGAGGGGTACATGAAAGACCGTTACGAAGAGCTCAAGAAGAAGCTCGCCGAGATTCACGACGTGCACATGGCGCGTTCGATCCTCTCGTGGGATCAGCACACCAAGATGCCGCCGAAAGCAGGGGAAGTCCGCGCCGAGCAGCTCGGCACGCTCGACCGGATCGCCCACGAGCTCTTCATCGACGACGACATCGGCGCGCTCCTCGAGGAGCTGCGGCCCTACGAGGAGAGCCATGACTACGACTCGGACGAGGCGAGCCTGCTCCGCGTCACCCGCCGCGAGTACGCCAAGGCGACGCGGGTCCCGTCGGATCTGCGCGCAGAGCTGACGCGCGCCGGCGCGATCGCGCTGGCTGCCTGGGTCGAAGCCCGGGAGAAGTCCGACTTCGCGATCTTCCTGCCCTATCTCCGGCGCAACGTCGAGCTTCAGCGCGAATACGTCGCGTGCTTCCCGAAGGCGGAGAACGACTACGACGTGCTGCTCGACGACTTCGACGAGGGCATGAAGACGACCGAGGTGCGCGCGGTCTTCGACGAGCTGAAGACCGAGTTGATCCCGCTGATCGCCGAGATCACCGAGCGCGCCGACGCGGTCGACAACTCGTGCCTCACGGGGCATTTCCCGATCGACAAGCAGCGGGCCTTCGCCCTCGAGGTGCTCGAGCAGCTCGGCTACGACCACGAGTCGTGGCGGCTCGATCCCACCGTGCACCCGTTCGCGATGAGCGCGGCGACGACCGACATCCGCCTCACCACGCGCTACGACGAGGCGGACATGAACAGCCTGATGGCCGCCATCCACGAGTTCGGGCACGGCTTCTACGAGGCCGGCATCGACCCGCGACTCGAGCGCACCCCGCTCTCCCAGGTGACGTCGATGAGCCTGCACGAGTCGCAGAGCCGGATGTGGGAGAACCTCGTCGGCCGCAGCCTCCCGTTCTGGAAGCACTTCTATCCGCGGCTGCAGGCCGCGTACCCCGGGCAGTTCGACGACGTCGAGCTCGACGAGTTCTACCGCGCGATCAACAAGGTCGAGCCGTCGCTGATCCGCATCGAGGCGGACGAGGCGACCTACAACCTGCACATCATCCTGCGCTTCGAGCTGGAGCAGGAGATCCTCGACGGCTCGCTCGACCTGGCCGATCTGCCGGAGGCCTGGAACGCTCGCATGACCGAGTACATGGGCGTGGACGTGCCCGACGACGCCCACGGTGTGCTGCAGGACGTGCACTGGTCGGGCGGCGCGATCGGCTACTTCCCGACCTACTCGCTCGGCAACGTCATCTCCGTGCAGCTCTGGGACCAGGTGCGCGAGGCGATCCCCGACCTCGATCAGCAGTTCGAGCGCGGAGAGTTCGGCGAGCTGTCGTCGTGGCTCCGCGAGAACCTGCACCGGAACGGGCGCAAGTTCACGTCCAAGGAGACGCTCGAGCGCCTCGTCGGCGGAGGGATCGACTCCGGGCCGTACCTGAGATATCTGAAGGACAAGCTCGGCGGGATCTACGGGATCCGCGCCGAGACCGGCGCCGCCGTTTAGCTAGACCTCGCTGTAGCGGAAGCAGTCGACGGTGTGGTCGTTGACCAGGCCGGTCGCCTGCATGAACGAGTAGCAGGTCGTCGGGCCGACGAAGCGGAAGCCGCGCCGCTTCAGGTCCTTGCTCATCGCGGCGGACTCGGCGGTCTCCGCAGGGAGCTCGCTCAGGGTGCGGAAGCGGTTCTTTTTCGGCGAGCCGCCGACGAAGCTCCACACGTAGGCGTCGAAGCTGCCCAGCCTCCTCCTGCACGGCGAGGACGGCCTGCGCGTTCGCGATCGCCGCTTCGATCTTGCCCTTGTGGCGGACGATGCCCGCGTCGCCGAGAAGGCGCTTCACGTCCCTGGCGCCGAACCGCGCTACGGCCTGCGGGTCGAAGCCGGCGAACGCCTTCTGGTAGCCGTCGCGCTTGTTGAGGATCGTCTTCCAGGAGAGGCCGGCCTGCGCTCCCTCGAGGACGAGGAGCTCGAAGAGATGCCGGTCGTCGTGAGACGGAACGCCCCACTCCTCGTCGTGGTAAGCGACGTAGAGCGGGTCCTGGTCAGGGACCCAACCGCAACGCTTCAACGCGCTTACGGCGGTGGGGGCGGGCCGTCGACGGGTGGCGGCGGCGGCTCTTCTTCGACATAGGTTGTCCGGCGGGCCGTCGGAGCGGCGCCCTCGACGTAGGTCGAGCGCGTGAAGTAGCCCGGGGCCCCACCAGCTGCGCCACAGCAGCATGCTGAGGACGAAGCCGACGATCCCGATCACGATCAGGATGACCCCGATCGCGTCGAGGTCGAGGCCTGACGGCTCTTCGGTGATGCCCCAGACGAGGATCGCGCCGGCGGCAACGAGGACGAGGCTTACTCCGAGTCCCATACGCCTCCTACAACGTGGTCGAGGGCCATTCGGTTACGGAACCTAGTCAGCTCGGACGGTTCCACCAGCGGCGCTTGTCCGGCTCCTCGTTCTCGATCAGATCGGCCAGCTGCACGTCGCGGTAGGCGCGCGAGCGTGAACTCGGCCTGCGCCACGAACCCGACTGCGGTCCGGGAGTAGGTCAGCGGATAGCTCGTGAGCTCCCAGTCCTCGAGCGGCCCGGGATCGTCGAGTTTCGCCTTCTGCTCCTCGGTCGTGATCTCGAAGACGGCAACTCCGCCGTGGCGGCCGATGAAATGGTCGTGGTAGACCGCGAGGCCGCGTGCGGGGTCACCGATGTAGTCGTTGAACAGCACGTTCGCCTGGCCGGCGTTGACGCCTAACGGGGCGAGCGCGTAGACGAGGTAGCAACGCTCTTTCGGGGCCTCGTCGTTCACGCCGGCAGCGAGAACCCGCCGTCGACGACGAGCGTGTGCCCGCAGACCATCGCCGCCTCCGGCGACGAGAGGAAGACGACGGCGTCGGCGATGTCCTTCGGCTCCACCAGCCGGCCGGCCGGCGTCCGCTTCGTTCCCATCTCGAGCATCTGCTCCCGGTTCGGGAAGTGGTCGAGCGCGCCGGTGTCGACGACCCCGCCCGACACCGCGTTCACGCGGATTCCCCGTGGCGCCAGCTCGACCGCGAGGTAGCGGACGAGCGACTCCAGCGCCGCCTTCGAGGTGCCGACGAGGACGTAGTTCTCGAGCACGCGGGTCGAGCCGAGGCTGGAGATGCCGACGATCGAGCCGCCCTTCGGCATCTTGGGGGCCGCCTCCCGGGCGAGGGAGAGCAGCGCCCGGGCGTTCGCGGCGTGCGTCCAGTCCCAGTGCTTGTCCTCGGTCTCGAGTGCGGGCCGGATCACGCCGGTCGCGGCGTTGTGCACGAGCACGGCCGGCTCCAGCTCGCCGAACTCCTTGGCGACGCGCGCAGACGAGACGTTGCCGCGCACGAGCACGGGCTCGGCGCCGCGCTCGCGGATCTCCTCCGCGGTCTTCTCGGCCGCGGCGTCGTTCCGCATGTAGCCGATCGCGACCCGCGCCGCGCCCAGGTCGGCGAAGCGGAGGGCGGTCTCCCGGCCGATCCCGCGCGACCCGCCCGTGATCGCGACGGTCGCGTCCTTCCAGATCATTCGTTCCGAGGCAGAGGCGCGTCGGCGGGCGCCGCGCTCGGGATGCCTTCCCAGCCGGGCCTCGTGCGAGGCTCGCGGGGGCCTTCCTCAGCCTTGGAGGACGCGTAGCCCAGTCGGTCCAACAGGTCGGCCTGCTCCTCCGCGTACCGGCGAACGGCGTGGTCGGAGGGGAGGTTCTCGACGAGCTCGAGCACGCGCGCCCGCAGCTGGTAGGCGAAATGCGGGGTGGCGGGACCGACGAGCGCGTCGACGTCGTCGCGGGTCGGCTCGGCCATTGCGCGAAGCGTAGTCGGTACTGTCGGCTCGGTGCGCCGGGGCTCTGTGGCCGATCTCATGCTGCTCGTCACGGTCACGCTCTGGGCGCTCAACTTCAGCGTCTCGAAGTACATCCTCGACCACGGCTTCACGCCGCTCACGTACTCGGCGACTCGCTACGGCTTCGCCGCCTTGATCTTCCTCGGGATCGTCCTGGCCTGGGAAGGCACGCTCCGTGTCGAGCGCCGAGATCTCGCCATCGTCGCCGGCGCAGTGGCCCTGCTGCTCACGAACCAGCTGAGCTTCGTGTTCGCGCTCGATCTCTCGACGGCGACGACGGTTGCGCTCCTCTTCGGCACGCTGCCGATCTTCACCGCGCTGATCGCGCGCCTCGTCGGCGTCGAGCAGCTCGGCAACCGCTTCTGGATTGCAGCGGCTCTCTCCTTCGGCGGAGTCGTCCTCGTCACGGCAGGCTCGGACGGCGGCTTGTCGGGCAACCTGCTCGGCAACCTGCTGGCCGTCCTCGGAGCCGCGACCTGGGGTGGGTACTCGGTCGCGATCGCCCCGCTCATGCAGCGCTACTCGCCGTTCCGGCTGAGCGCGATCTTCCTCCTCGCGGTCTTCCTCGCGCTGGTCGTCCTCGCGTCCGCGCAGCTGCGTGAGCAGGAGTGGGATCTCGGGCCGCAAGTGTGGGCCCTGTTCGCCTTTGCAACGCTTGGGCCGCTCGTGCTCACGAACCTGCTCTGGTTCACGGCCATCGACCAGGTCGGCCCCTCGCGCGCGGCGCTGTTCGCGAACCTGCAGCCGTTCCTGGCGGCGATCATCGCCCTGGTGCTGCTCTCCGAGGAGCTGACGATGTTGCAGGTGGCCGGCGGGTTCGCGATCGCAGCGGGGATCGTCTTCTCGCGCCGGCTCGCAGCCCCCTGGGGAGCCGACGTGATCGAGCAACGAATTGCCGAGCTAGCCGCGATACCGGTGTCTGCGGTCGAGGCAGGTGGCCGGACGTGGCTACACACCGGCCAAGCGACTCCTCGTCACCTTCGAGGACGGCTCGACTGCTTTCGCGAAGGTCGCGGTCAACGAGAGCACTGCGGAGTGGCTCGCCGTCGAGCACGTCGTCTACTCCCAGGTCGAAGGCGCGTTCCTCCCGCGCTTCCTCGGCTACGACGACGGCGAGCCCGCACTGCTGCTGCCTCGAGGATCTGAGCGAGGCGCACTGGCCCCCGCCCTGGCCCGACGGCTCGGTCGCCGCCGTCCTCGGAGCGCTGGAGAAGATCGCCGCGACCTGGCCACCGCACGGAGTGCCGTCGGCGGACATCTATCGCGAGGAGCTCGGCGAGGGCTGGGCGCTCGTCGAGGAGGACCCGGGCCCGTTCCTGTCGTTCGAGCTGTGCTCCCGCGAGTGGCTGGCGGAGGCGTTGCCGACGCTGCTCGAGGCGGCTCGCGCGGCACCGATCGAAGGGGAGTCGCTCCTCCACTTCGACGTGCGCAGCGACAACATCGCGCTGCAAGGCGATCGCGCCGTCCTCGTGGACTGGAACTGGGCCTGCATCGGGAACCCGCTGCTCGACCGGGCGACCTGGGCGCCGTCGCTGCACGTCGAGGGCGGCCCGCCGCCGGAGGAGCTCGTGCCGGAATGCCCGCCCGGCTTCCCCGCGATGCTCGCCGGTTTCTGGGCGCTGCGGGTCGGCCTCCCGCCTCCCGAGGGAGCGGCACCGGGCCTGCGAGATCTCCAGCTGGCCCAGCTCGGGGTCGTCCTCCCCTGGGCGGTCCGGGCGCTCGACCTGCCGCCGCTAAGGTGAGTCGAATGGGTCGCCTCCGCGCTCGGCTCGCTCGCACGCCTCCCGGATACCGCTTCACGATCGGGCGCGTGCTCGCGATCTACGGCGCGATCATGGTCGCGCTCCTGCTGGCGGCGCTCGACCAGACGATCGTCGCGACCTCACTGCCGGCGATCGTCGACGACCTCGGCGGCCTGACGAGCTACTCCTGGGTCATCACGTCGTACATCCTCGCGATGACCGTCACCGTGCCCCTGTACGGCAAGCTCGGTGACATCTACGGCCGACGCCTGCTGTGGATGTTCGCGATCTCGATCTTCCTCCTGGGCTCGGCGCTTTGCGGGCTTGCGCAGTCGATGAACCAGCTCGTGGCGTTCCGCGTCGTCCAGGGGCTCGGAGCGGGTGGCCTGTTCGCCCTCGCGCACGCGACGATCGGAGTCATCGTCCCGCCGCGCGACCGCGGGCGCTACCAGGGGCTCTTCGGATCGGTATTCATCATGGGCTCGATCCTCGGCCCTGCGCTCGGCGGGATCCTCGTCGACCAGGCGAGCTGGCGGTGGGCGTTCTACGTGAACCTTCCGGTCGGCGCGCTCGCGCTGGTCGTGATCTCAATCGCGATCCCGAAGCGTGAGAAGCGGCTGGATCACTACCTCGACATCCCGGGCGCTATGGTGCTGGCTGCCGGGTCGTGTGCACTACTCCTCGGACTGGTCTGGGGACGCGACCACGGCTGGGGCTCTGCCCGGGTCCTCAGCTGCCTCGCCGCTGCCGCCGCGCTGATCGCCGTGTTCGCGTACATCGAACGCCGCGCGCCCGAGCCGATCCTCCCGTTCGACCTGTTGCGGCATCCGACCGTCGCGACCGGGGTCGTTTCGACGGGGCTGGCGGCGATGGCCATGGTGGGAACGATTGCCTTCGTTCCGCTCTTCGTGCAGGGCGTCATCGGCACCTCGGCCACTGCCTCGGGCGCCGTGCTGACGCCGTTCATGCTCGGCGCGGTTCTGGCGAGCGCGATCTCCGGGCAGTGGATCTCGCGTTCCGGGCGCTACCGGCCGAACGCCCTCGCCGGGCCGATCGTCCTCGGCATCGGGCTCCTCTTGCTCTCGCGGATGGACACGACGACGACGACGACGCAAGCAGCCACTTACATGGTCGTGTCAGGGATCGGGCTCGGCCTGATGATGCAGGTCTTCGTCATCGCCGTGCAGAACGTCGTGCCCTTCCGCTCGATCGGCTCCGCGACCGCGTTGACGCAGTTCTCCCGCTCGATCGGCGCCACGCTCGGCGTGACGCTGATGGGCGTGATCATCAACCACGGGCTGCCCGCAGGCACCGAAGTCGAGAATGCCGCCGTGCGACAACTGCCCCCGAATCTGCGCGACGCGTTGGCAGACGCCATGCAGCCCGCCTTCATGTCGGCCGCGGGGCTCTGCGCCGTCGTGCTCGTGATCGTGTTCTTCGGCCTCAAGGAGGTTCCGCTCAGGAAGGACTTCGAGGACGCGCCCGCCGTGGCGATTCCTGAAGCGAAGACGCCTACTGTTCTAAGATCAGAGACATGAGCTCTAACGACTTCATGCCCATCGAGAACTGGGACCACCTGGAGCTCTGGGTAGGCAACGCGAAGCAGGCCGCCTACTTCTACGAGCACGCTTTCGGCTTTACGCGGACGGCCTATGCCGGGCCGGAGACGGGTATGCGCGATCGAGCGTCGTACGTCGTCGAGCAGGGCGACATTCGCCTCGTGCTGACGAGCGGGTTGCGTCCGGACAGCGACATCACCCAGTTCGCGGCGCGCCACGGCGACGGCGCGAAGGACATCGCCCTCCAGGTGGCGAGCGCGGACGAGGCCTATCGAACGGCCGTTCAGCGCGGCGCGCGCGGGATCGAAGAGCCCCATTGGATCGAGGACGAGTTCGGCCGGGTGGAGCTGGCGACGATCGGGACGTACGGCGAAACGGTGCACACGTTCGTCAACCGCAGCGAGTACGCCGGCCCGTACATGCCCGGGTATCGCGCGACCGCGGTGAACGGCTCGCCCTCGTCCGGCGTCGGGCTGCGGATGCTCGATCATGTCGTGGGCAACGTCGAGCTCGGCCGCATGGACCACTGGGTGGAGTTCTACGAGCGCGTGTTCGGGATGACGAACATCATCCACTTCGGCGACGACCAGATCCAGACCGAGTATTCGGCGCTGATGTCGAAGGTCATGTCGGACGGGAGCGGCAAGATCAAGTTCCCGATCAACGAGCCGGCCGAGGGCAAACGGAAGAGCCAGATCGAGGAGTACCTCGAGTTCAACGGCGGCCCGGGTGTCCAGCACATCGCGATGCAGAGCACTGACATCGTCCGCTCGGTCGAGGCGATGAAGGAGCGCGGAATGCTCTTCCTGGACACGCCCGAGGCGTACTACGAGGAAGTCGAGGGCCGAGTCGGCGAGATCAACGAGTCCTACGAGGATCTGAAGCGCCTTCGCATACTCGCCGACCGCGACGAGGACGGCTACCTGCTCCAGATCTTCACGAAGACGGCGCAGGACCGGCCGACCGTCTTCTTCGAAGTGATCGAGCGCCACGGCGCGACGACGTTCGGCGAGGGCAATTTCAAGGCGCTCTTCGAGTCGATCGAGCGCGAGCAAGCCCTGCGCGGCAACCTCTAGTTCAGCGGCGTCTCCAAGGGCACGACCCAGTCGGCATGGCCGAGGGGGCCCTGTAGCTCGACCTCCGAGACGTCGACCTCCGGTTCGATCAGCGTCTGCTCGTCACGCCCGTTGAGAGACGCCGACACCTGGGCGCGCACCTCCACGTCGCCGGGCCCGAGCGGACCGGTCTTCTCCTTCACGTGCCGCGCGAACTGGACGATCATGTCCGGCCGCGACGACATCTCGTCGTATTGCCAGTCCGTGAGGTACTGGGAGGGGTCGACGAGCGAGCGCGACCCGTCGGCGCCGACGATCTCGAACTGCGCGTCTGCGTCCTTGTCGCGGAGCTTCATGTGCCAGGAGAAGCGATGGCCCTCCTCGGTCCAGCTGACGTTGCCCGGGATCGCGAAATGGCGTAGCGGCATCAGCACCTGTAGCGCGAGGTAGACGCCCAGGACACCGAGCAGCGCGCCCTGCGCGGGCCGTAGTCGCCAGCCGCGGGGCGGAGTGGGCCAGCTCGCGACGACGGGCTGTCGCGGCGGCCGGTGCCGCGCTCGCAACCAGCGGAAGCGCGGCCAGTCGGGCGGGAAGAACAGGAGAGCGGTGCCCAGCGCGAGGAACGGGAAGATCCCGATCGAGAAGAGCTGCTGGTTCGTCATGTGGAACCCGACGGCGGCCAGGAAAGCCAAGGGTCTCGTCCGCGGCCAGATCAGCAGGGGAATCACGGTCAGGTCGAAGAGCAGCCCGCCGTAGCTGAAGAGCCAGGGCGCCCAGTCCTCGGTGAAGAAGCGGCCGATGATCGCGAAGTCGGTTCGCGCGGCCAGCCACATGCGGAGCGGCTCGCCGTGGAGCCAGTCGCCGTTCAGCTTCGCGACCCCGGCAAAGAAGAAGACGGCCCCGATCTGGGCACGCAGCAGCCACAGCGACCAGGTCGGGACGGTCTCGCGCCAACGCGGCTTACTCAGCGCCGCATCCACCGACCAGACCCGGTGGGCGGGCACGATCGCGAGCAGGAACGAGAGCAGGCACACGAGGTAGAAGTGGTTGAGGTACCGCGCCTGCTCGAGCAGGAACGTGTAGGTGAAGGCGACGAAGAAGAGCGCCGCGGCGACGCGGTAGAAGAGCCCGAGCGCGATGCAGACGGCCAGCGCGCCGAGCACCGCGAACAGGACCTCCATCCAGCGGCCGGGGAGCGGCTCGACCCAGCCGAACCCGTGATAGGTGAAGTGGAAGCTCGGCTCGACCCAGTAGCGCTGGATCCAGTCGTGCGAGAAGTAGCGGTAGACCTCCCACACCATGATCGAGCCGAACAGGATCCGAAAGACGGCCAGCGACGCCCCGTCTACCGGCTGGAAGAGGCGGTAGCCGAGCTCCCGAAGAAAGCGCCGTGCGCGACCTTCGACGGGGTCGGGCCTCGGTGGGCTCTGCGGTTCGGCCGCGGGCGGTGCCTGCGTCCTCTGGGCCATCGGCCGAACCTTGACACGGGCCTACGACGACGAAAAGTAGGGTCCTGGCTGTGGCGAACCTCGAGCACTTCGGGTTGTGATCGAGCAGCGGCGGACGGCGCTCGTCTCGGTCGTCGCCGCGTGCGTCCTGATCGCCCTCAAGCTTGCGACCGGCCTTGCGACGGACAGCCTCGGACTGCTCTCCGAAGCGGTCCACTCGGGCACCGATCTCGTCGCGGCGCTCCTCACCCTCTTCGCCGTGGGCGTCGCCGTGCGGCCTGCCGATCGTGCGCACCCATACGGTCATGGCAAGGCCGAGCACCTGGCGGCGCTGGCCGAGGCGGCAATCCTCGTCCTCGTCAGCCTCTTCCTGGCCTACCGCGCGCTCGGTCATCTCGTGGGCTCGTCCGAGTCCCGGGTCGACCCCACCTGGTGGGCCCTGCTCGTCGTCGTGGTGGTGATGGTGATCGATGTCAGCCGGATGGCTGTTTCGCTGCGAGCGGCCCAGCGCTTCCAGAGCCCGGCCATGCAGGCGAACGCGCTCCATTTCGGCAGCGACCTCGCGGGATCGACGGCGGTGCTCGCCGGGCTGCTGATCGCCAGAGCCGGTTACCCGGAAGGGGACTCGGTGGCCGCGCTCTTCGTCGCACTGCTCGTCCTGCTCGCGGCGGGGCGGCTGATGAAGCGAAACGTCGACGTGCTCATGGACCGCGTGCCGCCCGAGGCCGAGGAGGCTGCGCGGCGAGCGATCGAGGGGCTCGAGCCGGCCGTTCAGCTGCGGCGGCTGCGCATGCGTCAGGCGGCGGGGCGGCACTTCGCCGATGTCGTGATCGGCGTCCCTCCGGGTGCCGCCGTGGGTCAGGGACACGCGGCGGCCGATGCGGTCGAGGCCGCTGTCCAGCAGGCGCTTCCCGAGAGCGACGTCGTCGTCCATGTGGAGCCCCAGGACGAGACCGCGTTGCGCGAGAGGGTGCACGCAGCGGCGTTGACCGTCCCGCGCGTGCGCGAGGTGCACAACCTTCGCGTCGTGAGGGTGGGCGGCCGGATCGAGGTTGCGCTGCACCTGAAGCTGCCCGGCGAGCTGTCGCTCGACGACGCCCATGGGCATTGCGTCGAGCGTCGAGCAGGCGATCTCACGCTCGGTGCCGGAGGTGTCCTCTGTCCAGACTCATCTCGAGCCGCTCCGCGAGCCGGGCGCCGGCCGCACTCCGGCACCGGGTGAGGTGGAGGCCGACAAGAAAGCGGTTCTCCGCATCGTCAAGGAGCGGACCGGCGAGGCCCCGCGCGAGCTGCGGTTCCTGCAAACCGACGAGGGGCTCGTCGCTCTCCTCACGCTCGGGGTCGACGCCTCGAGGCCCCTGGCCGACGCGCACGCGCTCGCGAGCGAGATCGAACAGGAGATCCGCCGAGCCGCCCCCGGGGTCGCCGACGTGATCGTCCACACGGAGCCCTGATGAGGTTCTGCATGTTCTCCCCGCGCGACGCGGGGCTGGAGCGCGGGTGGCCTGGTCGGATCGAGGGTGACCGGGTCATCCAGCTCGCCGCTCAGACGCTGCAGTCCTACTTCTCCGGAGGAGGGAAGGCGCGTGAGCACGCCGAGTTCGCGCTCGACGACGTCGTGCTGCGCCCGCCGGTTCTCCACCCTCCCTCGGTGCGGAACTTCGAGGGGCTCGAGTTCCGGTTCTCGAATCCGGCGTCCATCTACGGCCCCGAGGATGAGATTCCCTACCCCGAGGAGACGGAGGGGCTCCTCTACGGGCTGCAGACGGCTGCTGTGATCGGGGCGAAAGGCGCGATCGGAGGGTTCACGATCATGAACGACTGGCGAGCTCGCGACCTGACGCCCGCGAAGGACACCGATTTCGCGACGAGCATCGGCCCGGTCGTGGTGACGCCGGACGAGATCGGGGACGGAATGGTCGTCCGGGTCAACGGCGAAGAGGCGGAGCGGCGCAGCCTGGGCGACTCCGCGCACTCGTGGGATGAGATCGTCGCGCAATGCTGCCCAGAACACGCGACTGATGCCGGGCGACCTGATCGGAGCCGGCAAGGCTGGAAGCAAGCGACTGCTGCACCCCGGTGACGTCGTCGAGCTCGAGGTTGAAGGAATCGGCGTGCTGCGGAACGCAGTTAGCGCTAGCCGCGCGTGACGCGCACGCGGTAACCCGCCCGGCTCGAGCCGAGCACGTCGACCGTCAGACCTGCGGCGCGGTTCTCGAAGTGGGCGTCCTCGCCGGCCGCACGGTCGAACGGCGCGTTGTAGAGGGCGCCGCAGCTGTTCGCGAGATCAGGATTGCGGGCGGGCTGGGCGGGCTGCACGCGGACGGGCCCGTCACCGGAGTGCACCAGGGCGTCCACGGTGTAGATGAGGACGCCTTCTTCACAGAGTCGCGCGTCCTGTCCCGCGCGGCGCCGGGCCTCGATCACGAACGCGGTCGAAGGGCCGGTCGGAACCACGACGGCCTTGAGCCCGCCCGCCGTCGCCGCCGGGCTGATGGTCGCCGTCACTTCGCCGGGGCCGCGCAGGCACGTCAGTTGCGTCTGGTCGATCCAGCCGAGCTTCCATTTGTGCCAGGCAAGGAAGTGGGCTCCCGTGCTCGTCGAGCCCATGGTGTCCCACTCGCCTGCGAATCGGAACACCTGCGAATAGTTCGCGGCCCTTCCGTCGTAGAGATCTGGCAGGCCCAGCAGGTGGCCCGTCTCGTGGACGAGCACGTTGGCGCCGTAGCGCTGGGGGAAGACCTCGCGCACGTCCTCGCCGAACGTGGCCGCGTGGCGTAGCTCGACTCCGTCGGCCGAGATCCCGTTTCCGGGCATCGCGTGGAAGGCAGGAGAGCGCTGGAGCGCCGATCCACGCGCCGCGACGACGTAGACGATCCGGTAGCGGGAGAAATCGACGTCCGCGTCCGCTGCTGCGATCGCGTCTGCGACGTAGTCCTTGTGCTCCTCGAAGGTGAGCCCGTTCTGGATTCCGTAGTCGCGGGAGCCGCGCGCCATCCGGAACCAGCGATGGATCGGGGTCACGTCGAGCGTCGCCCGGCCGAACGAGGCTTCCGCGTACCACGCGCGTGCGTTGGGCACGAGCCTGTTGTGCAGCTGGGCGGTCGACTCGGTGGCGCGGACGTCGGGGAAGTCGACGAAGATCATCACGGCCGAGAGGGGGTTCGTGCCGGCCGCGAGTGGGAGCACCGATGCGGCTGTGCCCTCGCTCATCTCCGGCCCGGAGAGCCCGGTGAGCGAGGGGGAGCACGGCGCCGGGAGCGGGGTCGAACTGGCCGTCGGCGACCGCTTTTGCGTGTGCGCCCCCAGGCGTTCTGGCGCGCCGAACCGCGTTCAGCAGGATGCGCTGCCGCCGTGTGAGACGGGGCCTGCGCGGGCTCAGTGAAAGCGGAGACTCCGCCTGCTCCTGGGCTTTGGCCTCGGCAGCTGCAACAGGGGTCGCCGAATCGGGCGCGAGCGTCGCGGCCGCGAGAAATGCGGCTGCGGAGGCGAGTGCGCAGGTCAGAGCGGTCGACCAGGGCCGGAGGGTCACCGTTAGTTCGCATCGGGTCTCCTCCGGGCGCCTGCGACCCTCGGCCGAGTGTCACTCGGACTGGGCACCCTCTTTCAGGGATAGGGGCGTGCCGCGGCGCGCGGCTATTCTTCGGCCATGCCGACCTATCAGCGGCGCGGCGATGTCCCGCGCAAGCGCCACATCCAGTTTCGGGACAACGGAACCCTGCTCACCGAGGAGGTCATGGGCCTCGAGGGGTTCTCCGGGAACGAGTCGATCCTGTACCACCTGATCTCGCCGTGCCGGGTCAAGGAGCTGGGCGCGTTCGAGCCGATCAAGCGCGAGGAATGGGTGCCCGACGCCCACGCACACCGGCACGCGAAGACGATGGGCCTGGAGCCCGAGGGGGACGCGCTCTCCGGGCGCCGCCTGCTGATGTGGAACCAGGACGTGGAGATCTCGCTGTGCCGGCCGGCTGAGCCGATGGACGTACTACTTCCGTAACGGCGAGGGCGACGAGGTGTATCTTCGTCCACGAGGGGAGCGGGAACGCTCGAGACGATCTTCGGCGACGTGCCCTACCGCGAAGGCGACTACATCGTCATCCCGCGAGGAACGACGTACCGCTTCGTTCCGGCAGGGGCCGCAGCGCTACCTGGTCTTCGAGTCGGAGGGGCTGATCGAGATCCCGCAGCCGTTACCGGAACCAGTACGGGCAGCTGACTCGAGCATGCGCCCTACTACCACCGCGACATCCATCCGCCGACCGAGCTGAAGACGCATCGCGACCGTGGCGACTACGAGCTCAAGGTGCGCGTGCGCGACGGCTACCAGACGTACGTCATCGACTACCACCCGTTCGACGTCGTCGGGCTGGGACGGCTACGTCTACCCGTGGACGTTCAACATCAACGACTTCGAGCCGATCACGGGCCGCATCCACATGCCGCCGCCGTCACATCAGACCTTCGCGGGCCGGAACTTCGTCATCTGCTCGTTCTGCCCGCGCAAGCTCGACTTCGACCCGCTTGCGATTCCGATTCCGTACCACCACTCGAACCTGAACTCGGAGGAGATGATCTATTACGTCTCCGGGAACTTCGGCTCGCGGCGCGGAATCGAGGTCGGCTCCGTGACGCTGCACCCGTCGGGGATTCCGCACGGACCGCACCCAGGTCTGGCGGAGAAATCGATCGGGCTGACGGAGACGCACGAGCTGGCGGTGATGTGCGACACGTTCCACCCGCTCAAGCTGACGAAGCTGGCGAAGGAGCTCGACGAGCCGGACTACGCGTACTCGTGGTACGAGGAGCCGGGCGAGTCGCACACGTACGACCAGGACCCGGCGGGGGCGACGTCGCACCTCTGAGGCGGGCGCGCCGGCTCGGGCTCGGCGACGGTGCCCTTTCGATTAGGCACAGCCCACCTCCTCCCCGTCGCGATCGTACTGAGGAAATCCGCGCCCATGGCTAACGGAGTAGCGCCGGAAACCGAACAGCGCCGGTCGGTCGTGATCGACTTCGACGGCACGATCACCGAGGACGACCTGCTCGACGAGATCGCGCGGCTCTTCGGCGACCCGGCCGTCTACCAGGAGGTGGAGGACGGGCTCGACAGCGGCACGATGCCGCTCCGCGAGGTGATCACGCGCGAGTTCGCGCCCGTGACGGCTCCGCTGGACGAGGTCGTCGCCTGGGTGCTCGATCGCGTGCGCATCCGGGCGGGTTTCGCGGACTTCGTGCGCGCGGCCCAGGGCGGCGGCTGGGACGTCCACGTCGTCTCGAGCGGGTTCGAGGAGCTGATCGCGCCGGTGCTGGAGCGCGAGGGCGTCGACGTCGAGCTGCACGCCAACCGCGTCGATGCTCGACCTGACGGCTGGATCGTCGACTGGCGCTATCCGGACGGCTGCGACGAGTGCCACGAGTCGTGCAAGCGGTCGACGCTGCCTTCCGGTTACGTGGTCTACATCGGCGACGGCTACTCCGACCGTTGCGCCGCCCTCGCCTCCGATCGCGTCTTTGCGACGCGCGGCCTCGCCACGTACCTCGCCGATCTCGGTACCCCGTTCGAGCCTTTCGAGGACTTCCGATCCATCTCCCAGACGCTCGCTAACGAAATGGTTACTCCCTCCTCGTAGCGCCCTAACGCGCGCGGCCGAAACCTCCTCTCATTGGAGGCAACGGAAAGGAGAAAACACTCATGTTCAAGCGAACCGTTTTCCTCTTCATGTCTGCGGCCCTTGCTCTCCCGGCAATCGCCGCGGCAAAGACAATCGACGTCAGTGGCCCGCTCACCCTGCGTGGCCACGGCCCACTGCGTGCCCAGCTCGCGTCGGCGGAAGGCTCCGCCCGCGTCAGCATCAAGCTCAGCGGCAGGATCGTCGTCACCGGCCTGGCCCGCGACCTCGAGGTCTCGTGCACCGGCCCGCGCGTCAAGGTGCGCACAGCTACGAACCGCCGCGGGCTCAAGAAGGTCGCCTGCATGGGGAGGCGGATGACGGTCGTCATCTCGGCAGCCGGCCGGTTCCATTTCGGTGCCTTGGCCAGGCTGTACGTGCTCGAGATTCCGGAAGGCGTCAGCGGCAAGCTCCATGGCAACTTCCGCGGACGGCCGCAGCAGCCGGAGCCCGAGGAGCAGCCGGCAGACGAGCGCCCGGCCGCGTAGCAAGCCCGCGAACGACGGCCTCGGTAGGGGAGGAGGCCGTCGTTAGCGTTGCGGGCATGGCTCGGATCCGCCTCCCCGACCCTTACGACTTCGAGCCTGTCGACCGCCCGCTACCGGGCTTTTGGCCCGGACAAGGCGAACCTCTGGCACGAGGGCGGCCTCCACCGGGTGATCGACGGAACCGAAGTTCGGATCGTCGCAGCGCCCGGCGGCGTCGACGCCGAGCCGCTCGACACGGCCGCCGAGCCGGTCGTGCGCAAGCTCCTCGGGTCGGAGTTCGACCTCGATCCGTTCTACGCATTCGCCGAGCAGGAGCCCGTTCTCGGCCCACTCGTCGCTGAGCTCCGCGGGTTGCGGCCGCCGATCGCGGTCGAGCCGTTCGAGACCCTCGTCACGTCGATCACCGCGCAGCAGGTCTCGCTCTTCGCCGCCTTCGCCGTCCGCAACCGCCTGATCGAGAAGTTCGGCCTACGGGTTGGAGAGGCATTCGCGTTTCCGGCTCGCGAGCGTATGGCCGTCGCCGAGCCCGACGAGCTGACCCCCCTCGGCTTCTCGCGCCGCAAGGCGGAGTACGTGGTCGGCATCGCGAGGAGCGACCTCGACCTGCACGGCCTGGCGGCCCGGTCCGACGACGAGGTCAAGGCTGAGCTGACGGCGTTGACCGGGATCGGCGAGTGGACCGCCGACTGGTTTCTCGCCCGGCACCTCGCCCGCCCTCGGGCCTGGCCGGCCGGCGACCTCGGCGTGCGCAAGGCCGTCTCGGCTTTCTATGGTGACGGACGAAACCTGACGACCGAGGAGGTACGCACGATGGGCGAGCGCTTCGATCCGTTCCAGAACCTGACCGCGCACCACCTTCTCGCCGCGCTGGCGGGTGGAGCGGCGACGTGATCGTTCGCGAAGCGACCGAGGCCGATTTCCCCGCCGTCCGCGACCTCGTCGCGGCGTATGACGACGAGTTCTGGCGCCGGCCGTTTCCGCCGCAGCCGTTGCCGGACGAATGGCTGACGGAAGGCCGGCTTCTCGTTGCCGAGCGTGACGGAAAGGTCGCCGGGGTGGCGCGCGGGGACCTGCGTTACGGCCTCGGCCGAATCAGCTTCGTCTACCTCCTGCCAGAGCATCGCCGGCACGGTCTCGGCAGCGCGCTCGTCCGGGACCTGCTCGGCTTCTTTCGCGAGCACGGAGTCGAGCACGTCACGCTCGGCGTCGACATCTCGAACGAGGACGCCACGGCCGTCTGGCGGCGCCTGGGGTTCACCGAGTACTCGCGAGAGATGTCAGCCGAGCTCGACTCGCTCGAGCGCAGGCTCGGAGAGACATCGAAGAGGAGTCGTTCGGCTCCGTCCACGTTCAGACCGATGACCAGAACACCGTCGCAGCCGCGGTCGAGCGTTTCGTCCCGCGTCTCTTCCGCTCGCCGGCAACCGTCGTCTCGGCTCCACGCAACGGGTGGGTCGCGCTCTACAACGAGGTCGCGTCGCGGGAGCCCGAGCGGCTGCGCCGCCTCGGGTCCGAGCTCTCGCACATCACGGGCGGGGTGGTCCTCGCTCTCGGCGTGGAGGAGGATGCCGTGGTCCGCACCATTGCCTTCGAGCGCGGCCGGCTCATGGACGAGTACCTCTCCGTGCCGAACCACTACGGCTCGCTGCCGCCCGGGGACGCCGTCGCGCTTCGCGTCAACGCCCGCGTGCTCGCGCGGCTGACCGGCGCGCCGATGGAGGCGATCCGGAGGGCGGCCCCGTCGGCCGAATCGATTGGCGAGCTCCCGCCTCCGGCCGAGCAGCTCGAAGAGCTCGCGAGCATCCTCGGCATCGAGGGGGTCGGTCTCGGCATCGACGAGGCGAGTCAGCTCGAGGGAGCGGTAACGGTGGAGCATCCGTGAAGGTCGTCCTCCTGCACGCGTTCCCGCTCGACGAGCGGATGTGGGCGCCCCAGCTGCCGGCGCTCGAGGGGCACGAAGTCGTGGCGCCGAATCTCTACGCGCTCGGCGGCAACTCGATGGACGGCTGGGCCGAGCAAATCCTGGGCGACCTCGATGGCGACTTCGTCGCCGTGGGTGCTTCGATGGGCGGCTACGTCGCTCTCGCTCTGGCACGCCGCGTGCCCGAACGGGTGCAAGCTCTACTGCTCGCCGGTGCACGTCCGAACGCGGACACGGCCGAGCGCCGGGCCGGTCGCGCCGCCACGATCGAGCTCATCGAGGAGGAAGGCGCCGCCGGCCTCTGGGAGAACCAGCGCGACAAGCTCTTCGGCGAGCAGGCTCCGGCCGACGCCGTCGAGCTCGCGCGGCAGATTGCCCTCTCACGGGACCGGGACGAGCTCCGGCGCGCGGTCGAGGCGATCCGCGACCGGGAGGACAACACCGACATCCTTCGGTCGCACCCTGTCGTCGTCGCCCTCGGCGCGACCGACGTGTATTTCCCGGTCGACGAAGCCCGCGTGTTCGCGGAAGCGTCGCCTCAGGCTCGCCTCGTCGTCTTCGAGCGCTCGCGGCACCTGCCGAATCTCGAGCAGCCGGACGAGTTCAACGCGCTGCTGAGCGAGCTCCTGCCGGCGGTGCAGTAACGGGAACGCCTCGCTTCTCGAGCAGTTCACGCAGCATCTCCGCGTTGGTCGGCGCCTGCGCCAGCTCGCGGCCGCCCACGCGGCTGTGGTTGTTGTTGTTGAACAGCACGTAAGCCTGCTCGGCCTTCTCCGCCAGCTCGCGTAGCGGGTCGACCCACTCCTCGAGCTCCTCCTCGGAGTAGAGGTAGTCGAAGCGCGCCGCGGCGCTCTTGCCGCGGACGTTCCAGGTCTCCGCATTGCGCCCGTGGAACCGCACGTAGGTCAGCGGGCTCGTGAGCGCGAGCACGGTGATGGGCACGTTCTTCGCCTCCACCTTCGGCGCGTCGACGACGACGTGCGTCATGCCGTGCTGCTCGAGGAACGCGAGCGTCGCGTCGCGCTGTTCCTCCTCGTACCAGGCGCGGTGCCGGAACTCCACGAGCATGTCGTAGCCGTCCATCTGCTCCCGGGCCCACTCGAGGTAGTCGAGCGACGATTCCCTCGGCACCACGTACGGCGGAAACTGAAAGAGGATCCCGCCGAGCTTCCCCGCGACGCGCAGGGGCTCGAGCGCTTCGTTGAAACGCCGGAAGATCTCCGCGCGGAACTCGCGCGAAGGCCGCTCGACGCGCCCGCGATCGTCGAGCGGAGCTTCGGCGCGCAGATCCGGCGGCAGCTGCTCCGCCTTCACGGGGTGCCGCGTCATGACGCCGAACGCCTTCACGTGCATGACGAATCCCTCGGGCGTCCGCTCGGCCCAGCGAGCGACCATCTCTTCGCCGGGCAACCGGTAGTACGTGGAGTCGACCTCGACGGTGTCGTAGTGCTCCGCGTAGTAGCCGAGGCGCTCGCCCGCCGGCGTCCCCTTGGGGTACCAGTGCTTCGAGAGCGCTTCGTCCGCCCATGAGCACGTGCCGATGCGGACCTTCGCCGCCACCCTACGAACGCTAGCGCTAGCTAGCCGCGCGGGAAGCGCGTGCGAATGATTCTCCCGCGCACGGCGAGCGCAGCGAATGTCGCCGAGACGCAGCCCTGCGGTGCGCGGGGCGGTGGCGTCTGGCAGTGCCCGAAGGACACTGCATTCGCAAACGGGGTGTCGAGCCGGGTTTGGTAGTACTGGATCCGCGTCCTCGTGCCGACTCTCGGCCGCCGAACGGTGAACGTCCCGG
The DNA here is from genome assembly GCA_963847955.1 of uncultured Actinomycetes bacterium. Lineage (GTDB taxonomy): Bacteria > Actinomycetota > Thermoleophilia > Gaiellales > Gaiellaceae > VAXT01. The sequence goes on from CAWKBW010000016.1 coordinate 107,037, forward strand.
TGGCCTTCACCCTGACGCGGGCGACGCGCCTCAGCTTCCGCGGGCTCGGGCCCGCCCAGAGCTCGACAGTCGCCGGGATCTGCGTTCCCGGGCAGGTCGACCTTGCCCGTCAGCGTGACCACACGACCCTTGCGCGTCGCCTTCAGCGTCAGCAGCACGGGCAGGGGCACGACGGCGCGAGCCTCGACGGTGCCGGCGTCGTTCGAGGTCGAGGTGTCCGGGAAGTACGGCGTGAACGTCCCGCTCCAGAGGTGCGCGGCGCGCCGGGCCGGGTTCGTGAAGACGCTCCGCACCTCGAAGATCGTCGTGAGCAGCTCAAACTTTTGCGGCGTGTCGGCCGCGGCGGCCAGGCAGAACCTGATGTGGGCCGAGACCCCTGCCTCGTTCGTCACGTCGTCGACGAAGATCGGGACGCGCACCCGGTGCCGAGCACCGTCACGTTCAGCAGCCACACCGCCGTGTGGAGACCCTGCGCGCGGAGGCACTGGTTGTTCGGCGCGCCGGTGAACTCGGCCGGATTCGCCACGACGACCTGGCCGGTGACGTCGACTTCCGTATTGCCGGATCCGCGGAAGATGGCCGTGGCCGCGACGTCGCCGATGACCGTTCCCGGCGGGGCGACGAGCCGCTCGTTGTAACCCGCGGGGACGGAGATGTCGACGAACGCGGTCGCCTCGTCGTCACGGCTCTGGGAGACGCCGATCACGACGGCAGTCGGGGAGCGCAGCGTCTGAAGCTCGCTGGCGACGAGCAGGTTCGGCACGTATGCCGACCACGCAGCGTTCGCGGAGACGAGTGCGACGAGGCTCGCGCACGCGACGAAGGTCAGGCGGGTTGAAATTCGCATAGAGAGCGGATCCTTTCTTGCTCGGGGCGCTTCTTCCTCGGAGAACCCATCGGCACATGTTGCCTAGGCCTACAATCGCGAACGTGGACCCCCGGCCCGTCGGCGTCTTCGACTCGGGCATGGGCGGACTCACCGTCCTGCACGAGTGTCTCGTGACTCTGCCGCACGAGGACTTCGTCTATCTCGGAGACGGGGCTCGGCTGCCGTACGGGCCACGGCCGCTCGACGAGATTCGCCGCTTCGCGGGCGAGATCGCCGGTTACCTCGAGCGCGAGGGCATGAAGCTGATCGTCGCCGCCTGCAACTCGGCGACCGCCGCTGCGCTCCCCGAGCTGCAGGAGCGCCTCGAAGTCCCGATCGTCGGCGTCATCACGCCCGAGGCGCACGCGGCCGTCCAGACGACCCGCAACCGGCGCATCGGCCTGCTCGCGACGGAGGCGACCGTCCAAGCCGGGCGCTACGAGGAGCTCGTCCGCACCCTCGATGCGGGGGCGCGGGTGTTCCCGGTCGCCTGCCCACGCCTCGTGCCGCTGATCGAGAGCGAGGAGCCCTTCGGCGCGGCGACCACGGAGGCGGTGCGGGAGTACGCGCAGTCGCTGAAGGACGCAGACGTGGACACGGTCATCCTCGGCTGCACCCACTACCCGCTGATCCGCCCGATCCTCCAGCGCGTGTTCGGGCGCGGCGTGAGGCTCGTGTTCTCCGCCGAGGAGACTGCACGCGAGGTCGCCGAGACGCTCGAGCGCAAGGGCATCGAGAACGACCCAGCGCGCGAGGGCACCGCGCGTTTCCTCACGACCGGCGACCCGGTCCTCTTCAAGACCCTCGGCGAGCGCTTCCTGCAGCTGCCGATCACCGAGGTCGATCGCGTGTCCCTCGCCGAGCTCGAAGCAGCAGCGGCTTGAGTCGCGCCGACGGCCGCCGCCCGGACGAGCTCCGTCCGCTGGAGATCGAGCCCGACTTCCTCGAGCAACCGCATGGCTCGGCGCTCATCTCGTGCGGCAAGACTCGCGTGCTCTGCACGGCCTCGATCGACGAAGGCGTGCCTCGCTGGCTGAAGGGCTCGGGCCGGGGCTGGCTGACGGCCGAGTACTCGTTGCTCCCCGCCTCGACGGGCCAGCGAACCCAGCGCGAGGCGAGCACCGGCAAGCAGAAGGGGCGCACGGTCGAGATCCAGCGCCTGATCGGTCGGGCGTTGCGCCCAGTGACGGATCTCGAGGCGCTGGGCGAGCGAACGTTGTGGGTCGACTGCGACGTGCTGCAGGCCGACGGCGGTACTCGCTGCGCGGCCATCTCCGGGGCGTACGTGGCCGCCCGTCGCGCCCTGGATCGCTTCGGTCTCGGCAAGACGCTCACCGATTCGGTGGGCGCCGTCTCAGCCGGGATCGTCGCGGGCGAGCCGTTGCTCGACCTGGACTACGTCGAGGACTCGGCCGCCGAGGTCGACGTCAACGTCGTCATGGCCGGCGACGGCCGCCTGATCGAGGTGCAGGCGACCGCCGAGCGGGCGCCGCTCGACGCGCGACCAGCTCGACGCGCTGCTCGACATGTCGGCGAGCGGGATCGAGGTGATCGAGCGGGCGCAGGCCGCGGCCGTGGAGGCGAACCGTGCCTGAGCTCTCGACGCTCGACATTCTCCTGCGCCTGGGCCTCGCCGCCCTCCTCACGGGCGCGATCGGCGCCGAGCGAGAGCTGCGCGAGCGCTCTGCCGGCCTTCGCACCTACATCCTCGTCGGCGTCGGCTCGGCTCTCTTCACGCTCGTCTCGGCCTATGCCTGGTCGGACTTCGTGCAGAGCGGCGAGGTCCGTATCGACCCGACGCGCATCGCCGCCCAGATCGTCACGGGCGTCGGGTTCCTCGGGGCGGGCGCGATCCTGCGCCAGGGCCTGTCGGTGCGTGGGCTCACCACGGCGGCCGGACTGTGGGCCGCGGCGGCGATCGGGATGGCCGCCGCCGCCGGCTTCTGGGTCGCCGCGGTGGCGACGACCGTGATCGTGATGGTCGCGCTCGCTCCGCTTCGCACACTCGAGGGGCACTTCGTGCGTTTCGGCGGCGACCTGGGCGCGCTCGAAGTTCGTCTCACGCAAAACGGCACCATCGGGCCGGTTGTCGATCTGCTTGGCCCGCTCGGCGTGACGATCCAGGCCATCGAGCTCGAGGAGACTGGAGAAGGCCGCTGGGCAAGGATCGAAGTCGAGCTGCCCTCGAAGGAGAAGGCGGCTGACCTGCTGCGCCAGGTCGCAGAGGTGCCCGCGGTCGAGGTCGCCAAGTGGAGCGGGCTGAAGGCCCGCCTCGCTTCCCAGAACGAGCACAAGCTGGCGGAGCTCCGAAGCGCGCTTCCCGGCTGGGAGCTAGAGCTCCTCGGGGCCGAGGAGTTTCCGGCGGAGGAAGGCGAGACCTACTACGAGAACGCGCTGGGGAAGGCCCGATTCGGGCGCGAGGTCGGCCCGGCAGGACGCGTGGGCTCTCGGTGAGGACTCTGGGATCGAGGTCTCGCAGCTCGGCGGCGCTCCGGGCCTGAAGTCGGCGAGGTGGGCAGGAGGCGCGCATGTCGAGCGGGTGCTCGAAGCGCTCGACGGGGTGAAGCGCGAGGCCCGGGGCGCGCGCTACGTCTGCGAGCTCGTCGCGCTGTCGCCTGAGGGCGAGGAGCTTCGCGGCACGGGCGTCCTCGAGGGCCGGATCGCCGAGGAGCCGCGTGGCGAGGAAGGCTTCGGCTTCGACCCCGTCTTCATCCCGGACGGCGAGGAGCGGACCGTCGCAGAGCTCGGCAACGAGTGGAAGGCCGAGAACTCGCATCGCGCCCGAGCCGCCCGCGCACTGTCCTGAACCACCATGTCCGGTGCCTGGCACCGGACATGGCTCGTTAGGCAAGGCCCGGTGCTTCCTCGGCCTCGACCGGTTCGCCGTCTCCTCGAGACCCACCAGTTGATCTCGGCGCCGAAGACGATCACGTTCGAGATCAGATAGAGCCAGACGAGAAGAATCGCCGGAGCGCCGAAGGCCTGCAGCGCGATCACGTCCTGCGAGAGCCACAGATAGAGCGGAAGGATCTGGAAGCTCGCCTCCAGGGCGACAGTCGCGACGATCGTGCCCGGCAGCACCTCCCCGAAGGTCAATTTCTCGTTCGTCAGCAGGTAGTAGACGGAGAACAGGAAGACGAAGACGAAGAGCGTCGAGATCCCGATCGTCAGCACGAGCGCGACGTACGGCGTTCCCGAAGACGTCGCCGGCAAAGCGCTCCAGGACGGCCACGCCGACGGAGCCGATGAGCAGACCGATGAAGAGCGTGATCAGCGAGCCGACGAGAAAGAGCAACGCGAGCGCCTTGCCGTGGAAGAAGGAGCGGTTCGGCTTCCCGTACACGACGTTGAAGGCCGACTCGAGCACGCTGAACAGCGAGAGCGATCCCCACAGGACGAACACCGCGCCCACGATCCCGAGCGCCGTCGCGTTGTCCTGGATCTGCTCGACGACGCGGACGATGCTGTCGACCGACGTCTCCGGGAACGTCTTGTTCAGCTCCGTGACGAGGAAGCTCGACTCGTCGGCCCGGCCGAAGAGGCCGAGCATGGCGAGCGCGAGGAACAGCAGCGGCACGAACGAGAGCAGCGCGAAGTAGGCGATCATCGCCGCGAGGTGGGTTCCGCGGTCGTTGAAGAACTTGGCGAACAGCTCGCGCATGCGCACATTTTCGACGCGGTGTTAGCTTCTCGGCGTGGCGATCGCCGAAAAAGCCCTCTCCGAGCTGACCGACATCTCCTCTCAGGTGCGCTCTGCGGTGCTCTTCGACGGGAGCGGGAAGGTGCTCGCTTCGACGCTGCCTGCCGAGCGCGCCGAAGGATTTGCCGTCGCCGCCAAGCTCCTCTGGGAGCAGGCCGAGAGTCGTCCGCGGCGACGACGAGGCGAAGCTGACCCAGCTCGAAGCGGCGACGGAAGACGGCAGCGTCTTCATCGTCCGAGAGGCTGAGCAGACGCTCGCGGCCGTCACGTCGCCGGAGCCCACGGCCGGGCTCGTGTTCTACGACCTGAGGTCGGCGCTTCGCTCTGCCGGCGAGAAGCCGAAGCCGAAGAAGCGCAAGGCTCCAGCCAAGAAATCGACGCCGAAAGCAAAGCCCAGTGGGTCGTCGTAGCGCTCTCGCCTTCGGCGCCGTGATCGGGACGCTCCTCGGCATCGGCCTCTACGACCGATTCTTCCGCGGAGACCAGCGGATCGACCTCTACTTCGAGGACGGATCCATGGTCTCGATCGCCGGCGGCTCGCCTGAGGCGGCGGTCGTGATCCCGTACGCGCGCGAAGCGCTGCGGGCAGCACAGTGAAGCGCGACGAGCTCGCGGCCGGGATCCGCGAGGCCGCCTACCTCGAGGGCGACTTCGTGCTTCGCTCCGGTCGCCGTTCGAGCTACTACCTCGACAAGTACCGCTTCGAGACGAGGCCGGAGCTGCTGCAGCCGCTCGGAGAGCAGCTGGCAGCGCTCGTGGCCGAGCACGAGCCGGACGCAGTGCGCCTGGCGGCGCCCGAGCTGGGCGCCGTCGCGCTCGCGGCCGCGACGTCACTCGTCTCCGGCCTGCCGTTCGTGATCGTCCGCAAGGAGGCGAAGGAGTACGGCACTGCGAACCGCCTCGAAGGCGCCTTCGAGCCCGGTGAGCGGGTCTGCCTGATCGAGGACGTCGTCACCTCCGGAGGGGCCGCGGTCGCCGCCGATCGACGCCCTTCGTGAGGCCGGTCTCGAGTGCCGAACAGCCGTCTGCGTAGTCGACCGCGAGGAGGGCGGAGCGGACGGCCTCGCGCGCCGCGCGACCCGCTTGGTTGCGCTGTTTCGGGCAGGAGAGCTCGCTTCGCCGCCGAAAAGTGCAGCAAAACCGCATGGTTGAGCCGAAATGGGCAGCCTGTTAGGGTCTTGCCCTGGCTCAACCATCCAAAGGGAGGAGAGGTACGTGACAAAGCAGGAGTTCGTTGACAAGGTCGCCTCTAGGGCAAACTTGTCGAGGCGCGATGCGGCTGCCGCAGTCGACGCGTTCCTCGACTCGATCACAGACGCGTTGAAGGGCGGCGACGATGTCGCCTTCACTGGGTTCGGGAAGTTCACGACGCAGTTCCGCAAGGCGCGGCAGGGCGTCAATCCGCGCAATCCCTCCCAGAAGGTGCAGATCCCCGCATCGACCGTTCCGAAGTTCTCCGCCGGTAGCCAGCTGAAGACGGCTGTCAAGGCCGGCGGCGCCAGCCGCGGAGACGGCGGCGGCGGAGACGGCGGTGGCGGCGGGTTCTAGCCGCACTGGGAAGAAGGTTTCTCGCGAGGGCCGCGCAGAGCGCGGCCCTCGTCCGTTCTCCGAGGCTCTCGCTAGGCTGAAACATCGATGACGTCGAACCTCGAAGCGGCGAAACGCGTCGAGGCGACGACGTTCGGCGATCGCCTCGCCGAGGCCATCGACCGCAAGCGGACCCAGCTCGTCGTCGGGCTCGACCCGCAACGCGACCTCCTGCCCGTCGAGCTGGCCGGCGATGCCCACCAGGGGCGCGATCACACCGCGGACGCGTTCGTCCGCTTCTGCAACGGGATCGTCGATGCGGTCGCGCCTTACGCCGTGGCCGTCAAGCCGCAGCTCGCGTTCTTCGAGGCGCTGGGGGCCGACGGCATGCGCGCCCTCGAAGAGGTGTGCGCCTACGCGCGACAGGCGGGCTTGCTCGTCATCGCCGACGGCAAGCGCGGCGACATCGGCTCGACGGCCCGCGCGTATGCGGCCGCGTACCTCGAGGGCTCGCCGCCGCTCGCCGACGCGCTGACGGTCAACCCGTACCTCGGCCGCGACTCCCTCGAGCCGCTGCTCGGCGCGTGCCGCCGCCACGGGGCAGGCGTCTTCTGCCTCGTCAAGACGTCCAACGAGGGCGGCGAGATCCAGGATCTGAAGCTCTCCGACGGCCTTCCGCTCTGGCAGCACGTGGCGAAGCTCGTCGCGGAGTGGGGGGAGGATCTGGTCGGCGAGCGGGGGCTCTCGAGCGTCGGGGCCGTCGTCGGCGCGACACATCCGCGTGCCGTCGGCGAGGCACGCCGCCTCTTGCCGCAGTCGATCCTGCTCCTCCCGGGCGTCGGCGCCCAGGGCGCTTCCCCGGGGGACGTCGCGCGTGCCTTCACGAGCGGGCCGGCCAGCGCGCTCGTCGCGGCTTCGCGCTCGGTCATCTACGCCTTCCGGTCGGCGGCCGAGACCGACTGGCGCTCCGCCGCGGCCGCCGAGGCAGCGCGGCTGAAGAGCGAGATCTGGGTGGCCGCCGGCTGGTGAGCGGCATCGACTGGCGTGCAGAGGCACGGCGCTACGCCATACCGGTGTTGCTTCTGCTCCTCGTCACCGTCGGTGCGCTCATCGTCCGTGGTGCGCTCGACGACTCCGAGCCGGCCGCTCGAGCGAAGCCCGCGCCACGCGCACCCGCGAAAGTCGGCGTCAAGCGCGCCGCCGTGAAATTCCATCTGGTCGAGTCCGGAGACACGCTCGGCGGCATCGCCGAGCGGTACGGCACGACGGTTGCCCGCCTGCACGTTCTCAACCCGAGCGTCGACGCCGGAGCTCTCCGCGTGGGCCAGCAGATTCGGCTGCCTGCACCGACCCGGTAGTTTGGGGGTCGTGAAGCTCAGGCTTCTCGGTCTCGCGGTCTTCCTCTCGCTCACTCCTTCGGCGCTAGCTGCCGGCCCGAGCGTGCAGGCGCGCGCCTATCTCGTCGCTGACGGGCGGGACGGGCACGTCCTGGCGGCCGAGGCTCCTCGACAGAAGCTCCCGATCGCCAGCATCACCAAGCTGATGACCGTGCTCGTCGCGCTCGAGCAGACGAAGCCCACGGACGTCGTGACGGTGTCGCCGCAGGCGGCCTCGATCGGCGAGTCGTCCATCAATCTCCGAGCCGGCGAGCGAATCACCGTCCACGACCTGATCGAGGCGTCGCTCATCCAGAGCGCCAACGACGCCGCCTGGGCGCTCGCCTACCACGTGGGCCGGGGAGACGCAGCCCGTTTCGTCCGGGTCATGAACATCCGAGCGCGACAGTGGGGCCTCGCCGACACGCGCTTCGTCAGGCCGGACGGCCTCGACGTCTTCGGCCATGTCTCGAGTGCGCGTGACGTGACCGAGCTCGCTCGCATCGCGATGCGCAAGCCGCTCATCCGCTCGCTCGTCGACGAGCAGACGGAGACGATCTCGGGCGGCCGCCGCCTGCACACGTGGAACGACTTGCTGGGCGACTTCCCCGGGCTCGTCGGCGTCAAGACCGGTCATACGCAGGCCGCGGGCTGGTCGCAGGTGGCGGCCGCGCGCGGGACGGGCGTGACCGTGTACGCGACTCTGCTCGGTGGGCCGACGCGTGCGCAGCGAAACGCCGATCTCGCCACGCTTCTGCGCTACGGCCTCGAACGGTTCCGTCTCGTCCAGCTCGTCCGGCCCGGAAGCGTCTACGCACAGGCCGAGACGTCGTACGGACGGGGCAAGGTCGACCTCGTCGTCGAGCGCCCTCTTCGGCTATGCCGCGCGCCTCGACCAGCGCTTCGTCGAGCGCATCGTTGCTCCCACGGCCGTCGATCTGCCCGTCCAGAAAGGCGACCCGCTCGGCGAGGTGCGCGTCTTCGATCGGGGCCGGCTCGTCGCCCGCGCGCCGCTCGTCGCTTCGCGCTCGGTCGAGAGCCCGGGACCCTTGGAGCGCGCGAAGTGGTATTCAGGCGGAAACCGGCCGCAACGTCTGGAGCTGGGTCTCTTGATCGTCACCGTCACCTTGAACGCCGCGCTCGACCGCACGCTGACCGTGCCGAACTTCCAGCGCGGCCAGCGACACCGTGCGAGCGCAGGGCTCACGCTGGCCGGCGGCACGGGGATCAACATCGCCAGGGCGCTGAAGCTCCTCGACGTCCCGGTGGTCGCGACCGGGCTCGCCGGGGGCAGGACCGGTGAGCGCATCATCGAGGACCTGACCGGCGAGGCGATCCTGAACGACTTCGTGCGCATCGAAGCCGAGTCCCGCACGTCTACCGCCGTTGTCGACCCGACTGCGTCCGCCTACACCGAGGTGTACGAATGGGGCCCGCACGTCGAGCCCGAGGAGCTCGAGTTGCTGCGCGAGAAGATCCACTACCTGGCGCGCAGTGCCGACACGGTCGTGTTCGCCGGCTCCCTGCCCCGCGGTGTCTCCGAGGACTTCTACGCCGAGGCGATTCGCGATCTCAACAAGCGCAAGGTCGAGACCGTGCTGGACTCCGAAGGCGAGCCCTTGCGGCTGGGGGCGGGCGCCGAGCCGATGCTCGTCTCGCCGAACCAGCGCGAGGCCGAGAGCCTCGCCGGCCAGGAGTTCCACGACGACCAGGACTTCGCGCAGGCCCTCGACGACATCCACGAGCTCGGCGCACGAAACGTGCTTGATCACGCAGGAGTCCGGTTGCTTCGCCCTGCTGAAAGAGGAGCGGGAGCTGAAGCGCCTGCGTGCGGTCGCGCCGCGGATCGAGGCGGCCTCGACGGTCGGCTCGGGAGACGTGCTGCTCGCCGGTTTCCTCGCGGCTCGCTTCGTGGGCAAGCCGCTGGACGAGGCACTGCGGAGCGCAGTCGGCGCGGGAGCCGCCTCGACGCTCGAGATCGGGGCCGGCCGTTTCGACCCACGGGAGGCGAGCCGCCTGGCGAGCGCGGTCGAGGTTTCCGAGCTGGAGCCGGTCGCGTCCTGAGGAGGTGGTACGATCGACTGCCACTTGAGAGGCGAAGGTACAAACGTTTTTTCCGGCCCAGGCGACGTATCGAGCCTGGGTTTTTTCGTCAGGGGGGGCTGACCAGTGGACGTAGAGATCGGTCGCGGCAAGAAAGCGCGCCAGGGCTACGGGTTCGACGACATCGCGATCGTCCCGAGCCGCCGCACGCGCGACCCGCAGGACGTGGACATCGGCTGGAAGCTGGGCCCGCACCTGCTCGAGCTCCCGCTCATCGGCTCGGCCATGGACGGTGTCGTCTCGCCGGCGACAGCGATCCAGCTCGGCAAGATGGGCGGACTCGGCGTGCTCAACCTCGAGGGCATCTACACCCGCTACGAGAATCCCGACGCCGAGCTCGAGCGGATCGCCAAGCTTCCGAAGGACAAGGCAACGCGAGGCCTCCAGGAGATCTACGCGCGCCCGCCTGAGCCCAAGCTGATGGCCGAGCGCATCGAGGAGATCAAGCGCGCGGGCGTGCTCGCCGCAGGCTCGCTCACGCCGCAGAAGGTGCGCGACCACTACGAGCTCGTGCTCGAGGCCGGGCTCGACATCCTGGTCATCCAGGGCACGGTCGTCTCCGCCGAGCACGTGTCTTCCAACGGGTCGGCGCTCAACCTCAAGGAGTTCATCGCCGACCTGCCGATCCCGACCCTCGTCGGCGGCTGCGCGTCGTACCAGACCGCGCTGCACCTGATGCGCACTGGAGCCGAGGGCGTCCTCGTCGGCGTCGGCCCCGGCCATGCGTGCACCACGCGAGGCGTTCTCGGCGTGGGCGTGCCACAGGCGACGGCCATCTCCGACGCGGCTGCGGCACGGATCCAGCACCTGCTCGAGACCGGCAAGTACGTGAACGTGATCGCCGACGGCGGCATGCGCACGGGCGGCGACATCGCGAAGGCGGTCGCGTGCGGCGCGGATGCGGTCATGGTCGGCTCTCCGCTCTCGCGCGCGAAAGAGGCTCCCGGCCGCGGGTATCACTGGGGCATGGCGACCTTCCACCCGACGCTCCCGCGCGGCGCACGCGTCCAGACCGAGCAGGTGGCGTCGCTCGAGGAGATCGTCGTCGGGCCCGGCGCGCGAGAACGACGGGACACTGAACCTGATGGGCGCCCTGCGGACGTCGATGGCGACGTGCGGCTACGAGTCGATCCACGATTTCCAGAAGGCCGAGGTCATGCTCGCGCCGTCGATCAAGAACGAGGGCAAGATCCTGCAGCAGGCCCAGAAAATCGGGATGGGATGAGCAACGTCGTCCCGCTGCCCGCCGTCGAGCCGGCCGCCGAGGAGCGGCCGGTGCTCGTTCTGGACCTCGGCGGCCAGTACTCGCAACTGATCGCCAGGCGCGTACGCGAGTGCCGTGTCTACTCCGAGCTCGTCCACCACTCGATCTCTCCTGAGGCGGTGCGCGCCAGGAACCCGCTTGCGCTCGTCCTCTCCGGTGGCCCGGCCTCGGTCTACGCCGAGGGTGCTCCCAGGATCGACCCGAGGATCTTCGAGCTCGGGATCCCGACGCTCGGCATCTGTTACGGCATGCAGCTGATGGCACAGGACCTCGGGGGACGAGTCGAGCGAACCGGCGTCTCGGAGTTCGGCAAGACCGACCTCAAGGCCGAAGAGGGTGCGCTCTTCACGAACCTCCCGTCCGAGCAGGTGGCCTGGATGAGCCACCGCGACTCGGTGACAGCGCCACCCGACGGCGCGCGAGTCGTCGCGTCCTCGCCTTCGACTCCGATCGCCGCCTTCGAGGATCCCGACCGCGGCCGCTACGGCGTCCAGTTCCACCCGGAGGTCGTGCACACGCCCTACGGCAACGACCTGCTGAAGAACTTCCTCTACACGGTCGCCGACGCGCCTCCCACCTGGACGGCCGCCGCCGTGATCGAGGAGCAGGTCGAGCGCATCAGGGCGCAAGTCGGGAGCCAACGCGTGCTCTGCGCTCTCTCGGGCGGTGTCGACTCCGCGGTTGCGGCACTCCTCGTCTACAAGGCGATCGGCGACCAGCTGACCTGCGTCTTCGTCGACCACGGGCTGCTGCGGAAGGACGAGGCGATCCAGGTCGTCGAGACCTTCGGGAACCACTTCCACGTCCCGCTCGTGCACGTCGACGCAGAGGAGCGCTTCCTCGCGCGCCTGAAGGGGATCACCGACCCCGAGGACAAGCGGCGCGCGATCGGCGAGGAGTTCATCCGCGTCTTCGAGGAGGAGTCGCAGAAGATCCAAACGGACCAGGTCAAGTACCTCGTCCAGGGCACGCTCTACTCGGACGTGATCGAGTCCGGCGGGTCCGGAGACGGGGTCGCCGCGATCATCAAGTCGCATCACAACGTGGGCGGCCTGCCCGAGGAGATGGACCTCGAGCTCGTCGAGCCGCTGCGGATGCTGTTCAAGGACGAGGTGCGGCGCGTCGGCGAGGAGCTCGGGCTACCCGAGCGGATGGTCTGGCGCCAGCCGTTTCCCGGGACCGGGGCTCGCGATCCGGATCATCGGCGACGTCACCGAGGAACGGCTCGAGATCCTGCGCGAGGCCGACTCGATCCTGCAGGAGGAGATCCGGCGCGCCGGCCTCTACCGAGACCTCTGGCAGAGCTTCGCCGTCTTGCCCGCGATTCGGTCCGTGGGCGTCCAGGGCGACGAGCGCACGTACGCCTATCCGATCGTGATCCGCGCGGTCACGTCGGAAGACGCGATGACCGCCGACTGGGCCCGCCTGCCCTACGACCTGCTGGAAACGATCTCCAGCCGGATCATCAACGAGATTCCGGCTGTGAACCGCGTTGCGCTCGACATCTCGTCGAAGCCGCCCAGCACCATCGAGTGGGAGTAAGCGCGCCGTTTGCCATCGACCTGATCGGCATGTGGGTGCTCCGCCGGGCGTTCCGGTTGCTGACTGCGGACGACGACCGTCCGCTTCGTGAGCGCCTCACGCACGAGGCGCGGCGGATCCTCGTCGGCGCGGCGATCACGCTTGCGCTGCTCGTCGTCGCCGCCATAGTGCTGATCGCGGTCCTGATCGCGCTCGTCACCTGACCGAACCTGTTTAGGCTCGGCATGTGGACTTCGCCGACGTCCTGAAGCAGCGGCGCAGCGTCCGCGCTTACGACGGACGTCCGGTGCCTCGCGACACGCTCGAGCGGATCACGAACGCCGCCGTGGTCCGCGCTCCGACTGCGGGGTTCAGCCAGGGGTTGCGCCTGGTCGTCGTGACCGACCCGGCGAAACGCAAGGAAATCGCAATCGCCGCCTCCGAGGAGGAGCTCGCCGCGCAGGGCCGCCCGCGCTGGAAGGCCGACGCGCCGGTGCACGTCGTCGTCCTCACTCGTGAAGCCGACTACCACGAGCGCTATCAGCAAGCCGACAAGCTGAAGATCACCGGCGGCACGGAGCTCGAGTGGCCCGCTCCTTACTGGTACGTCGACGCCGGTGCCGCCGTCATGGCGCTCATGTTCGCCGCGATCGACGAGGGTCTCGCAACTGCGATCTTCGGCGTCACGGATGTCCCGGCTCTACGGCGTGCGCTCGACCTCCCGGACGACCTACATTTCGTCGCCGTCGTGACGATGGGCAATCCGGCCGAAGCAGACGAACCGAGCAAGGGCGCGAGTGTCTTCTCCCAGCGCCGCAAGCGTCGCGAAGACGTAGTTCACTGGGAGCGTTGGGTCTAGAAATCAGCTAGGCGGAAAGGAGCCCACCGATGGCTCATAAGGTCGATGTTCGCGGGGTGGAGATCAAGCTGCGCCGGCCCTGGGTGGCGTTCGTGCTCGCGATCGTCACGTTGGGCATCTACTACCTGTACTGGTACTACGTCTCGAACGGCGATCTGAACGAGCACGGCGAGACCCTCGAGGAGCCGTCGAATCCGCTTCGGGTCAGTGCCGGCCTGGCGACGCTGGCTGTTTCGGTCGGCTGGCTCCTGATCATCCCGCCGTTCATCTCGCAGTGGCGCTTCTACCGCCGGATCCAGAAGGCACAGGAGCTGGCCGGGATCGAGCCCAAGATCAACCACGTGCTCGGCTTCGTCCTCTTCCTGGTCGCGCTCGTCCTGCTGCCGTTCGAGATCCCCTACGCGCAGGGGCACCTGAACCGGCTGTGGGAGCACGAGGCGTCGCCGACGGGATAGGTGGAGCCCGCCCGCCTGGGCGAGCGGGCTCCGGGAGTCGGTTAGGGCGTCGTCGTCGCGGCCTGCGCGCAGATGACGTAGACCGTCATGTTCTGCGTGCTGTTCGGAATAGGCCGTCGCTTCCCAGCCGGTCTTCCCGACAGGGTTTGAGTCGATGACGAACCCGTTGATTGGATCGGCCATCTTGGCCCCGCCGCCGGTGGGGTTCAGCCCGGTGGCGCAGTTGACCGTCCCGCGCGTCACGACTCCGCCCCCTGCGGGGACGGCCACGACAGCCGACGCGTAATCGAGCCGCGAGACCGGTGCGCTCGCCGCGGTCGTCGCGGTAGACGCGTGTTGCAGCCGAGGCTGCGGACGGCACGCGGCCGAGCCGCGACTCGTTGATCTGTACGCCGCCGAGGGAGTTGTTCTTGACCTTCACGCCGGTGACGGCGCTCCGCTTCAGCTGAATGTTCCCGACGCTGTTCCTCGGCAGCTTGATCGCCGCATAGCTCGTCCCGCCGAGCGCCACGAGCAGCGCCAGGCAGGCGACAACCATGGCCGGGGACGGCAGATACCTCCGCAGTAGCTTCATGTCCTTGTTCCTTTCGTCGCGAGTGCTGACGATGGTCAAGTACCCGCCCCCTCGCGCGAAATAACCTTCCGCCGTGGGCCTCTCCTCGTTCGTCGAGCGGCTCGCCGCAGCGCGGATCGGCGAGACGTTCAACCAGTACGCGCACGCTCCCGTCGCTCCGCGAGCGGCTGGCCGCGTACCTCGCGCGCCGTGCAGATGCGCCGATCCTGCTCGTCGGCGAGGCTGCCGGCTACCGCGGCGCCCGGGTCAGCGGGCTGCCGTTCACGTCGGAGCGGCAACTCACCGGCGCAGGCGCCGGCCGAGGCCACGGCGACCATCGTCCACCGCGTGCTCGCCGAGCTCGGGCTCGAGGAGCAGGTGCTCCTCTGGAACGTCGTTCCGACCCATCCGCACCGGCGCGGTGAGCCGCGCTCCAACCGCCCGCCCACGCGTGCGGAGGTCGCGGACGCCAGAGGTTTCGCGGACGAGCTGGCCCGCAACCGCCGCGTGGTGTCGGTCGGCCGGCTGGCCGAGACGGCGCTCGGCGCGCCGTACGTGCGGCATCCGTCGCACGGTGGCGCCGAGGCGTTCCGGGAGGGACTTGCCCGCCTCGTCTGACCTGCCGGTCCGGCGAAACACGATCCTGCTGGCCGCGGTCACGGCGGTGAACCTGACCGTGCTCCAACTGGTGGCGGCGGTCGCGTCGCTGACGTTCGTCCTCGTGACCGGGTTCGAGGCCCTGCTCGGGCTCGGCCCGGCGATCTTCCTCACGGCGGCGGCGCTGACCGCTTTGCCCGCGGGGCGCGCCATGGATCGCTTCGGACGCGTGCCGGTGATCGTCGGCGGGCTCGTCGTCGGTGCGATCGGCTGCGCTCTGACCGCCGCGGCGACCCGCTGGGACTCGACGCCGCTCGTGATTCTCGGCTTCATGATGATCGGCGCCCAGGGCGCGACGAACCTGCTGATCCGCACGGCGGCGGGCGACATGTACCCGCCCGAGCGCCGCGCACGCGGGATCTCGCTGGTGCTCTTCGGCGCCGTGTTCGGCGCCATTCTCGGCCCAGCCGTCTTCAGCCCGCTCTTCGCGGGCAAGGAGGTCGATGCCGACACCCTGACCGTGCCGTGGCTGGCGGCGGGCGGGCTGTCGATCGTCTCGATGCTGATCGCTCTCGCGATTCGGCCTGACCCCAAGGTGATCGGCGAGCGGATCTCCGGAGCGTCCGGCGCGGCGCCGCCGGGCCGGCCGCGCCGCTCAGCGAGATCATCCGCCGCCCCGGAGTCATTCCGGCCATGATCGCCGCGCTGGCGAGCTTCATGGTCATGGTCTCGGTGATGAACCTGACCGGCTACATCGTCGTCGAATCACCACCATCACTCGCAGGACGCCGTCTTCCCAATCGTCGGCGCGCATGTCCTCGGCATGTACGCGCTCGTCCTCGTCGTCGGGACGCTGATCGATCGAATCGGCCGGCGCATTTCGCTGATCGGCGGGCTCATCATCGTCGCGGCGTCGTGCTCGGGGCTGCTCTTCTTCGACGACGTCTGGATGACGGCCGTCCTCCTCTTCGGCCTCGGCCTGGGCTGGAATATCTCGTTCGTCGCGGCGACCGCCGAGCTCGCGGACAAGACCTCACCTGTTGAGCGCGGGAAGCTCCTGGGCTTCAACGACCTGCTCGCAGGCCTGCTGGGAGCCGGCCTCGCGCTCGCCGGCGGAGTGGCGCTCGACGTCCTCGGCGTGGCGCGCTGGCGATCGGAGCAACCGTGCTGGCGCTGGCTCCCGCCTTCCTGATCACGCGCGTCAGGCCCGCCGAGCCGATTTCGCGCTAATCCCTGGTAGAATCGCGCCTCGGCGGGCGCCAGGTCCCGCCGTTTCTATGACAAAGACATACAACGCAAAGCCGGGAGAGATCGAGCGCCTCTGGTACGTCGTGGACGCCGAGGGGAAGACCCTTGGGCGCCTGGCGACCCAGATCGCCGACACGTTGCGCGGTAAGCGCAAGCCCCAGTACACGCCGCACGTGGACACGGGTGACTTCGTCGTCGTCGTCAACGCCGAGAAGATCCACGTGACCGGCAAGAAGCTGGACGAGAAGATGTACTACCGGCATTCGGGGTATCCGGGCGGGCTGCGCAAGCGAACGCTTCGCGAGGAGCTCGAGCGCCGGCCGACCGAGGTGCTGCGCAAGGCGGTCCGGGGCATGCTGCCGAGAACCCGACTCGGGCGCGCCCAGCTGACGAAGCTGAAGATCTACGTCGGTCCCGAACATCCGCACGACGCGCAGGCGCCGAAGGAGCTGCCGCTGGAGAACGGCCATGGCTGAGCAGGCCACCTACCAGGGCACAGGCAAGCGCAAGACCTCGGTTGCCCGGGTGATCCTGCGCCCAGGCGACGGCGCGACCTGGATCAACGGTCGCACGATCGAGGACTATTTCCCGCGCGCGACGCACCGCACGATCGTGATGTCGCCGCTCAAGCTCGCCGGCGCCGAGGGCCGATACGACCTGCGCGTGCGCGTCAACGGCGGCGGCCCGACCGGCCAGGCAGGCGCCGTTCGACACGGCATCGCCCGCGCGCTCGTCGAGGCCGACCCCGAGTTGCGCATCCCCCTCAAGCGCGAGGGGTTCCTGACGCGCGACGCACGGAAGGTCGAGCGCAAGAAGGCCGGTCTGCACAAGGCGCGTAAGGCGCCCCAGTTCTCCAAGCGCTAATTGGCCCGTAAGCATTTCGGGACCGACGGCGTGCGGGGTGTCGTCGGCAAGGACCTCACCGTGGACCTGGTCGAGCGACTCGGTTACGCCGCTGCGCTCTGGTCCGGTCGCGGCCGTGTCTTCGTCGGGCGCGACACGAGGGCCTCCGGCGTCGAGCTGGAGGAGGCCTTTGCGAAGGGGGTCGCGATCGCAGGCGGGAACGCCGTCCTCGCCGGCGTGCTGCCGACACCGGCGGTCGCGCTGCTCTCGCTCGACCTCGGCGCGGTCATCTCGGCCTCGCACAACCCGCCCGAGTACAACGGCGTGAAGCTCTTCGACAAGGACGGGCAGAAGCTCTCCGACGAGTCGGAGGAGGAGATCGAGGCGCTGCTCGACGAGCCGGTCGCCAGTCGCGCCGCCGGCAAGATCGACCACGTGAGCATTGCCCCCGACAGCTACTTCGAGCACATCGTCGAGCGCTTCGGCAGCGATCTCACCGGGCTCCGCATCGCGGTCGACTGCGCCAACGGCGCGTACTCGGACATCGCGCCCAAGGCGTTCGAGAGCCTGGGGGCAAGCGTCGACGCCGTCGGCGTGACTCCCGACGGGACGAACATCAACGACGGCTGCGGGGCGACCGACCTCTCCCTGCTGCAAGCGGTGGTTGCCGAGGGTGACTACGACCTCGGAATCGCCTTCGACGGAGACGGTGACCGGATGCTCGCGGTCGACGCGGAGGGCGAGCCGGTCGACGGCGACCAGATCCTCGCCGTGCTCGCGATCCACCTCGGGGTCGGTCTCGTCGCCGTCACGGTGATGACGAACCTCGGCTTCCACCGCCTGATGGGGCAGCACCGGGTCCGGGTCGTCACGACACCCGTGGGCGATCGCTACGTCTTGCAGGCGCTGCGCAAGGAAGGAGGCATCCTGGGCGGCGAGCAGTCGGGTCACATCATCTATCTGCGCGACCACGTGACCGGTGACGGCCTGGCCGCCGCGCTCGTCCTCTGCGAGGCGATCAAGGGACGCACGCTGCGCAAGGCTGTGTCCGTCCTCAAGCGCTATCCGCAGGCGAAGGAGAATGTGCCTGTTGTCACGATGGAGCTGACGGTGCCTGTCCTGCAGGAGGTCGAGCGAATGAACGAGGAGCTGCAGGGAACGGGGCGTGTGCTCGTCAGGCCGTCCGGGACCGAGCCGGTCGTACGTGTGCTGGCCGAAGCGGAAACACGTCTTGAAGCTGACGAGCTCTGTGGTAAAATCAGTGCTCTCGTTCGATCCGAGCTCGGTTGACCGATCTCCAACGCGGGAGATCGTTACTGCCGGGCTCTTGCGCATTTAGGAGGGGAGGCGGGTCTCGTGTGCGGAATCATCGGATACGTCGGCCCTCGGGTCGCCAAGCCGCTTCTCATCCAGGGGCTCGAACGCCTGGAATATCGCGGGTATGACTCCGCCGGCCTGGCGCTCCTCGAGAACGGGGATCTCGACTACGTGCGCGCCGTCGGGAACCTCGCGAAGCTGAAGACGGCCGCCAAGTCGAACGGCTCCGCATCGTCGATCGGCCTCGGCCATACGCGCTGGGCGACGCACGGCCGCGTCTCCGAGGAGAACGCCCACCCGCTCGCCGGCTGCGACGGGGGCAAGGTCGCCATCGCCCTGAACGGGATCGTCGAGAACTACCGCGAGCTCAAGGCTTCGCTGCAGAAGGACGGTCACAAGTTCAGCTCGGAGACGGACGCCGAAACGGTTGTCCACCTCATCGAGCGCCACTACGACGGCAACCTCACGCTGGCGGTTCGTGCCGCCTATCGCGAGCTCGAGGGCCACTTCGCTTTCGTGGTCGTGCACAAAGACCACCCGCAGGAGCTCGTCGGCGCTCGCGTCCAGTGCCCGCTCCTGGTCGGCGTCGGCGACGGCGAGATGTTCCTGGCCTCGGCGTCGACCGCCTTCCTGCGCGAGACGCGCAACATCCAGCTGATCGAAGACGGCGAGATCGTCTCGATCACGCCTGACGGCGCGGTCTTCACGAGCGTGGAGGACGGCCCGGTCGAGCGGAGCGTGATCGAGGTCGACTGGGACGACGAGCAGGCCGAGAAGTCGGGCTACGAGACGTTCATGCTCAAGGAGATCTACGAGCAGCCGGAGGGCGTGCGCGAGACGATCGGCGACCGCGTTCGCCACGGGAAGCTCGTCCTCGAAGGAATCGGGCTCTCCGACAAGGAGATCCGCAACCTGCGGCGCATCGTCATCCTCGCCTGCGGCACCTCGTACCACGCTGGGGTCGTCGGTCGCTACGTGATCGAAGAGTGGGCGCGCATCCCGGTGGAGCCAGACATCGCGAGCGAGTGGCGCTATCGAAACCCGGTCCTGTCGAAGGACACGCTCGTGATCGGCATCTCACAGTCCGGCGAGACCGCCGACGTCCTCGCGGCGATGAAGGTCGCCCGCGAGAAGGGCGCGCGCACCGTGGCGATCACGAATCACATGGGCTCGCAGATCACGCGCGAGGTCGACTCGGTGCTGTACACGCGCACGGGGCTCGAGGTGGGCGTCGCCGCTTCCAAGACGTTCACGGCCCAGGTTGCGCTCATCGACCTGCTCGCTCTGAAGCTCGCCAAGGTGAAGAGGACGATCCCCGAGGAGGAGATCGAGTTCATCATCGACGAGCTCTACACGCTCCCGGAGAAGATGCAGGCCTTCCTCGACGGTGACCATCCGATCGAGGAGATCGCCCAGCGGCACTACGAGAAGCCCTTCTTCCTCTACCTCGGCCGCCACATCGGCCTGCCGGTCGCCCTCGAGGGGGCCCTGAAGCTGAAGGAGATCTCGTACATCCCGACGGAGGCGTACTCGGCCGGCGAGATGAAGCACGGGCCGATCGCGCTCCTCGACAGCGAGACGCCCGTCGTCTGCGTCGCGACCGACTCGCACGTCTACGACAAGGTCGTCTCGAACATCCAGGAGACGAGGGCACGCGGGGCCCAGGTGATCGCGATCGCCACGGACGGCAACGAGGACATCCAGCATCACGCCGACGACGTCATCTACGTGCCGAAGACGCCGGCCTTCCTGCAGGCGGCGCTGGCGATTCTTCCGCTCCAACTGCTCGCGTACCGCATCGCCAGGCTCAAGGGCATGAACGTGGATCAGCCTCGAAACCTGGCCAAGACGGTCACCGTCGAGTAGTCAGGCGAGTACCTCTTTAGAGGGACGCGCGGCTCGCGCAGAGCGGCGAAGCTTGGGTTGATGCCTGCGGCTATCACCCGACGACCCCTGATCCTTGGCGCGCTCATGAGCTCGGCGCTCATCTTCGTGCTGTTCGTGATCTACGAGCGGCCCGGCCTCGGGATCGGCCATTTCCTCTACATCTCCATCGCGCTCGCCGCGATGGCCGGAGGCCCTGCTCTGGGAGCTCTGGCAGGCACGCTGGCGACCGCTCTCTACGTCTCGGGCGTGCTCCTCAATCCCAGGATGCCGTCACACGAGATCCTGACCGCCGGGACGTTCACCCGCCTGGCGACCTACGTCTGCATCGGTGCGTTGATCGGCTGGTTCGCAAGTCGTAACCGAACGATGATGGGCGAGCTGAGAGTCCTCGCCGAGCGCGACACCCTGACCGGGCTGCCGAACACGCGTGCGTTCGAGGCTGCGATCACCCGTCGGCTCGCATCCGGGATTCCTTTCGCCTTGCTCCTTGCCGACATGGACTTGCTCGGCGAGTTCAACCGAGACGAGGGCTTCGCCGCGGGAAACGAGGCGCTGCGGAAGCTGGCGGAGAACCTGGCCGGCGCGGTGAGCCCCGGCGACGACGTCGCCCGTGTGGGAAGCGACGAGTTCGCCGTGCTGGTCTCCATCCAGGCTTCGACGGAAGCCACGAGGCGGGCGGCCGAGCTCGAACGGACCCTCGGGACGGGACGCGCCAAGGCGACCGTCGGCTGGGCCATCTACCCGCACGACGGCGACAACGCGCTTGCGCTCTACCGCGCAGCGAACGAGCGGCTCTACGCCCGCAAGTTGATGCGCAGCTACGTCAGGCCGCGCGCGTTGCACGAAGTCCCCGCCTAGCTCGCTAGGAGGGGGGCCGCCGGAGGCGCTTCGTCTCGGCGCGCCTGCGCTTGGTGTCGAGGCGCCGTTGCTTGGCCCTGGCCGACGGCTTCGTCGCCACCCGGCGGCGCTTGATCTTCAGCGCCTCCCGCAGTTGCTCTGCGACGCGCTCGACGGCCAGCTCGCGGTTTCGCGCCTGGCTGCGCTCGTCCTGGGCAATGGCACGCAGCACAGGCCCCGCCTTCCGCAGCACGCGGCTCTTCTGCTGCGGCGTGAGCGAGGCCGAGGCCTCGACGTCGAAGAGCGCCTCGACGCGCGTCTCGGACTTCTGGGCGTGCTGGCCGCCCGGCCCGCTGGAGCGCGAGAAGCGAAGCTGGATCTCCGAGAGCGGGATCGAGACCGAGCGGGTGACGCGAATAGACTCGCCGTCCATGACGGCCATTGTGGTGCCCGCATGATGATCGGCGTCGACCTGATCGAGATCGAGCGCGTCGAGCGCGCTCTCGCCCGGTATCCGGGCTTCAAGGATCGCTGCTTCACAAAGGCAGAGCAGGCCTACTGCGACTCGCGGGCCAACCCGGCCCAGCACTACGCCGCGCGCTTCGCGGCGAAGGAGGCAGTCGGCAAGGCGCTCGGCTCCGGCGTCCTCTTCACCTGGCGCGAGATCGAGATCCGCGGGCGGCCCAAGCCCGGGGTCGCGCTGACCGGCCGCACGCAGAAATGGGCCGAGAAAGTCGGCGCGGGGCAGATCGACCTCTCGATGACGCATTCGCGTGAGCTGGCGGCTGCCGTCTGCCTCGTCTCGCCGGATGCTTGAGCCCCTGTACACCGCTGACGAGATGCGCGCCGCGGAGGAGCGCTATCCGGGCTCCGAGGAAGAGCTGATGGAACGGGCCGGCCGTGCCGTCGCCGAGGAGGCGATGCGGCGGTGGCCGGACGCGAAGCGCTTCGTGGCCGTCTGCGGCGGCGGCAAGAACGGAGGAGACGGCCGGATCGCGGCCGAGATCCTGCGCGCTGCCGGGAAGGACGCGGAGGTGGCGGACGAGCCCCGGGGCGCCGAGGTCGTTCTCGACGCACTGTTCGGAACGGGCTTTCACGGCGAGCCGAGGCCCGACGCCGCGCGGCTGATCGAGTCGATCAACGACTCCGGCGCGGGGGTGGTCGCCGTCGACATCGCCTCCGGCGTCAACGCCTCGACCGGCGAGGTGTCAGGCGTGGCGGTTCGCGCCGACCTCAGCGTGACCTTCCATGCGCGCAAGGTGGGCCACGAGGTGTCGCCGGGACGGTTCCACGCGGGCGAGGTCGTCGTGGCCGACATCGGGCTCGAGCCCATCGAGACGAGGAACACGCGCGCGACGAGGGAGATCCTGAGCGCCGTCCCGCGCCGCTCCTCCGAGGACAACAAGTACACCGCGGGCCACGTCGTCGTCGTGGGCGGCTCGCCGGGCATGACCGGCGCGCCGTGCCTGAGCGCGCTCGCCGCGCTGCGCGCCGACGCAGGCTACGTGGCGCTGGCTGGCCCGAAGTCGGCGATCCCGGTCTTCGAGCACTGGGTCCTCGAGGCAGTCAAGCGGCCGCTGCCGGAGGACGACGAGGGGCTGCTGACGGCGGACGCGGTCGGACGACGTGCTCGACCTCGTAGGCAAAGGCGGAGCGCTCGCGATCGGGCCGGGCCTCGGCCGCAGCGAGGGCACGAAGGAGCTCGTCCGGCGCGTCCTGGCGGAGGCAAAGGTGCCCGCAGTGGTCGACGGCGACGCTCTCCACGAGCTCGAGCCCGCGGACTGGCCGGCGCCGCGCGTCCTGACGCCGCACTCGGGCGAGCTCGCCCGTCTGCTCGACGTCGAGTCGGACTGGGTCGACGCTCATCGGCTCGCGGCGCTCGATCGCGCAGTCGAGCGCTTCGCCTGCATCGTCCTGCTGAAGGGCGCCGGCACCCTGGTGGGCGAGCCCGGTGCTGGGGCGATCGTGTGCTGGGGGAGATCCAGCCCTGGCGACGGCCGGCACGGGCGACGTGCTCACCGGCATCGTCGCAGCGTTCCTCGCCAAGGGAGTCGAGCCGCGACTGGCCGCCGCCGCGGCTGCCGTGGCCCACACGGAGGCCGCGCGTGAGGCTCCCCAGAAGAACGGGCTGATCGCGAGCGATCTGATCGAAGCCCTGCCCAGGGTGCTCGCCGCCTAGGTAGAAGGGGCGCGAAACTTCCGTCCGTATGCATCGATCTGAGATCACCATCGACCTCGGCGCCGTTCGCCGCAACGTCCGTACGCTCCGCAAAGCGCTCGAGCGTGCCGAGCTGTGGGCGGTCGTCAAGGCCGACGCCTACGGGCACGGGGCCGTCGACGTGGCAGGGGTGGCACTGGGCGAGGGTGCGCTCGCGCTGTGCGTCGCGACCGTCGCGGAAGCCTTGCCGCTGCGCCGCGAGTTCCCAGGAGTTCGCATCCTCGTCATGGGCCCAGCCTCGGGCCGCGAGATCGCCCAGGCCCGCGACGCCGATCTCGACCTGGCCGTCTCGGACGACGCGATTCCGGAGGGCGTACGCGTCCATCTGAAGCTGGAAACGGGCATGGGCCGGTGGGGCCTGTCCGAGCTGCCGGCACCGACGGTCGAGGTCGTCGGCCTGATGACCCACCTCGCCACCGCCGACAGCGACCCCGACTTCGCGCGCTCCCAGCTCCAGCGCTTCGAAGAGGCGACAGCCGGTTTCCCGAACCTGATCCGGCATGCGGCCAACAGCGCTGCCGCCCTCCGGCTCCCCGAGTCGCGCCTGGATGCGGCGCGCTGCGGGATCGCGCTGTACGGCCTCTCACCGTTCGGCGAGATCCCGGCCGCCGACGGCCTGGAGCCCGCGCTGCGCTGGGACAGCTATCTCGCGCAGGTGCGGCGGCTGGCGCCGGGCGAGAGCACGGGGTACGGGCGGAGGTTCCTCGCCGAGAGCGAAACCTGGATCGGGATCGTCCCGGTCGGCTACGCGGACGGCTTCCGGCGCGACATGACGGGCACCCAGGTCCGGGTGGGCGGCGAGCCAAGGCACGTCGTCGGGACGATCTCGATGGACGCCCTTGCCGTCGAGCTCGATCGAGAGCTTCCCCTGGGCACGCCGGTCACGCTGATCGGCCACGGCGTTCTGGCGGAGGATCACGCGCGCGTGGCCGACACGATCAACTACGAGATCGTCTGCGGCATCGAGTCCAGCCCGCTGCGTGCCAGGAGGACGGTGCTCGATGCGTGACGTCGCCCGCGAAGTGCTCGACGGCCAGGAAGCGTGGGTCGTCGGCGGCGCGATTCGCGACGAGCTCCTCGGGCGCGAGGTCGTCGATCTCGACATCGCCTGCCGCGAGCCCAAGCAGGCCGCGCGTGCATATGCGAACCGCTCGGGCGGCGCTCCGTTTCCGCTCTCCGAGCGTCACGGGGCCTGGCGTGTCGCGCTCGACGACGGGCGCACCGTCGATTTCACTCCGCTCCGGAACGGCATCGAGGACGACCTGGCGACACGTGACTTCACGATCAACGCGATCGCCGTTCCGCTCGCGGGCGGGGAGCCTGCCGATCCGTTCGGCGGTCAGGCGGATCTCGAACGGCGAGTGCTGCGCGTCGTGTCGCGAAGCGCGTTCGACGACGACCCGCTGCGGCTGCTGCGCGCGGTTCGCCTCGAGGACGAGCTCGGGTTGCGGCTCGATGACGAGACTGCGTCGCTCGTCCTGGAGCGCGCCGAGCTGGTCGACCGGCCCGCCGGCGAGCGGATCGTCGCGGAGCTGGTGCGGCTCTCGGTCGACGGATTCCGCCGCGCCGAGGAGCTCGGGCTGCTGGAGCCGCTCGGGGGGTCGACGGCGGGTCTGGATCGCGAGCGGGCGCGTGAGTCGACGGATTTTCGGCTGGTTGCAGCCTTCGGCCGGCGGCTCGCCGAGCTCCCGGTGCCGAACGAGCTCCGGCGCTACGCGAGCGCGCTCCTGGACGCCGAGCGGCCCGAGGACGGCTCGGCGCGCGCGATTCACCGCTTCCGCCGGGCCACGGAGCCCTGGTCGCTCGACGCGCTCGCCTATCTCGGCGCCGAGGACCTGGCCGACGACGTGCGTGCCGCGCGGGCGGCAGACCCCGGCGAGCCACTCTTGCGCGGAGACGAGCTGGGGGTTCCCGAGGGCCCGGAGGTCGGCCGTTTGCTCGACCTGATCGCCGAGGAGCGAGCCGTGGGGACGATCTCGACGCGTGAGCAAGCGCTCGAGCTGGTCAAGCAGGAGCTCGGCTCGGGATGAGCACATCCGTCACGGTCTTGGCGCTCCCAGGTGCGTTTTTGCGCGCTACGGTTGCGGTGGGGAGGAGGTTGGCCGTACCTGTGTCGAGGGGACGAGATGGCTGACGCCGAGACTCTGCGCGCCCGGTTTGCCGCCACGGCCGGCCGGCTGGCCGAGCTCGAGGAGGCTCGCCGTTCCGATCTCGCCGGACGCGTGGCCCGCTTCGTGGAGACCGCCGGCGAGGAGCGCGCCCTGGACGCCGGCACCGGGACGGGTGCGCTGGCCTTCGCGCTCGCGCCGCTCGTCGCCGAGGTGGTCGGCGTCGACCTCGTCCCCGAGCTGCTCGACGAGGCCCGCAAGCGCGCCGGCGAGTTTCCGAACGTCTCGTTCGTCGAGGGCGACGTCAGCAAGCTGCCACCCGACCTCGGTGAGTTCGACCTCTCCGGGAGCCTGCGCACGCTGCACCACGTCCGTCGGCCGGAGCTGGCCGTCTCCGAGCTCGCGCGCGTCACGCGTCTCGGTGGCCGGATTCTCGTCGTCGACCAGCTGGCGCCGACCGACCCGCTGGTCGCACTCGACCTCAACCGTTTCGAGCGCGCCCGCGATCCGACGCACGAGCGCGTCCTCAGCGATGCGGACTTACACCACCTGTTCGAAGCGAACGATCTCCGTCTGCTTCGCTCGGAGTTTCACCAGGAGAAGCGGGATCTCGAGGGCTATCTCGATCTCGCCGGCTGCGAAGGCGAGGCGCGCGGTCAAGCCCTCGATCTGGCGCCGAGCGGCGGCTCCTACACGGTCACCATCGGCTGGTACCTGCTGGCGCGCTAGTAGGACGGGTTGCGGCGAGCCCTCAGCCGCGTCAGAGCTCCCGGCGCGGCGCTCTGGATCCAGGCCGCCGGCCGGTACCAGGCCGGGACGAAGATCTCGGTCCTGCCGCGGCCGAGCGCGCGAAGGATCCGATCCGCGACGTAGTCGGGCCCGACGACGAGCGATCCGAAACGGCCGCGGAGGAGGCGATCCTGCGGGAACCCCTCCGTGTGCACGAACCCCGGATTGACCGTCAGCACCCGGATCCCGCGGGGCCTCAGCTCGGCGGCCAGCGACCGGGAGAGCGCGAGCTGTGCGTGCTTCGACGCCGAGTAGGGCCCGACCGCCACCGTTCCAGCGACGGAGACGACGTTGACGATCCTTGCGTTCCGGGCCGCCTCGAGTGCGGGCAAGAAAGCGCGAGCAGACCAGAGCGAGCCGAGGTAGTTGATGCGGACGAGCTGCTCGGCCTTCTCCGGATCGACGTCGAGGAAGTTGGAGCGCCCGGGGATGCCCGCGTTGTTGACGAGCAGCGCGACCGCGGGATGACGTTCTCGCACCGAGGCCGCGACTCGTTCGACAGCCTCGCGGTCGGCGACGTCGCAAACCTCGTACTCGCCTCTGATGTCTTCCGCGAGCAGGCGCAGCGGGTCTTCCCTCCGGCCCAGCAGGACGCAGGTCCAGCCCTCGCCGGCGAGCCTCCGCGCGAGCGCGGCTCCGATCCCGGTAGCGCCGCCCGTGATGACGGCGACGCGCGGCCCGTCTACTTGCAAACGCGCACGCGGCGGCTTGCGGCGACGCGACGGCCGCCCCGCGTGGTCACGACGGCCCGGAGCACATGGCGCCCGCGCCTGGCCCTCTGCGCCGCCCACGTCGCGGAATAGAGTCCCGCTGAGCCGCTGCGATCTGCTCCGATCCGCCGCCGGCCGTCGAAGAAACGCACCGAGGAGATCCGCCTCGTCGATCCCGCGACGACGAGCAACGGAACACGGCCGCGCACGCAGGCGCCGCGCTCGGGCAGTAGCCAGTTGATCGTCGTTCCGCGGACGACCCGGATCCCGACGAACCGAAAACGGGTGTTCGGCATGATGTTCCGCCCGAAGGTGCTCACGTTCTTCGACTCCTGGTAGTCGGAGGCCACGACGAGCAGCGCCGTCCGGCCGCGCGCGAGTGGCGGTGCGCTGCGGGGGAGCACGAACACCGCCAGGCCCGACGAGACGTCGTACGCAGAGGCCGCGACGATTCCGCCGCGATACGACAGAAGGAGCGACAGCGGGTTGACGCCCGCACCTCGGTCGCGGGCACGGACCACGATCGTCGGGCGGCCCGTCGCAACGCGTGTCGTCACGAGGCTGGTGCTCGGCGGCCGCAGGTCGTTCACCCAGTAGCGCAGGACGTAGCGGCCGCGAAGCGCCCGTCCCGTGTACTCGTCGCGTGACGAGTCGACGGCGACCCAGAAGCGCTTGAGACTGGGAAACACGGTTGCAGCGGCGCCGACGGGAAGACGGTAGTCGGGAGTCAGGGCGTTCACGTTCACCGGCGTGGCGGCCTGGCCCTGGACGTCGTTCTCGTCCGGCGAGCCGAGCAGCCAGGGGTTGATGAACGAGCCGCGCGTAGCCGCGATGACCGAGACGCCGAGGTTCACGACGGGCCGACCGACGTGCGGGACGAGGTACAGCCGCTCGGCGCCCTCTTCGAAGACGGGAGCGCCGGTCGCGTAGTCGGGCGGATGACCGAACGGCGCCGACGGCCAGCGGTAGACGTTGACGCGGTTGGGGCCGTTGATCGTGTTCCCGCCGAGCTGGCGACGGAGCCTGCCGGCCCGCGCCTGGTACGACTCGAGCCCCGGGCGGGTGACGAAGAAGGCGTACGGCACCCGGCGGGTCGTCGTGCCTCGCCGCAGCGCGAGAAAGCCGTAGTCGTCGCCGGCAGCGGCCTGCGACGTCGCAGTTGCGGAGATCGCCACGTCCGTGGTCCCGCCGGGCCCCACGACGACGCTCCCCGGAGCGGACAGGCCGGCGCCGGAGCTGGCGGATTGCGGGCGCACCTCGACCGTCCATGTTCCCGAGCCGCCGCCGGCGTCGGACACGCTCAGCAGAAGCGTGCGCTTCCTGGCGCCGCTGTTGACGTTGAGATCTCCAAAGGAGAGCGAAGCCGACTCGGTGAAGATCTTCGGGTCGTCAGCGGCCTGCACGTTGACCAGACCCCTCCGGCGAGGAGCACCGAGGCCTCGGCCGTGCGCAGCGTGTTCCCCCACGCCGGGCCGGCAGACGACACCAGTGCCGACTTGATCTGAGGCGCCGACCAGCCCGGGTGCCGCTGAATCAGGAGCGCGGCCGCGCCGGCCACATGCGGAGTCGCCATGCTCGTCCCGTCGAAGGGCGCGAACGGAGAGCCGGCGAACTCGGGCAGCGTCGACGAGAGGATCTCGCCGCCCGGCGCCGCGAGGTCGGGCTTGAGCCGGTGCCCGAACGCGGTCGGCCCTGCCGAGGAGAAGCTCGTCACGACGCCGGATCTCCCGTTCTTCGCCTCGAGCGGGTTGAAGTTGAAGCGCACGCTCGCGCGCCCGCCCACCGAGGCCAGGAAGTCACGGAGGTAGGCGCCGTCGAGGTCGGAGACCACTCCGCTCGGCACGCCGAGATCGAGTGGCAGGCGATTCGCCTCGCTCGCGCGGTTGTCGACCATCACGATCCCGGCCGCACCTCCGAAGACCACGGCGCGGTACGCCTTCGTGATCAACGGGCAGCGGCCGCGGAAGACAAGCGCGATCGTGTTGCGCAACGAGTTGCGGGGGAGCGTCGAATCGAGGGCTTCAGGGCTCCGGACGCCGCAGAGCTGCCGGTCGACGGGCCGCCCGTCGGAGCCCCTGATCGAGCCCACGTCGGCGAGGGTCTGATCGGCACGCTGCCAGTTCCCGAAGGCGGGATAGGAGACCGACACGCGGAACGGGAGCTGCTTCAGGTTCGCCGGTGCGCGCGCATCGGTGACGGACACGACCGGCCCGAACACGTGTGTGTTGGACACGGCCCCAACGGTGATCGCCTCGGGCGCGCTTCCGGGCGAGCCGACCGTGCCGAAGCCGAAGTCGTCCCGCGAGTTGCCGGCGGCGATGACCGGGACGACGCCGGCGGCCGCGGCGTTGCGAGTCGCCTCGATGAGGGCGTCGTTCGGCGGGTCCGTTTCGGCGCTCCCACCGGAGAGGTTGATGACGTCCATTCCGTCACGCACCGCAGCTTCGAAGGCCGCTACGAGCTCGGGGGTGTTGCCGACGTGCCCGACCTGCGTGGGAATCGTGAAGACGCGGTAGTTGCCGATGTAGGCACGCGGGGCGACGCCCGAGAGGTTCGCCGTCGGCGCGATGCGAGCGCCCGCCAGGCGAGCTCGTGCCCGACTTGCCGGCCGCGATGCCCGCCACGTGGGTGCCGTGGAACGACGCGTCACGATCGACCGGAAGCCGGCCGCGGCGTCCTGCTCCTGGCCCGGGGAAGGCTCGCGCCACGATCACGCGGGGAGTGGTCCAGCGCCGTCCGCCTTTCGGGTACCCGGGTGGATAGGTGTAGCCGGTCGGGTCGAAGAAGGGATGGCTCTGGTCGACGCCGTCGTCGATGACGGCGATCTTCACCCCTTCTCCGCGAGCACCGGTGGCCGCGGAGAGCGCAGGAGCGCCGATGAGGGCGGGGCTCTCGTTGAGCGCCAGCCGGAACCGCACGCTCGGGTAGAGCCGGTCGACGAACGAAAGGCGGGCGAGGTCGACCAGCCGCCGGGCCGGGACCTCGACGGCCAGGCCGTTCAACACGACCTGGTAGCGGCGCGAGACCTGTGCGGAGGGGATCGCCCGCTTCAGCTCGACGACGGCCGCAGTCTGGGCACGCTCGAGGCGCGCGAGGTAGCTGCGAGAGGACGAGCTCGCGACGTTGAGCCGGTTTCGGCCGGAGCGCGCGAGCGGCCGGCCCTGGGCGCTGGCAAGCGGCGCCAGTGAAAGGCCGACGATCACGCGCACTCGGCCGTCTGCCTGGCCCGCGGGAATGCGCAAGGTGCCGTGGCGGAAAAGCGGGACCGAGCGGTCTCCGAAGTCGCGCTTGATCGGCTGGAGGCCCGCGGATGCGGATGCGCCGAACGAGAGCGCCGCGACCGCGGCGGCGAAGAGGGCGGTGCGGCGCAAGGCCCCAGAGTAGCTCTTAGACTCGGCGGGTGGCCGACAGGTTCCAGGGGAAGCAGGGACTCGTCCTCGGCGTCGCGAACAAGCGGTCGATCGCCTGGGCGATCGCCAAGCGGCTCGCCGACGAGGGCGCGCAGCTCGCGTTCACGTTTCAGGGCGAGCGGATCGAGAAATCCGTGCGTGACCTGGCGGATTCGATCCAGAGCCCTCTCGTGACCGAGTGCGACGTGCGCTCGGACGAAGACATCACGCGCGTCTTCTCGGAGGTTGCCGAGGCATTCGGCGGCGGTCTCGACATCCTCGTGCACTCGGTTGCCTTCGCCGCCGCTGAGGACCTCGAGGGCCGGTTCACCGACACGCCTCGTGACCGTTTCTGGATGGCCGTCGACGTCTCGGCGTACTCCTTGGTCGCCACGGCGCGCGCTGCAGAGCCGCTGATGGAGTCGCGTGGGGGAGGCTCGGTGCTGACGATGACGTACCTGGGCGGCGAGCGAGCCGTGCCGCACTACAACGTGATGGGCGTCGCGAAATCGACGCTGGACGCGTCCGTCCGCTACCTGGCCTGGGACCTGGGCCAGAAGAACATCCGCGTCAACGCCGTCTCAGCCGGGCCCGTGCGCACGCTGGCCGCGCGCTCGATCGCGGGCTTCCCGACGATGGAGGCGATCGTCGAGGAGCGCTCGCCGCTGCATCGTCATGTCGACGCCGACGACGTCGCCGCCGGCGCCGCCTACCTGCTCTCCGACGAGGCCGACAACGTGACCGGGACGACGCTCTACGTCGACTCCGGCTACCACGCTATGGGGATGTGAGCTCGTAGACGGACACCGCGCCGTCGCGCGCCAGGAGCCGGCCTCCGCAGGTGGGCCCGGCGGCGTGCAGGGCGAGATAGCGGACGCCTAGCGCCTCCAGGCCGGTGCAGGGCGCGCGCTGTAGGCGACGCAGCTCGCGGTCGGCCTCGCGCGGGGCGAGCGTCGAGTAGCCGGACGGGTGCTCGCGCCGTACCTGCATCGTCGAGTAGAGGTAGACGCTCGCTTCCTGGCGGTCGGGGAGATAGACGGGGATCTCGAGCACTCTCCCCGGCGGCGCGGCTCGCAGGGCGGCGTAGGCCTCGTTGCCTTCGTCGGCGGGTGCGTTCTCGAACAGCCCCACGTGCAGGTCGAGCAGCAGGACGATCGCGACGAGCGCGGCTGTGCCGGGCCACGTCACGCGTGTGATCGCGAAGGCCACGAGGGCGGCCAGGCACAGGCAGGCGACTGGCATCAGTCGCGCAGGGACGCGTGTGGACTCGAGCCCGGGCAGATTGCGCCAGAGGGTCTCGTAGCCGGGCAGGTTCGCGCCGAGCGCCAGCAGCGTCGGCACGAGCGCGCCGAGGCCGAGGGCCGCGGCAAGCCAGTAGCGCCGTGCTGCGAGCAGCAGCCCGAGCCCCACGAGCGCGAGCAGCGGCGTGGCCCACCCCAGGAAGACGAACCGCTCCAGCTCCGACGGAACGTCGCGCGAGACGAAGCCCTGCGCCCCGGCCGAGTAGCGCTCGACCTGGGCGAACGACCGGCCACCTGCTCCGACCGTGTCGCGGATTGCAGCGACGTAGACCAGCAGGCCGGCGCCGATCGCGAGCAGCGCCGCTCCGGCGGCGATCGGTCTCGCCCGCCCGCGAAGGAGCGTGTAGAGGAGGAAGAACGGAATCGCCCCGAGCGCAAGGTGCACCTGTCCCGAGAGCGGGATCGAGGCCAGCGCGGCGGCGCTCAGGGCGAGCCACCACGGGGAGCGGTGGAGGCCTCGTTCCCAGGCGAAGAGCGACAGCGCGAGCAGCATCGAGACCCACGCGAGGAGGTGGCCGGCGCTCGCCTGGGCCACGAGGTACGGCGCCAGGCAGAACGCGAGGCCGCCGACGAGCGCAGCGCCGCGTCGTACCGCAGCTCGCGAAGCCACAGCGCCGCAAAGCTTCCCGCACCGACGAAGCCGAGCAGCACGAAGACGTTCCAGGCCCACACCGTGCCGAGCGCCCGTTGCAGCGGCCAGTAGACGAGCCCGAACGGCCACCCGGCGAAGTTCACACGCGGCTCGACGAGCGGCTGAAAGCTGTACGGGTCTCGCCACGGTTGGCGACCACTCTCGATCTGGTGCCCAACGAGCCAGAGCTGGTAGCCCGTTTGCAGGTGATCTCCGGCAGAGACCTCTCCCTGCGTCGGCCCTTCCCGAGCCCAAAAGGACTCGTCCCCGTGCCTGGCACCGGGCCACGTCGCCAAGAGGCCTGCCCCGAGATACAGGGCGACCGCGAGCGCTACAACGCCTGCGCGGCCGCGAGCAGCTCGTCGAAGTCGGGCACCTCTCCGGCGGCCTCGTAGCGCCATGCGTTGCGGACCGTACCGTCACCGGCGACCAGGAAGGCCGTCCGCTCGGCGACGTCCTTCATCCCGCGGTACTCGTGAGCAACGCCGAACCCCCGTGTCGCGTCCCCATTCCAGTCCGAGACGAGCGGCACGTCGAGGTCGAGCGCCTGCGACCAGGCGACCAGCGTGTACGGCGCAGTCTCGCGAGACAGCGAAGGTCTGAACCCCTGCCTGCTCGAAGTCCGCTCTCCTGTCACGCAGGAGCTCGAGCTCGTTCGTTCAGGTCGAGCTCCAGGCGAACAGGAAGAACAGAAAGAGCGCCGGCCCGTCCGCGACGAGGTCGGGGATCGCCGCGCTCTCGCGGGGCGCGAGCCAGACCTGGCCGTCAGGAATGCGGTCGCCGACGCCGAGCATGGGGCGACCCTACTGAGTCAGTCCGAGGATCGCCTTGGACATGGCGCTCCGCGCTTCGCGCGCTGAGTGGCCCGGCCGGCAGCTCGACGACGTACGCCGGCTTCCCCGGGAAGCGATGGTTCTGCCAGTTCGGGCCCCGTCCCGGCCGGCCAGCGGATGGCCTGGAACCGCATTCCGGCGAGGCGCGCGTACTCGCGGGCGCCGTCGATGCTCGGGCCCCACGCGCGGACGAGAGCCTGCGGCTGGTGGAACCAGATCGTCACGTCGGGCTGGAGCCCGGTGATGAGCCGCCTGGCGATTCGCGACTCCCTCTCCGAGAACGGACGGGGGCCTGAGTACTCGGGAGACCAGCGACGGCCCATCCGCTTCCACTCCGAATCGAAGTTGCGGTTCAGGTCGACGCCGCGTGCGTTCTGCCGCCGGCCGAGCGCGTACCCGTCCGGGTTCAGGTGGTGGACGATCCACACGTCGCCGCCGGCTCGGCTCGCTCAGCCGCCGCGTCGCTGCGACCCCGGCGCATTCGTCGCCATGGATGCAGCCGATGACGAGGATGCGAGGCCGCGCAGTCGGATCGCCTACCCGCACAGCCTCGATCGGCCGTCCTCGAGTCGATCGCCCGAGCATCAGCTCCCGAACAGGGTCGCGACGGATGCGAACGTGCAGGTGGTCGTCGTGGTGCCGGAGCGGCTCGACGATCCGGCGCGGGCCGCGTAGCGCCGAGTCGCGGGCCGACGAAGATGTTCGTCGCGCCGGCGCGCACGAACCGGTTCACGAGGTCCTGAGCGAGCACCCGGTCGACCTCGCTCGGCTTCGTCGGAGCGCGCTCCTCCCGGTCGAGGCGCGGGTAGTAGATGTCGATGTCGCGCCCGTTCTGGTGGGAGGCGTGCCCGAGCCCGCCGTAACGCTCGTCGAAGATGCCGCCCTGAGGCCGGCTGAGGTCACCGATCGCGATTCGAGGCGCATCAGGGTGCGCAACGAAGTAGTCGTCGAGCACGTGGAGCGACCGTGCGCAGGAGGCGGTCGCTGCCCCAGCGGCGCCACGGCCGGTTCGGCGTCGTCTTGAGGATCGGGTCCCAGGTGAAGTACTGCTCGCCTTCTGACGGGAGCTTGACGCCGTTGACGAGCCGGCCGGCCCACGGCTTGCCCAGAGAGCGCGACTGCTTCCAGACGATCGGCTCGCTGTGCCAGGTCGGGCGGTGCTCGGCAGGCCCGGCTGCTACGGCGACGGCGGCCAGGGCGAGCGCGGTGAGGATCAGGGCGAAGCGGGACAGCACCAGCTCACACTCGACGGGAAGTGTGCCGACAGCGGCCGATCCAGTCGCGGCCCCCCGAACTGCTCGGCGATGTTCGACACGGCGCGAACGCGCAAGACGTCGAGCCTCAGGAAGAGCCACTGGTCGGCCCCGACCCATCCGACGAGCAGCCAGCGCCCGTTCGGCGAGACGGCCAGGGGCCCGAACTGCCCTGCCGCCGAGAACAGCGAGCGCTCCTCGCCGCGCTCGGCCTCGGCATCCATCAGCACGAGCTCGCTGCGGCCCGTCGCCGGTTGCCAGCGGATCAGGACGAAGCGATGACTCTTCCGCAGGAAGGCGACTCCCGACGGGCCGAGCGGCAGGCCGAGCGCCCCGAGCTCGGTGCCCTCCGCGTCGAAGATCCGGAGGGAGCGCTCGCCGAGGGCGAGCAGGCGCTGTCCGTCCTCCGACCAGACCAGTTGCCTGGCGGGCTCGCCGAGCGGCGCCCGCCAGCTGGTCACGCCCGTGTCCGTCTGGGCGAGCGCGATCTGGCCGTCCACGGTGCCGAAGACGAGCTCGTGATTCGCTTCGGGCCGCCAGGCGGGAGGCGTGGGCGCGACGCGGTTCCTCAGCACCTTGTCGCCGGTCCCGTCCCCGGCGACGACTCGGAGCTCGGTGCCCGTGAGGTACGCGACCCGGAAACCGTCGGGAGACCAGCGGGCACCGCTGATTCGTCCGCGGTCGCCCGATCGTCCAGCGAATGACCCCGTTCGGCCTGACCGCGGTGATCTCTTTGGCGCGCGTGACGACGACGTGCTGGGCGCGCGGCGACCACGAGCCCTCCCAGTAGCGGCCGAGCAGGCGCCGTGAGCCGTCCGGTTGCACGATCCAGGGCCCGCGCGGCGAATTGACGAGGAGCGGCCCGCCGGCAGGCAGGCCCGCGAGCACAGGCTTGGGCTTCGGTGTCGTGGGCGCGTCGTCCTGGATCGCCTCTCGAACATCGCCGACGAGCGCGCGGCCCGGGGGAGAGAGCGCCGCCGCCAGGACGACGATCGCTGCCGCGGCCAGCGCGAGCGGGCGGACGTTCCGCCGGTGCCAGGCCACCGGCTCGCGAGCCTCGAACGCGCCGCGGACAATCGGCCAGACGCGCCGCTGTGCCTCGAGCTCGTCGGGCGGCGAGATCTTCTGCAGCTCGCGCTTCAGCTCCTTGCTCACGGACGCCTCCGGTCGATGATCTCCTCGAGGTGGTCGAGGCCGCGGCGAAGGCGTGAGTTGACCGTGCCACGCGGGAGCTCGAGGAGCTCGGCGATCTCCCCGGGCGTGTAATCCAGGAGGTAGCGCAGCACGACTACGGCCCGGTGCTCCGGCGAGAGGGTGCGGAGCCCGCCGGCGATGTCCTCGGGGACGGGATTTCCGGCGAGGACGTTGTCCTCGGTGTCGTCGTCCCACTCGCCGAAGAGCGGCTCCCCGGTCTCGCGCCGCAACGCGCGGGCGCGGGCCCAGTCGATGGCGCGGTTGACCACGATCCGGTGCAGCCACGGCCCGAACGGCCGACGCCGGTCGAAGCGGTCGAGGTTCCGAACCGCCGCCAGAAACGCCTCTTGTGCGATGTCTTCAGCAGCCGCGCCGTCCTGGACGACGAGGTAGGCAGCGCGGAGCGCCCTGGGCCAGTGCTCGCGAAAGAGGGCCTCGAGAGCCGAGGCCGAGCCTGACTGCGCGCCACGGATCCAGGCGCGCTCCTCACGGCTAGGAGCCGCCATCGCGCGCTGACTATACGAGCGGGATTGCCCACGAGGTCCATACGCAGAGCGGTTACAGAGAGGTCCGGGACCTGTCTGGACGCGACAGGCGTATCAGCGGTGTACCCAACGGAAGGAGCCCCGCCGTGAAACGCCTCGTCCTCCTCCTGCTGCTCGTCGTCGTCCCCGCCCCGAGCGCCGCGCTCGCCGACGGCTGCCCGCTCCCGTGCAGCGGCCAGTCCTCGAGCCCGCCCGGGTCGAAGTTCCTCTACGTCCAGGCCAGAGGCCCCGGGAGCTCCCTCGTTGCGTACAACACCGGGAACAAGCAGGCGGTCTTCTCGCTGCCGCCGGGAACGGCCTCAGCAGACGGCCGCACCTACTACAGCGGCTTCGTCTCCGGCCGGCGCACGTTTCTCAAGCGCTTCGACGTCGCCACCGCAGTTCTGCGCGGGGACTGGGCCGTGTCTAGGTCGCTGGGACCTGCAGGGCGTCTCGCCGACCGGTCGCTGGGCTGCGCTTGCTCGACGCGTCGGCGGCCTCACCCACGTCCTCGTCTTCGACGGCAGGCGCGGCGCTCGCGCGCACGTGATGAGCCTGCGCGGCGACTTCGAGGTGGAGACGATCTCGCGCGACGGCAAGCGGCTCTTCCTGATCGAGCACTTCGTGGGACGGCAGTACAACGTGCGCGAGTACGACCTCTCGCGCGAGCGCCTGGTCGCCGATCCGCTGCGCGCGCAAGGCGTGAAGATCATGGCCGGCTATGCCTGGAGCGGCGTTGCCTCGCCGGACGGGCGCTGGCTGCTCACGCTGTACCTCAGCACCCCCGGAAAGCTCGCCTTCGTCCACTCGCTCGACCTCGAGCGCAGCCGTCCGGCCTGCATCGGCCTGCCGTCGGGTCGCGGCGGAGCCTTCGAGAACCTGAAGCGCTACTCGCTGACGCTCTCGCCCGATTCCGGGACGCTCTATGCCGCGAACCCCGCGCTCGGCGTGGTCGCCGAGCTCGACCTCAGCGGCTCAGTGGTGAAGCGCGTCGCGAAGTTCGAGAAGTCCGCGCCGGTCGCAGGCGCGCATCCGGCGACCCTCTCCACGATCTCGCGCAACGGGCGCACCATGTACTTCAGCGCCGGCCGCGACCTCTGGGCCTACGACTCGGCGTACGGAGTCGTGCGCGGCCCGTACGAGACCGGCGGGAAGGTCGTCGGCGTGGGCTACGGCGCCGGCGACGAGCGCGTGTTCGCGGTCCGCAAGGACGGGCACATGGTCGCGTTCCGGGCTTCGAACGGCGAGCGTGTGACCTAGGTCGCGAGCAGCGAGGAGCAGCAGCAAGAAGAGGAGCCCGATCCCCAGGAGGGCGATCCCGACCCAGCCGAGCACGATGCCGGCGGTCGCCAGCCCGTCGCCGCCGAGCGTCGGGTCCCGGCCGATCTCTTCCTGCGCTTTCCGCCCGAACACGATGGCCAGGATCGAGGGCACGATCGGGAAGACGAAGAACCCGGCGATGCCGAGGATGAGCGACGCGATCGCGTAGCCGCTCGTCCGCTGCGCCGCGTTCTCGACGGTCACGTGGCGGACCCCACGGCAGCTTCCTCGGTCGCATCCGCGATCTCGCGCACGACCTCGACGATGTCGCGGTTGGCGTTGAAGACGCGGAGCTGGCGGTGGGCGCCGTTGCCCTTGTCGAGGATGTCGTTGATGCCCTCGAGCTCGGCCTCCGAGCCGAGCTCTCTGGCATGCGGCTCGAGCTCTCGCAACCGTCGGCGGACGAGCTGCGCGACCGGAACGCGGTTGCGGCGGCCCGTCTCGAGGTCCATCAGCGGAGCCTCGAGCCCGTACCGGGCGGCCAGCCACTTGTTCTCGCTCGTCAGGATCCGGTGGTACGAGCGGATCTCCTCGCCGCGGTCGTAGCGCTCGCAGTAGTGCTTGACGAGCGCCTGGCAGTAGGCCGCGAGCGCGACGGCGTGCTCGACGCGCGAGACCGCGTCGCAGACTCGCACCTCGACGGTGCCGAGCCGCGGGTGCGGCCTGATGTCCCACCAGATGTGCGTGTAGTCGGCGATGCAGCCCGTCTTCTCGAGCTGGCCCACGACCTCCGCGTAGTCGTTGTAGTCGCGGAAGCGCGGGGGCGGGCCCGAGCGCGGGAAGGCGGCGAACACCATCTGGCGCGTCGAGGCCAGACCGGTCGCCTCTCCGCGCCAGAAGGGCGAGTTCGCCGAAAGCGCGAGGAGCGGCGGCAGCTCGACGAGGAGCCCGTTCACGACCTGCACGGCCTTGTCGGGGTCATCGACGGCGACATGGATGTGGAGACCGAAGATCAGCTCGCGCCGCGCGACGTACTGGAGCTGGTCGACGAGGGCGCGGTAGCGGTCGCGGGCGGTGATCCGCTGGCGCTCGAAGTGGCTGAACGGATGCGTGCCGGAGGAGCCGACGCGCAGCTTCTGGCCCTGTGCGACCGAGGTCACGTACTCGCGCAGCTTGCGCAGCTCGCGCTCGACGTCGCCCGCGGTGCGGCAGCACAGGCGTGGCGATCT
This sequence comes from uncultured Actinomycetes bacterium, assembly GCA_963847955.1. Taxonomy (GTDB): domain Bacteria; phylum Actinomycetota; class Thermoleophilia; order Gaiellales; family Gaiellaceae; genus VAXT01. The sequence goes on from CAWKBW010000016.1 coordinate 145,431, forward strand.
CGAGCACGGACTGCATGAGCTCCGGCCGGACCTGCGACTCGAGCTCGTGGCCGGCCATCGATGCGAGCACGGTGTCGATGTGCTGCACGAGGTCGAAGCTCTCGGGGTCGAGGAGCATGTACTCCTCCTCCACGCCGAGCGTGTACGGGTCGCCGGTCCCGAACTTGTGCTCGAGGACGCTGCCCCCTGCCGCGAAGCCGTCGCCCGTGATGCTCGAGGGGTAGATCTGCATGTCGGCCGTAGTATCGCCCGATATGCAGGCATTAACCCTGTCTGACGACTGGCCGGCCGAGAACGTGGCGGTTGCGGCCGTCGCATCGGACGGGGTCCTGGGTCAGCACGGTGACGCGAGTCGCGTCTTTCGCTGGGCATCGGTGACGAAGCCGGTGACCGCTCTGGCGGCCCTCGTGGCCGCGGAGGAGGGCACGCTCGACCTCGACGAGCCGGCCGGGCCACCGGGGTCGACCGTGCGCCATCTCCTTGCTCATGCGTCCGGTCTGCCCTTCGAAGGCACGACGCCGATCGCGCCGCCGGGCAAGAGGCGGATCTACTCCAACTCGGGATTCGAAGAGCTCGGCCGGGTGCTCGAAGCTCGTGCCGAGATGCCGTTCGCGGAGTACCTGCAACAGGCGGTGCTCGATCCGATCGGCATGCCCGGCACAGAGCTCGCCGGCTCGCCGGCCGCCGGCCTCCACGGCACCCTCGACGACCTCGTCGCGCTTGCTCGTGAGCTGCTGCGCCCGACGCTGATCGCCCCGGAGACCCTGGCCGAGGCCACGAGCGTCCAGTTCCCGGGCCTGGCGGGCGTGATCCCGGACCTCGGGCGTTTCGACCCCAACGACTGGGGCCTCGGCTTCGAGCTCAAGGACGGCAAGCAGCCGCACCTCTCCGGCACGCTCCTGTCGCCACGCACGTTCGGCCACTGGGGCGGCAGCGGCACGTTCCTCTGGGTCGACCCCGAACGTGCGTTCGCCCTGGCGGCGCTGACCGACCTGGAGTTCGGTGACTGGGCCAAAGAGGCGTGGCCACGGTTCTCCGATGCCGTCGTAAGCGAATTGTTCGGAGCATGAAATCCGTGCAAACGGGGAACTAAAATATGGCGGCCCATGACTACGATCGAACACACCCCCGAAACGGCTCGCCGGACTCCGAGCGCCCGGTCTTTCTCGCCGAGAACGGTCGGCGCGCGCGCATCCTCGGCATCGCCGCGAAGGTCGCAGTCGTGGTGACGGTCCTGTGGCTCGCAGCGCTCGCGGCCGGAATGCTCGGTTTCGGCCATCTGCCCGGTACCTCCATCGAGCAGCCGTTCAACAGGCTGATCAGCAGAGGTGGCGACGCGTCGAAGAACCAGGCGCCGGCCACTGACTCGTCGTCGGCCTCGGTGACGGCCTCCGCCCGCGAGCGAGCTGCTCGCGCGCAGGCGATTTCGCTGCGAGGCGAAGCCGTTGCCGGCGCGCCGGTCGCTCGGCCTCGATCGCGGCGCGCGGCGCGCTCCCGGCTCCGCACTTCCTGCTCAGCCACCGTCCGGCCAGGCAGCGGTCGCTCAACAGCCGAGACAGCAGGGCTGGACGCGGCGAGGGTATGTCGCACCGCCTGGACAGATGCGCAAGGCGGAGCCGCCCGCCCCGCCGCCGACGCAGCCCGGCAAGGGCCTAGGACGGGTAAAGAAGACGGAGCCGGTCACTCCGCCCCCGCCTCCACCGCCGCCGCCCGGCAACGGGAACGGCAACGGTGGCCGCAAGCTCAAGTAGCACCCGTCGGGCGACCCGCCGCCCGCTGGGTCCTCCTCGCCTTCCTCCTGCTGGCTCTCGTCGTCCTGCTCGGGGTCCAGGGCCTCTCGACCAGGACGACCGGGCGCAGCGCAACTCCGGTTCGCGGCACTCCCGGCCCGCTGGCGTCCGCCGGCCCGGTCCTGATCTGGGACGGCCAACGGCTCGTCTCGAACCGTCGCTCCGCCGGCCACCAGATTGCGCTCAGCTTCGACGACGGCCCCGACCCGCGCTGGACTCCGCGGATCGCGGCCACGCTCCGGCGCCTCGGGAGTCCCGGCGACGTTCTTCGTCGTCGGGAGCGAGGTGGCGCGCCACCCGGACGTCGTCCGCTCGCTGCACCGTCAAGGCTTCGAGCTCGGGAACCACACGTTCACGCACGCGGATCTCGCGGCGGTCCCCGACTGGGAACGGTCGCTCCAGATCGCGCTGACGGAGAGCTCGGTCGCCGGCGCCGTCGCAGTCCGTCCCCGACTCGTGAGGCCGCCGTACTCGTCGGTGCCGTCCGCCGTCAACGATTCCCAGGAGCGGGCCTACGAGCATTTGGCCCAGCGCGGTTACGTGATTGCTCTCTCGAACCTCGACGGCGAAGACTGGCGGCGCGCGGGGGTCGACTCGATCGTGCGGGGGATCACGCCGCGCGGCACCGAGGGCGGCATCGTGCTCCTCCACGACGGAGGAGGTGACCGCTCGCAGACGGTGGCCGCGCTCGAGCGCGCAGTGCCCGCTCTCCAGGCTCGCGGCTTTCGCTTCGTGACGGTGTCGGAGCTCGGCGGCATCCCGAGAGACCAGACGGAGCTGGAGGCGGGAGGCTGGGCGCATCGGCGTGGCCAGATGCTCCTCGGGACGCTTGCGGTCGCGCGCTGGACGACCTACGCCCTCGGCCTGCTCCTCGTCGTCGTCACAGCACTCTTCGGAGCGCGGGTCTTCATTCTCATTGCGTTCGCCCGGCGCCATGTGCGCAGCGTTCGTCGCGCTCCTGCCTTCGAGCCGCTGGCGCCGCCGGTGTCGGTGGTCGTGCCGGCGTTCAACGAGGCCGTCGGGATCGAACGCGCCGTGGCGTCGCTTGCAGCGAGCGAGTACCCGGACTTCGAGGTGATCGTGGTCGACGACGGATCGACGGACGGGACAGCGAGCCTCGTCGAGGAGCTCGGTCTGCCGAATGGTGTCCGTGCTTCGCCAGGCGAACGCGGGCAAGCCGTCGGCCCTCAACGCCGGGGTGGCGGCCGCCCGCCATGACGTGATCGTCATGGTCGACGCGGACACGGTCTTCGAGGCCGAGACGCTCAGGCACCTCGTGCAGCCGCTTCGAGAGCCTGACGTGGGCGCCGTCTCCGGCAACACGAAGGTCGGCAACCGCAAGGGCCTGATCGGCCGCTGGCAGCACATCGAGTACGTCATGGGCTTCAACCTCGACCGCCGGCTCTACGACCAGCTGCAGTGCATGCCGACCGTGCCCGGCGCGGTCGGGGCTTTCCGGCGGGCGGCGCTCGACGACATCGGCGGCATCTCCTCAGCGACGCTCGCCGAGGACACGGACATGACGATCGCCATCGGACGCGCGGGCTGGCGAGTCGTCTACGCCGAGGATGCCCGTGCGTGGACGGAGGCGCCGGCGACGATGGGCGAGCTCTGGAGGCAGCGCTTCCGCTGGAGCTACGGGACGATGCAGGCGGTCTGGAAGCATCGCGCCGCGTTCTGGCGCCGTGGCGAGGGGCGAATCGGACGTCGCGGGCTGCCGTACCTCGTGCTCTTTCAGATCGCTTTGCCCCTCTTCGCCCCGGTGATCGACATCTTTTCCATCTATGGGCTCATCTTCCTCAACCCCGTGGCGATCCTGGGGTTCTGGATCGCCTTTACGGCCTCCAGGTCGCGCTCGGCTGGTACGCGTTCAGGCTCGACGGCGAGTCACCGCGGGCTCTGTGGGCGATGCCGCTGCAGCAGTTCGTCTACCGGCAGCTGATGTACCTCGTCGTGATCGAGTCGCTGCTCAGCGCCGTGGGTGGAACGCCAACGCAGTGGCGATCGATCCCGCGACGCGGCGAAGTGGAAGTCGCCGGCAATTCGATCCAAGTAACAGCGTTACTTGCCCAGCCCGGACCTTGAACAGACGCACCGGCCTTGTAACAGACTGTTACAAACCCTTCTAGGTCGGGGCGGGGGCAGCACCTTGAGCTGTGCGCGCATGCCCCGGGCCTTGTGGTCGGTGATCGAGCACCAGAGGTTGTAGCGCCCGACGCGGAGCTTGGCGGCGAGGTAGCGCCGCTGGCCGGGGAGCACCGTCTTGATCCCGTACGTCTTCGTGCCGCCGATGCGCTTCAGGCGCAGGTTGTGCTCGTCCTCGCCGAGATTGACCAGCTCGATGATCGACCAGCGTCCAGACCGGAGCTGTGGCCTGGAGAGCCGGTACTCGAACTCGAGCGCCGTCACCTGCAGGCGGCCCGGAGCCGCGGCCGTGGCAGGCATCGCTCCGGCGAGCGCAGCGACGGCGACGGCGGCGAGGGCGAGCTTCATCTCAGAATCGGAATCCGCGGGAAGGAGCCGGCCCGCTCGATGACGGCCGCTGCGTCCTGCCCCAGCCATTGCTCGAGGACGGAGGTGTAGATGCTGCGGTAGTCGACGGTCGCCTTCAGGTTGCCGTCGCGGTCGAGCCCGTTGCGGAGCCCCGGGAACTCGCCGATCATCGTCCCGCGCACGCGCGTGCCCATCAGGAAGCCGATTCCGGCGGCGCCGTGGTCGGTGCCCTGGGAGCCGTTCTCCTCCGCGCGGCGGCCGAACTCCGACCAGACGAGGGTCAGGACGCGGTTGGCGAGGCCACGGGCCTCCAGATCGCGCTGGAAGGCGAGCAGGGTGTCGCTCGTCAGCTTCACGCCGCTTGCGAAGTCCTCAGCCTGGTCCGAGTGCGTGTCGTACATCCCGTACGCGTTCAGCGCGACGCAGTGGAGCGGCAGGCCGGCGCCGAGCATGGCGGCGAGGCCCTGTAGGCGCTCGGGGAAGTCGCTGCTGTGCTTGGGGTAGACCACCGGGCTCGTGAGCGAGTTCCCGCGGAACGGCGCCAGCTGGCGGCGCAGCTGGTCGGACTGCCGGGTGACGGCCCGCGCCTTGGCGAGCGTCTGGTCACGGGCGCGCGCCGTTGCCGAGTTGGCCGACCGCTTCGAGCATCCGGTTCTCGACCTGGCCCCAGACGCCCGGCGACCAGAACGAATACTCGCCGGCGCCGCGAAGAGCGGCGACGGGGTGCTTGGCGGTCGCGAGCGACGGCGCGAGGTCGCCGTCGAGGCTGAGGCCCTGGAGCGGGTTGTTGCTCGTCCCGACGCGGTCGAGATAGCGCCCCATCCAGCCGGTGCGCAGTCCCGGGTTGGTCGCGCCGACTTCCCAGTAGTGGCGCGACGTGAAGTGCGACTGGTCGGCGCCCGTGTAACCGACGGCGGGCAGGACCGAGAGCTTGCCCTCGCCGTGCAGCGTCTTCAGCGCCGCCGCCGACGGGTGCCACCGCAGGCGGGCGTCCTCCGAGAACGTCAGCCCGGAGTCGGGCAGCGCAAGGCGCGGACGCAACCGGCGGTAGTCGGGGTCGCCGTGCGGGAAGAGGAGCGAGAGCGAGTCGGCGCCGCCGTCCATGAAGATCGAGACGAGCACCGTGTCGCTGGGCCCCGCGGCGAGCGCGGCGGCGATGCCCTCCTCGAAGAACTTCGGCGCAACCGCGGCCGCGCCGTAGACGGCGAGAGCCAGCCCGACGGAGCGAGCGAGAAAGTCGCGGCGGTCGAGACCCGTGCCCGCCGGCAGCGGCATCCCGGTCTCGATCGCAGGCAGGCCCCGTCCGGCCTCGGCCGCGGCGCGGCGGAGGATGGAGGAGCGGGAGAACTCGTTGCAGCAGTCGGACATCTGGCTCCTAGGCGGTTTGGAGGTCGGGGGAGACGGCGATCAGGTGGCGCAGCGCGTTCTCGATCAGCGGCGGGTACTGCGTCTTCTTCCAGGTCTGGTTGGCGTCGGCGAGCGAGCGCGCCGCGAAGGAGTGGAGCGAGCGGCGCGTGGCGTCGGTGAGATCCGGGTTGCCCCAGAAGGCGAGTGCGCGCTTGACCAGAGCGTCTGCGTCCGCGGGAGCCTTCGTCGACGTCTTCAGCGCGACGGGGCGGAGCACACGGCCCGCGAGGTTCCAGCGGGCGAGGTACGTGGCGGTGTCCAGCCAGCGGTCGTCGTCCCAGCCGGCCACGTTCGGCGGCCGGAAGAGCTGCTGGCCGGCCCCGTCGAGGAGCCAGGTCCAGGCCTCGGTGTCGACGCCGCGCTTGGTGGTACGAAGCATCCCGGCGAGGTAGACGGCCGGCGGCTTCGTCATCCGCGGCCCTTCGAACAGGCGCGGGTGCTTGAGGATCGCTTCGACGACGGGCCGCACGGCGTACTGGCTCCGCACGTAGAGGCGCTCGAGCGCGCGGCGCGTTGCGGCCGGCGGCGGCGTGGGGATGAAGTACCCCCAGAGCTTGGGCACGAAGAAGGACGGGTGCGAGCGATGGTGCACGCAGAGCTTGCACGCGTCACGCCAGCCGTAGCGTGCGGTCTTGCCGAAGATCCGCTTGCGGCCGTCGTCGTGGCGACGCGGGTCGAAGCGGAAGTTGTGCGGTCCCTTGCCGTCCGACCAGTCGTTGCGAAAGCCGGTCAGAGCGCGGGCCTGCTCGCGCACGTCGCGCTCGGTGTAGCCGCGCTTCGCGCCGAGCGTGAAGAGCTCCATCAGCTCCCGCGCGTAGTTCTCGTTCGGAGAGTCCTTGTCGTTCTCGTTGCCGGAGAGCCAGAGGAGCATGGCCGGGTCGCTCGTCACCGCAAGGACGAGTTGCTCGAAGGAGCCGAGGAAACGCGCGCGGAAGAGCTTGTTCTGGTTGAGCATCAGCCGCTGGGAGCCGACGCCGGCGTTGGAGGTCGCGAACCAGTCGTGCCAGACGAGCGTCATGCGCTCGACGAGCGGCCGGCTCGTGCGCACCATGCGGTCGAGCCACCAGAGGTGGTCGTGTCCCCACGCGTCATAGGGCGCGAGCGGGCGTTTTTCGTCGTCCACGGGAGCGGGGCCGACGAAGCGCTCGCGCGACGGGCGGGTCAGCGAACGAACGGCGCGGTGGAGGCCGAGCTTCGCGAGTCGTTCCGCCTCACCTGGGCGCGGCCCGAACCCGGCACGCCAGAGCAGCCGCTCGGCCTGAGCGGGCCCGAATTTGCCCCCATAGACGGGGACTTTGGGAATACGGCGAGAAGGCGGCACGGCCCATGACTAAGTTCGGCGTCACGGGCCGTGTCCTTTAGGCGAAACCCTCCCTCAGGCGACCGCTCGGAGCCCGCGCCGGCGGCGGAAATAGACGCCTGCGGCGACGAGCAGCAGTGCCGCTCCCGCGAGCGGCCAGACGGGGAGCCCACCCGTGCCGGACGTCGAGATCCCGCGTGATCCGTTCCCGATCGTCACGGGCCCGTACTCGTGTGTCTGCGAGCAAGGAACGGGCTCGCCGTACGCGCTCGTGAAGTCGTCGAAGACGGCGTAGTTCCAGGAGCCTGCCGACGGGAAGACGACCTTGGCCGAGTACGTCCCTTTGGACGTATCAACCGGCTTCGCCGTGAACGTCTCGCTGTCCCCGGCGGCGTTCGTGATCGTGACGCGTGGTCTCGCATCGCTCGCGTTCGGGAGTGGGTTGCGGCCGTGCTGGAGCACCATGATCTCGCGCGTTCCAGGCCTGGCCCGCCTTGGTCCCTGCCGGCGGCGGTGCGAGTTGAACGGTGGCCCAGCATCCAGCTGCGGCCGGAGCGGCGTACACGAGTCCAGCAAGTAGCACGCCTACGAAAAGTGCTTTGCGCATGAAATACCTCCTGCCGCTCCTACACCGGAGCGGCGCGCGAAGGTTCCGCGCTACTCGTCGTCGGCGAAGAGCGGCCGCACGAACTCGTCGAACGTCGCCCGGTCGCAGCTGGCAACCGTGGTCGGCGTGAGCGCGGTCACCGAGGCGGTCCGGGGCACGTCCATCGCCAGCGCGACCTCGCCGAAGTAGTCGCCGGGGCGAAGAACTCGCCGCGGCCCGAGCCCGCCCTGGTTGCTGACCGCGAGCAGGCCCCGCAGGATGACGTAGAAGTGGTCGCCCTCCTCGCCCTCGAGGACGATCGGGCTGCCGGCGGGGATCTCGGCCCGCTTCATGTTGTGCGCCAGCTTCGTGATCTGCTCGCCGGGGAGCTCCTGGAGCAATCCGACCTGGGAGAGCTCGGTGACGGTGGCGGTTGCAAACCTGGGCACGGGTCTATTGTTGCCGACCGTGTCCGAGCTGGACGGCTGGAAGTATTGCCCGCGCTGCCGGGCCGACCTCGAACTCGAGGACGGCAAGGCCGAGTGCCCGCAGTGCGGGTTCGTCACCTACGCCGGGTCGAAGCCGACTGCGTGCGCCCTGTGCGTCGACGAGTCGGGCCGCGTGCTGCTCTCGCGCCGCGGTGTGGAGCCGTTCAAAGGTCTCTGGGACTTCCCCGGCGGATTCCTGGAGGAGTGCGAGCATCCGCTCGACGTGCCTGCGGCGGGAGTTGCGAGAGGAAGCGGGCGTAGAGATCGAGCCGCTCGAGCTCCTGGGCATCTGGATGGACGTCTACGGAGGACGGCGGCGGGTGTCACGCTGAACCTGTACTGGGCCGCTCGCATCGTCGAGCGGCGAACCGCGGCCGGCGGACGACGTCGCCGAGCTGCGCTGGTTCGAGCCCGACGAGATCCCGCCGCGACGAGCTCGCCTTCGGCCATCTCGACGAGGTGCTCTCAGCGTTTGCGGAACCAGCACGCGTAGCGCCTGCGGCTCGATCGTGAACTCGATCGGCGTGTCGAGCCGCTCCGGCTCGCCGTCGATCGCGGCCCGCAGCCAGCCCGTGGGCGGAGTCGATCTCGAAGCGCTCACCGGTCCGCTCCTCCCACTCCCCCGGCCACAGCCCTTCGGCCGAGTACACGTGGAGCAAGCCCTCGTCGAGGCCCTCGCGCTCGCCGAGCGAGAAGAGGTCGAGCTTGTAGGCGTTGTTCGCGACGAGGACGATTCGGGCCGAGACCGGCTCACCGTCGATGCGCAGGCCGAGCGCACCCGGCTGCCGGGCCAGCAGTGCGAGTGCGCGGAGGCGTGCCAACACCGCCCGCCGCCGCCGGTGGTGCTCCCGGCGGTGGACGAGCCGTGCGTAGACGCCCAGGGACACGTTGTTCAGGAACAGCCGCCCGTTCGCCCGGCCGATGTCGATCCTGCGCTCCTGCCCGTCGAACGACTCGAGCGCGCCGAGCGGGTCGTCCCGGTCGAGACCGAGGTCCCGCGCGAAGTGGTTCCGCGTCCCGAACGGGATCGCCACGAAGGGGACATCGCGTTCGATGGCGACCTCGGCCACGGGCGCGAGCGACCCGTCGCCGCCGGCCATCCCGAGCGGGCCCTCGGGCGCCGAGCGCGCGAGCTCGGCCACGTCCTCGCCTTCCTGGAGGACGTGCGTCGTCACGCCGCGGCGCTCAGCCTCGTCACGCAGCTCGTCAGCGCTCGGCCGTTCGTCCCCGGCGCGCGGGTTGATGATGAGGAAGCCGGCCACGCGCACAGTTAGCATCGCAGTTCACCTTCGAAAGGAGCCGACCCGTGGAACTGATTGCCCGACTCGACGAAGCCCGTGAGCGCTGGAACCTGCTGAACCATCCCTTCTACCGCCGGTGGAACTGCGGCGAGCTGAAGCGTGAGGACCTTGCGTACTACGCCGGCCAGTACCGGCACGCCGTAGTGGCCCTGGCCGAGACCGCCGGCAAGGCGGATGCCGAGCACGCGCGCGAAGAGGCCGAGCACGTCTCGCTCTGGGACGAGTTCGCCGACGCCATGGGCGCGACTCGCGTTGCAGCGAGCGCGGAGACGACCGAGTGCGTGTCGGCCTGGCTCGCGCCCGAGGACCCGATCGGAGCCCTCGCCGTGCTGTACGCGATCGAGGCCGGGCAGCCGGACTGTCTCGCAGACGAAGCTCGACGGCCTCGCCGACCACTACGGGGTCGCGAGCGACGAGCCGGGCGCCGCGTACTTCGTGCTGCACGCCGAGCTCGACCACGAGCACGCCGCCAGCTCGAGGGCGGCTGCTCGAGGCGCACTCCGGAGACGAGGACCGCCTCGTCGAGCTGGCCGAGAACGCGCTTCGCGGCAACTGGATCCTCCTCGACGGCGTGGAGGCCCGCACGAAATGAAGCTCAGCGTCCTCTGGCACGGCCTGTCCGGGCACCCGATCCACCCCCCGCTGACGGACGTGACGGTAGGCGCGTACACGATTGCCACCGCCTTCGCCCTGCTCTCGCGGCTCGGCGTCAGCGAAGACAACACGACCACGGTCTGGTGGCTCGTCCTCGTGGCGGGCCTCGTGACCACGATCCCGACCGCCCTGACCGGGTTCGCCGACTGGCTCAGCATCCAGCGCGGCACACCGCTCTGGAGGACGGCGACCGCCCACCTGTCGGCGATGGTCACGGCGACGGTCCTCTTCGCGATCACCGCCGGCGCCGGGCACGGGGACTACGTCGACGGCACGATCAGCGGCGGATCGCTGGTGCTGACCCTCGTCGGCTACGCAGTGCTGATTCTCGGCGGCTGGCTCGGCGGCTCGATCGTCTTCGTGCACGGGATGCGCGTGCTGAACCTGGTGGAGGAGCCGGCCATGCGCGCAGCGGCGCCGGTCGAGTACCCGGAGAAGGAGGAGGCCGAGGGCGCTAGCTGAGGACTTGGGACACGGCCCGGACCGCTGGCTGCTCGCCTTCGCAGGTGGGGTGATCGTCGGCCACCACACCGGCGTCTTGCTCGAGCCACTAGGCAGCGTTGGCGGCATTGCCGACGGGGAGACGCGCTGGGCGGACTGGGTCGACCTGGTCCTGCCCTACGTCGTTGTCGGCTGTGCCGGAGCTGCACTCGCCGCGGTCGCCACACCTCGTCGCGTGTGGCTGCTGTTTGGTTTCGCGGCCGTCCTCTACACCCAGGGGCACGGCATCCACCTGGCCGCCAACTCGATCGCCAACGTCGCTCCCGGTGAGCCGGCTCATCTGTGGGACGAGCTCGTCGGCCATTACCTCTGGTATGGCGGACTGGCGGGCCTCGTCGCTGCGCTCGGGCTCGCCCTCGGCGAGCTGCCCCGCCCGAGTTGGCGCTTCAGTCTTCCGATCGCCCTCATCTTTGGCTTCACCGTCTTCACCAACTCGATCGAGGGCGGGACGGCGCCCCTGGCGCTCGTGACCAGCGGTGCATTCCTTGTGTGGGGGATCTACCGCCGCGAGCGGCTTCGCGGCGCGAGCTCGGCTAGCTGCTCGTGCGACGAGGGCGCCAGGCGACTTTCTCGATTGCGCCCTTCGGTTGGGCGCCGATCGCAGCTGCGGCGGGCTCGCCGTCGCGGAAGAGGATCATCGTCGGAATCGACGCGATGCCGTACTTGGCCGCGAGGTCCTGCTCCTCGTCGATGTTCACCTTGACGAGCTTCAGCTCGTCACCGCGCTCCTCGACGATCTTGTCGAGCACCGGGGAGACGGCGTGGCAGGGACCGCACCATTCGGCCCAGAAGTCGACGATCACGGGCTTGTCCGACTGGAGGACTTCCTGCTCGAAGGTGGTTTCGGTCACTGCTGTGCTCATTCAATGGTTCCTTTCGGGTTGCTTATCTGATCAACGTACTGGCTACGAAAACGATTCCCGCCCCTCCGTAGAATCGAACACGTGGCGGAGATCTTCGCTCAACTACCGGCTGTCCCCGATCATCCGGCTCTCGAGCGGGACGTTCTCGACTGGTGGGAGTCGGAGCGGATCTTCGACCGCTTGCGGGAGCAGAACCGAGGCGGCGAGCGCTTCAGCTTCATCGACGGCCCGAAGACGGCGAACACCGTCGACGGCCTGGGCGTCCACCACCTCTGGGGCCGGACCTACAAGGACGTCTTCCAGCGCTACAAGGCCCTGCGCGGGTTCGACCAGCGCTACCAGAACGGCTTCGACTGCCAGGGGCTCTGGGTCGAGGTCAAGGTCGAGCGCGACCTCGGGCTGAACTCGAAGCACGAGATCGAGGAGTACGGCCTCGCCGAGTTCGCGCGCAAATGCCGTGACCTCGTCGCCGAGTCCGCGCGCGTGATCATCAAGCAGTCGATCCGCCTGGGCCAGTGGATGGACTGGGGCAACGACTACTTCACGTTCAGCGACACCAACATCGAGTACATCTGGCGCTTCCTGAAGACCCTTCAGGAGCGCGGCGCGCTCTACCAGGGTCACCGCTCGACCGAGTGGTGCCCCCGGTGCGGGACGTCCATCTCGCAGCACGAGCTCTCACAGGCCGACGTCTACAAGGAGCGGTCGGACCCGTCGCTCTTCGTGCGCTTCCCGCTCAAGGGGCGGGAGGGCGAGTCACTCGTGATCTGGACGACGACACCCTGGACGCTGCCGGCCAACGTGGCGGCCGCCGTCAACCCGGACGCGGAGTACGGCAAGCGCGACAACGGCGAGTGGGTCGCCGTCGCGCGCTATCCCGAGGACCATTTCGTGGAGCGCGTCCGCGGCGCCGACCTCGTCGGCCTCGAGTACGAAGGGCCGTTCGACCATCTGCCCGCGGTCTCGGATGTGGCGCACCGGGTGATTCCGTGGGACGAGGTCTCGCTCGACGACGGCACCGGCATCGTCCACATCGCGCCGGGCGCCGGCACCGAGGACTTCGACCTGGGGAAGGAGCACGGGCTGGAGGTGCTGGTGCCGATCGACGAGGCCGGCCACTTCTTTCCCGAGTACGGCTGGCTCCACGGCGTCTCGACCGGTGACGCTGCCGACCAGATCGTCGGCGACCTCCGCGAGCGTGGCCTGCTCGAGCACTCCGGCACGTACATCCACCGGTACGCGCACTGCTGGCGGTGCTCGACGCCGGTCGTGTTCCGGGTGGTCGACGACTGGTTCATCGCGGTGGACGACCTCCGTCCCAAGCTGCTCGAGGCGAACGCGTCCGTGGATTGGACGCCGGACTTCTACGGCAAGCGCATGGACGACTGGCTCCGGAACATGGGCGACTGGAACATCTCCCGGAAGCGGTACTTCGGCCTGCCGCTGCCCTTATACCCGTGCGAGTGCGGGCACGTGACGGTGGTGGGGTCGAAGCAGGAGCTCGAGGAGCGCGCGCTTCGTGGGCTCGAGCAGCTCGAGGAGCTCCATCGGCCCTGGATCGACGAGGTCGTGATCGCGTGCGAGCAGTGCGGGGCCGAAGTGCAGCGGATCCCCGAGGTCGGGGACGTGTGGCTCGACGCCGGCATCGTCCCCTTCTCCACGCTCGGTTGGCAGAGCCCCGAGTGGGTCGAAGGCGGCTACGCAACGGGCGCTTCGGCGGGTCTTTCGACCGCCGACCTGCCCGACCACGCGTACTGGGAGCAGTGGTTTCCCGCGGACTGGGTGATCGGAGATGCGCGAGCAGATCCGGTTGTGGTTCTACTCGCTGCTCTTCATGTCGGTCGTCCTCGACGGGCGGGCGCCCTACGAGCGGGTGCTCGGGCACGAAGACGTTCGCGACGAGCACGGCCACGAGATGCACGGCTCGAAGGGCAACACGATCGAGGCGCACGAGGCGCTCGAGCGGATGGGCGCCGACGTCATGCGCTGGATGTACTGCGAGCAGGCGCCGACGCAGGGCGTCAAGTTCGGCTACACGCCCGCGGGCGAGATCAAGCGCCGGCTGCTCACGCTCTGGAACTCGGTCGTGTTCTTCACGACGTACGCGAACATCGAGGGCTTTCGGCCGACGTTCGCCGATCTCGACGGCCGGCCCGCAGGGCGCTGAGCTCGGCACGCTCGACAGGTGGCTGCTCGCGCGGACGCAGGCCTACCTCGCCGAGGTCGAGGCGCCTACGACCGTTACTGGACGCCTGACGTCGTGGGCGCGTTCGAGCGCTTCGTCGACGACGTGTCCAACTGGTACATCCGCCGCTCGCGCCGCCGCTTCTACTCGTTCGACGAGGCCGCGTTCAGAACGCTGTGGTACGCGCTGGTGCAGGCGGTGCGCGGTATCGCGCCGGTGATGCCCTTCCTCGCGGAGCATCTCTGGCAGAGCCTGGTTGCGGGCCCGTGCGAGGACGCGCCAGGCTCGGTGCACCTCGCCGGGTGGCCGACGGCTGCGGCAAGGCCTTGCTGACGACGCGCTGGTCGCCGAGGTGGGGGAGGTGCGGCGCGTCGTCGAGCTCGGCTACCGCGCGCGCTCGGCCTCGGGGCTCAAGCTGCGGCAGCCCTTGCGGCGACTGATCGTCCAGGGCGCACCGCTGGTCGAGGGGCATCTCGACGAGATCGCGTCCGAGCTCCGCGTGAAGGGCATCGAGCTCGGCGAGGTCGAGGCGACCGAGCTGACCGTCAAGCCGAACCTGCCCGTGCTCGGCCCCAAGCTCGGGAAGGAGCTCGGCGCGGTGCGCGCCGCGCTCCAGGCCGGCGAGTTCGAGGAGCTTCCCGACGGCGGCTTCCGGGCTGCAGGGTCACGAGCTGTCGGCCGACGAGGTGCTGGTCGAGCGGCACGGCCGCGAAGGCTGGGCGGTCGCCTCCGGCGACGGAGTCACGGTCGCCCTGGACACGGCTCTCGACGACGAGCTGCGCATCGAGGGCCGCGTGCTCGACCTCATTCATCAGCTGAACTCGATGCGGAAGGACGCAGGGCTGGAGCTCACCGATCGGATCGTGGTCACGCTCCCCGAGTCCCAGTCCGACCTGCTTGCCCACGCGGAGTGGATCAAGAGCGAAGTCCTCGCCGAGGAGATCAAGGCCGACGGCGACTCGGGCGAGCCACAGATCGCGAAGGCCTAGTAACCGTCCGTCGCGCGCGAGATGATGCGCGCATGACGGAGGGACACGGCGGCGCCGAGCGACGCTCGGGTGAAGACCGGCGCAAGGCAGCGGAGCGGCGTAAGAAGAAAAAGAGCGCGCCCAACGACCGGCGTAGCGGCAAGGACCGTCGGACCGGCAAAGAGCGCCGCGACGGCGAAGACAGCTAGCGCGCCGGACCGCTTCGATCGCGCTCGCTACGAGGAACGCGCCTGCGGCGGCGAGGACGATCGTCCCGCCGGGCGGCAGGTCCGCGTAGTAGGCGACGGTCAACCCCGTGAGCACCGAGCCGAGCCCGATCGCGGTCGAGAGCAGGATCGTCGATTTCATGCTCCAGGCCACGCGTGCCGCGGCGATGACCGGCAGCACCATCAGCGCGGCGATCAGCAGGATGCCGACGATTCGCATCGACAGCGCGACCGTCAGCGCCGTCAGCACGGCCAGGAGCACGTTGAGCAGGCCGATCGGCACTCCGGCGACCCGTGCGCCTTCCTCGTCGAGCACGGCTGCCGCCAGCGCCGGGTAGAGGAGCGCGATCGTGGCCAGAGCGACGCCTCCGAGCACGGCGACGAGCGCGAAGTCCCCGCTCGTGACGGTGAGGATCGAGCCGAAGAGGTACGTGAACAGCCCGACGTCGAGCGAGCCCGCCGCCGAGATGAGCACGATCCCGGCCGCGATGCCCGTGTAGAAGACGAGCGCGAGCGCCTGGTCGCCGGTCGTCCTGCGATGGGCTCGCAGCCATTCGATCCCGGTCGCTCCGATCACGGCGGCGATGAGCGCCGTGAGGACGGGCGAGACTCCGAGCAGGAGCCCCGCCGCGACGCCCGCGAAGGCGACGTGACCGATGCCGTCACCGATGAGGCTCATCCGCCGCTCGACGAGGAAGAAGCCGACGGCCGGCGCGAGGACGCCGACGATCGCGCCCGTCGCGAAGGCGAGCCGCATGAACTCGGAGTCAAGGATGGACATGCGAAGGGTCGTGCCAGACCCCGGGTAGCTCCGACGGGCTGCCGTCGAAGACGATTCCTGCCACGGACGAGGACGATGCGCTCGACGAAGTGCTCGACCGCGCCGAACTCGTGCGAGACGTAGAGGATCGTGACGTCGAGCTCGCGGTGAAGCCTGTCGAGAAGAGCGGCAAAGGCTTCCTGCGCCTCTGCGTCGACGCCGGTGGTCGGCTCGTCGAGCACGAGCAGCTCGGGCTCGGCCGCCAGGGCCTTGGCGATGAAGGCCCGCTGCTGCTGGCCGCCGGAGAGTCTCGACAAGCGGGCGGTGCGCGACGTCGTCCAGGCCCGACGCGCGCGATCGACTCCTCGATCATCTCGCGGTCTCTGGGCCCGGCTCGGCCGAGGAGCCCGACACGCGGGAACCGCCCCGCGGCGACGACCTCGCGAACGGTCGCGGGCGCGCTCACCCCGAGCTGGGCGCGCTGGGCCAGGTAGCCGATCGCTTCGCGCCGGGAGAACCTGATGCGCGGGCTCGCCGAAGAGGAGCGCCTCGCCCGCGCTCGGGACGCTCGATGCCGAGAATGAGTCGCAGCAGGGTCGTCTTGCCGCCGCCGTTGGGCCCGGCGATCGCGACGAACTGCCCTCGCTCGACCGACAGGTCGACGTCGGTGAGCACGGGTGGCCCCTGGCCGTACGAGAACGACAGCGATCTGGTCTCGACGGCTACCGGCATCCGAGCGCCTTCCGGAGAGTCGCCAGGTTCTCGCGCATGACCGAGAAGTAGTTCTTGCCCTCGTCGAGCTCCTCTTCCGTGAGCCCTTCGAGCGGGTTCAGCACCGCCGTCTTCGCGCCGGCCTCGCGCGCCACCGTCTCGGCGAGTCGTGGCGAGACGAGGGTCTCGAAGAAGACGGTCGTCGCGCCGCTCTCCTCGACTTCTCGCACGATTCGCTCGAGGTCGCGCGCGGTCGGCTCGGCCTCTGGTGTGACACCGGTGAGCGCGATCTGCTCGAGGCCGTAGCGGTCGGCGAGATAGCCGAACGCAGCGTGGCTCGTGATGATCTCCTTCCGGTCACACCGGGCGAGGCCGCGCTTGAACTCGGCGTCGAGCGTCGCCAGACGGGCCACAAAGGCCTGCGCTGGTCGCTCGAGCGCATCGCCGATGCGTCGCGCCTGCTCGGCGTAGCGGAGCGGATCGAGCCAGACATGCGGATCTCCGGAGATCAGGTCCAGCCCCTCGAGGAGATCGAGCTTCTTGCCGTCCGCGCCGTCCACGGCTCGCTCGAAGCTGGGCTGGAAGCCGGAGCCGAGATAGAGCACGACGTCGGCCGCGCGGATCCGCTCCACGTCTCGCGCCGAGAGCTCGACGTCGTGAGGCTCGGCGCCGGGCGGGGTGAGGTTCCGGACGGCGACCTGGTCGCCGCCGATCTCCTCGGCCGCGTACGCGAGGGGATAGAAGGCCGCGGCGACCGAGACGCGGCCGCCGGCTGTCCCCTCGTCGCTGCCGCAACCGGCACCGAGAGCGAGCATCGCGGAAAGAATGAGAACGACTCTCACTATCAACAGCCGGTACAGTACAGCGCAGTGACTGCCTGGGAAGCTCACGCGCGTGCAACCCTCGCCGGCGCGGGTCGCCGCGCCGGCCGAGCGAGGGAGCTCGTGATCTCACTGCTCGCTCGCCAGGAGTGCTGCCTGAGCGCGAACGAGATCTTCGACTCGCTGCGCACGAAGGACCGCAGGATCGGGCTGGCCAGCGTCTACCGCGCGCTCGACCAGCTCGTCGGGCTGCAGCTCGTGCAGCGGCTCGAGTTCGCCGACGGAGCGCGCTACGAGCCGCTGTTACCGAGCGGCGAGCACCATCACCACCTGATGTGCGACGACTGCGGCAAGGTCGAGCCGTTCGCGGACGGCGGCCTGGAGCGGGCGCTCGACCGGGTCGGAGGCGGCCTGGGCTACCGCGTCGAGGCGCACGACGTCTTGCTGCGCGGCGCCTGCGCCGACTGCCGCAGCCTAGGTCTGGGTCTCGGCGAGCGCGAGCTCGCGGCGGAGCTCGACCGGCAGGCGGAACTCGACCGCCTCGTCGACCATGCGGTGCGCGGAGATGTCCTCGACGCCGAGCGCGCGGAACCAGTCGCAGACGCGATCGACGAGCTTCTCCGGCGCCGACGCGCCGGACGTGACGCCGACCGTCTCCACTCCTTCGAGCCAGGTCTGGTCGATGTCGGTCTCGTCGTCGATCAGGTGCGCCTGCACGCCGCCCGCCCGCGCCACCTCGACGAGGCGATTCGAGTTCGACGAGTTCCGTGAGCCGATGACGAGCAGGAGATCGACCTCCTCCATCAGATCCTTCACGGCCCACTGGCGGTTGGTCGTCGCGTAACAGATGTCTTCCTTCTTCGGCGCGTAGACCTGCGGGAAGCGCCGTCGAATCGCCTTGATGATCTCGCCCGTCTCGTCGACCGAGAGCGTCGTCTGCGTGATGTACGCGACCTTGGCGTCGGCCGGCAGATCGAGGCCTTCGGCGTCCGCGACCGACTGCACGAGGATCGTCGAGTCGGGCGCCTCGCCCATCGTGCCGACGACCTCCTCGTGGCCCTCGTGGCCGATGAGGAGGACCGTGTAGCCGTCCGCCGCGTACCGCCGCGCCTGGACGTGCACCTTCGTCACGAGCGGGCAGGTGGCGTCGACCGTGTTCAGGCCGCGGGCTTTCGCGTTCACGTAGACGGAGGGCGCGACGCCGTGCGCGGAGAGGACGACGGTCTTGCCCTCGGGCACGTCGCGCTCGTCGTCGACGAAGATCGCCCCGCGCGCCTCGAGGTCGCGCACGACGTGCGCGTTGTGGACGATCTGCTTGCGAACGTAGATCGGCGGCCCGTGCAGGTCGAGCAGCTTCTCGACCGTGTCGACGGCCCGCTCGACCCCGGCGCAATAGCCCCTGGGGGAAGCCAAAAGAACGCGTTTCACCATCACGTCCATGGTATCGGCGGGTCTCTGGGTCCTAGTCCCAGATAGCAGAAGGCCCGTCGCTCGGGGGGTCAGTGCGACGGGCCCTCTAAGTGCTCTCCGCGGTCATTTGTGGCCAGGTACGCACTAAACCGCGGATCGCATCGCCCAGTGGCGTGAAGCTAACGCGCTCCGCCAGATTTGTGAATAGGCCGCGAGGCCCATCTTTACAAGCCGTATAGCCCTTCCTCGATTGTCGCTCGGCGTTTCCCCGACCTATCATCCGCAGGGCCCAGTGAATCCCAGGAAAACCCTGTTCCGACGCCGCGATGAGGACGAGGCGCCCGCTCCTCCGGACACCGATCCGGGGGACCCGGATCCACGCCGTGATAGCGACCTCGAGGCGGTCACGTCGCTCTCGGTCGCGTTGGCGCGCGGAGGCGATGCCACAGCCGTCGCCCGGACTCTTCTGGAGCACGTAACCGACCTGCTCGACGTCGAGTTCGCGGCGGTTGCGGTCATCGAGGAGGACAACCGTCGTGCCCACGGCCTCTATGCCCTGGAGAACGGTGAGGAGGCGATCTGGTGGCGGGACGTCTCGATCGATTTCGACTCCGAGCCCTCGGCGGTCGCGAGCGCCGCCTTCGAAGCTGCTCCGATCGCCGTCTACGACGTCGCCGGCTCCTCCATAGTCAACCGGCGAATGGCCGAGAAGGTCGGGGCCAAGAGCGCCGTCTTCGTCCCGCTCATCGCCGACGAGCGTGTCCCCGCGGTCCTCGTCGCGGCCTCCACCCGCAAGCCGCGCGTCTTCTCTGTCGCCGAGACGACCCTCCTCCAGGCTTTGACCGCCGAGGCGGCCCTCGCCCTGGAGCGGGCGCGCTCGGCGTCCGCACTCGAGGATGCGCTCGAGCGAGAGCGGCTCGTGGCTTCGATCAGCCGGAAGGTGCGCTCGGAGCACGACCTCGAGGCCGTCCTCAGGATCGCCGTCGAGGAGACGGGCGAGGCTGCCGGGGTCTCGCGGTGCTTCATCCGGCTCGTCGGCCCCCAGGACACGCTCCCGATCCGTGCGGAGTGGGATGCCGACGGCTTCGTTCCGATCGGAGCCTCGTCCGGGCGGCTTCCCGTCTCCAACCTCGCGGCTCGCGAAGGGCGCACGGTCGCGAGCGGGGACGTCCAAGCCGATCCGGCACTCGACGACCCAACGCTCGGGGAGATGCAGACCCTGATCGACCTCGGCACCGCAGCTGTTCTCGCCACGCCGATCAGCGTGTTCGATCGCATGATCGGGATCTTCGGGTTCCACCGCGCGGAGCCCACGACCTGGACCGAGGCCGAGATCGCTCTGGCGGAGGCAGTCGCCCGCGAGATCGGGCTCGCCGTGCACACGGCGAGCCTGCTGGAGGAGAACGCGAAGCGGCTCGAACAGCAGCAGGCCTTGCTGAAGGCGGCCCAGGTCGTCTCCAGCGAGCTGCGGCTGGAAACCGTGCTTCAGCGGCTCGTCGTCGAGGTGACGAAGCTGCTCGACGCCGACGCAGCCGACTGTTACCTGCTGGACGAGCAGGGCAAGGTTCTGCGCTGCGCCGCGGTCAACGGGCTCGACTCGTCGCTGCTGGAGTTCGAGTTCTCGGCGAGTCGCGGGCTCGCCGGTGAGGCCCTTCGGGAAGGCCGCTCCGTGCTCTCCAACGTCTACGACGACCAGAAGCAGCCCGTGCCGCACGAGGCGTATGCGGGCTTCACCGGCGCGATCGCAGCACCGATGACCTGGTCGGGCGATTCGCGTGGCGTCCTCGGCGTGGGCACGCGAGACCCGGAACGCAACTTCGACGACACCGACGCCGAGCTGCTCGAGACATTCGCGGGGCTCGCGTCGCTGGCCGTGCGGAACGCCGCGAGCTTCGAGCAGAGCGTTCGCCAGGCGCGGATCCAGCGCGGCTTCTTCGGCATCGCCTCGGCGCTCGCCGAGCCGCTCTCGCAGCCGGCGACTCTGGACGCGGTCGCTCAGGCTGCGACCGAATCGCTCGGCGGCACCGCAGCAGCAGTGCTGATGCCGGAGGCGCGGGGCCTGGCGTTGGCCGCGGCGGTGGAGCTGCCCGAAGGGCTCGCCGAGCTCCTGCGAGACGGGCTCACCGATGCCGCATCGGTGCTCGAGACCTGCGCTGCCGAGCGCCGCGTGCTCGCTGCGCCGAACATCGCGGACGACGATCGCTTCGGCGAGACGTGGCGGGGCCTGGCGGTCGAGGCGGGCTTCGGCGCGCTGCTTGCGATCCCCGTCGACCCGCCTCGCCGGGAGCACGGCGGCCTGGTGGTCGTCTTCTTCGCCGCGCCGCGCCAGTTCATCGACGACGACCTGGAGCTCGCACGGCGGCTCGCCGGGGCCGCACGCGGCGCGCTCGAGCGAAGCGAGCTCTACGAGAGCGAACGCACGTCGAGGGCCCTGTCCCAGCAACTCGCGCGCATGGGCACGTTGCTCGCGTCCGAGCTCGATCCGGCCGCAGTCCTCGACGAAGTCGTGCAGCAGGCGCCGGCTCTGCTCGAGGCCGACGCAGCCTCGATCCGCGTGATCGAGGGCGACGAGCTGGTCGTCCACGCCGTACAGGGCGAAGGCCTCGACGGAGCCGTGGGCTTCCGCGCTCCTTCGACGGCCTGGCTTGCGGGGGACACCGTCCAGTCGAGAGCGCCGACGGCCCTCGCCGACACCGGCTCCGACTCTCGCCTCCTGGCCGACGATCCGGTGCTCGCTGCGGGTTACCGCGCCTATCTGGGCGTACCGCTCGTCGGGGCCGAGGGAGGGCTGCAGGGCGTGCTCGCGGTCTACCATCGCCGGCCGCGGGCCTGGCGCGACGAGGAGACCGAGGCGCTCACGGCCCTGGCCGGCAACGCGTCTTCGGTCCTGTCGAACGCCGAGCTCTACCAGCGAGTCGCGCTGGAGCGGGAACGGAGCTACGCGATCCTCTCCAACATCGCAGACGGCATCGTCGCCGTCGATCGCAACGGCGACGTCGTGCTCTGGAACACGTCCGCCGAGCAGATCACGGGAGTCCCTGCAGTCTCGGCTCTGGGACGGCCGCCGATCGACGTCATTCAGCGCGACCTTTCCGCCGGCCCTGAGGCCCTGCCCGGGGAGCGCCTGATCTCGATCCGGCGCGGCGCCGACGAGGCCTGGCTGTCGCTGACCGAGGCGGTCATGCGCGACCCGACGGGGGCGGTCGCGGGTCGCATCTTCGCGTTCCGCGACGTGTCCTCGGAGCGGCGCGTCGAGCAGATGAAGTCCGACTTCGTCTCGACCGTCTCGCACGAGTTGCGCGCACCGCTGACCTCGATCTACGGGTTCGCGGAAACGCTGCTGCGCCGGGACGTCCTCTTCGGGGAGGAGGAGCGCTACACGTTCCTCGGCTACATCGCGTCGGAGGCGCAGCGCCTGACGGCGATCGTCGACACGCTGCTCAGCGTTGCGCGGCTCGATGCCGGCGACCTCAAGGTCGAGCTCGCCCCGACGGACGTCGGATCACTCGTGTCGGAGGTCGTCTTGAGCGCCCAGGAGAGCGGCGTGAACGGGAACGAGTTCGTGGTCAACGTTCCCGAGGAGCCACTCGCCGCGTCCGCCGACTCCGAGAAGCTGAGGCAGGTCATCACCAACCTTCTGGACAACGCCGTGAAGTTCTCGCCCCGTGGCGGGACGGTGACGCGTCGAAGCGCAGGCGGGCCGGTCACACGGTCGAGGTTCGCGTAGTCGACGAGGGGATCGGCGTGCCGGCAGCCGAGCGGGAGCAGATCTTCCGGAAGTTCCATCGCGCCGAGGGAGTGGCCAGAGAGCGCGGTGGGACGGGGCTGGGCCTCTTCATCGCACGCGGGCTCGTCGCCGCGATGGGGGGCAGGATCTGGGTCGACTCCGCCGAGGGCCGCGGCGCGAGCTTCGCATTCGAGCTTCCGCTGGCGGTGGAGGCGGTCCCTAACCGGGACTGACGACCGGCCGGATGGGTATACAACGGGAAATGGCAGCGAAGGTCCTGGTCATCGACGACGAGGCTCCCATTCGTCTTCTTTGCCGCGTCAACCTCGAGGCGGAGGGCATGGAGGTCATCGAGGCCGAGGACGGCACGGTCGGCGTCGAGCTGGCCCGCTCGGAGAGGCCCGACGTGATCCTCCTCGACGTGATGATGCCGGGCATGGACGGCTGGGAGGTGCTCCAGGCGTTGCAGGCCGGCGAAGGGACGAGCGAGATCCCGATCGTGTTCCTCACCGCTCGCGCCGAGCTCCGGGACCGGGCACAGGGGCTCGAGCTCGGCGGCATCGACTACGTGACGAAGCCGTTCAATCCCGTCGAGCTCGCGCCGCTCGTCAACGGTCTCCTTGCGCGGGTCGAGCGCGGCGAGCGGGAAGCGATTCGCCAGGAGCGGATCGCTGCGCTGCGGGACCTGCTGATCGAGTAGCAGAGCAAGCGGCGCCCTCCGCCCTCAGCGGAAGCGCTACACGACCCGGCTGGTCGAGTAGCCGCGTGCTAGCCGGCGAAATCGGCTGTCACGCGTCGCGTCAAGCCACCTGCCACGCCGACACCGATCCTGCTGAAGCTCCGATCGAGGAGTACCGACCGGTGGGGAGGACTCGTCATCCACATCTGCACGACGACCCCGGCGTTGAAGCCGGGCTCGGTCGCGTAGGCGAGGTTTTCCCCGAGCGCTCGTCCGCGAACGCCGTAAGCTGCGCAGGCGTTGGACGAACGGCCCGTGGTCGAAGTACCCGCGACGAACCATGTCCACGGAGTGGGCACGCGCTGCTCGATGCAGGGCGGGCCCGAGGCCGAGAGGGCGACGGCCGTGCGCGGCGCGAATGCCGTTCACGGCACGGAGAATCGCCAACTCATGGCTCGACGGAGCCAACGCCGGTCCCGTCAAAGGTGCGACGGGAAGCGGCGGGGTGGTGTCGGCCGAGGCCGCTGACGGTCCGACGAAGCAGACCAACAGCACAGCAGCAACGACGCTGAGAATGCGGCGGTTCTCAGTCATCAGGGCGATCGGCGCGGCAGGTTACCCGCTTTTGCGGATAACGCCAACTGTTTGGACCAGGAAACTTTGTGCCGTTTACGACTAAGAAGTGGTAATTCGGCTCTACCGCGCGGTTTGCGCAGGCACGGTGACGTACCCGTTTGGCGGCGAGTTGTTGAGCGGGGGCCATCAACTCAGTGCAATAACGCCGAAACGGCCTCCGAGATACGGCCTCACGCTTCGACGGCCCGACCCGCGTCGCCGTGGAGACGATCGGGCTGTCCGACTACACTGAAGGCCTATTCACGGGGTGTAGCTCAGCCTGGTTAGAGTGCTTGCTTTGGGAGCAAGAAGTCGCCGGTTCGAATCCGGCCACCCCGACTGACAGACTTTCTCGTACGCCGCCCAACGCTCGACGATGCCGAGGCCGTCGCGGCTCTCATCACCGAGCGAAACCGCGTCGACTTCGGCGAGATCGAAGGGCTGGAGTTCAGCGCTTCCGAGCTCCGCGAATGGTGGCGTCTCGACGAGGCCAGCCTCGAAAGCGACGCCTGGCTCGCACACATCGACGGGCAGCTGGTCGCCTACGTGCGCGCTCGGCGCGAGCGCGACCTGGCGAACCTGGAGGACGAATCGGCCGTTCACCCCGATGCACGCGGGCGCGGGATCGGCTGGCACCTCCTCGATCTCGCCGAGGCCTGGGCACGCGAACGCGACCTCGCCCGCCTCCACGTCCACGTCGTCACCGACGAGGGCCGCCGACTCGCCGAGGACCGTGGTCACGAGATCGTCCGGTACTTCTGGCGCATGGAGATCGCCCTGGACGAGGAGCCGGCCGGAGCCCGAGGCGCCCGACGGCTTCGAGCTTCGTGGGTACCGCCCAGGTGAAGACGACGAGGAGCTGCATGCAGTGCACCAGGAAGCGTTCGCGGAGCACTGGGAGTTCACGCCCGAGCCGTTGGACAGGTGGCTGCGCGGGCGTACGAGCCGCAGCGATTACAACCCGGAGCTCTGGCGGCTCGCGGTCGCCGACGGGTCGATCGCCGGCGCGGCGCTCGCGTTCGGCGAGCGCCATCTGGGGTGGGTGCTCGACCTCGCGGTCAGCCCCACGCATCGTCGGCACGGGCTCGGGGACGCGCTGCTGCGTTCTGCGTTCCGGGCGCTCTGGCAGCGCGGGCACACACGAGTCGGCCTGGAGGTCGACTCCGAGAACGAGACCGGGGCGACCAGGCTCTACGAGCGAGCGGGAATGGCGGTCACCCGCCGCTACGCCACGTACGAGAAACGTCTCTGAAGATCTCGCCCCGCTCGTCACTGCCGAGCGCGCGCAGGAAGAAGTACGTGAAGGCGGCGAAGAACACGACCGCCTGCTCGAAGGCCATGGTGACCCCGGCGATCTGCTGGTCGGTGATCGCCGAGAGCCCCCAGAGGCCGGGCCCGTCCTCGTACCACTGATAGAGCGGCTCCGGAATCAGCGCGAGCAGCAGCCCGAGTGGGCTCGCGAGCAGAAAGGCGGCGAATAGATAGCCGGCACGCCGGCCAGGGCGCAGCCGCCAGGGCTCGTCCTGCAGGACCGGCCACCACAGGAGGCATCCCGCTCCGAAGTACGTCGCGTGCTCGAGGTGGAGCAGCGTCGCCTGGTGGCGGAGCGCTGCGTCGTAGGCGAAGGGCAAGTGCCAGAAGAAGTAGACCGCTAGCCAGATCACGAGCGCCGCGGGGGGCCACATGACGTATCGGGCCAGCGGCAGGCGCGCGATCGAGGCGGCCAGGAACGGCGGGATGCCGAGCACGAAGAGCGCCGGGGCCCACTCGGCGAGGACGACGTTCTGCAGCAGGTGCGCCGACAGGAGGTAGTTCAGCGCGACCGTCTGTAGCGGCGTGATCGAGACGACCGCGATCAAAGCGAGGCTCGCGCCGAACGAGACCACGCGCCACCGTTCGACGGGTCGCCCCCAGATCGCGAGCGCGTAGGACACCGCCAACGCCGGCACGAGGATGAGCGCCTCGACGTCCCAGGCCCAGGTGGCAGCGTCAGGCCTCACGCCCGCTCAGGCTAGCGCGGGCGGCGCTACCTTATGGACGGCTCGCGGGTGTAGCTCAATGGTAGAGCCCTAGCCTTCCAAGCTAGTTATGCGGGTTCGATCCCCGCCACCCGCTTCGTCCGACCTCAGCGCGATGCTGCACGGCGTGGAGGAGCGCGTTGTCCGCTTCCGCGCTACGACGATTCTCACCGTCCTGGCGCTCACGATCGCGGTCGTGCTGCTGCTCGAGCTGGTCTGGGTCGCGCGGCAGGTCCTGACCTGGCTCCTGATCTCGATCTTCCTCGCGCTCGCGCTCAACCCGCTCGTCGAATGGTTCCAGAGTCACGGCCTCCGTCGGCGAGGGGCTGCGGCGGGGGTGACCTTCATCCTCGCCCTTGGTGTGCTCGTCGGCCTCTCGGCGTCTTCATCCCCACGCTCGTCAACGAGGCGAACGGCTTCGTTCGCGCTTTCCCCGACTACGTTCGGGACATCACCGAAGGCCGGGGACAGCTTGGGCGGCTCGCCGACCGCTACGACCTCGTCGAACGCCTGCGGGCCAGCGTGCGAGGACGGTGGAGCTTCGAGCGTGCTCGGCCTTTCGAGCACGGCGCTGGCGGTCACGAAGAGCATCGTCACCCTGATCGTCGCCGCCGTGACGATCGCGTTCATGACCTTCTTCATGCTCCTCGAGGGCCCGCAGTGGATGGAGCGGATCTACTCGGTGTTGCCCGATCAGTCGCGCGACCGCTGGCGTGGGGTCGGTCGACAAGATCTACCGAACCGTCGGCGGCTACGTGACCGGGAACCTCTTCATCAGCTTCATTGCCGGTACCGCGACGACGGTCTTGCTCCTGATCCTCGGCGTGCCCTACGCGTTCGCGCTCGGATTGGTGGTTGCGATTCTGGATCTCATTCCACTTGCAGGAGCGACGCTCGCCGCGATCATCGTCTCGTCTGTCGCGTTTCTCGACGGGACGTGGAACGGGATCATCGTGCTCGTGTTCTTCGTCCTGTACCAGCAGCTCGAGAACCACGTGCTGCAGCCCCTCGTCTACAGCCGGACGGTGCAGATGTCGCCGCTTGCGATCCTGATCTCCGTGCTCATCGGCGCCGAGCTGGCCGGCGTGGTGGGCGCATTGGCCGCGATCCCGGTCGCGGGCACGCTCCAGGTTTTGGTGCTCGCCGGGCTCGAGGAACGAAGAAGCCGCCGCCAGGGCGCCAAGCCAGCAACCATTTGAACTGAACCAATATCCCCCTTTTGGGGGATTTGGCTGAACGAGTACTGCCGATGTCAGTGGCATGCGCACAGTTGCCGCTTGTGCAGCCAGTCTCGTCGCTTTGCTCGCCGCCGCACCAGCCATTGCCGAAGACAGCGAGGGCCAGTCCAGCTGGCAGCTCCGGCAGGCTTCGGCCGGTGGCTTCCTCGCTCATCTGAAGACCAAGTCGCTTTCGAACGGCGGCTTCCTCGTCTCACACGACCGCCCGGCCGGCCGCCGCGGTCGGCGGGGTCAACGGTTCTCAGCACGTACGAGGCGGACATCGTCCGCCGCATGAACGCGATCCGCGATGGCCCGTGGCCTGCGCCCACTTCGCGTCTCGCGCCAGCTTTCCGCAGCCGCCGCGTATCACACCAACCAGATGGGCCTCCGGGGCTTCTTCGAGCACGAGTCTGCGAACGGAGCCGATTTCTGGAAGCGGATCGAGCGCTTCTATCCCTCGCGCCGGGCCCGCTCGTGGTCGGTCGGCGAGAACATCCTCTGGGGCTCGCCCGAGATCTCCGCTTCGTCGGCAGTTCGCGAGTGGATGCAGAGCCCGCCGCACCGCGGCAACATCCTGTCGCGGGAGTGGCGAGAAGTGGGCCTCGGCGCAGCGCACTTCGACTCCGCGCCGGGCGAGTACCACGGTGGGCCGGTCACGATCGTGACCGCCGACTTCGGCGCCAGAACCTAGCCCCAGGCCTGATCCAGAGCGCGGTACTCTTTACGTCCGCGCGCCTGTAGCTCAGTGGAAGAGCGGCGGCCTTCTAAGCCGTTGGTCGGGGGTTCGACTCCCTCCAGGCGCACTCTCCGGTGATCTGACCTCCTGCTCTGGCCGCGTGGGCCGACTAACTACCTCGCTATGGCTGCGGGCGATCCAGGACTGCGCGGAGCGGCGAATGGCGGTGATTGCAATCAGGGCCCCGCCCCCCGCGACCAGCAATCCTCCGATTGCGAACGTGCCGAGGATCCCGCGTAGGAGTTGCCCCGCGATGCTCGGCCCGAGCGCCACGTTCGAAGCGACCCTGGGCTCGCTGTTTGTGCGGACCACGTAGGCGCCTGCGTGAGCCGGCGTGACGGTTGCCTGCGCGGAACCCTCGTGGTCGTTGATGGAGTAGGTCAGCGAGCCGCCGTAGGCAGCGAGAGCCAGGGGCTTGCCTGTTTGCGCGTCGGCGATCTCCAGGTCGAACGGCGGGACGACCTCGCTCGCAGAAGGGCCTTCGTAGTAGACGACGTACTTGCGTGCTTCGAGCTGCATGGTTGTCGCGCTCGTCAGCGGGGCTCGCTGGAAGTCGTCCACTTCCTTGCTGAGGCTCATCAACGATGCGACGAGCCACAAGATGGCGCCGACCACGCCCAGGGTGATCAGGCTCCCGCCGAGCAAGTAGCCCGCCCGCGATTTCATCGATTCAGTCCAGGAGTCTGACAGCGACCTCTGGGTGCGACGACTTCCAGGCCTCGAGGAAGACGTCGATTTCCATGCGCGCCTGGTCGTGGCGAATCGATGAAAGCCGCGAGACCTCGACGAGGTTTGGACCGACCTGCTCGACGATGCAGCCCACGGTGAACAGGTAGGCGATTAAATCGTCCAGGTAGGCGGCGTCGGAAAGCAGGATCTTCACGGCCCTCGTTCGACCCTTCGGCACCTTCGGGTACCCACTGGAGACGCGGCTCAGGGATTCGTTGTTTGGAGGCCCTATGCAAGCGGTATCGGAGCAGGTACACGACCAGGAAGGGGTTACCGATGGCTGACCTGAACGGGAAGCGAATCGCGATTCTCGCCACCGACATGTTCGAGCAGGTCGAGCTCGTCGAGCCGCGCAAGGCGCTCGAGGACGCCGGCGCCGAGACGGAGCTCATCTCGCTCGAGGAAGGCGAGGTCCAGGGCTTCAACCACTACGACAAGGCCGACATGTTTCCGGTCGACAAGGCGGTCGCGGACGCGAATGCCGACGACTACGACGCGCTGTTGCTCCCCGGCGGTGTCGGAAACCCGGACGCGCTCCGCACCGACGAGGACGCAGTCGGATTCGTCCGCTCCTTCGTCGACGCGGGCAAGCCGGTGGCGGCGATCTGCCACGCGCCCTGGATGCTCATCGAGGCCGACGTCGCCCGCGGGCGAACGCTGACGTCGTTCTGGAGCATCAAGACCGACGTGAGGAACGCAGGCGGAAACTGGGTCGACGAAGAGGTCGTTCTCGACGGCGGAGTCGTCACGAGCCGTTCGCCGGATGACATCCCGGCGTTCAACAAGCAAATTATCGAGGAGTTCGCCAAGACACCTGTTCGCGCCTAGGTGGCCGTCGAGGCCGCATTACTCGACGTCGACGGGACGCTGATCGACTCGAACTATCACCACGCCCTCGCGTGGTATCGCGCGTTTCGCAGGCACGAGATCGTGCTCCCGTTGTGGCGGATTCACCGCGCGATCGGCATGGGCGGGGACCAGCTCGTACCTGCCCTCGTCGGTCCGAAGCTTGACGAGGAGCAAGGCGACGACATCCGCGCGGCTCGCGACGAGATCTATACGGGCGGGCTGCTGGACGAGGTCGCGCCGCTCGAGGGCGGCCACGAGCTCATCGTCGAGCTCAAGGACCGGGGGTTGCGTGTCGTGCTGGCGAGCTCGTCGCCTCGGAACGAGCTCGAGCGATACCTCGACCTCCTCGACGCGCGCGAGGTCGCCGATGCCTGGACGACGAAGGACGACGTCGAGGCGACCAAGCCTGCGCCCGATCTGATCCTCGCCGCGCTGGAGAAGGCGAAGACGGAGAGCGCCCTGATGGTCGGAGACACGCCCTGGGACGTGGAGGCCGCGACCAACGCCGGCGTCGAGACCCTGTGCGTGATCACGGGCGGGTGGTCGAAACAGGAGCTGCGCGAGGCCGGGGCGATCGGGGTCTTCGAGTCCGTCGACGAGCTGCGCCAACGGCTCGACGAGACGCCGCTGATCTAGGGCTATTCTTCGGGGGCGCGGTGGCGGTAGCTCAGTTGGTAGAGCCCCGGGTTGTGGTCCCGGTGGTCGCGGGTTCGAGTCCCGTCCGCCACCTATGAAGATCCTCGCATCGCGGCGGTTCCCCGGCTCAGCGTGGGACGAGTTGGGCGAAGTGCGAGTACTACGAGCGACTCGACGGCGAGCGCCCGGAGATCGACGCGCCGGTGGTCGCGGGTTCGAGTCCCGTCCGCCACCTATGAAGATCCTCGCATCGCGGCGGTTCCCCGGCTCAGCGTGGGACGAGTTGGGCGACGTCGAGTACTACGAGCAGCTCGACGGCGAGCGCCCGGAGATCGACGCGCTGGTGGTGGTAGGCGAGGTCGTCGACGACCGCGTTCTCGATCTCTTCCCGCGACTGAGCCTGGTCGCCAACTACGGGGTCGGCTACGACGCGATCGACGTCGAGGCGTGCCGCGCTCGCGGCGTCGCGGTCACCAATACGCCCGGAGTGCTCGATGCGGCGACCGCCGACCTGACGCTGGCGCTGATCCTCGCCTCGCGCCGCCGCCTGGTCGAGGGAGACGCATTCGTGCGGGCCGGGAGGTGGGGAAGCGACTGGGTGGCGACGGAACTGCTCGGCCAGGAGGTCAGCGGAGCGAAGCTCGGCATCGTCGGCCTGGGAAGGATCGGAAGCGCGGTCGCGCGCCGGGCGCACGGGTTCGACATGACGGCTGCTCTACACGAAGCGTGAGCGCTTGCCCGCCGACGAGGAGCATGTGCTCGGCCTCGAGTACCGCGAGCTCGACGATCTGCTCGCCGAGGCCGACATCGTGACCATTCACGTTCCGCTCTCGCCGGAGACCGAGCAGCTGATCGACGCGCGCCGGATCTCGCTTTTGCGCCATGGCGCGTGCTTCGTGAACACGGCGAGAGGCGCGATCGTGGACGAGCCCGCCCTCGTGGACGCTCTCGTCGCCGGTCGCATCCGGGCCGGCCTCGACGTCTTCGCCGCTGAGCCGGATGTTCCGGCCGAGTTGCTCGGCCTGCCGAACGTCGTTCTCACACCGCACGTCGGTAGCGCTACGCATGAGACACGAGCGGCGATGACCCGCGTCCTCGTCGACAATCTCCTCGCGGCCGAGCGCGGCGAGCCGCTCCCAAACCGCGTTACCTAGGCCGATACCCTGTCGCTCAAGGCCCCGTAGCTCAGTGGATAGAGCGGCGGACTTCGAATCCGCGTGCGGAGGTTCGATTCCTCCCGGGGCCACCTCGACCTACCCAGCTCTGTGGGAACTGCATGGTTGAGCGGGGTCGGTGTGCGGGCTGCCTAGATTGGGGTCAGCCTCGAGACCACGTGCACGCAGGTCGAAGCTTGGGATCCATCAGCAGAGCGCTGAGCCGAGCAATCTGGGCTTTGAGCGCGGCGTTCTGGGCCTTGACCGTCTTCACCTGACGGGCGAGTGTCCGCTCGCGCGGGCTCGCTGCCTCGGCCGGAGCCGCGGTGGCGAACATCGTTGCCGTCAGAACGGCGATCACAATCAGTGTTCTCACGTTGTCTTCGTCCCTTTCGTAGGCGGGCTGCATAGTGACGGGGTTTGGCCGGAATGTCCTGGACACATTCGGGTCATCTCTTCGTCGTCGGCACACGAGCGAACACGTCGAGCAACTGCTCACGAGTGGCGTTGCCGCCGCTCAGGACGAGTGCGACTCGCTTGCCCGCGAGCTCGTCCCGCAGCTTGAGCGCGGCCGCCAGTGGCGCTGCGCCCGCAGGCTTCGACGAGGTTCCGCGTCGCGTCGATCATCGTCGCCTGCGCGGAGCGGATCTCGTCGTCGCTGACCAGGACGAAGTCGTCCAGGTGGTCCCAGAGGATCCGTTGTGGCAACTCGAATGCGGTGCGAGTAGCCAGGCCCTCGGCGAACGTCTCCATCTTGTCCTCGACGAGCTCGCGCTCCTTCCAGGAGCGATACGCAGTCGGTGCCGCCTCCGATTGCACCCCGATGACCTTCGTGGCGGGGCTGACGGCCTGGGCGACGATGCATGCACCCGCCGCTCCACTGCCTCCGCCGATCGGGACGATCACCACGTCTATGTCGGGCTGCTCCTCGACGATCTCGAGCGTCTGGGTGGCCACACCGGCGATGAGCAACGGCTCGTTCCCGGAGTGGACGTAGCGGTAGCTGTGCTCACGCGCGAGCTCCTCACAGTGCTCTCGCGCGGCGTCGAAGTCGCGGCCCGTGGAAGACGAGCTCGGCGCCCAACCCGCGCATGGAAGCGACCTTGACCGGGTTCGCGTTCTCGCGGGACGCAGATCGTCGCCGCGACGCCGAAGATGCGCGCCGCGAAGGCGATCGACTGGCCGTGGTTCCCGGTCGAAGCCGCGATCACGCCGCGCTCGCCGTTCGTCGGCGCTGAGCTGAGAGACGAGGTTGACGCCGCCCCGCACCTTGAACGCGCCGACCGGTTGATGGTTCTCGTGCTTGACGAAGACCTGGGCGCCGACCAGCTCGTTCAAGCTCGCGTACTCGTAGAGCGGTGTGGGGCGGAGGTGCGGAGCGATGCGGTCTCGCGCCTCGTGGACGTCGGCGAGGGTCGGTACCTCCACGCACCCGAGCGTACTCAGCGGAGTGAATGCGGGCGAGAGGAGTCGAACCGTTTCGACGACGGTCTGTGCAGGCATAAGATGGCCGCGTGGAACGCGCGACTTGAGCGAATTGCGAAGAACGAGGCGGTCTATCGCGCAACCAACCGCGAGATCGAGCGGGTCGACCGAGAGGGCGGTGGCGCGGCTGACGGCGTACTCGAAGTCATCTGCGAGTGCGGCCGGGATCCCTGCAGCGCCGTCATCTCTCTGACGGTTGCCGAGTACCACAGCGTCCACTCTCAGAAAGACCGCTTCGTCGTCGTCCCGGGACACCGAGACTGAAGAGATCGAGCGGGTCGTCGACGATCGAGAGGCCTACCTCGTCGTCGACAAGTTCGGCGAGGCCGAGGAGATCGTGGAGGACGACACCGCAGGCACGCAATAGACGTTCGGCCTGCTCAAGGTCGGTAATGCGGGCGAGAGGACTCGAACCTCCAAGGGCTTTCGCCCAACGGGTCCTAAACCCGTCGCGTATGCCAGTTCCGCCACGCCCGCGCGGTGATTCAAGGATAGAGCGGCGGGGTATCAGCTAGGCATGCCAGATCAAGAAGAGCTGCACCGTGAGCAAGAGCAGCGCGAAAAGGAAAGCCGCGAGAGCGACGTGACGAAGTTCGAGGAGATCGCCGACGAGGTTGCCGAGGAGCACGAGGAGGCCGCCCACCGGATCGGCGAAGAGCTGCCTCCGCGCGACGAGGACTAGCTCCTAGGGCGTCAGGAGGGGCTTCTCGTCCACACGAGCCGCGAACGCTGCTCGGGCACCGAGATGCGCTCGACGCGGCTCAGAAGGTGGACGGCTCCGACGAGGACGAGCGTCTCGACGGCTAGCCAGTACCAGGGATAGCGCACGGGGTCGAGCGCGAGCCGGACCGCGACGAGAGCCAGCGGCCCCGCCCAGAGGGCGGCTGCCGAACGGCGCAACGACCAGGCGACCCCCGCCCCGACCAGGACTGCCGTGGCGCCCTGCAGGATGCGGAGCGGCCAGGTGAACGCGGTCCCGGGCTCGACGAACAGCGAGAGGAGGGTGTCGCCGTTGACCACCCAGTGGTACTCGAACATGCCGAAGTCACCGGCAAGGGCGAAGGGGGCGAGCATGGCGACCAGCATGAGCGTCGCGGCGGCGAACGCTCTCGTCGCATCCAACACGCGCGGCGCGAGGACGACGATCGCTACGCCGAGGATCCCCCAGACTTCGAAACCGGCCGAGACGCCGATCAGCAGGCCGGCCGGCCAGCCAGCGCCCGGCGCGGACCTCGAACCCCGCGAGCACCCAGAGCAGCGGCACGAGCGCCTGCGCGGGGTGGCCGTCGCGATAGGCGTCGAAGGTGTAGCTCAGCGCCACCGGCGCCAGCACGGCTGCGGTGAGGGCCCAGCGGCCGCCCCGCCCGTCGAGGAGCCGGCGCGCGATCAACCAGAACAGGGCGACGACCACGGCGCCGAAGACCGCGCCGATCAGTCGCGTGGACGAGATGCCGGCCAGGCCGGCGACGGTGTCGAGCGCGCCCAGGACGACGAGTTGCAGCGGCCCGACCTGGAGCGTCGGGTCCGCGTAGGTCTGCGCCCAGCCGCCCGAGAACAGGCGCTCCGCGGAGTGCATGAAAAACGCCAGATCGCCGGTGTCGCCCGGCGGCACGACGAGACCAACGGTCACGGCGGCCGCGAGCGCAACGAGCAGCGATACCACCGAGTTGACCCTCACTCAAATCGAATCGGCCGCGAGCGGCGCTTTCTTGAGCGAAATCCCAGCCAGGACCCTTGCTGGCAGAATGGCCGAACCTTGAAGACAAAGGTCCAAGAGCTTCCCGACAGCCGAGTCCGGCTCGAGGTGGAGGTGCCGAGCGCCGACGTCAAGCACGCGGTCGAGCACGCCTCCTCCGATCTCGCCGAGACGGCGAAGATCCCCGGCTTCCGCAAGGGCAAGGTCCCGCGAGAGGTCCTGATGGCGCGGCTCGGCCGCGACCGGGTCTTCACGGAGGCAGTCGAGAGCCACATCGGCGGCTGGTTCCTGAACGCCGCAGCCAACACGCGGATCAGGCCCGTCGCGCAGCCCGAGCTCACCTACGACGTGCCGACGTCCGACGACCAGACGTTCAACTTCACGGCCGAGGTGCCGGTGCAGCAGCTTCCGGAAGTGGCTGACTGGAGCAACCTCGAGGTCCCCGCCGCGGAGCCCGAGGTGCCGACCGAGCTCGTGGATCAGGAGCTGGAAGCACTGCGTGCGTCGGTCGCCGAGCTGATTCCCGTCGAAGACCGCCCGGCGAAGGACGGCGACGTCCTGGTCATCGACCTCGTCGACGAGTCGGGGGAGGCGCAGCGCGACTTCGTCGTGCAGCTCGGCGCCGGGCGCCTGCTCGAAGAGCTCGAGCGCGGGCTGCGGGGGATGAACGCCGGCGAGACGAAGACGATCACCTTTGCCGGCCCCGACGGGGCCGAGAAGAAAGCGGAGGTAACGGTCAAGGAGATCAAGGAGCCGGTGCTTCCGCCGCTCGACGACGAGCTCGCGAAGTCGGCCAGCGAGTTCGAGACCCTGGCCGAGCTGCGCGAGGAGATCGAGACACGGCTCCGCGACCTGGTCGAGGCCGAGCTCAACTCCGAGTTCCGGTCTGCTGCCGTCGACCGTCTGGCCGAGGCGTCGAATGTGACTGTCGCCGACGCGCTCGTCGACACGCAGGGCCAACGACCTGCTCGCCGGGCTGCTCCGTTCGCTGGAGCGCCGCGGGCTCAACGTCGAGACCTATCTCCAGCTCACAGGCCAGTCGCCCGAGCAACTCCGCGACGCCGTGCGCGCCGAGGCTCGCCAGTCGATCGCGCGTGAGCTCGTCCTCGAGGCCGCCGCCGACAAGCTCGGCATCGAGGTCTCCGACGACGAGGTCAAAGAGCTGATCCGCGAGGAGGCCGAAGGCGCCGGCGAAGACGCGGAGGAACTGATCAAGCAGGTGTGGGAGCGCGGACGGCCCGACCGTCTCCGCGGCGACCTCCGCCTGCGAAAAGCCCTCGACCGGATCGCGGCCGAGGTCAAGCGCATCCCCGTCGACCTCGCCCGCGCCCGCGAAAGCATCTGGACCCCCGAGCAGGAAAAACCCGAGACAACGACAAAGTTGTGGACCCCCGGTAGCAAGGAGACTGCATGAGCCCTCTCGTCCCCATGGTGATCGAGCAGACGTCGCGCGGCGAGCGCGCCTTCGACATCTACTCGCGTCTGCTCAACGAACGGATCATCTTCCTCGGCACGCCCGTCGACGACCAGATCGCGAACCTGATCGTCGCGCAGCTGCTGCACCTCGAGTCCGAGGATCCGGACAAGGACATCTCGATCTACATCAACTCGCCGGGCGGCGTCATCTACGCCGGGCTCGCGATCTACGACACGATCCAGTTCATCAAGCCCGACGTGCAGACGATCTGCGTCGGGATGGCGATGTCGATGGGAGCCGTCATCCTCGCCGGCGGAGCAGCCGGAAAGCGCATGGCGCTGCCGCACTCGAAGATCCTGATCCACCAGGGCTCCGCGGGCTTCCACGGCCAGCCGACCGACATCGAGATCCAGGCCCGCGAGGTAATCAGCCTCAAGCGGCTAATGGAAGAGATCATGTCCAAGCACACGGGCCAGGACATCGAGAAAGTCGGGAAGGACATGGATCGCGACTACTACATGACCGCTTCCGAGGCCCAGAACTACGGCATTATCGACACCGTCATCGAGCATCGCTAGATCCAGGGGTGGCAATGACAGCGATTTACGGTTACAACGAGGACTAGGGTGGCTAGGGCAAGCGAGGGGAACGAGCAGCTTCTCTGCAGTTTCTGCGGGAAGTCGCAGCGCCAGGTCAAGAAATTGATCGCAGGCCCGGGCGTCTACATCTGCGACGAGTGCATCGATCTCTGCAACGAGATCATCGACGAGGAGCTGACCGCTCCCGCGCAGCTCGACCTGGAGAACCTCCCGCGCCCGAAGGACATCTACGCCGTCCTCAACGACTACGTCGTGTCACAGGAGGAGGCGAAGCGGACGCTCGCCGTCGCTGTCTACAACCACTACAAGCGCGTGCAGATGGGGACGGAGGAAGCGGAGGTCGAGCTTCAGAAGTCGAACATCCTGCTCCTCGGCCCGACGGGTTGCGGCAAGACGCTCCTCGCACAGACGCTCGCGCGGATCCTCAACGTTCCGTTCGCGATCGCCGACGCAACGGCGCTGACCGAGGCCGGCTACGTCGGCGAGGACGTGGAGAACATCCTCCTCAAGCTGATCCAGGCCGCCGACTTCGACATCAAGAAGGCGGAGACCGGGATCATCTACATCGACGAGGTCGACAAGGTCGCGCGCAAGGCGGACAACCCGTCGATCACGCGCGACGTGTCGGGCGAGGGCGTGCAGCAGGCGCTCCTCAAGATTCTCGAAGGGACGGTGGCCTCCGTGCCGCCGCAGGGCGGGCGCAAGCACCCGCACCAGGAGTTTCTCTCGATCGACACGACCAACGTCCTGTTCATCTGCGGCGGCGCCTTCTCGGGCCTCGAGAAGATCATCGGCAAGCGGGTCGGCAAGAACGCCGTCGGCTTCGGCGCCGACATCCGCTCGAAGCACGACTCGGAGGCGTCCGAGCTGCTGTCCGACGTGATGCCCGAGGATCTCCTCAGCTACGGGTTGATCCCGGAGTTCATCGGGCGGCTGCCCGTCGTGTCTGCCGTGCACCAGCTGCAGCGCGAGGACCTCGTCCGGATCCTCACCGAGCCCAAGAACGCGCTCGTCAAGCAGTACCAGCGCTTCTTCGCGCTACGACGACATCGAGCTCGTGTTCACCGAGGACTCGCTCTGGGAGATCGCCGACAAGGCGCTGGACCGCGAGACGGGCGCCCGCGGCTTGCGGTCGATCATCGAGAACGCGCTGCTCGACGTCATGTTCGAGCTGCCGTCGCGCAAGGACGTCTCCAAGTGCGCGATCACGAAGGAGACGATCGAGAAGGGCATCAAGCCCACGCTCGTGACGAGTGCCGGCGCCGAGCTCGCCGACGAAGAAGAGCCCGCAGCCGAGAGCGCCTAGGAGGGTCTCGGCCGAGCTGGCCGACTCGGCGGCTCGCATGTGCCGCCGCCAGCGCAGCGTGCGCAGCGTCAGCAGCAGCGCCAGGGCGCCGATGACCACGTTGGTCACGATCGTCGCGATGTTCATCCCGACGCTGAAGCTGAGCAGTGCCGTCGTCGACCCGGCCTTGCCGCGCAGGACATAGGCCGTTAGCCCCTGCTGGGTGCCCGCGCCTCCCGGCGAGATCGGAAGCAGCGTCGACAGGCTCTGCACCACCAGCACGAGGGCCGTGTTGTGGAGCGTCGCGGGAATGTCGAACGCCTTCAGGAACCACCACACGGCGGCGAAGCGAAAGCCCCAGCTCAGGGCCTGCCAGCTGACGACCTCGGTCAGGTAGCGGCGCCAGTTGCCGAGAATGGCGAAGCCGTTTGCGAGGCGATGCCGAAACTCCTTGATGCGGTCCGCGGCCGAGAACGCCACCACGATCGCGATGAAGAAGAGGACCGTCCCGATGAGGATCGCGAGGCGCGGGTTCCGGACCGCCCAGCCCCATTCAACGTCCGGAATGCTGGGCAGAACGTCCAGTGAGGGCAGCACCCCGAGCTGCAGGGCCCAGATCAGGAGCGTGGAGGCGACCAGGATGTCGAAGAGGGTCTCGACGAAGAGGCTGGAGGCCAGGGTCGCGTAATTGCTCCCTTCGATCCCCCGCTTCGCGAGGTAGACCTTGAGGGCGTCGCCGGTTCGCGCCGGGGCGATCGAGTTCAGTCCGACCCCTGCGAAGTAGGCCCCGAAGACCACGCGGTGCTTGACCCGCGAGTCGGGGAAAGCGGCCCGGAGGACGTTCCGCCAGGCGAACGCACGGGCGACGATCTTGAGGATGTGGAGGGCGATGGCGATTCCGAGAGCGCCAAAGTGCACCGCCGCCAGGTGGTCGAAGAAGACCTCTACTGCATGGAAGAACGCGCTCACGTTGCTTCCCCTGACGATAGGGGGAACGGCTCAGCGTCGCGGGCTTACCATGCGCTGATGGAGTCGCTGTACAACCCGCAGGGGGTCGAGGAGCGCTGGCAGCGCACCTGGGAGGACGAAGGCCTCTACGGCGCCGAGCCCGGGAGCGGGCGCGAGCCATTCGTCATCGCCCACCCGCCTCCGAACGTGACCGGGGCCCTGCACACGGGCCATGCGCTGCAGATCTCTTTGGCCGACGCGCTCGTCCGCTGGCATCGCATGCGCGGCTTCGAGACCGCTTTCCTCACCGGGTACGACCACGCGGGCATCTCGACGCAGAACGCGGTCGAGAAGCACCTGGCGACCGAGGGCAAGACGCGACAGGAGCTCGGGCGCGAAGCGTTCGTGGAGATGGTCTGGGAATGGCTGCGCCAGTACGGCCGCACGATCATGGGGCAGTTCAGGCGCATGG
Source organism: uncultured Actinomycetes bacterium (assembly GCA_963847955.1). Taxonomy (GTDB): domain Bacteria; phylum Actinomycetota; class Thermoleophilia; order Gaiellales; family Gaiellaceae; genus VAXT01. Next base: position 184,161 of record CAWKBW010000016.1, read on the forward strand.
GCGCCTCGATGGACTACCGGCGCGAGCGCTTCACGATGGACGACGAGTACGTGCGCGCGGTGATGCGCTTCTTCGTGCACCTCTACCGCCGGGGGTGGATCTACCGGTCGAACCGGATCATCAACTGGTGCCCCTTCCACGAGACGTCACTCTCAGACCTCGAGCTCGTGCACGAGGAGCATGGACGACGCTCTGACCTACGCCCTGTATCCGTTCGCGGACGGGTCCACGGGGGGCGTGACGATCGCGACCGCTCGGCCGGCGACGATGCTCGGCGACGTTGCCGTTGCCGTGCATCCCGGATGACGATCGCTGGCGGCACGCGGTCGGACGGGAGGTGCTCGTGCCGTTCGTCGAGCGCGCGGTGCCGGTGATCGCCGACGAGCGCGTCGACCCGGAGTTCGGGACGGGTGCGTTGAAGGTGACGCCCGGTCACGACCCGCTCGACTTCGAGATCGGGCGAGACCACGGATTGCCGGAGCCGATGGTGATCGGGCCCGACGGCCGCATGAACGACGAGGCCGGCGAGCTGGCCGGGCTGACGCAGGAGGACGCCGACGCCCGGATCGTCGAGTGGCTCCGCGAGCGGGAGCTCCTGGAGGGGCGCGAGGCCTACCGGCACACGGTCGCGCTCTGTGTTCGCTGCAAGAGCCGGATGGAGCCGCTGATCTCCCTCCAGTGGTGGTGCCGCATGGACGAGCTGAAGAAGCCGGCCCTCGAGGCTCTGAGGTCGGGCCGCGTTCGCTATCACCCCGAGTCCCAGCACCGGTTCGCAATCGAGTCGCTCGAGAACGCCCCCGACTGGAACATCTCGCGCCAGATCTGGTGGGGGCACCAGCTGCCGGTCTGGGAGTGCCCGGACGGCCACGAGACGGTCGAGGAGACGGAGCCCGAGGCCTGCGCCACGTGCGGCTCGCGCGAGCTCACCCGCAGCACGGACGTGCTCGACACCTGGTTCTCCTCGGCTCTGTGGCCGTTCGCGATCCTCGGCTGGCCGGAAGAGACGCCCGAGCTGGATGCTTGGTACCCCGGGGCGCTGAACACGACCGCAAGGGACATCATCCGCCTCTGGGAGAACCGGATGATCTTCTCGGGGCTCGAGATGATGGGGGAGGTCCCCTTCCGCCACGTGATCATCCATACGACGCTGCTGGCGCCTGACGGGCGGCGGATGTCCAAGAGCCTGGGCACCGGCATCGACCCTCTCGACCTCATCGACCAGTACGGCGCCGATGCGACCCGCTACGGGCTGCTGAAGCTCACGTCGACGCAGGACGTGCGCTTCTCGTACGGGGCCGTAGAGGAGGGGCGGAAGCTCGCGAACAAGCTCTGGAACGCCAGCCGGCTGGTGCTGGGCGCCGGCCCGCTCGAGGGGAGCGACGCGCCGGAGGCGCTCGAGGAGCGGTGGATCGTCGCGCGCCTCGAGCAGACGCGCCGGGAGGTGGAGCACGACCTCGAGACGTTCGACTTCGCCCACGCGGTCGACCGCCTCTATCACCTGACGTTCGACGACTTCTGCGACTGGTACCTCGAAGCGATCAAGCCCCGGCTGTCCGAGCCCCAGGTCCGCGCAACGGCCTTCGCCGCCCTGGAGCGGCTGCTCAAGCTCCTGCACCCGGTGATGCCGCACGTGACCGAAGAGATCTGGTCGAACCTCCCAGACCGGGAGACGCGCCTGATCGTGGCGCCATGGCCGGAGCCGGACGACCGCTTCGCCGCAGACGCGACCGCGCTCGACCGCATCCAGGAAGCAGCGTCGATCTTCCGTCGCAGCGGCGTGCGCACCCCGCTCGAGGGCGACGAGCTCCGCATCTTCGAGGCCGTCGTGCGGCCCGAGCGCGTCAAGGCAGGCGGGGACGCCCAGGCGGAGATCGACCGCCTCGAGAAGGAGATCGCGCGCGGCGAGGACAAGCTGGCCAACGACCGCTTCGTCCAGAAGGCGCCGCCGGAAGTCGTGGAGGCGGAGCGCGAGAAGCTCGAGAAGTACCGCCGTGAGCTCGATGCCATCCGTGGCTAGCGGCCAGGGCTCGGCCGTCGCCTGGGTCGAGTCGCTCAGCCCCTGGCCGGAGAAGTTCGGCCTCGACACGATGCGCGCGCTCCTCGTCGAGCTCGGAGACCCGCAACGCGCCTACCCTTCGATTCACGTCGTCGGCACCAAGGGCAAGTCGACGGCGACCAGGACGATCGCCGCCTATCTCGAGCGCGAAGGGTTGAGGACCGGCGCGTACACGTCCCCGCACGTGAGTGGTTGGGGCGAGCGGATCCAGGTCGGCGCGCAGGAGGTGGACATCGAGCGCGCCCTCGAACGCGTGCGGCCGGCGGCGGAGGCCCTCGGCGCCACCCAGTTCGAGGCCCTGACCGCGGCGGCGCTGCTGGAGTTCTCCGCGTCCGAGGTGGACGTCGCCGTCGTCGAGGCCGGGCTCGGCGGCCGGCTGGATGCGACGAACGTGATCGACGCCGGGGTCGTCCTGCTCACGAACGTCGACCTGGAGCACACGGAAGTGCTCGGCGAGACGCGAGAGCAGATCGCGAAGGAGAAGCTGGCAGTAGCGCATGCGGCCAGAGTAGTTGTCATATCGGACAACACGTACGCGAACCTCATCCCGGAGCAGGCGGAGCAGGTGCTCGGCGGCCCCCGGGAGGCGGCGGCGGCCTTCCTCGGCCGGCCCGTAGAGGGACGCATCGAGCCTGACCTGCCGGGCCGTTTCGAGCAGCGCGGCGAGGAAGTCTGGGACGGCGCCCACACACCGGCCGCGGTCGACTGGCTGCTCGAGCGCCTGCCTGCGAGCGACTACACGCTCTGCGTCTCGGTGCTCGCCGACAAGGACGTCGACGCGATCCTCGAGCGGCTGGCTCGAGCAGGCGACCACCTGATCGCCACCCGCTCCACGAACGAGCGGGCGCTGCCCGCGGACGAGCTGGCCCGCCGCGCGGAGCCGCACTTCGCCCGGGTCGAAGCCGTCGCGGATCCCCGCGCCGCCTACGCGCGAGCCCGCGAGCTCGGTCCTCGGGTCCTCGTCACGGGGTCCCTCTATCTCCTGGCGGATCTCTACCGATGAAAGGAAGAGGACGTAGAGTGACGAAAGTCACCGACAGGCTGAGCGTCTTCGCGTTCGCGGCGGTCGTCGTGCTCGCGATCGTCGGGCTCGCGTTTGCCGCCGGCTATCTGGTGGGACAGCTCCTCTTGTAGGGAGACAAGACATGGTGCTTGCAGCTAGCGATGGTTTCTTCGGGGCGTTGAACGACTTCTTCGGATCCGGCGGATGGCCGATCCTCCGAAACCTGTCGATCTTCCTGGTCGTCGTCTTCTGGCTGGCGATCGGCTACTGGGTCTACAAGGACGCCCGCCGGCGGATCGAGGATCCCTGGCTCGTCGCGATGGCGACCGTGCTCGGGCTCGTCCCACCCTTCGTCGGAGTCTTCATCTACATGCTCTTCCGGCCGCCCGAGTACCTCGAGGACGTGCACGAGCGCGAGCTCGAGATCAAGGCGATGGAGGAGCGCCTCAGCCACCGGCGTCAGCAGCACTGCCCCGTCTGCCGCGCGGAGGTCGACGAGAACTTCCTCGTCTGTCCCGTCTGCACGACGCGGCTTCGGCAGTCCTGCGAGACGTGCAAGGCGCCGCTCGAGCCGCTGTGGCAGGTCTGCCCGTACTGCGAGACGCCGATCTCGACGCCGACCGCTCTGCAATTTCCGCCGCTCGAGCCTCCGAGAGAGCAAGCCGGGTCCGAGTAGCATCCGGCCTCCGTGGCCGTCGAGAGAACACTCGTCCTGATCAAGCCCGACGCGGTGCAGCGCTCGCTGGCCGGGGAGATCCTCGGGCGCTTCGAGCGGCGCGGGCTGAAGGTCGTCGACGGGAAGCTGCTCACGGTCGACCGCGGCCTCGCGGAGGAGCATTACGCCGAGCACGCCGAGAAGCCGTTCTTCGGCGAGCTCGTCGAGTTCATCACCTCGGCGCCGACGCTGGCGCTCGTCCTCGAGGGCGAGGGCGCGATCGGCGTCGTGCGGACGACGATGGGCGCTACGAACCCCGCCGACTCCGCTCCGGGGACGATTCGCGGCGACCTCGCGCTCTCGATGCCGGACAACCTCGTGCACGGCTCCGACTCTCCCGATTCGGCCCAGCGTGAGATCGCGCTCTGGTTTGACTGACTACCTCGAGAAGAACCGCGAGTCCTGGACGAAGTCGAACGCGGCGTACACCGATGAGCGCGCGCCCGTGGCGTGGGCCCGCGAGGAGATCGCCTGGGGGATGTGCAAGGCGCCGGAGTCCGAGGTCAGGATGCTGCCGGACCTCCAGGGCAAAGAGGTCGTCGAGCTCGGCTGCGGCACGGCGTACTTCGGCGCGTGGCTGAAGCGGCACGGCGCGGCGCGGGTGGTCGGTGTCGACATCACGCCCGCGCAGCTCGAGACGGCTCGGCGCATGGACGAGCAGTTCGGGCTCGGCCTCGAGCTCGTCGAGGCGAACGCGGAGGAGACGGGTCTCCCCGACGAGTCGTTCGATCTCGCTGTCTCCGAATACGGCGCCTCGATCTGGTGCGATCCCGACAAGTGGATCCCGGAGGCTGCACGGCTGCTCCGGCCCGGCGGAGAGCTCGTCTTCCTGCGGAACGCGACCCTGGCCGTGCTGTGCTGGACGGACGACGATCAGGTGAGCGAGACGTTGCAGCGCCCCCAGCGAGGGCTGCGGCGGATCGACTGGGAGGACGACGGCACGGCGGAGTTCCAGATGGGCCACAGCGAGTGGGTGAAGGTCCTGCGCGGGAACGGGTTCGAGATCCTCGACTTGGCCGAGCTGTACGCGGACGAGAACACGACGAAGCACGCCTACTACGCGTTCGATCCCAGAGTGGGCCCGCCGCTGGCCGTGGGAAGAGATCTGGCGCGCTCGTAAGACGGCGTGAGCGTCCCGCCGACGCCGCCGCTCCTCCTCGCCTCGATCTCCCCACAGCGCCGCGCGATCCTCCAGCAGCTCGACATCCCGTTCGACGCCGTCGAGCCTCGGTACGAAGAACCCCCTGCAAATGCGCATAAGGGGTCAGACCCCTCGAACGGTTGTGACGGAACACGCACGGGGGAAGGCCAGGTCGGTGCTGGACCTGGCCGACGAGCGGCCCGTCCTCGGTGTGGACACGGAGGTCGTCATCGACGGCGAGCTCCTCGGCAAGCCGGCCGACGCTGCCGAGGCCGAGGCGATGCTCGAGCGGCTCTCGGGTCGCACGCACGAGGTGATTTCGGGGCTCTGCCTGGTTACCCGGGCCTGGGAAGAGGTCCATCACGACGTGACCGAGGTCACGTTCCGCGCCCTCACCGCCCGCGACCTCGCCCACTACGTGGGCAGCCGGGAGTGGGAGGGCCGTGCCGGCGGCTATGCGATCCAGGGCCTCGGCGCCGGCCTGGTCGAGCGCATCGAGGGTGACTACCTGAACGTCGTCGGCCTTCCGGCCGGTCTGCTCGTCCGCCTGCTGGCCCAGCGCTTTGCAGGGATTTACGGTTTCGGCTAGGTCCCTCGCCTTTTTCCACGGTTTCACTACACTCGGGCGGGGCGGATGGGCTTTTTCGGTTACTTCAACGGCTTCGGCGGCCGCGACATGGCCGTGGACTTGGGCACAGCGAACACGCTGGTCTACGTCCGCGGGCGCGGCATCGTGCTCTCAGAGCCGTCCGTAGTCGCGATCGACCAGCGCTCCGGCGAAGTGCACGCGGTCGGCGTCGAGGCCAAGCGGATGCTCGGCCGCACGCCCGGCACGATTTCCGCGATCCGCCCGCTGAAGGACGGCGTCATCGCCGACTTCGACGTCACGGAGCAGATGCTCCGCCACTTCATCCAGAAGGTCCACCAGCACCGCTTCGCGCATCCGCGCGTAGTCGTCTGCGTCCCGTCCGGAGTGACCGGCGTCGAGAAGCGCGCCGTAGAGGAGGCGACGCTCTCCGCGGGCGCACGCGAGGCGCACCTGATCGAGGAGCCGATGGCAGCCGCGATCGGCGCCGGGCTCCCCGTCTCCGAGCCGACCGGGAACATGATCGTCGACGTCGGCGGCGGCACGACCGAAGTCGCAGTCATCTCCCTCGGCGGCATCGTCGTCTCGCAGAGCCTCCGAGTCGGCGGCGACGAGATGGACGAGGCGATCATCAGCCACATCAAGAAGGAGTACAAGCTCCTGATCGGCCAGCAGACGGCCGAGGAGATCAAGCTCGAGGTCGGTTCCGCATTCCAGCTCAAGGAGGAGGTCCAGGCCGAGGTGCGCGGGCGCGACATGCTCACGGGCCTGCCGAAGACGGTCGTCCTGTCCTCCGACGAGGTGCGCCATGCGCTCGAGGAGCCCGTCAGCCAGATCATCGACGCGATCCGCTCCACGCTCGACAAGACTCCGCCCGAGCTGGCTGCCGACATCATGGATCGCGGCATCGTCCTGGCCGGCGGCGGCGCGCTGCTCACCGGCCTCGACGAGCGCTTGCGGCATGAGACGCAGATGCCGACCCAGCTGGCCGAATCGCCGCTCACGTGCGTTGCGGTCGGCTCCGGGCGCAGCCTCGAGGTGCTCGAGGTGATGAACCGGGCTGCGAAAGCGCGTGCCCGCAGCCGCAACGGCTACCGTCGTTAAGTCGAAGGCGGCGCTCGTCGACGCCGTTTAGAGGTCGCACCGGCTTTGCCGGTGCGAACGATATTTCACGTCCTTCGTTAACCTCAAAGCCCGTGCCCAGGAATCGCAGCCCGCGCGTAGCGGCGCTCGGCTCCCCGACCCGACGGACGGTCTGCTTCGAACTCCTCCCGGCAGGCGGGGCCACTCAAGCGGCGCCTGGTCGTCGCCGTGCTCCTGCTGGCCTCGCTGGCAATGATCACCGTCTACTTCCGCGAGGCGCCGAGCGGCGGCCTCCACGACTTCCAGAGCGTGGCCGCCAGCACCATGCGGCCGTTCGAGATCGGAGCGCAGCGTGTCTCGCGCCCGTTCCGGGACGCCTACGGCTGGGTGGCAGGCCTCTTCCACGCGAAGTCCGAGAACGAGCGCCTCAACGAGCAGCTGGAGGACGTGAGGGCTCAGGTGATTCAGAGCGCCGAGGCGCAGCGCGAGAACAAGCAGCTTCGCGCCCTGCTCAAGTACCGGAGCGGCGCCACCTTCCCGCAGGACTTCCCCCGCAACCGCGCGGTGGCGGCCAGCGTGATGTCGAACCCGGCCGGCGAGTTCGAGCAGAAGATCATCATCTCCGCCGGATCGTCGGACGGCATCCGGCTCTACGACGCCGTCGTCACCGGACAGGGCCTCGTCGGCCACATCTCGAAGGTCCTACGCGACCAGTCCCGAGTGACGATGCTCACCGACCAGGAGAGCGCCGTCACGGCGCGCGACGTCACGACCGGCGCCGTCGGCATTCTCGGGCACGGTGAAGGATCCGCCCTCATCCTCGACCGTGTGCCGAAGCAGAGGAGGATCCTCGAGAACGACATCGATCGTCACTGCAGGACGAGGCCAGGGGCGGCTCGGCTCGTTCTTCCCGCGCAACATCCCCATCGGCTCCGTCAAAGTTCGTGGGGCAGACCGACGTCGACCTCTATCAGGACGTGCAGGTGCGGCCGTTCGTCGATTTCAGCGACCTCGACAGCGTTCTAGTGCTAGTCCCCAAGAACCGCTGATGCTCGCGGCGGGAGCCAAAGCAACCGTCCTGCTCTTCTTCGCGGTCGTCGCGCAGGTGACGATCTTCGGCACGATCGGCGTGCTCGGCGGCTCCCCGGACCTCGTGCTCGTCATCCTCGTCGCGATCGCTCTTCTGAACGGGGCCGTGTTCGGCGCGATCAGCGGCTTCTGGGCGGGCCTGCTGCTCGACGTCTCGCTGCTCGGCACGCTCGGCTTCACGTCGCTCCTGCTGACCCTGGCCGGGTTCTGGGTCGGCCGCTACGGCGAGACGACGGGTCGAGGGCGCGCACACGCGCCGCTGGTCTCTGTGGCCGTCGTGACCGTGCTCTATGCGATCGGCTCGCTGATCCTCCATTTCATGCTCGGTGACCCCGTGTCCGCGAAGGTCGCGCTCGTCGATGCGCTGCCGCCCGAGGTCGCGCTGAACCTGATCCTGGCGTTCCCGGTCTTCGCCCTGTGTCGCAGGCTCTTCGTGCCGGCCGCGCCACGTCCACAGGTGGAGTTCGTTGGCTAGCACCGGCGCACGCCTTCGACCCGGCCGCTTCCTGCCGCCGGACCCGCGCGCCAAGACGCCGTATCGGCTGACGCCGCAGATGGTCTTCCGGATCGGGATCCTCGGCTTCCTCGTGCTCGTGGCCTTCGCCATCCTCTTCTTCCGCCTGTGGGCGCTGCAGGTCCTGTCCGGGACGCAGCACCTCCAGGCCGCCGAGAACAACCAGCTCCGCACGGAGCGGATCGAGGCTGCGCGAGGGCCGATTCGCGACTCGCGCGGCCGGGTGCTCGTCGACAACGCGGGCGCGACCGCGATCCGCGTCCGCCCCTCGGACCTCCCCGACAACGGGGCCTACGGCGAGCTGAAGCGGCTGGCGCAGATCCTGCGCGTCCCGCTCGGGGACGTCACCAAGCAGATCGAGGAACACAAGGGCGCCCCGGGCACCCCGGTCACCGTGAAGCAGGACGCCACCGAGGCCGAGGTGCAATTCCTCAGGGAGCGGGAGGCCGAGTTCCCGGGTGTCGCCGTCGTGGACACGTTCATCCGCCGTTATCCGTTCGGCGACCTCGCGCCCCAGCTCCTCGGTCATGTCGGAGAGATCTCGCCCGAGCAGCTCAAGGGGCAGCGCGCCTACCTGGCGGGCGACAGGGTCGGGCAGGGCGGGGTCGAGGCCGCCTTCGACAAGTTCCTGCGCGGACAGACAGGCCTGGCCCGCTGGCGAGTCGACTCGCTCGGACGGCCGACGAGCGCGGCCTTGACGGAAACCGACTCGATCCCGGGCCACGGCCTCAAGTTGACGCTCGACGCGAAGCTGCAGCGGGCGGCGCAGGGCGCACTCCTGTACGGGATCGACCTCGCCATCGACCAGAAGAGCTGGTACGCGAATGCCGGTGCGATCGTGGCCCTCGACCCACGCGACGGGGCGATCCGCGCGATGGCGTCGTACCCGACGTTCGATCCCGAGGTGTTCGTCAACCCCGGCAAGCGGAAGGAGCTGCAGCTGCTGCTCGACCAGAAGGCCGCCGAGGACGCGAACTATCCGGCCCTGAACCGGGCCACGTCCGGCCTCTATCCGCCCGGCTCCACGTTCAAGCCGGTCACCGCGCTCGCCGCGATGCAGGAGCACATCCTCGCGCCCTACGACTCGATCCAGTGCACCGGCGAGGTCACGCTCTTCAAGCAGCGCTTCGACAACTGGAACCCGTTCGTGAACGAGCCGATGACGCTGCCGACCGCTCTCGCCGAGTCCTGCGACACGTACTTCTACGAGCTCGGCAAGCGCTTCTACAGCCTGCCGCCCGAGCGCGGGCCAGCCGCTTCAGATCTGGGCCAACAGGTTCGGCTTCGGCAAGGCGACCGGCCTCGACGTGGGCTCGGAGGGATCGGGGCTCGTGCCGACCTTCAAGTGGAAGAAGGACACGTTCACCGCCGAGATCGACCGCATCTGGAAGCCGGGCGACTCGATCCAGCTCGCGATCGGCCAGAAAGACCTGCAGGTCACGCCGCTCCAGATGGCGCGCTTCTACGCGTTGATCGCGAACGGCGGGAAGCTCGTCACGCCGCACGTCGTCCAGGCCGTGCAGCAGGGGGACGCGCGCGGAGGGCCGCACCGGGCCGCTGACCTTGCGCCGCTTCTCGCCGCCGCCGCAGGAGATCGCGCTCGACCGGGACGCCCTCGACGTCGTTCGCGACGGCCTCTACCAGGCCACGCACTCGACGAACGGCACCTCCTCCACCATCTTCGGCCACTTCCCCGTGCCGATCGCCGGCAAGACGGGCACGGCTGAGCGGGTCATCGACGTCGGCGACTACTCGACTCTCTTGGACACCTCTTGGTGGTGCGGGTACGGGCCCTCGCACGCGGCCGAGCTCGTCGTCTGCGCCGTGATCGAGAACGGCGGCTTCGGCGGCGAGGCCGCGGCCCCCGCGGCGCTGCGGGTCTTCGAGTCGTTCTTCAACAAGGAGGCCGGGCTCGTGCAGACGGCGGAGGCCGACTGATGGTCGATTACGTCGTCACGCAGCGAGCGCCGGCGCGCATGCGCGCGCGTGCGCGCGAGGCGTCGCTGCTCCGCAGGCTCGACTGGGTGCTGCTCGCCACGGTCGTCGCGATCGTGGGGTACGGCCTCTGGGCGATCGACGGCATCACGAAGTTCGACGTCACCGGCGATCCCGACTTCTACGTCAAGCGGCAGGCCGCTTACGCCTTGCTGGGCGCTGTCGGCTTGATCGTCGCGTTGCTGATCGACCCGCAGCTCTACCGCCGGCACAGCAAGGTCGTCTTCGGCGCGCTGATCGCGATGCTGCTCCTCGTGCCGGTGATCGGCGTCGAGGTCCGCAACACCCGGCGCTGGATCGAGCTCGGCGCCTTCCAGTTCCAGCCCTCGGAGTTCGGCAAGCTCCTCATCATCCTCTTCCTCGCCGCCTTCCTGGCCGATCGCGGGAAACGCATCGCCGACGGGAGGACGGTGCTCGCCGCGACGGGTCTCGCCTTCGTGCCGATGAGCCTCGTCTTCCTGCAGCCGGACCTCGGCACGGCAGTCGTGTACGCGGCGGCTCTGTGGGCGACGCTGTTCATCGCGGGGACGCGCTGGGTGCACCTGTCGGCGCTGCTCGGCGTGGCGGTGCTCGTCAGCGGTCGTGGTGCTCTGGGCGGCGCCGGCGGCAGGAGTCCAGATCCTCGCCGACTACCAGCACGACCGCCTGACGGGCTTCCTGAACCCCTCGGAGAACCCCCAGGGATCGACCTACAACATCACGCAGTCGACGACGGCCGTGGGCGCGGGCGGGCTCGACGGGCGCGGGGTCTCCGGAGCGACCCAGACGAGCGGGAACTACCTCCCCGAGCATCACACGGACTTCGTCTTCGCGTCGCTCGCCGAGCAGCGCGGGTTCTTCGGCGTGTCGATCCTGCTGCTCCTCTACCTGCTCCTGATCTGGCGGGCGATCAAGGTCATCACGCTCGCGACGGACGCGTACACGGCGACGGTCGCCGGCGGCATCGCCTTCGTCTTCCTGGTGCAGATCTTCATCAACGTCGGCATGACGATCGGGATGGCGCCGATCACCGGGATCCCGCTTCCCTTCGTGTCTTCGGGCGGGTCCTCGATGGTCGTGAACCTCGCTGCAGTCGGCGTTTTGCAGGCGATCTGCGTCCGCAGGCGCTGAGCAGCGCCTATGCCGTCCGGTCCAGGACCTACATTGCGGCTGGTATGGAATCGAAGCGTGAGGCGCAGGAGCTGCTCCTGATCGAGGAAGCCGACTCGTGGTTCGAGTATCTGGCGGCGACCAGGGGCCAGACCGCAGTGCGCTACCAGGAGGTGGAGCCCTGGGCGTGGGCACGATTGAACCAGCGCCTGCGCGCGATTCGAACGAAACGCGCCAAGCTGAGGCCCGCCGCAGCGGCCTGATCCGGGCCTGCTGGTACCCTGGTGAACGAGCTTCCTATGCTCGAACTTTCAACTATTCATACGCGCAGCGCGCGCCCCGACGACGGGGCAGCGCGCGCGTCACATAAGGAGTTTTCGCTTGCTCAAATGGTTTCGGCGCCCAGCGCGCCAACCGGAGCCTGCGCGCGAAGAACGCGCGGCTTCGGACCCAGTCCGTGATGTAACCGAACGGCCCGCCCCACAGACGGCGGGCGAGACACAACAACAGAGGAACAAGAGGCGCCGGGGGTACGCGCGGCGGCCGCAACCGCAGCAAGCGCCCGTCCGAGCGCGACCGCCACGACGTCCACGGCGAAAGCAGGAGGCCAAGCCGGCCAGGACGCCTGCGTCGAAGCCGGCAGCCCAGCGGAAGCCCGCAGGCGCGCGGCAGCGCACCCCGCGGCGCCGCACGCCGGCCAAGCGCCCGCCACTTCCCGCCGCGAAGCGCGAGTTGCTCGTCTCCGTCGACGTCGGCGAGCAGCGCGTCGCCGTGCTGGAGGACGATCGGGTCGCCGAGGTCTACCTCGAGCGTCCGGGGCGCCGCTCGATCGCCGGGAACATCTACAAGGGCTCGGTCGACAACGTCCTGCCCGGGATGGAAGCCGCGTTCGTCGAGATCGGCCTCGAGAAGAACGGCTTCCTCTACGTCGACGAGATCGTCAGGCCCGAGCTCGAGGGCCGCGGGAAGGGCAAGAAGATCCAGGACCTGCTGAGCCGGGGCCAGGACGTGCTCGTCCAGGCGGTCAAGGACCCGATGAAGGGCAAGGGCGCGAGGCTCACGACCGACATCTCGCTGCCGGGCCGCTTCGTGGTCTTCGTCCCGAACGGCGAGGGCTTCGGCGTGTCGCGCCGGCTCGAGGACGACGAGCGCATCCGCCTGCGGGACATCCTCAAGGAGATCGCTCCGAAGCAGGGCGGCGTCATCGTCCGCACCGCCGCCGAGGGTGCTTCGGCGGAGGACGTCGAGCGCGACCTCGTCTTCCTGCAGCGCCTCTGGAAGTCGATCGAGGCGACGGCGAAGACGGCCAAGGCGCCGAGCCTCGTCTACCAGGAGGCCGAGCTGCCGCTCCGCGTCGTGCGCGACCTCTTCACCGAAGACTTCCAGCGCGCGGTCGTCGACCACGACGTCACGTTCAAGCGGGTCGTCGGCTACCTGAAGAAGACCTCGCCGCACATGGTCGAGCGCGTCTCCCGCCATCGCGACAAGACGCCTCTCTTCGAGGCGACCGGCGTGGACGACGCGATTCGCTCCACGCTCTCGCGCCGGGTCGAGCTGCCTTCGGGCGGCTCCCTCGTGTTCGACTACGCCGAGGCGTTCACGGTCATCGACGTCAACACGGGGCGCTTCGTCGGATCACGCTCGAAGAGCTCCGGCGCCCGCCTCGAGGACACGATCACCGCGAACAACCTCGAGGCCGTCAAGGAGGTCGTCCACCAGCTTCGCCTGCGGGACATCGGCGGGATCATCGTCATCGACTTCATCGACATGGCGAACCCGAAGAACCGGGCGACGGTCGAGGAAGCGCTGAAGCAGGAGCTCGAGCGGGATCGCACCAAGACATACGTCGTCGAGATCTCGCCGCTCGGGCTCGTCGAGATGACGCGCCAGAACGTGACGGAAGGCCCGCGGGAGATCCTCACGCAGAAATGCCCGACCTGCGCCGGGGACGGCATCGTCCTCTCGGCCGAGTCGGCCGCGGTCGAGATCGAGCGCAAGCTGCGCAGCCTCGCCGTGAACTCCAAGCGCGGCGTGGAGGCTTATCGCGTCGAGCTCGAGCAGCATGTCGGCGAGCACGTGATCGGTCCGGGTGCAGCGCGCCTGGCCGAGATCGAGGCGCGCTCGAAGCGGCGGTTCTTCATCGACGGCAAGACCGGCGTGGCCCTGGAGCACTTCAAGGTCGTCGCCGAGGGCAAGCTCGCAGATCTCGCCCCTACCGGTCCTGTGGCCGAGGGCGAGGAGGTGCGGGTCGAGCTCGTCGAGGTCGGACGGCACGATGTCGCGGCAGCGGTCGCCAAGCTCGACGGGTACGCGGTGCTCGTCTCCGACGCGGCCAAGCTCGTCGGGAAGAAGGCCAAGGTTCGCGTCGACCGCGTGCTCGACGGAGTGGCGTACGCGTCGCTCGTCACGCCCGCGAAGGCCGGTGCCGGCGACGGGCCGATCACGGCCGAGGCCGAGGCCGAGAAGCCCACACGGGCGCCGCGGCGCAAGAAGCCCGAATCGGATGAGCCGGCCGCGAAGGCCGCCGCCGACGAAGAGGTCGCGCCGGCGCCCGAAGAGCCCGAGGCCGAGGCCGAGGCCGAGCCTGAAGCTGTGGCCGAGCCCGAGGAGCCGGCCGCAACCGCTCCGGGTGCGGACGAGCCCGCGGAAGAGAAGCCGAAGAAGAAGACGCGCCGCGGGACGCGCGGAGGGCGCAACCGCCGCCGCAAGCCCGCAGGTGCTACCGCGACTGCGGCCGCTGCGAACGGCGAGGGCGAGCCCGAAGTCGCGGCTGTGGCCACGATCCACGTGCCGGACGAGACGCTCGGCCGGGACAACGGCGGCGAAGCGGCAACTCCCGAGGCGCAGCGGCCTCGACCGACGGCGAGCAACCGGCCAAGAAGAAGAAGACACGGCGCGGGTCGCGCGGCGGCCGTAACCGGCGCAAGAAGCCGGCGGCTGCGACCGGGACGACGCCGACGCCGAAGCCCGAGAGCTAGGAACCAGCCGCGGCCCGGGACGGGGCTTTGCAGGACTTTCGGCCGATCGCTACACTGCTTCGTCCGCGGGCGTGGCCCGCGATTTCTATGGCCGGTTACGCGATCATCTCACTGGGAGGCAAGCAGTACCGCGTCCAGGAGGGCGACCGGTTGCTCGTGGACCGGCTCAAGCAGGACGAGGGCAAGACGTTCCAGCCCGACATCCTCTTCCTCGGCGGCGAGGGCAAGGCCGACTTCAGCCCCAAGGGGACCACGGTGACCGCTCGGGTCGTGGGGCACACCCTCGGCCAGAAGATCAAGATCGGCAAGTACCGCAAGCGCACGGGGTACAGGCGCCACACCGGTCATCGCAGCCGGCTCTCGGAGATCGAGATCGAGGCGATCGGCGGCGAAGAAGCTCCACCGCGGCGAAGCCGAAGGCCGAGGAAAAGAAGGCAGAGGCGCCGAAGCAGGCGAAGGCGACTACGACGACGAAGAAGCCGGCAGCCAAGAAGGCTCCGGCGAAGAAAGAGAGTTAGACATGGCACACAAAAAAGGATTGGGCTCCTCGCGCAACGGCCGCGACTCGCACGCGCAGCGCCTGGGCGTGAAGATGTTCGACGGCCAGCAGGTCACGGCGGGGATGATCCTCGTTCGCCAGCGCGGCACCCGCTTCCGGCCGGGACCGGGCGCCGGCATCGGTCGCGACGACACGATCTTCGCCAAGCAGGACGGCAAGGTCGCGTTCCAGTCGAGCGGCGCGCGCCGCCTGGTCGCCGTCGTGCCGAACACCGAGAAGTAGCCCCGTGTTTCAAGACCGGGCCCGCATCGAAGTGCAGGCCGGGCGTGGGGGCGACGGCGGGCTCAGCTTCCGCCGCGAGAAGTACGTGCCCAAAGGGGGCCCGGACGGCGGCGACGGCGGTCCGGGCGGCGATGTCGTGCTCGTCAGCGACGCGGCTCTCCGCGATCTCTCCTCGTTCCGCGGCCGCAAGCAGTTCAAGGGCGGGCGGGGTGGCCCCGGCAAGAGCAACAACAAGCACGGCGCGTCCGGGGACCACGTCGAGCTCCGGGTCCCGGCCGGGACGCAGGTGTTCGACGACGAAGAGCAGCTCGTCGCCGACCTGGCGAGCCCTGGCGCCCGCGTTCTGGTGGCCCGCGGCGGTGCGGGCGGGCGAGGCAACAAGCGCTTCGCCTCGCCGACCCGCCAGGCGCCGAGGTTCGCCGAGGTCGGGCTTCCGGGTGAAGAGGCTGTCCTCGAGCTACGGCTCAAGCTGCTCGCCGACGCAGCGCTCGTCGGCTTGCCGAACGCCGGCAAGTCGTCGCTGATTCGCCGCATCTCGAACGCGAAGCCGAAGGTCGCCGAGTACCCGTTCACGACGCTGGCCCCGGTCCTGGGGACGGTGGACGCTCCCGGACGGGACGACAGCTGGTCGTCGCCGACGTGCCGGGACTGATCGAGGGCGCTAGCCAGGGCATCGGGCTCGGACACGAGTTCCTCGCCCACCTCGAGCGTGCCCAGTTGCTCGTCCACGTGATCGACGTCGCCGCCGGCGACCCGCACGACGCCTTCACGGCAATCGACACCGAGCTCCGCGAGTACGGGGCGGGCCTGCACGAGCGCCCGCAGGTCGTCGTGCTCAACAAGATCGACCTGCTGCCCGAGCCGCCCGTGTTCCAGATCGAGGACGAGCGTGTCCAGGCGGTCTTCGCCGTGTCCTGCGCGACCGGTGCGGGCATCGAGGACTTCAGGCGGGCGCTCTTTCAGCTCTGCCCGCCCCGAGAGGCGACGGTCGAGCCGCGAGCGGGCGGGCTCGCCGATTTCCTGGTGTACCGCCCGCAGGCGAAGGGGCGGCGAACGTTCCGGATCCTTCGCACCGACCGCGGCTTCCGCGTCGCCGGGCGGCCACCGCCTCAGGCGGAGCTCGAGGCGGCCTTGCGTGCGGCCGGGGCGCGGCCCGGCGCGGAGATCGAGATCGGCGACGACCTCATGGAGCTCGGTTGATCGGGCTCCTGGGTGGGCGGTTCGATCCCCCGCACAACGGCCACGTCGCGCTCGCGCGCGCGGCGCTCGACCAGCTGCCCATCGAGCGCCTGGTCGTCCTGGTCGCGGAGCGGCCGGGCCACGAGGACGCCGTCGCGAGCGCAGAAGACAGGCTCCAGATGGCCAGTGCCGCATTCGAGGGCCTGGGCGAGGTGGTGCTCGACCCGCACCCGTACACCGTGGACGCAGTCCGCGGCGGCCGCTTCGGCGACGCCTACTTCATCGTCGGCGCCGACCAGGCGGCTGCGTTCCCCACCTGGAAGGAGCCGGACGAGATCCTGCGCTGGGTGCAGCTCGCCGTCGGGACACGATCCGGCTACGAGGGCGCGGTCACGTTCGATCTCGACTCGCCGAACATCTCGGGCACCGAGGTGCGCGAGCGCGTGTCCCGCGGCGAGCCGATCGACGATCTCGTCCCGCCCGCAGTGGCGCGGATCATCGAAGAGCGGGGGCTGTACCGCTAGCCGGCCGTGGCGTGCTCGATCGAGGGCACGTCTTCCCAGAGCTCCTCGAGGCGGTAGTAGTCACGCATCTCGGGCGTGAAGACGTGCAGGACGACGTCGGTGTAGTCGGCCACGATCCAGGTGCCCTCACGCTCGCCGTCGACGGCGTGCGGGAGTACCTGCTCCTCGTGCTTGAGCCCGTGACGGACCTCGTCGACGATCGCCTTCGTCTGCCGCGGGTTCTGGCCCGAGCAGACGACGAAGAAGTCCGTGTACGCGCAGACAGGGCGCATGTCCAGGATGACGATGTCCTGCGCCAGCTTCTCCTCGGCGAGGCCGGCGATGCGACGTGCTTGGTCGAGTGGGCTCAGAGGGTGCTGGTTCCTTTCCTTGGCTCCAGTGTAGCCCGAGCGCGGGGTGTCAAATCAAGACACGGCCCAGCCGATGCGCCTGCTACGTTGCCGGAAATGACAACGGATCAGAAAGGAGCGATCGCGGAGACAGGCCATCGCACTAGCTGCAATCAAGCTGGGCATCGAGGTCTACCGACCCATCGGCGAGGGCGGTCGACTGCGATCTTCGATCCTCCGCCTCGGAGGAACTACTCCGCGTTTCAATGCAAGTGGGCCGCCCGCTACGGCGATGTCGTCGTCGTTCGCTGCTACACGTCGCCGTGCGCAAGGACGGGACTGGTTCGGCGCGCTCTACACCGCAGACGAGATCGATGCGTTCGCCGCGTACTGCGCACGAGCTCGATCGCTGCTTCTTTCTCCCCATCGAGATGCTCCCCACGAACGCAGGTGATCAGCCTGCGACTGCACCCCGCGAGAAACAATCAGCGGCGCGGCATCAATTGGGCCGACGATTTCGACTTCGCGGCTAGACTGGGAGACCAGCCAAGGGGCCGTAGCTCAGCTGGGAGAGCGCTGCCTGGCAGGCAGAGGTCACGGGTTCGAGCCCCGTCGGCTCCATCCAAAATCATCCTCGCTAAGAGCGAGAAAAACACTCGGCCTTGCCGCAAGCCGGGGGTCGTCCGCGCATCTCTCTACGTGGACGAGCACGGACCCGAAGTTGGCGGAGAGGATGCCCGGAAACCGAAAGAAATCGAAGGGGAAGTCCACCGAAGAGCCCCCCGGGGAGTTCCTGAGCGACGATTTCCGCGACGACACCTCGCGCTTCCTCGACGAGGTAAAACGCCAGATCAAGCGGCGCAAGGAGCCTGATCCCGCGCCGAAGCTAGGCCCTCCCAAGCGGCAGAAGCGCTAGCGCTTCCGAGATTCCCCTCAGCCGAGGGATTGGCGGCGAGCGCCGAGAGCGCGATGGAGAGTTCGAGTCGGCGGCCCGGCTCGCTCCAAAATCCATGGCTGCTGACCCGAAAAATCTCCGCAAGCTCCTCGTCGCCGCGCTCGGCACGGTCGCGCTCGTTGCCGCAGCGCCCGCGCAGGCCGCGCTGAAGGCGCCGACCCCGCTCGAGCCGGCATCCGGCGCCACCGTCGAGGCGCTGCCCGCGTTCGCCTGGAGCGCAGTCGCAGGCGCCGCGTCCTACGAGTTCCAGCTCGCGGCCGACCAGAACTTCAACGCCCCGGTGCTCGGCCGCGGCGAGGGGCAGTTCTCGACGCGGAACACCCGCGCCACCGTCAAGAAGACCGTGCCCAACGGCACCTACTGGTGGCGCGTCCGTTCCGCCACGCAGGTCGGCGACACCTCGCCGTGGTCCGCGCCGCGCTCCTTCCGCAAGAGCTGGACCGGCGCGCCCACCACTCTGGCGCCCGCGCCGGGATTCCCGTTCGCCTTCCCGAGCTCGCCGACTCGCCTCAACTGGTCGCCGGTCCCGTACGCCTCGAGCTACCTCTTCTCCCTCGCCAGCGACCCCGCGCTCGCCAACCTCGTCGAAGGCGGCGGCAAGCCGGTCGAGACGTGGGCGACGAACTACGTGCCCGAGTTCAACCTCCTGCCGCAGGGCACGTACTACTGGGGCGTCACGCCGCTCGACTCCCAGGGGAACCGCGGCGGAGCCTCCAGCGTGGGGAGCTTCACCTGGTCCTGGCCTTCGACCACGACCCCGGTCGTCACCGACCTCGTTGCAGCGACCGAGTTCTTCGACCCGCAGTTCTCCTGGGCTCCGGTTGCCGGCGCCACGAAGTACGAGGTCGAGGTCAACTCCTCGGAGGACTTCGCGCCTGGCTCGAAGGTCTGCTGTTCGCAGATGACGGTCTCGACGTCCCTGGCCCCGACGGTCGTCTACCGCGACAACACCTACTACTGGCGCGTCCGCGCTCTCGACGCTGCCGGCAACTCCGGTGTCTGGAACCTCGGGCCGTCGTTCACGAAGACGTTCGACAAGGTGCCTCCGGTGACCGGACCCGAGCATCAAGAACCTTCACCTGCGCGATAACCTTGTCGACCCGGGCACCGACCTCGCGCCCGGCACCCCCGGCTATCAGACCGAGGTGCCGATGCTCGTCTGGGATCCGGTCCCCGGCGCCCCGAGCTACCTCGTCGACATTGCTCCGTACCTGAGCGGCGTCTGCGCGTGGGGTGACATTGCAGGGCTGGCGCGTCACGACCTCGGTCCCTTCCTGGACGCCTCTCGGAACCGGCTGGAACAACGATCAAGCCCTACCCGGACCCGATCAACGTCGCCTACGACTTCCCGGCCCTCGTCCTGAACCGCGAGCTACTGCGCGCGCGTCCGCGCCCGCGGGCGAGCGGGATTCGACGCAACAGGACGTCTACGGCGACTTCACGTACATCGACGACGGCACCATGAACGGCACGGCGTTCCAGTGGACCGGAGCGCCAACCGGCGGGGCCTGCACGCCGTCCTGCACGCGTCGGGCTATCCCGGCGCGAACGACTACCTCCTGGCCGCGCGGGGCACCCTCACCACCCGGACGCCGTTCTTCACCTGGAAGCCGCTCGCGGGGCGCCAGAGCTACTTCGTCATCGTCGCCAAGGACCCCTCGTTCAGCAACCTCGTCGACTACGCGTTCACGCAGCTCCCGGCGTACTCCCCGCGCAACCTGCTGCGGCCGACGACCTACCCCGACGAGACCACGCTCTACTACTGGGCGATCCTCCCGGCCACGAACCTCAACGGGAGCGGCGCCGTGGGCGACCCGCTCGCGGCAGCAGCGTCGAACTTCCAGAAGCGCTCGACGCCGCCCTCGCAGCTCTCGCCTGCCGACGGCGCACTGATGACCGAGCAGCCGGTGTTCCGGTGGACCTCGGTCGAGGGCGCCCGCCGTTACCGCTTCCAGGTCGCGCAGGAGCCGACGTTCGCCGCCCTGCTCGAGGACGTGACGACCGCCTCGACGTCCTACACGCCCTTCACCACGCACCCGGCCGACACGAACCTCTACTGGCGGGTTCGCGCCGACGACGAGAATCTGATCGGCCTCACCTGGTCGCCCGTGCGACAGTTCCAGCGCCGCCTGCCCACCCCGGTCCCCGCGTCCGACAACGCGACGAGCGGCGACTTCACCCCCGTGTGGATGTGGTCGCACGTCGAAGGCGCCTCGGGCTACACGTTCTCGATGGACGGCCCCGACGGCACGCACAAGGAATGGCCGAACATGCGCCTGCGCGCCGCTGCGTTCGCCTACCTCTTCGGCCCCGGGCATCTGGCGCTGGCGGGTTCGCGCCGAGTTCCCGAAGACGAGCGGCTACGCCACCGGCCCATGGTCGGGGTTCACTCCCTTCACGAGGACGATCAGCGAGCCCGCCAACGTGCGGACGAGCGTCTCGGGCAACCACCTGCTGCTCTCGTGGGGCTGGAAGCTCGGCGCCAAGAACTTCCGCGTCCAGGTCTCGCCGCGCCAGGACTTCAGCAGCTCATCGAGGACATGACGACCGACAACACGAGCTACGCGCCGCTCCTTCTCCACTACAACTACGTCAACGGCGGCACCCTCTTCTGGCGCGTGGCAGCCATGGACGAGAACCGCAACGTCGGCGAGTTTGCTCCGGCGCAGAAGATCAACATCGCTCAGCGCCTGCGGATGGCCCTGACCGGGCAGCCGCGCCGCCGCGCCAGTTGAGGCGCCTGACCGTCACCGTGTCCGACCCCGCCCGTCGTCGCAGTCCGCTCCGCCACCGTACGAGTCTCCGGGGCCGGCATTCGCGCCCGCAGCGCACGCACGAACCGCTTGGGTCGCGTCACCTTCAGGCTCCGCCCGATGAAGAAGGGCCGTCTCACCTTCACGGCCAAGAAGGCCGGCTTCGCGGCCGGCGGCATGTCCATCCGCATCCGCTAGCGACGTCGCCTCCCTACAATCGCCGTCATGGAACGCGCGGTCAAAGCCGCCTGCGTCCAGGCCGAGCCCGTCGTGCTCGACCGCGACGCCACGCTGGAGAAGCTCGAGCGGCTGACCGCCGAGGCTGCCGGCGAGGGCGCCGAGCTCGTCGTCTTCCCCGAGGCCTTCATCCCGGTCTATCCCTCCTCGACCTGGGCGAAGCACTTCGCCGGCTGGGCCGACGAGCGCTCGAAGGCGGCCTTCGCCCGCATCGCGGAGGAGGCCGTTGCGGTGCCGGGCCCTGCTGCCGACCGCCTCGGCGCGACCGCCGAGGCGCACGGCGTGTGGCTCGTCACGGGTGTCACCGAGATCGATCCCGAGCGCCCCGGCACCCTCTACAACACGCTCCTGTACCACGGGCCCGACGGGAGCCTCGCTCTCAAGCACCGGAAGCTCGTGCCGACCAACCACGAGCGCCTCGTCTGGGGCCCCGGCGACGGCAGCGGGCTGCGGGCGATCCAGACCGGCGTCGGCCGCCTCGGCGGGCTGATCTGCTGGGAGAACTACATGCCGCTGGCGCGGTTCGCGCTGTACGAGTCCGGAATCGAGATCTACGTCGCCTCGACGGCCGACGACGGCGAGGCTTGGCAGGCGACCCTCGTCCACATCGCCCGGGAGGCTCGCGCGTTCGTCGTCTCGCCCAGCCACTTCCAGCGCGCCTCCGCCTACCCGGACGATTTTCCGCTCCGAGACGCGCTCGAGGGGCACGACGTCCTCGGCCGGGGAGGCAGCGCGATCCTCGGGCCCGACGGCTCGTACCTCGCCGGCCCGCTCTACGACGAGGAGGGGATCCTCTACGCGGACCTCGAGCCGGCGCGCCTCTTCGAGGAAAGACAGCGCTTCGACCCGGCGGGCCACTACCACCGGCCCGACGTCTTCCGCTTGAAGGTCAAGGAGAACCGGCGCGGTTAGACTTAAGCGGCCTTGGTCGAGCTCGTCTTCATGATGCTCGTCCTGAAGCTCCCGCTGCTGTACCTGGGGCTGGTTTGCTGGTGGGCGATCAGGGCCGAGCCGAAGCCGCTCGAGCCTGCGGTGGTCCCGGTCGAGCCGATCGAGCCCGCAGATCCGTCGCGGTGGCGACGTGGGCCCAGGCCCCGCCGTCCCGGCCCACACGGACGGCCGGTGCGCAGCTACGCCCGCACCACGCGGACGGCGGCCACGCTGCCATGAGCGCGTACGACGACGAGCGCGTCCCGGTCGAGCGGACGAGCGCGGCCGAGGCCGTCGGCGGCTTCCTCGCGGCCGCGTCGATTGCGCTGAGCGCCGTTGCCGTCGTCTACCGGCCCGTTCGACTCGTGCCGTTCGCGCTCGTCATCGCATTCATCGCGGTCGGCCTGACCAGCGGGCGCCATGCGCGTCTGGCGGCGTTCGCGGTGGGGGTCGGCGCTACTCGCCTGGCTGGCGGGGATGATCGTCGCCGTCTTGACGGGCAAGCCCATCTTCTGAACGCGGCCCCGAGAGGGGCTTTCGTTGATACAAAGAACCTGATGAGCGTGCACGACGTCGATGGGATGAACGTCGGCTACGCCCGTGGCCTCTTCGAGGAGTACCTCGAGAACCCCGAGGCCGTTCCGGCCGAGTGGCGCGCGGTGTTCGAGAGCGGCGACCCCGAGCTTCTGCAGTCGCTGCCCGGCCTTGCGCGCCTGCTGGAGACGCTTCGGGCCGACGGCGATGGTGTGCCCCCACCGGCCCCCGCCCCGCCGGCAGAGGAGCAGGCACCGCCACCCGAGCCCGCTCCGGCAGCGGCGCCCGAGGCCGTCGACCACGAGCTGCTCGGCGCCGTGGCCGCAGCGGCGTCACTGATCAAGGCTCACCGCACCCACGGGCATCTCGCCGCGCACCTCGATCCACTCGGATCAGAGCCCGTCGGCGACCCTGCGCTCGAGCCCGAGCTGCTCGTTCCGAAGCTCACGCCCGAGCTGCAGGCGCGCATCCCGGCGTCCGTCCTCCGGGTGGGCATGCAGGGCGAAACGTTGGCCGACGTCCTTCCGCGGATCCGCGAGACCTACTGCGGGACGATCGCCTACGAGATCGAGCACATCTCGGACCACCAGGAGCGCGTCTGGCTGCGCCAGGCGATCGAGTCGGGCCGGTACCGGTCGCCGCTCACGGACGACGAGAAGAAGCGGATGCTCGCGCGGCTGACCGAGGTCGAAGGCTTCGAGCACTACCTGCGCCGCGCGTTTCTCGGGCAGAAGCAGTTCTCGATCGAGGGGCTCGACGTGATGGTGCCGATGCTCGACGAGTCGCTGAGCCTCGCCGCGGAGGCCGGCGCGCACGAGGTCGTGATCGGGATGGCCCACCGCGGGCGCCTGAACGTCCTCGCGCACATCATCGGCAGGCCGTACGAGGAGCTCCTGCGCGAGTTCGAAGGCGAGCGGACGATCGAGGCCGTCACCGCTAAGGCCGAGGGCGCGAGCGGGGACGTCAAGTACCACCTGGGCGCGGTCGGACGCCGCCCGACGAGCGCCGGAGAGCTCACGGTCTCCCTGGCCGCCAACCCCAGCCACCTCGAGGCCGTCGATCCAGTCGTCGAAGGGATCACGCGCGCGGAGCAGACCGACCGGGCTGCCCGGGCGGCCCCGCACGACCCGAGCGTCGCCCTGCCCGTGCTCATCCACGGCGACGCGTCCTTCCCGGGCCAGGGAGTCGTCGCCGAGACGCTGAACCTGCAGGGCCTCATCGGCTACACGACCGGCGGCACGCTGCACCTGATCGCCAACAACCAGGTCGGGTTCACGACCGACCCGGCAGACGGGCGCTCGACCCGCTACTCGAGCGACCTCGCCAAGGGCTTCGACATCCCGATCATCCACGTCAACGCCGACGACCCGCAGGCCGCGATCTGGGCG
Organism: uncultured Actinomycetes bacterium; assembly: GCA_963847955.1. Taxonomy (GTDB): domain Bacteria; phylum Actinomycetota; class Thermoleophilia; order Gaiellales; family Gaiellaceae; genus VAXT01. Next base: position 208,020 of record CAWKBW010000016.1, read on the forward strand.
ATTCGCCTCGCGCTCGCATTCCGCCGGCGCTTCGGCCAGCGACGTCGTCGTCGATCTCGTCGGCTACCGCCGGCACGGCCACAACGAGGGGGACGAAGCTGCGTTCACGCAGCCGCTCATGGCCCAGCAGATCGCCGAGCAGCCGTCTGTGCGCGACCAGTTCGTCGAGGCGCTCGTCGCCGAAGGGACGATCACGCGTGAGGAGGCGGAGCGGTTGGCCGCCGAGCAGCAGACGCGACTCCGCTCCGCCCACGAGACCCTGAAGACGACCTTCGGCACGCCTTCGGCCGACGCGGGCGACCGCACGCCCGACGCCGCGGACGCGCGCGTGGTGACCGCCGTTCCGGCCGAGCGCCTCCGGGAGCTGAACGCCGAGCTCGTCAGCACCCCCGAGGGCTTCACCGTCAATCCCAAGCTCGCAAAGCAGCTCGAGCGCCGTGTGGAAGCTCTCGACGCCGGTGGCATCGACTGGGGCCAGGCCGAGGCGCTCGCCCTCGGGGCTCTGCTCGTCGAGGGCATCTCCGTCCGGTTCACGGGCCAGGACACGGAGCGCGGCACGTTCTCGCACCGTCACCTCGTGCTCCACGACGTCGTCACCGGTGCGCAGTACGCGCCCATCGGGCGCCTCTCGGACGCCAAGGCGTCGTTCGAGCTGCACAACTCGCCGCTCTCCGAGTACGCGGCGCTCGGCTTCGAATACGGCTACTCGATCGCGGCGCCGGAAGCGCTCGTGCTCTGGGAAGCGCAGTTCGGAGACTTCGTCAACGGCGCGCAGATCGTGATCGACCAGTTCCTCGTCTCCGGCCTGCCGAAGTGGAGGCAGACCTCGCGGCTGACGCTCCTGCTGCCGCACGGCTACGAGGGCAACGGGCCGGAGCATTCGAGCGCGAGGCTCGAGCGATTCCTCCAGCTGGCCGCCCAGGAGAACATCCGCATCGTCAACGCGACGACCTCGGCCCAGTACTTCCACCTGCTTCGCCGGCAGGCGCTCGATCCCAGCGCCCGCCCGCTGGTCGTCATGACCCCGAAAGGGCTTCTGCGGCTGAAGGAAGCCGCCTCGACCCTGGCCGACCTGGCCTCGGGCTCGTTCGCGCCCGTGCTCGACGATCCGAACGCAGACCGTGAGCAGGTTCGACGCCTCGTCGTCGTCTCCGGGAAGCTCTACTACGACATCGCCGGCCACGAGGCGCGTGCCGCTGCCACGTCGGTCGCAGTCGCCCGGATCGAGCAGCTCTACCCGTTCCCCGTCGGAGCGACGGAGGCGCTCGTCGCCTCGTATCCCAGGCTCGAGGAGGTCGTCTGGGCCCAGGAGGAGCCGCAGAACATGGGCGCGTGGCGTGCGATCCGCCACAGGCTCGAAGATGCTGTCGGCGACCTACCGCTCCGCTACGTCGGGCGGCCCTGGCGCGCCAGCACGAGCGAGGGCTATCCCACGGCGCATCAACGCATGCAGGACCGGATCGTCCGCGAGGCTCTCGAGGTGTCAGACACCGTTCCGGTGTCAGACACCGTCACGCAGAGCTAGCGGCGGCGGCGATTGTTGCGGCGCCGCTGAGCGGCCGCTCTGGCCAGGCGTGGGCCGTGGTGGCGCGCCTCGGCGAGGATGCGTCTGCGGTGCTTCGGCGGTATGCGCCGCCAGATGTCGAACGCGGTCAGCGCGATGCCGACAGGGCCCATCCGGCGAGAGGTGAGATGGCGCAGCACGCGCCCATCCTAGTCGTCATCGTCCCCGTGCTTGCGGTGGTGTCTGCCGCGGTCCTGGCGATCGTCCTCGTTGCGACCCTGGTCGCGGTCCGCGATTCTTGTCGCCCCGGTCCTCGTACTCCTCGTTGTCGCTCCGTTTCCTCTGCTTCTTCTCGTTGCGCGACTCTGTCGACCTTCGCCTTGTTCTTCTTCTTCTCGCTCACCCTGGCCGCGGCCCGGTCACGGGTAGCGAGAGCACAGGCTCAGCCGGCTCAGCGACCTGCACGCCGGCTCAGCAGGCGCAGCCGGCGGAGGAGGCGGCGGCGGCGCGGGCAGCGGTCGGCTGCGACCGGCGGCTTCGGTACTACGACCTTGCGAGCCGGCGGAGGCGGGGGTGCTGCACGCGGCCGGACCGGAATCTGCCGGGAGATGGTCACGGTGAACGGCGCGCGGTGCGCGACCACGGCCACGGAGCGCTTGATCGGGGCGGAGCGATGCACTTGCACGCGCCGCGCGCGAATCGGCGCCGCCTGCACGACCGAGCGCTCGGCCGGGGCCTGCAGCATGAGGCCGCGCACTGTTGCGTCGTCAGCTCCGAGGAAGCGCTCGGGCATGACGAGCATCGAGGCCGCTACGGCCCCTAAAGCCAGTCCACTCAATATTTGTCCCACAGTCGGCCTCATGTTTTCCCCCTCTTTCGCCGACAAACGTTGTGCACATGACGTATCGGCCGCTAGGCGTAATGCTTTAGGAGGTACTGGTGGGGAGTTTCAAAGTCAGGCTTGCTGCCTACTTTGCGCTGATCGCACTTCTTCCGTTTGTTGCCGCTTTCCAGGGGTTTCGCTCCCTGTCGAAGCGCAGCGAGACGCGTCGCGTCGACTCCGTGCTGCAGGCAGGCGTTCGCTCGTCGCTCGCCGCGTACGGCGAGGAGCTCGACGGCGCCGAGCTCACCGCGACCACACTCGCCCGCAGGCGGAGCGTTCAGCGAGCGCTGGCAGCGCGCGACCGTGGTGAGCTTGCGCGCGTCGTTCGCCGGCATCCGAACGTCCAAGTCCGTGCCGGACCGAGGCTGCGCGTCGGCCGGACGCCGACGAGCGCGGCCACCCGAACGGTTGCTGTCGTCGGCGCTGATCGTCGTGTTCTCGGCGAGGTCGTAGCGGCGGTACCGATCGATACCGGGCTCGTGCGCCGTCTCAAGGCCCGGGCCGGCCTCGACGCCAACCAGCGGCTGGCCTTCGTCAGCGCCGGCCGCGTCCTCGCAGGTGACGGGATCGGCGGCGCCCGTCTGAGCATCTCTTCTGGCCAACCCAGCAAGGTGTCGCTGAAGGACGATCGGTTCCGGGCCCTTGCGTCCGAGCCGCTGCCCGCTCCGCGTGGTGCGCGTCTCGTGCTCCTCGAGCCGCAGGGGGCGATCGATCAGGCTGCCGGCTCGATCGCGCGCAGGCTCGAGCTGACGATGCTGGTCTCGCTCCTGCTCCTGATCCTGATCGCCTACTTCGAGGGTCGCGCCATCGTCCGCACGCTCGGCCGGTTCGTCTCGGCCGCCCACGACATCGCACAGGGCCGTCTCGACCGGCGCGTGCCCATCGTCAAGGGCCGCGACGAGTTCGCACGCCTCGGCCGCGCCTTCAACGAGATGGCCGATCAGCTCGAGGCCCGGATGAAGGAGCTGGACGAGGAGCGTCGGCGGTTGCGCGAGGCGACGATGCGCTTCGGCGAAGCGCTCGCGGCGACGCACGACCTGGACGGCTTGCTCCGCACCCTCGTCGACACTGCCGTCGACTCGACGGGCGCCACGGGCGGACTGCTCATGGCCGAGGCGGGCGAGATCATCCGCAAAGGCGACCCCGCCGAGGGTTCCGAGCGCCTCGAGCTCGCGCTGACTGCGGGGCGGGAGAACTTCGGCACGCTGATCCTGTCGAGCGACGAGTTCACCGCCGACGATCGCGAGACGGCCAACTGGCTCGTCGGGCACGGCGTCATCGCGCTCGAGAACGCGCGGCTCCACCGGACTGTTCAGCGGCAGGCGCTCGTCGACGGGCTGACCGGCCTCGCCAACCGGCGACTCTACGAGGCCGCGCTGGCGAAGGAGCTTTCGCGCGCCGACCGCTTCGGGGAGCCCGTCACCCTGGTGCTGGCCGACCTCGACGACTTCAAGAGGGTCAACGACGCGCATGGGCATCCCGCGGGCGACGAGGTGCTGCGCGAGTTCGCCAAGAACGCTCAAGGACTGTCTTCGCGAGATCGATCTCGCGGCACGCTGGGGAGGCGAGGAGTTCGCGGTCTTGCTCCCCGGGACGGACGTCCAGGGCGGGATCACTCTCGCCGAGCGGATGCGAACCGCGCTCGCCGAGCGGGTCATTTTCTCGGCCGCCGGCGACCGCATCACGATGACGGCCAGTTTCGGCGTCGCCGAATGGGGCGGATCCGGCACTGCGAACGACCTGCTTGCTCTGGCGGATTCGGCTCTGTACGCGGCGAAACGGCGCGGGAAGAACCGCGTCGAGGCTGCCGGGGGCCCGTCCCTCGAGGCCGCTGGCGTTTCGGGCTAGCGCACAAGCCCGTTACAATCCGCCGCTTGACCATCTACGACGACATTCCCAGCGAGGGAGGATCAGTGCCAATAGAGACACCTTCGCTCTTCGCCGACGTCATCCAGGATCACCTCGAGCTCAAGCGCAAGAACTCGGAGATCGAGCCCGACCTGCCGATCGATCGCTACAAGGCCGAGGATCCGTTCGACAATCACCCCCTGTTCAAGAGCGAGGAGCAAGCCCGAATCGAAGAGACCATGGACGGCGAGGAATCGCTGCCGTCCGAGCCCGTCAGCCTGGCTGTTGCGGAGCCTGAGCAGCCGACTGACGAGGACACGCTCTGGGGTCGCTCCCGCGACTTCGACTGGGGCGACTAGCCCGGTCCGCGCGGCCGCCGGAGCAGGCTGCCGGCGACTTAGATCACGCCTCTGGGTCAGCGGGTCGCCGCTGACCCTCGTGTTTGTTGGGGCTGTTTCGCCTGGTCTCGATCGGGTAGGCGTTAGGTACGCAAACAATCGATTGAAAAGGGGTTTTCCATGCTTCGTCTGCTCAAATTCGCGGCCCTCGGGGCTGTGCTCGTCTACTTCTTCAGGAATAAGGTCAAGCACCCGGGGCGCCTTGGCCGCATTGCGAAGTCGCAAGCCTTCGACGTGAAGCAGAAGGTCAAGGACCTCAAGGAGGCGGACAAGCCGCAGCCCGACGACGTCACGCTCGCTCGCAAGGTCGAGACCGAGATCTTCCGCGACGCCGAGGTGCCGAAGGGCCAGATCAACGTCAATGCCGAGAACGGTGTCGTCGTCCTTCGCGGCGAGGTCGAGGAGCCGGAGTTGATTCGCGACCTCGAGGAGAAGACACGGAACGTGCAGGGCGTCCAGGAAGTGGAGAACCTCCTCCACACGCCGGGCACTCCGGTGCCGGCGAAGAGCTAACGACTCTTCTTGGTGTCGCGTAGCCGCCGCATGATCGGCAGCACGTACCAGAACAAGGCGTAGAAGGCGGCCGTCGCCGCTGCAGTGAGGGCGGCGGCCGTCGTCGAGAAGAGCAGGTCGGTGACGACGAAGACGGTGCTCGAGATCGCGACGGCGAGGAAGAACGTTCCGGCGATCGTCAGCCCGTTCGAGACGACGAGGAGGTGCTCCTTGTCGCCCTGTCGCCACGTCAGGCGGTGGTAGGCCGAGGGCGCGATGAGCAGCGCCGTGGCCACGGCTGTGCAGAGGAACGTGAAGAAGTACACATCCTGCTGGAGGTCGGTCGCCTCGGCGAAGCGCTGCGTGAAGGGGACGCCGAGCAGGAACGCGAAGAGCACCTGCACCCCCGGCAGAGCCACGCGGAGCTCGTTCAGGAGCTCGATCAGCTCCCGGTCGAGGCGCTCCTCCTTGGTCTCGTCGGCCACGGGGCTACGTTAAATCTTTTCCGGGTCGCAATCCGGAGGGCGTCGTCTCGCCTATTCCCGGATGCCGTCCCATCTTCTCCAAGAAGGGCCGGAGGGGGGTGTCCCTCCTTAAAGCCTCTCTCCGGCCCGGTTCTAGCTGCCCAGCTTGCTGCCGGCCGAGGCTTCACCTACCCTAAGAGCGTCCACCGTCGACGGAAGGAGGCCGCAGAGATGACTGATCTTCGCATTGCCGCCCGTCGCACGGTGCGCGCCGGCTAGACCAACTGGGCTAGCTCCTCGGCGCGGGCCGTGCACTTCTCGTGCCCCCGCTTTCGTCGACCGAGGAGGTTCACGCTTGTCCGCACCATCGTTGGAAGCGCTCGGTTGGAGCGCACATTTCGAAGAGGCCTTCGCCCCGTACGCGGGTGACGGCTTCGTACCCGCACGCGTCGCGGTCCAGCATCGTGGCGCCTACGTCGTCTGCGCAGAGGCGGGAGAGCTGTCCGCGGAGCCGACCGGGCGGCTCCACCACGAGACGGGTCCCGGCGGATTGCCGGTGGCCGGCGACTGGGTCGCCATCCGGGCGCACGAGGATGGATCCGGCGCGACCATCCACGCTGTCCTCACGCGCAGGACCTCGATCTCGAGGAAGGCCGCGTGGCTGGCCACCGAGGAACAGGTGCTCGGCGCGAACATCGACGTCGTCTTCCTGGTCGCCGGCCTCGACGGCGATCTCAATCCCCGTCGCCTCGAGCGCTATCTGGCAACCGTGTGGAACTCCGGCGCCGAGCCGGTCGTCGTCCTCTCCAAGGCTGACCTCTGCGACGACGTGGATGCTGCACTTGCCTCGGTGGCGGGCGTGGCGATCGGCGTACCAGTCCACGTCGCCAGCGGACTGACGGGCGAGGGAGTCGACGAGCTCCGCGCATATCTCACCGGCAATCGCACGGTTGCCCTGCTCGGCTCCTCCGGAGTGGGGAAGTCGACGCTCATCAACCGTCTGCGCGGTGAGGACGTGCAAGCGGTCGCCGAGGTCCGCAACGACGGGCGCGGCCGGCACACGACCACGACCCGCGAGCTGGTCCAACTGCCGGGCGGCGGCCTCCTGCTCGACACGCCGGGCATCCGCGAGCTGCAGCTCTGGGACGTGAACGAGGGCTTCGGCACGACCTTCGACGATGTCGAGTCGCTGGCTGCCGAGTGCCGCTTCAACGATTGCTCGCACGACGGCGAGCCCGGGTGTGCGATCCAGAGCGCGCTCGTCGACGGCTCTCTCGAGCGTGAGCGCTACGCGAGCTACACCAAGCTGCAGCGAGAGCTCCGGGCCCTCGCGATCAAGCAGGACAAGCGGCTGCAGGCCGACGAGCGGAAGGCGAGACGTCGCTTCGGGCGGGCCCAGCGGCACCCCAAACGCTGGTGATCTAGCCTTCGCGTCCACAGCGAGGGAGGAGAGATCAATGCGGTTCGAATCGTCCGTTACAGCCATCTCGTGGATCCCGTCGGAAGCCGTCGAGGGGTTGCCTAAGATTCCGTTCTCGATGGGCGTCGCCCACTACGACGAGCCGCCGCCGGACGTCATCGACGACCTCGAGGCGATGACCGAAGCCGACGCGTTCCGCGAGGCGAACGAGCTGCATGCGTTCATCGAGGTCGAGGACGGCAAGATCGTGGACTTCGGCCATCTCGGGGGCGGCCACCTAGGCGTCACGAAGGTCAAGCTCGGCCCGCGCGAGGTCAGCGTCCCGGCGATCGCCATGCCGACCCTGCAGCCCGAGCCGGAGATCGGCGACGGCTGGGTGCGCTTCACCCAGACGGCCGGCGGTCGTACGGGCATGCCCGCTCCGCGCCACGTGCACGGAAAGCCCTACTTCCAGATCTCCTCGGCGCTGGCCTGGACGACGCTGTCGCTCAAGCTCCACGCCGACGGCTCGTCCGAGCACGAGCTCAAAGGCGCCAGCACGTTTCCTCGCCACTGGGTCTACAAGGAGGGGAAGCTCGTGGAGAAGAGCGGTCTCATCGACTTCAAGGAGTGGTACCGCAAGGCGTTCGGCGAGAACACGCCCTGGGGCAAGGAGGATTCGGAGCCTTTCGTCACTGCCGTAGAGACCGCCCTCGAGCGAGACCTCTCGAAGGCGATCATGCGAAGCGGCTCGTCCTCGAAGCCGCGCACGCTCGACGTCGACGACACGCTCGTCGAGCAGGGAGACACCGGCGACGAGCTCTACTTGCTCCTCGACGGAGTGCTGGCGGCAGAGGTCGACGGCGAGACGGTCGCCGAGATCGGCCCCGGCGCCGTCCTGGGTGAGCGGGCGGTGCTCGAAGGTGGGGCGCGCACGGCGACGCTACGCGCGGTCACGCCCACGAAGGTCGTTTCCATATCGGCCGACGAGCTGGATCCCTCGGCGCTCGAGGAGCTTGCGGCGAGTCACCGCCGCGAGGAGTAGCTAGCTAGTCAGCTGGCGCGGACGGCGGCGACGACCCGCTCGCCGTTATCCACCCGCAGGGCCGAAGCGAGGCGCTTTTCGCCACCGAGCCCGAGGCGATGGGACAGGACCTCGTACAGGCGACCGTCGCTGAGCCCACGCTCGCGAGCTGCGCGCGTCACGCGCTGAACGGCAGGCAGGGGGCGCCAGTCCTCGTCGAACTGCCAGACCGGGTAGTAGTGCTCCCACGAGCCCGGAGGGCGGACGGCAATCAGCTCTCCGGAGCGGCGCATGGCCTCGATCAGCCTCGGCTCGATCGCGAGCCGTTGCGCGAGCCACGAGGCGGTGAGCGCTTCGGTCGAGAGGCGCTGGAGCAGATCGTTGCCGGCCATGCCGGGCCGAGCGTACCGCGACCCGAATAAGCTGGTCGCAATGAGTCGGGAGAATGTGCGTGAAGAGCTGAAGCGAGACCTCGACGTCGCCGAGTACCACGAGATCCGCGAGCTCTGGAAAAAGCACTCGATCGCCGAGGACGAGCGCGATCTGCCCGGCCTGATCTCGACGCTGACCCCGGACTGCGTCTACGAGCTGCCCGAGTCAGGCCATGTCTGGGAGGGCCACGAAGGCGCCGCCCGCTTCTACGCCGGGCTGCTCGGTGCGTTTCCGGACATCCACTTCGAGCTGACGGAGATCGTGATCGGGCCGCAGGGCGTCTGCGAACGGGCACATGTGACGGGCACTCACCAGGGTGACTGGCTCGACTGGCCGGCGACCGGCGAGCCCGTCGAGTTCTACGTCGTCATCTTCTTCCCGTGGGATCAGGAGCAGCGACTGTTCAGAGGCGAGACGGTGTACGTCGACCTCCCCCGGTGATCGAGCTACGCGAGGCGCTCGCCGCCGGCGGCTACACGGTAGAAGGCTTGCGCTCCGTGCTCGGCCGGCCTCCGGACATAGGAATGGAGCACGACCGCGAGGTCTTCCTGCGCCGCCTGGGCCAAGGCCGGACAGAGACCCTTGCGCGGCTCTTCTGGATCGGCGACGGCGTCTCGGTGGAGGAGGCCCGCAACGCGCTGAAGCCCGTTGAGCCGCAGGTCCTGGCCGACGCAGGGCTGCTCGAGATCCGGGACGGCCAGGCCCGCGCCCCATGGAAGATCGCGCTCTACGAAGACCTGTTTCTGGCCTGCGATCACGACAAGCGTCGTCTCGAGCCGGACTACGTGACCGGCGTGAACCCCTCGGGCACGATGCTGGCCGACCTCACCGTCCGGCGGCCGTCGCGGAGCGCGCTCGACCTCGGCACGGGGTCCGGGATCCAGGCGCTCATGGCGTCCAGGCACAGCGAGCGTGTGATCGGGGTCGACCTGAACGAGCGCGCGCTGGAGTGCGCGAAGCTGAATGCGGAGATCAACGGAGCGGCCGGGGTCGAGAGCCGAGTGGGGAGCTGGTTCGAGCCCGTCGAGGCGGAGGAGTTCGACCTGATCATGGCCAACCCGCCGTTCGTCGTCTCTCCGGAGACCGACCTCACGTACCGTGACAGCGACCTCCCCGGGGACGAGGTCTCGATGAGCCTCATCCGCGCGGCGGCGGCGCGGCTCGCCGAGGGCGGCTACGCCTACGTCGTCTGCAACTGGATACACCCGCGCGACGGCGGATTGGCGGGAGCCGCTCGAGGCCCAGTTCGAGGGCGGGGGCTGCGACGCTGTTCTCCTCAGGTACGAGACGTACGACACGGTCGGCTACGCCGCGATGTGGAACCGCGTGCTCGCGGCCGACTTCGGGGAGTTTCGCGCTGCCGTCGACCGCTGGCTCGACTACTACGCGCGGGCCGGGATCGAGGCGATCTCCTGGGGTGCGGTGATCCTCAGACGACGCTCGGCGGACCGGAACTGGATCCGCGCCTTCGAGGTGCCGGGGTCGCCTCACCGCGGGTCGGGTGCTCACGTGGAGCGGCTGTTCACCGGCAAGGACTACCTGCGAGGCCTACGCGGCGATGACGAGCTTCTCGACGGCGTGTTCTCGCTTCCCGGGGAGACGAGCTTCGAGCACGTGTTCGGCCCGGGTCGCGACGAGCATGTGCTCGTGGGCAACCCTTGCTCCGTGGGCTTCTCCGCGCGCATCGAGCCGCAGGCGGCACATGCCCTTGCGCGGTGCGATGGGAAGGTTCGCCTGCGCGATCTCGCGGCTGACGTCTCCGTGATCGGCGGCGCCAGGCGCCTCCTCGAGCTGGGCTTTCTCGCTCCTCCGGCTCGTTGACTCGATCGCCGGGTCTGGGGAAGAATGCTTGTGTCTACAGCGTCTTGAAAGAACACGCCAAGGAGGAACAAATGGGAGAGCAAGACCACAAGACAGACGGCAACGAAGGCACAGAGCGCGAAGAGACCGTGAAGGACCTCGATCTCTCCGAGCAGGAAAGCGAGCAGGTCAAGGGTGGCCTGAAGAGAGAGGGACTTCCGAAGAAGTAAACGAGTAGCGCGTGGGGTCTAGGAGGCGGGCGCAGTGCGCCCGCCTCTTTACGCTCTAGGGACATGGAAGTCCCGGATGCGGTTGGCGAGCGTCCTGTGTTCTCGGCTGGTGAGCGCACGTACGCGTGGCTGGACGTCGTTCAGGCGGCGGAAGCGCGCGGAGAGGTCGCTGCGCTCGAGCAGGATCTGGCCGCCGGCGTGGCCGCCCTCGCCCGGGTCGAGCTGGCTGCCAGCGACGTCGACGCGGCGGGAACTGAGTTTCGCCGCAAGCTGGGGCTCCTCGCCGCGGACGAGATGGAAGCCTGGCTATCGCACTGGGAGATCACGGCGGGCGACTGGATGGGGTTTCTGCGCCGGCAGTCTGGCCCGCGAGCTCGCCCCTGACGCAGCGGGCGGTGAGCAAGGCGTCGCGCTGTGGCCCGAGGCCGTCTGCTCCGGTGTGCTCAGCTCGTGGGCCTGGGAGCTTGCCGGGCGGGCGGCTGCCGGCGGAGAGCACGACGATCCCGATGCGTACGACGAGCTCGTCCGCCGCGCGAACACGCCCGAAGCGCGGGCGAAGGCGCTCGAGGCCAAGCAGATGGACTGGCTCCGGGTCGAGTGCGACCTCCTCGAGCTTCCCGTCGAAGGCATGGCGCGCGAGGCCGCTCTCTGCGTTCGCGAGGACGGGCTGTCCCTGGACGAAGTGGCCGGCCGGGCAGGAATCCAGGTGGCGGAGCGCGCATTCCTCCTCATGGACGCGCCCACGGAGCTGGCCGACCCGCTCCTGAGCGCCCGGCCCGGGGACCTGGTCGGGCCGGTGTCGTCTGGCGACGCGTTCTACGTCGCGCTCGTTCGCGACAAGCGCGCTCCGGAGCTCGACGACCCGGCAATCGGCGAGCTCCTCGACGTCGAGGTGCCTCGGCGGGCGATCGACAGCGAGGTCAAGAAGTGGATCCGGTGGCATGAGCACGTCTGACGGTCGCGACGGCGTGCAGGAGATCCTCGACCGGTTACCGCTCCTCGTCGCGCTCCCCGAGGACGCGCGTCGCCTCGTCATGCAGAGCTTCGAGCCGGTTTCGTTCGGCTTCGGGAGCGTGATCGTCGAGGAGGGGGAGACGGGAGACTCGCTCTACGTCCTCGTCTCGGGGAGCTGCCCGTGCGCTCAAGCGGGGTCACGACGGCCAGGAGGTCTCGCTCCAGGTGCTCAGGGCCGGCGACATGTTCGGCGAGGTGGCCCTGCTCGACGGGCGGCCACGGTCCGCGACGGTGCGCGCGAGCAGCGCCGTCGAGGCGCTCAGGCTCGACAAGGCCGTCTTCCTGGCCGCGGTCGACCGCGAGCCCGAGATCGGCGAGCGGCTCGAGCAGCAGATCGGCTCAGGTACCGGCATCGCGACCTGTTCCGCCTCTCGTCCGCGTTCTCGCGGATCGCCGACGAGACGCTCGACGATCTCATCGACTCACTCGAGCCCCTGCATGCGGACAAGGGCGAGATCGTCGTCCGCCAGGGCGAGGCCTCGACGTGCATGTACTTCGTCGAGGACGGGCGCTTGCGCGCCGTGTGGCAGACCGATGACGGCACTCGTGGCGACGTCGCCTACCTGCGGCGGGGCGACTTCTTCGGCGAGCGCGCGTTGCTGCTCGGTGCGCCGCGGGCGGTGACGATCGAGGCCGTGACGCCGGCGTCGCTGCTCGTCCTCCAGGAGGAGGACTTCAGGCGCCTGCTCGAGCGCGATGCCGTCTTCCGCGACGTCGTCGAGGGCAACGTCGAGAAGTACGAGTTCAAGTTCGCGGCCAGGGTCCCGCTCGACTTCGCCGAGGAAGTCCTGCCCGCGAGCGCGTCCGTCAGCGAGGCGGTCGGGCTCGATCAGGTGGACGAGGTGCAGGAGACCCGCGAGGGAGCCGAGCCCGTCGCCGACGAGTGGACCGGCGAGACCAGGGAGGAGAAGCGGCGGCCGGATCCGCCGCTTCCCGCACGTGTGGCAGGTCGACGAGATGGACTGCGGGGCCGCCTGCCTGGCAATGGTGTGCCGTCACTTCGGGCGCGACGTGAGCCTGGCCCACGTCCGCAAGACCGTGCACATGGGCATGGACGGCACGAGCCTGGCGGGGATCGCGGCAGGCGCCGAGTCGCTCGGCCTGCGTGTTCGCTCCGTGAAGGCCTCGAAATCCCGGCTCGAAGAGCTGCCGACGCCGGCGATCGTCCATTTCGACGGCAACCACTGGGTAGTGCTCTACGCCGCCGACGGCGATCGCGTCCGCCTCTCCGACCCGGCGCGCGGGCTGGTGAAGATGGATCGCGCCGAGTTCGAGGACAAGTGGTCGGGCTATGCGGCGCTCCTGGCCTACGGACCGGGGCTCGAGGAGGTTCCGACCGGCGAGGGCAAGGTCGGCTGGATCTGGGCGTTCTTCGCACCGTTCAAGCGCACGCTGCTCATCGCGGGGCTGCTGGCGCTCGTCGCTGCGGGCCTCCAGATGACGCTTCCGGTCTTCACGCAGATCGTCTTCGACGACGTCCTCTCGGAACGCGACTACCAGCAGCTCTACCTGCTCATGGGGGCGATGCTCGGCGTCCTCGTGGCGATGGTCGGCGCGACCCTCGTCCAGCGCTACCTGCTCGCTCGCGCGGCCGTGAAGATCGACGGCCAGACGCTCGACTTCCTGACCGGCAGGCTGCTGGCCCTGCCGATGAGCTACTTCAACTCACGGCGGACGGGAGACATCCAGCGCCGACTCGCAGGCATGCGCGAAGTGCGGACGCTGATGGTGCAGGAGGGTGTGAGGGCGTTGACCGCTGCCGCCACGCTGCTCGTGGCCGTGGCGCTGATGCTGGTCTACGACTGGGTGCTCGCACTCGTCTTCCTCGCGAGCCGCCCCCGTGTACGCAGGCCTGATGCGGTTCTCGAAGCGGAAGCTGCGGCCGATGTTCGACAGCCTCGAGGAGGCCTTCGGCCGGTACCACTCGCACCAGATCGACGCGATCAAGGGCATCGAGACGGTCAAGGCCGTCGGCGCCGAGCACGCGTTCCGTCGCCGCATGCTCGATCAGTTCACGAGTCTCGCGACACGGCTCTTCCGCGCGGACTTCACGATCATGTCCTACGAGGCGGCGATCCAGTTCGTCAGCCTGGCCTCGTTCGTCGTCTTCCTCTGCGTCGGCGCCCTCAGGGTCCTCGCCGGCGATCTGTCGGTCGGCGGGCTGGCCGCGTTCACGACGCTCGTCCTGCTCGCCAACGGCCCGATCCTCGTCCTGCTCGCGATCTGGGACGAGCTGCAGTACGGGACCGTGCTCCTCAACCGGCTGAACGACATCGTCGAGCAGGAGCCCGAGCAGGGTGCCGACCACGCTCAGCTGACGGCTGTGCGCACGCTGGAGGGGCGGGTCGAGCTGCAGGACGTCGAGTTTCGGTACTCGGCGATCGCGCCACCTGTGCTCGACGGGATCACGCTCTCCGTCGAGCCCGGGACGACGGTCGCTCTCGTCGGGCGGAGCGGCTCGGGGAAGACCACGCTCGTCCGCGTGCCTCGCCGGCCTGCTCGAGGCCGACCGGCGGGACGATCCTCTTCGACGGCGTCGACATGCGCACGCTCTCGTACCGCGACCTCCGCCGGCAGATCGGCTACGTGCTGCAGGACAGCTACGTCTTCGACGACACGATCGCCAACAACATCGCGTTCGGCGCGAGGGAGCCCGACCGCGAGCGCGTCGAGTGGGCGGCGCGGGTGGCGAATGCGCACGAGTTCGTCGACCGGCTCCCGCTCGGCTACGAGACGAAGATCGGCGAGTCGGGCCTCCTGCTCTCCGGCGGCCAGCGGCAGCGGATCTCGATCGCCCGCGCGGTTTACCAGCGCCCGCCGGTACTGATCTTCGACGAGGCGACGAGCGCGCTCGACACCGAGTCGGAAGGCACGGTGCAGGCCAACATGGACGATGTCCTCGAAGGGCGAACGTCCTTCGTCATCGCGCACCGTTTGAGCACGATCAAGGACGCCGACCTGATCGTCGTCATGGAGCGGGGCAAGATCGCCGAGCAGGGCTCACACGAGGAGCTCATGAAGCGCGAGGGGATCTACTACTACCTCGTCAGCCAGCAGCTGACGCTCTGATGAAGATCGTCATCCCGGGCGGCTCGGGGCTCGTAGGCACGCGGCTCTCGCAGACCCTCGCCGAGGATGGGCACGAGGTCGTCGTCCTGAGCCGCAGCCCGCGGGACTCGGGCCCCGTCCGCTCCGTCTACTGGGACGGCGCGAATCTCGGCCCGTGGGTCGAGGAGGTCGAGCGAGCAGATGTCGTCATCAACCTCGCCGGGCGGAGCGTCAATTGCCGTTACAACGCGAGGAATCGCCGGCGAGATCATGGGCTCGCGCATCGACTCGACGCGCGTGCTGGGCCAGGCAATCTCGGGCTCGGCCAATCCTCCGGCGACCTGGCTGCATGCAAGCACGGCCACGATCTACGCCCATCGCTACGACGCGCCGAACGACGAGCGCGCAGGCATCCTCGGCGGCGGCGAGCCCGGAGGTTCCGGAGACGTGGCGGTTCAGCATCGACGTCGCGCGAGCTTGGGAGCGGGAGCTCGAGGCCGCAGATACCCCGCGCACGCGAAAGGTGGCCATGCGCACCGCGATGGTGATGAGCCCGGATCGGGGAAGCGTCTTCGACGTCCTGCTCGGGCTCGTGCGCCGTGGCCTCGGCGGCAAGGTCGGCGACGGCCGCCAGTTCATCTCCTGGCTGCACCATGAGGACTTCGCGCGGGCGGTGCGGTGGCTGATCGAGCACGACGACGTATCCGGGCCGGTGAACCTCGCCTCGCCGAGCCCGTTGCCGCAGGCCGAGTTCATGCGGAGTCTTGCGGGAGGCGTGGGGAGCCCGGGTGGGGCTGCCTGCGACGAAATGGATGCTCGAGATCGGCACCTTCTTCCTGCGGACCGAGAGCGAGCTGATCCTCAAGAGCCGGCGCGTCATGCCCGGCCGACTGCTCGACGCCGGTTTCACCTTCAGCCATCCCGCATGGCCGGAAGCCGCGAGCGACCTCTGCGACGAGTGGCGTCGCTTGCGAAGCGCCTCCTAGAGACAGCTTGGAAGCATCGCTATTCTCTCTTTGCCCGTCAGTCCGACCGCAGAGGGTTAGACGTGAAACGTCTGCGTGTGCTCGTCGCCAACCAGCGCCAGGATCGTTTGGCGGAGGTCGTGGACCTCGTCGCCAACCTCGGTCACGACGTGATTGCTCCCCAGATCGACGTTGCCGAAGTGGCTGCGGTCACGGCGCGTGAACAGCCCGATGTTGCCTTCGTCGGGCTCGGCGAGAGCTCGCAGCATGCGCTCGAGCTGATCGAGGAGATCGTCCACGAAGCCGCTTGCCCGGTGGTCGCGCTCGTCCACGAGCCGAACCCAGATTTCGTGATCCAGGCGGCGAGGCGCGGCATCTTTGCCTACATCACCGATGCCAGACCGCACGAGTGGCAGAACTCGATCGAGATCGTCCTACGGCGCTTCGCCGAGTTTCGTGACCTCGAGACAGCGTTCAAGCGCCGCTCGCTCACTGAGCGCGCCAAGGGGATCTTGATGGAGCGCCATGCGGTCGACGAGGAAAAGGCGTTCCAGATGCTTCGCGACTACGCCCGCCGCAGGCAGAGCGTGCTCGTCGACGCGGCCGAGTCGGTCATCGCCGGGGCCGAGCTGCCCGAAACGTCGTAGAGGGAGCGGAAGTTACGAGGCGGCGGGCGGGCGCTCGGCGGCGCAGTCGGGGCAGATCGAATGCGACAGCGTGTATTCCGCCTCGATCGCGGCCAGCGCTGCGTGCGGCGCCAGGACCCACTCGCCGTCGAGCTCGACTCGCCGGCACCAGGCGCACATGGTGATCAGCTCACCAGCCTCGTAAGTGGCCAGAATGCGCCTCGTTATCTCGCCGGCAACCACCGTCGTCGCTCCTCCTGGCTGCTCGCCAATAGTCGACATCTTCTGCCAGCGGGTCCACCAGATCAGAAAGGTTTCGTTGGCCGCCGACTTGATCCACTCCTGCTCCTGTGGCTTGAGCGAATTCCAGACATCGAGGTTGAACACTACCTCGCCGATCGTGACCGCTTCGTGGACACCCGGAGAGTAGTGGTATTTCCAAACGTTGTGGAAGCCGAGCCGCAGATCCTCGACGCCGCCGACCCATTCGGCGCAGTCGATCACGCCGCGCTGCGCCGCCGGAATGATTTCGCCGCCGGGTGTGTTCACCACGGTGAAGCCGAGCGCCTGCCAGACTTCGCCGGCGATACCGGTCTGCCGGCACTTCATGCCTTTCATGTCGGCCAGCGTCTCGATCGGCTTCTTGAACCAGCCGAACGCCTGCGGACCGGATGGCAGAATCGGAAACACGATGACGTTGAGCTTGAGTTGCTCGCGGTAGAACTCCTGATAGAGCTCATTGCCGCCGCCATTGTGCAGCCATCCCATGGCATCGATCATGTCCATGCCGAAGGTGCCCGGACCGCCGGTGAACAGGATCGAAGCCTTGTTCTTGCCGGTCCAGTAGCCTGCCCAGCTGTGCGCGCCGTCGATCACCTTCTTATGGGTGGCGTCGAGCACCTCGAACGCCGGTACGACCTGGCCGGCCGGCATCGCGTTGATCCTCAGCGAGCCGCCAGACAGCTTTTCGACGCGCTCCGCGAAGTAAGTGAAGTTCTCCTGCAGCGTCAGGCTCGCCGGCCACGTCGACTGCATGTTCAGCGTTCTTGTCTGCGCTTGCGCGGCGCTCGACAGAGCAACCGCCAAGCCGACGCAGGCGACAGCAGACAGAATAGTGGTGTAGGCCTTTCTCATCGGTAGTCCTCCCCTATGGCATTCCCAGAAAAAGGTGCTTGAGCGTACCAGAGATTTTTTCGGATGCTCGCGCCAAATCATGCGCGGTGTCGGACTTAGGGCTACACCGCCTGATTAGGTCAGCGTCGTTGACATGAGTCGAAAAGCATCGACCGTCGATCCGCAGAGGTGGAGGGCGCTCGCCGCGGAATGGTGGGATCCGCGCGGCAAGATGGCGTCGCTGCACAAATTCAATCCGGTGCGGCTCGGTTACATCCGTGACCAGGCGGCGGCGCGGTTCAAGCGCGACGCCAAGCAGCTCGGCTGCCTCAGGGTCTGCGCGTGCTCGACATCGGCTGCGGCGGCGGCCGCGATGTCCGCTAAGTGCCAATAGCTGCCATATGCGCCGCAGTCCCACACTGTTATCGCTGGGAGAATTTGCGTTGGCAGCAGCAAACCCCCGGCTAAACCTCGGGCGATTTTGGCTGCCTGCCGCGCGTCGAACGGCGCGGCATTGGCGTAGGCAAGAAGGTGCCCGCCCAGAACCGGCGTTCCAGCGCACCACTCTATGTCGGAGGCGTTACCGGCAAATCGGATCGGTTCAGAATTCGCGTCGGCGATTTGCTTGCAGACATGTTTGGCTTCTATGGCAGCAAGAAAGGCGTCGGGCATCACTCCGGCGGGAGGACCCTGCATGAGTGGGCGATGCAGAACCAGATCAAGCCACTCGATCTCCACCTCGGATGGGTCGAGGACGTCGACTGCCATCGCTGCCTCGAAGTCCATCTGCACGACCGGCTGCGCCCCGCACTCAACCGCGCGACGCCTAGCCGTGAGAGGTTAATCTCGCGACGCAGAACGATGTCCGCTTTACCCCCAATAGCGGACATCGATCAGACCATCGCCGATGTCCGCTTTGTGCCAAAAGCGGACATCGGCAATTTTATTGGCCTTCAGTTGAACATCAAAATGCGAGGGGACATTGCTGCCGTAACCCGGCCCGCTGCGAGGCGGACCGGGTTATTCGAATATTTCTATTGAGCGGCACGCTCCCGAAGGATGCGCTCGATGGTTTCGCCCGTTCCAGGACGGATACGGTCGATGCTGCGGATCGCCTGTTGGCGCCGCCTGATGCCGTCGAGCGTCTCTTCCAGGATGTTGGCGGGATTGAAGCTCGGCGGATGCGAACGGGGCGGGAAATCCTTGAACGATCCGGCAAAGACGAACACGTCGTCCATGACGCCGTACATCGAGCCGACGTGATTCATGTTCCAGTCCCAGTAGGTGTTTGACGTGATATCCGCGCGCTCGAACGGATCCTGCATGATGTTGAAGATCTTCTGCAGGCGAAGCGTGGTGAACGGTTCGGCCCACACGCCCATCGTCCCTTCTTTGCGCTGCTCGGAGAAAACGTACTTCCAAGGGCCCTGCCGCATCGCGACGAGCAGGCCGTCGTCATTGGAATAAAAAAAGATGTTACGCGCGCTCTTGGTGCCGTTGTTGTTGCCGATCGTCCCGCTGACGTTGCGCAGGAAGTTCGACTGGTCGTAGCCGTCGAGATGGACCTTGTAGTTGATGCCGTTCGCGGTGTAGCCCGCCTTCAACTTGTCAACGATCTGGGGCTCGCCGGCGATCGAGCAGAACGTCGGAATCCAGTCGTTGTGGCTCATCAGTTCGTTGGTGATGGTGCCGGGCCTGATGGTGCCGGGCCAGCGCACCAGACAGGGCACGCGGAAGGCGCCTTCCCAGTTGGTGTTCTTTTCCGAGCGGAACGGCGTCATCGCGCCATCCGGCCACGTGTTCATGTGAGGGCCGTTGTCGCTGGTGTAGACGACGATGGTGTTGTTCGCGACGCCCATGTCGTCGAGCGCCTTGAGCAGATTGCCGATGATGCCATCATGCTCGATCATGCCGTCCATATATTCGCTGTCGCCGTGCGGGTACTTGCCGCGGTTCTCGGCGCGCACATGCGTGCGCAAGTGCATGCGGGTCGAGTTGAACCAGCAGAAGAACGGCCTATTGGCCTTGACTTGGCGGCCCATGTAGTCGATGGCGGCGGCCGACGTCTCGTCGTCGATTGTCTCCATGCGCTTCTTGGTGAGCGCACCGGTGTCCTCGATGGTCTGCTTGCCGATCCGGCCGAAACGCGGATCGACCGTCGCATCGTCGCGGTCGCTGGCGCGACAGCGCAGCACGCCGCGCGGCCCGAACTTGGCCTTGTAGGCCGGGTCCTTCGGATAGTCCGGCAGCTCCGGCTCTTCCTCGGCGTTGAGGTGGTAGAGGTTGCCGAAGAACTCATCGAAGCCGTTTACCGTCGGCAGCAACTCGTTGCGGTCGCCGACATGGTTCTTGCCGAATTGCCCAGTGGAATAGCCGAGGTTCTTGAGCAATCCGCCGATCGACGGATCGAGCTGGCTCATGCCCATCGGCGCGCCGGGGAAGCCGACCTTGCTCAGTCCGGTGCGGATGATGTGCTGGCCGGTCAGGAAGGCCGAACGGCCCGCGGTGCAAGACTGCTCGCCGTAATAGTGCAGGCACATGACGCCTTCGCGGCCGATGCGGTCGATATTCGGCGTCGCGTAACCCATCAGGCCGTTCGAATAGGCGCTGATGTTCGCGATGCCGATGTCGTCGCCGAAGATGACGAGGATGTTCGGCCTGCTGCCAGCCGGCGGTGCGGCGGCCGGTCTCGGTTGCGCTTGTGCGACGGTGGTGGAGGCCGAGCCGCCAATTGTCGATGCGGCGGCAATCACGGTACTGCCGAGCAGGATGTTGCGGCGATTGAGTGCTTTACGCCTCATTTCTATCGTGTCTGCAGAATTCATGATCTACTCCCTTGGCCAATGCTCCACTGCGGAGCACTACAGGGGCTATCGTGCGCCTCATGTGCTGGTCCGCTCAACACAAGCGCCAGCAGATCAGCTCTGCTGAGTGGTCATCCCATACGCTTGGAAGTGAATTTGGGATGTCCGCTTTGGGTCAAAAGCGGACATCGGTGGCCGCTGATTGGCGATGTCCGCTTTACCCCCAATAGCGGACATCATCGGTGAGCCCTGCGATGTCCGCTAAGTGCCAATAGCGGCATGAACCGCTTATTCAACCAAATCATCGGCGAGCGAAAGCAATGCTGGCGAAATGTCGAGTCCGAGGTTTTTGGCAGTCGTAAGGTTTATCACGAATTCGAACTTGGTTGGTTGTTCGACAGGTAACTCTGCTGGCTTTCCGCCTTTGAGAATTCGGTCAACGTACACAGCGGAGCGACGGAAGAGGTCGTGGAGGTCAGGGCCGTACGACATCAGCGCACCTTGCTCGGGAAACCGCCTCAGTTCATGAACCGTGGGCAACCGAGCATTCGCAGCGAACTTTAATAGCGTCGCTCGATGAGCAAAAAAGATCGGGTCCTCAACCACGTAAAGCGCTTGGGCATCGCCGATGCTCGCAAACGCCGCTTCGAATTGGTCGGGGGTGCGCACACCTGCGGAGGCCAATCGCAATGCTAGAGATGGCGCTATTGCTTTGAGGTCCTCTACCACCCTCGCGTGGAAGGGGTGATCAGGATTCCATAAGATAGCAACTCTTGAGAGTTGCGGCGTAACCTCCTTCAGCAGTTGCAGCCGTTTGGAATTAAGGTCGGTTGTCATCATCGACAGTCCGGTGACGTTTCCGCCAGGGCTCACCAAACTTTTTACAAGCCCTGATCCGACAGGATCGACCACCAAGGCCATGACGATCGGAATGGTTGGTGCGGTGCGCATGGCGACCTGAGTACCAACCGTGCTGTCCATGACAATCAGTTCGACGCCGCTATGAGCCAGCTCGGCAATCAATTCAGGTACACGACTGTAGTCGCCTTTAGCCGAGCGCCATTCAATGAGTACGTTGCGGCCGTCCAAGTACCCTGCGTCCCGTAATCCTCGCCGGAAGTGCTGGGCTTCCTTGCTCTCAGGGGACAGCCCCACCAGAAGAACCCCAATACGCCGCGTCGTTCGCTGCGCCCGTACCACCGTCGGGAATAATGCCGCGCTACCTGCTAATGCGATGAAATGCCGTCGCTTCATTGCTCGCCAGCGTACGGGTCAGGTCGGCTTTCCGAAAGGGGCATGGGACGCTCGGTGATGTCCACTTTGGGTCAAAAGCAGAGATTGGCCTTTGTACTGCGACGTCCGCTTTAGCCCCAAAAGCGGACATCCGGCAGCCGCGCCGCGATGTCAGCTAAGTGCCAATAGCTGACATCAGCGGCACTTATTCGATCACCTCGTCGGCGCGACCAAGCAGGGGAATTGGGATGGTAAGTCCGAGCGTCTTCGCGGTCTTGAGGTTGATGACTAATTCGAACTTGGTCGCCTGCTCCACGGGAAGGTCGGTGGGACTGGTGCCCTTTAAAATCTTGTCTACGTACGCGGCCGCGCGCCGAAACAGGTCGGCGTAATTCGGCCCATACGTCATGAGGCCACCGGCCGCCGCAAAATCCCTCGATCCGTACATCGCCGGTAGACGGCTCCTTTCCGCCAAGCCGACGATCCGTCCCCGGTGATGAGAGTTGAATACCGGGTCTGGGAGCACTAGCAGCGCGCCCACGCGCCCTCTGGTCATCGCCGCGAACGCTTGGTCTATCTCATCTGCACCTCGGGCCGCGAAGATTTGAAGTTCTACCGCCAATGCTCCGGCTGCAATCTGCGTTTCTCTCAACATTTGTGCCTGGAAGATTGCATTGTCCGGGTTCCAGAGGACGGCCACACGAGAAAGCTTGGGGACGGTCTCCTTGAGCAATTCCAGCGATTTCCCGATCACTTCGGCCGACATCGCGGATGTTCCCGTGATGTTGCCGCCGGGCCGCGCAAGGCTTGCGACGAGCCCGGTCCCAACAGGATCGGAAACGCCTTGCATGACGATTGGGATCGTTCGGGTCGCACCCTTGGCCGCCAGCGACGCTACCGTCACTTGCGCAACGATGACGTCAACCTTGAGCTCCACAAGCTCCGCCGCAAGATCGGGAAGCCGCTCGAACTTTCCTTCCGCGAACCGATACTCGATGATGATATTCTTTCCTTCGACATAGCCAAGCTCGCGCAATCCTTGTCGGAATGGTTCTTCGCGCTCGCGGTTCGTGACAAAACTTGGCGATAAGTAGCCAATTCTCGGGACCTTCTCCGACCGTTGCGCGCGCGCCGCGAGCGGCCATGCTGCGGCCGCGCTGCTGAGGAGAGTGATGAATTCGCGCCGTCGCATGTCTGTCCTGAGGCTCGTGAGACGCTATCGTAGTGGCTGGCAGCGGCACTTTGGAAGGGGACGTTGATGTCCGCTATGGGTCAAAAGCGGACATGGTGGCCGCTGATTGGCATGTCCGCTTTACCCCCAATAGCGGACATTCGAGCGGTGAGCCTGCGATGTCCGCTATGTGCCAATAGCGCGACATCGCTGAACCTCTATTCGATGACCTCATCGGCGCGGGCGAGTAGTGATGGCGGGACAGTTAGGCCAAGCGCCTTGGCGGTCTTGAGGTTGACGACCAACTCGTACTTGGTCGGCGCCTGCACCGGCAGGTCGCTCGGCTTCTCGCCCTTGAGGATGCGGTCGACGTAGCCGGCAGCTTGCCGGAACTGGTCGACCAGATCGGGTCCATAGGAGATCAGGCCGCCGCCTGCGCCGACGCCGCGTTGCCCAGTAGACCGCCGGCAGCTTGTGCCGAGCAGCCAGCGCGACGATCAGATTGCGATGAAGCGTCGCCGTTGGGCTCCCCGTCACGATAAGGCCACCATTCGAGGATCGCCCGAATGTCGTAATGGCGCGTTCGATTTCGCCTGCATCGCGTACGTCGATCGGGATCAATTCGATCCCCAATGAAGGGGCGACGGACTGGAGGGCGCCAAACTGTCCGATCCCGGAGGCGATGGCCGGATCCCGCAGAACCGCCACTCGCGTCACACCCGGCGCGATCTGCTTGAGCAGTTCCAGCCATTTCCCGCTCAGGCCGTATTCGAACATGAGGAACCCGGTCGCGTTGCCGCCCGGCCGCGCCAAGCTCGCGACGAAACCGGCGCCGACCGGGTCGACCACAATCGCAAACACGATCGGCACAGTACGGGTCGCCTGCAGTAATGCCGCCACTGTTGTGGTGCCACTGGCACCGACGAGGACATCCGGCGTCGACGCAGCCAATTCGGCCGCGTGTTTGCGAAGGTCGTCGGCATTGGTCGTCGCCCAGCGGGTGTCGATCCGCACATTGCGTCCCTCGGTCCAGCCCAATTGTGCCAGCCCCTCTTTGAACGCCGCCACGCGGGCCTGCAATTCCGCGTCGTCCGCGGGCGAGGCCACAAGCACGCCGATCCGCCGCACTCGCTCGTCCTGCTGGGCACGGACGGCGAGCGGCCATGTGGCTGCTGCGCCACCAAGCCCTCTTATAAAATCCCGCCGCCTCATTTTCTCCCCAAGCAAGGACGGGACATCGTAGCGGTTCACTCAAGTACTCTGAAAGAGGCTCGATGTCCGCTTTGGGTCATAAGCGGACATGGCAGCCCGTAATGGCGATGTCCGCTTTACCCCCAATAGCGGACATCAGGCGGCTGGGCTGCGATGTCCGCTAAGTGCCAATAGCCGACATTGTCGCTGGTTATTCGATCACCTCGTCGGCCAGCAATTGCATCGAATTTGGGACTGTGAGGCCGAGCAGTTTCGCGGTTCCAGGTTGACGACCAGTTCGTACTTGTTCGGCAGCTCAAACGGCAAGTCCGCGGGCTTCTCGCCCTTGACAATCCTGGCCGCGTAGCCGGCAGCACGGCGATATGCTTCGAGTTGGCTCGGTCCATAAGACAAGAGCCCACCCGCAGCGACAAACTCACGATCCGTGTAGCTGGTCGGAATTGCATGGCGGGTCGAAAGCAACACTAGGCGTTGCCGCTGAGAAGTGAAAAATGGACCGCTTCCCACATGCAATGCGCTCGCGTCAGATTGGACAATGGTGGTGAATGCCGCATCCAAATCCTGTGCGTTGGCTACTCTAACCACCACGAGGCGGTGACCCATGGTTTTTGAGGCGGCTTCCAGGAAGCGTAACTCCTGGTCGAACTCCACGAGATTGGTATCGAGCAGTGCAGCCAGAACTTTGCTTTGAGGAACTAACTCACGCAAAAGTCCGAGCCGCTTTCCCGAAACATCAATCGTGCCAAACGATACACCGGTGACGTTGCCGCCCGGTCGGTTGAGATTTGCCACCAACCCTGTTCGAACGGGATCGTCGCCCACAACACCCACGATCGGTATCGTTGTTGACGCTGTCTTGGCAGCCAACGCAGCGGGCGCTGTGCCCCACAATCACAGCGACCTGACGATTAATCAGATCTGCTGCCAGTCTCGGCAGTCGATCTCCGTGACCATCCGCCCAGCGGTATTCGATACCGATATTCCGGCCTTCGATAAAACCAGCGTCAACAAGGCCCTGGCGGAATGCGCTTACAAGGCTTGTGGCATCAGCCGCAGATGTAATCCGCAAAAAACCCACTACCGGAGTTTGCGACTGCTGCGCCGAAGCAGGCGTAGCGCCCGCAACGGCTGCAGCGCTACCGAGACGCAATGAAATCCCGCCGCCTCATGACCGCCCCCCAGGAGCAGCATCGTGCGCTTCAAACGGGTGCTTTATAGTGCTAACAGCTTCGATTACTGGACCGAGGCCAGCCCATCTCCGCTTTGGGTCATTAGCGGACATCGGGCGCTGGTTGGGCGATGTCCGCTTTACCCCTCAAAGCAGACATTGGACTGACGCGCTGGATTGTCCGCTTTGTGCCATAAGCAAACTCATGCACTGCAGCAAAAGCGCGTCTATTCGATCACCTCGTCGGCGCGGGCGAGCAGTGCGGGCGGCTGCCAGCCGTGTGCTACGCCGCGGCTAGAGTTTTGACGCGGTCTTGGTGAAGGATTTTAGCAACCAGGATGGAGGCCCTTACCATGTTGCCAAACACCGTCAGTCCCTGACCCGATCCTTCCACGATCTGCAGCGGCTGGCCGAGTACGTAAGTCTCAGCCCGTTGCTTTCGCTCGCGATGGACCTGGATGCCATCGGTGTAGGCCTCCATGCCGATTATGTCGTCTAGTTTCACACTGCTGGTTCGCATCGAGCCCATGAAGGCGAGCCGGTTGGTAGTCAGCACCAATGTGCCCTGGTCAATCTCGCGCAGTTCGTCGCTGCTCTCGCTTTGACTGGTGCCTGCGCCAAGCCGGAACGACAGACCTTTTGCGAGACGGATCGTGGGGCCACCATAGTTGCTGCGGGAACGGCGGATTGCGCGCGGTTCAAGCAGGCGTACTCCGGGCAGCACAAAGACCACCGACTCATCGGAATCGAACCCAAGGGGACTCGGCCCACAGATCATTTCTATTTGTTGGCCATTTTCGGCAGCCTCGAGCCGCTGTCGGAGCCAAGCTTCGGCAGCGTTGAACTTTTGCTTGTAGCGGCTTTCGTTGTCTTGGTCGCGGCTAGAGGCGGACATTTTACGGACCACCACAACAGCAATCACGATGCAGAAGATTATTCCCAGCAGCGTTTCCATGATGCAAATCCCGGTTCCTGTGTCCTGTGGCCAGAGTAACCGATGGTCGTGGGCTGCTCTTGTCTGTGCCTGCCATTTGTTTGTTTCGGTACGCCAATCTCGCGGTCGGTCGCGGAAGCAGCGCGGCTCGCACAACCGCGCGGCGAGAACGCTCGTTTCAACGATGGCTGTAAAACGCAAAAAATTGGCAAGCGCCAACATTCTCCGTCGTTGAGACTGACGGTAAAAACAACCTCATGGCACGTTACATTTTATGCAGGTGCTCGAACCCCAATGACCAAGACGACAATCATCGCCGCACTGACGCTTACCGTTCTGGCGACCGAAGCCCCGGCGCAATCCACGACCACGTTCTACAACAGCAACGGCCAGAGCATCGGACGCGCAACGACGAGCGGGAACACCACGACGTTCCGCGACGCTGGCGGCCAGAGCACCGCTCGTTCATTCACCAACGGCAACGCCACGACGACCTATGACAACGGTGGCCGGGTCATTGGCCGCGAGACGACGACCGGGAATACCACAACGTTCCGCGATAGCGGCGGCCGAACCATCAGCCGCTCGACGAGGACTGGCAACACCACGACCGCCTACGACAGCGGTGGCCGCGTCATCAGCCGCGAGACGACGACGGGAAACACGACGACGATCTACGATCCCGCCGGTCGCAATATCGGGCGATACACGACGAATCGCTAAAGCGGAGCTCATGCGCCTGTACGATAAGGCGCCGTCGGCCGCGCAAGCTCACGCCCCACCAGCGGCAGGAAGCCTTGGCGCGGCTTGTCGCTGGCGAGACCCAGGCGGACGTGGCGCGAACCTACAACGTGGACGCCACCACGATCGGGAGACTGCAGCCAAGCCCTTTCGAGGAAGCCGCCGCCGCGGCATAGCCGGACACACAAAAGCTAAGCCCCAGCTAAGTTGAGCAGCTGGGCTTAGCTCTCTCATAAATTGCGTTTGTTTGGCAATCGCTAGCGATGTCCGCTTTACCCCCGAAAGCGGACATCAGGCGGTTGGGCCGCGATGTCCGCTTAGTGCCAATAGCTGCCATATGCACCGCAGCAAATAGCATCCTCATTCGATCACCTCGTCGGCAAGCGCGAGAAGCTTGTCGGACACGTCGAGGCCAACCGCCTTCGCAGTCTTTAGGTTTATCACCAACTCGAACTTAGTCGGCTGGGTGACTGGCAGGTCGCTAGGATTGTCACCCTTGAGACTGCGACCAGCGTAGACCCCAGACTGACGCGCCGCATCGGTGCTGGAACTCGTGTAGCAAATCAGTCCGCCGGATGCGACAATTCGCGGAACGCGATTTATGGAATGTCGCGGATCATTCTGGTCACTGCGCTTTGATGCCCGCGAATTTTATCACCTTTGCCCACTTCTCGGTTTCATCAGCAACAAACGTCTGGTAGTCGGCGGGCGAGCCTCCAAGCGCGGTGCCACCCATGTCGGCGAATCGGGCCCTTATTTTGGGGTCGGTCGACTCTCGGATATCCAAGTTCAGCGAGACTCGGACAATTGGGTAGGGGCGCATAGCGTTGCGCGGCGGCGACCGCCAGGCAAGTCAGGCCGCCCTGCGTGAGTTGGCCTACCACCCCGGCCGAAGCTGTTGCAGCAAAGCCATCTACCTGACCCCCAATTGCCGCATGCATGGCGGGCTC
This sequence comes from uncultured Actinomycetes bacterium, assembly GCA_963847955.1. Lineage (GTDB taxonomy): Bacteria > Actinomycetota > Thermoleophilia > Gaiellales > Gaiellaceae > VAXT01. The sequence continues at coordinate 235,473 of CAWKBW010000016.1, forward strand.
GCCGCCTCGGAATGGCACATGAACGATATTGATCTTTGCATCCACCTTGAAGAACGAGAACCACGTCAGGTGCGACCCCGACCCGACCCCGGCGCTGCCGAAGGTCAGATTGGTCGACTTCGCAGCCTCGATAAATTGCTGCAGCGTTTGTGGCTTACTGCGATTGACTGAAAGCGTCTCCGGCGCGCGAACCGCAATCGCAACCGGAACCAGATCATCGAGGAGTGAGTAATCCAGTTTCTTGTACAGCGTCGCATTGATCGCCAGTGAGGTGGTGCTGACCAGCACTGTATGGCCATCCGCCGGGGCGCTGGCGACCGCGCGCGCCGCGATATTGGACGCTGCCCCGCTGCGGTTCTCGACCAGAACGGGCTGCCCGAGCGTCTTGCTCACGTGATCGCCGACAATACGCGCGACAGAATCGGCAAATCCCCCGGCTGCAAAACCGACAACAAACGCGATGCGTTGGCTGGGATAGTCTTGCGCGCCTGCGCTTGAAGCGCATGCGACTGCCAGAGCGGCGGCGCCAACACCAATTGCAACCGAATGAAGTCGGCTGCGCATCAAGTCCTCCCGTTTGGCTAAGTGTCACTCGGAAAGGATCGGGCGTGAAGGCCATCAATGTCCGCTTTGGGTCATTAGCGGACATCGTGTCGTGCGCCTGCCACCGAAAGCGGACATCGGGAGGTTGGGCTGCAATGTCCGCTAAGTGCCAAAAGCGGACATCAAACCGGTCTCATTCGATCACCTTGTCGGCGCGAAGCACGAGGCCAGCGGGAATTTCGTGCCCGAGCGCTTTTGCGGTCTGGAGATTGATGACCAGATCGAACCGCGTCGGCTGTTCGACAGGCAGATCGACTGGTCTTGCGCCGCGGAATAACTTGATGAGCTGCCGGCTGCCCAAATCTCGAAACATTTGGATGATGCGCGGGCCGTATGCGATAAGACCGCCCTCTTCAGCCATTTCTGCCCATTGGTACGCCGCCGGCAGACGCAGCGCTGCGGCACGTTCGATGATGACCCGGCGATTGGCAACAAGGAACGGCGATGACAGTACGTTGAGCGCTGCTGCCTCCGAAGACTTCGCTGCGTCGATTGCGGGCATGACCTCGTCGGACTTGGTAGCCAAATGGATTAAAAGCTCGACTCCGCGTGCGCGCGCCGCATCCTGCAGCGCTTGGAGATGCTTCGGGGTACTACTCCTGTTATCGGCAAGCGCTGCCATGCGGCGAAGTCCGGGCAAAGTGTCGAACCGGTCTCAGCATCCAAATTCCCTGCTAACAGGGAAAAGAACAGGGAATTTTTCCAGATTCTGCACTCCTTGCCGGCTACTACGTTGTAACGCGGCAAGCGCTCTGGTGAGATTACGCTGCGGGCCTCACGGTGCCGCTGACGTTGCAGGCCAGCGCCGACGAGGTGATTGAATGAGGCGGCGCGAGTTCATTCGAAACTTTGTGGGAGGATGCCATGCCCAGCTGCTTCGTGATCATGGGTTACGGCAAAAAAACCGATTTCAAGCAGAACAAGAGCTTCGATCTCGACAAGACTTACCGAAACATTATCAAGCCGGCAGCGGAGGCAGCTGGATATGCGTGCGAGCGCGCAGACGAGATCCAACACGCTGGCATTATAGACGTGCCAATGTATGAGCGCCTGTTGATGGCTGACCTAGTCATCGCAGACGTTTCGACCGCCAATATCAACGCGTTTTTCGAGCTTGGCGTGCGCTACGCCCTACGTCCGAAAACCACGATCGTCATGGCCGAAAAGAATTTTGAGATCGGCTTCGATATGGGCCACGTTGTGATACGCAGATACGACCATCTTGGCCCTGGGATCGATTACGAGGAAGTCGAGCGGCTGAAGGCGGAATTAACCAAAGCTTGTCGGGAACTCCCTCAGACGAAACAGATTGACAGCCCGGTATACACCTTCCTCACCGATCTAGTGGCCCCTTCGCGCGGCTTAAGCGCCACAACGGAGGCTACTTTCACCGAGGCTGTTGAGCGCGAGCGGGAAGACCGCACACGCGCGGCATTGGCTCAGGCGACGACCAAGGACGAGAGAGCTGCGCTAGAGCAGCCCTTCGCGGCGCTGATGAAAACAGCACGCGATGCCAGAGCGCGCGGAGATTTTCGAACAATGCGTGATGTGCTGCGCGGCGTGCGCGCCGTTCAGGGCGACAAGGTCGATCCTAACGTCGTTCAGCTGCTGGCTTGGGCTACCTACACGTCCAAAGACCCCGAGGCCAAGACAGCATTGCTCGAATCCAGAGCGATCCTTAGCCAGCTTGATCCCGAGACATCTAATGACCCGGAAACGCTGGGCCTGTGGGGTGAGATTCACAAGCGCCTCTACGAAATGAAGGACCTGTCTGGACGGGATAATGTCGAGGCGCTCACGGCAGCAATCTCGGCGCATCAAAGGGGTTTCTACTTAAAGAACGATTACTATAACGGCATCAACTTTGCCTTTCTCCTCGACTGCCGCGCTGCGGAGCTTGGCGGCGAGGACGCCGTGGCCGACCGCGTTCAGGCTCGACACATTCGCGAGCGTGTTGTCGGCATTTGCAAGCAGGTCCTCGCAGAAGGCATAAGGGGCGAAACCGAGAACAAAAAAAGCGAGGAAGAATATTGGATTCGTGCAACGCTGGTCGAAGCCTTGTTCGGCTTAGGAAGAGCTGCCGAATCGGAAGTAGAGTTCACAATTGCTAAAGAGGTAGCTCCTGAACCGTGGATGATTAATACGACAGAGGAGCAGCTGGCAAAGCTTCGCGCTTTACAGCGATAGTGGGGCACGCATATCTGTTCGAGGCGCGTGCGTCCGGAACGAAAGCGTCTTTCCGTGCCGCCGAGCGTGAGAACGGCCAAGCGTTTGGAACCCTAACAGATACCCCGAGTCGAGACCGCAGAGACCTTGGCGGTGTGCTCGCTGATCGCGCCGAACTGACGAGAATGGCTCCGGCAATAGCTCGCTTCTCATCGGCAAATTGGAAACGCAAGTCGAACGTTACGCGGCGCACATCCAGTGCCAGAGTTCTGACGGAGATGCGCCTTGTCCGAATGCTCAGTCTAAACAACGGCCGGCAGTTGATGACACAACTAGGCGCGGGGTATGCCCATACGAAGCCCGATGGACACGCGGCCGACGGTGGTAGCCTTTGCGGGGCGGCGAATCGATGCGGAGGGTGCTAAGGCCGCACGCTTTCCGTTTGCCAATGTAGGTGCCGTACGCGCGGCCATCGGCGCGTCGCTCGAGCGGATCGCGCCCTATCTTCTCATTGCATCGGCCGCATGCGGCGCCGATCTCATGGCGCTTCAGGCAGCGGCAAGCGGGCACATTCGCATGCGCATCGTTCTGCCTTTCCCCCCGCCGCGCTTTCGCAAGAGCTCGGTGGTCGACCAGCCGAATCCAGAATTCTGGGGCAGGCTCTACGACGATGTTATCAACCGGGCGGAAAAGCGTGGCGACATCATTGTACTTCACTGTCGCGAGAACGATGGGAGTGCCTATTCGGCCGCAAACAAGGCGATTATCTGTACGGCAAGTGCGGCGTCCGCTGCACCTTCGACGCGGCGTGTCGCCCTCATCGCCTGGGATGGCGCCCCGCACGGAGATGAAGACACCACCAAGGAATTCGCTGAACTGGCGGAACAAAGCGGATTCACTGTCCTGTCCATCTCGACGCTCGACCCGCAGCCGGTTGCATGGTGACGGAGGAACGCCATGGCAAACGGCAAGAAGACCTTTTCGTCATCATGGCTCTGGCGATAAGACGATTTCCAATCCAACCCGCAGCGGATACTCAACGTCAACGAAACCTACGTGTACATAATCGAGCCTGCAGTGAAGGAGGGCAGATCCTACGCGCATCCGCGCCGATCGGATGAGCCGTTCGACAATAACTCCATGTACGAGAATCTGCTGGGCACTGGATTGGTGCGCCTCCGTTTATGTCTTGGTCCATTTGGCGGCCCAGCTTGTGTTTTCATCAGAAATAATTGCTTCGCATCGGTTGACAAACTCGGACCATTGCTCCGCCGAGAGTGCATTTACATCGCCGGTATTGGCCATCTCGGCGCTAAGCCGCTTCGCAGTGGCGCGATAGGTCATCACCAGAAAATCGGCTCGCGTAGCTTCGGCATGCGCAAGGACCGCGCCCGCTATGGTTGTCAATACGGCGGTGAGTGCAGCAAAATCAAACTTGATGCCAAAGAGTTCCTTTCCAGCAACTCCTACGTTTGCGGTAATAATGGTCGCAGCCATGGCTAAGCTAAATTGGACCCATCTGAGACTAACGGCGATCTTCTTATTTGCATTGGCTCTCGGCAGGTAATATCGGTCAATTTGCTCGCGCACGCGACCAGCAAGGTATTCGTCTCGCGATAGCTTATCCCGTGGTGCTGAGCCAGCTTTGGCGCTCGATACTGCTGAAGCAAGAAGATCTTCAACATCACGCTCAATCCGGTCACGCTCCATGTTGAGAGCAGCATCCCTCTTCAGCGGATCGTCGTAGGGTGTAACGGAAGTAGCGTATTTGTAGGCTTCTCGTTTGAGCGCTTCGGATGCCGTGCGGGCACGCAACCAATCCGTGATCTGAGCCCCTCCAAGAAACGTAGACGTGACATAACTTACCACCGCTAGAAGTACGGCTCCGGCAAGAACGAAGTACATGCGTGGCGGGTCATTCAATTGACTGGCAATTGCAGCGAGCAGGGCTCCCAAAATTGAAAACGCAAGTGTCACCCATCGAGCGATTTCAGCGCGCCTCTTGAGCACATCAGCAGTGCTCGACCATAGGGATTGCCGGTCAGCCGTCTCCGCCAATGCTGTCATTTAATTTGTCCGGCCCCGTCCTTTACACATGTGCAAGTGCCGATCCTATTCTTCGAAATAATCATCCTTCGAAATATTTCTGGTAGCACCCTTTACATCTCCCGTAAGAATACCAGAAAGGAACGCGACTGCCTTTTCCGCTGCAGGCTTGGCTGCTTTCCCCAACATCTCTCCTGCAATCTGCACACCTGCTTCCCCGGCGATTCTTTCCCCGAGTGTCGTGAGAACACCCGTTGCTAGAGCCTTAAAGCTATTGTCCGGTAGCTGCTTGTCTTTGACCAGCGTGGCGCGAACTGCCTTCTTTGTTCCTTCGTCGACGATTTCATCCAGGAACTCAACAAACGCCTCTACAGGCAACTTGACAAGCTCTCGCGAGAACGAGGCGTCCGAAAACACCCCTTTGCGCCGCAATCGTGCAGAGATCTCTTCTTTGAGGAGCGGGCTCTCAATGCCGAAAGTCAACAATGTCCCGTCTTTAGAGAAACGGGTTTTTCCGAGCGCATCGACAATAGCTTGACGAAGGTCGGTCTGGACAGCTGTGGAGCGAAGTTGCCAATTCAAAATAAGATTGCGAGCCCGAGCAGTCGTCATGTTCAGAGCGCGCGCAAGGTCGTAGACAGGTGCACTGGGATCTATGGCCTTGGCTTCAATCAAACATGTGAAAACGAGCATATCAATTTCGGATTTGGAACGGGCCCCGAACGCCGGAGACAAATACGCCTCAACAAAAGCGCTCGCGAATTTTTGCCCGTTGATTGGCTTCGAAATTGCAGCGTTGATGTCCACGGCCCTACTCCCCGCCAACAATCCGGTCCTGTATTTTGGCATCCGCAATAGGACGTTGGAAGACTCAACAGCCGAGCAAGGGAGGGCGGAACTACCCTTTCTCTTCACGCGCGAGCATGAGTCATAAGACGCATCGCGCCGAGGAACGAGGCCAGGTTCAGAGCTAGGCCGGCACAACCGGGAAGGCCGGGTCTTTCGCCTGTCGGATCAAGGCGAGCTCGCGTTCGTACTGCTGGGTGTTGCCGAACCCACGCGGCCCGGTCAGAACGATCGCCGCCTTGGCGGTGTTGATAACCTGTTCGAGTCATCGTCAAGGCGGATGGCGAGTTCGCGGCGCGGTATACGTGGTGATGGCCTCAGCCTCAGCGCGCACGACAAGCCGCGGTCAATGCCACAAGCCAAAAGCCTGAGCAAGGCTCACAAGAAATGAGCCAAATGAGCCTATTGAAGCCAACCAAGCTACAGACCATTCGAAATTTCCGAGTGACAAACTGCTGTGCGTCTCGACATTCTTGCCATCAACGCTCTCGAGATTCTTGCCATCAACTTTTTGAATATGGGTCCAGGTTATCATAGCTTCTCCTATTTCGTTGGGAGACCGGCAAACAGACCAGCCATCATTGGATGGTGTAGGCGGAATCTTAGTTCCTGACACTAGCGGGGCAGTGATGCCGTTCGGTTTCACGTAACGATAGCAAAAGCATCGCCGCATCAGGCGCGGCGTCCAGCTTAAAAATGCGGGAGACTCGCTGAGCGCACCCACAATTCGCGCCCGCCGTTACCGCCAATTCCAAGCCCTCACGCGGCGATGACTTCTTGTTAGCTTCAGCATTCTTGTGCTGCGATCGACAGACGGTCAAAAGCGGCATCCACGTAAATGGGCTTCGCGGGAAAATGTCTGGCCTCGAACGCAGCTTGCTATATGTCGCCCTTAAACCGCTTGCAAAGCACTTGCAGTTCGCGCATGCCGGATTTTTCCCATGCTCTCCGTACGGTTTCGCGCCACATCGAGACAGGTGAGCTTGTGTATCGGTAATAGCGGTCGCCCGTTTGAAACTGCAGATTTCCCCTGAGCGTGCCCGATTAACTGCGTGATGCAACTCTTTCAGTCTCGGTGCTCTTGCAGCAATCGCCGCGTATTCGTATTCGCCTGTACTGGGATACCGTGAGGTTTTGCCCATCGCGCGTAAGATAGTTCACATTCGGACGCACGGTCGCGTCCTGCGCTTACATTTTGTTATCGGTGGCTGGCAAACAGGTGGATTCTCGTAGTCGGTGCGTCTCCCCATTATCTTCCTCGTTATCACCGGAGGGTAACAGAATGCTTGAGCACCGGACTTGATCGTCTGCGCCGGCGTGTGATGACATCGGTTCGGGTAACCGCTGCCGGCTGTGGCGCTCAGTGCAGCGAAGCTCGTCGGCATGGATCGTAGCAGCGGGGAGCGGAACTGGAGCCGTTCGAAATGATGGAGCTGCACGATACGGCCCGAGCGGTGGGTTCAACCGACCAGATGGGTAACAGGTGGGTCATGACGGCGGCGATGTGGGAATCTCAACGACCGATGTCCAAGGAGCTTTTGGCAGAGTACGATAGCGATCAGTATGGGCCACTGTTCGCCGTCAGTGATGAAGGAAGCGCTGGCCCGCTCATCCTGGACGCGGCGCTCTCGTCGGCGAAAGCAGCTGCGGGCGCGTCGAGCCCCTTCCGACTCGGTGTCATCCTTGATGGGGAACGAATGACCAGCGCCGGCGAGGTCCCCATTGGGCCTCCCGAGTACGGTACGCTCTCGGCCGCGGCTGCGGGATGGCTCCTCCTGACCACCAACGTCGGCACGCGCGTCAACGTTCGGCTGACCGGGCAACTGCCCGAGTTCCCGGCGCTGGAGAAATCCGTAAAAGACGTCATCGCTGCGTTTCAGCCCTTCCTCGACACCCCCGACCGCCGACCGCGGCCCCTGACGGTCCGCCTGCGTCTCGATCCCGGCGCGGATTTCACGCAGCTTGCTGCTCTTGTCGGGAAATTGAATGAGGCCCGGAAGAAAGGGCAGATCGGTCCTGCCAGCACCCACCACCTATCGGTGCTCGTCTCCTTCAAGGAGGAAATCGCCACCGACGAACAGCTGGAGCAAATCGAGGCGATTACTGCCGCAGCTGCCGACCTCGGAGCTGGGGAGGTCGCGATTGACGGCGCCCAACTTCCTTACGCCCGCCAGCGGTGGGGTGCCCAAGGGCTGCTCAATGTTCTCAGCATCCCAGCGTTGAACCGGTTGCTAAAATTCGCGACAGCGCGCGGTGTGCGCCTGACGCCGCGATACCAAGTAGACGTCGACTCGGCAGCGCGGACTATCTGGACCGGACTGGATGCGGCTCGGGTCAACGGGTTTGACGCCGGCAAATACGGCCTCCTCCCCCTCACTCTCGAAGAGCAAGGGCAGGTGATCGAGGTAATCACTCGATGGACGACCGGGTGGACGGCAGTCCCGGCGTTCTATGTAGATGCGCCGCTGGTGACTGCTACAGAGGTAATCGACGTGGCGCAATGCGAAGTGGCCGCTCGTCGATGGCTGAAGGTCGCTCGGGGAGCCGGCGCCACGACCGTTCTGTTCGACGCCCCCGACCGCGTGAACCCGCGCAAGCTGGTGCAGGCAAGCGATAGCCCCGACGGGGTGCTCACTCCCGATCAGATCGAGAATCTTAGCCGGTATGGCCAGGTGTTGGGAGTCAAGATCCTGTGGTCGGGGGGCATTACCGCGCCGCAGGCGTTCGATCTGGCCCGACGACGCGTGTTTGGCATTTTCAGCACGTCCAGTACCGCGGCCAAGATGGCCGTCACCACCCAGTTCGAACGAGACCCCCGCCTGCCCGCCGAAAACGAGCCAACCGAGTTCGGAGTGCGGCGCATGCATGCGATCATTCAGGGGGGATTTCTGTCGAGCCGAATGCGCGAGTCGCACGCCGGCCTCGCCCGCGAGCTAGAAACGTCTACTGGGAACGTTGTCGCGAGCAGCGGCGAGGCTGCAAAGTCTACGCTGACAGCACTCAATGAGCTGCTGGTCCGCGGCTGGCGACAGCTTTTAGGCGTGGCGGACGACACGAGGGCACAGGCCACCAATCAGGGCAGGTACGTGCCGCGGCCCGTACCTGCCGACTCGGTCCGTGTCTTCCGAGGCCGTAAGCAGGCCGACACTCGGCGGGACGCGTTCGTGCAGCGCCTCGAACAGCTGTTCATGCCTGCCACGGTCCAAATGCAACGGCTGTATGGGCTCACCGCGTACCTTCCCGCCGTCTTGCCGGAGTTGAGTGGCCATCCGCTTCCAGACGAGGTCGCGCTCGTTTTCTACCGCACGCAGGAGTGCTATCACGAGGCAAAGAGCTGCATCGGCGGACGGGCATACAGCGAGCTGCACGAGCTCGCCTTCGACATGGCGGCCAGCCGCAGCGGTTTCCCGCTCTTGCTCCAACGCGACCAAGTCACCGCTGACCAGCCGTATAACCTTTTCGAGCGCTCGGTTGATTGGCAGACCGGCGGCACCCGGCTGTTCGTCGGAACTCGGAAGACGATCACACCATCAGATGTTTTCCTTGATAGCATCGCCAAAACGGCTCGGCGCGTGCAACAAGAGCCGAAGTCGCTCGACGCCGCCATTTTCTGTGCGACGGGCGATTGGATTGTTTGGTGGGATCACGCGCCGGCGCCGCTTTCGGAGCCGGTTTCATACTTCGAAGGTCTGGCCGATACTGTTTGGGCATCCGGTGCCCGACGGCTGCGCGTGCCACCCGACCTGACGGAGCCATACGCAGGAATCTCCCTGAACACTCAAGGAGACTTCGTGAACCTGCTGTTTCCCCGCGTGTAGCGCCGTGATCAGACGGGGTCAGCAAATTCGGAGGGAGTGACACCAATGGGGAAGCTGGGAAAGCCCAACCTGCTACGAGATGCGCGTGTATACCTTTCGGGACCAATGGATTTTGTTGCGTCGCGTGAAGCCGAGAAGACGTTCGGCTGGCGCAACCGGGTGAGCGAGTTTCTCCGGGAATTGGGGGTCACAGTATTTGATCCCTGGTTCAAACCCGAGATTTTCGGCCTCAAGGAGTACGGACGCGAGGACGAAACAACGACCAAGCTGCGCGAGCAATGGAGCTTCGAGCCCTCAGAGAAAGGCGCCAAAGTTCGCGCAAACTGTGCCGACGGTTTTTGGCCTGCGCTACACATGGATCTGCGCATGGTGGATACGAGCGACTTCGTTGTCGCGTACGTTCCTACCAACGTGTACAGCGTGGGCACTCCGCATGAAATCATTCTATGTCGGCAGCAGCGGAAGCCCGTGTTGTTCGTCAGTCCGCCAATTCAATTTACGGCCCTCGCCAAATTGCGCGATCATCTCGCTAAAAGAGGCGACAATGACGGCGCTGCTTTACTAAAGCAGCTCGAAAGCGACGTCCCAATCAAGGAAAATCCCAGTGGATCACCGAGCTTGTGGTACATGCCATTGATTGGCGGAGAGCACTTCTTCGACGGTTTCGGGTTCGCGCTGTATCAAGAGCGATTCAACTGGGAGCGCGTGGCCATGGACGAGCGGGAGGAAAAAAACCCGCCGCGTAGGCCGCTTCTGCCGTTCCTGGAAGGGGTCAACCAGAAGCTACCGTCCAAATGGGACCGCCACTTACAGAAACTCGGGCCGAATGACGACTGGCTCCTCTGGAAGTTGGACGGCGGTACCGAGGAAGGGGCACAGCTTGCGCAAGCCTTCGACGCATATGATCAATCGAAACGGGTTTGAGGGGATTGTCAATGCGGGCCTACAACAAGACGGGACCTCTTTCCGTGCACGCAATCGCCGGTGCCTACGTAATTCTTCTCGGCATCGATATGGACGAAGCTGCAAGTGCGGGTGTACTCGGCTTTGCCATAGAGCGAATTGAGCACGGGCGTAGCGATGCGCGCGCGTGGTTGCATGCACTCAAAGTATTTGCCGATGTTCCAGTGCAGGAAGGCTTAGTTTCGACCGAGCACCATCCGATCCAGGGTTTTTTTTGGGGCGATTTCACGACGCGGTATGGTCATCAGTATACGTATCGGATTGTGGCGATGCGCGGCGAGCCCGGGTCGCTACGCCCGGCCGAAACCGTTGAGGTTCGCATCGCGACCGAGAAAGAGGATCAAGGACAACACGCCGTCTACTTTAACCGGGGCGTCGCCGGGTCCCAAGCCTACGTGCGAAAATTTGGTAATCGCCGCCCCGCCCAGGTACCCAATCGCGAGGCATTCCGCTGGCTGTCACGCGGCCTCTTCCGCGCCATGTTGGATTTCATCCACAAGGCCAATGGGCCTGATTGGGGCCTACGTATCGCCGCTTACGAACTCCAGCAGGGCGCTGTCCTGAACGCGTTGAGGAAGGCTGCCGAGTCGGAAGCCGATGTCAAAGTTATCTTTGATGCGCGGGTGAAGACCAGCGGCCCGGCCGACAAAAATTGGGACGCGATCCGCGAAGCGAAGATTGAGCATCTCGTTATCCCGCGAACCCAAAGTCCCAGTGCTATTTCCCATAACAAGTTCGTCGTCCTGCTCCACAAGGGAGAGCCCATCGAGGTCTGGACGGGATCAACGAATTTCACTGATGGGGGGATCTTTGGACACTCGAACTGCGGGCATATCGTAAGGAATAAGGAGATCGCGGCGGCCTATCTCGAATATTGGAAGGAGCTAGAAAAAGATCCGGAAATGAAAGATATCCGGCCCTGGAACGAGAAGATTTTCCCCATCCCGAAGTCGCTTCCTGCGAAGGGCATAGGAACGGTGTTCAGCCCACGATCGAATCTAGACATGCTGAGGTGGTATTCGCGACGAATGGACGAAGCGAAAACCGCGGTGTTTCTCACCGCGGCGTTTGGTGTCAACGATCTTTTCGAAGAAGTGCTAGAGCAGCCCAAATCGTATCTTCGCTACGTTCTGTTGGAAAGCGCCGACAAGGATTTAGAGCGGCTCAATACGCCCCCCCTCAACGAGGTGGCGGTCGCCAATATCTTGCCAGAAAACGAATTCGAACGCTGGATGGCGGAGCAGCTCAGTGGACTGAACACTCACGTCAAATATGTCCATACGAAATACATGATCATTGATCCGCTGGGAGAGGATCCATTGCTGATAACGGGCTCGGCAAACTTCAGCGACGCATCGACGCGTAAGAACGATGAGAACATGTTAGTCATCAGAGGAGATAAGCGCGTCGCTGACCTTTATTTGTCGGAGTTCATGCGCCTGTTTAACCATTTCCAGTTCCGCGGCCTTGCAAAAGCGCGGGCTGCAACGGGCCCGGAAAGCGCACGATCATTTCTTGTCCCGAACGACTCATGGAAGAGTCGCTACTACCGTCCAGGCACGCCCAAATATTTCGAGAGACTCTACTTCGCCGGTCCGTAGTCCTGTGGAAGGACTCCGATGTCGATACGAGCGCGAGCCGCACTACTGTCGAGAAGCCAGATAAGGGCGCGGCTGTTTCCCGCGAACTCCGAACGGGCGCACGCCGCAGCGAAGGGGGCTCATCATGTCAGAGGAGGATTTAATGGCTCTGTTTACACGCAGGAAGGCGATCGGTCTGTTCCCCTTTGTGACGCTGGCATCTCCGTCTTCGCTGTTTCTATTCAACCCTTCGTCGGCCAATGCTCAGGCCGTCACGAAGCCGTCGCGTGTCCAGCTGCTGAGTCAAGATGGCCGACCTCGCGCATCGCTCCCTATGTCCAAAGACAGTCGATTCCTTCTTCAAGGCGCGGACTTGAGGTTACCAAACCGGAATTGGGTGCAGGGCAACGTGGCACGCGCCGAGTGGACTTGGGCGGCGCAGCTTTTCCCCAATCCTGACAGAGTACCTAACAATCTCGGGAATTACCTTGCCCAGATTCCTGGAGTATTGGAAAAACAGCTTGATTATTCCACCAGTCTCATCTTCGACACGCCCTCGTTCCGAAACGGTGTTCAAATATCGGGATTCGTCGACCGCGTGACTAAGGAGCTTGTAATCAATGCGATCGCCCAGAGGCGGAGAGCTTGGTACACAACGACGCATCATGCCTTGTTGGGCATGCGTTCCGCAATTGTTTATAGCACCGGCCCTGAAAAAATGGCGCAGGACAAAATGGCACAGAAGATGCTGCGCCTCGACGACCCGACGGCGGGTGTCTTTGATCGCCATGAACGCGCAGCGTTGATTCTCGCAACTAAGTTCGCCACGGATCCGCAGTCTTACAGCGATCATGATTTTGCAGAGTTCCGTGTTGCTTTTGGTGATTATAACCAGAACAATTATGCATCCATAGAGCGTCCATTCCTTCAGCTTCGCGCCGCGCGTGAAGCCAGAGCCCGAACGCTTGTCGATGGCAAATCAGGCAACGAAGCCGATACGCTCGCGCGACAAGCCGCAGATGGCGTTCCCACAACGATGCCGAAGGAACTTCTCGCGCGGAAGATTGATAGCCAGTTCGTCGAGCTTTGCTTTCTCAGTATGCAGTTCGTCGCCCTGACCGGCATGTTTTCGGCCTTAAATATCCCCGACGAGATCCCAATGGACGACGCCCTTCAGCCATATCCCGCTGAGTTCATTCAGAAGCTCAACGGTATCCTCGGGGCAGGATCGAACGGGATCGGTGAGATCGTACCACCCGCCGTCATTCCGCCGACCGACGCGATTGTTGCTGGCCGCGTAAAAGTTGGGCCCGCCCCATTGAAAGGAGCACGCATCCCACTGACGTCCTACGAAGTAGACAACGATCGCGACTTCGGCATAACCCAAGGTGGCCAGAGCGTAGGGTCGTGGGGTTGGGGCCGCGGCGCGCACTCCCCGGGCAGCTTAATATGTGCGCTGCAGTATCTGCCAGATGCGGGTCGGGAGGAGGTCCTATACTCGCTAGCTCTCATGTTCAACGAGGACCAGACGAGAAACGGCGTGCTCGTGGCCGGCTTCGTCGACCGGACGCTCAAGGAGCTGCTGATCCTGAAGGTCTACCGCCTGAACCGCTCGCGTTATGGTTTGGAACACCACACGGTGTTTGCCTACAGTGAGTTCCTCCGGCGGTATGGCGGGGGCGGTTTCAGACGGCCGGAAATGACCGACGCCGATGCGCAGCGCGCGACCGAACGGGCGCTAACGGAGTGCACCGATAAGCTTTTGTATCTCCATGAAGCCAATAAGCACCCGGAGAAATATTCACCCGTCGAGCTCGCGGCGTTCGCGTGGACGGATGCCGTCATCCTCAGGCCTCACGAAGCCTACCGGCTTGAACCAGCACTGCGCGAAGCATTGAAGGACCAGAATGAGGCCGAGATTGTGGCGGGAACGCGCTGGTTCAACACGACGGGAGAGGTGACGCGCGACGAGGCCATCAAGCGTTTACTCGACCACCAAATCGCAGAGCTCGGTATGTTGGTCCCGCACATTGACGGCGTTGGACGTGCGATGACCACGATGCGGTTAGAAGCTGAAGACCCCGTCCAAATCGTCCGCGGCAGGGTTGGTCCGACTGGCGGCATTGTTCCGGATTTGGACCAGCACGGACAAGTCCTTCCGACAGGGTATTTCAACACTCGTCCTGGGTTTCATACGCTGATGCGGGGGATGGGTGTCGATGAAAGAGTCATGACACTCAATGAGCTGTTTGCAAACCCTAAATTAAATGTGGAGGTCATGCGTCGACTTGGAGCCGGGCAGGCATCAATCTCAATTTCCGGCGAGGAGGCGGTAAGGACGGCAGAGTTCTGAATCCTTCTTTTTGCGGTGTGATGCGTTCAAGCTGCGCCCGAGTACCATAGCCGGTTCCGCCACTCGTTAGCAGCGATGATGGCAAGGTTGTCGCCGCCTTTGGAGCGACAGTCCTATGGAGTACGCGATGCCAATGAGTTTCTTTAGACCTCGCCCATCTGGCGGGCCACTCGCCGGATTAGATCAATCGAGTTCTATAAGTGGCACTGAAAGCTTACCAGGTGCTGGGCGGGCTTCATTCGAGCCAATACCATTCCGACCTCGCGGGCCTTATCCGTATCGACTCGATTTGGAGGACATTCTGGGAGCACAGGCGGTCAATCAAATCACTGGGTCAGGTCGGCTCGTGTTTCACGTAGCCGGGGATACGGGCGGTGTGAAAAGTCCAGAGGCCCAAACGCTGGTCGCCCAAGGAATGGAGCGGTCGTTTGCTAATAACCTGAAGCCAGCGTCGTTTTTCTATCATCTCGGCGATGTCGTTTATTACTCGGGCGAAGTCGGCAGATATTTTGACCAGTTTTACGATCCATACGAACATTATCCGGCTCCGATCTTCGCGATTGCCGGCAACCATGATGGAGCAACCAGCTTAGGAAATGATCGCTCGTTAGAAGGCTTTGAACGGAATTTTTGTGCCGAGGTCGGCACCTACACAAAGGAGGCGATGGACACGCAACGGATGGCGATGTGCCAACCTTATGTTTATTGGGCCCTAGATTCGCCGTTCGCCTATTTCATCGGCTTGTACACGAACGTACCCGAAGGAGGGCAGATCGATTCCGATCAGCGACGGTGGTTTCGCGATCAACTTAGCCAAGCACCAACCGATAAAGCCCTCATTCTCACGATGCATCATCCAGTGTTTTCATTCGACATCTACCACAGTGGAAGTCCTGTGATGGCGAGAGAACTAGTGGATGCAGTTAATTACAGTCGGCGCGTCCCGAATCTCATTTTGACGGCGCATGTCCACAACTTTCAGCGCATCGAGAAAACTACAGGGACGAAAACGATTCCGTTTCTAGTCATTGGCAATGGAGGGTATTGGCATCTCCATGCGTTAAGCGCCGAGCCAGGTCATAGAGACAGTGAAACTGGCGTCTCGCTGGTGGCCGGAATCGACGACCGTCACGGTTTTGTGACGCTCGAAGTCACGAGCGAAAGGATTGATGGGTTCTTCACGACAGTCCCGCGGGCACAAGAATCATGGGCCCATTCTGAGCAATACAAACGCGCAGACGCGTTTAGCTATGATGCGCGGCCGATTCGGCTCGCTTCTGGCGAAATGCTGCGGCTACAATCCTAAGGTTTACGACGGTTCCAACGAACGTTTCGGCTTCCGCAATCGCAAGACGGTATGTACCACAATAAGATTGTACACTATCGCCTCTTGATTGCCTTCACTCTCCGCGCGAACCTAGTTTAGCCGGGGACGGACGATGGCTACGACGAGCGCTTTAAGGCTCCGGACCGAAATCCGACGCCGGCAGTGGTTTCCTAGTAAGCCGCGATCTTTTTCTCACAAACCGCCATATACTGGATGAACTTACGGCTCGTGGTTCACAACTCACATTCGATTATGAAGTGGACGACCTCGGACGCCCGCGACCAACAAATCGCCCCAGGATCATGTGCCAACGGACAACAAGCCGAGCAAGACAAGCACGATTGCGGAGACGTGAAATTGCGGTGTGTGGCGGGCACGCTCGGCCAGAAGAATCGCGAACAAAACGATCATCGTTCCAAAGCCTAGCCCTGCGAGAAGCGGTAGGACCATTACTGGAATACAAGAAGCGACGCATCGCCCACCCTGCGTGATTCCAAATCGGAGCGCGTCGCGATTGGCAGCCGAGCCAAATGCTCGTAATGGCAACGTACCATGGCAGCGATTAAGTGCACGTCGCTTTGCTGCAGAAATCTGCCAAGTCGCTGCGATCAGGCAACCTATCAGACCGGCAACAGATCCCAATGACAGGAACTCGAGTAGAGCATGGATTGAAATCAGGATTGTACTTGCGGCAGCAGCGGCGGCGAACCAAACCGCAGTGTATCCACCTAAGAAGACGCCCGCGACCGAATTTCGCTGATCAGCGAAACTGCGTGCTGCGACATGACCGACCTGCGGTATGACCAGTGGGCACATCATTGCCACTATCATTAGAGCCCACTCGCCGGCCATCTTTATTGGCTCAACCGTCGCAAACCCGGCGAGTACGTATGCCAATAAGCTATCTGTGACGGTCGCGCGGGGCGCAAGACAAAGCGACCGCTCAGACGTGACGCCAGACAGAGCTGCGAGCACGAACCACGCAATCATCGCTGGCGCCACGCACCAGCGGAACGCTGCTGAGCGAAGGCCTTGGGTTGCAGCAGGCGTCAATAACGGCGCACCTGCTCGTATCGCGCAAATGGCCTGAGCTTGCATGGCCGTCAGTGGTAGAAGAGGCTGATGCGACCGACGCGGATTGCTGAATCTCGCCGGGGCGGCTGCACGTATTCTTCCAGCCCTTGCGGGACCACATTCTCGGCTAGCGGCACAGCATCGCGGACAAAACTCACGTGCAATTGGGAGACTGTGCCTTGAGTAAGCCCAAGCTGGTCAGCCAATTCGGTGATCTCGAACACCTGGCTTAGACCACTGCCGCCATGCCGGCGGTTGGGGTCGCTTGCCCGTTCTAAACCGAACGTCGTCATGATGCCGGCAAGAGCCGGAGGCTGAGTGTCGTTGGGCATGTCGATGTAAACTTTGAAATCGCCGGGGACGCCCGTCCCGGTGATATTCTCGAGATTGAGATAGATCCGGCGCGGCCCCGGCCGCGTCGTTTCAAGTGCGGACCGGGAAGCGAATTGTGGTCGGAGCAAAATCGTAGCTCGTGTGACATCGCTTTCAAGCGACACCGGGCCTTCACTAGCACCTGCGAGTTCCGGGCTGGGACCGAGAGCCATGACGAGTTCCATTGCCTCTTCGCTGGGCGCTTCCTGCGCGACCGGCACAGTATCATAGCGGTAGCCGTGCTTCACTCGCGTGGTGTCGAGCATGTCGCGACAAACAAAGGAGATCGCATTTCGATTGGCGTCGTGCATGGCGAAGGACACGTTCGTCAGCCATTGCGCGCTGCTGGGATTACGGAACTGCGGCCCTTGATTTCGCCAGACCTCCCAAAGGCGATCAATGTTGCAATGATGCAGCCAAAAAATCGGATCGAGCGCCGCCGTGGCGGGGTCGCTCATAAATCCGTTCTGACCACCGATGCGTACGTGGACGCGATTGTGCGGCAGGTTTTCGAGCGCACCATTGTCGCCCCCTCCGGTATGAAATCCCGTCACCGGACCACCGAAGCCGGACGGTGCGCCCGGTGTCGCGTTGGCAAAGTCTTGCAGCCGCAACGCGCCGAGCGTCACCACGCTGTTGTCCAAATTGAAGTTGCCATTTTGCACCTGCGCCCGTCGCGACCACAGATGATTTGGGCTGCCGTCAGGCAGCAGCCGATTGAAAAAATCGGGTGGCATAAGCCGGGCGTTGGGATTGCTAGCTAAATCTTCGCTGTAGTTCCAGTACGGCAGGGCCCAGCCATCGGGTCCACCAAGCTCAATAATTGTCTTTGCGACCACTGCTTCGAAGCTTGCGACATAACCCCTATGCCAGGGCAGAAAGAACCAGCTCTGGTGTTGGCATTGATCCCAAAAGCCGTTTGCCGATGATGGAACGACATATCAATGGGAACGCCGTGGACGGCAGCAAGGTAGCGCCAACTGCTTGGATCGCTCGGCGGTCTCGTGATCAGTTCCGCAACCGCCTTGCGGTACCAATCCAACGTTTGGTCACCAGGAGGCAACGACCACACGCTACGCCGAATTGCGACTGCCATGACCGCTCCCTCCTCTTCGTCCCCGTCAACGCTATCTGCACTATGCGCCGCTACCGAACGTCATGGAGGGCCCGATTTGCGATGGCTGATTTCGCATGGTTCACCCACTGTCACCACGGCAGATCGACATTAATCGCGTCCCGACGCAAATCTACAAATCAGCCAGCAATGGCTAGCAACGGGCGGTTTCACCAACGCATCCATCGATTTTCTCAGCCCTCGTGTTGGCCGGAGCTTCAGTGGCTGCGAAAGAAACCCTGGCGAATGTCGCCAAGTTCGCCCTGCCGCGCCACCCGTAACGGCCAACACCACTCCGAGCTAATACGCCCGTGATCGCTTCGCGTTTCAGTCGTCACTCGTCAAGTCTTTCGCTTCAGCCTTACGCCGGCGCGACGTGCAACTTCGGCACCCCGTGATGTTTCGTACTGATCGGCATCCACAATCGATCGATCAAATTTCACACCCGCGATGTCTTGAAGGTCCGTAACAGGATAGTGCGTTGGGACGAACTCATCCGGTACTGCAAACTCCCATTCGACATCCTTCAAGTCTTGCGCAAGCACGAAAGCGTACGCTGCGATGCCGCCCTCCACGCGTGAAACAATCAGCTTCCAAAAGCGAGTTGAAATCCTGGCTCGCACGACCGACCCTGCATCGCCGACCCCGACGAATACCTGGTCCGATGGGTCGAGCACGGGGCCGGCGAAAACGCAAAGCCGCTCGCTTGCTGCTTCCGAAAGAACGTGATTTTCCAAGTTTCCCCAGTTGTCATCACCGAGGTTCGATCGATTGAACGATGCGACTTGGGGCGAGCAGTTCGTGACATGGTAGCTATCACCATTAGCGCGGCGTAGCGCCTCATAAGTTTCACCCCAGGCCACATCATCTCGGCGCACGATATGTCCCTTATCAAAGGCGGTGCGATCTTTGTTATAGAACACATCTGGCAGCTGAAACTCGTCATCCAAACGTGAATCTGGGAACCATCGCTCCTGGTCATTCTTTCCGAGCCCACCGAGGGCTTTCCGCGTGTAGTCGCGACCGAGCTCCGGCTTTCGGAGTTTTGCCTCTCCCGTCACGTTGGATGCTGTGAATAACGCCAATCGTCGCTTCGCATGCATACAAATCGAGAAATTCTGATAGTGCAGCACTGTCCCGCCACCCGACAGCCGCGCGAGCACTGACGTGTCTGTTGCCGCGGGCATGGGTACTTCAATTGGAGGCATTGCTTTCGGACTGTTCAGGAACAGCGCGTCGTAGCCTTTTCGGGACGCGTAGTCAGTGTCGTGGAAAGGCATCCGTAGAGCTTCAAGGCCGCTTGTAACGACGGCTTCCCGGCTTGGGCGGACCGCGATATCCCCGCGCATCGGCACACCAAGAGAAACGGTGATGCGGAGCGGCACTTCGATAGACACGGTACCATCAATGTTCGATCGCAAATCCGCATTATGGCTCGTAGTCGACGCGTTGATTGGCGGCGCCTGCGCATCGTCATTCGGCGCTTGTTCGTTCGATTCTTCATCGGCGCGTTGCCACCATTCGGACCAACCGTTCGGATCACCAGGCGCATTGCCAGAAAACGAAACGCCTAAGTCCACTATCCGGCTGTCTCGCGCCATTTCAAACGTCGGCACGCCGAAATTTGCCTGGTGGTACTGACCTCCGAAATGCAAGGCCAAAACTTCGCCACTTGAAAGATCGAACACTCCACTGCCAGAATTGCCGCCGAGCGTGGAACAGTCGTGCGTCGTGGCATGCACGAGTTTGCCAAAGCTCGCCGTCTCGCCCGCGCCGTGCAACGCCCCTGGCTGCAGCCGTTTAATACCGTAGACGCCCTCGAAAAGCTTTTGCTGCGCATCGGCTGGATTACGCGGGTCATAGGCTGGGTAGCCAATGACAAAGACCTCATGACCGACCGGTAGCTGCCGTGCATCTGTTAGCGACAGCTTCACTTGTGGATGTTCGGCGGGAAGCCCTTCGACCTCAAGGATCGAGAGATCCCAGTAGGGATGGATCATTAGAATATTTTTCACCGCAAGCGTCTGGCCGTTACGGCCGCCCTTCTCGCGCAAAAAATCAATTCCGGCTTTGGCGCCAGTGATAAATTTGAGCCTGCGATTGCCGAGACCCACCGTAAAAATCTCGGCAACATGGCGGTTGGTCATGATCAGATTCTTGCCAACCACGAAACCCGTGCCGCCATAGGGATAGCGGTTATTGCCGGGCAGCTCGATGCGGCCGACCGAAGGAATCGCCGTTTCAATTCGCGATTTTAGAACGAGATCGGCTGTGAGCTTGGTCCAGAGCGGATGCGGAGCCGCAAAACCTCCGTTAAGGATTTCGAAGGCTGGGCGAATCTCTTCCGCGATCAGCGCCTCCAGCCCAAAGTATTGCGGCGGAGGCAGCTCGCGGTTTTTTTCGATAGCCTCAAGCCCAGCGCGTGCCGTGTCGGGACGGACACTTTCTAATCCCGTGCCGCGGGATGTCGCCTCGCTCGCAACTTTGAGCAACGGTTCGACGCCACCATGGGCGCGCTTGAGCATCTCGATATACTGTTTGAAGTTTTGCTGATCGCGACCGGCCATGAGGATCCTCCGCGACGCTGCAAGCTTAGACGGCTTCGACAACCAGATTGCAAAGAAAGCCGGTGGCTTAGACGGCTAGCATTGCCACAGAAATTATATCCGCGTGGTCGCGCGCGCGGACATGACTTTCCAAATGTTGCGTTTTCGCGCGGTAGTTGTCAAAGAAATAAATTACATACAAGTTGATTTGACCCGACGAAAAATTCTGAGAACATCGAGCACACAACCAATCAACAACAAAAAATGGAGGAATGATTGGCTGAGAATAGCGGTCAGCTTCACATCGTTACGACCCGCACGTTGGCGGAAACGGCGAGAGCGGCGAGCGCGAAAATACGAAGTGGATTGGACGGTCTCGATGACTGCGCTCGGCGATTTCGCCGAATCATGGCGGTCTTAGAGGAGGAAACGGCCAGAAGCGGACCAGGAGTCCTCGTCTCGGTTCAGGATCGCGAAGCCTCGCTCATACAAAGTGCGATAGCAGAGCAGTGCGCCTCCGGAGTGCCGCTCTTTGCCGGCGGCCTTGAAGCACAATTCGGCCAAGGAGCGTTTGGTGGCGACGTTTGGGGTTGGTTCACAAGCCTGTTTGATTATATCGATCAACAGGACTGGCATCCCATTGTGCGTCCTCCTGACGCTGTAGTTGGCCAGATAGCCGACAAGGCTGAGGTTGCCGTCATGGGTGATTGGGGCACCAACTTGTATGGGGCGCCAGTGTCCGCGGCTTCGATCAAGGCCAAGGGTGGCTACGAATTATTAGTTCATCTTGGAGATATTTATTATTCGGGAACGAAGGCGGAAGTCCAAGAGCGGTTTCTGCAAGTGTGGCCGAGCGCCGCGGCGAAGTTAAACCGTGCTTTGAATGGCAATCACGAAATGTATTCAGGTGGCTTTGCCTATTTCGATGATATCCTTCCAAAATTTCAGCAGCGGTCGAGCTACTTCGCGCTAGGCAACCAGAATTGGCTGCTTATTGGATTGGATACCGCGCATACTGACCACGACCTAGATGACGAGCAGGTTGCTTGGCTGCATCGCGTACTGCAGTCCGCGAGCCAGCGAAAGCTGATCTTATTCTCACACCATCAGCCCTTCTCAAGCCTCGCCACGCAAGGACCCAAGTTGCTTACGAAACTGGCCGACATATTGGCGGCGCGAAAGGTTACGGCTTGGTATTGGGGCCATGAACACGAATGCATCATCTACGAGCGACATCAGTCTGGAATGTTGGGCCGCTGTATCGGTCACGGCGGGATTCCAGCGCCAAGGAAATTCGAAGTTAGGGGTGCTCCTACGGCGCGGAATATGCACGGGATCGCTTGGAAAAAGCTTGCGGCAAATAGCAATGCGCCCGGCTGTCTCGTGCTGGACGGACCGAATCCGCTGATACCAGGCGAAGAGGAGAAGTTCGGCCCGCACGGCTATCTTACGCTCTCGTTCGACGGGGCTCAGCTCGTAGAACGCGTACATTTGCCAGACGGAACGGAGATCTTTTCAGGCCAAGTGTAAACCCAATCGGACAAAGGGAGAGGCAGCGATGGGTATAGTTGTTGATGTTGGTGATGGTGGCGAAAGGCATCGGCGCACCCCTTAAGACCCCACGGGCTCGTTCGACCTCCCTATTGCGGGGCCGTCACGATCCCGCTGCCGCGATCTTCTGGACCGATGGCGGTCAGCACATCCGTGCGCGCCCGCGCAACAAGATTGTGGGTCACCAAATTGGCGCTCGGTCTGACAGTCCCGGACGATCTCAGCGTTTCCCACCACAGAGCGGCGACACCCGCGACATGCGGGCACGCCATGCTAGTGCCGCTCATGTTCCGCAAGCCACCGCCCGCCTTGACTGAAAGGATGTCGACGCCCGGAGCTGCCACTTGCGCCATGGTATTCGAAAACTTTGCGACGTTGAATTTCCCGGCTGGACCGCGGCCCAAAGCGGCCACCGAGACGACACCGTCCGACGCCGCGGGCAAGGAAGCGGCAATCGTGAAGGGAGGAGAAGCCTCTCGATCGCTCTCGTTTCCCGTAGCGGCCACGACCACGGCTGTTTCTCGAAATGCCGCCTGCGCCTTGACCATTTGCATCAGCGCATCGAAGAACCGTAGGTTGGATCGATACGCTTCGAGCGCATTGGATACCGCGGGCTCCGTCGGCAGCCCGGACTTCTCCATTTCCTTGACCGCGCCCGGAAAGTCGAATCCGAGCGACATCGAAATCACGTGCGCCCTTTGGTCGAGCGCCCA
Source organism: uncultured Actinomycetes bacterium (assembly GCA_963847955.1). Taxonomy (GTDB): domain Bacteria; phylum Actinomycetota; class Thermoleophilia; order Gaiellales; family Gaiellaceae; genus VAXT01. Next base: position 258,545 of record CAWKBW010000016.1, read on the forward strand.
CTGGATGCCGCGGAAGATCATCTCTGATGAGCCCCCGCCGGCGTTGTCGAGGACCTTTCCGATCAGTGCCTTCTTGACGCCCCGGGCGATACCGATGCGCTTACCATCCACATCGCGGCCAAAGATCGTTCCGGCGCAGTGCGAGCCGTGCCCTTGACGATCTCCATTGCCGGAACCGCTGAAGTCTTTCTCAACAATCGTGACGCCGCCAAAGGCAGGATGATTCTTGTCGATTCCCGTGTCCAACACTGCGACGACGACGCCGTCCCCGGTCACCGGCGAGGTATTGGCCTCAACCGCAGCGATACCCCACGCATCAGCGGCGGCTGCGGCTCCCGCGAATACGTCAAACGGCCTTATCAATTTGATCGGCATGGGCAGCGCGACCGCAGCCACATCGGGATCGCGGGCGGCGCTTGCGGCTTCATGAGGAGACAATTCATGCGTTTCAATCTGCGGCTCTGGCGGACCGACGCTTTCGAGGCCGCCTTCCCCTCCGCGGGTCGCAGCATTGCGGAGAACCATGACTTCGGGCATTGGTGCCTCCCAGGAATTGAGGTGTTGGTCACGAGCCGCGCAGAGTCTTGGATTTCCCGAGATCGCCCTCGTGGAAGCAGTCTCGGCGAAATGGTTGAAGCCCAGATAGCACGCGGCCTGAAATTAATCGAAGCACGACGGGCAGTTGCGCAAGAAACACGTGCTACGCCAAAGGCAGTCGCACAGGGGCATCGGCGATTGCTGCAGTAGCAACGGGGCAAAATCACGAAACTAAGGGATTAGCACTAACGGTGCGGTAATACCGGTCCGGTAGACGCCCGAAGCCTAGTACCATTTGATCGGCGCTACTGTCGTGCCGCGGCACGGACCTTGGCAGGCAAGAATTCTGATCGCGCCGAGTTGAACCAAATCTTGCAAACCGTTAGCGTCAATTGCTGCGTCAATGTTCCATTGCTGTAACGTCAGCCGGATGACCGAATTGCGGCGAGCGCCGCTCTAAAGATCATCGAGGAGCTTGTCGAAGTCATGCGAGCATCCCGGTTCGGGTGATCGGTGAGATGGCAACACTGACAGAACAGCACGGAGATCAAAAATGCCCGGTGACGGTCGCCAGGGAAAAATGCGCTCCAAACTGCGTGAAGCAATACTGGCTGGTTTTGATCCCACGTCGCTTGATCAAGTCCTGAGTGACTATGACATGCGGGCGTCCAATGTGGCGCTGGGACCCGATTTTGCGACGCGAGTGAACAGCCTGATCGACGTAGCTCATCGCGAAGGTTGGCTGATTGAGTTATGCGATGCGCTAGCCGAAGCGCGTGCGGATAACCAGCGCGTCAACGCTGCGATTGGGGCTGTGCAGAAATGGCTGAAAGACCACCGCGACAATGGTGAAGTTGATTTCCAGTTTCAGTCTGACGTGCCGCGCCAGCAGAATGGAAATGTACGGCATGTGGGCTTGCTGTCGATCATGCTTGTTGCAGTGGTGCTGATGGGTGCCGCCATATGGTTTTTGGTCGATCAAAGGGAGCCAACGCGACCGTCCGTTATTTCAACAAGCGGTGACCAAAGCCCTGTCGTAACGGGCACCAAAGGCAATGTGCAGATCGACATTGGGAAATCGCCGTCGCTGACAGCAACAGGCGGCGGTGTCGTCATTGGGCGTGATGCTGTTGGTGCGACCATCACCACCAGTCCACCGAACCCGGCGTCACCTGCGAAATAAGAGATTTATCAAACTCCGCTTGCTGAGCAGCATTCGAGCATTGGCGACCGGAGCAAATTATTTTCTAACGCTCCGCTGTTCGGAAGCCGTCACCGCTGCTCATTTTGTCTGTGCCGGTATCCCGATATGGCCCGTCGGTCTCGCCGGTATCGGGATACGGTTACGTTCGGATCATGAAAAGCTCACAATTGTGATCCGCGTCACACAGATCGATGTGCCGGATCATTAAGATGCAAACTGTTCGGGACGGGTAAAACTGAAAGGATTCCAACATGTGCGGGATCAGATTGGTTCGACCCATAGCCACTCGCGCGTTGGCTTTCACCGTGCTTCTCGCGACTTATGGATGCGGCACGCTTGCAGTTACCGGCATCGTTAGCACGGTCGATGCTTCAACTGCATTTGCCAAATCGGGTTTCTCAAGCCAACGTTCCAGCAGCCGGATGGTGGGTAGTCCCCTCCGTAGTTCCGGCAACTGGAGCAACTATAGAAGTTTCGGCCCTCGTTACGTCGCGGGCAATCAAATGAGCAACGCCAACCGAATCTCCCGCGTCAGTGGGAAGAGGTCCGCAACACCTCCCACTGCAAATCCGCAGAAAACAAATCGAACCTTATCAGCCCCAAATCGGACGAGCCCGGCGACCAGCGCAGGAAGCTCGGCATCGACGGGCGACTTTCGTAGCGTGAATGCCAGTGTCGGACGTGGGCTGGCTGACGATAGCGAGCGGATCGGCAGCAATGTGGGACGCAGTGCGAGCGCGCGCGCAATCGAGGCCTGTGCACAGCGGTATCGCTCGTACGATCGCGACACGATGACGTATACGGATACCGATGGCCGTCGACGGTCCTGTCCCTGACCATCGCGTCGATTTCACTAGGGGCAGGCATGGCTGCATCAATGTCGGCGCAGCACAAAAGCAAGCTGCGCCGGGAGTGGACACGAGATACTGCGATGATGCCGCGCTGGGCTTGCTATTCAGCAGTCGCCGCCTTCGTCCTGGCCGTCTGCGGCCCTACTGGCGCGCAACAAGCTCAGGTCACCGCTTCGGGTGGCGCCGTCGCCATCGGACGCGATGTCATCAATTCGACCATTAACATCGCCCCAGGAATTAGCTCCGAGCAGTTCGCTGCCATGGTCGCTCAAGTCATGGCAGAAAATTCTCGAATTTTGTCGAAAGCCATGGCGCCAATGGAGGCGCTGATCGCAAGGCTGGATTCATACGAAATAAATCAACAGCAGATGCGCACGGCACTGGTCATCATAGGTGAAAACGATATCCCCCCCGAGCGCATGGGCACCAAATTTGTGGAGATCGCCGAGCAATACAAAGTTCTCAAAGGTTCCACGGCACCGATAAAGCAAGGAGACCCCGCCAACGTGGCTGCCCTGAGGGCGAACGTGCAGCGGGCGATCGAGACAGGTGACCTGGCAAAAGCGGATTTGTTGCTTGAGGAAATCGGTGGCGAGTTCGCGCTCACACGGCATACGGCCGACAGTATCTCGATTGTTAGCGAGGCGCAGATTTCCGTGCAACGCGGCGAAATCGCGCTGACACAATTGCGCTACATCGAAGCCGTCCGATATTTCGGCAACGCCGCCGAACTCATTCCGTCAGGTGCATACCGGAACGAGCGGATTGAATATCTGCGAAAGGAAGCCGGCGCACTTTTCAAACAGGGGGTGGAATTCGGCGACAACAATGCGCTTTTGACTGCAATAGAGCGCTATTCGCTGCTGGTGACGCTTGTTTCCCGCGATCACGAGCCGCAGCAATGGGGGACGATTCAGAATGATTTGGGTAACGCGCTCATGAAGCTTGGCGAGCGCGAGAGCGACACGGCAAAGCTCGCCGAAGCGGCACTGGCCTTTCGAGAGGCGTTGCGTCTACAAGCCCGCGAGCGGGTACCGTTCGACTGGGCCAGGACCCAGTCCAACCTCGGCAATGCGCTGGCGCGCCACGGGGCACGCGAGCGGGGCACGGCAAAACTGGAAGCGGCGGTCGCCGCCTATCGTGAGGCGTTGAAGGAACAGAGCCAACAGCGAACGCCATTCGACTGGGCTTCCACTCAAAACAACCTGGGCGTTGCGCTTGCAGCGTTAGGACAACGTGAGGCTGGTCGCGAGAAGTTGGTAGCGGCAGTTTCCGCCTATCATGAAGCTCTGAAAGTATTTACGCGCGATCGCGCGCCGCTCCCCTGGGCCATGACTCAAAACGATCTGGGTGACACCCTGATGCTGCTTGGAGAGCGAGAAAGCGGGACTGAAAAGTTTCTGGACGCAAGTGCCGCCTATCGTGAAGCACTCAAGGAACATTCCCGCGAGCGCGTGCCGCTCGAGTGGGCTAGGACCCAGGTCAATCTTGGCGATGCTCTCCTTCGCGTTGGCGAACGCGACAATGACACTGTCAAGTTGGAGGAAGCCGTCGTCGCCTATCGCGAGGCCCTGAAAGAACAAACACGTGATCGCGTGCCGCTTGTCTGGGCCACGACGCAAAACAATTTGGGACTTGCGCTCATGCGTTTGGGCGAACGCGATGACAGCTTTACAAAGCTCGAAGCAGCAGCTCTTGCGTTTCGCGAAGCCTTGAAAGAACAAACCCGCGAGCGCGTGCCCCTCGAATGGTCCAAAGCCCAGTCCAATCTCGGCACTGTTCTGCTGCGCATGGGCGAACGCGTGAGCGGAACCGCGAAGTTGCAAGAGGCGATTGCTGCTTATCGAGAAAGCTTGAAAGAGCAACCCCGCGAGCGGGTGCCGCTCATTTGGGCTGAGACCCAGAACAATCTTGGTGCGGCACTCACCGTACTGGGAAAACGCGAGAGAGACACGGTCAGACTGCAAGAGGCGGTCGTTGTTTTGCGCAGGGCATTACTCGAATACACGCGACAACGTACTCCTCTCGGCTGGGCCATGACGCAGGCCAATTTGGGAAATGCATTAAGCGCTTTAGGAGAACAAGACGATAGCAACGCGCGGTTGGAGGAAGCGGTCGCCGCTTACCGGGATGCGCTGAAAGAACAAACCCGCGACCGTGTTCCGCTCGATTGGGCCGCAACTCAGAATGGTCTTGCCAATGTGTTGAGCACCTTGGGTGAAGTTGAGAATGGCACGGCAAGGCTAGACGAGGCCATCGTTGCGTATCGCGAAGCGCTGAAGGAGCGCACTCATGAACGCGCGCCGCTGCTCTGGGCCGCCATTCAAAACAACCTCGGCCTTGCGCTGATGCGCTCAGGTCAACGCGAACGCGGAACGGCGAAACTGGAAGAGGCGGTTGTGGCTTATCGCGAAGCGTTGAAGGAGCAGACCCGCGCCCGGGCGCCACAGGCTTGGGCCGTCATCCAACACAATCTCAGTTTTACGCTTTACATTCTTGGCCAACGACAAGTTGGAACGTCGGCGCTGCGGGAGGCCATCGCGGCGGATCGCGAGGCTCTGAAGGAACTGACCCGGGAGCGCGCGCCAATCGATTGGGCTCGGGCGTATGTCAATCTCGGGAACGCGCTCACAAGCCTCGGCGAGCGCGAAGGCGATATTGACCGCCTCGCTGAGGCTGTCGCTGCGTATGGCGAAGCCGCGAAAGAATTGACACGCGAACACGCGTTCGTCGATTGGGCCGAAATTAAGGGAAACGAGGGATTTACGCTGCTGATCATCGCTTCTCTCCGCGGCGACGTCGCGAAGGCAGAAGCTGCGTTAGCGCAAATCAATCAAACATTCGAGTTATTGCGCGACGGTGGTTACGCATCGGATGCAGTCCATTTTGAACGAAAGCTTATCAGCGCGCGGGAGAGTCTCGACCGGTTACGGGTGAAGGGCGCGCCCGTACGGACCGAGGTGCGGCCGTAGCAACACCCGCGGCGGCTGCCGCGGCGTATGGGGGTGGCGCATGAATGCCAGCACCGGCGCGTCGGCGGATATTGCTACTCCGCCAGGATCAAACGGGCTTTTCGCATCGCTGCTGGCCGGGCCGGCGCTGCCGGCACTCGCAGCGCGTCTCGGGGCAAAGCTTGCCGCGTGGTGGCGTGATCCCATCCGTTTCGGCGATATCGTAATCGTCGCGCGCCACGCCAACGTAATGGAGGCGCTGCATCGCGACCTCGATTTTCTCATCGCGCCTGTCAATGAAAAGCGTATCTCCACCCTCGTGCTCAAATGCCGCGCCCTCTACGAGGCGCTGGCAGCAGTCGACTTAGAGGTCATCCGCCTTGCGATCGAAGATGAGGCTGCGAAGCGCGTTGCTCAAGCAGACGATAAATCGATGTTGTCGATGCTTACGCCCGGCCGATCGCAGCCCACACCACCACCGCGCTATTTGGCATTCGAGGCTCCGACGAACGTACGTTCATGGATGTCGCGCGCGCGATCTTCGGGCACGTCTTTCTGAATGTGACCGATGACTGACGCAACGTTGGGTGGGGACGTTGAGCTTTCTCGTCCGACTTCCAGTTGATCGTTACGAGCGCGATGCCTTTTCGGGCTTCGCGCCCGGACCATTCAACCTCGGCACGGCGCGCGCCATGATGTGGCTTGCGCAGCTCTCTTATGAAGATGAGGCGGCCAAGCAGCATAAGATTCTGGAACAATGGGGACTTACGTGTATTGCGTCTTACAACCGCCCCTTCCCCAGCGTGTTACCGATGCCAAGCACTGGCGGTTTCGTGGCACGCAGTCGAGACACTGTGTTCGTCGTCTTCCAAGGCACTGATCCACTCGTGCTGGCGAACTGGGTGTCAGATTTCGACTTCCTACCCAACAAAGACGGCATTCACCGGGGATTTCACCAGGCTCTTGATGTGGTGTGGCAAGATATTGCGGCTGCGTTCCAACAGACAAAGCTGGTTCGACGTCTGATCATCACCGGGCACAGTTTGGGCGCAGCGCTGGCCGCGCTCTGTGCCCACCGGATTGCTAATGAGCTCACGATCACTGCAGAAGCCATCTATGCCTTCGGCATGCCACGCCTGGGCACACCAGCTTTTGCAGCCGCGTACAACAAAAAACTAGGCGAGCGGACCTATCGGCTGATCCATGGCAGCGACGTCGTGCCAACTATACCGCCGAGCGAATTCGGCTTCTGTCATGTCGGACGCCGCATATCTTGTGAGGCGCATGCGCTGTTTGAAATCAGTGGGCTGGACGCACAGCCGTCCGATCAGCCCCTTTTTATCAACACTTGGCTATCGGCAGCGAAAGCAACGCTGCGCCGTTACTTCCGTCGCGACATTCTTCCAACTGACCCAAGTCCGATCATTCAGGCTTCCCGACTATTGCCCGCGGGATTCGGCGATCATCTTCCGGACCGGTACTGGAGGGCATTGAAGACCCAGTAGATCCCATGTCGCGAGCCAGCTTTGGGCCGTAGGCTCAGATCACGTCGCTGCCGACCATCTAGCTCGTAACCAGGCATATCGACCCCCGCGTCGGGCCACTCGCCGTTCGAGCACCACCTAGCAGCAATCGCGTTTCACGACCGGTCGACGGTCCAGTGAAGTCAACGATGCGCTAGCAACGTGACTATAGCCTATCGTGGAGCACAGCCGGCTGTGACCTTTTTCACATTCGAGCATCGCGCCATTCTGATACAACTGACGGGCGGGGTTGGTTTGTTGACGGTGACGGGATACCACCGCCGGAGTTGTCGTGAATGGCTCTCACGGGACAACAGCTTAAGGCCCTGCGAAACGCACTGGTTGACGCGTTCAACCCCGCGTCATTCGAGCAGATGCTGCGGTTTGAACTGAACAAGAAGGTTGAGAATATCGCGGGAAGCGGGCCTCTCAACATTGTCGCCTATCGCGTTATTGATGCCGCCGAGATGGAAGGCTGGACGTTGGATTTGATCCGCGCGGCTCGCATTGCCAATCCCGGCAATGCCAATCTCCACCAGGTCGCGGACATGCTGTCGCTTTCCAGCACGCGCGAACTGCCCTCGGCCGCATTGAACTTCGAGAAGGTTGTTCGCGATGGTGTACCATTCCTGGATCCAGCGATGTTCCGGTCCAAGCTCGGGCGGATTGAGCAGCAAGTCTGCTCCGTGGAACTCAATGGCGTCGGATACGGCAGCGGAGTCCTGGTTGGCGCGGATTATGTGTTGACAAACCAGCATGTCATTTCGAAAGCCGCGGCCGGCACCAAGATCGCGTGCCGGTTCGACTTTGCCGCGTCGCCGGACGGCAAAGTGATCAATCCAGGCATCACTGTGGACGTCGCCCCTGAAATTGTCGATGCGAGCCCGCCGAATGCGAACGACCCCAATCTGACCGGCGGAGATCCCTCCGATGATGAGCTGGATTACGCGTTGTTGCGGCTCGTTCGCGACATCGGCAATGAACCGGCGGGCTCGGGTAACAATCCCGACGCCCCGGCTCGGAGCTGGACGCAACTCGCCGCTAACTCTTTAGCCATCAACGACCCGAATTCTTGTTCTGCAGCATCCGCAGAACCAAGTGAACTGGAAGCTCGAGCCGCTCAAGCTTACCGTCGGACGAGCACTTGATCTGGTAGGCGGCGGTCGCCGTCTGCGACACGATGCCAATACGCTTCCCGGATCTTCGGGGTCGCCGTGCTTCTCCGTTACGCTAGCGTTCGTCGCCCTTCACCATGCCGGGGGAGATTCCCGATACGCCAAGGCTGATTACAATCAGGCCATACCTTGCCCGAAAATAATCGAACGCCTGACGCGCCGGGGCATCGCACCGTTTTGGAAGGATGCGCCCCCGCAATGATGTCGGCACAAGATCGACTGAACTCCAAAAATTCAAGACTGCGTGAATGCGGCGATCGATGTGCGTTGCCGCGACGAGACATTGAGAATTTCGGCGGTCTCGTCGATCGTGCGCAGTCTGGCAAAGGGCTGCCGCGGACCATGCCGGCGTCCTACACTGATCTGCGCGCTGTCACGCCGCGGAGAGTCGGACGTTCGCCGCTCTAGCAGAGGCTCACCAATGGGAGCTGATGTGCTGGGTAGGTACGCGCTCTTGGCAATCGTGCCAAGCCTGCCGATAGGCTGCTGCGGCCCGTGCCGTTCGCTGGCGCCTGTGGCGCGTCGCGGAGAGTTTGACCTTCGCCGGGTCATGGATTCAAGTTTTCTTTGTCTCGGTGTTAATTATGGCGGCGGTCGGCACCAGGGGCGGCGCGATTTCGTCAGCGTCGAGCCCGAGGAGCTGCCGACCGGCAGAAGACGCCCGATCGGGCGTACCGGGACATGTGACTCGATAATGCGGGACCGCGTGCGACGACAGGTTTCCAAAGCTTCGGCAGTCCAGCGTTTGTGACTGCTGGAAAACCGCCTTTAACTTCAATGAGCGCGAATAGGGGTGTTTGTGCAGCCAACCCCTTGCCGTGGCTCTACTGATGTACTTCCCTAGGGAGCGCCAATAAAATCAGTTAGTTAGCCAAAGAGCGGCAGCTGGTGTCCAACAATTGTCCAATAAACGTACGCGAGCAAGCATGGACTCGGGCGTACAAGCATGGACTGGGGCGTGTGCCGTTCGGCTGCGCAACGCATGTGCAATTAAACTGACGTGCCGCGCTCAGCCGTTTGCGCAGTTGAGCTGACAAATCATTACTGCGGCTGAACGGCGTCCTGGCTCAATTCGCTGTAGCCACCACGATATTGGCCGCCTTGTGGACGACGACGACCACGACAGCGATGGCATAGAACGCTAGCCAAGCGAAGGCGCCGCCGACGGCGTTTTTCTCTGCTTCAATAAGATGACGGTGCTTTTCTTCGGCGTGGTGCTTAGCGACGTAGCCGGAGCCAACGACATCGAAGTGCGGTGTGCTGGTTTCGAAGGACATGACGGCCTCCCACCTTGCATGCTTAACTCTAAGCGGTGCTGGGCGCGCACGATGTGATGTCGATCACGAAAACGCGCATTATTCGGCGGTATCGTTAGGACAGGGCTATTGACCTTGAACGCGTTGACGCAATGACCGCCGCCGAATCCTCAAGAAGGGCGTTCGCGTTTACTGGCGCGGCGATGCCGATGATAGCGGCGCTGTGACCGGCACAAGCTGGGACGCGGTCACGATTGCTTGGAATAATGGTCATGTGGCTACCGTTCATCACGGCGACATGCGCGAAGTCCTGCGTACGAAAGTCACGCTACTCGGGCGATCAAAGGATATCTGAGCCGCGACGAAGCCCGAGATATTGTGCCTCCATCGCCCGACTGCGAAGGTGATCGTTCAATAGAACACGCTCCAGCGGCACTGGAGCAAGGAGGCGACCATGGATAAAGGCAAAGCACCCAATCAAGACACGAGTGCTATGATGGCGCAGGGTATCGAACAAGCTCGTGCAGCGATGGAGAACTATCTAAACTTCTTTCAAAACAACATGTCTTCTGCACCCTGGGCAGGTACAGAGCTGAACAAGAAATTGGCAGCTTATGCTCAGCAAAACGTGGCGACTGCCTTTAAGTACATACAAGAACTGACCAAGGTTAAGAATCCACAAGAGCTCGTGCGTATCCAGACCGAGTTCCTCCAAACACAATTGAAATCTTTGACTGAACAGGCAAAAGATCTCGGCGAGACAGCGACGAAAGCGGCGTCGGATGCGATAAAGGGTCCCCTCAATCCCAGTTCTTGAACTGCTTTCAAAATGCTGAAAGCAAAATGGAAGTGGATCGTCCCCGGCGGCGGCCCTTCTTATGTCAATCGTATCTCAAAGGCGAAAAGCCGGCCAACCTGCCGGTGCAGGCGCCGACCAAATACGAAACGGTGATCAATCTGAAGACCGCGAGAGCCATTGGTTCCGCCCACATTGCTCGCCCGCGCCGACGAGGTGACCGAATAGAGCCGCAAATTGCTGCGGTGCGAATGTCGCCTTCTGGCACTTAGCGGACATTGCGGCCCAGCGCCTGATGTCCGCTATTGGGGGTAAAGCGGACATCGCTACCGGCCGGTCTGATGTCCGCTTTTGACCCAAAGCGGACATCGCCCACCAACTCATGTTGCAGTAGCGAAGCCGGTTTCAGCCTCTGAGAGAACTTCAAACCTTTATCACCCACGCACCGTATTTGGCCTCAGCAATGACACGTCCACAACGCTGCCGGGTTTCGTTTTCCAATTCGCCATAGAACTGAAGTGGTGGTGTCCGAAGCAAAGCCCGCAGTTCCTCGGCCTCATGATCACTCAAGCGACCCTGCCCTCGTGACGCCGTTGTGACGCTGATTTGTTGGTCCATAGCGCACCTCATTTAGGGCCAACTAGCAATGGCAAGGCATGTTCCGAAGGAACCTTTGAGCCAAAATCTACTCGCACTCTCACAAGGTTCTAACCGGAAGGAAGATAACCGGCGGCCGCAGTTGAATTAACAACTGAGGTCACCAGCCTCAGCAAAAGCAGTCCCCGCCTAAAAGCCCCCCCGCCCCCAAGCGGGGGCTGTTTTTTATTAGGCGCACCCCGCCCTTTTCGCCGATCAATGGGCTCGTCCTAATTTAGGCAAAAGGACCTAGCCAACGGCTTTGATCTGAGCAATCGCCTGCGCCATCAAATCGTCCATGGTGCGGCCAATCTCATGCTCGGACAGCGCCACGCCCTTGGCCTCAAGGTCGGTGCGCACCTTGCGAAGCACGCCTCCGGCCGCCTCGAAGTCCGCCATCACCACAGCCTTGGCGTAGGTCTCGGCTTCATCGCCGGTCAGGCCCAGTTTTCCGGCGGCCCAGAGTCCAAACAGCTTGTTGCGCCGCGCGTTGGCCTTGAAGCGCAGCTCCTCGTCGATCGCGAACTTCTTTTCGAAGCCTTCCTCGCGCTTGTCGAACGTCGTCATGGTTTGGCCTCGTCAATGCACGGTTGATCGTGCGCAAGTCTGGCACAAGTTGGGCCTTGCATAACGCCGCTATTTGCTGCGGTGCATATGGCAGCTATTGGCACAAAGCGGACATCCGCGAGGTACCCGATGTCCGCTTTGGGGGTAAAGCGGACATGCGGGACAGGGGTCTAATGTCCGCTTATGACCCAAAGCGGACATTAAAACCTCATTTCAAAATCGCGAAACTATGCGCCGGCGCACAGGACCAGCGCTCAAAACTTCGTCGCTGCGCCCATCAGCCACGTGCTCTCTGTGGTGAAGCTGAAAGCTCCGGTCGGCTGGTTCGGGTCGATGCCAAATTTATTCTTCCAATAACGATAGCCGCCGAAGACGCCAAAGCGGTTTGGCATGTTCCAGAACTGAAGGCGATAACGTTACGCTACAAACGATCGACGTACGGCGTGCTGACGAACTGGACGAAGCTTTCGATCGCGCCAGATTACATGTCGAAGCATTCATTGTCGTAGACGATGGACTTCGTGGCCCATCGGCGGCGTATTGCGGAACTCGCGATTAAGAGCCGGCTGCCGGGTGTGGGCTTTTGGGAATTTTGTGAAGCTGGTGGGTTGGCGGCCTATGGAGTTGATTTCCCTGACATCTGGCGCAGCGCTGGGACATTTGTTGACAAAATTCTGAAGGGCGCGAAGCCGGCGGACCTACCGATCGAGCAGGCCACCCAATTCGAGTTCGCCATCAATCTGCAATCTGCAAAAGCTATCGGTTTCGACGTGTCTCCGACGATGTCCGCGCGCGCCAATCAGATCATCGAATGAGGCCGGCGACTTCCGTTTCTGGTACTTTTCGGACATCCGGCGATATCCGCTATTTGGTCGCGATGGGGTGGATAGCGGACGTGGCCCGGGTAGGCCAAAATCGACGCGAATGACCCTCAGCGGACAAGGGCGAAGCGGTTAGCCGCGCGGTGCCCGAAGAAATATTTCTCGATTGATCGTCGGAAACTTTTTCCATCCAATCGACGGTCCTGCCGTCCAGCGCCTCTGCGATTGTCGTTTCAAATAGCGCTTGGAAATGGAACATGCTAGTCGCAATTCATGCGCCGCATCCCAGTAAAGTGCACGGCTCTTTTTTATTAGAGTTGCATTCCTAGAGTCCCCAAAGGCTTTGATTATCTTTTCTCGCTTTGCTTGAAGAAGATTGCTGTCCGTAAACTCCCATACCCCTTTGGAGCCGGATTTTGCTTCTGTAGAAACATTCTTACCCTCTGTGTCATCGTCCTCATGCGAGATAATTGCGCCTTCAATATCGACTGCAGTCGTAAACATCACGTCGATCAATTCGTCCAGGCGTGTATATTCCATGGGAGATAGAAGACTACGTATTTTGCGACCCGTGTCTAAACTGTCAGAATTTTCCTTCAACTGTACAAGTTTTATCAAAGCATCTGCGCTGATCAGTCTTATGTCCCATGCATGGCGAGATCCGCGGACCTGGGCCTCAAGTTCTCCAGTGTCATCTCGCCCCACCACAATAAGAATTGATGACTTACCGTTAATTGTCCCGCCAGCTACCAGCTTGTCGCGATAACCTGAAATTGTATCGAGTGAAATGCGATACGCATCAGTTGTTTTCACTTCCGCAATGATCGTAGATCGTTCAGGTGATTGCCAAATACCATCGAAGCCAACGGCGTTGACCGTGCCCTGATATCTTCCATTTGTTACGACGTAATCAAGTCTACGGCCGAGCTCATTGATTAAATCTTGCAGAACCATTCCACCTTTATTGAAACTAGTGGTGAGGCATTTCTCAACATAGGTTCCGAGTTTTTCGCTCGAAACCTGAGAAAGATATTCGCGTAGCTCCCGAGAACATTCTGAGCCATCTTTTAAATTTCCGTCGCCCGCTGTGGCAACAACCTGTTCGATCGTAAAGTCCGTCACAGCTTGCGCGTTAGATTTCCAAAGTGCGAGAAGTGGCAAAGCAAAGTCCTCCAAAGAGTTCAATTAGGTGGCAGCCTCCAGCGTATCTTATTTGTGTTTGACCGTCTTAAAGGCAGCGCCGATTCTCAAGTAGGCATCCCAACCTTGTTCCGAAATTGCTTGATTGGCCCAGCGTTCGCCCGCCAATCAGATCTGCGCGCGCCGTCCCGCAGTATTCCGACCTTGCAGAAACGCCTCCGCCTCGTTCTCCTCGTGGGGGATGGTGAGAGAAAACTGCTTCTTCGCCGTTCCGCTAAGTCCGCATCTTTTGCATCGAAGCTTGAGCGAGCGAAGTAGTGTCATATTATCTTTGAGATTTGGAAGATCGGCTGCCTTGAGCATCGCCCGATGACCGCACCCATTGCAGTGAACCCCCAGTAGCTCTGCGGCAAGGAACACGGTGTGGAGGCTGTCATGGGGCATGGTGGCAGCCTAAAGGTCATTTGTTCCGTGGCTGATAGGATGCTTGTCACGGCGCTTACTTGATTTGTTGAGGCTTTAGGCGTTTTGCGCTCAGCTTCTGCCCAGATCCGGTGGCTAATTTCGTGCGAATTCGCATAGCGCGTCCCTTCAGGTGCTCGATTTCAAATGCATCTGTCTTTCGTACCAAGTCGCTCAGCTTGCGAAAGCCAAAGTTTCGCGGATCGAAATCGGACGCTAGGTTGGCGAGTTGTCTTCCGACTTCTCCCAAGGGCACCCAACCATCGTCACTTTCCATCTGAGCAATGATCTTGTTGATGATCGGCACCGCTGCGCTGAGTGGCTGAAGAGGCTTTGAAGCGCCATCCTGACTGTTCGCCGCGCCTGAAAGCAGGTTCTCGGTGTACACAAATCGGCGGCACGCCTGACGGAAGCTCTCCGGCGTCTTCTGCTCCCCAAAGCCAAACACATCGACGCCCTGCTCACGGATGCGGGCCGCGAGCCGGGTAAAATCACTGTCCGATGACACCAGACAAAATCCATCGAACCGACCGCTGTGAAGCAAGTCCATCGCGTCGATAACCAAGGTGATGTCGGACGCATTCTTGCCGGTCGTGTAAGCGAACTGCTGTTGGGGTATGATGGCGTGCTTGGACAACGTATCCGCCCACGCCTTCGAG
>CAWKBW010000017.1:0-75745 GCA_963847955.1 uncultured Actinomycetes bacterium
ATCTCGACGCCGCGATAGCGCTTGAGGCCGGTCGCGGCCGGGATCAGCTTGCCGATGATCACGTTCTCCTTGAGCCCGAGCAGGTGGTCGACCTTGCCCTCGATCGAGGCGTCGGTCAGCACCTTGGTCGTCTCCTGGAAGGACGCGGCCGAGAGGAAGGACTCGGTGGCCAGCGAGGCCTTGGTGATCCCGAGGATCAGCGGCTCGACAGTCGCCTGCTCCTTCTTCTCCTTCTTGACGCGCGCGTTCTCCTTCTCGAGCGCAACCTTGTCGACGAGCTGGCCCGGCAGGAGCTCGGTGTCGCCGGCGTTCTCGACGCGCACCTTCTTCAGCATCTGGCGGACGATCAGCTCGATGTGCTTGTCGTGGATGTCGACGCCCTGTGACTTGTAGACGCGCTGCACCTCGGTCACGAGGTAGAGCTCCGTCGGGGTCGAGCCCTTGCCGGCCTCGAAGTGAAGCTGGAGGAGCTCGGCCGGCGAGCGTGAGCCCTCGTGCAGGGCGTCACCCGGCTCGACGATCTGACCCTTCTCGACGAGCAGGCGCGTACGACGCGGGAGCTGGTACTCGACCGGCTCGAGCGGCTCGCCGTCGGCGTCGACGCCGTCCGGGACGATCGAGACCTTCGGGCCGCGCTCGGTCTGCTCGATCTCCACCCGCCCGGCGATCTCCGCAAGCGTCCCGGCCCCCTTGGGGTTGCGCGCCTCGAAGATCTCGACGACGCGTGGGAGGCCGTGCGTGATGTCGGCCCCGGCCACACCACCGGTGTGGAACGTGCGCATCGTCAGCTGCGTTCCGGGCTCGCCGATCGACTGCGCGGCGATGATGCCGACCGCGTCGCCGATCTCGCACTTCTCGCCCGTGGCGAGGAAGGTGCTGTAACAGGTACGGCACACGCCGTAGTCGCTGCGGCACTTGAGCACCGAGCGGACCGGCAGGTTCGTCTCGCGGGCAACGTCTTCGCCGAGGCCCTCGATGATCTCGTCGAGGAGCGGCGCCGTGACGAGGTCACCCTTGGAGGCGACCTTCGTCTTGCCGGGCTTGCCCGACGAGAGCGGCTTCATCACGTCGTCGGCGAGCACCCTCGCCATGACGCTCTTGTTCGGGCCCTCGGGGACGAAGATCGGGAGCTCGATGTAGTCCTTCGTCTTGCAGTCCTCTTCGCGGATGATCACGTCCTGGGCGACGTCGACGAGACGCCGTGTCAGGTAGCCCGAGTCGGCCGTTCGGAGCGCGGTGTCGGCGAGACCCTTGCGCGCACCGTGGGTCGAGATGAAGTACTCGAGCACGGACAGGCCCTCCATGAAGTTGGCCTGGATCGGGCGCTCGATGATCTCGCCCTTCGGGTTGGCCATGAGACCACGCATTCCGGCGAGCTGGCGGATCTGCTTGAAGGATCCGCGGGCGCCCGAGTTGGCCATCATGTAGATCGGGTTCAGCTTCTTGAGGTTCTTCTCCATCGCGTCGGCGACGGCGTCGGTGGCCTCGGTCCAGATCTCGACGATGCGCTCGTGGCGCTCCTCCTCGGTGATGAGACCGCGCTCGTACTGCTCCTCGACGCGCGCGACCTGCTCCTCGTACCCGGCGAGGATCTCCTGCTTGTTGTCCGGGACGACGATGTCGTTCTTCGAGATCGTGATCCCGCCCTCGGTGGCGTACTTGAAGCCGAGTGACTTGATCTTGTCGAGCACTCCGGCGATGGCGTGCGAGCCGTACTGGTTCGCGAGCGACGAGATGAAGTCGTCGGTCTCACGCTTCGAGAGCGTCTGGTTCATGAACGGCGGCCGCTCGAACTTCTCGCCGACGAAGGCTTCGCGCAGCGAGCGCTCGACCTCCTCGTTGAGGATCACGCGGCCCGCCGTCGTCAGGATCAGCTCGTCCTCACTCCGGCGGTACTCGATCGGCTGCTTCAGGTCGATCTGCTTGGCGTCGATCGCGAGCTCGACTCCCTCCTCGGAGTCGAAGCGCGGCGGATGCTCCTTGAACTTGTCGACCGTCATCGACGCGAGGTCGTCCTCGGCGTAGGTGAGGTAGTAGCACCCGAGCACCATGTCCTGGCCCGGAGTCGTCAGCGGGCGCCCATGGGCCGGCGAGAGGATGTTGTTCGACGAGAGCATCAGCAGCCGAGCCTCGGCCTGCGCCTCGGCCGACAGCGGGAGGTGGACGGCCATCTGGTCGCCGTCGAAGTCCGCGTTGAAGGCGTGGCAGACGAGCGGGTGCACCTGGATCGCCTTGCCCTCGACGAGCACCGGCTCGAAGGCCTGGATCCCCAGGCGGTGAAGCGTCGGCGCGCGGTTCAGGAGGACGGGATGCTCGGCGATGACCTCCTCGAGGACGTCCCAGACCTCGGGCGTCATCGAGTCGACGTACTTCTTCGCCGCCTTGATGTTCTGCACGCTCTTGCGGTCGACGAGCCGGCTCATGATGAACGGCTTGAAGAGCTCGAGAGCCATGATCTTCGGCAGCCCGCACTGGTGGAGCTTGAGGTACGGCCCGGAGACGATCACCGAGCGGCCCGAGTAGTCCACGCGCTTGCCGAGCAGGTTCTGGCGGAACCGGCCCTGCTTGCCCTTGAGCATGTCTGAGAGCGACTTCAGCGGCCGGTTGCCCGGGCCGGTGACCGCGCGCCCGCGCCGTCCGTTGTCGAAGAGCGCGTCGACGGCCTCCTGCAGCATTCGCTTCTCGTTGTTGACGATGATCTCGGGCGCGCCCAGGTCGAGCAGGCGCTTCAGCCGGTTGTTCCGGTTGATCACGCGCCGGTAGAGGTCGTTCAGGTCGCTGGTCGCGAAGCGCCCACCGTCGAGCTGCACCATCGGGCGAAGCTCCGGCGGGATCACGGGGATCGCCTCGAGGACCATCCACTCGGGCTTGTTCTCCGACTTGATGAAGGCGTTGACGACCTTCAGCCGCTTGATCGCGCGCTGCTGCTTCTGGCCCTTCGAGGTCTTGATCGTCTCGCGCAGGAAGGCTGCCTCGGCATCGAGGTCGAGCTCCTTCAGCAGCTCGCGGATCGCCTCCGCGCCCATGCCGCCCGTGAAGTAGACGTCGAATCCGTACGGCGAGCCGAAGCGGTCCTTGAGCTCGCGGAAGAGCTGCTCGTCGCCGATGATCTGCTTCGGCTCGAGCTCCTTGAAGAGCTCCCAGGTCTCGGCCAGGCGGTTCTTGGACTCCTCGGACGCCTCGCGCGCATCGGCGCGGCGCGACTCGATGTCCAGGTACATCTCGCGGACCTTCAGCGACCACTGGACGATCGCGTCGAGGTCCTCCTTCTGGATCTTGCCGTCGGTGCGAAGGCAGAGGTCGTTGGTCAGCTCGCGGACGGCGTCGCCGTCGGCCGACGGGTCGGCCTGCTCGAGCACCTCGCGCAGGAGGCCCTTGCCGAGGTCGCGTGCCTTCTCGACCTGCTTGACGTCGACCTTGGAGACGAGCTCCTCGTCGTCCTCGTGCACCTTGGCCTTCTTGTCGATGAGGCCGTCGATGACGCGGTTGATGTGCTTGGTGACCGCGCCCTTCTTCGATCCGGTCGCCTTCGCCAGCTCCTTGTAGAGCCCGGCCAGCGCCTCGCGGATCTGGATGGCCGCACCGGCCACCGTCTCCAGCTCCTTCGGCGTCAGGCGCCGGTCGTCGCGGATGGCCGCGTTGCGGACCGCCTCGCGAATCTTCTTCGAATCCTCGGTGGTGATCTTGGGCGCGACCTCCAGGAAGAGGCCGCTGACGAGCTGGCGCGCTTCCTCGAGAGGCGGGAGCACCTGCTCCTCGGCCCAGTTCGAGAGCCCGCGCACCCAGAACTCGTCGTCCTCGTCGAAGTTCCGCTCCTTGCCCTTCGTGAAGTACTCACGGCGTCGCTTCAGTCGATCCTCGAGGGCGGCAAGCGCCTCGTCGCGATCGACGTCGATGCGCTCCGCCTCGGCCTGCACCTTGTCTTCGAGGTCGTTCAGATCCTTCTGGCGCTTGTCGTTGTCGACCGAAGTGACGATCGAGGCGGCGAAGTAGAGAACCTTCTCGAGCTCGCGTGGCGCGATGTCGAGCAGGTAGCCGATCCGGCTGGGAACGCCCTTGAAGAACCAGATGTGCGAGACCGGCGCGGCCAGGTCGATGTGACCCATGCGCTCGCGGCGCACCTTCTGGCGCGTGACCTCGACGCCGCAGCGCTCGCAGATGATGCCCTTGTAGCGGACGCGCTTGTACTTGCCGCAGTAGCACTCCCAGTCCTTGGTCGGACCGAAGATGCGCTCGCAGAAGAGGCCGTCGCGCTCGGGCTTCAGCGTGCGGTAGTTGATCGTCTCGGGCTTGGTGACCTCGCCCGAAGACCAGTCGCGGATCTGCTTCGAAGACGCAAGACCGATTCGGATCGCGTCGAACTCATTGATGTCAATCACTTAGCGCTCCCTATTCCTCAACTTCGACATCTGCCAAATCTGTGGCCTCGGCGGTCGGCACTTCCGCCTCCGTGAGAGCCTCGTCGGCCGGCACGGCAAGCTCGCCGTCCTGGTCGACCCGCTCCTGGCCCTCCTCCGCCTCCTCGGCGGTTGGTTCGCGCGCCGCCGCCCGCAGCGAGCCCGGCGAGAGGTCGATGCCGAGCTCCTCTGCAGCGCGAAGCAGCTCGTCGTCCTCCTCGCGCACCTCGACCTCGGCGCCCTCCTCGGAGAGCACGTCGACGTCCAGGGCGAGGGACTGCATCTCCTTCAGCAGCACCTTGAAGGACTCGGGGATCGACGGCTCGGCGATGTTCTCGCCCTTGACGATCGCCTCGTAGGCCTTCACGCGCCCGACCGTGTCGTCGGACTTGATCGTGAGCATCTCCTGCAGCGTGTACGCGGCGCCGTAGGCCTCGAGCGCCCACACCTCCATCTCGCCGAAGCGCTGGCCACCGAACTGGGCCTTACCGCCCAGCGGCTGCTGCGTGACGAGCGAGTACGGGCCGGTCGAGCGCGCGTGGATCTTGTCGTCGACCAGGTGGAGCAGCTTGAGGATGTACATGTAACCGACGGTGATCTTGTTGGCGTACTCCTCGCCGGTCTTGCCGTTGTACAGCTTGACCTTGCCGGAGGTCCGCCGCCGCTCCTTGTTCACGGAGAGGTTGATCGGCGTTTCCGGGTTCATCTCGGTCCACTTGATCAGGGCCTCGTCGACGTCCTTCTCGGTTGCGCCGTCGAACACCGGGGTCGCCACCGGCGTCGGGTTGAACTCGCCGCTGGCCCCGGCACCGTTGGTGCCGGAGTTGACCTCGCCGTTCTCGGCGAAGACGCCGTGGGCAGCAGCCCACCCGAGGTGGGTCTCGAGGATCTGGCCGATGTTCATTCGGCTCGGGACGCCGAGCGGGTTCAGGATCACGTCGACGTTCCGGCCGTCCTCGAGGAACGGCATGTCCTCGTCGGGCACGATCTTGGCGATGACGCCCTTGTTGCCGTGGCGGCCGGCGAGCTTGTCGCCCTCCGCGATCTTGCGCTTCTTCGCGACGTAGACGCGCACGAGCTCGTTGACGCCGGGCGAGAGGTCGTCCCCCGCCTCGCGGGAGAACGTCTTGACGTCGATCACCTTGCCGCCCTCGCCGTGAGGCACCTTCAGCGACGTGTCGCGCACCTCGCGCGCCTTCTCCTTGAAGATCGCGCGGATCAGCTTCTCCTCGGCCGTGAGCTCGGTCTCGCCCTTCGGCGTCACCTTGCCGACGAGCAGGTCACCGGAGCCGACCTCGGCGCCGATGCGAACGATGCCGCGCTCGTCGAGGTCGGAGAGGGACTCCTCCGAGCGGTTCGGGATGTCGCGCGTGATCTCCTCGTCACCGAGCTTCGTCGTGCGCGCGTCGATCTCGTACTCGTGGATGTGGATCGAGGAGAGGACATCCTCCTTGACGAGCCGCTCCGAGATGACGATCGCGTCCTCGAAGTTGTAGCCCTCGAACGGCATGAAGGCGACGAGCAGGTTCGCGCCGAGCGCGAGCTCGCCCAGGTCGGTCGACGAGCCGTCGGCGAGGACGTCCTGCGCCTTGACGCGGTCGCCGAGCTCGACGATCGGCTTCTGGTGGATCAGCGTGCCCTGGTTCGAGCGCATGAACTTCGTGAGGTCGTAGGTCTCCTTGCCGTCCTTGCTCTCGACGACGACCTTCTCGGCGTCGACGTCGATGACCTGGCCCGCGTTGTCCGCGAGCACGACGTCGCCCGTGTCGATGGCAGCCCGGTACTCGAGCCCGGTGCCGACGAGCGGGGCCTGGTGATCATCAGCGGCACCGCCTGGCGCTGCATGTTCGCGCCCATCAGCGCGCGGTTCGCGTCGTTGTGCTCGAGGAACGGGATCAGCGCCGTCCCGACGGAGACGATCTGCGCTGGCGCCACGTCCATGTAGTCGATGTCCTTCGGGTCGGCCGTGACGGCCTCGCCCTCGCGCGAGCGGCAGAGGACGTGGTCGTGCAGGAACTTGCCGGTCTTGTCGTCGACGCGCTCCGAGGCCTGCGCGATCGTGTACTGCGCTTCCTCGGCGGCGTCGAGATAGATGATCTCGTCGGTCACCTTGCCGCCCTTGACCACGCGGTAAGGCGTCTGGATGAAGCCGAACTCCGACACGGTCGCCATCGAGGCGAGTGACCCGATGAGGCCGATGTTCGGGCCTTCCGGGGTCTCGATCGGGCACATGCGCCCGTAATGGGTCGGGTGCACGTCGCGAACCTCGATCGGTGCGCGCTCGCGCGTGAGGCCGCCGGCGCCGAGCGCCGAGAGGCGCCGCCGGTGCGTAAGCCCGGCGAGCGAGTTCGTCTGGTCCATGAACTGCGAGAGCTGCGAGGAGCCGAAGAACTCCTTCAGCGCGGCCACGACCGGCCTGATGTTGATGATCGTCTGCGGCGTGATCGTGTCGACATCCTCAGTGGTCATCCGCTCGCGGACGACCCGCTCCATGCGGTAGAGGCCGACCCGGAATGCCTCCTGGATCAGCTCCCCGACGGTGCGCAGCCGGCGGTTGCCGAAGTGCTCGTACTCGTCGAGCTCGCCGCGGATTGGGTCACGCGAGAGGCCGATCGAGTCGGCCGCGTAATCCTTCGAGTCCTCGGGGACGCCAAGGGTCTTCGGCAGCTGGACGAGCCTCTGGACGAGCGCGATGATGTCCTGCGTCGTCAGGACGCGCGTGCCCTCGGGCACGTCGACGCCGAGGCGCTGGTTCAGCTTGTACCGGCCGACCTTGGTCAGGTCGTAGCGCTTGGGGTCGAAGAAGAGCGAGTTCAGGAGGTTCCGCGCGTTCTCGACCGTCGGGGGCTCGCCCGGGCGCTGCTTCTTGAACACCTCGATCAGGGCCTCGTCCTCGCGTGTAGAAGGGTCCTTCTCGAGCGTGTTCATGATGAAGATCGAGTTGTCGAAGAGCTTGAGCAGCTCCTCGTTCGTGTCCTTGGCCAGCTTGAACCCCGTCGAGGGGTCCTCCGACGGCAGCGCGCGCAGCAGGGTCGTGATCGGAAGCTTGCGCTTGCGGTCGATGCGGGCGTAGACGATCCCCTTCTTGTCGATCTCGAGCTCGAGCCACGAGCCACGCGACGGCATCAGGTTCGCGGTGAAGACCTGCTTCGTCGCATCCTTGGGCTCCATGAGGTAGGCGCCCGGGCTGCGGACGAGCTGCGTCACGATCACGCGCTCGGTGCCGTTGATGATGAACGTGCCCCACTCCGTCATCATCGGGAAGTCCCCCATGAAGACGGTCTGCTCGCGAATCTCGCCCGTTTCCTTGTTCACGAACCGGACCGTCATCGAGAGCGGTGCCTGATAGGTGAGATCCTTCTCGCGGCACTCCTGGATGGCGACCGGTGGGTCGCCGAACTTGTACTCGGCGAACTCGACGGCGAGCGTGCCGGTGTAATCCTCGATCGGCGAGATATCGTCGATCGTCTCTCTCAGGCCCTCCTCCAAGAACCACCTGAAGGACGCCTTTTGGATGTCGATCAGGTTGGGAAGGTCGAGGACGTGCTTGAGACGCGAAAAACTTTTGCGCGCACGCGGCGCAGCGACCCTGGTCACCAAGTGTTGAAGCCTCCCTTTATTACTGCAAGCAGGTGCGAGCGGAACTTCGGCCGGAACGCATAAGAGTAGCGAATACGGCGGTGGCTGCGCAAGCGGCGGCGGGCGGCAAGCGCGAAGTGCCCGAACTATACCGCGTGGGGACGGATTTTCGCGGCTTTGCCGGCGCATCGGAGCGATCTGCGTCGTCGCTGTGACCCTCGGGCCAGGCAAATAGGCCGTAAGGCCCATTGAACTGACCCGCGCGCCGTGTAACGGTCAGTGGGATGAGGTCAGTACTCGCTCTTTCTTTCATCTGCGCCTGTGTTTCTGCCGTTGCGCTACTCGCGCTCGGCGTCGGCGGCTAGCGCGGAGCGGCCGACAAAAGCCTGCGGACAGAGAGGGCCGCCTTGCGGCGGCGGCCCTCTTTTTGTCCTGATCCAGGTGAGCCGCTACTTGACCTCGACGCTCGCGCCTGCTTCCTCGAGCTGCGCCTTGACCTGATCGGCCTCGTCCTGCGGGACGCCTTCCTTGACCGGGTTCGGCGCGCCGTCGACGAGGTCCTTGGCCTCCTTGAGGCCGAGGCCCGTGAGCGCACGGACGACCTTGATCACCTGGATCTTCTTGTCGCCTGCGCCGGTGAGGACGACGTCGAACGACGACTTCTCCTCTTCCGCCGCAGCGCCGTCGCCTCCGGCCGCGGGGCCTGCGGCGACCGCCATCGGAGCAGCGGCTGTGACCCCCCACTCCTCCTCGAGCTTGTTCTTCAGCTCGACGAGCTCGAGGACGGTCATTCCGCCCAGCGACTCGACGAGCTTGTCGGTGTCTGTCTTGGCCACTACTGCTCCTCTCCTTCCTGAGTTTCCTCAGTGTTCTCGGCCGGGGTCTCCTCGGCCGGTTGGTCTTCTTGTGGTGCTTCGGTCTGCTCCGGTTCTGTCTCGGCCTCCGGCTGCTCCTCCGCGGGAGCTTCCTCCGCGGCCGGCTCTGCCTCGGCCTCCGGCTGCTCGTCGGCGGGAGCCTCCTCCGCGGCCGGCTCTGCTTCGGCCTCCGGCTGCTCTTCGGCGGGAGCCTCCTCCGCGGCCGGCTCCGCTTCGGCCTGCGGCTCCTCGGCGGTCTCGCCCTGCTCCTCGAGCTGGCGGATCCGCGAGTCCAGAACCCCGACGATGTCGCGCATCGGCGCGGCGAAGAGCCCGACGACCGTGGTCAGCGAGCCGGCCAGCGCACCCACGAGCTGTGCGCGCAGCGTGTCGGTCGGCGGCAGCTTGGCGAGCCGCTTGACGTCGTCCGCCGCGATCTCGGCACCGTCCAGGAGGCCGCCCTTGATGACGAGCACCTCGGCCTTGGCCGCGTCGTCGAGCGCCTTGGCGACCGCGACCGGGTCACCGTCGGACTCGAGGAACGCGATCGCGGTCGGGCCCTCCAGCATCGCCAGCAGCGCGTCGATGCCCGCGGACTCGGCCGCACGCTTCGTGAGCGTGTTCTTGACGACTGAGAAGCGAGCCCCGTGCTCGATCAGCTTCGTGCGGAGCTCGTCGAGCTCGGTGACGGTCAGGCCGCGGTAGTCCGCGACGATCATCGTCTCGCTCGCCTTCAGCCGCTCGGTGAGCTCTGCGACCAGGCGCTCCTTTTCAGATCTGTCCATTCAAAACCTCCTCAAAAACGAATCAGGCCCGCCTCAAGGCGGGCCTGCGAGAAGGCGTTTCTCTCTCGCTAGGGCCACCTCGGCTGGACTTCTGCCCCTGACAGGGGCTGCCGGCTGTCTTCGGCGACGGGCTATTTCCTACGCGGGTACTGCTTCTGCCTGCTCCTCCAGCTCTTCGACGATTCCTCTGGTGCGACCGGGATCCAGCCGGATGCCGGGCCCCATCGTGGTCGTCAGCGTAATGGTTCGGACGTAGCGCCCCTTGGCGGCGGCCGGCTTCGCGCGCATGATCTCGTCGATCAGCGACGCGTAGTTCTCCAGCAGCTGGCGCTCCTCGAAGCTCTTCTTGCCGATCGTGACGTGGACGTTCGCGCCGCGATCTGTCCGGTACTCGAGCTTTCCGGCCTTGGCCTCGCGGACGGCCTTGCCGACGTCCATCGTCACCGTTCCCGTCTTCGGGTTCGGCATCTTCCCGCGCGGGCCGAGGATGCGGCCGAGCTTGCCGACGATGCCCATCTGGTCGGGCGTGGCGATGGCGACGTCGAAGTCGTCGAAGCCTTCCTCGATCTGCTTGCCGAGGTCTGCTGTCCCCACGACGTCAGCGCCGGCTTCCTGCGCCTCCTTCGCCTTGTCGCCCTCGGCGAAGACGGCGACGCGGGCCTCGCGGCCGGTGCCGTGCGGGAGCATCAGCGTCCCGCGCAGCTGCTGCTCGGCATGGCGGACGTTGAGACCGAGGTTGAAGTGGATCTCCACCGACTGGTCGAACTTTGCGTCGGGGAAGCCCTTCAGGAGCCGAACGGCTGCCGCCGGCGAGTAGAGCTCTTCGCGATCGAAGGTCGCCTTCGAGTTGCGGTAGTTCTTGCCGTGGCCGGTCACAGGTCGGTCTCCACTCCCATCGACCGAGCGGTTCCGGCAATGACTTTCATGGCCTGGTCGACGTCGCGGGCGTTCAGGTCGGGCATCTTCGCCTCGGCGATCGAGCGGACCTGGTCGCGCGTCAGGCGGCCGACCTTCTCGCGGTTCGGCTCACCCGAGCCCTTCTCGATCCGCAGCGCCTCCTTGATCAGCACCGCGGCCGGCGGGGTCTTGGTGATGAAGTCGAACGAGCGGTCCTCGAAGACGGTGATCTCGACGGGGATGATGCGCCCGTTGTCCTGCTGCGTCTGCGCGTTGAACGCCTTGCAGAACTCCATGATGTTGACGCCGTGCTGGCCGAGCGCAGGACCGACCGGGGGGGCAGGGTTGGCCTGCCCACCGGGGATCTGCAGCTTGATGAGTGTCAGAACCTTCTTGGCCATTAGTCGAGTTTCTTCACCTGGTCGAACTGGAGCTCCACGGGAACCTGGCGCTCGAAGATGTCAACGAGCACCTTCAGCTTCTGCGCGTCGGCGTTGACGTCGACGATCTCGCCGTCGAAGTCGGACAGCGGGCCGGAGGTTACCTTCACCGACTCGCCGAGCGAGTACTCGACCTGGGCGCGTGGCCGGTCGCCCATCGCCGCTCCGGTCTTGAGGATGCGGTCGACCTCGGGCTGCGACAGAGGGACCGGGTTGTTCCCGGCCCCGACGAAACCGGTCACTCCGGGCGTGTTCTTGACCACGGTCCAGGCGTCGTCGTTGAGGTCCATGTTCACGAGCACGTAACCCGGCAGCACGCGTTTCTCCGACTGCACCTTCTGGCCGTCCTTCGTCTCGATGATCTGCTCGGTCGGCACGACCACGCGGCGGAACCGAGGCCCCTGGTTCATCGAGATGATGCGGTGCTCGAGATTGGCCTTGACCTTGTTCTCATGGCCCGAATAGGTGTTGATCACATACCACTGGAACATGGCTAGGACCCCAGGAGGAGGTTCTTGACCAATGGCTCGAACACGAAGTCCGCGAACCAGAGGTAGGCCCCGACGATGGCGCAGGCGATGATCACGACGATCGTCCCCTGCATCACCTGGGCGCGGTTCGGCCACTCGACTTTCTTCAGCTCGGCGGTCGATTCTCCGATGAATCGCCTCGTGCCCCCGCCGGGGACACGGCGTGAGCCGGTCTGCGGCTTGACGGCCTGGGCCGCGGGCCGAACTTGCTGTTGACGCGCGCGCGCGCGCGAGGCGACCTTCGGCTGCTCGCCGTCGGCCTTCGTCCGTTCGCGGCGCTTCTGGGCGCGCTTCTGCCGGGTGTTCCGAGCCACTAGCGCGTTTCCTTATGGCCGGTGTGCCGTCCGCACCAGCGGCAGTACTTCTGCATCTCGATGCGGTCAGGCGTGTTCCGCTTCGATTTCGAAGTTTGGTAGTTGCGGCGCTTGCAGTCGTTGCAGGCGAGCGTGATCGTGTTGCGTACTCCAGTAGCCATTCGAGTTCCTCAGTCTAGGTGGGAGTAGCGGCGGGAGGACTCGAACCTCCGACACGCGGATTATGATTCCGCTGCTCTAACCAACTGAGCTACGCCGCCGAGCCGACCCAAGATTAGCAGCCATCCTCAGCCGGTTTCTGAATCCTGCTGGCGCTGCACGGCCCGAATGGAGTGGCGTCACGGCACCTGGCAGTGCCCACGCTGTCGCTTCAAGCTGGGCTGCTGCGAGGGCGAGCCGCAGCGGCCTGATCAGCCCCAGCGGTAGTCCACACGTGCACTAGGGCGGCGATGAAGAGGCAGCCGAAGGCAAGCGTCCCGAACGGGGCCGGGTGGCCACCCATCAGGAACACGCCTGCAAGCGCGACGAAGATCCACTCCCTCCGCGCGACGCCGGCTCGCCGCGCGATCAGCGCAATGCCGACGAGGGCGACAACCCAGCCGAGCGTGCCGACGATGTTGAGCGCGAACACGGGCGGGTCCCAGCCCGGCCAGTCCTTGACCGTCTCCCAGACCCCCTGCTGCTGGGCCGCGGGGAGATCACGCGCGGTCCGCATGGCGAGGCCGGTGGCGATCCCGGCGACTGCGTCGTAGGCGCTGAAAAAGATCAGGAACACGCCCATCCCGAGGCGCGTCGACCAGGCACGGGCGGCGCCGAGCTCGTCCGCGAGAATCGCCACCGAAATGGCGACCAAGCCGAGCAGGACGAGTTGAATCGCGTGGAATGCGGCAAACCACGTGGCGACTTCCATCACCGCCTGCGCGTTGACATCCGGCTGCGGATGGATGACTTCGAACGCAGCGAACGCGAGTGGCGGCCCCAGCAGCAGCAGACGGCGGGTCGTAGCCGACATCAGACGGGAGTCCCGACCGGGGTCAGATCCTCATGTGGTGTAAGGGCAACCTCCTTGGCCTCCCGCGCCCTGAAGCGCTCGATCAGCACGGCCGCGGCGGCGAAGCAGAGGAGGCCGACCGGACCGACCGGCGGCGGGTGGACGAAGAACACCGCGGCGAAACCCGACGAGTAGGGTCACGGGCCAGCCGGCTCCGGATCGGTGGAAGGCGACAGCGGCAGCCACCATCGCCACCACCCATCCGAGAGAACCGAGAGCGAGCGAGACCGACATGGGATCGCCGAGGATGGTGCTCCCGTTGTAGTCCTGGATCGCATCGGCGACCGCAGCCTGCTCTGCGGCGGGCAGCCCGTTCGCGTAGTCGACGAGGACTGCTGTTCCGACACCCACCGTCACCTCGTAGGCGGTGTAGAAGACGAGGAAGAAGACCAGCGCGACGCGGCTCACGGTCGCGGCGCGGCTCTTCAGGTCCCCGAGCATGAGGTAGGCGGCAATCGCGATCAGCGGGGTGAAGAGCAGGAAGGCGGTATGCACGAACATCCAGGCGCCGACGTCGTCGCGCAGGCCCTCGTAGATGTTCTCGCCGCCGGGCGGATGCCACCACAGGACGACTGCGAGAGCGAGCGGGGTTACCACGAGAAACACGCGGCGGATGAGGACGGTCATCGGTAGCTCCTTCCAGTCATGTTGCTTTCAGAAGTGCGCGGTCGAAGAACGCGGTGACACGCCGCTCGTACTCCTCGGGCCGAGCCTCGAGCCCACCGACGTGCTTCGCGCCGGGGACCTCCCAGAGCGCCCAGTTCTCGGGCGAGCCGGCCGACCGAAAGTAGACCGGGGTCAGGTTCTCCCCCTTGGCGTGGATCAGGAACACGGGGCGCGGGGGAATGTCCTTCACGAGGTCCTTCAGGCTGTCGGGCGGGAGCGTGTTCGAGAAGAGGGACGTCGACGCGCTCGCCATCGCGAAGAACGGCAGGCCGTACCAGCGGATCGGGTGAGGCATCTCGTGGTCCTCCCTCCACGTCCTCCCGCCCGCGCCCTCGGACACGACCGCCCGCAGCCGGTCGGTGTGCGCTGCCGTCTCGAGCAGCGTCTCGCCTCCCACCGAGAGGCCGAGCCCCCCAATGCGGTTCGGCGTCCACGTCGGTTCGGCTCGCGAGGAAGTCGAGAGCGGCATTGACGTCGGTCTCGTCGTCCCAGCCGAAAGAGTTGGGGTCGCCTTCACTCTCGCCCTGGCCGCGGTTGTCGATCAGGAGCACGCCGTAGCCGTGGCCGATGAGATTGCGAGCATGGTGCTGCTTGTTGCCGCTCCGGCCGGGGAAGACGAGCACGGCCGCTCGATTGCGGGACGGCACGTACCAGCCCTGGAGCCGGAGCCCGTCGCTCGTGGTCAGCGTCACGTCCTCGTGAGCGCGACCCAGGCTCGGCTCACCGACGGCCGACTGAGGTCGATGCGTCGCGTAGTAGCCAAGGACGGCGCCGCCGATCACCTGCACGGCGACGACAAAGCCGGCGACTCCGAGCAGCGCGCGCCGACCGTAGCGCCACGCTTTCCGGTCGAGCTTTCGGCTCGACCAGAGGACGAGAGCTCCGAGCGCGATCAGCGTGGCGCCGGCGACCGCCGCCAGGACACCCGTGTAGTCCGTGCCCGATGCGCCCTCGCCGATCACGTGCGCCACCGACGTGGCGAGTGCTCGAGGCCGAGCGCGAACAGCCCGACGGAGATCGCGAGGGTCGCCCGGAGGCCCGCCCGCATCCTGCGGGTAGAAAACCGCCAAGGCCGCCAGGAGCCCGATCGGGACGAGGCCGCTGACCAGGTGGTCGCCGGCCGAGGTGCCCGGCGCCGGCTGGAGGAAGGCCAGATCGGCGTAGTGCACGCCGATGACGGCGATCGCCACGCGGGCGATCGCCGTCTCTCGACGAATGGTCATGGAGCTAGGACGGGCGGCGCCTCAGGCGCCTTCTCGTGCTCGATACGCGGTAGCCACTCCAGCCATTTCGGCAGGTACCAGTTCCACTCGCCGAGCAGCTTCATGCTCGCCGGCAAGAGGATTGCCCGGATGATCGTCGCGTCGATCAGGATCGCCGCTGCGAGCCCGACGCCGAACTGCTTGAAGATCATCGCCTGCAAGCGCGCCGAAGATGCAGAAGACGCCCACCATCACGATCGCGGCACTCGTCACGACACCGGCCGTCGACTTGATCCCGTGGGCGATCGCCTCGTCGGTGCCCATGCCCCTGTCGTAGCCCTCGCGGATCCGGCTGAGGATGAAGACGTGGTAGTCCATCGACAGGCCGAAGAGGATCACGAACAGGAGGATCGGCAGGAAGGGATCGATCCCTCCGGTGAACTCGAAGCCCAGGAGCCCCTTCCCCCAGCCGTGCTGGAAGACGAGGACCAGGACCCCGTAGGCAGCCGCGACCGAGAGCAGGTTCAGCAGCACCGCCTTCGTCGCGATCACGATCGAGCGGAAGGACACCAGCATCAGCACGAACGCGAACAGCAAGACGAAACCGAAGACGAGCGGAATCGCTGTCTTCATCTGGTCGGCGAAGTCCACGCCGTACGCGGTGTTGCCGGTGACCGCCACCTCGGCGCCGGTGAGCGTGCCGAGCGTCGGCGGGATGATCTCGTTGCGCAGCGTCGCCAGAGCCTGCTCCGAAGTCGCGTCCGATCCGCTGCCCTCGGTCGGGATGTTGACGACCGCAACCGTCTTCGCGGCATTGACGTCGACATCGATCGGCTCGTTCATGACACCGCTGTCGAGCGCACGCCACCTGAGCTGGCCGATCGCCTCGTTCACCGCTGTCGAATCCACGTTCGTCCCCTTGATCACGACCTGGGCCGTGTTCTCGGTGCCGGGGAACGCCGCTTTGAGGCGGTTGTAGGTGACGAGGAACTTCTGCGGATACGTGTCGATGCTCGGCTGGGCCGTCTTCAGCTGGTAGGCCGGGAATGCGATGGCCAAGAGCAGCCCGCCGGCCAGCACGACCGACACGACCGGATGCCGAAGGACGCGGTCGATGATCGCTCCCCAGATCCGGCCTTCGCCGTCATCCCGCCGAAGGCGATGGACAAACGGCACACGAAGACGGTCGACGTTGTCGCCCAGCTTGGAGAGCAGCGCGGGCAGCACGGTCAGTGACCCCAGCATCGCCACCGCAACGACCGTCATCGTCGCGACGCCGAAGGAGATGAAGCCGGCGTCTCTGGTGAAGAACATCCCCGCCATGGCAACCAGGACGGTCAAGCCGGAGATGAGCACGGAGCGGCCGGACGTCGCGGCAGCCGCCTCGAGTGCCGCCTCTTCGCTGCGCCCCCTCGCGCGCTCCTCACGTTCCCGCTTCAAATAGAACATCGTGTAGTCGACGCCGACCGCGAGCCCGATCAGAAGAATGATCGCCGCCACGGCGTCGGACATCGGGAGCACCTGGCTGATGATCGCCACCAGGCCCATCGCCCCGAGGACCGCCGTCAGCCCGAGCAAAAGCGGAATGCCGGCTGCGACGAGGGCGCCGAACGCCACGAGCAGAATGATCAGTGTCAGCGGGATGGAGTAGAGCCCGGCCTTCTTCAGGTCGTCGAAGAACGCAGCATTGACTTCCTTCCCGGTGCTTTCGCCGAAGGAGCCGATCGTGAACTCGGGGTGCGCGCTCTGCAGCTCCTTGACGCGGGCGACGACGGGGTCGATCTTGTCCGCAGCGTCGTCCGACAGCCCCTTGATCTCCATCGGGACGAGGACGGATTTCCTGTCGTCGGAGATCTGGCCGGCGTTCTCCGTGTCGAAAGGTGACTCGACCTTCGCTACCGCGTCGAGATTCGAGACGCCCGCGATCACGGCCAGCACGGTCGCCCTGAACTTCGGGTCGCTCGCGATGAGCGTATCGCTCTGCACGAGAACGCTCTCGCCTCCGGGCTGCTTGAAGTCCTCGTAGATGATCTTGTCCGCTCGGCCCGACTCGCCCGGTCCGGAGGTCTCAAAAACGATCAGCTTTTGGCCGACCACGAAATTGCCGATCGCGAAGACGGCGATCACGCACCCGAGCCAGCCGAAGATCGCAATCTTCCGGTGGTGGGCGCTCCAGCGCGCCATTCGCGCTGCGATGTTGTTACTCGGCTCGTACTCGGGGGGCATGGTTCGGCTCCTTCCGGTCATGGGATGTCGACTTGCGTGACGCTCGTCGCAGTCGTGCGCTCGGCCACGTAGAAGGGCAAGAACGCCAGCGCTTCGGCGACGGAGGAAGCTTCAACCGTCCACCAAATGGCGTGACCTCCGGAACTGCACGAGGCGAGCGTCGCCCGGTGACGGAGCGGGCTTACGTGGCCTTTGAAGGCCGCAAACACGATTCCGCACTCGAGCGCCTCGTGCTGGTGTTGGAGGAGGTAACTGGGAATTCGTCCAGCCTGACCCCGCCTCGTGGCGCCGACATCAGGGCAGACCCTGATCGAGCACCCTGATTTCCCATTTCTCGATCCTCGCGGGCTGCTCTATGTTGGTTGCAGACGTTAAATGCCCGTTTCCGAGCACCTAGTCGGCCGCGCGACGGAGCTCGCCTCGTTCGACAATCTCGTTGCCGAGCTAGACGGCGGGAACCCGGCAGCTGTCGCGCTCATGGGCGAGCCGGGCATCGGCAAGACCCGTCTGCTTGCCGAGCTCGGTGCTCGCGCCGACGGACAAGGGCATCTCGTGCTAGCGGGCTCCGCTTCGGAGCTCGAGCGGGACTTGCCTTTCTGGGTGTTCGTCGATGCGCTCGACGAGTACGTTCGGGGTCTCGCGCCGCATCGCTTCGATTCTCTGGATGACGATGTTCGCACCGAGCTGACGACGGTCTTCCCGTCGCTGTCCGGGCTCGCGGCCGGGCGCGAAGTAGCGCCTGCAGCACGAGC
The DNA here is from genome assembly GCA_963847955.1 of uncultured Actinomycetes bacterium. GTDB lineage: Bacteria > Actinomycetota > Thermoleophilia > Gaiellales > Gaiellaceae > VAXT01. The sequence continues at coordinate 17,694 of CAWKBW010000017.1, forward strand.
GGTATCGCAGCCACCGCGCGGTGCGCGAGCTGCTCGAGCTCCTCGGCGACGACCCAGCCACTCGTGCTCGTGCTGGACGACCTCCACTGGGCGGACTCGGCCTCGATCGAGCTCCTGGGCTCGCTGCTGCATCGCCTTCCCGCCGGACCGGTGCTGCTCGCGCTTGCGATGCGGCCACGCCAGACGCCAGAGCGACTTTCCGCGGCGCTCGAACGGGCGCGGAGGGATGGAAGCTCGACCCTCTCCGATCTCGCCCCACTTTCGCGGGAAGAGGCCGACGAGCTTCTCGGTGAGGGAGTCGAGAGAGGCAAGCCGCCACTCTTTACGAGGAGAGCGGTGGCAACCCGTTCTACCTCGAGCAGCTCGCCCGAACACTCCAGCTTGTCGGCGGCGTCAAGCCTGCGGCCCAGATCCCGCTCGAGGGTGTCGAGGTCCCACCGACGGTCGCCGCTGCCCTGGCGGAGGAGCTGGCTCTACTCTCCGACGGGGCCCGCCGTGTCGCCGAGGGAGCAGCCGTTGCCGGCGATCCGTTCGATCCCGAGCTGGCCATGGCCGCCGGTGGAGTGGACGAGGCGGCGGTGCTCGAGGGCATCGACGAGCTGCTTCGGCTCGACGTGATTCGACAGACCGACGTCCCGCGGCGCTTCCGGTTCCGGCACCCCCTCGTTCGCCGAGCTGTGTACGACTCGACACCGGGCGGCTGGCGCCTCGGCGCTCACGAACGCACCGCCGAGGCACTCGAGAAGCGAGGCGCCCCGGCGTCCGCGCGGGCGCATCATGTCGAGCGCGCCGCTCGCCAGGGCGACACCGCAGCGGTTGCGATCCTGCGCGAGGCCGGCCAGGACGTTGCACACCGAGCGCCGGCAAGCGCGGCTCGTTGGTTCGCCGGCGCCGTGCGCCTGCTCCCGGACGATGCGCCGGCCGAGCAGCGGGTCGAGCTCCTGCTGGCTCACGCGGGCACCCTGGCTGCGATCGGCGAGTACCTGGCAGCCCATTCCGTGCTCCTCGAGAGCCTCGCGCTCGTACCGGAAGACTCCATCGGCCTCAGGGTCCAGCTCACTGCGGCCTGCGCCGGAGTGGAGCATCTCTTGGGGCGCCATGAGGACGCGCACGCCCGTCTCCACGCCGCCCTCAATGCGCTTAGCGACTCCGACTCTCGTGAGGCAGTTGTGCTGATGCTCGAGCTCGTCACCGACTGCTTCTTCCGCATGGAGTACGGGCCGATGCGAGGCTGGGCAGGCCGCGCGCTGGCCACTGCCCGACCGCTTGAACAGCCACCGCTGACCGCCGCGGCCGCCGCCGCCGCAGCCTGGGCAGGCGCGCTGGACGGCGCGATCCCGGAGGCCCAGGCGTACCACATCGAGGCCGCGGGGCTCGTCGACTCGATGAGCGACCAGGACCTGGCGCTCAGGCTCGATGCGGCGGTCAACCTCGGTGGCGCTGAGCTCTATCTCGACCGGTTCGAAGAGGCAGGAGCGCATCTGGAGCGTGCAATCGCCGTCGGGAGAGCGACGGGCCAGACCGACATCATCCCGATCGCCTTCTCCGTTCTGGGCTGGGTCAGGATGGTGCTCGGGCAACTCCGCGAAGGCGGCGAGCTGCTCGACGGCGCCGTGGAGGGCGCACGCTTGTCGGGACACGACCAGTCGCTGGCGCTGAATCTCCTCAACCGCTCTCTCACGGCGCTCGCCGCCGGAGATCTGGAGCTCGCCGTGGCCACTGGACGTGAGGGCTACGAGCTGACCGCACCGATGGATCAAAGCCTGGTCACCGGCGGGTCCGGCTGCGCCTTCGCGGCAGCGCTCCTCGAGGCCGGAGACGCGGAAGGGGCGGTAGAAGCACTCGTGAGCCGGTGCGGCGGCGAGAAGGTGCCTCTGATGCCGGGGAGCTTCCGCGTGAAATGGCTCGAGCTGCTCACACGCTGCTGGCTCGAGCTGGGGCGCACGGCGGACGCCGAGCGAGCTGCCGCCAACGCCGAGGCGGACGCGGCAGCCTTCGGGCTCGGAATGGCTACGGCCATGGCTCGCAGAGCCCGGGCCGCTGTTCTTTTCGATGCGGGCGATGCGGTCGCCGCGGCCGAGTTCGCGCTGGCCTCTGCCGAGGCGGGAGACGGTGCGGGAGTAATCGTCGAGGCGTCTCTTTCGCGAGTACTGGCCGGGCGCGCGCTGGCTGAAGCGGGCGACCACGACCGAGCCGTGGCCGAGCTCGAGAATGCAGCGATTGCGTTCGAGTCCTGCGGATCTGATCGCTATCGCGCCGAGACGGAGCGCGAGTTGCGAAAACTCGGGCGGCCCATGCACCGGCGCACTCGCGCCGGGAAAGCGGGCGCGGTGGGCATCGAGTCGCTCACCGGACGGGAGCTGCAGATCGCGAGACTGGTCGTCGACCGCCTGACCAACGCCGAGGTCGCCGCACACCTCTTCCTGAGCCCGAAGACGGTCGAGACTCACATCCACAACATGTTCAACAAGCTCGAGCGTCTCTTCCCGCGTCGAGCTTGCGCGCGCCGTCGAGCGAGCCGATCGGCGAGAGCACGCCACCTCGTAGTCAGAACGCCCAGCGGACCAGGGCTGTCGAGACGGCCGCGAGCACCATGACTGCGATCAGGGGCGCGCGCAGGCGTACGGCGACCACCGCAACCCCCACTCCGACGAGCTTTTCGTCCACGACGATCTCCCCGTCCTCGGCGAAGGCCTGCGTGACGACCAGCGCAGCGAGGACCGACGGCGCCAGCAGCTCGAAGGCTGAAGCGAGCCGCTGAGGAAGCTCCTGTCCGCCGAGCAGGAGCGGCCCGGCCGCCTTGAACGAAATCGTGAAGGCGCCGACGAGCAGCACCACCAGCCACGTGTCGCTCATCGCCGCATCAGCCCCACGAGGCAGACGGCGCCCGCCGCGATCACCGGTACCCCGGGTGGAGCGACCGGGATGAGCACGAACGCGATCACCCCTCCCGCCACCGCGGCGAGCACGGTGCGACGGTTGACGAGCTGCGTGGCGAGGAGTGCGAGAAAGAGGGCCGGGAAGGCTGCGTCGAGGCCGAACCGCTCGGGATCTCCAAGGACGTCTCCGAAGAGGACGCCGAGAGCGGTGCCGCCGACCCAGAACGGAAAGAGCACGAGCCCGGCGCCGACGAGAACGCGCCGATTGATGCGGCCGTGGCCGACCTGTGCGACCGCCCACGACTCGTCGACGATCAGCTGCGACTCGACGAATCGGCGCAGCGGCGAGCCCTTGAAGGAGGGCGCGACCGCGATGCCGATCGCCGCGTAACGCGCATTCAGGAGGACGGCCGCGGCGACCGCTGCGACGACGCCTCCGCCTTCGTCGAGGACCGAGGCGGCCGCGAACTGGGACGCCCCGGCAAACGTCGTCGCGGACATGACGATCGGAGCCAGGACGCCCATGCCGGCCGCCTGGGCGAGGACGCCGAACGCCGCGCCGAAGCTGCCGGCGGCGACGGCGAGCGGCGCCACCGAGCGCGCACCGTCGCGGTAGCTACGAGTCGTCGACCCAGTCACGGGTGAGGTAGAGCCAGAAGGCGAGGCCGGCGTAGGGCCCGTACCGGCGGAAGCGGCGCTCGATCGTCGCGTCCTTGGCGCTCTTCGCGCCGGACACGCTCAGGTACGTGGGACGCGTCCAGGAGTCGAGCACGAGCCGCGAGTAGCGGCCGAGCAGCATCATGATGTGCGCCGTGGCGTAGGGACCGACGCCGGGGAGCGCCAGCAGACGCTCGGCGAGCTCTTCGTCCGGGAGCTCGTCCGGGCCCGCGGCGAACGACTCGATGTCCAGCTCGCCGTCGGCGACCGAGGTTGCGAGCTCCCGCAGGTAGGCCCCTCGGTAGCCGGCACGGGCAATGTCACGGTAGAAGTCGACGTCGGCCTCCGCCATCGCCTCGGGAGTCGGAAACGCGCGCCCGAAGGGTCCGGGCGACGCGCCCGCCGAGGGAGTGCCGAGATGCTCGACGATGGAGCTGACCATGCGCACCGTCCCGGACCAGGCGCAGTTCGTCGTGCAGATCGTCTTGACGACCTCCTCGAAAACGGTCGGGCTCCGCAGCATCCGCCCCGCGCCCTTGGCCACCCAGTCCAGGTCCGGGTCGTCCGCGACGAGCTCGTAGAACGCCGAGAGGTCGGCGTCCAGCCCGAGCATGTGGCGGACGGTGTCGAGCACGCCGTCGGCCTTGCCGCCACGCAGCTCGACCCGCGCGTAGCCCGGCCTCCCCTGCGAGATCACGGCGGTCCTCGGCTTGCCTCGAGCCACGGCCACCGTCACCTCGAGGGTGCGCTGCTCGTCGTCGATCCGGTTCGGCGGCAGGTCGGCGACGCCGTGCGAGCTGATCGTGCGCCACAGGTCGACTGGCTCGCCGCCGGCTCCGACCAGCGCCAGCTGCGCCACTGTCGACGATCCGGCCATCTGTTCAGTAGAACGCATCCGGGCCCTGTCGCATTCGCCCAACTAGAGTCGCCGCGTGGCGATCCTGGGCGTCGACGTCGGCGGTACCTTCACGGACGCCGTCCTCGTCGCGGACGGATCTGTCACGACCGCCAAGGTGCCGACCGCCACGCGGCAGGAGGAGTCCGTCCTCGCTGCCGCCCGCGCCGTCGGGGCGGATCGGGTCGATCGGTTCGCGCACGGCACGACCGCAGCGACGAACGCCCTCCTCGAGCGCAAGGGGGCGCGCACCGCCTTCGTAACGACTGCAGGCTTCGAGCACCTCCTGCACGTGCGGCGGCAGAACCGGCCGCACCTGTACCGGCTCTGCGACGACCACCCGGAGCCGCTGGTGCCGCTCGACCGCTCCTTCGGCGTACGCGAGCGGATCGGGCCCGAAGGGGTGCTCGAGCCCCTCGATCTCGCGTCGCTCCCGGACTTCGGCGACGACGTCGAAGCGATCGCGGTCTGCCTGCTCTTCGCATTCCGGGACACGAGCCACGAGCGGGCCGTCGCAGACGAGCTGCGCCGCCGGCTCCCCGGTGTCCGCGTCGTCGCCTCGCACGAGGTGGCGCCCGAGTTCCGCGAGTACGAACGGGCGTCGACGACGGCCGTGGACGCGTACCTCGGGCCGGTCGTCTCCAGGTATCTCACCGCGCTCGGGGAGCGGGCCTCGGCGGCCGGCCTGCCCGCGCCGCTCGTGATGCGCTCGTCGGGCGGCGTCGCCACGATCGAAGAGGCCGCCGCGCATCCGGCGTGGGCACTCGTCTCGGGCCCGGCTGCGGGAGTCGTCGGCGCGGCGCGCGCCGCGCAGCTCGCCGAGCATCGAGAACGCGATCTCGCTCGACATGGGCGGCACCTCGACGGACGTCTGTCTCATTGCCGACGGTGAGGCCGCGCGCTCCACGGAGCGCGCCGTCGCCGGCCTCCCGATCCGGCTGCCCACGATCGACCTGCACACGGTCGGCGCCGGCGGAGGGTCGATCGCCTGGGTCGACGAGGGCGGCGCGCTGCGAGTCGGGCCGCGAAGTGCAGGCGCCGATCCGGGGCCGGCCTGCTACGGCCGCGGCGGGACCGAGCCGACGGTGACCGACGCAAATCTCCTTCTCGGCCGCCTGCCCGACCGGATCTCTGGAGGCGTCGAGCTCGACCGCGAGGCCGCTGAACGCGCACTCGGCGACCTCGACCCGGCCGACGTCGTCGCGGTCGTGAACGCCGAGATGCTCCGCGCCCTCCGCGTCGTCTCGGTCGAGCGAGGCCACGATCCGAGGGAGTTCGCGCTCATCGCGTTCGGCGGCGCGGGCCCGCTCCACGCCTGCGAGCTCGCCGACGAGCTCGGCGTCGAAACCGTCCTCGTCCCGGAAGCCGCAGGCGTGCTGTCCGCTCTCGGGCTCGCGGTGAGCGACGAGAGGAGGGACGAAGTGCGCTCTTACGTCGTGCCGCTCGCGGAGGCCGGCGAGCTGCCGGCCGACGGCGAGGCCGATCTCCGGTACGCGGGCCAGTCGTTCGAGCTCACGGTGCCTCTGGGCCAGGACGCGGCCGAGGCGTTTCACCGGGCGCACGAGGAGCGCTACGGCTACGCCGACCGGAGCCGGACGGTGGAGCTCGTAGCCGTCCGCACGGCGGAGGTGACAGCCCGGCCCCCAGCTCGAGCCGAGCAGGTCGACCCGTCAACAGGTGTCCGGGCCGGCCGTGCTGGAACTGGACGGGTCGACCTGCTGGCTGCCCCTTGGGTGGGTGGGGGTTAGGGATGGTGACGGGTGGAGGCTCACGAGATCGTGAACATTGAGCTCCAAGTTCTCGGCAGCGCTCTGCGGTCCGTGGCGGAGGAGATGGGCGCGGTGCTCGTCCGCTCCGCCTTCTCCGCGAACATCAAGGAACGGCGCGACTGCTCCGCTGCGCTCTTCGACGAGCGCGGGCGCATGATCGCCCAGGCCGAGCACATTCCCGTCCACCTCGGCGCGATGCCGGACGCCGTGGCGGCAGTGATGGCGCAGCAGCCGTCACGGGACGACGTCTTCATTCTCAACGACCCGTACACCGGCGGCACCCATCTGCCCGACATCACGCTCGTCTCCCGGACGGAGCTCGGCTTCGCCGTCACGCGCGCGCACCACTCCGACGTCGGCGGGCGCGAGCCGGGGAGCATGCCGGCGGAGTCGCGCACCCTCGCCGAGGAAGGAGTCGTGATCCCGCCGACCCGCCTCGACGACGCCGTCGTGGACGACCTCGTCTCCCGCATGCGAAACCCTGAAGAACGGCGAGGGGACCTCCGCGCGCAGCTGGCCGCCCACGGGCTGGCAGAGCGGCGCATCACCGAGCTCTGCGTCCGCCGCGGACGGGAACGCATCGCCGCCGCGATGGACGAGCTGTTCGGCCACTCCGAGCGCGCCGTCCGGGCCGCGCTCGCGCGCTTGCCGGACGGACGCTTCGACGCGACCGACGTGCTCGAGGCACGAGACGGGAGATCTCGAGCTTCGTGTCGCGGTCACGCTGGCCGATGACGAGATCGCGTTCGACTTCGAAGGCACCGCAGCCCAGCACGAGGGGAACCTCAACTGCCCACTCTCCGTCACCAAGTCGGCCTGCTACTTCGTCGTTCGCTGCCTCACCGACCCGGACCTGTCCGCGTCGGGCGGCGCCTTCGCTCCCGTGACCGTCCAGGCCCCGCTCGGCTCGCTGGTCAACGCGCAGCCGCCGGCCGCGGTCGCCGCGGGCAACGTCGAGACCTCCTGCCGCATCGTCGACGTCTGCTTCCGGGCACTCGGTCAGGCGCTGCCGGTCCCCGCGCAAGGTCAAGGCACGATGAACAACGTCACCCTCGGGAACGATCGCTTCACGTACTACGAGACGATCGGCGGCGGCCAGGGCGCCTGCGCGCAGGCAGATGGGCCCTCGGGCGTGCACGTGACGATGTCGAACACGCTGACGACGCCGACCGAGGCGCTCGAGCTCGCGTACCCGCTGCGCGTGGAGCGCCACGGGCTACGCATCCAGTCCGGCGGAGCGGGGCGACACCGCGGCGGCGACGGGGTCGTCCGCGAGCTCCGCGTCCTCGAGCCCTGCCGCCTCTCGGTGATCTCGGAGCGGCGGGCCCATCGCCCCGCAGGGAACCCAAGGCGGACTGCCGGGCGCTCCCGGGCGCAATCTGCTGAACGGCGAGGAGCTGCCCGCCAAGGTGACCCGTGACCTGGCCGCCGGCGACGTCGTCCGCATCGAGACTCCCGGCGGCGGCGGCTTCGGCTAACTCGGCGCCACGGGCGCCGGATCGCGGAAGGTGCTGCGCACTTCCCGCGACGAAGAGCACAGATCGTTGAGTGCCTTCCGCCATTGACGTGCGTGTGGTTGCCACTCCGACCTTTCAGCAGTTCGCCAGGTTTCAGCCGTGAGCAAGGGCCGGCGGCAGCTTTCGCTCGAGCAGCAGCGCGCCTGCGCCCGCGGCGAGGCACACCACCGCGGCCAGCGGCCAGAGGGCGAGCGGCCGCCAGTCGAGGATGAATCCGGCCGTAGCGGGCCCGATCACGAAGCCCACCTCCCACGAGAGCGTCGAGAGAGCCATGTAGCGGCCGCGCAGGCGCGGCGGCGCGAGATCGGCGACGAGCGCGCCCTGGGTGGGGCCGTGCATGCACTCGCCGAGCCCGAAGATCACGAACGCGATGCCGAACACGAGCGCCGCGGAAACTCCTTCGGCCCAGAGACCACCGCCGAAGACGATCATCCAGGCAACCGCCCACAGCAGGGTCATCAATGCCAGCGCCGGCATGCGTCGCCTGCCCTCCAGCACCTTCACGAACGGCAACTGCGCGATGACGATCGCCAGCGTGTTGGCGAAGAAGATCAACCCGATCTGCCGCTCGGAGATGCCTGACTCGTTCTTGGCGAAGACCGGGAACACCTCGAGCTGGGCGTAGCCCGCCGCGACGTAGAGGAGGTTCAGGCCGACCACGCCGAGGAAGATTCGATCTCGCAGGACCTCGCGATAGTGCCCCGGCTTCTCGCTCTCGGAGCGCGAAAGCCCGGGATCCGGGACGAATGCGAGCGCGACGATGAACGCGAGGAAGGTCAGCGCGTCGAGGGTGAAGAGCACCGTGTAGCTCGTCGCGTTCTCGGTGGTCGCGATCAGGCCGCCGGCGACGCCGCCGAGACCGACTCCCAGATTGCGCATCACGCGCTGGAGCGCAAAGGCCGCATGCCGGCGGGCCTGCGGGGCGAGGCCCGTGATCAGAGCCGACTGGCTCGGCCAGAAGGCCCCGTTTCCGATGCCGCCGACGGCTGCGAACAGGAAGGCCTGCCAGGGCTCCCGCACGAGCGCGTAGCCGCCGAAGCCGATCGCGAGCACCACGAGCGAGCAGATCAGCGTGCGCTTGCCCGCCGAAGCGGTCGACGACGATGCCCGCGATCGGGACGGTCACGATCCCGGCCGCCGCACTCGTCGCCGCGATCAGCCCGACCATCGGCAGCGAGAACCCGCGCACGTTGTGCAGGTAGATCAGGAGGAACGGGAAGGCGAGACCGTTGCCGAAGGCATTCGCGAAGCCCCCGATCTCCATCGTCCAGACGGAGCGCGGCAGGCGTGGATCGAGCCCGCGGATGTAGCGCCAGAGCCTTCGCATCCCGCTTGTAGTCTCTCGACATATGGCCGTCGTCGAGGCTCATGACCTGAAGCGGACCTACCGCACACACACCGGCACGATCCGGCGCCGCGTGAAGGAGATCGAAGCCGTGCGCGGGGTCTCGTTCGAGATCGCCAAGGGCGAGCTCTTCGGCCTGCTCGGCCCGAACGGAGCCGGCAAGACGACGACGATCAAGATGCTGATCACCCTCCTGATCCCGACCTCAGGAGAGGCCCGGGTACTCGGCTACGACGTCGTCAAGCAGGCGCGCGAGGTGCGAAAACGGATCGGCTACGTCTTCGGCGGCGAGCGCGGGGTCTACGAGCGGCTTTCGGGCTACGACAACCTGCGCTATTTCGCCGAGCTCTACGGGGTCCCCGCGCGTGAACAGAAGGCGCGGATCGAGGAGCTGGTCCAGCTCGTCGGCCTCGATGGCCGCGAGCACGAGCGGACCGAGGGCTACTCGCGGGGGATGAAGCAGCGCCTGCACATCGCCCGCGGCCTGCTGCACGACCCGCCGGTGATGTTCCTCGACGAGCCCACGATCGGCCTCGATCCGGTCGGCGCGCGCGAGCTGCGAGCGACGATCTCGGCACTCGCCGACGCGGGGAAGACGATCCTGCTCACGACGCACTACATGTTCGAGGCGGACTCGCTCTGCGACCGGATCGCGGTCATCAACCGCGGCAAGATCGTCGCCGAGGGCACTCCGGCGCACCTGAAGAGCCGCGTCGCGACGGGGAGCGTCGTCGAGGTCGAGGTGTTCGGCGTCGCCGAGGAGACGGTGGGCCGCCTGAAGGCGCTGGACGGCGTGCGCGCCGTGGCGATCGAGGACCGCGACCAGGTGCAGGTCCTGACCGTGCAGACGGACGCAGACGTCCAGCTGACGCATTCCATCCTGGGACACCTCGACGGCACGAACGTCGGGCGCGTCACGCAGCGCGAGCCGACGCTCGAGGACGCCTACGTCGCGCTCGTCACTGAAGAGTGAGGGTTCTCCGCCTCCTCGGCGTCGGCTGGCTCTTCCACGTCAAGCAGCTCTCCCGCTCCTCGTTCGACTGCTTCCTCGGCCATCTGCTGGCCGATCTTCTTCGCGACCGTCGCGTTCTTCATGTTCCGCGCCGGCGGCGATCCCGAGGCCCTGGTGTACGCGTCGCTCGGGGCCGCCGTGATGGGGATCTGGACAGCGACGAGCGTCTCCGCGGGGTCGGCTCTCCAGCGCGAGCGCTGGCACGGAACGCTCGAGCTGCTCGTCGCTGCGCCTACCCACTTTTCCCTGATCCTCCTGCCCGTCGCCTTCGCCACGTCGGCGATCGGCGTCTATTGCATGGCGACGACCTTCCTCTGGGGCCGGGTCCTCTTCGGGATCGAGATCCCGATCGAGCATCCGCTGCTGTTCGCGATCTCGATTCCGGCGACGATCCTCTCGATCGGCGCGCTCGGCTTCTCTGATCGCCGTCGCGTTCGCCCGTTACCGCAGCTGCCTGGGCCCTCGGCTCGATGACCGAGTACCCGGTCTGGTTGATCTGCGGCTTCCTCGTTCCGCTGACCCTGCTTCCGGACTGGGTTCGCCCGATCTCGTGGGCACTCGCTCCGACCTGGGGCATGCGCGCGATCCGCGAGTCGTCGACGGGCGGTACTCCGCTGCCCGACGTCGCAATGTGCCTGGCCCTCGGCGCCACCTACGTCGGGATCGGCGTCGTCCTCACGGAGACCGTGCTCCGAGCTGCTCGAAACAAGGCGAGCCTCTCCCTGACATGACCGTCTCGCTGCGGATCTTCTTCATCGGCGGCCTGACCGCCTACCGCGGCCTCATCAACTGGCTCTCGCCCTGGATCTTCTTCCCGACGCTCGATCATCGCGCCGATCTTCCAGATCCTGCTCTTCGTCTTCATCGGCCGCAGCGCGGGAACGGAGAGCGACGAGTTCTACGTGATCGGCAACGCAGTCCAGTACGCGTCGATTCCGTGCCTGTTCTCGATGACGCACGCGATCGCGGGAGAGCGCTACCAGGGGACGCTGACGTACATCCTCGTCACGCCGGCCGGGCGGCTGCCGCTGTTCCTGGGGCGGGCGCTCCCCGTGATCCTGAACGCGATGTTCGTCTCCGCGTTCTCGCTCGTCGTTTCGGCGCTCCTCCTCGGGATCGACATCCCCGTCTCGGCGTGGGGCCCGATCGCGCTCGTCATCTTCGTATCGGCGTTCTCATGCACCGGGCTGGGCCTGGTCTGCGCGGGCATCGGGCTCCGCGTCCGCGAGACCGCGGTGCTCAACAACGTGCTCTTCGGGCTCCTCCTCATCTTCACCGGCGCGAATATCCCGCTGGAGCAGATGCCGGGCTGGATGGAGGCGATCGCGGTCCGCGTGCCGCTCACGCACGGCATCCAGGCCGCCCGCGAACTGGCGGAAGGGGCGTCCCTCGGGAGCGTCGCCGGGCTGATCGCTACCGAGGCCGTGATCGGCGTCGTCTACGTCTTCATCGGCTACCAGCTGCTGCTGTTCATGGAGCGCGAAAGCCGCAAATGGGCATCGCTGGAGGTGGCATGAGCTTCCTCCGGCTCCTCTACGTCGGCTGGCTCTTCAACCTGAAGAACCTCACGCTCTCGGGGTTCTTCATCATCGTCTCGGTCATCTCGCCGGTGATCTTCGCGTCGATGGCCTTCTTGATGTTCAGAGCCGGCGCGCGGCCGGGAACCTGCTGTTCGTCGCGATCGGCGCCGGCATGATGGGCATCTGGTCGTCGACGCTCTTCGGCTCCGGCGGCGCCATCCAGTGGCAGCGGTGGCAGGGGACGCTCGAGTACTCGATCGCGGCGCCGCCGCCGTTCATCTGGGTCGTCCTGCCACTCACGATCGCGACGGCCACGATCGGCCTCTACTCGCTCACCTCGACGCTGCTGTGGGGCTGGCTCTTCTTCGACGTCCCGCTCGAGCTGGCCCACCCCGGATGGTTCATCGTCGCCGTCCCGATCGCCGTGCTCTCCCTCGGGCTGCTCGGGCTCGTCCTCGCCGCCACGTTCGTGCTCTACCGGCACGCCAACGCCCTCGGGAACCTGCTCGAGTACCCGATCTGGCTCGTGACGCGGCCTCCTCACCGGGCTCGCTCTGCTGCCCGGCTGGACGCACCCGATCTCGTGGGTGCTGGCGCCGACCTGGGGCGTGAAGGCGCTCCGCGAGGCCGCGATCGGCGGCGACCCCGGCTTCGCGATCCTCATGTCGGTCTGGCTCGGGCTCATCTACCTCGTCATCGGCCACTTCTGCCTGCAGTACTTCGAGCGACTCGCGCGCGAGAAAGCGACGCTGGCTCTGACGTGAACTCGATTCGCGTCTTCTTCATCGGCGGCTACATCGCCTACCGCGCCCTCTTCAACTGGCTGCGGCCGGCGATCTACATCCCGACGATGCTCGGCGGCCCGATCTTCCAGATCCTCTTCTTCGCCTACGTCGGACGGTACGCGGGCCTGCAGGACGACGAGTTCTTCGTCGTCGGGAACGCGGTGCAGGCCTCGGCCCTGGCCGGGATCTTCGGGATGGCGATGACGATCGGCGGCGAGCGCTGGACACAGACGCTGTCGCCGCTGCTCGCGACGCCGGCCAACCGGATCGCGCTCTTTCTCGGCCGCGCGCTGCCGCTGATCTGGAACGGGATCCTCGTGTCGGCGTTCGGCTTCGCGGTCGGCTGGGCGCTCCTCGACTTCGAGCTCACGGCGGGCGAGATCCCCGGGATCGCGCTCGTCGTCGTCATCTGCTCCTTCTCCTGCACCGCTCTCGGCCTCGTCACGGGCGCGGTCGGCCTGCGCGCGCGGGACGTGTTCTTCCTGGCAAACCTCGTCACGCTCGTCCTACTGCTCTTCTGTGGGGCCAACGTGCCGCTCGATTCGCTCCCGGACTGGATGCAGACCGTGGCGAGCGGCTTGCCGCTGACCCACGGGATCGAGGCCGCGCGGGAAATCGCAGGCGGCGCTGCCCTTTCGGACGTGTCCGGCCTCGTCGCGACGGAAGTATCGATCGGCCTCGTTTACGCGCTGCTCGCCTACGGGCTGCTCACATTCTTCGAGGCTGACGGTCGGCGTCGCGGGACGCTCGAGACGATGTAGGCGCTAGGTAAGAAACCGCGCCGCAGCGACACCAATCGCTCCGACACCTGAAGTTCGACACAGGAGGAGCGATATGCCTTGGGGTAGCTGGATCAACGACCTGCCGACTGGGTTCTTCATGGTCGTGCACATCGCGGCGTTCGCGCTCGGTGCCGCGTTCGCATGGGCCGCGTTCAAGCGTGAGCTGAACCTGCTCGGCACGGCGTTCTCGCTGTTCGCCGTAGCTGAGCTGACCTACATGACGTACCACCTCGACTGGACCGTCTTCCTCTTCGCGCACACGATTGCCGAGGTCTTCGATCTCGTCGCGTTCGTGCTGGTGTTCGCGGCGGCAGTCCTGCAGATCGCGGGTGCGCGCCGACCCGCCTTGGAAGCAACCACTGATGACCCGACCTCTCCTCCTGGTCACCGCGCTCGCCGCCTGGTCGCGGCGGGCTGCGGCGGCTCAGCCGAGTCGAGCACGCCGGTCGCGACCACCGAGGTGACGATGGCGAAGAGCTACCGCTTCGACCCGAAGGTGATCGAGATCGAGGCAGGTCAGACCGTCACCTGGAAGAACGAGGACAACTTCACCCACACCGTCCAGGTCGACGGCCAGGACGACCACAAGGTCGACCGGGGCGACAGCGTCTCGATCAAGTTCGACACGCCCGGTACCTATGACTACGTCTGCACGCTGCACCGGCAGGACATGGAGGGCAAGGTGATCGCCAAGTGACGCGCGACCTCGTGATCGTCGCGTGTGCGATCAGCGCCGGAATCCACGCCGCACTCGCACCGGAGCACTTCCGGGAGAGCACGGCCGCCGGAGTCGGCTTTCTCGCCGCCGCCGTCATTCTGGCTGCCGTCGCCGCCGCGCTGACGCGCAGGCCGGGCAGCGCCTTCCTCCTCGGCGTCGCCGCAGCGAGCTTCGCCGGGCTACTCGGCAGCTACGCCCTGGCGGTCGACGACTGGTCTGCCGCTCCTGCATCCCGAGCCCGAGCCGGTGACGCGGCCTCGCTCTGTTCACGAAGGGCGTCGAGGCGGTGGGCCTGTTCGCAGCGGTCAGCTCGCTCACGGCGTTCTCCCCACCACTGCTCCCACGACTGAAAGGAACGCTCACATGAAGAGTCAAGCACAACCGCCCGATCCCACTCGCGCTGACCGCGCTGATCGCCTTCTTCAGCGCCTCGTTGCGCTTGGCGTCTCGAACGGGCACAGCGCTCACGCCCACAGCGAGCCTCACTCCGCTGTCGCCCATGTAGTGCATCCGCGAGGTTCGGCAACGGTCACGCGCAAGGAGCTCGTCTTCCGAGGCGAGATGCGCCGGCTCTGGGAAGACCACATCACCTGGACCCGCCTGGCCGTGATCAGCCTGATCAGCGGCTCGCCTGACACGAACGCGACTGTTGCCCGCCTGCTCCGCAACCAGGCTGACATCGGCAACGCGGTCAAGCCCTTCTACGGGAAGGCGGCCGGCAACGCTCTCACTGGGGAGCTGCGTAGCGCACATCCTGATCGCCGCGGACCTGATCGCAGCGGCCAAGGCGGGTGACCAGGCCAAGGTCGCTGAGGCTCAAGCGCGGTGGGAGCGCAACGCCGACGACATCGCCGCGCTGCTCAACCGGGCCAATCCACGCCACTGGTCACGAGCCGCGCTGCGAGCCATGCTCGGCGAGCACCTGCGGCTGACGACCGCTGAGGTCGTCGCCCGCCTCGGTGGCGACTGGGAGGCTGACGTCGCCGCGTACGACCAGGTCCACCGCCACGCCCTCGGAATGGCGGACACGCTCGCTATTGGCCTCGTCAAGCAATTCCCGAGGCGCTTTCGCTGATCGCATGAGCGCGGCCGCAGCACATATCGTGGATCCGGTGGCTTCGCCGTTGACGCTGGCTCCGACCCTGGACGACGAGTCCCGCGAGTGGCTCCGCGGCCTCCATGCGGAGGGCGCGGCACGCGACGAGGCAGTCGCACGGCTCCATGCGCTCCTGCTGCGCGCGGCGCGGTTCGAAGTCGCGCGCCGCCGGCCGACCATGCCGCACCTCCGCGGGGACGATCTCGACGACATCGCCAACGAGGCTGCCGACGACGCGCTCGTCAGCGTGCTCCGGCGGCTCGACGATTTCCGGGGAGCAAGCCGCTTCACGACGTGGGCCTACAAGTTCGCGCTGCTCGAGGCGGCGGTCAAGTTGCGAAAGCGAGCGTGGCAAGGCCGCGAGGTGCCGCTCGAGCCCGAGAGCTGGGGCCTGTTCTCGAGCGCCGGCCTGGAGCCCGGCGCTGCCGCCGAGCAGAGCGAGCTACTGACGACGCTGCAGCAGGCGATCAACGAGGTTCTGACCGACCATCAGCGTCGCGTCCTCGTCGCGCTGGCCCTGAACGGCGTCCCGATCGACGTCCTGGCCGAGCGGCTCGACACGACACGTGGAGCCCTCTACAAGACCCTGCACGACGCGCGGCGGAAGCTGCGCAAGCATCTGGAGAGCCGCGGCCTCCAGCCAGACTCACTACTCGAGGAGACGACATGACGAAGCGCCCGGACCTGAAGCAAGCACTCGGCCGCCTCCTTGGCCCGGCCGGGCCCGAGGTCGGCTGCGACGAGTGCTTCGACCAACTCGACGGCTACGTCGAGCTCGAGGTCGCCGGTGGAGATGCCGACGCCGCGTTCCCGGGTCTACGCGCCCATCTCGACGGCTGCCCCGCCTGCCGCGAGGAGCACGAGAGCCTGCGGGCCCTCGTCAGCGGCGAGCAGCTGCTCTAGCTAGTCGACGGACAGCAGGTCGACGACGAACACGAGCGGCTCGTGCGGCTTGATCGCGCCGCCCGCCCCGCGCGCGCCGTACGCCATCGCCGACGGGATCGTCAGCTGGCGGCGCCCACCGACCTTCATGCCCTCGACGCCTGCATCCCAGCCCGGAATGACCTGCCCCTGGCCGAGCTTGAACTCGAACGGCTGGCCGCGATTCCACGAGGCGTCGAACTCCTCGCCCGTGGAGAAGGCGACGCCGACGTAGTGCACCGAGACCTTCGTGCCCTTCGTCGCCTCGTCCCCGTCGCCGACGACGATGTCGTCGATCCCGAGCTCGAACGGGATGTCCCCCTCGGGCTTGCCGATCTCGGGTCGCTCGAGTGCCACGCCGGCACCCTACTCGGGACGACTACGTCGCGAGCGTGAGATCTTGAAGCGATGACCGACGAAACGGCGCTCGTCCGCGAGAAGCTCGACCAGGCGCCCTCGATCCTCGAGGAGCACGGCGTCGACCTCTGGCTCACGCTCGTCCGCGAGACGCTCCTCACTCGCGACCCGTGCCTCGACTTGATTGCGGGCACGTACTGCGCATGGCAAAGCGCGTTCCTGCTGTCACGCTCGGGCGAGCGGATCGCGATCGTGGGGCGCTACGACGCACCGAGCGTCGAGCAGCTCGGGGCGTACTCCGAGGTCCAGGGGTACGACGAGAGCATCCGGCCAGGTCTGCGCGACACGATCGAGCGCTTCGCGCCCGAGACGATTGCGCTCAACTACTCGCCGAGCGACCCGGCCGCGGACGGGCTCACGCATGGGCTCTGGCTCGTGCTCCTCGAGACCTTGGAGGGCACGCCGTACGCCGATCGCCTCGTCTCGTCCAAGCCCATTGTCGGCGTCGCTCCGCGGGCGGAAGTCGCCGTTCGAGATCGCCCGGATCCGCGCCGCGGTCGCGGAGACGGAAGAGATCTTTGCTCACATCGGTGAGCGGATCGGGCCCGGCATGAAGGAAACCGAAATCGCAGCGGTCATGCAGGCCGAGGTTTCTCGACGCGGTCTCGGGTACGCGTGGGAGGCGGACCACTGCCCGGCCGTCAACGCTGGTCCGGAGAAGGACGTCGGTCACACCGGGCCGACTGAGCTGGAAACCCGGCGCGGCGAGCTCCTGCACATGGATTTCGGGGTCGAGAAGGACGCGTATTGCAGCGACCTGCAGCGCAATTGGTACCTGCTCGACGACGGCGAGAGCGAGCCGCCCGAGGATGTCCTCAAGGCGTGGAGCGCGGTCTGGGCCTCGATGGACGCGGGCGCCGACGTGCTTCGTCCGGGTGTCGCCGGACACGAGGTCGACGCCGCGGCCCGCGCCAGCCTCGTCTCGGCGGGCTACGAAGAACCGAAGTACGCCCTCGGTCACCAGCTCGGTCGCGCCGCCCACGACGGCGGGACTCTGCTCGCCCCGCTGTGGGACCGGTACGGCGACGCCCCTCTCGGCCTGGTCGAGGAGGGCCACGTCTACACGCTGGAGTACGGCGCCCCGGTCCCCGGCCGCGGCTACATCGGGCTCGAGGAGGACGTGCTCGTCACGGCGGACGGCCTCGAGTGGCTGAGCACACCCCAGCGTGAGCTCTGGCTCGTCGACTGAGCCGTGGTGACGATGGACGAGGTGCGCGCGTTTGCGGTCACGCTGCCTCGCAGCAGCGAGGCGTTCGTACGCGGCCGCATGAAGTTCCGAATCGGCCGGATCGTCTACCTGTCCTTCTCACGCGACGGCGAGATCATGGGCTTCGCGTTTCCCAAGGAGTTGCGCGAGGCACTCGTCGACTCGGAGCCCGAGAAGTTCTCGCTGCCGAGCCAGTCCGACCTTCGCTACCACTGGGTCCATGTCCGCCTCGCCGCCATCGACGCGGCCGAGATGCGTGATCTCGTCGAGGACGCGTGGGCTTTCTGCGTACCGAAGCGCGTGGCCGAGGAGTACGCCGCGTCGCAGGGCTATGGCGAATGATGTAGGGACTCGCTGAACCTGTCACTCGACGCTCGGGCACAGGCCGGGAACGGGCGAGGAGCGCGGGGCGAGCAGCTCGTTTCTCAGCCGAGTAAAGGCGGAAAACTTGCAACTACCTACACAAAGTTATAAGAACGCTACAGACTAGTTACGAGAACGCCCTACAGACATGGGAGAGGAGTGCTCGTGAGAGTTCAACGTCCACTCGTTCCGCCGACGCGGACGCGCCTTCTGATCGCAACCGTTATCAGCGCCTTAGTCGCCATCGCCGCACTCGCAGGCAGCACGGCGAGCTCAGCGGCACCCGGCAACAACGGCGGGCTCGCTGCAAGTCTTGCGAGCATGGGCTCGATCACCAGTTGGTCGCTGGACATCACGGCGTCGGGCGGCGACGCGTGGGACCCGGCGGCTCCCTATCCGCGCACGAACGTCCGCTACGCGTTCGCCGACCTGGGCGAGATGCTGTACGTGATCGGCGGCGTCTCGGACGGGACGCGGATCCCCGACGTCAACCGCTACAACGCGACCACCAACGCCTGGACCCCCCTGGCGCCGATCCCGGTCGCCAGCGAGGCGCCCTGTGGAGCCCACTGGAACGGCAAGATCTACGTCGCCGAGGGCGACACGGGCAGCTCGTTCCGGATCTACGACATCGCCACCAACACCTGGTCGCTGGGTGCGCCCCGGCCCGTGTCCACCGGCTACGGCTGTGCCGCCGGTGCGCTCAACAACAACGTGTACGTGATCGGCGGCGCTGGCGCTCCGCAGACGCAACTGACCGTCTACAACATCGCGACCAACACCTGGTCGACGGGGAACCCGGCGCCCGCCGGCGTCTTTCTCTCCGGCTACCAGACGGTCGGCAACTACCTGTACATCGTCGGTGGCTTCGGGGCGAGCCCCGCCGCCAACTCGACCGCGACCATGCGCCTGGACATGTCGACCGGCACCTGGTCGAGCGGTCCCGCCTTCACCCCGCAGCGGGCGGACTTCGCGCTCGCCTCCTTCGGGACGAAGCTGTATGCGATCGGCGGCGACCTGACCGGCGGCAGCTACTTCAACTCGACCGACCTCGTCAACGAGCTCGACACGGCGAGCTGGCCGGGCGGAAGCTGGGTCGCCTCACCGCCGAACCTGACGGCGCCGGTGCGCCAGGGGAACCAGGCCGGCTTCAATTCCACCGGCCGTGCCGGCGGCGAGATCTGGTCGACGGGCGGGATCAACGGGAACACGTTCCAGTTCCTGAACGCTCACCTCTACCGTGCGATCAGCGGGCCACCGCCACCGCCACCGCCACCACCGCCTCCGCCACCACCACCACCGCCACCACCGCCTCCGCCACCGCCACCGCCACCGCCACCACCGCCGCCACCACCGCCACCGCCGCCGCCGCCACCACCACCGCCACCCCACCCCGCCTCCGCCGCCGCCACCACCGCCGCCACCGCCACCACCGCCTCCGCCACCGCCACCGCCCCGCCGCCTCCGGCTCCGCCTCCGCCCGCCGGCCCGCTGTCGCGTGCCGAACGTGATCGGCCTCAGGCTGAACACGGCGAAGGCACGGATCCGGGCACGGCGCTGCCGCGTCGGCACGGTGCGCAGGGTTCGCTCCCGTCGGGTCGGCCGCGTGCTCGGCCAGAGCCCACGGGGCGGCGCAGTACGGCCCGTCAACTTCAGGGTCAACCTGCGGGTCGGACGAAGGTAGGAAGCAACCAAGACGAATGAAAACGGGGCGCCCGTCTACAAGGGCGGGCGCCCCGCTTCTTCTTCATGACACCGGGGACGAGCCTGCACGCGACCGACCACTGCCAGCCGACGCGCCAACGGATCATCCGACTCCAGAGCTTGCATCGTCGGGGCCTCCGGGAAGCTCGGGCAGTACATGGTGCAGCACGCGCTGGATCGGGGCTACGAGGTGGTTGGCGTGTGCCGGGAGCAGAGCGTGGGGAAGCTCGACGCGTTCAAGGGGCGCATCACCGTCGTTCCGGGAGCGACGAACGACCGCGAGGTCATCAAGCGCGCGGTCGCGGGGTGCGACGGGGTGCTCGTCGTGCTGGTCCCGCGAGGGGTCCACGGGTACTCGACGGGCACGGCCCAGGCGGTGCTCGACCACGCGCCTCCGGGGGCGCGCCTCGTGTTCTCGTGCGGGTGGCACATCACCCGCGACGGCCAGGACGTGTACTCGTGGAAGCTCAAGGCGCTCGTGAAGATCGCCGGCCCGCTCGCGCGGCTCGCTCGCTTCGCCGACCTCGACGACCAGGTGGAGGCGTGCCGGCGGGTGTTCGCCAGCGACACGCGGTGGACCGTCGTGCGCGGGAGCGACCTCGAGGAGGGCGAGAGCCAGGGCCTGCCCGTGTGGAGCCGGCACGTGGGCGACCCCATCCTCGAGAGCAACATCACGCGCCGCGTGGACTTTGCCCTGTTCATGGTGGAGGCCCTCGAGAACGACGAGCTCGTCCACGAGGCCCCGGCGATCGTCGGCCGCCAGACGCCCTCGGCGCTCGCGCACGCCGCCGGCGAATGACTACTTGACGAGCGTGAGCATCTTGAACATCGGGAGGTACATCGCGATGATGATGATCCCGACGACGACGCCGACGGCGATCATCATCAGCGGCTCGATGATCGACGTGAGGGACGAGATCGACGCGTCGACCTCGTCTTCGTAGAAGTCGGCGATCTTCCCGAGCATCTTCTCGAGCTCTCCCGTCTCCTCACCGATCTTGACCATGTGGCCGACCATCGGCGGGAAGATCGGGTTCTCGACGAGCGGCTGCGCGATCGGCATGCCTTCCTGCACCTTCGCGCGGACGTCGCTGAGCGCTTCCTCGACGACCCAGTTGCCGGCCGTCTGTCCCGTGATCTCGAAGGCCTTGATGATGTCGACGCCGGCGGCAACGAGCGTGGAGAGGGTTCGCGAGAAGCGGGCCATCGTCACCTTGAGGACGACGGCGCCGATCTTCATCGGGATCTTGAGCTTGATGCGGTCCCAGACCCTGCGTCCCTGCTCGGTCCGCTTGGCCTTGCGGATGCCGAAGAAGGCAATCCCGCAGGCGGGGAAGAAGAACATCCACTCGTTGCGGAGGAAGTTCGAGCAGTTGACGACGTACTGGGTCAGCATCGGCAGCTCGCCGTTCAGGTCGGCGAAGATGTCGACGAAGATCGGGACGAGGAAGAGCAGCATCCCGATCAGGACGAGGGTCGCGAAGATCAGGACCATCGTCGGGTACATCATCGCGCCCTTGACGCGCCGCTTGATCTGCGTCTCCTTCTCGATCTGGAAGGCGACACGGTCGAGCACGGTGTCCAGGATTCCGGCAGCCTCGCCCGCCTCGACCATGGCGACGTAGAGCCGGCTGAAGATCTTCGGATGGCGTGCCATCGCCTGCGAGAGCAGCAGGCCGCCCTCGACGTCGGCGCGGAGCTCGGAGATGATCGCGGAGAGGTACTTGTCGTCGGTCTGCTCCTCGAGCACGACCAGCGCGCTGACGACCGAGAGGCCGGCGTCGATCATCGTCGCGAACTGGCGCGAGAAGATCTGTAGCGATTTCGGCTTGATCTTCTTGAAGACCGTGCGCGCGCCGTCCTCGCCCTCCGCAGGAAGCTCGTGGAGGTACTGGGCGAGCAAGCCGCGCATGCGCAACTGCTCGCGCGCAGCATCCGGGTCCGGAGCGTGGATCTCGCCGGAGAGCTCGAAGCCCTCGACATTGATGGCGCTATAGGCGAAAGCAGCCATGGGTCAGCCGGTGGAGATGTCGAAGGTGGACGCCTGGCGGGCGAACGTAACGGCCAGGTTGTTCCAGTCGCGCACGACGATCGTCACCTTCTTGACGGCGCGACCGCCCGTGGGGGTGTACTGCGTGATGTACGTGTCGAGGCGATAGTCCTTGCGGTCCGCGCCGACGACCTTCCGGCTCGGATTGCACTCGTCGGGCGGGCCCGCACAGCTCGCGGTGACGAGGCCCGAGTGCTTCCACCGAGGACCGGGTCGTTCACGTACTTGGCGTCGGTGGTGCCGACCGGCGGAGGTGTCGAGCCGGATCGAGGTCGTGCGTCATCGCGCGGTAGAGCTCCATCTGCTGGTCGGCGATCACGGCGGCGGTCGTGAGCCGGCTCGCACGGTTCAGCGAGACGATTCCGGACGAGAACGAGGCAACGACCGCGAGGAGGCCGATGTTCAGCATCACCATCGCGATGAGCAGCTCGACCAAGCCGAAGCCGCCCTCGGACCGCAGGCGTTTTCGCACCCATGCAGATATCGGCAGATTCGGCGCCGCGCCTCAAGCATCCGGTCACCCGGTTGAGACGAGGAGCAGGACGTAGCGCGCGCTGTCGACGGTGTTCTCGAGCGTCAGCTTCTTGCCCTTCTTCAGGGTCACGGTGGCCCCGCCGGAGTCGAGCGAGCCTCCTGAGATTGCGACCTTGCGCGGTGGCCCTGGAGACCGACACGAGCACGAAGATCGGGTCGGACTGCGGGAACGTGCCGCCCTTCGACCATCGTCTCGGAGGAGCCGTTGACGGAGATCTGGGCCGATGTCGGCGCCGGCGCCGGGCGGTGGTCGGCGGTGGCTTGGTGTCGCTCGAAGCGCGTCGCCCCGACCTTGGGGTCCGGCGGGGGCGTCCGCAGGCGCCGAGGACGTCGCGGCGGCTATACGAGCCTGCTGCTGGAACGGGTCCTTGCTCGAAAAGCGGTCGAACGTGACGAGCTGGCCGCCGGCCGCCTGAGCTGCCGGGTCCGAGTCGATCGAGACCGGCGCCGGGCGTCGGAGTAGCGGCGACGGGGGCGCCCGGCCACAGGAGGCACCGGCGTGCCGGGGACAACAGCCGCGGGCGGCGTAGTCGCAGCCACCGGCGGCTTCTTGTTCATCATCTTGAGCACGCTCGGGACCTGCCAGGCGAGCACTCCGAGGAACACCACGCCGAGCACGGCGAGGATGATCTTCTGGCGCTTGGCCTTGGCTTTGGCGTCGAACTTCTTCGCCATCAGGGCGTTCCTCCGGCAGCTGCGGACGCGCCGGCCGGCGGCGTGTCGGGAGTCGTCGCCGTGGTCGTGGTCGGGGTCTCGCCCAGAGTCGAGGTGCTGGCGGTGGTCGTCCCGGGGGCCGCAGCGGGCGGCGTCACGGCGCCGGGCACCGGTGCGTCGCCGTAGACGTAGGCGTTCACGACGAGCGCAGCCTGAATACGCGGGAACGCCTTCTCGCTCTCCGAGAAGCTGATCGCGTCGACGATGAAGAGCCTGCCGGTCGAAGCCAGGCGGCCGGTTCGCACGCGGACGAGGGTGCGTAGGCGATACAGGAAGTCGGACAGCTCGAAGTAGTTGCCGTCGAAGACGAGGCGACACGGGCAGCACCTGGTAGCCCGGCGCAGCGACGACTCCCTGGGGAGTGATCGACTCGAAGCGTGATTCCGGTGTCGCCCGCGATTCGGGAGAGCTCCAGCACGATGCCGGCCATGTCGACCTCGTTCGGCATCGCCTTCTCGAGGCGGAAGAGGTCGGCGACGCGGATCGGCGCAGCCGCCTTGGCCTGCGCGCTCAGAGTCCGGTACTGGTTGATCTGGGCTTCCGTGTCCGCGACCTGCTTGCCCAGGTCGGCGCTCTTGGAGCGCTGCGGCGAGATCACGAGGAAGTAGCCGAGCGCGAGATAGGCGATCAGCCCGACGACGACGAACACGATGATTGCGGGACGGGTCGGCTTCTTCTTCATCAGGCTGCTCCCGGGCCCTTGACGACGGCCTGGATCGAGAACTCGACGACTGGGCGGCCTGACTCGCTCGTGCCGAGCGTGCTGTGCTGCATCTGGACGGTGGACAGCTGCGGTACGACGGCGAGGCGTGCGAGCAGGCGCGCGACTCCGTTATGCGAGTAGGTCTTGCCGGTGATCGTGAAGCCTGCGGTCGGCGCGGCCACTCCGGCGGGTCCCGGCGCCTTCGGCCGCGAGCGTCGTCAGCCAGACGTCTTCCGGCAGGACGAGCGAGATCTCGCGCAGGACCCGGTCCCACGCGATTCGCGTGACCAGAGCTGTCGAAAGCGCCACGACACGGGCGCCCTTCTCCTGCTCGAGGGTCGCGTTCGACGTGTCCGCCGGAGGCGGCACGGGAGTCGCGTCGAGCTCGGACTGCGCCGCATCGAGCTGTGCCTGCTTGTCGGCGACGCCTGCGCTCACCATCAGGAAGAACGCGGCGAGGATGGCCGTCGCCGCAACGGCGCCGACGACGCCGATGAGGACGAGTGGGTTCTTCTGTCGCGAGCTGCCGCGGGGGTCGTCTCGCGGAAGGAGGTTGACGGCTCGCATTACGCGGCCTCCTCGATCCCGAGGCCGATCGCGACTGCGAGCGAGCCGAATTGCTGGTCAGCGGCAAGCTTCTTGCCGCGGCGGACGCGCCCGAGAGGATCGCCCACGCGGACCTGCACGCCGATCATGCGCCCGAGCTCGATGTCGATGCCCGGCAACTGAGCGGTGCCGCCCGAGAGGACGATCTCGCCGATGCCGAGCGAGCCGGGCTGGCCCTGGTAGAACTGGAGCGAGGAGATCAGCTCGCGGGAGAACGCCTGGAGCTCGTTCACAATCGGCCTCGCGTACCTTGACGGCCTGCTCGCCCGTCAGGGCTGCCCAGGCCTCGGCGGGCTCGAGCAGCGAGACCGCGTGCTTGATCGGCTCCGCCTCCGACGGCGCCATGTCGAGCACGCGCGCGATGGCGACGCTGAGGTTCTGGCCGCCCCATTCGATGACGCGGGTGAACTCGCAGATCGATCCGTTCGAGACGGCGAGGGTTGAACGGTCGTGGCCGACACTCGCCACGACGAGGGCGGCGTTGGCCTGCGCCTCGTCGCCTCCCGAGAGAGCGCGCAGTGCGGCGAAACCTTCGAGGTCGATGCCGGCGAGCTTGATGCCGGCCTTGCGACAGGCGGCGACGTACCGGTCGACGAGCTCGCGGTAGGCGACGACGAGCAGCACGCGCCGAACGCGAACGCCTTCGTCGTTGACCGTGTCGCTCAGCACGTGATAGTCGAGAACCGCTTCCTCGAGCGGGATCGGAAGCGCCTCCTGGGCCCGGAAGCGGACCGCGTTGTGCAGCTGCTTCTCGTCGTCGACGCCGGGCAAGTCGAACGTGCGCACGCCGATTCGGTTGCTGGCGATGCCGAGCCGCACGCCCTGGCGTGGCAGCTTGTGCTTCTTGAAGAACGTCTTGAGCGCCTCGGCGAGCGCATCGGGGTCGCGCAGCTCACCGCCGACGACGATCCCGGGCTCGAGGTCTGCCTGGGCCACCTGGACGAGCTCGGGGACGCCGCCGCTGTTGACGACGCGCGCCGCGGCGAGCTTCGAGGCTCCGATCTTGAGGCCGACGAGCTTCTTGCCGCGACGGCCGAGCGACGCGTTTTGCATCTCGCTGGGCCGGCGCGAGCGCTTCGGCTTGCTCGCCTTCGCGGCCTTCGGCTGCTTCTCAGCCTTCTCCTTCGGAGCCTTCTGGCCTTCGGCGCGCGAAAGCGCGACTTCTTCGGCTCGGCGGCAGCCTCGGCTGCTTCCGCAGCCGGCGCTTCCTTCTTCTTCCGGCCGAAGAGGTCGGACAGCTTGATCTCTTTCTTCATGTCCATGGCTAGGCTCCTGCCACCCGCAGGCCGCTGGAGGTGGAGGCGGTGCCGCCCTCGACGGAGCCTCGGCCGAGAAGCCCCATCAGCTGCTCGGTCTTGGCAGACCTCTGCAACGCGACTTCCTCGGTGACCACGCCTCGCAGGACGAGCTCGGCGAGAGCCTGCTCCATCGTCTGCATGCCCTTCTTGCCGCCGGTCTGCATGATCGAGTAGATCTGCTCGGCCTTCGCCTGGCGGATCAGGTTGCGGACGGCGTCATCGGGGAAGAGCACTTCGATCGCGGAGACGCGGCCCTGGCCGTCTGCCGTCGGGAGCAGCGTCTGGGCGACGATGCCCTCGAGCGTGCCCGCGAGCTGCGTGCGGATCTGGCCCTGCTGGGCGGCCGGGAAGACGTCGATGACGCGGTCGACGGTCGAGGAGGCGTCCTGGGTATGGAGAGTCGCAAAGACGAGGTGGCCGGTCTCGGCAGCGGTCAGCGCCGTCGAGATCGTCTCGAGGTCTCGCATCTCGCCGAGGAGGATCACGTCGGGGTCCTGGCGGAGCGCGCCGCGCAGAGCGTCGGCGAACGTCGTCGCGTCCGGGCCGAGCTCGCGCTGGTTGACGATGCACCGCTTGTGGCGGTGCAGGAACTCGATCGGGTCCTCGATCGTGATGATGTGCTCGGCCTTCGTCCGGTTGATCTCGTCGATCAGGGAGGCGAGCGTCGTCGACTTACCCGAGCCGGTCGGCCCGGTGACGAGCACGAGGCCGCGCGGCTTGTTGCAGAGCTCGTAGAGGGACGGCGGGAGGCCGAGCTCCTCGAGGCTCTTCAGGTCGGCGGGAATCAGGCGGAAGGCGCCGGCGAGGCTCTCGCGCTGGGAGTAGATGTTGACTCGGAAGCGCGCAAGCCCGGGGATCGAGTACGAAAGGTCGAGCTGGCGGTCGAGCTCGAGCCGCTTCTGCTGCTCGCTGGAGATGATGCGGTACAGCAGCTGGCGGGTGTCATCGGCGGTGAGCACCGGGAAGCCCTCCAGGCGCTCGAGGTGCCCTCGGACCCGCAGGGCCGGATGGGACCCAACGGTTATGTGCAGGTCGGACGCGTTGTGCGCGACCATCTGCTCGAGCAGGGTGTCGATTGAAAGCGTGGTTTCTGGCATGGCAGTGATCCCTCATGCGAGCTATCGGCAGCCCGCGAGCGCTCCTTGAATCAGTCGTTTGCCCGGTAGGAAAGGGCTGGGATGCGGATGGCGACGAGACGGGCGTTCGGCGTTCCCGCGTCGAGCGAATCGGCCTGGTCGGTCCTGATGCGCAACGTGGGAACCGGGTGGCCGCGAACCGGGATCTCGACCGTTTTCGAGGCGTCGCCGGCGAGCACCAGAGTGCGTGGCGCGGCCCCGTCGACCGTGAAGGTGACCCTGCGCTCACGCGAACCGGCGGGCAGCGCCACGGTCACGTGGTAGGCGCCTGAGCTCGTCGGGCGCTCGGGCCAGACGCGGTAGCTGACGAGCGTTTCCGCCCACCCGTCGAACGTCAGGCCGACTGCGAGCCCGCGGACCCGCGGCTCCGCTGGGAGGCGATACGCGGTCAAGCCGTCGCGCGGCCTCGCCACCACTTCGCCGTCGAGCTCGATCGCGCTCGCGTAGTCGTTGACGACGAGAATCTTCGTGGAGGGACTGGCGCCGTCGACCAGGAGGCGACCGTCGCTCCCGATCGTCGCCCTGGAGGACGCGAACCAGTCGCCGCCGGCACCGAGATGAACCGGTCGGCGGAAGTCCCGATTCCAGGCTTCGAGCAACCAGCCGAAGTAGGGCGAGCCGCCGGGCAGCTGCAGGTAGTCGGCGGGCCCGAGGCCGCTGCGGTCGAGCCAGTCCGGCGGGTCGCCCGCCCGTTGCTCGAGAGTGCCGCGAGCCGTCTTGTGATCTCCGGCGTAGGCCACGGCACCGCTGAGGAGCAGGACGGCGATCGTGGCGACGCCCACGGCGACCGGCGCGAAGGCGCGACGGAGCGAGACACAGGCAAGCGCGATTCCGGCGAGGAGGGGCAGCCCTGCGAACACGGTGGCTGCGTTGGCGTGCCCCCACCAATCGGCGAGCTGGCCGTAGACCGAGAAGGTTGGCGCGTCGAAGGTGAAGGTCGTCCCGGCCCTGGCCGGAAAGGGCATCAGCCATGCGGTTGCGGCGCCGGCGAGCGCCAGCCCGACGTAAGTCCGCCGCCACGGTGCTCCCCGCTCGGCGTACACGAAGAAGGCGATGGCGAGAAGTGGAACGAGGTAGATCGCGTAGCGCTCGAGCTCGCGTCCGGCGTCGGCGGCCGCGATCAGACCGACCTCGAGCAGGACGAGCGCGATCGTCGCGATCGCAAGCGTCGCGAACGCGGCTTCCGCGCGGCCTCGGGGGCGCAGGCCGAGCCCGAGCAGAGCGCCGGGCACGATGAGCAAACCGGCAGCGAAGGGCAGCAAGGAGGCTGTTCGTGCACTCCAGCCGACCGTGGCCCCGAGGTCGTACTCGAGCAACGTCGCGCCGCTGTACGTGCCGAGGACCGCCCCACCGGTCACGAGCGGCAGCACGCCCAGCGTGACGAGCAGTCCCAGCGAAAGCCGGTGGCGGCGAAGAGCTGCGCCGATCGACTCGCCACAGAGTCGCGCGCTCACGGGCACGGCGAGGAGATACGCAAGGGGGAGCACCACGAACTGCAGTCGTGTCAGCACCGCCGCGAGGGACACGGCGACGACGGCGAGCTCCATCCGTCGCGACGGGCGCTCGATCGCGCGCAGCATCGTCGCCAGAGCGAGCAGGAAGACCGGATACGCCAGTGCCTCGGACATGAGGTACGGCGCGTAGAGCATCGCCGGGCCCGCGACGGCTGCGGCAGCCGCGAGCAGCGCGTACGACGGACGGACGAGGCGCCGCGCCAGAAAGTAGGCGGGCAGGGCGGCCGCGGCCATGAAGGCGGCGTTCATCGCTTTCACGACTCCGTACGCGGTCGACGTCGAATCGAGGAGCCACGCAGGCGCCTGGGCGAGAATCGCCAGCGGCGCCGGGAAGAACACGGTCTCGCCGCGGATGCTGAAGCCGTCACCCGCCGCCACGCTCTGCGCGAGCTTCGAGTAGAGGAGCTCGTCGCCGAACACGGCCGGGCTCACGTGCGCCCGCGACTGCAGCCAGTGGTAGGCGAACGCGAGGACGTAGATCCCGGCGAGGACGGTCTTGGGCCCGGGAAGCCGCCGAGGTCGAGGCACGACCGAGAGTTGAGGACGCGGTACCGGCTGTTCCGAGCCCCCGCGCTCGCGGAGCGCAGAGCTCATATCGTCTGTGCGTCAGCGGCTCGGACGGGAGCCGGTCCGTGCTCGGGCTTGGCCGCACAGGCACCCCGCCACGGCAGGAACTTGAACATTCGCCCGCGCACGCTCACCGGCCTGGTCCCCACGTAGCCCGTGACCTGCGCGGAGAAGCCCGCCGTCCACGGCCCGCGCGAGCAGACCGGCAGCCGAAGCCGAAGCGCGGCGTGGGACGGAACACCTACGTCGACGTTCTGGCCGTCCGGAAGCTGGAAGCGGATCGGCGCGTTCTCGGAGCCCCTGGGCGCGACCAGATCGATGAAGAAGGTCCCCTCCAGCCGGTCACTGCCCGGTTGGGGCCACAGCGAGATCGCGCCCTTGCCGCCTAGCCAGCCGTCGTGGTGGCGGCCGGCGAAGAGCATCGACAGGCGCGGCGTGCCGGTCGGCTCGAAGAGGGAGTAGCCGGGAGCCGTCGCGACCTCCTTCGCCCCGCTCAGCTGAACGGTGACGACGTGCTGGTCGACGAGGAGCGGCCCGTCGAGCGGGTCGTCACCGGCCCGCAGGGAGCCGTCGCGTGCGATCGTGACCGCGTCGGCCGGAAAAGGATCGATGATGGTCGCGCCCGGCATGAGGACGACCCGATTCACCGAGCGGTTCCAGAAGAGCTGCTGGAAGGCCGGGCCTCGCTGCCCGCCGACGTTGCGCAGGAGCGTCACGTCTCCGAGCCGGGCGTTGTCGACCCAGGAGGGATCGCTGCCGAAAAAGGATTTGCGCGCTGAGCTCGTGTTCTCGAGGTCGAAGATCGCCGCGGCGGCGGAGAAGCCGACGCATAGGGTGAACGCCAGGGCCAGAGCAACAATGGTCGCCACGCGCGGCACGCGTGAGCAGAGAACGACCACAACGGTGGCCACGGTCGCGGCCAACGCGATCAGGAGCGATCCGCTGCCCGGGGATCCGAGCCATTGCTCGACCCGGAATACTGCGAAGAGGAGCGTCGAGTGCATCTTCTCGTTGGCGGCGGCGAAGCCGGAGAGCGGCACGACGGCGGCCGTGGTGACGAGCGCCGCCGCGAGGAGCGCGTGATAGAGGCGGAACGGCCAGCCACGCGAGGCGTAGAGGCCGAAGGCGACGGCCACGAGGGGCAGGACGTAGAAGAGGTAGCGCTCCTGTGCCAGGTCGGCGGCTCCGAGCAGGCCCGCCTCGCCGACCAGGGACGCGGTCAGGAGCAGCGTGAGCGCGGCGAAGGCCAGCTCGGCACGCGAGCGCGGGCGACCGACGGCGAGCCCCAGGCCGAGGAGCGCCCCGGGCACCAGCACGAAGCCACACGCGAAGACGAGGACGAACAGGTTCCGAGCCGAGTTGCCGAGGAGTGCGCCGAGATCGACTTCGGTGTCCACCACTCCTCCGTAGAAAGCGAGCACCCGCGAAGGCCCGAGAGCGAGTGCGATCGCGATCGGGACCGCCAGCAGCCCGAGCGGAAGCAGCTGCTCGCGAACCGCGGCGCGCAGTCGCTGCTCGCGCAACCCGACCAGCAGCACGGCGCCCACGAAAACCGCGGGGAGGACGACGAACTGGATGCGCGCGAAGGCTGCGAGAAATGCGAGCGCGACGAACAGGAGCTGGGAGCGGCGTGAGGGCTGAGCCAGGGCCGCGACGCCGGCGGCGACGGCGCCGAGGACGAGCGGGTACGCGAACGGCTCTGCGATCACCCAGCCGGCGTAGACCAGGTCGGGTAGCGCGAGGGCGAGCGCGGCGACGGCGAGCGCGATGCCTTTCGAGAGGCCGAGGCGGCGTGCGATCCAGAAGGCGGGGATCGCCGCGAGTGACATCGCGAGGGCCCCCATCCCCTGCACGAGGTGATACGAGGTGCCTACGTCACCGAAGAGCCAGGCGGGCGCCGTGACGATGGGCTGGAGGAGGGCCGGGAAGTCGGACGCCGCTCCGCGCACGAGCGGCCTGCCCGTCTCCGCGATCGAGCGCCCCAGCTCGGCGTAGAGGTACTCGTCGCCGAGGTAGATCGGAGTCTCGCGCAGCCAGCCGAGCGCGGTGCGCACGACGACGTTGAGGGAGATCAGGGCAGCCAGCAGCGGCCAGACGGCAAGCCCTGCACGATCGATCGGTGCCGGGAGTGCCGTCAGGGGTCGTCGGACGGGCCGGACCGCGACTGCCATCCCGCTTCCTATCGGCCGCGACCAGCGACCTCTTGACCAGAACGAGAGAGGGGCGCCGAAGCGCCCCTCTCGAGAACCGTCGTGGAGCTGTCCGTTACGGACAGGTACCGGTGACGATGTCAGCGCCGGGGCCGGACTTCTTGAACGTCTCGGCGCCCACGGTGCTCTCGACGCAGTACGTCGTCGCCGTCGCAGACTGGATGACGATGTTCTTGACACCCTGGTCATACGTGGTCTGCAGGTACGCAAGCGTCGCGCCGGAGTAGCTGTTGTTGTCGGCGAAGTACGCCTCGACCGCCGGGATCGACGAGCGGACGTTGGCCTGTGCGGCCGACTTGTTCGCACGATCACGGAACTTCATGTACGAGGGGATCGCAATAGCGAGCAGGATCCCGATGATGATGATCACGACGAGCAGCTCGATCAGGGTGAAACCGCCCTGGCCGCGCGCCTTGTTCATCCGTGCAGAAAGTCGTTGAAGCATGTCTCTCCTTCTCTCGGTAACCGGTGGCTTCTCTCGGTATCGGCCGCTTGGGAGCAAAACTGCACCCCTCGAACGCTTTAAAGAGAGAGGGGCGCTTTCGCGCCCCCCTCCCTCAGAACTGAACGTGGCTATCCGTTACGGACAGGTACCCGTGACGATGTCAGCGCCAGGTCCGGACTTCTTGAACGTCTCCGCACCGACGACCGACTGCACGCAGTAGGTCGTTGCCGTCGCAGACTGGATGGTGATGTTCTTGACACCCTGGTCATACGTGGTCTGCAGGTACGCAAGCGTCGCGCCGGCGTAGCTGTTGTTGTCGGCGAAGTACGCCTCGACCGCCGGGATCGAGGAGCGGACGTTGGCCTGTGCGGCCGACTTGTTCGCACGATCACGGAACTTCATGTACGAGGGGATCGCAATAGCGAGCAGGATCCCGATGATGATGATCACGACCAGGAGCTCGATGAGCGTGAAACCGCCCTCGTTCCGACTCCGGCTGATCCTTTGGTTGAGCCTTGCAAGCATTTAGGAGTTCCTCCTTGATAGAGACATCGATGGCTCTCTGGCTCTATCGGCCCGTCAGCCGGCGGGCGTACCCCAATTTGAGGGATATGTGGGGGATGCCACTCACCCACGCCTGTTAGACGCGCGTACGCGTAAAGGCCCCGGCCATCCGTGCCGATAGGAAAGGCATGAGCTCATCGCCACGTCTTAACGTCGTGGCGCCTGTGGCCGGGCTCTGTGTCCTGGCCCTCGGCGCCGGTTTCTTCTTCATGTCCCGCGGACAAGAGTCCTCGGAGGCCGCCAGCGGCCTGTCCGCGCAGCAGCTCGTCCAGCGTGCCGCGGCAAATCGCAAGGCGACCGTCCCCACCAAGAAGGCCGCGAAGCCCGCGGCTGCGAAGCGTGAAGGCCGTCGCGCCCAAGCCCAAGCCCAAGCCGAAGCCCAAGCCGATCGACCAGACGTTGAACAAGGGCCTTCCGAGCTCGATCGCTTCCGCGTTCTCCGGCCGCAAGGTCGTGGTCGTCGCGTTGCACGCGCCAGATGTGCCGCTCGACCAGATGGCGGTTGCCGAGGCGCGGGCCGGCGCCAAGTGCAGCCGGTGTCGGCTTCGTGGCGCTGAACGTCCACCCAGGAATCCCAGTCCAGGCCCCTGACCAAGCTGCTCGGCGTCCTCGAGGATCCGGGCGTGCTGGTCTTCCGGCGACCTGGTGATGTGTTCCTGCGCCTCACGGGCTACGCCGACCAGCAGACGGTCGCGCAGGCCGCGAGGAACGCGGCACTGTGCGAGCGAGAGCGCGCCGATGGGCGGCTCGCGAGCGGTAGACGACGGGTACTCGCGAACGGCCAAGAAAGAGGGACGGCAGGTCGCGACTCTGCGCCGCCTGGCCCTCGGCTCACAGTTCATCGTCGAGAGCGACGTCTACCCGGTCGGCACGATGCGCGTGGAGCCCATGCGCCCCGGCCCGTACGTCTTCGGAACGCGCGAAGAGGCGAACGCTTTCATCGAGCAGACGACGCTCGCGCTCGAGTACCTCGGCTGCGATATCGCGTAGCGGCTGACGCCGCTCGCTTTCGGGAAAAGTCGTACGACTTTTCCCGACGGCGTTACCTGCCGGAGGCGTTGGTGAGCGGACGCGGGCAAAGCCCGCATCCGCGGCGTGGCGCTCTAGGAAACCAAGTGACACAGTGTTCGTCGCCCACGCCGGAGCGCAGCACAGCCGCCGCGGTCGAAGGGGGCGCCGCCGGCGTCGTGCGGCAGGTAGCGTCTAGCTGCTCCAAGGGGTCGTCATAGCGAAACGCCGACGAAGACCCATGCTGCCGTCATCGAGGACGTCTCGATCGGGACGTTCCCGTCTTCGTCGAGAAGCCGTTGCGGATGACCCGGCCGCTGTGGACCCCTGGCCACCGTTGCCCCGACCGTGTCTTCGTGATGGACAACATGGCGCTACCGACCCCGGCGTCGAGCTCTTGAGCGGCGATCGCGCGCAGCGGCAAGCCGGTGGCGTCGTCGGCCTGCGCACCACGCGTGGGTTGGGGAAACGAGCACGACGTGGATCCAGTGCGGGTGCTAGCCTCTCACGACCTCGCGATCGGCCTGGAGATCCTGGGGTCGTGCCCACTCCGAGAAGCGCGGTTGCCGAGACGCCAACGGCTACGCGGCGGGCCTCATCAGCGTGCTCGGTGACAAGCCGTGGTTCGCATCGCGAGGTCTCTGCCCGGGCCGTCGACCACAGGCGAGAGGTGACCTTGGCCTGCGAGGACGGGGTTGCGATTAGGAGGTGGCTACAGCGACCACTATCCAGATCGCCCGTGCCCTCGTGACGAGCGAACACGAAGCACGTAGCGGCGTGTAATCGCGACCGAGGTCTTCCGAACTTTTCATCCCGGCCTTTCTTCGGACCATCTACCTCCCAGGAGGCGGCGATGATCTTGTCCGGCCATCGTGCGATGCGCTCACCCGAACACTTGATCTGGATACGGACGGGCCGCTGCCACCCCGCAAGCGGCATATTCACGTCCCATGCACAGTTCGGGTTCAGGATCATTTCACCATCGACGAGCTTGGCGACGAATCGATTCGACGAACACAGCCCTTACACGGGCGTGGAGGCCCCAGATCCTCGCCTCGGCGACCTGCCGATGACCCTCCATCGCGGCGTCAAAGACACCTGACGGGAGCGGCTGTTTCGTTGCGTCGACAGACATCACGGAGGACGCTCGGCGATGAGCGGCACGATGATGCCAACCGTGCGCTGTCGGCTACTACGTAGTAGGGCAACAGCAACAGCAGCCGCGGATGCGGGCTTTGCCCGCGTCCGCTCACTGACATATCGACGTTTGGAACACGCCGAGAAAAGTCGTAAGACTTTTCTCGGAAACCGGCGCCGCTAGGCGCCAGGTTCGAACGAGCTCGCGCGCATCGAGGAGCCGCCCCACTCGGGCGGGGTCTCCTCGACCACGTCGACCGAGACGATCGTCTGGGGCCGCACGAAGCGGCCTTCGAAGACCGGCCACTCGGCCTGCTCCTCGGCTCTGCCGATTCGGCCCACGACGGTGCGGGCGAAGCTTCTCGGCCTCTTCCTTGTTCGCGAAACCGCCGATCTCGACGTGGTCTTCCTGGGCGAGCCTGAGGATGACGAAGTGGGTCGCAACGACGTCCGGGCGCCGTGCCGTTGGCCTGAGCTGCGTGCTCGTGCTGCGCCTCGGGCTGAGCCGGCGCGGGGTCGGCTAGTGGAGCAGGCTCGGGGGCCGGTGCCGCCGGTTGCTCGGCGGGCGGGGCCAGCGCCTCCTCGGCGGCCTGCGTGAACAGACCGGCCTCCGCGGGCGCCACGCGGCCTCAGGCTCAACCGCGGCCGGGGGCTCTGCCGTGACCGGCAGGCTCCTCCATGGCTACAGGCTCGGCTACGGCCTCAGGCGCTGAGATGGGTGCAGGCTCGACCGTCGGCCGGAGGTTCTGCGACGGCAGTGACGGGCTCGACCTGCTCGACGACCTGGCACTGGGCCGGCGGCCGGCGCCGGAACCACAACAGGCTCGGGTGCGAGCGGCGGCTGCTGAGCTGCCGCCGCGTGCAGAGGGGGAACTTCCACGGGCGCGGGGGCCTCGAACGGCTCGACCACGAGCGGCTGAGGCTCGGGGGCGCGCTCCTCGGCCGGAGGCATGCTGGTCGGCATCGGCGTTGGGACCGGAGCCGGCCGGCTGCTCGACCTGAGCCGGAGGCTCGGGAGTCAGGAGCTGGGACTGGCTCTGGAGCTGCGACTGGCTCCGGAGCAACGACTGCCTCGGGAGCGGGAGCAGGATCGACCACCGGGGGCGGCTCTGCCTCCACGGGCTGCGCCAGCCGGAGCAGCTCCCGAATACACCTCGTTGATCTTCTTGGCGAGCTCACCGTGCGCGGCGACGACCAACCCCGGCTCCGTGCCGAGGGCTCGCCTCACGTTCTCGATGACGAGCTCGTTGGTGGGGTCCGCAACCGCAACGACCGGGACACCGGCGTCGAGGGCAAACGCGAGCGCGTTCTGCATCCGAGCAATGTTGTCGGGCAGCATCCGCACCGCCTCGGGATCCACGGCGAGGGTCGCGACCTCCACGTACGGGAGACCCTGCTGGCCCGCGAGCAGCCGGCCGAGATCGCTGTCCTTGATCAGGCCGCGCTCGGCGAGGACCTCTCCGAGCCGCTTGCCGGTCCGCATGCCCTCCTGGAGGGCATCTTCGAGCTGCTCCTCGGCGAGCAGGCCCGCACGAAAGATCAGCGTGCCGAGCGGGACGTCGCGCATTCCGCCGCCGACGGGCGCGGGAACGGGCTGCTGCTCGACGGGAGTCGCCGGAGCGACAGGCGCCGCAGGGGCGACAGGCGCCGCAGGCACGGAGCCGCCAGGGGCAGGAGCAGGAGCAGCGGAGGCCGGAGCCGCCGGCTGCTGATCGACGAAGAACGTTCCTTCGGAGGGTGCATTCGAGGACACGATTACCTCTTTCTCGGGACTACCATTGGTCGGTTGCTCACTCGACAACGTCGGGTCGACGAGGGCGAGCTCTGGGGAGACCTCAGGAGTTCCCTGGGCCGCAGTACTCTCATCATCAGGAGGGCGGAGACCGCTGTCCTCCCCAAAAGGGGTGAGGTCAGACAAGGACACGGCCCAACTCCTCGAGCGATGTGACTCCGGACATGACCTTGGCGAGGCCGTCGTCCCAGAGCGTGCGCATGCCCTGTTCGAGGGCCTTCTTCTCGATCTCTTCTCTGCTGGCGCGCCTGACCGCCATGCCCTCGAGGTCCTCGGACATGACGAAGAGCTGGTAGATGCCGATCCGGCCCTTGTAGCCCGTCTGGCCGCAACGTGGGCAACCCTTCTTGCGATAGAAGGCCATTCCGTCGGAGGCGGCTGCGACGTCCGCCGAAACGCGGTTCTTCAGGAGCTCGTCGGACGAGGGGTTGTACATCTCGCAGCAGTGCGAGCAAAGCTTGCGGGCGAGTCGCTGCGCGAGCACGGCCGAGACGGCGGAGCCGATGAGGAACGGCTCCACGCCCATCTCGCCCAGTCGCGTGATCGCGCCGGGGGCGTCGTTCGTATGCATCGTGGAGAGGACGAGGTGGCCGGTGAGGGCGGCTTCGATCGAGATCTTCGCCGTCTCTGCATCACGGATCTCGCCGACCATGACGACGTCGGGGTCGGAACGCAGGATCGCGCGCAGGGCAGTCGCGAACGTGAAGCCCGCCTTCACGTTGATCTGCATCTGCGTGATCCCCGCCAGGCGGTACTCGACGGGATCCTCGATCGTCACGATGTTGATCTCGGGCCGGTTGATCTCGGACAGGGACGCGTAGAGCGACGTCGACTTACCGGAGCCCGTGGGGCCGGTGACGAGAAGCGCGCCGGTCGGCCGGCGAACGATCTCCCCGAGCCGAGCCCGCATGTCCTCAGGAAGGCCCAGCTCCTCGAGGGTCGGTGCCTTCTTCGACTTGTCGAGCAGTCGCATCGTCACCTTCTCGCCGTCCACGGTCGGCAACGTCGCGACGCGAATGTCGAGCATGCGGCCTGCGCTGCGGGCGTTCAGCGAGATGCGCCCGTCCTGCGGCTTGCGCCGCTCGGCGATGTCGAGCTTCGCGAGCACCTTCAGGCGGGTGGTGACCCCGGCGACCATGCGCTTCGGGATCTTCTGGATCTCGTGCATCACGCCGTCGATCCGGAAGCGGACGATCTGGCCGTCTTTCGACGGCTCGAAATGCATGTCGCTCGCCCCGTCCTCGGCGGCCTGGAAGATCAGTGAGTTGACGAGGCGCACGAGCGGCGCGTCGGAGATGCCGTCCTCGGCTTCGAGGTCGTCCTCGTCCGCTACTTCCTCGAACTCGTCCTCGTCCTCTTCGAGCGCCGATCGAGCGCCGAAGGCCTCGGCCGCGCGTGCGAGTCGCTTGATCTCGCCTTCGATGTCCTCGCGGGGCGCGACGGCGAGCTCGATCTGGTGACGGGAGGCGAGCTTGAGCTCGTCGAGCGCGTGGACGTTGGCGGGATCTGCGACAGCGACCTTCAGGGTGTCGCCGTCGAGCGCGTACGGGAGGGCGCCCAGCCGCTCGAGCACATGCAGCGGGATCGTCCCGGAAGCATCGTCGGAGACGCCGGTCGTATGAACGTCGATCAGCGGCAGGTTGTGACGCGATCGAGAGCGCCTTCGCGATCATCACGCTGTCGGCGAGCCCCTCGTCGATGAGGGCCTGGGCGAAGGTCGTGGTGCTTTGCCTTGTCCCGGACGAAGGCCAGGCGGTCGGGAGGCAGCAGCCCGGTCGCCTCGATGATGTCGGCGACGAGCTCTGCCAGCGGATTCACCTGAAAGGCAGGCTGAAGCGGCTGCGCGCAGCTTCTGCCGCCACGCCGCTCTCGTTTTCCGCCACTGTTCGCAGCTTGGTTGACCGCTCGGGGTCCATACCTCGATTGAGGTATCGGCGCTGCGGGGCTCAGGCTTGAGGTTTCGGGCGTTTACGGCCCGAGAACGTCGAGATACGCGCTCAGGATCGCATCTCCCCAGAACAGCGCGATTACCGAACCGAGCGCCAGGAACGGCGCAAACGGGATCCCCATCTTGCGTGCCTTGGACCCGTGGCGGGCGAGCAGGTAGATCCCGGGGATCAGGGCGGCGAGCATGCCGATCATCAGGGCGACGCCCACGGTCTTGCCGAGCACGGCCCCCATGAAGAGGGCCAGCTTCACATCGCCCATGCCCATTCCGGCCGGGTAGGCGAGCACTGCGAGAAAGAGGAACAGCGAAGCCCCGAGCGCCGCGAGCGCATATTCGGGACTGAGATGAAGCAGCGTCTGCGCCGGGAGGACGATTGCGGTGGCCGGGAGCACGATCACGTTGGGGACGATCCGGTGCTCGAGATCCACAGCCGAGATCGCGACCAGGACGCAACAGAAGAACGAAGCGATGACCGCTTCGAAGGTGAGCCCGAACGCCAGCACCGACGCGGCGACGAGCAGTGCGGCCGTCAGTTCCACGACCGGGTACAGCCGGCCGATCGGCGTGCGGCACGATCGGCAGCGGCCGCGCAGCAGGACGTACGAGACGACCGGCAGGTTGTCGTACCAGGCGATCGGCGCAGCGCAGCTCATGCAGGCCGAGCCGGGATGCACGATCGAGCGCTGCCGGGGCACGCGCGCGGCGAGAACGTTGAGGAAGCTGCCCAGCGCGAGGCCGGGCGCAAATGCGACTGCTGCCAGCGCGAAGTTCACGAAATTCCTATCGGCGCAGAAGAGCGCCGGGTTGAATCAGCAGGCCGCGGGCAGCTAGCCCAGGAGCGACGCTAGCCGGCGAAGAGTTCCGGCGGGTTCGGCTGTGCATAGATGACGTCCGTCCCCGGGCATGCCGACCGGGACCACCGTGATCGTCGGGAACGTATCGTTCTGCACGTTGTTGTTGAACTTGACCGTGCTGCCCACGATGGGGCCGTCCGAGCGTGCGTTGTTCGAGAACTCGACCGCCCCGGTCCCGAAGAGGCCACCCTGAAACTGGCTGTTGTTGTCGACCTTGATGCTGTTTCCGATGCCGGCCAGGCCGCCGATCCCGTCGGCGACGATCGTCAGCATCTCGTTGTTCGGGTTCCAAGCCGCGAAGGCGCAATCGCTGCCGGAAACGCTTCCGCACATCTTGGAACCATTGTTCACCGTGAACGGTCCCGACAGATAGAGAGTCGACTGACCGTTGTACTGGTTGAGGGAGCCGTTCGTGATCTTTGCGCCGCCGTCGATGAACATCGTCCCTTTCACGGTCAGCACCTTCGTCGTTGCGTTCCAGGAGAGCTCACCGCTTGCGTTCGCCGCCGTCCCAACGCGGCATGTGTATGAGCTCGCCGGCGTCAACTCGAAGTCCGTGGAGACGCTGTTGTCGCGATTCGGGTAGTTGTTGTCGAAGGTGGGGGGCGACCCGCTCACGGTCGTGCAGCTCTGTGACGGCCCGGGGATTCCGTTCTCGTACCAGGTGGCGAAGTCGGCAGTCGGCTCCGCGATCACCGGCGCGGTGCCGTTGACGCCGATCACGCCGTTTGTCTTGGAAAAGATCTTGCGGCTGTCCTGGTTTCCCGAGCAAGGACTTGCCCAGGTGCCGCCCCCGTAGCGGCACTGGCCCCCGACAAAGGTCTCGACGCGGGTGCTCATGTTGGTCGAGGCGCCGACGAACGCATTGTTCTCGAGGTCGAGGTTGCCGTGGACGATCAACGATGCCTGCGTGATCCCCACGTTCTGCTTCAGGCAGAGGTTTCCAACGACATAGAACTGCGACGAGCCCGCGAGGTTGTTGGCAAGCGAGACGTCACAGGGGCTTCCTGTGGCGCGGGCATAGATGTAGCTCCACACCGGATTGTTGCTCGGCTGGCGTGTTATTCGGGAAAACGGGCACCTTGGCTGTCAGCTTCCGCCGAACCTGCGCCACACCCGCGCCGGTCGGGCTGTTGTAGAGCCCGAGGGCAGAGACCGTCCAGACAGCGGTTGCGCGGTCGAGGACGCCCCACCACTTGGCGGTACCGCCTTCGTAGGACGCTGACGATGCGAGCGCCTCGGTGGCCGGGAGGACATCCGGATCGAGGGCATTGTTCGTCGGATTCGAAAGCACGGCCATCGCGTTGTTGAGGGCGGCCTCCGAGAGCGAGAATGAGAACTCGTCCTTCGCGCTCCGGTTGACGGTGCGCGCGTTCGAGGTCGTGTAGACGGCCGCCGTGGTCCCGCCGATTGCGAGCACTGTGAGGGTCCCCAGTGCCACGATCAGGGCGATGCCGTCTTGTTGTTTGAAGAGCCGCTTCATTTTTTGGTAGCGCAAAGGTAGGTAGGTCCGCACACCTGTTCTCACCTCAGGTGAAAGCCGGACGAGAGGCGACCCCCTTTTGGGGGGATCGGCCTACCGGGTCGTGTTGCGTAGAACGATGTCCGCGACCAGCCGCCATTCCTTGCCGGTGTTGGTCGGCGTGGTGTTGATCGGCAGCGTCACGCGGAGCCGGCCGAGGCTCGTGGCCGCGACGGGCGCCGTGTACGAGAACGCGTTCTGCTCGCTGATGAAGTCTGCGAGGACGACCGTGTTCCGACGGAGCTGAAAGCGCTGGCCCGAGCCGACGACGTCGTACGTGACGTTGGTCAGGGCCCCGCCCGCCGAGGGGCACTGGGCGGGAAGCTGGACGGTGATCGCGGCCGAGACTCCTGCCGGCGTGATCTGGTCGGAGCAGTGGATCTCGCGACGCATCTTGTCGACGGCCACTCGGGCGTCCTGCTGCGCGCGGAAGCGACGGTTCATGTCGATCTGCGACGACGAGGCCGAGAGGAAGAGAACGCTGAGCGAGGCGAGGACCGTGCCCAGGATGGCGCAGACGAGCAGCAGCTCGATGAGCGTGTAGCCCCCTTGGCGCCCGAGGCGCCGGAGGATTCGCAGCCGGGTCATCGCGACTTGCGGCTGACGTCGGCAAGCGCCGCGCGGGCGACGGCCTCACTGCGTGACCCGATGCCCCAGATGCGCTGCACGCGCTCGTCGGCCTTCAGGAGCAGCCTGAGCGCCTCTTCCCCGCGCCACCAGCCGAGCTTCGCGCCGGCGACGACCCACGCGTGCTGGTAGAGCCAGTAGTTCACATTCGTGTCGGTGCGCGTCCGATGAGTCGTCAGCCACGCATCGAGAGCGCGCGCCCTCGCGGGCAGCGGCATCTCGTTCAGCGGCTCGTGCTTGGCGCCGGGAACGACGAAGGCGGGCGGGCGCTTCGCGGCGGGCTTCGCCTTGGGAGCCGGGACAGCCTTCTTCTTCGGGACGACCTTCTTCTTCGGGGCGACCTTCTTCGCAGGCGCGGCCTTCTTCTTCGGCGCAGCCTGCTTCTCCGGCTTCGTGAACGTGCCTGGAAGCCGGATCTCGGTGCCGGGATAGGGCGACGCGTTCTCGGGCGCCCCTTCCTGCGAGTAGCGGCCCTTGCTCAGACTGAGGGAAATCGTCGGCGCACCCGTGTCGACCACGATCGTCCCCGGCGCCGGAGACTGGCCGGCGACGAGGTTGGCCGAGTAGCCGGCGACGCTGCCCGTGACGCGCCAGGCAAAGCCGGACTCCTCGAGGGTGCTCTTGACGAAGACGTACGCCTGACGGCGAACGTCAGGGACGAGCAACGTCGTGGGCGCAGCCTGTGCAACGGGCGTGTTCGAAGTGGGCTCCTGGCTGGTTTCGGCGGCAAAGGTGATCGTCGCCGTCGCCAGAACGATGAGGAACCCTGCAATTGCAAGGCGTGGCAACAGAGTGCGGGGCCGCATACCCATGCGTGGTTCTTCGGCAGGAACGGCCACGAGGTTTAGCTCCGGAGCGTGAACGTGATCACGTCGCCCGCGGCCGGCTCATCTTCGACGACGGTGAACACAGGGGCCGTTGTGAGGGTCGGCGTCGGTGCGTCTTGCCAGGTGAAAGCCCGACCGGCGAAGCCCTGGAACCAGGCCTCCGCCTGCGGATATGACGTCGTCGGCTGAAGCTGGAGATGGAGATGCGGGCCGGTCGAATGACCCGTCGAGCCGACGAGGCCGACCGGAGCTCCCGCGGGAAGCAGCGCACCGGGCTGGACGCTCGGCTCGAGGTACGAAAGGTGGCAGTACGTCCAGCTGCGCCCGTCCCCGGTGCGCAGCGTGAAGCCGATGCCGCAGTTTCCGGCCGGCATGTGCCAGGCGCGCTCGACCACGCCGACGGCGAGGGCGTAGAGCGGAGCGCCCGCGGGAGCCGCGATGTCGGCGGCTGGATAGTCGTGATGGTCGTGGCCGACCGAGACGTGCTCGGTGCCTCCTCCGACCGGGAAGACGTAGTCGCCGTTGTACATCGGCGCCGAGACGAGGCTGGCCGCTCCCGGCGCAAACGAGCTGGAAAACGCGTTCGCCTGGGCAGTCGCTCAACGCCTTTTCGGCCTCACTGAGGCGCTTGCGGAGAGCCTTGACCTGCCGCGCCGCCGCGAAGTGCCGCAAGTCGGCTTCGTAGGAGCTCTTGTCGAGCGTGAGCCTCGTGGAGAGCAGCTGCGCCTCGCCGACTCGGGCCTGCGCGACCGCGGCCTGCCGAGCGAGCGCGCGCTGGCGGCGCACGGCCGCGACGAGCTTCCGGTTCGTCTTGGCGACCTTTTTCCTCGCCTGCTCGACGCCTACCTGCACGCGGTCGAGCGAGTGCGCGATTTCCGACCCGCTGCCGTACGTCCGGGCCAGGTCGAGCACGTCTTTGACGTACCAGTGCGCGTGGTTGTACGCATAGACGCCTCGGTAGAGGTCGTCCTGGCCACCGGCCGCGGCGAGATACCGCGCGGCGGAGTAGATCGCATCCTCGGCGTTCCAGGGGTCGGCCAGGCCGTCGCCGGTCGCGTCGGTTCCCCAGCGCTCCCACGTCGAGGGCATGAACTGCATCCAGCCGATCGCGCCCGCAGAGCTCGGGCCCATGTTCCGACCGAAGTTCGACTCGATCTTGTTGATCGCGGCGAGCACTTCCCAGGGAATCCCGTAGGCGGCGCCGGCCTGGCTCCAGAGTGCGCTCAGGGTAGTGAACGGCAGGCCCTGCGACTCGCGGCGGAAGAGCATCGACGGCGGCAGCGCAACCGCGCCAGGTGCGTTGGGCACCTCGGCGCTCGGAAGCGCCGTCTGGCTCGTCTCAGGAACGATCCGGAAGACGCGCGTCTCGGCGCCTGCCGACCCCGCCGCGACTGCAAGAGTCAGGAGCGCGGCGGCGAGGAAGAGGGCCCACCGCTTCATCCGTCCGCGGGGGCGATCAGGCGCAGTTCGGGCTCCGGGTTCTCCTCGGCCTCCACGCGCTCCTCTTCCTCGCGCTCAGTGGCGCCCTTGCGCTTCAGGGCGTGCTCGAGCGAGACGAGGAAGTCGTGCTTGTTCGAGGAAGCATCGGCCGCAACGTCGCGGTCGATCTCGCCGGAGAGGACGAGCTGGATCAGCGACTGGCCGAACGTCTGCATGTTGAAGAACGCGCCTTCGGCGATCGCATCGTGGATCTCCTCCGACTGGTTTTCTCGGATCAGCTCGGAGATGCGCGCGTTGGTGACCATGACCTCGAACGCGGCGACTCGGCCACCGTCCTTCCGCGGCAGGAGCCGCTGGCTGACGACGCCGCGGAGGACGCCGGCCAGGATCGAGCGGATCTGCGGCTGCTTGATGCCGGGGAAGAACTCGACCATCCGGCCGAGCGTCTCGGAGGCGTCGACGGTGTGCATGGTCGAAAAGACGAGGTGGCCCGACTCGGCGGCCTGCATCGCGGTCT
Organism: uncultured Actinomycetes bacterium; assembly: GCA_963847955.1. GTDB lineage: Bacteria > Actinomycetota > Thermoleophilia > Gaiellales > Gaiellaceae > VAXT01. The sequence goes on from CAWKBW010000017.1 coordinate 61,294, forward strand.
CGGCCGACTCGGCGTCGCGGAGCTCGCCGATGAGGATCACGTCAGGGTCCTGGCGAAGCGCGCGGCGCAGAGCCTGACCGAACGAATCGGTGTCGAGGCCGACCTCGCGCTGGTTGACGATGCAGCCGTGGTCCGCGTGCAGGAACTCGATCGGGTCCTCGATCGTGACGATGTGCTGCCGGCGCGTGCGGTTGATCTGCCCGATCAGCGAGGCCAGCGTCGTCGACTTACCGGAACCGGTGGCGCCGGTGACGAGCACGAGCCCGCGATGCTCCTCGGCCATCTTCCGGACGCCCAGCGGGAGACGCAGATCCTCGAACCTCGGGATCTCGTTGGGGATGACGCGGAAGGCGAAGGATGTGGCGCCGCGCTGCTTGAAGCCGTTCACACGGAAGCGCGCGAGGTCCGGCGCCATGTAGGAGGTGTCGAGCTCGCCGGTCTCGCGGAAGGTCACCAGGCGGTGCGGCGCGCGGGCAGTCACTTCCTGGAGCACCGTCTCGAGCTCGGCCTCGCCGAGCGGGGGCCAGCCTTCGAGCGCGGTGAGCGAGCCGTCGCGGCGGACGATCGGCGGCAGGCCGAGCTTCAGGTGGATGTCCGTGCCGCCGCAGTCGACGACAGCGCGCAAGAGTGCGTGCAAGTCCATACCCAGGCGCCATCGGCAGCCCTTTGAGAGTTCTTTAGGTCTCCGTAAGGTTTCTTCAGGCTCGGTGCTGCGCGTATGCACGGCCAGGGTCGCCTGCCGCGCGAGCAATGGCGTCGACCACACGGAGCGAGGCCCGTCGCAGGCCGCGCATCGAGCTCGGGCCCGATACGTCGCCGCCGATCAGCGAAACGACCGCCTTCCAGACGAGCGGAGAGCGGACGGCCGTGTAGGTCAGACGCGGGAAGCGGTCGAGCGCCACCTTTGCTCCCCAGGACGACGCGAGCTGCGAAGAGATCGTCCGGCGAACCTCGCGACCGTAGCTCTCGAGTGTCTGCGCGCGGCCCTCGAGCAGGTCGAGGGTCGCCGCGGTGACGAGCTTCGCGCTGAGCAGCGCCTCGTAGATCCCGTCTCCGGAGAGCGGATCGACCAGGCCCGCGGCATCGCCGATAAGGGCCACGCGCCCGCGCGCGAGGGTGGTCGTGGGTCTGAGGAGCGGCAGCCGGTAACCACGCACGCTCTCGAGCTTGGACTCGTCGAGCTCGTACTCGCGACAGAATCGCGACAGCTCTCCCCGGAGAGTCGGGGCTTCCTTCGCCCAGCCGCCCACGCCGACGTTGATGTGGTCGCCCTTCGGGAAGACCCAGCCGTAGCCGCCGGGCAGCACGCCGAGCTCGAGGAACAGCTTCCCACGGAACCGCTCCGGGTCGATCGCCGCATGAGGCACGTTGCCTTCGAGCGCAACGCCGTAGTCGCGATCGTCCGCGAGGCCCGCGGCCCTGGCGGTATGGCCGTTGGCTCCGTCAGCGCAAATCAGCGCATTTGCAGCGATTTTATCGCTGCCCACGCGCGCCTCGACTCCATCGCCGATCAGCTCCAGCGCCACTCCGTCACGGAAGTCGACTCCGGCGTCGGCAGCCCGTTCGGCGAGGAAGTGGTCCAGGCGGCTGCGCTGTGTCAGCAGGACGAGCGGCTCGGCGGTCGTGCGCTCGAAGTGGTGCTTGTAGTCGAGGCCGAACGTGAACCGGGTCGCGCGATCCTCGACCACGGGCTCGACGGAGAAGGGCAGCTGGCGTACGGCGCGCATCGTCAGCCCGCCGCCGCACGGCTTGTCGCGGGGGAAGGTCGCTCGGTCGACGAGCAGGACGCTCGCTCCCTCACGGCTGAGCCGGTAGGCGGCGGTCGAGCCGGCAGGCCCGGCCCCGACGATCAGCACGTCGAACCGTCTCATCCTGGCCGGAGGCTATCGCCGTGCTCACCCGTCGGGGGGATGCACCCCGCGCCGAATCGCCGAAGCTGCGTTTGGCAGTTTCGACAACTTGCGGCGATGCGGCGACCCCGACTCTTCCATGAGCCTTTCCCGACGCGCTCTCGTCAGCGGCGCTCTGCTCGCGCTCATCGTCGTACCGGTCGCAGCCGGCTCGGCTTCAACGCCAAAGCGCACTGAGAACGTCTCGGTGATCGTGCGCGAAGGGCCGCGGGCCGGGAACGGCCCGGAGCTGATGGTGCAGCGCCTGGGTGGGCGAGTCGGCCGGAGGATCCCGATCATCAACGGCTTCGTCGCGACCGTACCGCGCTCCGCGGTGAGCGCGCTCGAGCCGGTCACGAGGTGTTCAGACGGTCACCGCCAACCGGCGGCTTCGCCTGCACGGCCTGCTCAACGGTTGGGACCAGGCCAACGATCCAGGCTCGATCTTCGTCGCCCGCGAGATCACGCACGTGGACGACATGCTCGAGGCGGGCATCACCGGAAAGGGCGTCGACGTTGCGCTCATCGACACGGGAGTCATGCCGGTCCACGGACTGGCACAGCCCGGCAGGATCATCGCCGGCGCAGACCTCTCCTTCGAGTCACAGAGGCCGAACCTTCGCTACCTCGACACCTACGGGCACGGCACCCACCTCGCCGGGATCATCGCGGGACGCGACACGAGCGGCCCCGTCGCTCATGACGCCAACCACTTCGCCGGCGTCGCGCCGGAAGCTCGCATCCTGAGCCTCAAGGTCGCCGACGCACACGGAGTGACGGACGTCTCGCAGGTGCTCGCCGCGATCGACTGGGTCGTCGAGCACCGGCAGGACCACGGCCTGAACATCCGCGTGCTGAACCTGGCGTTCGGCACGGACGGCGCACAGGACTATCGCCTCGACCCGCTGGCGTTCGCGGTCGAGGTCGCATGGAGGAAGGGCATCGCCGTCGTCGTCGCTGCCGGGAACGGCGGGGCGGCGGCGGGGCGGCTGAACAATCCGGCGTCCGACCCGTTCGTGATCGCCGTGGGCGCCGTGGACGGGAAGGGAACCTCGACGACGGCTGACGACGTCGTCCCATCCTGGTCGAGCTCCGGCGACGGCGTGCGCAACCCTGATGTCGTCGCGCCCGGCAAGTCTCTCGTGAGCCTGCGTGTCCCCGGCTCGCACATCGACCGCACATTTGGTGCGACGGCGCGTGTCGGCAAGAGCCGCTTTTTCCGCGGCAGCGGCACGTCGCAGGCGGCGGCCTTCGTCTCGGGGCTCGCCGCGTTGATCATCCAGCAGCGCCCGACGATCAAGCCCGACGAGCTCAAGGCGCTCCTCAAGTCGACCGCGAGCCCGATCCCGAACGTGGATGCGCGGTTGCAGGGGGCCGGTGTTACCAACATGGCGAGCATCGCCCGGCGGATCCCGACTCCCGCGGGCGCGCAGAGCTTCGCTCGCGGAACCGGCCTCGGGTCGCTCGAAGCGGCCCGTGGCACGCAGCACCTCGTCGCCGCGAACGGCATCGAGCTGCGCGGCGAGCAGGACATCTTCGGCAGGTTCCTGACCGGGTCGCTCTGGGCCCCGCTGAGCGCGGCGGGCAACGCCTGGAACGGCGGTACTCTGGATGGGCAACGCCTGGACCGGGAATGCCTGGACGGGCAACGCGTGGACTGGGAACGCCTGGGCAGGTAATGCCTGGACGGGGAACGCCTGGTACGGCAACGCCTGGTCGGCGAACGCGTGGTCGGCGAACGCCTGGAACGGCAACGCATGGGTCGGGAACGCGTGGGCAGGAAACGCATGGGAGGGCAACGCCTGGTCAGGCAATGCCTGGCCGGCCAACGCCTGGTCGACACAGGCCTGGGGCGGGTAACGGTCTCCGCGTGAGCGATCGCGTCCTCCCCGGCTCGGAGACGCGGCGAAGACTTCCGGGCGTTTGGCACCTGAACGCCGCGCTCGGGTTAGTCGCGATCGTCCTGTTCGCACGGGTTCGTCGCGCCGCTCGATGCTCCCCACCCGCCTTTCGAGATTCCTTTCTGGGCGCTCGTCGTCATGTTCTTCGTGACGGACGCCTGCATGGTGCACCTGCACTTCCGGCGCGACTCGCACTCGTTCACGCTCGCCGAGATCCCGCTCGTCCTCGGGCTCTTCTTCGTCAGCCCGACAGCGCTCTTCAGCGCACGCCTGCTCGGCGCACTACCCGCCCTCTTCATCGTCAGGCGGCAACAGCCGGTCAAGCTCGTCTTCAACGGAGCGCTGTTCCTGCTCGACACGTGCCTCGCGGTGCTCATCTTTCATGCGCTCGGCCGGCTGGAAGGTGGGCTTTCGACACGCGATCTGACCGCCGTCTTCGCGGCGACGGGCACGACCTCGGTCGTGAGCATGGTGCTTGATCTTCCTCGCGATCTCGCTGAGCGAAGCGCGAGCTGCGCATCAAGCACCTCCCCTCCTCCATGCAGCTCGGTCTGACGGTCACGGTCGCGAACACGAGCCTCGCGCTGATCGGCGTTGCGCTCCTCTGGCGGGACGCGACCCTCGGCTGGCTGCTCGTGCTGCCGGCGGCGGCGCTGTTCTTCGCCTACCGGATGTACATCGGCGAGCGCAAGAAGCACCAGAGCCTCGAGTTCCTCTACGACACGACGCGACAGGTGAGCGCCTCTGCGAAGGTCGACGAGGCACTCGTGACCTTGCTCAGCCAGGCGCGCGACGTCTTTCGGGCAGACGTGGCCGAGATCGTCCTGTTCGCCCCCGACAGCGACGGCCAGGCCCTGCGGACGACGCTGGGGCCGGGCGACGTGTCCGAAGTGCTGCAGCCGGTCGAGCGCACGCTCGCCGAGCCCGCCGTCCTGCGGGCGGTCGGCCAGGGCGAAGCTCTCCTGCTCGGACGGCCTCGGCGCGGCCCGGGGCTGCGGAAGCTGTTCGGGATTCCCGAGGCGGGCAACGCCATGATGGCGCCGCTGCGAGGGGACGCCCGTGTCCTCGGCACGCTTCTGGTCGGCGAGCGGGTCGGTGACCTGCGCGCGTACGACCAGGGGGACTTCCAGCTGTTCGAGACCTTCGCAAACCAGGCGGGTCTCTCCCTCGAGCTGATCGAGCTCGGAGAGCAACTGAAGCATCAGGCCTTCCACGATCCCCTCACGGGTCTCCCGAACTGGGCGTCCTTCCGGGCCGAGCTGGACGACCTGGTCTCACGCGCTTCCGGCGAGCCGATCGTCGTGCTCGTGCTCGACGTCGACGACTTCAAGACGGTGAACGACAGCCTCGGTCACGCCGCCGGGGATCAACTGCTCGTGTCCCTGGCCGAGCGCCTGAGGCGGGTCCTCGGGGGCTCGCATCAGGCTGCGCGACTCGGCGGAGACGAGTTCGCGGTGCTCGTTCGCGGGTGCGATCCCGAAGGCGCCGCCGAGCTCGCCGAGAGGATCACGGATGCGCTGAGCTCGCCGTTCTTCCTGGAGGGCAAGGAGGTTGCGATCACGGCGAGCCTCGGCATCTCGCTGGCCGACGGTCGCCACGATGCCGGGGAGCTTCTCCGGCAACGCGGATCTGGCCATGTACAAGGCCAAGGGCGAGACGAAGGGCCGGTATCACTTCTTCGAGGAGAGCCTCCATGCCGAGGTGGTCAAGCGGCTCGAGCTGAAGGCCGACCTGCAGAGCGCGCTCGAGCGAGGCGAGTTCGTCCTCCACTACCAGCCGATCGTCGACCTCGAGAGCGGTCGGATCGAGGCCGTCGAGGCGCTGGTGCGCTGGAATCACCCGGAGCGAGGACTGGTGCCTCCGTTGGACTTCATCCCGCTCGCCGAGGAGACGGGCTTGATCGTGCCCCTCGGGCGGTGGGTCCTGACCGAGGCGCTGCGCCAGGGAGCAGTCTGGGACGCGGCCCTGCCGGCAGGCGATGGTCTCGGCGTGACGGTCAACCTCTCGGCCGTGCAGCTCGAGCGGCCCGGGCTCGTCGACGACGTGTCGCATGCGCTTCGCCAGTCGGGCTTGCGGCCGCACGGGCTGACACTCGAGATCACCGAGAGCATCCTCTTGAAGGACGAGGATGGGATGGGAGACCGGCTTCGGGAGCTGAAGAACCTCGGCGTCCTGATCGCCATCGACGACTTCGGCACCGGGTACTCGTCGCTCGGGCGGCTCGCACGCTGCCCGATCGACGTCCTCAAGATCGCCAAGCCCTTCGTCGACGCGATGAACGAGGTGTCGGGCGACTCCGCCCTCGCCCACGCGATCATCCGCATCGCCGAGTCGCTCGGGCTGACCACGGTCGCCGAAGGCATCGAGCGCAACGATCAGCGCGACCGGCTGCGCGAGCTCCAGTGCCCGTTCGGACAGGGCTACCTCTTCTCCAAGCCGCTCGCGGCCGCCGAGCTCGCCTCGTTCCTCAACCTGCAGCGGGCGCGCGAATCGCGGCGGGAGCCGTTCTCGCGGGACGAGGGGACAGTTGTCCCGCTACGCCCCGCCGCCGACGCCAGCGCCTAGATCTTCAGGCGCAGCTAAGTGGGGGAGAGAGGATTCGAACCTCTGAAGGCTGAGCCAACGGGTTTACAGCCCGTCCCCTTTGGCCACTCGGGAACTCCCCCGGGGAGGCGGCCATTCTAGCCGGGGATCGGTGGCTACAATCGGCGCGCCCGCCCTCTTAGCTCAGTTGGTAGAGCACCTCCATGGTAAGGAGGGGGTCTCCGGTTCGAGTCCGGAAGAGGGCTTGTGAAAAGACCCGCATATCGCAGGTCTTTGTTTTCAGCTCAAGATGCGCTGCGCGGAACTTCTCGGCAGACGGCTCGGCTGCAGAACTCCGTCCACGAGACCGTCGACGAACGACTTCGCCTGTTCCTCGAAGTCGGGCTTGAGGTTCGGCGGCGGCATCTTCAGCCCCATGACCCGTTCCTGTGGCTCGCCGTGCTTCATGTATCCAAGCCACGAGAGCATCGACTTGACCTGGCCGCCGGCAGCGACGAAGTGCGTCTTGTCGGTGAACCGCCCGCCGTTCTTCTCGGCGAGCTTCGCTGTTGCCGGAGGTTGATGCCGTAGTAGCGGCGGGAGATCGACGCCGTTGCGAAGGGTTTGCCGTCGAGGATCGCCCTCGCGGCCGGCGACTCGAGATACGAGCGGATCGGAATGCTCGTCTGGAACCACCAGGTGGGAGACGCGATCAGCACCAGGTCGTAGTCGCCCGCCTGCGCTTCCGAGGGAATGCGGATCTCGCCGGTCTTGTGACGCAGCTGTGCAGGGAGAACGCTCGCGATCTGGGCGATCGGGCGCTTCATCGGAAACTGCGAGAGCTTCGGCACCCACCGTTCGTCGGTGAACTCGATCATCGCCTTCGTTACCTCGCAGCCTCGCGCCTCGAACGCGTTCGCCATCGCGTCCGCAACTCTGCCCGACTGTTTCGTGAGCGTGTAGTAGACGATCAGCACCCTCGGCTTCGCCACTCGGTTCACGCTCTCTCCTTGCCGCATACGATCAGTCCCCGACAGCGACTCTGGCAGCTTCTTGCGGCGAGCGATAGCCGGGCAACTCTCCCGCGCGAGGCACGAGGCGCTTCTCGCTGAGCTGCTGGGTGAGCAGCTCGAACATCGTCTCCTGCAGCCGCCGCGAGTCGTCAGTCGCGTGGGAAGGGTGCGCCAGGTTCCGTTCCTCCAACGGGTCGAGGGTGAGGTCGTAGAGCTCGTACTCGTCCGGCTCGGGCTCGGTGACCGTGATCGTCTTCCTGCCGCGTAGCCGTTCGTCGCGCTCGCCGGGCACGGTCCAGAACTGCTGGTTGTCGTGGTAGCGGGAGAACTTGACGAGATGGGGCGCGCCGTCGACCTCGACCTCCGCGATCACCGTCTCGATGTGGTTCGGCTGCACGATCACCGAGTACCTCTTGAGCTTCATCGCAAAGCGCTGGAAGGGGCTGCCCGGCTTGGCGCTGCCCTCGCTGATCTCGTCGTCGGTCACATACAAGAGCGGATCCGAGGGCGGATCCGGTTCGCTGCCGAGGATCAAGCCGGAGAGGTCGCGCCCCAGGAGCGGCCGCGCCTCCGTGTGGTCGACCGAGACGCGCTTCAACGCCTCGGCTTGGTCGATTCCCGCGAGACCGAGCAGGGTGGGAAGCAGGTCGGCGTGGCTCGTCAGCGCATCGATCTCGCGCTGGCCTCCGCCGATCAGCGGGCTGGAGACGAGGAAGGGCACGTGCGTCGTTTCCTCGTAGGCGTTGTGCCATTTCTGGTGCATGCCGCCATGAGCGCCGAGCATGTCGCCGTGGTCGGAGAGGAAGACCACGATCGTGTTCTCGTACGCCTTCGTCGCCCGAAGCGCATCGAGCACCTTCGCCAGCTCGGCGTCGACGGTGCCTTGCAGCTGGTAGTAGAACTTCCGGTGCGTCTCGATCCAGGGCTGCGGCGCGAGCATCTTCCCCCACGCATCGACGTAGCTCTGCTGGCAGGCGGGCTTGGTGGACAGGTCCTCGTCGTGGGTCGGTGCGTTCGCGACCTCGGGGATGTCGCCGGTGTCGTAGCGCAGCCCCTGCGTCAGCGCGATGAGTCCGAACAGGGCGATGTCGTGCGGGTTCAGGAACGAGCAAACCGTCAGCCAGGGCTGGTCGCTCTCCTCGTTGTCGAGTCGTTCGAGCAAGGCGACCGTCTCGTCGGCCGTGAAGGCATCCTTGACCGTCGCGGTGTTGTGCTTGCCGAGCCCGTGGGGGTCGGGCCCGACCCACTCCGAGAACCCCCATTCATCGAGCAGGTCCGCTTCGAGGTACGCGGCGATGTTCTCCGGGATCTGCGTCCCGTCGTCGTCGATCGACAGGAGGTAACCCTCGCCGTCGGGGTCGTCGAGGTGCGGGTGCGACACGTGCCACTTGCCCTTGTAGAAGGTCCGGTAGCCGCCCGCGCGGAACCAGTCGCCGAGAGTCGGCACCGTGTCCGGCGCGAGCCAGAACATCTCGGCGCTGTCCGCACTCTTCGCCAGCCCGTCCGTCTGCGTGACGCCGTGCAACGACGGGTAGTGGCCGGTCAAGAACGAGGCGCGGCTCGGTGCGCACGCCGCTGACATCGTGTAATGGCGACGGAACGAGACTCCGCTGGTGCGCAGACTCTCCTCGCCGGTGAACTGCTCGCGGCGAAACTGCTGCAGCTCCTCCGACTCATACGACGGCGGGTAGCGCAGCTGATCGGTCATCACGAGGAGGATGTTCGGCCGGCGACTGCGGTCTTGCGAGCTCATGGCTTCCTTTCGCACACCGTCGCTCACGGCGACGCGCTCCTCGTTTTCGGCCGGACGGGAAGAGCATGCCCCTCCTTGCCCGCTTCGCCCTCATCCACACAGGGTGATCGGGCTCGAATGTGGCGCGAGAGAGGTGTCGCCGCGCAGTCGAGACGGCTCGCGCCCGATGACCTAGTCGGCGAGCCTTAGGTCCCGGCTCGAAGAGCCCGGTCTGGTACGCGAGCACGACTGCCTGCACGCGGTCGCGGAGGTTGAGCTTCTGAAGGATGTGAGTGACGTGAGTCTTGACGGTCGTCTCGCTGATGTAGAGCTCGTTACCGATCTCGGCGTTGGAGAGGCCACGAGCCATCAAGCGAAAGACGTCTCGTTCGCGCTCACTGAGCTCCTCGAATTCCTTCGGAGGAGCCGGAGGTGCTATCCGGGCGAACTTTTCGATCACGCGTTTCGTGATCGTCGGTGAGAGGAGCGCTTCGCCGTCGGCGACCGTGCGGATCGCAGCGATCAGCTGTTCGGGAGAGTCGTCCTTGAGCACGAAGCCGCTTGCCCCGGCTTTCAACGCTTCGAAGACGTATTCGTCCAGGTCGAACGTCGTGAGAATCAGAATCCGCGCGGCGTTGTCGGCCGCGAGGATGCGTCGAGTCGCCTGAAGACCGTCCAGCTCGGGCATGCGGATATCCATCAGGACGACGGAGGGATGAAACCGCGCGGCTTTGTCCACGGCTTCGAGCCCGTTGCTCGCCTCGGCCACCACTTCGATGTCCTCCTCGCCTGCGAGCAGCATGCGAAAGCCGGCGCGGACCATCGACTGGTCGTCGGCGACGAGCACGCGGATCGTCATCGTTCGTCCTGGCCGAGCGGGAGGCGCGTACTGAGGACGAAGCCGCCGTCGATGGCCGTTCCCGCGCTCATCTTGCCGCCGTAGATCTTGACGCGTTCCCGGACGCCGATCAGCCCGTGACCGAGGCCGTCGCTCGTCGCGCTGCCCGTGGCCGTTGTCACGCACCTCGATCTCCAGCTCGTCCGGCCGATACCGGACCGTCACGTCCGCGTCGCTGGCGTGCGCGTGCTTGAGAGCGTTGGTCAGGCCTTCCTGAACGATGCGATACGCAGAGAGGTCGATCCCTCGTGGAAGCGGGAACGGCTTCCCGTCGACATGCAACTCGACGGGCAGGCCTGCGCGGCCGATCTCGTCGAGCAATGAGTCGAGGCCGTCGAGGCCAGGCTGAGGCACGAGCTCGGCTTCGTCCCCTTCTGCGGCGCATGGCGGCGAGCAGACCGCGCATCTCGGCAAGCGCTTTCCGGCCGGCCAGCTCGACGCCCCTGAGCGCATCGCGGTCCTCGGCCATTGCATCGGAGAGCTTGTGCCTGACGGCGCCGACCTGGAGCACCATCACGCTGACAGCGTGGGCGACGATGTCGTGGAGCTCGCGGGCGATCCGCGAGCGCTCCTCTGCCACCGCGACGCGTGCGGCCGCCTCGCGCTCGCGCTCGGCCTGGGCCGCGCGTTCTTCCGCCGCTTCGGCCTGCTCGGCACGCTCACGCAGGGCGTAGCCCGCGACCCAGGCGACCACGAACCGGAGGGGAATGAAGACGAGGTCGCTGGCCGTCTCGACCGGGGATGTTGTAGACGACGATCACGATTCCGACGAGCACGATGATCAGGCCCGCGCCTGCCTTCAGCGGATTCCGCAGGTTCCCGAGCAGAAACGCGCTTGCCAACCCGACGATGCCGAGGCTGCCGACGAACGCGAGCAGCACTCCGTCGCCGAACGAGATCGCCGCGGCCAGGAGCCAGTAGGCAGCCGGAGCGGCGAAGGGAAAGCGGCGGCGTGCGAGGAGGAGCAGTACGAGGACGGCCACCGTGGGTATGGCGATCCAGAGCGTCGTGGGCGGCGCGCCCGGCGAGTCGCGTCCGACCACGAGCTCGAGCATGCCCGCGATCGCCAGGAACGCGATCAGCAGCTCGAACCAGTATTCGCGCGCTACGTATCGGATCCGGCTCACGCGCTGAACGTACCGCACGCTCTCTCGAGGCGCCTCCTACCCGAGTAGGAGTCGGAATCGTCGGCGAGTCGGAGCTCGAATCCGGCCTTCCGACGATGCGCCTGGCGCAACCGCCTCCTAGCGTCGAGGCAATGGAATCGACCCGCAAAGGAGGATGCAGATGAGCGTCTCATATCCACTCACAGCCACTGCCCGCTCCGACGCCGCCGTCTCGAGCGTCGAGATTCCGCAGCTGCGGATCCGCGGGATCTTCGCCGTCTGGGCGGCCGCCGCGCTCCCGATGGCAGTGCTCGCCTGGCTCGTCGCGCCAGCGCTCGCCGACCGCTTCGCCGGCGTTGGCGACGTGCCGATGGCGAAGGCGCTGATCGTCTCCCTCGCGATCGGCATGGTCTGGCAGTTCGTCCTCGTTGCGATCCTCGTCGGTCGCGAGCAGCGGACCCTCCGCTGGTCGACGGTCCGCGAGGCGCTTTGGCTCCGCTCTCCGCGGAGCCCGCGCAGCGGCCGCGTCGGTGGTCGCGTGTGGCTCGTCGTGATTCCGCTGATCCTCGCGTTCACCTTCGCGCAGGAGCTGCTCGCGATCGTGCCGGCGCCGGACGACCGGGAGTTCGCCACGATCCTCGAGTCGGACGCCGGCAAGGCGTTCCTGGACGGAGCCTTCGGCTGGTACGGCCTCATCCTCGTGATGTTCCTGTTCAACACCGTGCTCGGCGAGGAGCTCCTGTTCCGCGGGTACCTCCTTCCGCGCATGAACGGCGCCTTCGGGCGCGGCGACTGGGTGGCGAACGGCCTCCTCTTCGCCGGCTACCACCTGCACGTGCCGTGGGCGATCCCGGGGACGCTCCTCGACATGTTCACGATCTCGTACCCGACGAAGCGGTATCGGAGCGCCTGGATCGGGATCGCAGTGCACAGCGCCCAGAGCGTGTTCCTTGCGATATTCGTCTTCACGCTCGTCGTCTGAGAAACGCAACCGCTCCCTATGCCCCAAGCCCTGTGAGCCATTTCGGTCTCGCAGGGCTTGGCTACTTCGGCGGAGGTGCCGCTGTGTGCCTCACCGCTAACTAAATCCGTACAAATTTTGACACGAGTGGGTTAAGCGCCGAGCAGGCCGCTGAGGGCATCCTGAAGCAATGTCTGCCGAGTCTCTCAACGAGATCGTCCTTTTCGAGATCCCCGCAGGATCCGAAGCGAGGAGGCTGTGCGCGGAGCTCTCGGTGTCCCGTCACGCCTGGGTCGAAGCAGACGACAAGATTGCGGTCGTCGGCGTCATTCTCAATCCCGATGAAGGGGACCTGGCGGGCCTTCTGCGCGCAGTCGAGAGATCGGTCGCGCGACGCGGGTTGCTCGCGATCCGGTTCGAGCTGGACGGACGCTCCTACTTCTTACAACCAACTGCCGCGGCCGCGGCCGCGTAGTGCCGGGCCTCGACGTCGTCGCACGGCGACGGCTTGCCCGCGCTTTCATCTCCCTCGAAGGCGTCATCGCACAGTGCGAGGCTCACACCACGGAGGACGGCGAGCCGAAGCTCGAGCTCCTCAAGCACCTCCGCGACGACATCCGCATCGTGCTCGACCAGGACGCAGCGCGCCGTTTACCGGGGGGTTGAATCGAAACCGGCCGTGGGGTCTGGGGAGGGGCGTCCAGCGACGCCCCTCCCCGTCCGGTTACGGCTCGAGGGCGTCCGCGAGCGCTAGAAGCGCTTCGCGCAGGTCCTCGTACTGCTCGTCCTCGAGCTGGTTGTTCGCGAGGAAGCGCAGCCGGTCCCTCGCGGCGCGTCCCTGCGCGCCCGTCCTGAACCGCTCGGCCCGGTCGATGGCATTCGTGACCTGCACGCGGAGCTGCACGGGGATGTCGTCGGCCCGCACGAGCTGGTCGACGTACGAGCGCGCCACGGCGAAGCTCGGCAGGTTGACGAGCCGCGGCTGGTGCTGCGGCGTCAGCCGGTTCATCTCCACCTCGGCCGCGGCGTCGATCTCGTTCTGCGACAGCTCGGCGTTCGGGATGAGCTTCCAGGCGTCGAAGCCGCGGGCGATCTCGGAGCCATACACGGCGCCGTCGTAGTAATAGGTCGACCAGAGACCGCCGAGCACGAGCGACGTCCCGCTGATCGGGCCGCGGTCGTAGTACGCGATCTCCTTCGGGTTGGCCGAGTCGGTGAAGTCCATCATCGAGGCCCCGGCCTGGTACCAGGCCTGAACAAGGATGTCGCGGCCGGGCACCGGGATCAGCGACGGCAGGTGCGCGACGCAGTTCTCCTGGGTCGTCTGGGCCGCCGGCATCTTGTAGTAGCTCCGGAACACCAGCCTGCGGTCGACGATGTCGAAGATCGCGTTGGCGCCCCAGTTGAGCTGGTCGGTCTGACGGCAGCGCGCCCCTGTACCGCCGCCCCACTCGTCGGTGAAGACGACTTTCGTCCCGTCGTTCGAGAAGGTCGCGCCGTGCCAGTACGCATAGTTCGGGTCGGCGACGGCCTCGATCCGGACCGGGTGTGCCGGGTCGCTGATGTCGAGCAGCAGTCCGTTGCCCTCACACGCCCCGGCCGCGAGCCCAATTTCGGGATAGGTCGTGATGTCGTGGCAGGCGTCGGTGATCGGCGTCGGCCCCCAGGGCATCCCGGACGGGTGCAGCGGCGTGGGCGGCGCGTTCTGCAGCCCATTGATCGCACCAGTCACCGGGTCGGCGAACAGCCGCGGCATGTTGACGATTGCTGCATTCTGCGGCGCCGCGAACGGCACCCTGATCACCTCGATGCGCCAGAGTGACGTGTCCGGATTCGTCGGCGGACCGTTCACGCAGCCGGCCAGCGTCGATGCGGGCCTGACCCCGGCGGTTCCCGACACGTAGACGTAGAGGTTCGCGTCGTCCGCCGGGCTCTTCAGCAGGGTGTGCGTGTGCGATCCGCGGCAGGTCTGCACCGCGGCGACCTGAACGGGGGAGTCGAGGTTCGAGATGTCGAAGATCCGGACTCCCTGGAACCGCGTTCCGACAGCGGGATTCGTGCCGCAGTCGACGCGGCCACGAGACTCCTCCACGGACATGAACAGCAGGTTCCCGTAGACCGAGACCTCGCCCTGGCCGCCCGGGCAGACGACGGCGGTGCGAAGCGTCGGGTTGGCGGGATCGGAGATGTCGTAGATCTGGAACCCGTTGAAGTTTCCGACGAACGCGAAGCTCCCCTGGAACGCGAGGTCGGAGTTGACGAAGCCGAAGTTGCCGGGATTGTTCGGGTCGAAGAATCCGTCCGGCTTGTTGCGATGAGCGAGAAGCTCGAGGCCGGTAGCGGCTACGCCCGCGTTGTCCAGCCCCGGACTCAGACCGACGCGCGGGTCAGTCGTCGATGGTTGCTGCGAGGCCGCCGTCGTCGCCAGG
>CAWKBW010000018.1:0-34525 GCA_963847955.1 uncultured Actinomycetes bacterium
GCCGCCGCGCGGCGTCCTCCCCACTCGGCCTCGGTCGGAAGTGCCTTGCCGGCCCACGAGGCGTACGCCTCAGCGTCCTCGTATGCGACCTGGACGACGGGGTGGCGATCGCGTCCGTTGATCGTCGTGCCCGCTCCCCCCGGTTTCTTCCAGAACGCACCCGGCACGTACTCCCACCAACTGCTCACGTCGTTGAGCGGCGCGGGGCGGAGGTCTTCTGGAAGACGGAGCGACCCCGGCACGAGCAGGGCCGGATCGGCGTCCGGGTAATCGGCGGGGTCGAGCGGCCGCTCGGCGAGCGTGGTGTAGCCGGTCTCGCGAACGAAGCGCCTGAAGTCGTCCGCGGTGACCGGGTGCTCGTGAATTCCGAAGCCGCCGACTTCGGCTCGCCGGACCGGACCCTCCTCCGGATAGAACGCCTCCGATCCCATCAGGAACTCCGCCTCCTTCGACCCACACCATGTCCTTGGCCACTTTGGCGCACGGTCGCCGGTTTGTCCGTCATTTGCGAATCACCCGATCCGCATGATGACCCGCGTACGGGGTAGCGTGAGGCTGCAATCCCCTACCGCCGGAAGTCCGTCGGCGATCGATCTGGAGGCTCTTCGAATGGTGCTGGCCTATCCGTTTCTCGGCATTTTCTGGTCGATGATGGTCTTCTTCTTGTGGGTCGCCTGGTTCGTGCTGCTGTTCCACGTGATCGGCGACGTCTTCCGTCGCCACGATGCGAGCGGCGGGAAGAAGGCCCTCTGGCTGATCTTCGTGCTCTTTTTCCCGTTCGTCGGCGTCTTCGCCTACATGATCGCCAACAACGACGGCATGTCGGCACGCAGCTCAGGACACATGGGGGCGTAACGGCGATGTGTCGCTGGCTCGCATACTCGGGCACGCCGGTCCTCCTCGACGAGCTGCTCTACAAGCCCAAGTACTCGCTGATCGATCAGAGCCTGCACTCGCGGCTCGGGCGACGACGACGAACGGCGACGGGTTCGGCGTCGGCTGGTACGGCGTCGGAGACACGCCTGCCGTCTTCCACAGCATGGAGCCCGCCTGGAACGACCGTAACCTGCAGGAACTGGCCCAGCACACGGCCTCGCCGCTCGTCTTCGCTCACATTCGCGCGTCCACCGGGACGGCGGTGCAACAGACGAACTGCCATCCCTTCCGGCACGGCCGCTGGCTCTGGATGCACAACGGCGCCCTCCGGGACTTCGACCGCGTGAAGCGCGATCTCCGCTTCGCCATCGCTCCCGAGCTGTACCCGGAGATCGAGGGCTCGACCGACTCCGAGACGTTCTTCTACCTGGCGCTCACGTTCGGCCTCGAAGAGGACCCGCCGAAGGCGGTGCAGGAGGCCGTCGGGTTCATCGAGGAGACCGGCCGGCGGCACGACGTCGAGCATCCGGTCCAGATGACGGTCGCGACCACGGACGGAGAGAGCGTCTGGGCGTTCCGCTACTCGAGCGAGGGCGATTCGCGCTCGCTCTACTTCAGCACCGACATCGTGACGCTGAAGTCGCTCTACCCCGACGACGTGCGGCTGCAGTCGCTCGGTGACGAGTCGCGGTTGGTCGTCTCCGAACCGCTCGGGACCCTCGCCGGCGCCTGGAACGAGGTGCCGGAGTCGAGCTACGGCATCGTCAAGCCGGGCCAGGACGAGATGCACCCGTTTACGCCGACACCGGTGGCCCAATGACGGCCGCGCGGGTGCTCGTGCTCGGCTTGCTGGCGGTCTGCCTTGCAGCGGGCTGCGGCGGGACGGCGGCGGTGGCAGCGGCTCGTCGGCGACGGAGTGGGCGGACGATGTCTGCTCGTCGATCGCGACCTGGACCGGCTCGATCACCTCCGCCGCGGACTCGCTGCGCGACGGCAACCTCACCGAGGACAAGCTCAGGACCGCGGTCGAGGACGTCAAGAGTGCAACGAACGATTTCGTCGACGAGGTGCAGGGCTCGGGCCGCCCGACACCGAAGCGGGAGAGCAGGCGCAGGAGTCGCTCGAAGCGCTCGCCGACGACCTCGAGGAGAACACGGAGACGATCGAAAAGGCCCTCGAAGACGCCTCGGGCCCAAGCGAGACGCTCGAAGCGCTGACCGTCGTCACGGGAGCCCTGTCGACGATGGGGAGCCGGCTGTCGTCGACGTTCACGGAGCTCGAAGAGCTGGACGCCGGCGGCGAGCTGGAGGACGCCTTCAGCGAGGCGGACTCATGCGACGAGCTGACCTCGGGCTCGTCTTAGACCGCGACGCTGACCGGGGACGTGGCGATCCAGACGGCGGTGCCGAGGAAGAGGAGCCAGCCGACCGCGAGCATCGTCTTCCGCAGACCGGGCGCGGTGAGCTTCGTGCTCATCCCGGCGAAGAAGAGCGCGACCGCGAAGAGGACGACGCCGAGGACGTAGTTGGACGCACGCTGGATGTTCCGGCGCACCTGCGCCGCGAGCACCTCGGCCTCCTGATCCAGCTGGTCGGCCTCGGCCTTGGCGGCGAGCCGGTACTGCGGCATGACGAACGGCGTCGCCGGAGCGCCCTCGGTCTTCAGCGGCTTCGTCGCGACCCACGCGTTGAAGGCGGGCTTGAACTCCTCGCGGAAGCGCGTGCGGTAGAAGCTCGCGACCCTGGTCGTCGTCTCGCGCATATGCGTCCACCCACTGCATGAACGTCGCAACGTCGACCTGCTGCTGGGCGTTCGCGAGGCCCGCGGCCCGAGCCGCCTGGATCCGGGTCTTGTTGACGCGGCCCGACGTCTTCGCCTGCTCGCCGTTCCAGCGCGTGGCCTGATAGCTGCTCCAGGCGGTCGCGACAGCCGCAAACGCGAGCAGCACGGTGGCGCCGACCTCGACCCAGTCCCGCTTCTCTGCGCGTCGGTCAAGCCGGGTTCCCCTGCGCGTCACAGGGCAGTTCCAGGTGCACATCGACAGCCTGCAGCGCCTCGTCGACGATTCGAAGCGTCCTCTCCATCGCAACCGGTCGGACGCCGCCGACGCCCTTGTGGAACGGGCTGTCCAGGAAGGTGATCAGGAGCAGCATCGACGACGAGGACCGTCGCGACCGAGCCCATCAAGACCGCCTGCGTGACCGCGCCCTCGCCCGAGTCGGCGAAGAACAGCATGAACACGAAGACCACGACGGAGATGAGGAGCAGCACGATCCACAGCGGGAGCGGGATGACGCCGACGGCGCCGTGGATGCGATCGATTCGCGCGGCTTCGCGGTCCGACGTCTGGTCGATCCACTTCCCGATAGGCCGCCTCCTCGCTCGGCGTCTTGGGCTCGTACGAGTTGAAGGTGCGGAACAGCTCCACGCCCCACGGGTTGACCTCGTCACCCTCGGTGCCCGACTCCGCGCGCGGCCATTCGAGGTGGACGACCGACCGGCCGTAGCAGACCAGCTCCCCGGTCAGCTTGCCGGAGACAGGGGCGCGAAGGAACTGAGCCGTCTCGACCTGCTGCGAGAGCACGAGCGCTTCCTGCTCCGCTCCCGCTCTCGACTGGTCGTAGCTCTCGAACGCGAGGAAGACGACGAGCCCGAGCAGCACCGAGAAGCCGGTCGCCAGGACACCGAAGACTCCGGACGCGCGGTCGCCGTCTTTGAAGCGGCTTCCCTCGGGAGCGCTGCGCCGCACGAGCAGCATCGCCGTCACGGCGAGCGCAGCCGTCGCGAGGATGACGAGCGCCGACCAGACGAGATTCATCGAGACGCTGCGGCGGCCGGCTGCTCGCCGCCCTGAAGCAGCTGCCGCCAGCCGGAGAGCACGCCATGCACCTGCTTCGGCGCCGACGATCTCTCCGTCGGGAAGCGGGAAGTCGGCAGGATGGAGGATGAAAGGCCGGGTCTGAGGCCCGCCGATCCCGCCGTGGAACGAGATCAGCTCCTCGAAGGCGCAGCCCTCTTCGAGATCCGGGTCGTAGAAGCTGCCGACCATGATGTCGGCGACGTGTGCGAACCCGTCGGTGCGCAGCAGGTGCCGTGGCGCGTTCGGTGCGAACGATGCGAGCGGGTCGTCGCCTTCGACGGTGCCCTCGCGCGAGGTAGTGGGCGCCTGCGGGGCCGAGTGCGACGGCGCCGCGCTCCGAGGAGCGAACGAGGAGCCAGCCGACGTGCGGGTGCTCACGGAGCGCCGGGATCAGCCGCGGATGGCGCTCGTTGATCTCCTCGAGCGTGAGCCGGCGCGGCTCCTCCATCAGCGAGATGAGGCCGAGGTTCCCCGAGCCGAGCACGACGACCTCTCGGTCCGAGACGTCGTTCTTCGCGCGCTTGCCCTTGTCCTTCTCGGCGGGCGCCCCTCCGCTGGTCGCCTCGCCGACCGCGAGCCCGACCATCGACTGCTGCTCGTCGCCGTCGGCGACCTCCATCGACGGTTCCGTGCTCGAGCGAGCGCTCGACGAGCTCGTCGAGCCCGTAGCCGTTCCGCTGCTTGAACGTCGCTCCCTGCGTCTGACCGTGGTCGGAGAGGACGACGATCTCGTAGGGACGCGGCGCGTAGCGGCGCGCGCGGTCGATGCGCCCGAACTGCTCGTCGAGCTTGCGCAGCGCCTCGAGGGTGTCGGCCCGCTCGAGCCCCGAGTGGTGTGCGACCTCGTCGTAGCTCGAGAACGTCGCGTAGACGGCCGGCCGGCCGCGCATCATGTCCGTGAGGACGCCGTAGACGATCAGGTCGCGGACGACACGCACATCGCGCCGCGCAGGAACGGATAGACGCCGCCGCGGTGACCTCGCGGTTGGACGTCGCGACGGATCGCCCGGAGCGCCGCGGTCCACTCGAGGATGACCTCCCAACGCGAACAGGACGAGCGATGCGCGTGACGTTGAACCCGTTCGCGAAGAACGCTCGATAGCCGGGGTTCGCGCTTCCGCTCGGCCTCCATGCGGCTGACGGTGAGGATGACCTCCTCGGCCTCGCCCGAGAGCAGGTTGCCGCGGCTCGAGCCGCCGTCGACGAGCAGGCCGATGCCGGTGGCGCGATCGGCCTCGATGCGAGCGCAGTCGGCGGGAGCGGAGCACGCCGTGAGCAGGCCGGTCTCCTTGTCGACCCAGCGGAACGCGGGGATGTCGTCGTTGGAGCCGAGCAGGATCCCCGCCTGGCTCGCGCCCGTCTGCGAGGAGAGGTCGGTCTCCCACTCGGTCAGGTCGATGGGAGCCTTCGGCGATCCAGCGCGCCATGTTGGTGGCGTTGCCGTCCCGCATCGCCCTGCCGGAGCACGGGAAGCGCGAGCCCGTCGATCTCGAGGAAGATGATGCCCGGGCACGTCCGTTCGTGCTCGCGCCGCCCTGCCGGCGGGCGATGCGCTGGACGACTCGCAGCGTGTACGTGTCGTCGTCGTTCGTCCCGAAGATCACCTCGAGGACGATGCTCACGGCGGCGACGAGGAGTGCAGCGAGCAGCGCCCAGCCGAAGTTGTCGACCGCGAAGGTGTTCTCCAGCAGATCCGAGGCGAGCTTGAGCACGAAGGCGTTCAGGACCAGGATGAGCACGAAGCCGAGTGCGAGCATGAACGGCAGGCGCAGCGCTGCGAGCACGGGTGGGAGCAGCGCGTTCAGCACGGCGACGACGGCGGCGACAAGCGAAGCGCGCCGGCGGCTCCCTCGATGTCGACGCCGGGCAGGATCGCCGCGGCCACCCCGAGCGACGCCGCTGCCACGACCCACGACAGCAGCAGGCGAAGCGGCTTGAACCGCGGTCGTTCGGGCTCCCAGGAGACGGCCTCTCCGTAGGGGTCGGCACGGCGGCGGTCACTCGGCGTCCTTCGCGTCTCGCTTGGCCTGCCTCTTGGCGGCCCGCTGCTCCTTCTGCTCGGCGACCTTGACCTTCGCGTCGCTGTACGCCTCGCCGACGAGCACCTTGCCGCCGGTCCAGCCGAAGACGAGCACCGTGAGGACGAGCGCGAACACGACGTTCCAGGCCGTCATGATCAACTGCTGTGCCGTCGAGTAGGCGATGGTCGTTTCGTTTGCGACGTCACAGCACGTCTGCAGCGCCAGCGCGTTCGTCGCCTGGGTGATGCCGACGGCGCCGGGTGTGAAGGAGACGACGTTCGCGAGCGAGCCCGAGCCGGTGATCCACATGATCGACTCGAAGGTGACCGGAATCGCGAAGGCGGCCAGGAAGATGCCGATGACCGCCAGCTTGCAGAGCCACGACGCGAGTGACGGCAGGAACGCTCTGGTCAGGTACCGCTTCGGTGTCTTGAGGATCACTCCGCCTTGCTTCGCCTGTTCCCACAGCTTCTTGACCTGCCGCCAGAAGATGCGCCCGACGAGCACGATCAGGAAGCCGCCGCCGGCCACGATCAGGATCGTCCTCGCCGGATGGTCGGAGACGTTGCCGAGGTTCTCGTGGAACGAGCCGGGCACGGAGAGGAAGAGGTACAGGTAGACGAACGTGCCCACGATCGTGAAGAAGATCTTCTGCACGAGGTAGGCGGCGAACGAGCCGCCGACCGTCGCGCGCGGAATGATCGCGACGAACATCAGCAGCGTGACGAAGGTGCCGATGTTCGCCGGCAGGAAATTGTTCATCGACACGCCGACCGCATACGCGGTGACGATGGGCCAGAACTCGACCTCGCCGGGGTACGCGGCGCTGAGGATGCCGTAGTAGGAGAGCCCCGCAAGGACCGTCTGGCCCGTCTGGAAGAGGAGCGCCGGCGACGATGTAGCCGACCGGAACCTCCTTGATCTGATCCCAGAGGTCCGACAGCCAGCCCGCGGACGTCGACGCCGAGCAGGTGCAGCACGACGAGGACGACGGCGGTGCCGACGAGCCAGGCACCGACCTTGACGAGCCGCCGCGTGCGCGAGGGGTCGTGGAACGGAAGAGCGCGGGATGGCCTCGCCCGCAGGTGCTGCGCTCTGCTGGCGTCGTCGTGGTCAGGTCTCGTCCTCCTTCGTCAGTCTCATGGCTCGCCTGCCGAAGTCCGCGACAGCGCCCAGGCTCGGAACGAAGCATCATCCAAACGTGTGAATTCCAAGACGGGTCGTCGGATTCATGCGGTCGGGATGATGTGTCGCGGCAGCGAGCGGTTCGATTCAGACCCGTGAGCGATGAAAAGCCGAGCACGGCGGCCATGAGCAGCGAGACAGGCTCCTCACGATCGCGGAGGCCGTCCTCCTCTCTGTCGTCGCTCTGCTGGCGGCGTGGTCGGGGTTCGCGGCTTCGAGGTGGAGCACAGAGTCCCGTCTGGACCTGGCCGCGGCTTCGTCCGCAAGGGGAGCGCGCGACCCGCGCCGACCTGTCGGCGCTCGACCTGCGGAACTTCGACTCGTCGACCTTCAATGCCTGGTTCGCGGCCTACGCGGTCGGCAACGAGGAAGCGATGGCTCTGGCGAGACGCCGTTTCCGGCCCGCTTTCGCCGTCGCGTTCGATGCGTGGCGAGCCACGAAGCCCGAGACCAACCCGGACGCGCCGCGCGGCCCCACCTACATGCCGCAGTACAAACGGCCGGAGCTCGCCAGGGCACGGCGGCTGGACGACCGAGGCCGACGCCTTGCACGACAGCGGCGTCAAAGCGGCCGCGGACTCGAACAGTTACGTGCGGACAACGGTGTTTCTCGCGACGGTCCTCTTCCTGGTCGGCATCAGCACACAGTTTCCGCTCCGGGGAGCCCGCTACGGCCTGATCGGGGTCGCCGCGGTGCTGCTGGTGTTCTCCCTCGTGCTGCTCGCGCAGCTGCCGAGGCCGCCGTCGTGATGCCCGCCGAATCTAGGAGAATCGGCCGATGAACGCTAAGGCCTCGAGCGCCCCCGATCGTTCCACGCTCGTCCTCGTCTCGCTGATCCTCGTCGCGGCGGTCGCGAACCTGAACCTGGCGGTGGCGAACGTCGCCCTGCCGTCGATCGCCGAGGAGTTCGACTCGGGCCAGACGGCGCTCAATCTGATCGCGGTCGGCTACTCGCTCGGCCTCGCCGCCTCGGTGCTCTACTTCGGCGCGATCGGCGATCGCTACGGGCGCAAGCTGATGCTGGTCGCTCGGCATGGCGCTGTCGATTCCGGCGTGCCTGCTCGCGGCCTGGGCGCCGACGGACGAGGTGCTCTTCGTCGCGCGCCTGCTCGGCGGGCTCTCCGCGGGCATGGCGTACCCGACGACGCTCGCGCTGATCACGGCGCTCTGGTCGGGCCCGGGCGCACGAAGTCGATCGCGCTGTGGTCGGGCATCGGCGGCGCGATCTCCTCCCTCGGGCCGGTGCTCTCCGGCGCGCTGCTGGAGCAGTTCTGGTGGGGCTCGGTCTTCCTGATCACGCTGCCGCTCGCCGCGGTCGCGCTCGTGGCGGCGGTGATGTACGTGCCGAGCCACGTCAACGAGGCGAGCGACCCGGTCGACAACCTCGGCGGGATCCTGTCCGTCGTCCTCGTCGCGGCGCTCGTCCTGTCGATCAACTTCGCGCCCGTTCCGGACAAGGGGATGTTGGCGCTCGGGCTCGCAGCCATCGCCGTCGCGGGCCTTGATCGCGTTCCTGCTCCGCCAGCGTCGCGCGTCGAATCCGCTCTACGACCTCGACGTTGCCCGTCGCCGCATCTTCTGGGTGGCCGCGTCTGCGGGGGTGATCGTGTTCGGGACGCTGATGGGCGCGATGTTCGTCGGCCAGCAGTTCCTGCAGAACGTGCTGGGCTACTCGACGCTCGAGGCGGGGCTGTCGATCCTGCCCGCCGCCGCCTGCATGGTGCTGGTCGCGCCGCGCTCGGCCAAGCTCGTCGAAGCACGCGGCGCTCGGTTCACGCTGCTGGCCGGCTACTTCTTCTGCCTGCTCGGCTTCCTCACCATGCTGCTGCTCTGGAACGAGGGCATCTCGTACTGGAGCGTCGGGCTTGCGTACGCGCTCGTCGGCGATCGGGGTCGGGTTCGCCGGCACGCCCGCCTCCCACTCGCTCACCAGCTCCGTGCCGGTGCGGCGGGCGGGCATGGCCTCGGGCACCGCCGACCTCCAGCGCGACCTCGGCGGCGCGATCATGCAGTCGATCCTCGGCGCTCTCTTGACCGCCGGTTACGCCGCCGCGGTGGCCGCGGCGATCGCGACGGCGCCGAACCAGGAGCAGATCTCCGACGGCGTCGCGAGCCAGCTCACGAAGTCCTTCGCCAGCGCCGAGGCGATCGCGGCGCAGTACCCGCAGTACGCGAGCCAGATCACGGCCGGCGCGAAGCGATCCTTCCTCGACGGTGCGGACTGGGCCTACACCGCCGGCATCGTCGCCATCCTGCTCGGCGCGACCTGGTCTTCTTCATGTTCCCGAGGAAGGACGAGGAGGAGCGGCTGCTCGTCGCCTACGCCGCGGAGGACGCGCCGGCGCCTGAGCGGCTCGAAGCTCGACGATCTCGTCGACGAGGTCGAGCCCCTCCGGCCGATGCGTGATCAGCAGGACCGAGCGTTCGCCCGCCGCCGTCAGGACGTCCCGCACGAGCGCCTCGGCCGTCTCGGGGTCGAGGTGCGCCGTCGGCTCGTCGAGCACGAGCACCGGAGCGTCGGAGAGGAGCGCCCGCGCGACCGTCAGGCGCTGGCGCTGGCCGCCGGAGAGCTGCGTGCCTTCTTCGCCGACGAGCGTCTCCAGCCCGTCCGGGAGCGACGCGACCCACTCGCCGAGTCGGGCGCGGTCGAGCGCGTCCGCGAGCTCCGCGTCGGTCGCGCCCGGGCGTGCAAGGGCGAGGTTCGCGCGGATCGTCGAGTTGAAGACGTGCGCGTCCTGGCCGGCGAGCGCGAAGGTGCTCCGCAGGTCTTGCTGGCGAAGCTCGCGCACGTCGCACCCGCAAGCGTCACGCGGCCTTCCTCGGGATCGAGGAAGCGGAGCAGCAGGTTCGTGACCGTCGTCTTGCCGGCGCCGCTCGGCCCGACGAGCGCGATGCGGCGGCCCGGCTCGAGGCGCAGGTCGAAGCCGCTCAGCACGGGCGCCCGCCGGCGCCGTAGCGGGCGGTGACGCCCTCGAGCGCTACGGTCGCGTGACGGCGGGCGAGGCCGAGGCTCGGCGGATCGCGCACGGCCGGCTCGCGGTCGACGAGCTCGAGCACGCGGCGGCCGGCCGCGATCGTGGCGGAGAGCTCCCGCGCGGCCGCCGGCAGCGGGGTGACGCTCTCGAACGACGCGAGCGCGAGCAGCGCGAGCGTCGCGACGAGCACGCGGTCGAGCGCGCGCGTCGGCCGCCACGGCGAGCACGCCCGGCGACGGTCAGCGCCTGCGACCAGGATCGAGAGGCCCTCCGCGAGCCCGGCCGCGAGCGCGTCGCGTCGCGCCGAGGCGCGCGAGCTCGTCGCTCCGCGCCCGGATGCGCGCGAGCGTGTCCGCCTCGCGCCCGTAGACGACGAGCTCGGGCGCGCCGCGCAGAAGCTCGACGAGCTCGGCCGTGAGCTCCGCGCGGGCGGCGGCCTGGCGGCGCCCCGCGGCGCGGCTCGAGCGCGCCGCGAGCAGCCGGGACGACGACGCCGCCGACGAGCAGAGCCCGACGGCGAGGATCGCGGCCGCGGCCGGGCAGGAACGCCGCGGCGACCCCGACGCACGCCGCGCCGACGACGAGCGCGACGAGCGGCGGCGCGAGCCCGCGGACGTAGAGCCCCTGGAGCGAGTCGACGTCGCCGACCATGCGGCCGAGCAGCTCGCCGCGCCGGTAGCCCTCGAGCTGGCCGGGGCGAGCGGCTCGATCCGCTCGTAGAAGCGCGTCCGGATCCGGCCCAGCGCCCGCAGCGCGACGTCATGCGAGCCGAGACGCTCGAGGTAGCGGGCGACCGGTCGGGCGAGCCCGAAGAAGCGGACCGCGACGATCGTGACCGTCAGCGAGAGGATCGGCGGCTGCTCCGCGGCGCGCGAGATCAGGTAGCCGGCGGCGTCATCAGCGCGACGCCGAAGCCGACGGCGAGCGCGCCGAGCAAGACCGACAGCGCGACGCGGCGAAGCGGGCACGCCGGCGAGCGCGACCAGGCGCCGAGCGTCCGCATCATGCGGCCGCCGCCGCGGCTTCGACGATCCGCCCGTCGCGAGGCGCACGATCCGGTCGGCCCGAGCGGCGAGCTCGGGGCGATGGGCGATCAGGAGGACCGTGCGGCCCGCCCGCAGCCGCTCGACCGCCTCGCCGACGAGCTCGGCGCTCTCCGGGTCGAGGTTGGCGGTCGGCTCGTCGAGGATCACGAACGCCGCGTCGCGGAGAAACGCGCGCGCGAGCGCGATCCGCTGGACGCTCGCCGGCCGAAAGCGGCCGGCCGCCGTCGCCGACGACCGTCTCGTAGCCGTCGGGCAGCCCGGGACGAACGCGTCGGCGCCCGCGAGCGCCGCCGCGCTCGCGCACCGCTCGTCGTCGGCGCGCGGCGTCGCCGAGCCGGATGTTGTCGGCGACGCTGCCGCGGAAGAGCGTCGGATGCTGCGGTACCCACGCGATCTGCGCCCGCCAGGCGGCCGGGTCGCAGGCGGCGAGGTCGACCGCGCCCGACCGTCACGCGTCCCGCCCGTCGGCTCGGCGAGCCGCAGGAGGAGCGAGGCGATCGTGCTCTTGCCGCCGCCGCTCGGCCCGACGAGCGCGACGGTCTCGTCCGGGCGCGAGCTCGAGATCGACCTCGTCGAGGACGGCGCCCGGCGCGCGCGGGGTAGGCGAACGAGACGCCCTCGAGCCGGACGGGCGCCTCGCGCGGGCTCGGCGCCGCGGCGCCGGGCCTGCGGGCGCCGGCCTCCGGCACTCGACGAGGTCGAGGAGCCGCTCGGCGACGGCGAGGCCGTCGGCGCTCGCGTGGAACTGCGCGGCGAGGTTGCGGAGCGGCAGGTAGAGCTCGGGGGCGAGCACGAGCACCGTCAGCCCGGCCTCGAAGCCGATGCCGCCCTCGACGAGGCGGACGCCGACGGTGACCGCGACGAGCGCGATGCCGAGCGTCGCCGCGAGCTCGAGCACCGTGCCGGAGAGGAACGCGACCCGCAGCGTCCCCATCGTCGTGCGGCGGTACGCTCGCTGACCTCCTCGATCTGCTCGGCCTGCGCCTCGCCGCGGTTGAACGCGCGGAGCGTCGGCAGGCCGCGCACGACGTCGAGGAAGTGCGTCGAGAGCAGCGCGAGCGCCTGCCAGCGCTCGCGCGCGCGCTGCTCCGTGTAGCGGCCGACGAGCCACATGAACACGGGTACGAGCGGCAGCGTGAGCAGCATCAGCCCGGCCGAGACGAGGTCGATCGACGCGACGAGGGCGAGCACCGCGACCGGGACCGTCGACCGCCAAGCACGACCTGAGGCAGGTAGCGGGCGAAGGTCGTCTCGAGCGCGTCGACGCCGGAGACGGCGGGCGTGGCGACCTCGGCGCTCTCGGCCCCGTCGAGCGCGGCCGGCTGGTCGCGGAGCCGCCGCTCGACGAGCTCGAGCCGCAGCTCGCGCCAGCACGTCGGTCGCCGCGCGCCTGCCCGACGGCCTCGAACCCCAGGCCGCCGCCGCGCGGCCGGCGGTGGCGGCGACGAGCAGCGCGAGCGGGACGACGAGATCGTCGAGCGGACGCGCCGTCGAAGGCGCGGGCGGCGACGGGGGCGATCAGGACCGCCTGGGCGAGGACGAGCAGCGCGGCGACGCACGCCGAGCGCGGCGTCGGCGGCGAGCAGCGGCGCGCACCGGCCCGCGCGCGGCGCACGAGGCGCGGGTCGAGCGGCCGCATCGGCCCTAGCGCCGGTCTTCCGCGCGAGCAGGTCGACCGGAGTGGCGACCGTCCTCGCCGCCCAGCCGCGCGCGGAAGACGTGGTACGTCCAGGCCTGGTAGAGCAGGATGACCGGGAGGAGACCGCCGCGACGACGGTCATCACCTTCAGCGTGTAGTCGCCCGAGGAGGCGTTGTCGACCGTGAGGCTGTTCGCGAAGTCGGGATGCGACACCATGACCCGCGGATAGAGGCTCACGAAGAGCGTGACGACGACGCCGCGATCGTCGGTCGCCGTCGCGGCGAACGCCCGCCTGCTCGCTGCGCCGCGCGCACGAAGAAGACCGCCGCGAGCGCGGCGATCGCCGCGACGGCGACGGGAAGGATGAGCGGGAAGACGCCCTTGTCGTTCTTGTCGATCGCGACGACGAGCGTCCAGACGAGGAAGCCCGCGCCGACGAGCGCGGCCGCCGGCGCGAGGCGCGCGCCGTGCGCCGCGCGCGCACGCGCAGGTCGCCGATCGTGCGGAGCGTGAGGAAGACCGCGCCGTGGAGCGCGAACAGCAGGCACGACGGCGATCCCGGCGAGGACCGTGTAGCCGCTGAAGAGGTCGCCGAAGTCGCCGGCGAAGCTCTGGTCGGAGTCGATCGGCACGCCGTGGAGGAGGCTCGCGAGCGCGATGCCCCAGAGGAGCGGCGCGCCGACCGAGCCGATCGTGTTCATCCACGCCCAGACGTCTGCCAGCGCGGCTGGTCCGCCTTGCTCGCGCCACTCGAACGAGACCACGCGCACGATCAGGAGCACGAGGATCAGCAGCAGCGCGAGGTAGAAGCCCGAGAACATCGTCGCGTACCAGACCGGGAAGGCGGCGAAGGTCGCGCCGCCGGCGATGACGAGCCAGACCTCGTTCCCGTCCCAGACCGGGCCGATCGACTCGAACATCGTGCGCCGGTCGTCCTCGCTTCCTGCCCAGCACCGGCAGCAGCATGCCGACGCCGAAGTCGAAGCCCTCGAGCACGAAGTAGCCGGTCCAGAGAACGGCGATCAGGCAGAACCAGAGGATCTCGAGGTCATCTCAGTAGCCCGGCGCCGGCAGCGGCGGCCGCTCCTCCTCGGGCATCGAGCTCCGGCGGATCGAGCCGCGCGTAGCGGCGCATCAGCCAGAAGTCGAGGACGCCGAGCACCGTGTAAGGAGCGCGAACACGCCGAGGCTGAGGCCGACCGTCCACGCGCTGACGGTGGCGAGACCGCGTCCTCGGTCTTCAGGAGCCCGTGGACGACCCACGGCTGGCGCCCGGCCTCCGTCAGGATCCAGCCGGCGAAGTTGGCGAGGAACGGGAACGCGATCCCGACGAGCGCGGCGCGCTGGAACCACCTCGCGCCGTCGAGCTTCTTGCGCCAGCAGGAGCCAGCCGCCCCAGGGCGCGAGCAGGAACGACAGCGTCCCCAGGTAGGCCATCGCGCGCATGCTCCAGTAGACGAGCCTGATGTCCGGGATGTAGTTGCCGGGACCGTACTGCTGCTCGTACTGCGCCTGGAGCTCGTTGATGCCCACGACCTGCGCCCTTGAACGAGTTCGTGGCCAGGAACGAGAGCAGGCCCGGGATCTCGATCGTCGAACGACGGCGTCTGGTCGTCCTGGGTGAAGCCGCCGATCTGGAAGAGCGAGAACGCGGCGGGCTGCTCGGTGTCCCACAGCGCCTCGGAGGCGGCGATCTTCATGGGCTGGGCGTCGGTCACGGCGACGCCGAACTCGCTGCCGACGCCCAGCTGGACGACCGAGACGGGCAGAACGACGATGAGCGCGAGCTTCGCCGCCCCGCGGAAGAGCTCGACGTTCCTGCCGCGCGCGCAAGTGCCAGCAGGACGACGCCGAGCACGAGGAAGCCGCCGGTGAGCAGCCCGGCCAGGATCGCGTGCGTCCAGGCGAAGAGCGCGAACCCCTGGGTGAGGATGTTGACGATGTCGTTCGCCTCCGCGCGTCCGTCTGCGAGCTGATCTCGTAGCCGACCGGGCGCTGCATCCACGAGTTCGCGGCCAGGATGAAGTACGCCGACAGCCAGGTTCCGAGCCAGACGAGGTAGATCGTCGCGAGGTGAACCTTCGGCGAGAGCCGGTCCCAGCCGAAGACCCAGAGGCCGATGAACGTCGCCTCGAGCATGAACGCCGCGAGGCCCTCGATCGCGAGCGGCGAGCCGAAGACGTCGCCGACGAGCTCGAGAAGGCGGACCAGTTCATCCCGAACTGGAACTCCTGCACGAGGCCGGTCGCGACGCCGATCGCGAAGTTGATCAGGAAGAGCGTCCCGAAGAAGCGCGTCAGGCGCAGCCATTCTCGTTGCCCGTGCGGTGCCACAGCGTCTGCATCACCGCCAGCAGCGGGGCGAGCCCGAGCGTCAGCGGGACGAAGATGAAGTGGTAGAGCGTGGTCAGTGCGAACTGCCAGCGGGCAAGGTCGACCGCTGTCGAGGCGATCGTCACGCGAGGGTTCCGTCAGGTCTCGACCGTGATCCGGCCCGAGCGCTCGTGGGTGAAGCCCGCCCACGTCCAGTCGACGACCGCCTTGGCCCGATCCTCGCCGGTCGACAGCAGCGCGAGATGGACGGCGCCCCAGGCGAGCCAGGCGGCCTTGCCCTTCATCGTCCTCCGCTGCGGCATCTGCATCGACCGCAGCGCCGCGGCCGATCGTCGCCATCGTGCCCTTGTCGTGGTAGCCGAAAGGCTCGGTCTCCTTGCCCGCGATGCGCCGCGCGATGTTCTCTCCGGCCTGCTCGCCGGCCTGGAGCGCGACCGAGCCGAGCTGCGGGAGGACTTCGTCGGTCTTCGTGTCGGTGATCCACGCGATGTCGCCGACGGCGAAGACCTCGGGGTGGCCGGCGATGCTCAGATCTGGCTCCGCGGCGACGCGATTCCCTCTCTGCAGCTCGAGCCCGAGCGAGTCGGCGATCGGGTTCGCCTGGAGCCCGGCGCCCCAGACGAGCGTGTGCGCTTCGAGCACCTTCCCGGACTTGAGCGTCACGCGCGTCGGCTCGACCGAGTCGACGATCTCCCCGAGCAGGACCTCGACGCCGCGCTTCTCGAGCGCGCCCTTCGTGTAGGTCCGGAGGTTCTCCTTGAACATCGCGAAGAGCTCCGGCGAGGCCTCGACGAGCGTGATCCGCGCCTGCTCCTGCGGCACGTCCGGGTAGTCCTCGGCGAAGTTGCCGCGGTAGAGCTCGGCCAGCGCGCCGGCGCTCTCCACCCCGGTGGGGCCGCCGCCGACGACGACGACGTTGAGCGCGCCGTCGTCCACGAGCGTCGGGTCCTTGTCCGCTGCCTCCCACTTGCCCGAGCATGTGCTCCTTGAGGCGCACGGCGTCGGCGAGCGTGTACATCGGGAACGCGTGCTCGGCGCCCCTCGCCCCGAAGAAGTTGACCTCGGCGCCGAGCCCCAGCACGAGGTAGTCGTACATGAGCGGCGCCATCTCGGCGAACTGCACCTCGCGCTCGGCCAGGTCGATCCCGGTCACCTAGTCTGATGGACCCGGCGTTCGGCTGCTCGTGGAAGAGGTCGCGCAGCGGATGCCCGACCGCGGACGCTCGAGCAGGGCGGTGGCGACCTGGTAGAGGAGCGGCTGGAAGGTGTGGTAGTCGTGCTCGTCGACGAGCACGACGTCGGCGTCGGCCTTCTTCAGCGCCCGCGCGGCGCCGACGCCGGCGAAGCCCCCGCCGAGGATCAGGACGCGTGGCCGCGGGCCTGGACATCCTCGGACTTATCCGACATCCCGGCTCCAACCTAGGACAGGCGAGGCGACTCAGGGAGCAGTCACCCCGGCGGGATGATTCCGCCGCCGGTGATCATCCCCACGGCTGCTCGTGAACGAGTCGCCCGGCTCGAGCCGGATCAAGGCCTCGCCGGTCCGGAACGCGTTCGGCGGGCAGGTCATCGGCTCGACGGCGAGGCTGCGCCGGTTGACGTCGGGCAGCGGGTCGCCGGTGAACAGCATCAGGTAGCCGTAGGCCTCGTCCATCCAGAGCGTGAGGCCGGCGCCTTCGTCCGGAGTCGCGGAGCTCGACGCGGGCAAGGCCGTCTCGTCCCGCTCGAGGTCGGTGAAGCAGTGGTCGAGCCGCGTCGCGCCGATCGCGCCTCGGCCGGCGGAAGTCGTACTCCGTGCCCTCGACCGCCGCCTGGCCGGTCGGGCAGGCCGCGCTCGTCGGAGTGCAGCACCGCTCGGCCGGGCGCGGCAGGACGACGGAGTCGACGGCCGCCGTTCCGAGCGTCAGGTACGGATGTGCGCCGCACCCGTACGGGCACGGCTCCGGCCCGACGTTCGTGGCCGTGGTCGCCACGGAGAGGCCCTCGTCGGAGAGCGCGTACTCGATGCGTGACGGCGAGCGAGAACGGGTAGCCCGGCTGCGGGTGAAGCATGTGCTCCACGACGACGCGGCTGGGCTCGCGCTCGCGAGTCGTCCACGCGGACCAGCGCACGAGCCCGTGGATCGCGTTCCGCAGCTCGGGCTCGTTCAGCGGGAGCTGGTGCCGCCGCCCGTCGAACTCGTAGGTTCCGTCCTCGATCCGATTCGGCCACGGGAGCAGCACCTGGCCGCGGCCCGACGTGCACATCTCGTCCGCTCCGTAGCCGTCGAGCAGCTCGCGGTCGCCCGCGCGAGTACGCGCGGAGCCCGCCGCCGACCTCGACGACGACCGCCCGCTGGTCGCCGTGGGCGAGCTCGAACTGCCTGCCGGACGGAGCGATCGCAGCGGCGCTCAGGCCGTCGCGGCGAGCCGGCCGGCGCCCATCCGCTCGAGCAGGTGATCGCCGACCCGGAGCGAGTTCGCCATCGCCGTCAGCGCCGGGTTGACGGCGCCGATGCTCGGGAAGACGCTCGTGTCGACGACGTAGAGGTTGTCCAGCTCGTGCGCCCGGCAGTCGGTGTCGAGCACCGACGTCGCCGGGTCGGTCTCCGAAGCGGCACGTGCCGGCCTGGTGCGCGCACGCCGGCCACCGGGATGTCGTTCTTCATGTACGCGATGCCGGGTGAACAGGTGGCCCGCGTTCATGCCCAGCATGGCCGAGCATCGACTTGAGCTTGTCGTAGAGCTGCTTCTTGGCTTCTGCGTTCGTCTCCGAGTAGCTCAGCCTGACGTTGCCGTCGGGCTGCGAGCGTGACGCGGTTCTCCGGCGCGCGGCAGGTCCTCGGTCGAGAGCCAGAAGTCGATCGCGTGCCGGGCCATCCGCGCCAGCGTCCATTCCGGCGCGAGCTTCGTCTCTCCGGGCTTCTCACCGCGGAACATCTGCGCCGTACGACTTGCCGACCATCTGGATGTTGCCGAGCGGGTACTCGAAGTCGTCGCTGCCGAAGTAGAAGTCGTTCAGCCCGAGGGTCTTCTGGAAGATCGGTCGGGTTCTCCTCATGCGAGAGCGCGAGCACGGCCAGGCTGTCGTGGAACATGTAGTTGCGGCCGACCTGGTCGGAGCCGTTGGCGAGGCCGTTCGGGTGCTTGTCGTTCGCCGACGCGAGCAGCAGCTTGGCCGAGTTGGCCGCGCCGCAGGCGACGACGACGAGGTCGCCGGCGAAGCGCTCGGTCTCGCCGTCCCGCTCGACGACGACCTCGGTGACCTCGTTGCCCGCCTCGTTGGTCTCGAGCTTGACGGCCATCGCGTTGGTCAGCAGCGTCACGTTCGGATGCTCGAGCGCCGGCCGCACGCCGAGCACCTCGGCGTCGGACTTGGCGTGGACGAGGCAGGGGAAGCCGTCGCAGGTGGCGCAGCGCACGCAGTGGCTGTACGGCATGTTCGCCTCGTTCAGCCTGATGCCGCACGGCGCGTGGAACGGGTGGTAGCCGGCGGCGGCGAGGTCGTCCGAGAGCTGCTGGATGCGCGGCTCGTGTGAGACGGCCGGGAACGGGTACGGCGCGCTCGCCGGCGGCTCGGTCGGGTCCTCTCCGCGCGCGCCGTGCACCTCGTAGAGCTGCTCGGCCTGCGTGTAGTACGGCTCGAGCTCGTCGTAGGAGATCGGCCAGGCGGGCGAGACTCCGTCGTGGTGCTGGAGCTCGCCGAAGTCCTGCTCGCGGAGGCGGTAGAGCGCCGCGCCGTAGAGCTTGGTCGCTCCGCCGACGAAGTAGTGGACCTGCGGCTGGAACGGCTTGCCGTGCTCGTCGTACCAGGTGTCCGGCGAGACGTAGCGGTTGTCGACGAAGACGTCGTGCGAAGACCAGTTCGTACGGCTCGCGCGGGAGCCAGTCGCCGCGCTCGAGCAGCAGGATCCGCTTGCCCGAGGGGGCCAGGTGCCGCGCGAGCGTCCCGCCTCCGGCACCGGTTCCGATGATGATGACGTCGTACGAGTCCATCGCTCAGTGCTCCTCCAGCATGCTCGGGGATGATGATTCGCGCCGCCGCCTCGATCAGCGCCAGGTGCGAGAAGGCCTGGGGGAAGTTGCCGAGGTGACGGCCGGTTTCCGCGTCGAACTCCTCGGCGTACAGGCCGAGCGGCGACGCGATTCGCAGCAGCCGCTCCATCAGGTCGCGTGCGCGCTGCAGCTCTCCGACGATCGCCAGTGCGGAGACGAGCCAGAACGAGCAGATGAGGAACGTCCCTTCCTTGCCCGACAGCCCGTCGTCGGTCTCGTCGGTCCGGTAGCGCAGGACGAAGCCGTCCTCGGTCAGCTCGTCTGCGATCGCGTTCACGCTCGCGCGGAGCCGCTCGTCGTCTCCCGGCAGGAAGCCGAGGATCGCGGCCAGGAGCGTGGAGGCGTCGAGCGCGTCCGTCTCGTAGTGCTGGCGCAGGACGCCCTTGTCGGTGAGGCCGTTGGCGAGGATGTCTTCCTTGATCTCGTCCGCGGTTGCGCGCCACGTCTCCTGCAGCTCGGGATCGCCGCGGATCTCGGCCAGCTGCGCCGCGCGGTCGAGCGCGACCCAGCACATGAGCTTGGAGGACACGTAGTGCTGGGGCTTGCCGCGGGCCTCCCAGATGCCCTGGTCGGGCTCGCGCCAGACGCTGGTCGCGCACTCGGCCTGCGTCTGGACGAGCGGCCAGAGCCGCCGCGGCAGGCGCTGGCTGTGGCTGGTGTGGAGCAGGATGGAGTCGAGCGCAGCGCCGAAGACGTCGTTCTGGCGCTGGTCGAACGCGCCGTTGCCGATCCGTACGGGCCTTGCGCCCGCGTAGCCGGTGAGGTTGTCACGCGTGGACTCGGTCAGGTCGCGACGACCGTCGATCCCGTACATGATCTGCA
This sequence comes from uncultured Actinomycetes bacterium, assembly GCA_963847955.1. GTDB lineage: Bacteria > Actinomycetota > Thermoleophilia > Gaiellales > Gaiellaceae > VAXT01. The sequence continues at coordinate 19,795 of CAWKBW010000018.1, forward strand.
GGGAGCCGTCCGCGGTCGGCTCGACGTCGGCGACGAACTGCATGTACTCGTCGGCTTCCCAGTTCAGGTTCAGCCAGTGCAGCGCCTGGAGCGTGAAGGTGCTGTCGCGGATCCACGTGTAGCGGTAGTCCCAGTTGCGCTCGCCCCCGGGGGTCTCCGGCAGCGAGGTCGTCAAGGCGGCCACGGTCGCGCCGGTCGGCATGTACGAGAGCCCCTTGATCGTCAGCGCGGAGCGCTGGATCGGGTCGCGCCAGTCGTGGTCCGGAATCCGCGCCCGTTGCAGCCAGGCGCGCCAGAAGCGAATCGTCGCGGTGAGCTGCGCGTCCGCCTCCTCGACGTTCTGCGGCGCGGCGAGCTCCTCGGCCCACGAGAGCGCGCAGTAGGCGCGGTCGCCGGGCTCGAGCACGTGCCGCGCGCGGATCCGGTCGGCCTCGATCCCGAGCGCTAGGTCTGTCTGCAGGCGCACGGTTTGCCCGGCTCCGTGCGCATCGGCGGCATGGCGGCCGTCGTCGACCATCGTCCACTCCGCCGGCGTGCTTCCGTAGTCGAAGACCGGCTCGCAGACGAGCTCGACCTCGACGCTGCCCTCCAGGCACTCCACCGTTCGGACGAGCATGTGGTCGGCGTCGTCGTCCGCCGGAGGCCGTGTGTGCGGGGTAATCGGTGTCCTCTTGGTCCCGGGGTCCGAGGGTGAGCGCGTCGCGGACGACGATCCAGCCGTTCGGCGTCTTCCAGGTCGTCTCCAGGACATTGGTCCCCGGGACGTACGCCCGCGCGGTCGGATGGTTGATCCCGAACGGCGCGAAGCGGAAGAAGCCGGCCTCGCGGTCGAGCAGGCTGCCGAAGACGCTCGGCGAGTCGAAGCTCGGGGTGCAGAGCCAGTCGATCGACCCGTCGGCCGCGACGAGCGCCCCCGTATGACAGTCGGAGAGGAACGCGTAGTCCGCGATCGGCGGGAACGGCGAGGGCGCGGCGGCGCTCTGGGCGCCTGGTCTCGGGTGTCGTCTTGGAGGCCGTCATTCCGTCACCCAGGGTGCACGCCAGACTCCGTGGCCCGCGACGAGCTTGTCCGCTTCCTTCGGGCCCCACGATCCCGGCGCGTACGGGTGTACAGGCGGGGGCGCGTCGAGCAGCGGCTGCATGATGCGCCACGTCTCCTCGACGCCGTCCTGGCGGGTGAACCGCGTGCTCTGGCCGAGCATCGCTGCGTGCAGCAGTACCTCGTACGGGGTGGCGCCCTCGCCGCCCTGCTGGGCGAACTCGGCGTCGAGCGTGATCGGCTGGGCTCGCGCAGCGTCGGCCCGAAGGGCCTCGAGGTGGAACCGGACGCCGGTCGAAGGATCGAGCTTGACCACCAGCTGGTCGGGCTCGGGGCTGCCCTCGAGCGCGGCGAAGCCGATTCGCGGTGGACGCTTGAAGACGAGTCGAAGCTCGGTCTGGGTGGCCGGCAGGCGCTTGCCGGTGCGAATGAAGAACGGAACGCCCGACCACCGCCAGTTGTCGATCTCGAGGCGCAGGGCGCAATAGGTCTCGGTCGCCGAGTCCTTGGCGACGCCGTCGATGTCGAGGTAGCCGTCGTACTGGCCTCGCACGTAGTGCGCCGGGTCGGCGTCGGCGATCGACCGGAAGACGGCGACCTGAGCGTCTTTGAGCGTTGCCGGGTCGCCCCCGGAAGGCGGCTCCATGGCGGCTGCCGAAACGACCTGCATGAGGTGGTTGACCACGACGTCGCGCAACGCGCCAACGGGGTCGTAGAAGTGGCCGCGGTCCTCGACCCCGAAGTCCTCAGCCATCGTGATCTCGACGCATTCGAGGTAGTTCCGGTTCCAGACCGGCTCCAGCATCGTGTTCGCGAACCGGAGGTAGAGGATCTCCTCGAGGCCCATCTTCCCGAGGAAGTGGTCGATCCTGTAGATCTGGGACTCGTCGACGTACTCGTGCAGCTCGGCGGCGAGCGCGCTGGCGGAATCCCGGTCGTGGCCGAACGGCTTCTCGACGACGATCCGCCCGGTCTTCGTCAGCCCGGCCTCGGCGAGCCCTTTGACAACGGTGCCGAAGAGGAAGGGGGGAATCTCGAGGTAGAAGACAGGAGACTGAGCGCCGTCGATTGCGGCCGCCACCTGCTGATACGTCGAGGAGTCGGCGAAGTCCCCGCTCTGATACGAAAGCCGCGCCGCGAAGCGGTCAAAAACCGTCTGGTCGATCTTTTCACCCGTTCCCTCGATCGAGTCACGCGCCCGTTTCTTCAGGTCGTCGTCGGTCCAGTCGTCGACCGCGACTCCGACGATCGGGCAGTCGAGGAGCCCGCGCGCCTCGAGCCGGTAGAGCGAGTGGAACGTCATCACCTTCGCCAGATCGCCGGTGATCCCGAAGACGACGAGGACGTCGGCGACCTGAGAGCCCCCATTCCGCGCTGCGGCCGTCGATGCTCGCGCGACGCTCGGAGCGACCGTGCCGGCTCCGCTTGTCATTGCCCACCTCCCAGTCGTTGCTTCGACCTTATTGGCGTGATCTGGGGATGGCGTCATCCAAGCTGGATGATTTTGCGGCCCGACGGCCTGCACCAAACGGCAACATTCATCCGGTCAGGATGATGTGTCGTCGGCGCCCTTCCAGTGCAATTCAGCGCGACTGCGGCGATTTGCAGTGTGGGGACGCGTCTTCCGCATCCGTCAGTACCTGAGGGAAAGCCTCTGGTTCTTGCCGGTCCTGGCTGGAATCCTGGGCGCGCTCCTGGCAGCGCTCGGGACCCTCCTCGACAAGTCGATCGAGCTACCGGCCTACTGGCAGTACTCGGCGTCGACCGGGAGCGCCGTGCTCGCCGCGATGGTTGGCGCCACGGCCGCGCTGACCGGATTCGTGGTCACCGTCAGCATCCTCATCGTGCAGATGGCTACGGGCACGTTCTCGGCGCGGTACATGCGGATCTGGCAGCGCGACCGGATGCTGCACGTGCTGCTCGCGATGCTGGTCGGGACCTTCACGTTCTCGTTTGCGCTGCTCAGGCGAGTCGAAGAAGACTCCGTCCCGAATCTCAGTATCTCCGCGACCGGGCTCCTGATCACCCTGGACATGTTCCTCTTCCTGGTCTTCCTCGACCGGTCCGTCCACAGGCTCCGACCTGTCGCCGTGGCGGCTCTCGTCGCCGCCGGGGGACGGCGAGCCTTCGAGTCCGCCGTCCGCACTATGGCCGCGCCGGATGCGCCCGAGCTGCTGCAAGAACCATTCGAGACCGCGGACGAGGTGACGCTGGTCGTCCGAAGCCCGCGGGCTGGAGCGATCCAGGCATTCGACACCGACGGGCTCGTTCGGTTCGCGCGCGAGCACGAATGCACTCTCGTTCTCAGCCATACCGTGGGCGACTTCGTCCCGGCCGGGGCGACCGTGCTGCGCGCCTACGGCACCGCCGCGCTCGACCCGTCGACTGAGCGTCGCCTGAACAGCATGATCGCGCTCGGTGTGGAGCGGACGATCGAGCAGGATCCGGCATTTGCCGTCCGCATCATGGTTGACATCGCGATCAAGGCTCTGTCGCCGGCGGTCAACGACCCGACGACCGCAGTCCAGGTGATCAACCACCTCGGGGAAACGCTGCGCGTGATCGGATCGACCGACTTTCAGGGCGGAAGGGAAGACGGTGACACGCGTTCGCGTGTGCTGATTCCGGCCCGTCGCTGGGAGGACTTCCTCGCACTGGGCGTGACGGAGATCCGCGAGTACGGGGCTTCCTCGATTCAGGTCGTGCGCCGTCTCCGCGCGATGCTCGAGGAGTTGCATGGTGCCGTCAGGCCGGAGCGCCGGGCCGCCGTCGAGGAGGAGCTGGCACGCCTCGACGCGGACGTCGAGCGGACGTTTGCCGGGTCGAGCGATGCCGACCGCGCGACCGAGGCCGACCACCAGGGATTGGGTGGGGCGACTGCTCTCGAACGACCGAATGTGCTCGAGAGGACCGTGCGGTAAACCGAGGCGCGGTCTGAGCTAGCCGTCGACGAGCTCGAGCGCCTCGGAGACGTCGTAGCCGAGCGCCAGTCCGAGGTTGGGTGCCGCAGAGACGACCCGCGCGACCCCGACGATCGGCAGCACCGCGATGAGCGTCCCGACGATCTCGTCGCGGGACGCGCCGGCGTCTAGCCCGGCCTCGACTGCGTACATGAAAGAGGGCGGAGCGGCGTCCATGGCGATGAGCGCGGCGATTCGGAGGAGAGCATGCGACCGGCGGTCGATTCCGGCCAGCGTCGCATTGGCGCACTCCTCGCTGAGCAGCGCGTCGATGTACCGATCGTCGCGCAGCGCGAGCTTGCGAAGCGTGATCTTGTACTGGTCCACGGAGCCACCCTCATTTCACGCCTCCGCGCGTCCGAGGACATCACCCCGAGCGGGTGAAATCAGCGACCGATGCGAGTGGGGCATCGACGAGCCCGAGCTCGATCGCCCGTTCGATCGCCTCGCTCCTGCTGGATGCATCGAGCTTCCGGTAGACCGAGATCGCCTGCGTCTTGACGGTGTTGCGAGAGACGAACAGCCGCTCGGCGATCTCGCGGAACGACAGGTGCGTAGTCAACAGGGGCAGCAAGCGAAGCTCGGCAGCAGTGAGCGTGGACGCCCAGCCCGATGACTGTGAGGGGGCCGTCGAGAGCTTCGCTCGTAGGTCTTCCGCTTCGGCCACGAGCGTTCCGAGTTTCGGACGTCGACGAATGATGTCTTCCGCCTCGCGGTAGAGAACCCCGGCGCCGCGGGCATCTAAGAGGGCCAGATGCGCCTTCGCGAGCTCGAGCCGAGCCTGGACTGCGAACCACGATGTGGCGTGGGTCATCATCGGGCGCATGCGCTGTGCGCTCACGAGTGCCTGCCGAGCTCGCGCGCCTTGCCCTTTGATGATGGCGACCCTCGCCGTGGCCGCCAGAAGGATTGCGGTCACCGCATAGTCGGCCGAGGGCGCGTCGTCGACGAACGAGCGCGCCAATTCGAGCTCCGTCTCCGCTGCGGCGAGCTCACCCCGCTCCAGCGCCAGGAGCGCGCGCTCGGAGCGCGCAACTACGCCGGCCCAGACCGCCCCTCCGGCGACGGCCGCTTCAGCAGCCTGTTCGAAGATGGCCTCGGCTCGGTCGAGATCGCCCGAAAACAGAACCGCTACACCGTGCAGGACGATGCTGGCCGGGCGCCACGGGCTTGCGGCCGACAGCTGAGTTACTGCGAGCTCTGCGTCGACCTTCATGTGCTCGACGCCCTTCGCGCAGAGCAGCGCGCGAACGGCCGCCGCCCAGGCCTCGAAGGGGCTCCCATCCGGCATCGGCCCCTCGACTTGGGAGGCCTCAACAGCTAGTGCCCATCGCTCGGCGACGTCGGGGCGGGCGCGCAAGGCGTGCAACCAAACGCCGAAAACCGCGATCTCCGGGTACCGCTCGAGCAGCGCCGAATCGTCGAACGTCGCAAGCCAGCGCTCGACGGTGGTCACCAAGCCGATGCGGTAGTACGGGGACGCGAACGCGATGACCAGCCGGGCGAGCTCGTCGGTGTCGCCGGCTGCGGCCGAGTACTCGATCGCTGCCTCCGGCTCGCCATTCGCCTCGCACCATTCAGCGGCCCTGCGATTGAGGCCGGCAGTGAGCTCAGGCTCGCGCCGCTCGAGCTCTGCTCGGAGCATCTCCCTGAATAGATGGTGGTAGCGGAACCACTGGCGCCGGTGATCGAGGGCAACGACGAAGAGGTTTTCGTGCTCGAGCTGCTCGAGCACCTGCGTCGAGTCGTCGCGCTCGAGCACCGCGTCGCACAGGGGGCCGCACATACGATCGAGAATCGCGGTCCGAAGCAGGAATTCGAGCTCAGCCTGCTCGACGCGGGCAAGCTCCTCGGACCTCAGGTAGTCCGTGACGAAGCGGTCGTCGCCGCCGAATGACGCGAGTGACGAGACGTCGCCGCCAGCCGAAAGTGCGGCGAGATAAAGGCCGGCGGCCCAGCCCTCCACGTGCTCGTTCAGCGCTGCCGCCTCGGACTCCGTCACGTCGAGGCCCGCCGCGCCGAGCAGCGCGTGCGCCTCCGTGTCGTCCAGGGCAAGCTCGCTTGGCCCGAGCTCGAGCAGCTCGCCGTCAGCGCGGAGTTTCGCGAGCCCCAGCCGAGCCTCCGTGCGCCCGGAGAGCACCAGCTGCGAGCCTTGCGGTATGTGAGGAAGCAATACGACCAGGGCATCCAGGCAATCGTGGTTCTCGAGCTCGTGCACGTCGTCGAGCACGAGCACGAGCGGCTCGCGCCGAGACGCCAGCGCCGAGCAAAGACGTGGGAGGCCTCGCGCCCACAGCGAGTCGCCGGCGCCCCTCAGCCCCTTGAACACCGCGGAGTCGACCGTGCCGTCGGCGTTCAACGCCTCGGCGACGTATGTCAGGAGGACGGCGGGGTCGTTGTCGCGGTGATCGAGCGAGACCCAGGCGAACTGGCGATCGTCGCGTGCGGCCCACTGGGCCAGAGCCGTCGTCTTGCCGTATCCGGGTGGTGCCACGACGCTCACGAAACGACTGTTGCGCGATCGGGAGAGGCGGTCGACGAGCCCGGCGCGCTCGACGAGACCCGGCCGCGGTAGCGGGACGTCCAGCTTCGACCGCAGAAGCTCGACCTCCGACCCAGGCTCTCCCTCTCGGGTCGTGGAACTCTTGGCCAATCGACTGTCGATGCGCTGCGGCACGACATTCTCCCTTCACGACCCCCGCCCGACACGGTAGGCGTAACACCCCACCGGAGGCAAACTTGTACCGATCTGGTGAAGGCGCTTACGAGGCCGGAACGGGTGCAGCGACCGGTTCTTCTGCCCGTACGGCCGCGCGTGCGGCCCTGAGGTCACGGCTGATGTGGACCGCCGCCGACGTCAGCGGCGCGGCGAGGATCAGCCCCAGCATGCCGAAGAGGCTGCCCGCGGCGATGGTCACGAAGAGGACAGCGAGCGGGTTCAAGTCGAGGGTCGCGCCGAAGGCGATGGGCTGGACGACCTGCTGGAGCATGCCGTTCGCGAGGAGAACGATCACGAGCATGGCCACAGCTGTCGCCGTGCCCTCTGAGGCGAGCGCGATCATCACCGCGAATGCGCCCGAGACGAAAGCTCCGATGAAGGGGACGTAGGCCGTCACGAAGGTCACCACCGCGATCGTGCCGGCCAGTGAGACTCCGAGCGCGAGCGCGCCGAGGCCGACGACAACTCCGTTGAATGCCGCCACGATCGTCAAACCGAGGAAGTACTTTCGCAACGAGTTGAGGACGTTGTCGGTCACGGTCGTGGCGACGGGGACCGGGATCCCCATGTGCGTGTCGACAAAGCCTCTGATCGAACTGAAGTCCTTGAGCAGGAAGAACGTGCTGAAGAGGACGAACGACACGAAGAACGCAAGCGAGGTCAGGCCCTGGATTCCACTTGCCAATCCGTGCAGCAGCGTGCTGCCGGCACCCTCGACGGCGCCGCTCACGTCCTTCTTGGCCTCCGAAGTATCGTCGGCGCCCGCGTCGTTCGCCCACCCTTCCACCTTGTCGAGCGCCTGCGACGCGTACGTCTTGATCTCGTCGCTCTGCTCCGCGATTCCTCCGAGGACGAGCAGCAGCACGATGACCCCGAGCGCGAGCAGCATCAGCAGCACGATGCCCGCGCCCGCAGCGCGTGGGACCTTCCGGCGCTGCAGCGCGTCGACGAGCGGACCGGCGACTGCGGCGGCGATCGTCCCGACGATGACCGGCACGAGGATCGTCGAGATCGTGGCGAAGATCCAGATCGCCCCGACCAGCAGGATCCCGACGCCCACGAGGAACCACGCGAGGAAGCCCAGGTCTCGGAGCCAGCCCGGAGGGGCGAACATGCGACCGAGGTCGGTGGGGCTCGGGTCAGGCTGCGCGGGACCGGCGGCGAGTGGCTCGTCCTGCCGGTCTCCGCTCCGATGGAATCCGGGGATATTCATGCGGCGATTCAGACTGATTCGACGCCGACACGTCATCACCTAGGTGGGGTTCCTCGCCGAGGGCATCAGCAACCTCTAGACCGCGACTTCAGCCCATCGGCGTTGTGCAGTCGAGCTAGATTCGCCTGCGGCGACGCCCCCGGCCGGGCGTGACGGCTGCGGCCACTACCGCGGTTTTCGCAACCGGCGAAGGGCCAGGGGAAACTGCCTTGGCCACTACTGCGGTTTTCGCCACCGGGTGGCCGATTACGCCAACTCTTCCGACACGTGCTGCTCTTAGTGGCATTTCAGTCTCCTTCGGTCGCAGACACTTCATCGGCCTCGATGGAGGCGATGATCGCTTGAATGGGAATCCGTCCGTTCGCGATCAGCTGACCACCCGAACGGCGCGCCGCTGATGCAAACGGCGCCGCCCACAGGTTCTCCCAGATGAGCACGCCCGCAGTGCTCCCGGGCTCCATGGCAGCGGCAAGATGCTCGACGTCGTCCGCGGCCAACAGCTCCGCCAGCTCGGCCTCGACTGCTTGCAGCGGCCCGAGCTCGTCGACATCGGAGAGCTCCATCGCCTCGACGGATCCGTCCTCGTTCTTGGTCAGGATCAGAATGTCGATCACGCGGATCGTCCCGGCGTCGACCAACGCGAGCAGCTCTGCAGCCATCTCGCCCGTGAAGTTGCTCGCTCCCGCTGGAAACTCGACCACGATGTAGTCGACGGGACCGAGTTCATCCAGGGATGTATCTGTCGTCACGTCAAGGGATGTATCTGTCATCTCTTCCTTTCTTCTCTATTGGCGCGCCATCGCAACGCGCAGGCGCTCTTCGGGCGTGATCAGGTGGTCGGCGTCCTCGGCGTCCTCGCCGAGGTCGATCTGCACCCAGTTGACGGTGCCGGTGAAGACGCTGCTCTCGCCGTCGTAGTCGTCGCTGACCGGGGATGCGGTGTCGCGTCCGACATCGGCCGTCTCGTCCGCCGAGAAGATCATCGGCACGGTTCCTTCGACGCGGCCTTCACCCACCTTGGCTCCGTCGAGGTAGAGCGTGACGGTGCCGCCCTTGGCGAGGCCGCCGCCGTCGTACGCGAACTCCATGCGCACCTGGTGCGTTCCGGGCGGGATCGTGGCGTCCGCCTCGACCATGAAGCGCTGCAGGCCGAGCAGGTTGTAGCAGTACTTCGGACGTCCATCCTTCGTGTACAGGCTCCAGCCGGCGAAGGCGCCGCCCTGCGCGACGATCACGCCCTCGGCGCCCGTCTCGGGCACCACGATCTCCGCCGTGACGGCATGGGACTTGTTCTTGATGTTGATGAGGCTGTTCTCGCTGAGGCGGCCCATGCCGCCGAAGAGCAGCTGCGAGTTGCCCCTCACGAGCTCCGGCCGGCCGACGAGATCGGCGTTGAATCGCTCGATCCGTCGGTCGTCGAGCGGGAGCACGTTGTGCTTGCGGGCCTCCTCGAGCCAGAGCTGCTGTAGCTCGGCCAGCTTCTCGGGCATCTCGGCTGCCAGGTCGTGGGCCTGGCTCCAGTCGCCGGGTTCGTAGAGCTCCCAGACGTCGTCGTCGAACGGAGGCAGCGCCACCATCACCCAGGGTGTCGAGTGGCGGGTGACCGCAGTCCAGCCCTGGTGGTAGATGCCACGGTTGCAGAACATCTCGAAGTACTGGGTCTCGCGGCGATCGGCCTCGTTTTCGCCGTCGAACGAATACGCCATGCTCACGCCCTCGATCGGATGCTGATCGACGCCGTCGACGGTGGTCGGGTGCGGAAGCCCTGCGGCCTCGAGCACGGTCGGGGCGACGTCGATCACATGGTGGAACTGCGAGCGAAGCTCGCCACGGGCCGTGAACCCTCTCGGCCAATGCAGGATCGTGCCGTTGCGCGTCCCTCCCCAGTGCGAGGCCACCTGCTTCGTCCACTGGTAGGGCGTGTCCATCGCGTGCGCCCAGCCGACGGCGAAGTGGTTGTACGCAGTGGGGGTGCCGAACTCGTCGATCCGGGACGCCAGGAACTCAGGCGTCTCGAGAGCGGCGGCGCCGTTGAACATGAACGTTTCGTTGAATGTTCCGTTGATCGAGCCCTCGGCGGAGGCGCCGTTGTCGCCGATGATGTAGTACACGAGCGTGTCCTCGAGGACGTCGAGGTCGTCGAACGCATCGACTAGCCGGCCGACGTGGTGGTCCGTGTGCTCGAGGAAGCCGGCGTAGACCTCCATCTGCCGTGCGAGCACCGGCTTGAGCTCGTCGGGCATGTCGTCCCAGGCTGGGATCTCCTCGTGCCGCGCCGTCAGCTCCGCCTCGGGCGGCACGACCCCAAGCTCCTTCTGCCTTTCGAGGATCTCCTCGCGTAGCGCATCCCAGCCCTGGTCGAAGCGGCCCTTGTACTTGTCCGACCACTCCGTCGGGACGTGGTGCGGCGCATGCGCGGCTCCCGGGGCGAAGTACATGAAGAAGGGCTTGTCGGGCATGAGCGACTTCTGCTGGCGAACCCACTTGATCGCCTTGTCGGTCATGTCTTCGGTGAAGTGGTAGCCCTCCTCGGGCGTCTTCTCCGGCTCCACCGGCGTCGTGCCCTCGTACACGGCCGGGTAGTACTGATTCGTCTCGCCGCCGATGAAGCCGTAGAAGTATTCGAATCCACCGCCGCCGGTCGGCCAGGCGTCGAATGGGCCCATTGGGCTCGTCTGCCAGACCGGCACCTCGTGGCACTTGCCGAACTGCGCCGTCGAATAGCCGTTCAGCCGCAGGGTTTGGGCCAGGGGCGCACACGTGTTGGGCCGCAGGGAGTTGTAGCCGGGTGCCGACGTCGCGAGCTCGGTGATGACCCCCATCCCAACCGTGTGGTGGTTCCGGCCCGTCAGCAAGGCAGACCGCGTGGGCGCGCAGAGCGCCGTTGTGTGGAAGCGGTTGTACTTCAGGCCGTTCCCGGCCAGCCGTTCAGCCGTGGGTGTCGCGCACGGCCCGCCGAACGCGCTTGAAGCTGCGAAGCCGACGTCGTCGAGCAGGACGACGAGCACATTGGGTGCCCCGGCCGGGGGCAGTAGCGGCTCGATCGGGGGGAACGTCGCCGCCGGATCCTTGGCGTCCAGAGGGAGCTCTCCCTCGAACATGCGGTCCGGGATCGGGAGGACGTCACGTGAACTCCGGTCGGTCACTCTCCTACTCCTCTCTCCGCCACACGAGGGCGTGTGCCTGCGGCATGGTCGCTCTGCAGCCGGGGCTTCGTATTTCGATCAAGAACACCGCTCACCCCTTGCTTACCGGAGCACGAGCCATCATGGCGGACGCGAGGTTGGCGAGCATCATCCCCTTGGGATGAGCCTTGCCCTCCATCGCCGAGAACTCGGATTCCACCCAGGAGGCTCGGTGGAATAGGGTCACGCCGTGCACTGGGCGCTGGCAGTCATCGCCCTGACGCTGCTCGCGTTCGCGGCGATCTCGGGCCGAATCACAGGCACGCCCATCACAGCACCGCTGGTCTTTACGGCCGTCGGACTGCTCTTCGGCTCCGAGGCGCTGGGCCTCGTGGAGCTCGAGCCGGGCGGCGAAACCGTCAAGTTGCTCGCCGAAGCGACACTCGCACTGGTGCTGTTCGCGGACGCCTCGCGGATCGACGTCCGGGTGCTGCGTTCCGAGGTTTCGGTGCCGGCACGCTTGCTCGGGATCGGCCTGCCCCTGACTCTCCTGGCCGGATTCGTTGTCGCCCTCGTTGTGTTTCCAGAGCTCCTCTGGGCCGAGGCGCTGCTCCTGGCTGTGATCCTCGCCCCTACGGATGCGGCGCTCGGTCAGGCGGTCGTCACGCTGCCGAGGCTCCCGAGCCGAGTCCGACAGGGCCTGAACGTCGAAAGCGGCCTCAACGACGGGATCTGTGTGCCGTTGTTCTGGATCGTCCTGGCGATCGCGCAGGCCGAGTCAGGAGCAATCGGCGACGGCGCAGCCGTTCGACTTGTCCTTGAGCAGATCGGCTACGGGATCCTGGCCGGCCTGCTCGCCGGGATTCTTGCCGCGTTCATCGTCGTGGTTGCAGGCCGGCGCAGCCTCGTCGACCCCTCCTGGCTCCAGGTCGTGCCACTGGCCGCTGCTGGACTCGCCTTCGGAATCGCTGACCCGCTCGGCGGCTCCGGTTTCATCGCTGCGTTCGTGGGAGGCTTCGTGTTCGGCGCGCTCCGGCGGCGGAGCGGAGGTGAGGTCGCCGATCTCATCGAGGAGGTCGGAGGGGTGTTCGGCGCAGTCACGTTCATCGTGTTCGGCGCCGTGCTGCTCGGGCCGGTGCTCGGAGCGGTGACGTGGTCGATGGCGCTCTACGTCGTCCTGAGCCTGACGATCGTCCGCATGCTCCCTGTCGCGGCCGCGATGATCGGAACCGGGGCACGTAGGCCGACCGTGGCGTTTCTGGGCTGGTTCGGGCCGCGAGGGCTCGCGTCCATCGTCTTCGCCGTACTGGTGATCGAGGAGGGCGGATTACCGCACGACGATTTGATCCTCCTCACGATCTACGTTGCGATCGGGCTGTCGGTGCTCGCTCACGGCTTGACGGCGGCGCCATTGGCCAACCGCTACGCCGCCTGGTTCGAGTCGCATCCGCGCGACGCGGTGCCGCGCCTCGAGGGCTCGGAGGTGGCGGACGTTCGCTGGCGCACCGGCGTCGGCCACTCCCGCGGCGAGCGGAGCTAATGGGCCTTGCTTCAGTGGCCTGGAGCGAGCGTCGGCAAGTTCGAACCGCTCGATAGCCCGGTACCGGACCCTAGTCAAGGAGTTGAGAGCTAGTCGAGCATCGTCAGTGCGAAGGCGAGGCCGAAGCCGAGCGTCGTCAGCAGCCCGACGAGCTTGCCGCCGTGCTCGTAGGCCTCGGGCATCATCGTGTCGGCGAGCATCGTCAGGATCGCGCCGCCCGCAAACGCGAGCACGAACGCGAGTGCGTCAGGGCCTGCCGAGTCGAAGGCCACGTACCCGAAGAGGGACGCCAGCCCGCTGACCAGGGTTACGAGCGCCCACAGGCCGAGGATCCGGCCGCGCGCCCAACCGTCCGCCGCCAGGCCGGTGGTGGCCGCGATCGCCTCCGGGAGATTCGAGAGGAACACCGCTGCGATCACCGCCACGCTGACCCCGGTGCCCTCGAGGAGCCCCAGCCCAATCACGGCCGACTCGGGGATGCCGTCGAGGACGATCCCGAGCACGATCGCGAGGCCGGAGCCCGCTCCGGCAGTTCGGCGCATCTTCTTGCGTTCCTCGCCGCCCATCCGATCGACGAGCACGTCGCCGACGAAGAACGTCAGGGCGCCGGCCGAGAGCCCGAGCGCGAGGCTGCCGTTCCACGCCGAGGTCTCGAAGGCCTCCGCCACCAGCTCGTAGGCGACGGCGCTGATCAGGACCCCGACGCCGAACCCCATGATCCAGCCCAGCCAGCGCTCCTTGATCGGGAGCACGAGGGCGAGGACCCCGCCGAGGATGAGCGACGAGCCGGCAAACAGACCCCAGAAGAGCGCCGCGCCCATCAGGCCGATGCCTGCACGCGTTCAACCCCGGACGACACAACGGAAGCCGATGTGCCCGGTCGACGTGTCGACCGTCTCACCCTGGCGGGCCGCGGGGCGGTAGCGAAGGCAGTAGTTGGGCGCGCACAGGTGCGAGCCACCCTTGATCACCTTGCGCGGAAACCGCTCTCCAGGCCGCACCGGAGGAGCGCAGCAGGGACTGTCGCCCTCCGAGCGTTCGGCTCTGAACCAGTCGCTCGTCCACTCCCAGACGTTTCCCGTCACGTCGTAGAGCCCGTAGCCGTTCGGAGGAAAGATCCCCACCGGTGAGGTGCCCTCGAACCCGTCCGCCTTCAGGTTCTGCCAGGGAAACTCGCCCTGCCAGGTGTTGGCCATCGGCTTCCCGTTCGGGAAGTGATCGTCACCCCACGCGAACGCCGTTCCCTCCAGGCCGCCGCGCGCCGCGTACTCCCACTCGGCCTCGGTCGGAAGTGCCTTGCCGCTCCAGGAGGCATACGCCTCGGCGTCCTCGTAGGCGACCTGAACGACGGGGTGGCGATCACGGCCGTTGATCGTCGTGCCCGACCCGCCCGGCTTCTTCCAGAACGCGCCCGGCACGTACTCCCACCAGTTGCGGACGTCATTGAGAGGCACCGGGCCCGAGGTCTTGCGGAAGACGACCGAGCCGGGCACGAGCAGGTCCGGGTCGGCGTCCGGGTAGTCAGCGGGGTCGAGTGGCCGCTCGGCGAGCGTGACGTAGCCCGTCTCCCGGACGAAACGCCTGAACTCGCCCGCAGTGACCGGGTGCTCGTCGATCCAGAAGCCACCGACCTCGACTCGGCGGACCGGCCCTTCCTCCCGATAGAAGGCCTCGGAGCCCATCAGGAACTCGCCGCCCTCGACCCGCACCATGTCCTCGACCTCTGCGCGACGCTCAGCGATCGGCATCGTGACGCTACTCACGCGCCAGGAGCGCGTGCGCCTTCCTTCTCGAGGTCGAGGTACTGGTCGTCGCCGGTGCTGACCTCGACCTGCAGAATCGTCCCGCCCTTGAACGTCGCCGGCGCCTTGTACTCCTTGCTGACTGCGTCACCCGAGTCGCGGCCCACGCAGAGACCGTCGCCGCAGAGCGTGAAGAAGGCGAGCTGCGTCCGCATCGGGCCGTCCGCGACGACGTCCTCGTCGACATAGAGCTTCGTGCGTGCCAAGCGCCTCGCCTCGTTCGCCGGTCGACTCCTTCGCGAACTCCATCCCCAGTACGTGCTTGCCGAGCTCGAGCTCGACCGAGATGAACTGCTGCTCGGGTGGCAGGCCGAGGAAGTTGTAGACGTACCA
>CAWKBW010000019.1:0-14009 GCA_963847955.1 uncultured Actinomycetes bacterium
CATTCCTGGGTTGATGCGCCCAGGTCGTCGGCGCGCACGCCGGGATAGTCGCGGGCGGCCTGGCGCCGGAGCACTTCGAGTCCGAGCGCTAGGAGCAGCGCCGCCGCAACGACGGCGTAAAGGCGCCGCGTCTGGACGACGGGGCCCCACAGGAGGAGCAGGAGGAAGAGAAACGTGACTACGCCGTACGCGAGCTCGGGGCGTGCCAGGAAGGGCGCTAGCTCGCGCCTAGCCGCGGTTCCACTCGGTGATGGGCCTGCGAGCCACACACCGAGGAGCGCGACTACGCCGATACCGATCATCGTCCAGCCTCCGTCCGACAGGAGCGCGGTGACGATGTCCCACGTGTGCTGCGCAGCAGGCCGAACTGCATCCGACTCGACGAGCCCGTCCACGACGTAGCCGCCCCCCAGGTTGCGGGCGACCAGCACGAGCAGGCCTCCCACTACCAGGCCGAGTGAGATCGTCCGCAAGATCGGGCGCCGCCGTCCACGCGCGAGCCAGAGCGCGATGGCCCACAGCAGGAAAGGCACGATCCAGATGAACGCCGCGATCTTGTTGAAGAGCTGCGTCAGGTCCTGGGCGGTCTCGAGCTGGTCGGCTTCCATGATCTCGATGCGACCTGCGTCCGGGCCGAGGCGCTCGGCGACCGCTCCGAAAACGGCTACCTGCTCGCCGACCTGGATCACGAGCGGTTGCAGGTTCAGGATGACGACGCCTCCCTCGGTGCTGATCGCGCCGGTGTCGTCCTTGAGCACGTTGATCAGCTGGCGGTGTGCACGCGTGACGAGGTTCACCCAAAGCTCTTGTGCGCGTGGTCGCTCGAGGAGCCGGTGCGCCGCGCGGTCGCCGAGCTCGCGGGTCGCCGCGGCCAGTGGCCCGGCAAGCCCTTGCTGGTCGGGGGGAAGCCGCCGCTGGAGCTCGGCCTCGACGTCGACGTTGCCGTAGAGCTGCTCGACGAGGGTCGTGGCTATCTGGTCGCGGATGACAGGATCGGCGATCAGCTCCTCCGACGTGTTACTGAACGTTTCGGTGTCGAGCGCCTGGTACCGGATGTAGCCGGCGACCACGGCGACCACTGCGAGCAGGATGCCCAAGACGACGAGCGTCCAGGCCAGAGCCATCCGCCAACGTGGAGTCGCCCGATCAGCCACCGGGTGAGCATACTCGGCTCGTGAGCGCTGTTTCGTATGTAGGCCACGGAACCGTCCGGATCGAACTGGACGGCCTGGCGATGCTCACCGACCCGCTTCTGCGACGGCGCGTCGGACACCTTCGCCGGGCGGTTCCCCTCGACCCGCGCGTGACGGAGGGGCTCGCGGCGATCCTCGTTTCTCATGGGCACCACGACCACCTCGACGTGCCGTCCCTCGAGCGCCTCGACCCGTCGGTTCCTGTTGTCGCGCCGCGTGGCCTGGGCCGCCTGCTCGACAAGCATTTCGAGTCCGTCGTCGAGGTCGAGGAGGACGACGAGCTCTCGTTCGGGCCGCTGCGCCTCCGTGTGACGCCGGCCGAGCACGACAGGAGCCGCCACTTCGGCCGCGTGCGCGCGAACGCGGTCGGCTATGCCCTCCTCGGCTCGAGCAACGTCTACTTCGCCGGCGATACAGGCCCGTTCGACGAGATGGAGGGCCTCGTCCCGGACCTGGACGTGGCGCTCTTGCCGATCTGGGGCTGGGGCGCAACGCTCGGCCGCGGGATTCACCTCGACCCGGTCAGCGCCGCGAACGCGCTGCGTCTCCTGCGGCCCAGGATCGCGGTGCCCATCCACTGGGGGACCTATCTGCCGATCTACCTGGGCCTCCGCAAGGCCCCGGCCTTCCTGAGCGAGCCGGCCGTGGCGTTCACCCGCGAAGCGGCTGCGGTCGCGCCCGAGGTCGACGTGCGGGTGCTGAAACCCGGCGAGCGCCTTGCTTTCTAGCGCCTGAGCAAGGCCGTCACCGCTCCTTGACCGCTGTGCTCCGCTTGCGTTCCCAGAGTGCTGCATTGAGGAACGCGGAGGCCGTCAGGAGGCGAGCCGTGATGTAGAGCCACAGGAGGATCACGGTCGCCACTCCGAGCGCGCCGTACAACTCTGACGAGCGCCCGAGCTTCGGCCCAGGTAGAGCGCTACGACGAGGTGCATGGCTTGCATGCCCAGCGCCACCAGCACGGCCCCCGGTAGGAGCGCGGTCAACGGCGCGTCCGCGTGAGGAAGCAATTTCATCATCCAGAGCGCGACCACCACGTACAGAAGGACGAGCGCGATCGTCGCCAGGAGCCCCTCCGCGCCGAGTTGCTCGCGGGCTACTTGCGACGCTCCGGAGACGGCGATGAGAGCGACCGCGAGCAGGGTGAAGATTGTCCCTGCGACGATCGGGTGCCGCATCCGCTCGGGGCGAACGCCCCAGGCGACTGCGAACGAGATACGGAGCGCGCGGACGACTCCGATCGAGAACCACATGAGCAGTCCGAGACCGACTACGAGGAAGTACCAGCGCCCGTGCGCCGACTGCTCGATTGTCTCCATCGACGCTCGAACGGCGCTGGCGCCGAGCCCAAACTCGCGGCCTGCGCTCTCCAGGCTCCGCGGGTCTTCGCGCTCCCAGAAGCTCAGGACCGCGGCAACCACGAGCGCGAGCGGAACGAGCCAGAAGAAGAGCCTGTACGCCAGGCCCCCGGCCAGGAGAGTGCCGCCGGCGACGCGCTCCCGGTCGAGCGCATCGAGGGCGTGCGGGACACCGGGCACTCGCTGCTGCGCCCAGCTGAGGGCGCGGTCAGCGCTGGTCGGTATGGGGGTCAATGGGCGATGAACACCTCGAGCGCGACGATCGCCAGGCCCAGCAGGACGTTCATGAGCACCAACGTCGCCGTTCCGAAGAACGCGAGCTTTTCGATTCGTGCCAGGGCGAGGGCTTGTCCGGCGAGGGCAACCGTCCCGGCCGCCAAGGCGAGCCAGATGGCTTGGCTGTCGCTGATGAACCCGAAGACGCCGAGCAACAATGCTCCGGTAGGAAGCACTGCCGCGGTGAGAATCGAAGCCTCGTGGACGGCGACCTCTTTGAGGCCTCGGCCGGTCAATCGCTCCCCTCTCGAGACGCTCAGCTCGACCGAGTGCGCGTACACGTGAGCCAGCCAGAAGACGAGGTTTGTCGCGACGACGAGTTCCGCTATCCGGGCCGGGTCGCGTTCGAGGCCCTCAGAGGAGGCGGCGATGACGGACATCACGACGATCGTTCCGTAGACGAGCCCTGCAATCCGCTCTCCCGTGCGCCGGGCGTTCACGTCCGAACCTTCTCACCTGCGTGCTAGATGCGCGGCGTCCTGGCGCGCTGCTAGACCTGCCTGATCGCGATCCATCAGCGCATGATTCAGTTTGGTCTCCGTCGCCTCGAGCGCGCGTTCGAGACCGGTCGCATCCTTCCGTTCCTGATGCTCGTGATCACGGCGATCGCTTTCGCCGCGGGCATCGTCATGAGGATTGTCGACCCCGACGATTTCCCGACGCTCGGTATCGCTCTCTGGTGGGCGGTGACGACCGTGACGACGGTCGGCTACGGGGACGTCGTGCCCACGGACGCGCCCGGGCGTTTCGTGGGTGCCGGCTTGATGATTTCCGGGTACGCGTCGCTGTCGTTGCTCACGGGCATCATCGCCTCGCTGCTCGTATCGCGGCGGGCGGCAGCGCTGCAAGCCGACGAAGAGCAGGCTCTCGAGAAAATCGACCGTCGCCTGGCCGAGGTGGAGCGGCTGCTCCGCGAGCAGTCCCGCCGCGGGGCTGAATAGACTCGCCGTAAGCGAGAGGAAGAGGCCACCGCCGTGTTGATGAGCCCGCTGACCAACCGCGCAAGCTTCGATCGAGCCGACGCTGAAGGCGTCGCCCGCTACTGGCCGTTTCTGCTCATCGGCGGGCTGATCTCGATCGTCTTCGGCGCTCTGATCCTCAGCATCGACTGGTCGGTCGAGAGCCTGGGCACGTTCATCGGGGTGATGTACATCCTCCAGGGACTGTCGCTCGCGCTCACGCGCCCGTTGGACGGGAGCGGGCGCGGTGCCAACCTCGCGGGGGGCGCGCTCGCTGTCGCTGCGGGGATTGCGCTGATCGTCTGGCCGGACAAGGGCATAACCGTTGTCGGCGTCTTCGTCGGGATCTTCATCGTTTCGTACGGGTTGATCCACATCGTCGGGGCGCTCGCCAATCGGCAGGTGCCCTACTGGTGGCTGATGCTCGTGCTCGGGCTGATCGAGGTTCCAATTGGGATCTGGGCGATGCGGCGGCCGGGTCTGACCCTCGCCGTCATAGTCACTCTCGTGGGCGCCTGGGCCGTCGTGTACGGGATCTGGCAGTGCGTCATGGCCTTCGAGGTGCGGAACCTCGCTCGCCGGCTCGACGCGACCGGCGCTACCCGCCCGGCGTAAAGCATTCGAGGAGTCGAAATTCGCCGGAATTTCCCCCAGGAATCTGGGTCGAAGTGCCGAATCCTTGCAATTGCGAACGTGCGTGGGACAGACTCCACGCCGACATTCCAGCCAAGGGAGACACGATGAGCCAGTACGACGCAGGACGAGACCAGCCGGTCTCCGGTTGGGCAACGGGCGGCATCACCTTCGCAGCGACGATGCTTTTGATTCTCGGCATCTTCCAGTCGATTGCCGGCCTGTCAGCGATCTTCGACGACCAGTTCTACGTGGTCGGGGCCAACTACGTCTTCGACCTCGACGTGACCGCCTGGGGATGGATCCACCTCATCATCGGGCTCCTCCTCCTCACGGCCGGTTGGGGCCTGTTTTCGAGGAGCACGTGGGGAGCCGCGATGGCCATCTTCGTGGCCTCGCTGAGCGCGGTCGCCAACTTCTTCTTCATCCCGTACTACCCGTTCTGGGCGATCCTCATCATCGCGATCGACATCTGGGTGATCTG
This sequence comes from uncultured Actinomycetes bacterium, assembly GCA_963847955.1. Lineage (GTDB taxonomy): Bacteria > Actinomycetota > Thermoleophilia > Gaiellales > Gaiellaceae > VAXT01. The sequence continues at coordinate 4,901 of CAWKBW010000019.1, forward strand.
GGCGGTGACCCGACCAGGCGCGATCCGGGACTAACGAAAGAAGCGAATGGCAGAGGCGGGGCGGCCGGCGTCGCGGGAATTTCCCGGATGCTGGTCGGCCCGCAGGCCTTCGCTGAGCTCGGCTAGCTGCTGACCTAGCGGCTCGTCGTACTGCGCCTGCCTGCGGCGGTCGGACATCCACGCGATCAGGAGCGCGATTCCGCCGAAGACAATGAGCGCGCCCAGCACGCCCCAGGTGACAAGCGCGGCGCCGATCACGACAAACAAGATCCCCGCGGCGATCCCGATCGCGACGATGGCGGCCAGCATTCCGAGCCAGAATCGTCCGCTCACGGGAGGGGATCCAACACCACCCGGCCGCGGAATGCAATTCCGCTCGGCGCCTGGATCAAGGCCGCGCCCAGTCCGCGGGGATGTCGGAACCGCCCTCCTCGGCGACGCGCGCGCCGAAGCGGACGAAGCAAGGGTGCGAGACGATCTTCCCGGCGACGAGGGCTTCGCCCTGGCGAAAAGCTGTCGCGCGCTCGAGCAGGCGTCGGGGGAACGAAGGAGAAGACGTCGCCGACGAAGCCGAGGTCGGCGAGCGAGTTCATCCGCATGACCAGGAGGTTGTCGCACTGGCTGAGGACGTTCTCGTGGACCTTCTGCGGCCGCTGCGTCGAGACGAGCAGGTAGAGGCCGAACTTGCGCCCTTCGGCGGCGATCCGGACGGCATGCTCGGTCACGAGCGCCGTGACCGGATCCTCCGGGTTCTGCGGGCAGACGTTGTGCGCCTCGTCGATCACGACGAGGACGGGCTCGCGATCGGCCCGCCGGCGCCAGAGCGTTGCGAGCACGGCCTCCGCGGCGACGGCTTGCTCCTCGCGGGTCGCTAGGGAGCCGAGATCGACGACGAGACAGCGGGCATCGCGACGCTCGACATCGTCGACGAGCGACCCGGGCCGGCCGCGGGCCCACAGCTCCCAGCGTGGAACGCCGAGATTTTCGGCTCGAAGGCGAAGCGCCCGCGCGTGCGGCTCGTCTGATTTCGCCAGTTCCTCGAAGGCCACGCCCGCGCCGAGCATCTCGTCCACGAGCGCGAACTCCTCTCGGTCGGCGACCGGGTCGAGCGCCAGCGCGGCCGCACGCGCGCTCGGATCGAGCTCTCCGACTCCGAGTTGGAGCCCGTTCCCGGCGCTCCGGACGACGACCCCTGTCGCAGCCTCGGCGAAGCCTGCGGCCAGCTGCGCGTCTGCGTCTGCCCGCTGCTCTCCGAGCCGGACGTAGTCGGAGTTCGGGTCGAGGATGATGAGACGGAGGTCCGTCTCGACGAGGAGCCGCTCCAGGACGAGTCCCAGCGAATAGGTCTTCCCGGAGCCCGACTGGCCGCACATGAACGTGTGTCGGTCGAATCCGCCAGCATCGATCGTGGCCGGCACGCCGGGCGCCAGCAGGAGCTCGCCGATCGAGGGAGTGGCTCTCGGGGGCCGGGTCGTCGCCAGCCACTCGGCCACGTCGGCCGGATCCGCCGGGCGTGCGAGGGCATCGTGAAAGGGCCGTCCATCACCGTCGAGCACGACGCCCTCCCCGTGGGCGACCCGGATTGTCAGCCGGGAACGAAGCTCGAGCGCCCCTTCGCCGCTCGTCACCTCGGAGAAGTCGACTCGGGCGAGCTCGAGCGCCACGACTTGACCGAGCCGCCTCTCGTCACCGCTTTCGAGCACGACATAGCCACCGACCTCGAGCTCCAGTCCGTGCAACGAAGCCTGCAGCTCGAAGCGCCTCCCGTCGACCGACGTCGCAAGCGGCAGAATCGCCTCCTCGATCTGCCGCCGCACCGCCCGGAACTCGGCGGCGTGTTCATCGAAGTGAGAGCTCACGGCTCTGCTGTCGAGGGCTTCCCCGGCAAGCGCCGCGTGAACAGGAGGGACAGGAGCGCGAGGAGCGCCACGCCAAGCATCGCCTTCTTCAGCGCATCGAGCTGGGCGTCGGCGTAGTCGGCCGTGACAGCGTCGGCCTCGTCAGGGCTGAGGCCCGCGTCGATCGCGACCGCGTTTGCCTGCTCGGTCGTGACGATCTCGATGCCCTTCTGGGTCGCCTCCTGGATCTGGGTGCGCACGGCCGGCGAAGGGTCCGGGTTCTCGGCGATGCGCGTTTGGAAGCCGGTGAGCAGGCCGGTGAGCAGGATCGAGCCGATGAGGGCCGTGCCAAGCGAGGCGCCGAGGTTCTGGGCCGTCCCCTGGAGGCCGCCGGCCTCGTTCGTCTTCTCCGGTGGCGCCGACGACATGATCACGTTGCCGAGCTGCGACATCAGCAGACCGGCGCCGACCCCGAACAAGGCGAGCGAGAGCTTGAACGCGGTCTCGTTCAGTTCCACGTCGATCGTGGCCGCCAGGACGAGACCGGCGATCACCATTGCGGCGAGGCCGATCTGCACGACCAGCCTCGGCGCGATCCGCGCGGAGAGCTTCGGTCCTGTGAGGGCTGCGATGAGCATCGTCAGCGACATCGGCAGCAGCCGTTTACCGGTCTCGAAGGCGTCGAGGCCCAGGACCACCTGGAGGTAGACGGGGAGCACGAAGAAGGTGCCCATCAGGACGAGTTGCTGCGACATCAGCGTCGCCAGCCCGGCCCGGAGGGACTCGATGCGCAGCAGCGCGCGTTCGAGCAGCGTGTCCTGGCCGAGCCGCTCCCGTCGTTCCTCCCACATGCTGAAGAACCAGAGGAGGAAGACACCGCCGACGATCAGGAACGGCACCAGCGAGAAGCCGAGCGGGGTGATCTCCTTGCCCCCGATCGTGGGCGCGTCGATGGGCTGCAGCCAGCCCCAAGAGCTGCTCTGGAGGATCCCGAGGACGATGAGGCCCAGGCCCGCGGCGGAGAGGGCCGCACCGAGGAAGTCGAGCTTTGGCGGGTGCTCGGGCCGTGGCGCCGGCTGCATCTGCTTTCGCACGACGAGGATGACGAGCACGACCACGACCTCGCCGACGAACACGAGTCGCCAGGTGAAATTCGTCGTTACCCAGCCGCCGATGACCGGCCCGACCGCGATCGCAGCCCCCGCGACACCGCCGATGATCCCGTAGGCGAACGCACGATCCTTCCCCTCATAGTTGGCCGCGGTCAGAGCGGCGATGGCCGGGATGACGAGCACGGCGCCCAGCCCTTCGACGAGCGACCAGCCGAAGAGGAGCACGCCGAGGTTCGGGCTCAGCGCGGTCGTCAGCGAGCCGACCCCGTAGACGGCGAGGCCGATGGCGAAGGCCCGGTCGCGCCCCCAGATGTCGCCGAGCTTCGCGCCGACGAGCATGAAGGCCGCCATCACGAGCGTGTAGGCGGTGATCGCGAGCTGGACGCCGGTGACGGTCGTGTCGAGGTCGTCCACGATCTGCGAGATCGAGACGTTCATCACGCTCGAGTCGAGCACCATCACGAACTGCGCGGCAGCAAGGATGTCGAGGGGAAGCCAGCGGCGCATCGAGCGAATCTACTGCGGCGGCACTGCGTGGGCGCGCACTGCCGCCGCCGGGGACCTCACCTCTTCGTCTTCGTCAAGACCTCTTGAACGCTCAGGCGAGCGCCTTGGCCTTGATCGCGTCGAACTCCTCCTGGCTGATGGTGCCGCTGTCGAGCAGCGCCTTTGCCCGCTCGATCTCGCCTGCCGGCGCCCCGACGACGCCGGCACGCTGCCATCCTGCTCTGCATTCCGCTCGCGCCATGCCGTCGCTGTTCGCGATCAGGTAGACGAAGACGCCGAGGAACGGGACGAACAGGACGAAGATCAGCCAGAGCGTCTTCTTCCCGCCGCTCGCGTCGCGCCGGCGGAAGATGTCGCCGATGCAATGGAACAGCAGCATGAACCAGCACACCCACAAGAAGAAGATGAGCATCGTCCACAGCACGTCGAGGAACGGGTAGTCGGCTGCAAGCATCATTCGAGGGCCTCCTGAGAGTTGAGCGAGGGGATCCGCTGAGTTGTGGCAGCAGCCTCCCGCTGCCGCACAGCGGGGTCATCATACGGATCGGGTGATTCGCCCGCGCTCTGCTCTCGTCACATCTGGGTGATGATCGAACGCGCTCGAACCTGAGATGCTGACCCGGTTCGTCGACCGTCGCCGAATGAGGGAGGCCCAGGGTGAGCAGGCCGTTCAAGGGGATCATCAAGACCGACATCCGGGACTCGACGCCGGACTGGGAGCCGTACATCCCACCGAAGGCGCCGGAGGGGGCGCCGAACGTCCTGATCGTGCTCTACGACGACACCGGCCTCGCGGCCTGGTCGCCCTTCGGGGGGCGGATCCGGATGCCGACGCTGGAGCGTCTCGCCGACAACGGCCTGATGTACAGCCAGTGGCACACGACGGCGCTGTGCTCTCCGACGCGCTCGTGCTTCCTGACCGGGCGCAACCACCACCAGAACGGGATGGCCTGTATCACCGAGGCCTCGACGGGATTCCCGGGGTCGCACGGGCACATCCCGCCCGAGTGCGGAACGCTCGCCGAGGTGATGCGCCAGGCCGGCTGGAGCACGTTCTGGCTCGGCAAGAACCACAACGTGCCGGTCGAGGAAACCCACGCGGGCGCTCCGAAGTCGAACTGGCCGCTCCACCAGGGCTGGGATCGTTTCTACGGCTTCCTCGGGGGCGAGACGAACAACTGGTATCCGACGCTGATCGAGGACAACCGCCTGATCGACCAGCCCTACCAGCCGGAGGAGGGCTACCACCTCTCCAAGGATCTCGCGGACAACGCGATCCAGATGATCCGCGACGTCAAGGTCTCGGCTCCCTCCCGGCCGTGGTTCACCTGGTTCTGCCCGGGGCCAATCACGCGCCGCACCACGTCTCGAAGGAATGGGCGGACAAGTACAAGGGCCAGTTCGACGACGGCTACGAGGCCTACCGCGAGTGGGCGCTCGGCCGGATGATCGAGAAGGGCGTCATGCCCGAAGGCACCGAGCTCACGCCGCTCAACCCCATGCCCGAGGGAACGTATTCACCGAACGACGACGTCCGTCCGTGGGAATCGCTCTCAGACGAGGAGAAGAAGCTCTTCGCGCGCATGGCCGAGGTCTTCGCCGGCTTCTCCGAGTACACCGACCACCAGGTCGGACGGATCGTCGACTACCTCGAGGAGTCAGGGCAGCTCGAGAACACGATCATCATCTACTGCGCTGACAACGGCGCCTCGGGCGAGGGAACCCCGAACGGCTCGGTCAACGAGAATCTGTTCTTCAACGGCTGGCCCGACGACATCGAGGAAAACCTCAAGCACATCGACGACCTCGGCAGCCCGACCACGTACAACCACTATCCGACCGGTTGGGCTGTTGCGTTCTCGACGCCGTTCAAGATGTTCAAGCGGTACTCGTATGCCGGTGGGACGTGCGACCCGCTCGTGATCCACTGGCCGGCGGGCATCAAGGCCAAGGGCGAGGTCCGCCACCAGTACCACCACGCGACGGACATCGTCCCGACGATCCTCGAGTGTTGCGGCCTGGAGTTTCCGAGCACGCTGAACGGGCACGAGCAAGTGCCACTGGCGGGCGTGTCGATGCGTTACTCGTTCGACGAGGCGGATGCGCCTACCGAGAAGAAGCGCCAGTACTACGCGATGCTCGGCACGCGTGGCATGTGGGACCAGGGCTGGAAGGCGGTCGCGGTTCACGGTCCGCTCTCGGGAATCGGCAACTACGACGAGTGACGAGTGGGAGCTCTTCGACCTCGAGCAGGACCGAGCGGAGGCGAGGAACCTCGCCGAGGAGCAGCCGGAGAGACTGAAGCAGCTGATCGAGCTCTGGTTCGAGGAGGCTGGCAAGTACAACGTACTCCCGCTCGACGACCGCTTTCCGCCCGAGATTCTCAACGACCCGAGGCCGCAGCCCGAGGAACCACGCGATACGTACGTTTACTACCCGGGCACTGCGGAGGTCCCCGAGGTGGTGGCGGTGTCCACGCGTGGCCGCTCCTACAAGATCCTCGCCGACGTCGAGCTCACGAGCCCGGACGCGGAGGGCGTGATCTTCGCGCACGGCTCGCGCTTCGGAGGCCACGCGCTCTTCCTCAAGGACCGGAAGCTCTGGTACGTCTACAACTTCCTCGGCCTGCCACCCGAGCAGCAGTTCGTCTCGGACAAGCTCGAGCCCGGCAAGCACGTACTGGGGATGGAGTTCGCGAAGGAGTCGACCGGCGAGCGAGGCGAGGCGCTCGGCACCACGAAGCTCTACGTCGACGAGGACGTCGTCGCCGAGGGACCGATGCGGACGCAGCTCGCCTTCTTCACGCTCTGCGGCGACGGTCTCTGCGTGGGCCGCGACTCGGGTGACGCAGTCAGCAAGGAGTACAAGGCGCCGGCGACGTTCAAGGGCGGGACGATCCTGCAGGTCGAGGTCAGCACCGGCGACGACCAGTACCTCGACCTCGAGAAGGAGGCGCACGCGCTCCTGGCGCGTGAGTAGCGTCACGATGCCGATCGCTGAGCGTCGCGCAGAGGTCGAGGACATGGTGCGGGTCGAGGGCGGCGAGTTCCTGATGGGCTCCGAGGCCTTCTATCCGGAGGAGGGGCCGGTCCGGCGAGTCGAGGTCGGCGGCTTCTGGATCGACGAGCACCCCGTCACGGCGGGCGAGTTCAGGCGCTTCGTCCGGGAGACGGGCTACGTCACGCTCGCCGAGCGGCCGCTCGACCCCGCCGACTACCCGGACGCCGAGCCCGACCTGCTCGTGCCGGGCTCGCTCGTCTTTCGCAAGACCTCCGGCCCCGTGCCTCTCGACGACGTCCGCAGCTGGTGGGAGTACGTGCCGGGCGCGTTCTGGAAGAAGCCGGGCGGGCCGGGCACGACGATCAACGGCCGCGATCGCCACCCCGTCGTCCAGGTCGCCTACGAGGACGCCGAGGCGTACGCCTCCTGGAGCGGCAAGGCGCTTCCGACCGAGGCCGAGTGGGAGTACGCCGCCCGCGGCGGCCTCGACGGAGCTGCGTTCGCCTGGGGCGACGAGCACTTCCCGAACGGCAAGCCGATGGCGAACACCTGGCAGGGCGAGTTTCCCTGGCAGAACCTGAAGGCGGACGGGTTCGAGGGCACCTCGCCGGTCGGGAGCTTCCCTCCGAACGGCTACGGGCTCTACGACATGACCGGAAACGTCTGGGAGTGGACGAGCGACTGGTTCAGAGCCGATCGCTCGGAGGGCGAGAGCCCCTGCTGCGCTCCGCCGACGCGGCCTGGAGAGCGGTTTCCGCGCAAGGTGATCAAGGGCGGCTCGCACCTGTGCGCGCCCAACTACTGCCTCCGCTACCGCCCCGCGGCCCGCCAGGGCGAGACCGTCGACACCTCGACCGGCCACATCGGCTTCCGTTGCGTCGTCCGGGGTTGAACGCGTGGAGGCATCGGCCTGATGGGCGCGGCGCTCTTCTGGGGTCTCTTTGCCAGCTCGTCGCTGATCCTCGGCGGGGTCCTTGCCCTCGTGCTCCCGATCCGGGAGCGCTGGCTGGGCTGATCATGGGGTTCGGCGCGGGCGTCCTGATCAGCGCGGTCGCCTACGAGCTGGTGGCGGAGGCCTTCGAGACCTCGGCGTGGAACGGCAGCCTCGCGCTCGGGCTGTCGGCCGGCGCGCTGACGTTCTTCGTCGGCGACGCTGCTGGTCGACCGGATGGGCGGCGAGGAACGCAAGAAGATGCGCCGGACCGCCGGAGCGGCTCCGGCCTCGCGATCGTGCTCGGGATCGTCCTCGACGGCATCCCCGAGTCGGCCGTGATCGGGCTGGGGCTGCTCGAGGGCACCGGCGTCAGCGTCGCGGTGATCGCAGCGGTGTTCCTCTCGAATCTTCCGGAAGCGATCGCGGCGACGACCGGCCTGGCGGCCGACGGTTGGGCGCGCGGCCGGATCATCGGCCTGTGGGTGCTCGTAACCGCTGGTCAGCGGGCTGGCGTCGCTCTTCGGGTACGTGGTCTTCGACTCGGCAGGCCCTGACGCGCTCGCGTTCGTGCTCGCATTTGCGGGCGGCGCGATCCTGACGATGCTCGCCGACACGATGATGCCCGAGGCCTTCGAGCACGGCGGCAAGCTCGTCGGGCTGCTGACGACGCTGGGGTTCGGCCTTGCCTTCGCGCTGTCGATGCTCGAATAGCCTCAGCTCCTTGGCTTAACTTGAGCTGACGCTCGCTCTCGGCCACTGAAGCAAGGCCCATCAGCTCCGCTCGCCGCGGGAGTGGCCGACGCCGGTGCGCCAGCGAACGTCCGCGCACCTCCGAGCCCTCGAGGCTCGGCAGCGCGTCCCGCGGATGCGACTCGAACCAGGCGGCGTAGCGGTTGGCCAGGGGCGCCGCCGTCAGACCGTGAGCGAGGACCGACAGCCCGATCGCAACGTAGATCGTGACGAGGATCAAATCGTCGTGCGGCAGACCGCCCTCCTCGATCACCAGGACCGCGAAGACGATCGACGCGAGCCCTCGCGGCCCGAACCAGCCGAGGAAGGCCACGGTCGGCCTGCGTGCGCCGGTTCCGATCATCGCGACCGCAACCGGGAGCATGCGGACGATCGTCAGGCTCAGGACGACGTACAGGGCGATCGACCACGTCACGTCTCCGAGCGCCGGCCCGAGCAGCACGGCGCCGAACACGATGAACGTCACCGCGCCGAACACCTCTCCGACCTCCTCGATGAGATGGGCGACCTCGCCTCCGCTGCGCCGCCGGAGGGCGCCGAACACGAAGCCCCCGACGAACGCCGCGATGAAACCTGAGCCGCCGATCGGATCAGCGATTCCGAAGGCGAGCCCAGCAGCGGCCAGTGGCACGACCTGGAGCCAGGAGTGGCTCGACGAGGCCGCGCCGGCCTGCAACCACGACGACGCACGCGGCAAGCGACGCCGGCCAGCACTCCCGCCAGGATGCCGTAGCCGATCTGCTCGAGCACCAGCCGAACCGCAGCGCCGTCGCCGATTGCTCCCGACTCGGCCTGCGCGATCGCCAGCACGATCCAGAACAACGGCACGCAGATCCCGTCGTTGAGGCCGCTTTCGACGTTCAGGCCCTGTCGGACGCGGCTCGGGAGCCGCGGCAGCGTGACGACCGCCTGGCCGAGCGCCGCGTCCGTCGGCGCGAGGATCACCGCGAGGAGCAGCGCCTCGGCCC
>CAWKBW010000020.1:0-12952 GCA_963847955.1 uncultured Actinomycetes bacterium
GATGCGGGGCAGCTGCCGGCGGTGATGAACGTGAGGGTGATCGACGTCGTCGGCCCCGCCGGTTCGGCGCGGCACGCCGCGTGTCCCTCGCGTCTGAACCGATCAAGTGCCATCCTGACCTGCGTCTGAGCCTGGAAGTTCTGGTTCATGCGAACGTCGGCATTCGTGGCCGAGACGAGGACCGTCGTGAGTGAGGTCATCACGACGCCGAGAATCCCCATCGCCGTGAGCAGCTCGATCAGGCTGTAACCGGACTGCTCCGAGACGAGTCGCGCCCAAAGCCGCTTCACGTCGAGCGCTCCTGGACCTTGGCGAGCGTCTGTCGGGCGACCTGCTCGCTCTGGGCGCCGATCCCCCAGAGCTTCTGCACACGGTTGTCGACGGCGATCAGTGTCCGCAAAGCGGCAGCACCATCGGCCCAGCCGAAGCCTGCGCCGGTGACGATCCAGGTGTGCTGGTAGAGCCAGTGATCGACGTTCGCGGCGGTACGGTTCGGATGCTTCTCGACCCAGGCGGCGAGCTGCTTCGCGCGGGCGCTGAGCACGATCTCGTCGAGCGGCTCAGCGGGCGCGCCGGCGACGTTGAAGGCGGGCTTGCGCGTACTGGCCGCGGCGGGCTTTGCCGTCGCCGGCGCCTTGGCCTTCGGCGTCGTCTTTACCTTCGGCGCCGTCTTCGCCGGCTTCGCCGCGGGTGTTGCGGCCGCGGTCTGGGCGGTCTTTCGCTTCGGCTGCGCCGATCCGACGAGCCGGGCCGGCTTGCCGGCGTACGGAGAGACGTTCTCGGGGACGCCCTCCTGCTCATATGAGCCGTTGCGACTAAGGCGGAGGACGATGATCGGAGCACCGTCGGCGATCACCCGCGTGCCCGGTGCGGGCGATTGTGCGACGACGACGTTCGCGGCGAAGCCGGGCACGGAGCCCTCGACCCGCCAGGCGAAGCCGTCCTGCTCGAGCGAGCCCTTCGCGAAGACGTAGGCCTGCTTGCGGACGTCGGGGACGACGAGCGGCTCGAGCTTGGCGGCGACCGGGGCGGCCGCCGGTGCCGCGGGGGTCGAAAGCGTCGAGTTGGCCGCGAACGCGAGCGTGCCCGTGACGAGGCCGATCGCGCAGACGATCACGCCGACGCGCGGCAAGCGGCCGGTGACTCCCGCAGTCATATCGCGTCTGTCGGCAGAAGCAGGCACGAACTCAACCCCCCGAGAGTGTGAATTCCACGACGTCGCCGGCCGGCTCTTCCGGTGGTACGAGCGAGAAGACCGGCGCCGATCGGGCTTCCGCCTCCGCCGGCTCGTCCTGCCACATGAAGGCGATCCCGGCGAACTCCTGGAACCACGGCATCTCCTGCGGATAACGTGCCGGCCGGAGCCCGAGATGGAGGTGCGGCCCCGTCGAGTGGCCGGTCGAACCGACCAGACCGACCCACTGGCCGGCGCTCACGAGCAGACCCTCCTCGAGGCCGGGGTCTCGATAGGAAAGGTGGCAGTACACCCACTCGAGCCCGTCCACGGTCCGCAGGACGAAGCCGGTGCCGCAGCGGCCGTCGTCGGCGAGGGAGAGCACGACGCCGTCGGCGAGCGCAAAGAGCGGGGCGCCGAGCGGCGCGGCGATGTCGGCCGCGGGATAGTCGTGGTGGTGACGGCCGACGGAGATGGAGCCGGGGCCGCCCCCGACCGGGAAGACGTAGCCGTCCGCCCGCGTCGGCATCCGCAGGACGCCGGCGGCAGCGGGCGCGAACGATGCCGACGCGGCGCTGCTCTGGGCGGTGTCGAGCGCGACCTGCGCCCGCGCCAGCTCGTTGCGGAGGCGGTCCACCTCCGCGGCGGCGGCCGCGAGCTCCTCCCCGGCCTGGAACGCATCCTTCTCCGCGAGCACGCGGTCCGAGAGCAGCTGCCCGAGGTCCCCGGCTGCGACCGTGAGCCGCTCCGAGGTCGCGCCTGCCTCGGACTCGGCCGCCTCGGCGGCGTCGAGCTGCTCGGAGAGAGAGGCCACCTGCTCCTGCGCCTGCTCGAGCGCGAGCGCCATCCGGTCGAGCGTGAAGACGGCGTCGGCGCTCGCAAAGTCACCGCCGAACATCGCTGCGAGCTGGAGCACGTCGTCGACGTACCACTGTGCGTGGTTGTAGGCGAAGATCGCGCGGGCGATATCGGTGCGGCCGTTGGCAGCTGCGAGATAGCGGGCGGCGGAGTGGATCGCGTCGTCGGGGTTCCACGGATCGGCGATCCCGTCACCGTTCCCGTCCGTGCCCCAGCGCAGCCAGGTGTCCGGCATGAACTGCATCCAGCCGACCGCCCCAGCCGAGCTCGGGCCCATGTTTCGGCCGAAGTTCGACTCGATCTTGTTGATCGCCGCGAGCACCTGCCACGGAATCCCGTAAGAGGCACCCGCGTGCACCCACAGCATCCGCAGCTCCTCGTAGGAGAGCTGACGGACGGGCAGGAAGGCTGCCTCCCAGGTTCCCGGCGGCAGCAGGATCGAGCCCGTCGCGTTCGGCACCTCAGCGCTCGGCAGCGCCTGCGGAGTCTCCGGCAGGGCGACGAACTGATCGGGCACGACGGCGAACGTGTCCGCGGACGCCGTCCCGGCGCCCAAAGCCAGGACGAGCAGCGACCCCGCAACGAGTCGCCGCATCACGCCTCGGCGGCGCGGATGACGCGGAGAGCCGGAGCGTCCCCCTCCGCCTCGGTCTCGGCCTCGGCGGCCTCTTCCCGCGCGACCTCGACCGTCTGACGTTTGAGCGCGTGGTCGAGCGCGACCTCGAAGTCGTGCGCGTTCGAGGCCGCGTTCGCCGCCACCTCGCGCTCGACCTTCCCGGCGAGGACGAGCTCGATCAGCGCCTGCTCGAACGTCTGCATGTCGAAGAAGCCGCCCTCGGCGACGGCGTCCGCGATCTCCTCGGTGCGCTGCTCGCGGATCAGATCCGAGATGCGCGCGTTCATCACCATCACCTCGACGGCGGCGACCCGGCCGTAGTCGACGCGCGGCAGCAGCCGCTGGCTGATCACGCCGCGGAGAACACCGGCGAGCACGGAGCGGATCTGCTGTTGCTTCGCGGGCGGGAAGAACTCGATCATCCGGCCGACGGTCTCGGCAGCGTCGACCGTGTGCAGCGTCGAGAAGACGAGGTGGCCCGACTCGGCGGCCTGTAGAGCCGTCTGCGCGGTCTCGGCGTCGCGGAGCTCGCCGATGAGGATCACGTCCGGGTCCTGGCGGAGCACCCGGCGGAGCGCCTGGGCGAAGCTCTCGGTGTCGAGGCCGACCTCGCGCTGGTTCACGATCGAGCTGCGATCCTGGTGGAGGATCTCGATCGGGTCCTCGATCGTGACGATGTGCTGGCTCCGCGTCTGGTTGATGTGGTCGAGCATCGAAGCAAGCGTCGTCGTCTTCCCCGAGCCGGTCGCGCCGGTGACGAGGACGAGGCCGCGGTGCTCGTTCGCGAGCCTGGCGACGCCGGCAGGCATGCTCAACCGCTCGAAGCTCGGCACCTCCTTGGGGATGACGCGGAATGCAAATGAGATCGCGCCGCGCTGCCGGAAGACGTTGACGCGGAAGCGCGGCAGGCCCTCGGCCGTATAGGCGATGTCGAGGTCGCCGGTCTCGTGGAACTGGCGCATCCGATCCGGCGCGATGATCGTGACCGACTCGAGCGCGCCGAGCAGGTCCTGCTCGGCGAGCTCAGGGCAGCCAGGCAGCGGTGCGATCGACCCATCCGTCCGCAGCATCGGCGGCTGGTCGAGCTTCATGTGGATGTCGCTCGCGCCCAGCTCGACGGCGATCTTGAGGATGGCATTGAGGTCCATAGGGAGTCGAGGTGAGGAATCGGCAGGTTTGGCGCCGCGCTTTAGAGGCGCGCCAGCAGGCGCAGCGGCGGCCGCGCCAGGCCACGGGCATCGCTCGGGTGCGCGACCTCGCCCGTGAGTAGTCCCGCGATCACGCGCCAGACCGCCGGGATACGTGCGATCTCGAAGGACGCCCGCGGGTGGCGGTCGAGCACGAGCTTCGCCTTCCAGGACGTGTCCGCGAAGCGCCCGAGCACCGCTTGCAGCTCCTCCTCGTAGCGGATGAGGTCGCCGTCGAGAATCGCCTCGGCCGCGAGCCGAGCCGAGACGAGCGCTTCGTAGATCCCGTCGCCCGAGAGCGGATCGACAAGGCCGGCGGCGTCCCCGACGAGCAGAACCGGGCCGTGGGCGGCGCTCGTCGTCCGCCGGATCGGCAACCGGCGGCCCTGCAGGTCGGTCAGCCCGGTGTGGTCGACGCCGTGCTCTGCGCAGAGGCGCCGCAAGTGGGCGCGCAGGCGCGGCCCTTCTGCCGCCCAGCCGCCGACTCCATAGTTGGCGTGATCCGCCTTCGGGAAGACCCAGCCGTAGCCGCCCGGGACGACGCCGATCTCGACTGTGGCGCGACCGGGCTGCCCCTCTTGCAGAGGCCCGTTGCCCTCGAGCGCGATCCCGTAAAGGATGCCTCCGCCGAGGCCTGCGTCGCGCGCGATCCGCCCGTTGACACCGTCGGCGCCCACAACCGTGCGAGCGTGCACTGCCGAGCCGCCGATCCGGATCGTTGCTCCGTCCGGTCCGACCGTTAGACCTTCGACCGTGACCCCGTCCCGAAAGACAACTCCGGCCGCCGCCGCCTGCTCGGCGAGGAAGGCGTCGAGCCGCCGGCGCCTCGTCATCAGGACGAGCGGCGCCTCGCTGCGGCGCTCGAAGCGCTTCCGGTAGCCGAGCCGCACCTCGAACGTCCGGACGACGTCCTCGACGACGGGCGTCACGTCCACCGGCAGCTCCCGGACCGCGCGGCCGGTGAGGCCGCCGCCGCACGGCTTGTCACGCGGAAAGTGTGCTCGGTCAACAAGGAGGACGTCCGCTCCCCCGCGCGCCAGCCGGATCGCCGTCGCCGATCCTGCCGGCCCGGCGCCAACGACCACCGCGTCGAACCGCTCCATGCTCCCGACGATAGTCGGCTTGCCGCGCTCGCGTCGACGGCGCGCGCATGAGCGTGCGCGGCCGGAGGGATAGTGCGAAAGCACAGACCCGGAGAGCCGTGTGCGCTCGCGTGTGCGAGGGCGGCCGGAGCCGGGCTCCGCCCGGCGTGAGCCGGCCGGCCGGCAGCGCGAGGAGGCTACAATGGCCCACCCTGCAGGGGTGCCCGAGCGGCCAAAGGGAGCGGGCTGTAAACCCGCCGGCTCAGCCTACGAAGGTTCGAATCCTTCCCCCTGCATAGCGCGACCAGTTGGGCCACGACAGCCCCACCGGGACCAGAATGGGCCGGAACCCCGCACGGCTGCGACGGTTCCGGCCTCGCCGCCTCGCCTTCCGCGCGTACTTCTCGCGGAGGTTGGAGTAGTCAGCGACCTGGTATTTCTGCGGCGCGCGCCGACTGATTCAGCCGCCGCCCGCCCCAACCGTGGAGCGGTGCGGCGGCGTCTCGCGACGCTTTCGGCGTTCAGAGTCGCGGTGAAGGGGCCGTCTGAGGACGGCCGCCGGTACTACTCACAACGCCGCAGGTCGCCCGCGTGCGCGGTGCCAACCAGGACGTCGCACAGAACGTCAGTCCGCTCGACAACGACCTTTGGACGCTGAGGAATCTTTTGCACCGGTGCCTTCGGCGTGTACTGCATCGCGTAGCCGTAAAGACTCTGACGGATTTTTCGCACCGGTGCCTTCGGCGTGTACTGCATCGCGTAGCCGTAAGGACTCTGAGCGACTTTCTGCACCGAGACCTTCGGCGTGTACTGCATCGCGTAGCCGTAAGGACTAGCCGCGGAGGCAGCAAAGGCGGAGCCGCTTGCCCCTGCGAACGAAGCCACTACGAGACCGACCACCAGCGTGCGCCGGCGAATCGAATGAACGAGCGTGGACATGGGGTTCCCTTCTTCTTGGAGGTGGGGTGTATCGGGAGCGATGGATGCTCCGTCATTCCCTCGTGAGCACACGACGGCCGCGCGGCGCTCTTTCTTCCTGACCTTCCCCTGGCTGTGCCGGAACTGCGCGAGAGCCCTCTGTCAGGGTCGCGCTGACCTAACGGATCCGGAATGGCCCGACCACGGGGTCAGCCTCTACGGGGTGTTCGGGAGGATCCTCGGCATCGACTACTGCAAGCACGTCATTGGACCGGTCGATCTCTGACCTGACCCACCTGCTCGACGACCGCTCACGTCGAGGCCGCGTCATCCTTGGGGGCGAGGTTCTCTCCTATCCCCTGCATCCAGTGAGGGCGCAATCGGGATCCGCGGGAGACCCCCCGATCCGCGCCAAAACCCTAAAGGGGTCGCTTCATTGTTCTCAGTCGCATGACACTGATCCGCGGAACCGGATCACGTGTCGCGCAAATCCCTCAATGGTCGCTGCGCTCCCGGCTCGCCACTATCGGGCTTCGATGGCGTAGAGGAAGTCCCGGACGGTGCGGAGGTAACGCTCGGTCTCCTCGAGGACGGGCGTGTGGGAACTCTCGGCGAAGACGACCTCGCGCGCGTGTGGAATGCCCGCCGTGAGCGTCTTCGAGATCGCGTCGGTCGAGAGGTCGTGGGCGCCGCGCAGGATCAGCGTCGGCATCCGGAGCTCGCCGAGACGCGGCCGGACGTCCCAGCCCGCGAGTGCGCCCGTCATCGTCCATTCGTTCGGCCCCCACATGGCCTCGTAGACCGCGCTGCTCTTCTCCTCTCGCATCCGGACGAGCTCGAGCGGGTTGCTTTCGCCGCGGAAGAAGTGACGGCGTTCGAACTCATCGAGCACCTCGTCATCCTCGCCCTCGATCGCGTTCCGGAGTCGCTTCACCTCGTCCACCCACTCGTCGGCGCTCGCGAGTGTCGAGCTGAGCACGAGGCCGCGAACCGACTTCGGCTCGACGAGTGCGTGCTCGAGCGCGAGCATCCCGCCCCAGGAGGTTCCGAGGAGATGGATCTCGTCGAGCCCCAGATGCGCGCGCAGGTGCTCGAGCTCCTCCATGAAGATCGCGAGGCTCCACTCGACCTCCGGCCGGTCCGAGCGTCCGCAGCCGACCTGGTCGTACACCACCACCGGCCGCTCGTCCGCGAGCCGTTCGAGCGGACGGAAGTAGTTGTGCGTCGACCCCGGCCCGCCGTGCAGGCAGACGAGCGGCGTCCGCCCTCCCTCGCCGGTGACGCGGTACCACGTCCGGCCGAGCGGCCGCTCGAGGAAGCCCTCCACGGGACGAGCCTACGAAAACGCCTTGGCACCGTTTCGATTTGCGCTCCGATTCGTCGAGATTTCTAAAGTTTCCGGAAGAAATGTCGATCTTGCGCGCATGAATATCTTCCGCGCGGAGGGTCCTCGGTCCCCGTCCGCATCCCCTCGTTGGATCGACCGCTGGCTCGCAGCGTGCAGTGAGTTGGCCGAGCTCGAGCGGTCCAACCCGATGACGGATGCCGTCATCGATGAGCTCGACGGCCGGATGATCCGGATCGGCGATCAGTGGTTGGCCGACTTCGCGTCCTGCAACTACCTCGGATTTGACCTCGATCGCGAGATCATCGCCGCCGTTCCCGAATACCTCGAGAAGTGGGGGACGCATCCGAGCTGGTCCCGCATGCTCGGCAGCCCTGTGCTCTACCAGCAGATCGAGGACCGGCTGATCGAGCTCCTCGGCTGCGACGACGCACTCGTGATTCCGACGATCACGCTGATCCACCTGTCGGTGATCCCGGTGCTGGCTGGGGACGGGACGATCTTCGTCGACAACCGGGCCCACAAGACGATCTACGACGGTTGCCAGTTCGCGACGGCGCGGGGCGCGACAGTGAAGCGATTCCGATCCGAGGACCCGGAAGACCTCGAGAAGCTCCTTCGGCAGGACCGCTCGACGACGCGGCTCATCTGCATGGACGGGGTCAACAGCATGACGGGAAACGCTCCCGATCTCTCCGACTTCGCGCGCCTCGCCCGGCGCTACGACGCGATGCTGTACGTCGACGACGCTCACGGGTTCGGCGTGATCGGCGAACGTGCATCGGACGAGTCAAGCCCATACGGCGTCAGCGGGAACAGCGTTGTCCGCTATTGCGGCGAGTCCTACGACCGGATCGTGCTCGTAGCTGGCTTCTCCAAGTCGTACTCATCCCTTGCGGCCTTCGTGGCCTGCCCGTCGGATCTCAAGGAGTTGCTCAAGACGGCTGCGCCGCCCTATCTCTATTCGGGACCCTCGCCGGTCGCCTCGCTCGCGACCGTGCTTGCAGGCTTCGAGGTCAACGAGGCCCGTGGTGACGCGATTCGTACCGATCTCTGGCGCAAGACCGACCAGGTGCTCCAGTGCCTCGATCGACTGGGAGTCCACACGCCGAATCGCTCCGGTTTCCCGATCATCGAGGTCCCACTCGCGCGCCACGAGGACATCGATGCGGCCGGGCGCTTCCTCTTCGACAACGGCATCTATGTGACGCTCGCCGCCTACCCGCTCGTGCCGAAGAGTGAGGTCGGGTTCCGGATTCAGATGACAGCGGCGAACTCGCAGGCCGAGATCGAACAGCTCGTCGATGTGCTCGGCAAGCTGGCGAACGCGTTCGACCTCCGGCCCTCGGTTCGGAGGAACTACGCGGCGTGAGTACGGGGGGAGGATTCGACTGGCGCGGGCGCGCCTGGGTGATCTACCTCGCTGTCGGCGGCCTCCTCACCGCGGCATACCTGTGGTTCCCGCCGCTCAAGGGGAGTGGGCCTCTGATCAACCTGCTCGGGCTCTCGTCATCGATCGCGATCGCAGTGGGGATCTATCTTCACCGGCCAAAAGCGAGCGTCGCCTGGCTGCTCTTCATCGTCGGCAACTTCCTGTTCTTCGCCGGCGACCTCTACACCTACAGCTATCCGAAGCTCATGGGCGTCGAGGTGGAGTTCCCGTCGCTCGGAGACGCGATCTATCTCACTGTCTATCCCGCTCTGGTGGCGGGGCTGCTCGTTCTCGTGCGGCGGCGCAACCCGCGCGGCGACCGAGCGGGAGTCATCGACTCGCTGATCATCACGGTCGGCATAGCGCTGCTCTCCTGGGTGTTTCTCGTCGCTCCGAACATCCATCTCTCCGGGCTGACAACGCTTGAAAAGGCTGTATCGGCCGCCTACCCACTTGGTGACATCCTGCTCCTCGCGGCCGCGGTTCGCCTCGCGGTCGACAACGGCAAGCGTGCGCCCGCCTTCTATCTCCTCGTCGGGAGCATCGTCGCGCTTCTTGCCGTGGACTCGGCGTACACCTACGCCTTGCTCACAGACGCGTACAACCACCAGTTGATCTACGACGTCGGTTGGATCGCCTACTACCTGCTCTGGGGTGCGGCGGCACTTCATCCCTCGATGCGCACACTCGAGGAGCCTGCGCTCGAGTCGCGTGCGCGCCTCACGCCTCTTCGTCTCGGGCTGCTCGCGGGAGCCTGCTTGATCGCGCCCGGCGTCCGCTTCTACCAGGCGCTCGGCGACCCGGATGTGCTCGTCCTGATCGTGGCGTCGGCGATCTTGTTCCTGCTCGTCGTAGCCCGGATGGCGGGACTGGTCCGTCAGGAGGAGCGAGCGGCAGCACGCGAGCTGGCGTTGCGCTCGGCGGGCGTTGAACTCGTCGCTGCCGGCGGCCGCGAGCAGGTAAATGAAGCCGCCATCGCCACGGTCCTTTCGCTCGTTGGAAGGCCCGCGACCGTTCGGCTCGTCCTCTTGAGCGGGGACCAGGCCGTCGTCGCCGCCTCGTCAGGTGACGAGGGCGAATGGCCGGTATCGAAGTCGGCATACAGCTGGCTGCGCGAGTCCGCCAAGGAAACCCGGCGGCTCCCGCTCGGGCGAGTGCCCGAGGAATTGCGGCGTCAGCTTCGTATTCACGAGGGTCGCGCCGTGTTGATTCTGCCGCTCTCGGTTCGGGACGCGGCACGCGGATTTCTCGTTCTGTGCTCACCCGTCGACATACCCCGCGAACTTGTCGATTCGCTCGAGTCGCTTGCCTCGCAGGTGTCGCTCGCGGTGGAAGGGGCGCTGCTGGCGGAGGACTTGCATCGTCGTCAGAGCGAAGCCCGATTCCGGTCGCTCGTGGCTCACTCGAGCGACCTGATCACCGTCCTGGACGCCCATGGCACCGTCACGTATCAGAGCCCCTCAGTCGAGCGTGTCCTCGACTACCGCCCCGGTGAACTCGAGGGAACCGATTTTGCCCGGCTGCTCAGGAAGTCCGATCGACCGCGGCTCGCGCAAATCCTGTCTGGCGTGGGTGAGGCCTACGTGGGTGGCGGGTCGGAGACACACGTGATCGAGTGCTCGCTCAGGCACAAGGACGGCACCTGGCTCCAGTTCGAGGTCCAGCATACGGACCTGTTGGAGGATGAGCACGTCCGCGGCATCGTCCTGAACAGTCGAGATGTCAGCGAGCGCAAGGCGTTCGAAGACCAGCTCGCACACCAGGCTTTCCACGATCCGGTTACCAGTCTCGCCAATCGCGCGCTGTTCGCAGACCGCGTTCAGCACGCGATCATGCGCTCGATCCGCGGGGGCCGGGCGGTCGGCGTCATGTTCATCGACCTGGACGACTTCAAGACCGTCAACGACAGCCTGGGTCACGCGGCCGGCGACACGGTCCTGCAAGAGGTGGCGCGGCGGCTTCAGGAAGCCGTGCGCCCGGCGGACACGGTCGCCCGTTTCGGGGGCGACGAGTTCGCCATCCTTCTTGACGGGATCGCAGACTCGGCAGAAGCGGCAGACGTCGCCGGGCGGATTCTCCGCGCCCTCGAGCTGAAGTACGACGTCGATGGGAAGCCGATCTACCCCCGCGCGAGTGTCGGCATCTGTCTGGCCGACAGCGAGGTCGGCTCGGCTGACGCGGAGGAGCTACTCCGCAATGCCGACGTGGCCATGTACATGGCGAAGCGTGACCGCAAGGGCAGTTATCGCGTCTTCGAACCGGCCATGCACGAGCGCGTAGTCGAGCGTCTCGAACTCCAGGCGGAGCTGCAGCGCGCGCTGGAGCTGAACCAGCTCGAGATCCATTTCCAGCCCGTCGTTCGCCTCGATCAGCGAGAGGACTATGGCGTCGAGGCACTCCTTCGCTGGATGCACCCGACGCGCGGAACGATCCCACCGCTCAACTTCATCCCCCTCGCGGAAGAGACCGGCTTGATCGTTTCTATCGGCCGATGGGTTCTCCGCGAGGCCTGCAGTCAGGCCACTCTTCTGCACGAGCGGTTCCCCCGGAACCCGCCGTTGACGATGAGCGTGAACCTGTCCGTCAAGCAACTCCAGTCCGAGACGATCGTCGAGGATGTTCGCGATGCGCTCGAGTCAAGCGGGCTCCCGCCGTCCGCCCTTGTCCTCGAGATCACCGAGACCGTGATGATGGCCGACACGGATATCGCGATCCGACGGCTGCATGAGCTCAAGTCGCTCGGGGTCCGCCTGGCAATGGACGACTTCGGAACCGGTTACTCGTCGCTCTCGTATCTGAGTCGCTTCCCAGTCGACATCCTCAAGATGGATCGCTCTTTCCTCTCCTCGGACCACGACGAATCGGGTCTCGCGGCGGCGATCGTCGCCCTTGGAAACACCCTGAATCTCGACGTCGTCGCAGAGGGGATCGAACTGCCCGAGCAGATCCTGTCGCTCCGTGATCTCGGCTGCGAGCTCGGCCAGGGCTTCCTGTTCGCAAAGCCGATGAACCAGGAGGCGCTGGTCGAGTACCTTGCCGCCGGCAAGGGCGCGATCGGCAAGCCGCAGTCGAATGCAGCATAGTCACGAGGCGCTCGACCGTCTGGGCGGCTTCTCTCGGATCAACCTCCTCGCGCCGCTCCGCCACCGGGACTTTCGTCTGTTGTGGGGCGGGATGACTGTCTCACTCGTCGGGGACGGCATATTCCTCGTAGCGATGGCCTGGCAGGCCTACGAGCTCTGGAACGCTCCGGCCGCGCTTTCACTCCTCGGAATCGGGATGACGATCCCGATGATCGCCTTTCTGCTGCCGGCGGGCGTCCTCAGCGACCGGCTCGACCGGCGCTCTGTGATGCTGTGCGCCGACCTCGCACGCGCGACCGTCATCGCCGCCCTCGCCGTCCTCGCGCTGACGGGCCTCCTCACCTTCTGGGAGCTCCTGGTGATCGTGGCCCTCTACGGCATCGGCACCGCCTTCTTCGCACCCGCCTTCGAGGCGATCGTGCCGGACATCGTCCCGGCACCCGACCTCGCAGCCGCCAACTCGCTCGATCAGTTGGTCCGGCCGATCGCCTATCGCCTTGCGGGGCCGGCGCTGGGAGGAGCGCTCGTGGCCGGTCTCGGGCTCGGCACCGCATTCGCGGTCGACGCTGCGACCTTCATCGTCTCGGCCGGCGCGGTGTTCCTGATGCGACCTCCGGCCCATCCTCGATCGGAGCATGTCGACTCCTCCTTCAGCGCCGTGAAGGAGGGCCTCCGGTTTGTCCGGGGCCGGGTCTGGCTCTGGGGCACCCTCCTCTCCGCCGCGATCGCCTACCTCGCCTTCATGGGGCCGGCCGAGGTGCTGCTGCCGTACCTCGTGAAGAATGAGCTGCACGCGTCGGCCGGCGACCTCGGGCTCGTCTTCGCCGCCGGGGGCGTCGGGGCGATCAGCGCCGCACTGATCATGGGGCAGCGCGGACATCCAAGGCGTGACGTGACGTTCATGTACGCGGCATGGACGCTCGCCACGCTCGCCATCGCGGGCTATGGCCTTGCGACTTCGTCATGGCAGCTCATGATTGCGTGCCTCCTCTTCAACGCACTCGAGACGGCGGGGACAATCGTCTGGGCGACGATCAAGCAGCGGCACGTGCCGGCTTCGATGCTCGGCCGGGTTTCCAGCCTCGACTGGATGATCTCGATCGGTTTCCTCCCTCTCTCCTTCGCCCTCACGGCTCCGGTCGTCGCCGTGGTTGGAGTGAGGGCCACGCTCATCGGAGCGGCAGCGATCGGAGGCGTGTTCACACTCGCGGCACTCTTCTTGCCAGGAATGAGGGACATCGAGGGCGACGCAGCGTA
>CAWKBW010000021.1:0-208622 GCA_963847955.1 uncultured Actinomycetes bacterium
GGAGATGCGGACGGGGGAAAAGCAAGACCCCCGTTTCCACCCTGCCCGGGTACCTGAACGCGCTCCAGGGCGGGGCGTCCACCTCGTCACGGTCAACGACTACCTCGCCAAGCGCGACTCGGAGTGGATGGGTGGGATCTATCGGTTCCTCGGGCTCGACGTGGGGCTGATCGGGCGCACATGAGTCCCGAGGAGCGCCGGCCCCGCCTACGCGGCCGACATCACGTACGGGACCAACAACGAGTTCGGGTTCGACTACCTCCGCGACAACATGGCGATGCGCTTGGAGCCCGCCAGCGCGGCTCTTCGCGGGTGTACGACGTGGACTCGATCCTGATCGACCAGCCGGGACCCATTGACCATCAGGGCCATGGTCCAGGACAGCGCCAAGTGGTACCAAACCTTCGCACGGATCCGCGAGCTCACCCGCGATGACCACTACGAGGTCGAGGAAGCGAAGTTCCAGGTCGCGGTGACGGAGACCGGGATCGCCAAGGTCGAGCAGCTGCTGAACCTCGACAACCTCTACGACCACGAGAACACGATGCTCGTCCATCACCTCCACAACGCGCTCCGCGCGAAGGAGCTGTACAAGCGCGAGTCGAGTACGTGGTCCAGAGCGGCGAGGTGAAGATCGTCGACGAGTTCACGGGCCGGGTTTTGGAGGGCCGCGGTATTCGGAGGGGCTGCACCAGGCGATCGAGGCGAAGGAGGGCGTCCGGGTCAAGGAGGAGAACCAGACGCTCGCGACGATCACAATCCAGAACTACTCAAGATGTACGACAAGCTCGCCGGGATGACGGGTACGGCCAAGACGCAGCTGACCGAGTTCGAGGAGACGTACTCGATCGGGGTCACCGAGATCCCGACGAATCGGCCGATGGTCCGGAGGACCAGCAGGACCTGATCTTCAAGAACGAGGACGCGAAGTGGAACTCCCTCATCGAGGACATCATCGAGCGGAACGAGCCCGGTCAGCCATCCTCGTCGGCACCGTCTCGATCGAGAAGTCCAAGAAGCTTTCGGGGATCTCAACCGCCGCGGCGTGCCGCATCACGTCCTGAACGCGAAGAACCACGAGAAGGAAGCGATGATCGTCGCGCAGGCCGGTCGAAAGGGCACCGTGACGGTGGCCACGAACATGGCCGGCCGAGGCGTCGACATCCTCCTCGGCGGGAACGCCGAGTACCTCGCGCGCCAGGAGATGGCGGCTCGGGACTTCGACAACGACCGTCCTCCTGTTCGAGATGGACGAGGGCAGCGAGCGGCCTACGAGGCCGAGTACAGGCCGATCCTCGCAAGTTCAAGGCCAGACCGACCCCGAGCACGAAAAGGTCGTCGCGCTCGGCGGGCTGTACGTGCTGGGGACCGAGCGACACGAGTCCCGCCGGATCGACAACCAGCTCCGCGGCCAGTCCGGCCGCAGGGCACCCCGGCGCGTCGCTCTTCTATCTCTCGCTCGAGGACGACCTGATGCGGATGTTCGCCTCCGATCGGGTCGCCTCGATCATGGAGCGGCTAAAGTGGCCGGAGGACGAGCCGATCGAAGCCAAGATGGTCACGCGCGCCGTCCAGAACGCACAGGGACACATCGAAGAGCTCAACTACGAGCGCCGAAGAACATCCTCAAGTACGACGAGGTCATGAACGGGCAGCGCACGGTGATCTACGGCGAGCGCCGGAAGTCATCGAGGGCGAGGATCTGCGGAAGAGACTTCGGGGTTCATCAGGGACGTCGTCGAGGCCACGGTCGCGACACTGCCCGCCGGACGTGTTCGAGGAGGAGTGGGACAAGGAGGGTCTGTTCACCGCTCTGTCGGAGGTCTACCCGGTGTCCCTGACGACGCAGCAGATCGACGAGATCGGCGAATCGGAGGCGCTCCAAGCAGCCTTCGTCGAGGACGCGCTCGCCGCGTACGCGGCGAAGGAGGAGGCCCTCGGCGCAGACGATGATGCGGGAGCTCGAGCGGGTCGTCCTGCTGAACATCATCGACACGCGTTGGCGCGAGCACCTCTACGAGATGGACTACCTGCAGGAGGGCATCTACCTGCGGAGCTACGCGCAGAAGGACCCGATCACGGAGTACCGGCGCAAGGCCTTCGACATGTTCGAGGAGCTCAACGTCCACGATCCAGACCGAGTCGTCCGCTACATCTACCGCGTCGAGCTGGTCCAACCGGAACAGCCGCAGCGGCGAGCCTCCGGGCCAAAGGTGAATCGCGTCCGTGAGAGCCACGGGGACGAGGAGGAGGTCGAGACATCGACCGCCGCGCCGGCATCGAATCCGAACCAGGTCATCAGCGACAAGGTCCCCCGGAACGCGCCGTGCCCGTGCGGAAGCGGCAGGAAGTACAAGAAGTGCCACGGCGCCGTGGCCTAGGTCGAACAGACCGGGCGCCGCAGGACGAAGGGGCCGGCGCATCGCGCCGGCCCCTTTCGCGTTCCTTCTAGTGGAAATGCTTATCGGCACTGCCTGCAGAGCTCACCGTTCACTATGACGATCCCCCCGGACTTCGGTGCGACTGTCTCTGCGGAGGGCTGTACTGGCGGTGCAGGGCTTCGTTCTGACCGCCGGAATCCCATCCGGTCCCGTATGTCGCGCTCACCCCGTGCTGCGACGGTGTCACCGAGGTGCGCGAGCCCCCCGACGCTGAGGGGAGGACGGCCTGCTCACGGATCGGTGTCGCCGGTCGCCGACGCGAGCCGAGGTGCTCCAGCGACGACGTTCGTCAGGGATCGTCGGGCGGCGCCCTGCTCACGAACGGCGGCGGTGGAGTTCGCGAACCGCTCGCTGTCCGTGACCGATGTCACGAACCTGGTCTGCACCGTGTCCCTCAGCAGCGTCATACCGATCGCCGCGGCGAGCGCGGCGACCACGAGGACGGCAACGGGCCAGATCGGCAACTCGATGGTCCCTCGCCTCTGGAGGGTTCCTCCCTGGGCGCTCATGGCTCCCCCCTTCCTCTCCGGTCCCCTCGAGGACCTCTTGGCTGATGAGGCGACGGTACGCGGGAGGGTCCGTCGAGTCGGTGCCGGCCCGCACCGATCGACGGTGACGTCCGCACTCGATCGTGTGCGGCTGCCGCTTGCCGTGCAGGAGTCTGGGACGGTGCCGCCGGGAAGACCCGGGATAAGAGGCGGCCGGTCGGGCCTTCGGCCCGGCCGGCCGCCGATGAGAGGGGGGTACCTCTCGTTCCTCAGGTCACGGGAGGCACTGCACGCAGGCCTCTCCGTCGACCACGATCGGCTGGTGCGGAGCAGCGAACCCGTTCGCCTGGCGGGCGAGGGCGTGCCGGGTCGGACGTCTGGAACGACGGCCAGAAGGCGAGTGCGATGACCGCGATGATCACGACCATCAGTACGCTCGCGACCCGGGTCGCGTTCCATGCGAACCCCGGTCGGAGCGCCTCGATGCTCGTGCTCATACGATCGTCCTTTCGTGACGTGACCGATCGGGCTAGGGGAGGCCACCGGCGAGCGCGGTGGCCTCCAACACCTCGTCGGTGTGATGTCCGTCACGCGGTGTCTGCGCAGGGGTCGCGAGACGGCGCCTCTAGAATCGAGGGCATGAGCGATCACACCGAACGGCTCCGCAAGCTCCGCGACCGCGTCCTCGCCGCCAAGGAGTTCCTTTGACGTCGACGGCAAGCGAGCGCAGCTGGGCGAGCTTGAGCGAGACAGACGTCCGATCCGGCTCTGTGGAACGACCAGTCCCGGGCCCAGGAGCTGACCCAACGACTCGCTCGGCTCAGAGATCGGATCGACCGGTACGACCGTCTCGAGACCTCCCTCCAGAACCTCGAAGCGATGGACGAGCTGCTCGAGGACGAGAGGGATCCTGAGCTCACGAAGGAGCTCGAGTCCGGGCTCGACGGTCTCGAGCGGGAGCTCGAGACCGTCGAGCTGGCAGCCCTGCTCTCGGGCCCGTACGACGATCACGACGCGATCGCGACCTTGCAGGCGGGCGCGGGGGGCACCGAATCGCAGGACTGGGCCGACATGCTCCTTCGGATGTACGGCCGATGGGCGGAGAAGCAGGGCTTCCGGATGGAGGTCGACGAGATCCACCCCGGAGAGGAGGCCGGCATCAAATCGGCGACCTTCATGCTCCACGGGCCGAACGCCTACGGGCTCTTGTCGGCGGAGCGTGGGGTCCACCGATTCGTGCGGATCAGCCCCTTCGACGCCCAGAAGCGGCGGCACACCTCCTTCGCGGCCCTCGACGTGATCCCGCTCCTCGAGCAGTCCGAGGAGGAGGAGGTCGAGATCCCCGAGGAGGACCTCCGGATCGACGTCTTCCGTTCCTCCGGCCCCGGCGGACAGTCGGTCAACACGACGGACTCCGCGGTGCGGATCACGCACCTGCCCCTCGGGGATCGTCGTCGCGTGCCAGAACGAGCGGTCGCAGCTCCAGAACCGCGCCGTCGCGATGCGGATCTTGAAGGCCCGGCTGGCCGAGCTCGAGCGCCGCCGGCGCGAGGAGGAGATGAACGAGCTCCGGGGAGAGCGCAAGGCGGTCGATTTCGGATCGCAGATCCGTTCCTACGTGCTCGCCCCCTATCAGATGGTGAAGGATCACCGGACCGAGGTCGAGGTGGGCGATTCCTCGCGCGTTCTCGGCGGCGACATCGACCGCTTCATCGAGGGCGAGCTGAGGAGGCGGGCAGCCGTGGGAGGGATCGCGTAAGCCCTTCCGAGGTCGAACGGCGTTCGAGGGCGAGCCACAGGAGCGGCGCCGCGAGGAGCACGGACCAGATCACGGCACCCAGTGCGAGACCGAGCATCACGGAGTCGTCGTGATAGGCGAGGACGACTTCACGTGTGTCCGTCGGCAGCAGCACGCCCTGGAGGAACCCGTCCACGGGCAGCGTCTCCGCGTCGTGTCCGTCCGCGGTTGCGCGCCAGCCCGCCTCGTACGCGTTCCTGACGGTCAACACTCCGCCCCCGGGGGGATCAGGCGGATCCGGATCTCCGTGGGCGAGCGGGTTTCGACGGTCGCAGCGACGGAGCCTAGGTCGTCGGAAGGTGCCACGCCGATCGATCGCCCTACGATCGTGACCGCCGATGGGTCGAAGCCCGGGGCTGTGGCGAGCTCCAATGCCTGCTGGATGCCGTCGGCGTGCCTCACCTCGGCTCCGCTCGTGGTCGCCAGCGGCTGGGCGTCGGCGAGCTCCCAGAGCGAGTACCCGTCGGCCTCGGCGACGATTCGCCCGCGACCGGCGCCGTCAGCCCCGTCGGTACCACCAGGTACCGCAGACCCAGGAGACGAACGTCCTCGGCGGAGGGCAGGTTGAGCACCGACGCGTTGTAGAACACCGAGAGCTGGTTGGTCGTCCGGATGTATCGCCAGTAGCGGGGGAGCTGCACGGGGTTGTAGCCCAAGGCGTCCGGGATCTGGAACAACGTTCCTCTCGAGGGTGCGAGCGCCGGCCAGTCGGCAGGCGACTTCATCCAGAGGTAGCCCTTCTCGAAGTAGGCCGCCGGGGGTGCCCACGTCGCGTAGCGGCCGGGCTTCGCCCGTATGTGCTTCACGATCGGGGTCGGTGCGAGGTAGGCGGCTTCGTCCAGCGTCGGATACCGAAGGACCTGCGGCAGGAGACTGGGATGGTCGCCGGTCTCCAACCCTGTGAAGACCGTGCCGCCCTCGTAGGCCTGCGCGTAGACGGCGCTCCCGAGGAGCTCGATGGTGAGCACGCCCACGACCGCCGACGCGGAGGCCCATCGCCATCGCCGGGTGGCGAAGCCGAAGAGCACGGGGGCAGCCGCCACGAGGATCGCGGCGACCATCGCGAAGCGGACGAGGCTGCCTCCGACGAGGAACGGCCAGAGCACGAACGCGAACGCCGTGGCGCCGAGCCAGGCGATCGCCGCCCGCGGCGAGAGCGGGCGCTCCACCAGCCCTTGCAGGCCTGCCCCGGCCAGGATGGGAGGGCCAGCACGACCACGTAGCGAAGTCGGCCCGGGTTGTGGAGGTAGACGTCCCCGAAGGGGATCCCGGAGCACGAGGGTCCGGAACCACCCCGCGGTCACGAGCAACGGGGACGTGAGGACGTAGGCGGCGAGCGCGAGCCCGCCGATCGAGGCGACGAGCGTACGGAGCCGGCGAGCGCGAGCCGCGAGGAGGACGCAGGCGAGCCCTACGGCGCCCGCGTAGGCGCCCGGGGCGGCGGCGAAGCCCAGGGGCCAGGCGGCCCACACCCCGTTCGATCCGAGCGGATCGCCGACCTCGGATTGGCCCGGTCCTCGAGGGCGCCGTATCCGCCGCGCAGGCTCGACTCGCCGAGGAACTCGACATGCGGCACGAGGATCGGGAGCGCCGCCAGCGGCAGGACGACGAGGAACAACACCACCCGACCCGCGGCCGATCGGCGCGCCACGACCCGTGCGCGTGCATCGGCGATCGCGCCGGCCACCAGATACACGGTCACGAACGCCGTGGCGATGACGAGACCGTGGCTCAGGTGCGCCGCGGCAACCTGCATCCAGGCGAACGCGCCGAGCGCGAGCCACGCGGAACGACCGGACCATCCCTCAGCTCGGCGGATACCCCGCCGCGGCGACGAGCAGGACGGCGGTCCATGCGAGCGCCCCGGCGAACGGGAGCGAGATCGCGATCGTCGACGTCGACATCATCATCGCCAGCACCAGACCGCCGGCCGTCGCCGCGGCTCGCTCTATCGATTCCTTCCGGAGGAAGGAGTACGTCCCGAGACCGGCGACCAACGGGTTGAAGAGGATGAACAGCCGCAATGCAGCCCCCGGCGAGAAGAACGAGAAGAGCAGCATCGGCGGCGCGTAGAGCCAGCCGCTCTGCGGGTCCGCGGCGAATCGGTATCCGGCCATCTCGAAGGGGTTCCACAGCGGGATCCGGCCGGCGGAGACCGAATCGCCGAGGAAGGCCCACCGAGGTAGCCAGAAGGTCAAGAGATCGGGATGCTGATTGGTGAGCCCGCCGGCGAGGAAGCCGCGGAGCGCGAAGAGAACGGAGCCAACGATCAGGAGGGGGCCGAGCCAGGAGGCCATCCGCCCGGCCGCGCGCGGCGCGAGCCGACTCGCGTCCGCGGCGTCCACGAGAGCCAGCCTACGGCACCTTCACCCATCTCGCGGACCAGCCGGTCGCGGCCGGTGCGCTTGGCCTCGTAGAGGGCCACGTCGGCACGGCCGACGAGCTCTTCCGCCGACTCGCGCCCGTTCCAGCATGCGACTCCCGCCGAGACGGTTTGCCCGGCCGGCATCGCGGAGCGGAGTCGCTCGACGATCGTCTTCGCGTCGGCCAGGGTGCAGCCCGGCAGCGCGACCGCGAACTCCTCCCCGCCGTAGCGGGCCAGGATGTCGCTGGCGCGGAGCTCGTCGCCCCAGGCCGCCGTCGCCTGCTTGAGCAGCCGGTCGCCGGCCTGATGCCCGCGCTCGTCGTTGTAAGCCTTGAAGTAGTCGAGGTCGAGCATCGCGACGCAGAGCGGGTGTGCGGCACGACGTGCGCGCGCCATCTCCCGCGGTAACTCCTCTTCCCAGGCGCGCCGGTTGAGTAGGCCGGTGAGGTCGTCGGTCCGCGCGCTGGCCTCGAGCCGTGCGAGCAGGTCGGCGCGCTCGATCATCATCGCCGTCTCGGCCGCGAGCATGCGGATGGCCGAGATCGCCTGGCGCTCGAGCGCGCTGATCACGTGGCCCCAGCCGACGACCAGCACGCCGATCGTCTCTTCGTTCCGAAGTACGGGCTCAAAGTGCACCGACACGGCGCCGGTCGACTTCGTCATCCTCTGCGAGACGCTCGGATCCTCTCGAGCATCGTCGACGAAATGCGATTTGCCGCTGAAGAAGGCGGCTGCCGCTCCCGAGGCCTCCGCGCCGATGACGATGCGAATCGGCGGAGAGCCCTGGAGGCCGTGATTGGCGGTCATGACGAGCGCGCCCTCGCCGTCCGGCTCGAGCAGGGTCGCGAAGCGGCCGCCCGGTGATCGTGCGAGGCGGCGGAGCAGATGACATGGCGGGCGACCTCGGCATCGGTCGTCCGTGAGATCTCACGGGTTGCATCCGTCACGGCGGCCATGTTCTCGACCAGCCGGCGCGTCTCGTCCTGGCTGGTGAGCAACTCGGCCTCACGGCGCGACGTGTCGTCGACGCGCGTGCGAAGCTCCCGGACGAGCCCCTGCACGGTGTAGCCGACGATCGGGGCGACACAGATCCAGAGGAGCGCGCGCGTCCACTCGCTGGAGGGATACTCCGGTGCTCCGACGAGGACGAGCGGCGCGAGGAAGACGGCGCCGACTCCGGCCATGGCAACAGCGAGATCCCTCCGCGTTCCGTAGAGCGCGAGCCAGAACACGGGCAGCATGGCGAGCACTCCGTACGCGGACTGGCCCTCGCCGTCGGCCTCGCGCAGCAAGGCGATGACCACGAAGTAGGCGAAGGGCGGGACGACCTCCGCGAAGCGCGGGAGCTTCGCCCACGGCACGAACCTCGCGGTGAAAACGATGAGCGCGCTCAGTAGCGCGGCGGCGGCGAGGGCAGCCTGGGTCATTCCCTGTCGGCGGCAGCGGATAGACACACAGGGCCAGGAGCATCGCGCCGAGGAACGGTGCGGCCCGACGAAGCAGGCCGTCGCGGGCAAACGCCGGAGGGTGAGGAACTGCCGTCGTATTCATGCGCCGAGGTCAGGATCGGCCTCGGAACGGGGCTTGCTACACCTCGATCGAGGGATGCACCGGGCTTAAGGGGCGAAGATCTCGATCTCGCGCCAGGACACCCAGGACACGCTCGCCGTCGTGTTCACGCGCACGTAGCGGACGTTCGTCCACGGGCTGCCCGGTATGTGCTCGAGCACGCCGTTGTCGTTGGTGATGCCGTTGAATTCGTGGAGCGGAGCCCACGCGTCGCCGGTCGTCGCGCGTCCGTCGACGCGATGCGTCGTCGCGCCGTTCGGGGTCTGCGCAACGTACAGGCGGATCTTTCCGATCGCGACCGGTGCGCCGAGGTCGATCTCGATCCACTGCAGCGGATAGTTCCCGGCCCCCCAGCGGTTGGCCATCAGGCCGTCGACCGCATTGGCGGCGGGGCCGTCCAGCCGAGGCCGACGCGGTCACCGGCTTCCCGAGCGCGAGATTTCCGGCGCCCGGAACAGGGTCACAAGGATCGGGCCGGAGCCGGGGGCCGAGACCCTGTCCGATCGGCCCACCCGAGCTCATGCCGTTCCACATCGGCGCCTCGCCGCTCCCGAACTCGGTCGTGTCCCAGCTGAAGAAGACCCAGCCGTCGAACCCGGAGGCGCAGGAGTCGGCCTGGAAACCCTTGAGCGCGAGCTCGGCGTCGGCGGCGGTCGGGTACGCGAACTGGAAAGCGCCGAAGTCGCCGAGGACGATCGGCTTGGCAACCGGCGCCGTCAGCTCGTAGTTCTGCATGTAGCCGTCGTAGGTCAGCTCCACGCCGGGGTGGAGGTGCAGGCCGACGAAGTCGAGGCTCGAGGTGTAGAGCG
The DNA here is from genome assembly GCA_963847955.1 of uncultured Actinomycetes bacterium. Taxonomy (GTDB): domain Bacteria; phylum Actinomycetota; class Thermoleophilia; order Gaiellales; family Gaiellaceae; genus VAXT01. Next base: position 9,471 of record CAWKBW010000021.1, read on the forward strand.
GCTGGGCCCGGATCACGCGCGAGTCGAACGCGCGAGCGGGGTTCGGGCCCTTCGGCCAGAGGGAGCCCACGGAGACGAGCGCGGTCGGGTCGACGGCCAGGATCGCGTCGCGCACCTGGTTCGCCCAGTACACGAGGTTCTCGTCCATCATCAGCTGCTTCTGCGCCCGCGATCGACATGTCGTAGGTCGAGCCGTTTGCGGTCGTCACGAGACCCGACCCGAGGCTGAGCGGCGGGGAGGCGTCACGGAAGAAGGCCTCGCTCACGAGCTCGTAGCCCCAGACGTAGTCGAGCGGCGCGCTGAGATCGAGTGCAGCGCCGCGTGCAGCGCCTGCCAGAACTGCCGGTGAGCGTTGACCCCGTCGGTCGTCAGGTACGTGAGGTTCTCGGCGCCGAACGTCGTGCAGCACTGCGTGCGCCACAGCGTCTCGTACTTGCTGCCGTAGGGAAGCGCCTCGAGTGAGACGAGCGTGAAGATCCCGCGTGCCTTGGCACGCTGCATGAAGTCGGCAACGTTCGCCAGGTAGGGCCGCGACAGGTGGTCGAAGCTCAGCGTGCTGGTCAGGCACCCGACCGTGCACCTGACGTCGAGGAAGATGCGGACGACGTTGTAGCCCTCCGCCTGCATCGCGACCAGTGCGCTCTCCGCCGCGCCGTGGTTGTAGGAGCCGACGATGAAGGTCGAGGGCCCGAAGACGCTCTGGTTCAGCTGGCGACGGGCTAACGTGCTGCCGCGCGGGACGAACGTCTGCCCCGTGTTCCTGTTGAAGAACTCGTCGGCGCCCATCGCCGCGCGCACGCCGACGATGTGTGGCGGTGGAGGCGGCGGCGGCCCTGGCGGACCAGGTGGTGGAGGTGGCGGTCCCGGGAGGCGGAGTGGGCGGAGGCGGAGGCGAGGGTGGCGGGGGCGGCGGCTGGGGCTTCGGCTTGGGCTTGACGGCCGCCCGCGTGACGACGATCACGCCACGCTTGACCCCCCGACGCTTCGACAGGCCGCGCGCGGTGCACGTGAACGGGTAGCGCCCTGCGCGGCGGAACGTGACCTTGAGCTTCGCGCGCCGGCCTCGACGGAGGAACTGGCTACGGCGCCCCGCGACTGCGAAACGGCGGGCGCGGCGGCTGCGGTTGACGATCGTGAACATCGCCGCTCCGACTTTCAACTGGCGACGAGAGACCTTGCAGGCGCGCTCGGTCATGGTGAGCGTCACGCGGGTCGGTGCAGGCGCGGCCTGTGCCCGTTCGGGCAGCGCAACGAAAGCCAGGATCGCGCCCAGCCCGATGGCTACGCTCGTTACGCGCCGCCGCATGCCCCCTTTGTCGGCACTCTCGCGGCTCGGCTACAGCCCTGAAGTTGCTATCGCAGCATCAGCCGGCGAAGACGCGGCGCTCGGCGTCTTCGATCACCTCGGCCGGCTCCGGTGGAGCCAGCAGCATCTCGGCCAGCTGCTCGGCGCCCGGGAAACCGCTCTCACGGTAGGCGGCGGCGGCGCGCTCGACGTCGTAGTCGGTCCGGCGAAGCTCCACGTCCGGGCCGAGCAGCGCCCAGAAGGCACCCGGCCGCCCCTCGTACGGGAGGCCGACGCTGCCCGGATTGACGCTGCGGATGCCCCCCACCTCGCGGTCGAACTGGATGTGCACGTGCGCCGACACGATGACGCGCTCCGGCACGTCGGCGCTGAACTCACGAACGCGGTCTTCGGGCGTCTCGGGCGTCACGCACTCCTCGTCGCTACGCGGCGAGCCGTGGCAGAAACGCACCGCGCCCAGACCGTCGACCTCGACGACGACGTTCTCCTCGAACCCACCGGCGAACTCGAGCATCTCGGTTGTGTGGCTTTCCTGCATCCACCGCTCCCGTTCGGACTCCGCGGCGCCCTCGAGCAGCGCACGATCGGCGTTGCCGCGCACGAACAGCGCCTCGAGGCTGGAGACGAGCCGGTGTGTCTCGACGGGTTGGGCACCCCAGGTGAGGTCGCCGCCGAAGACGATCAGGTCGTGCTCTTCCCGGCTGAGCTCGTCGAGAACCGCCGCGAGAGCGGTCGCGTTGCCGTGAACGTCCGAGAGGACGGCGACGCGGCGGGCTCGCCTCACGCCCGGCGCAGCACCAGGTTGAACACGGCGCTCGTACGCCCCGAGCGCGGGTAGTGCTGCGTGACGAGCGCCCGGTAGCCGCGCGCGCTCACGCGCACGTGAATGTGTGGTGGACGGCCGGAATAGCTGGGCGGGCGATTGCTCTCGAAGCGGTACGAGCCGTCGCGCCGCGTGAAGAGCGTTGCCCGATGTGCATCGTCGTACTCACCCTGCGGGTTGGCGAGCCAGATCTCGACACGCGCTCTGAAGATCGGCCGGCAGCTCGTCGAGAGCGCCCGACCGCGGAGCACGTAACCGGAGCCGACCTTCGAGCGCACGGCCGCACCGGGCTCGTAGAACGGGCCGAGCTGGTCTGCGCGAGTGGGCGCGCATCGGGTCGCCCCCGTCGAGCCTGCCGGCGCCGCGAGGGCGGCCGCCAACAGCATGAGGACGGCGAGTGTTTTCACCCCTCTAGTACAGCACGAGGCGATCCCGGTGCACGACCTCCAGCCCACGCGGCCTCCCCGCCAGCTCCGCGGCGCTCGCTCCCACGATGCCCTTCGCGAACACGGCGCCGTCCGGCCCGACGAGCTCGACCGCCTCGCCCGGCTCGAACTCGCCCTCGCACAGGACGATGCCGACGCCGAGGAGTGAGGCTCCCTTCTCGACGAGGGCCTGCCGGGCGCCTGCGTCGACGTGCAGACGTCCTGCCGTGGGCTTGCCGAAGCGCAGCCAGAGCTTGAACGCCGATTCGCTGCGGTCGGCCGCGGTGAAACGGGTCCCGCGCGCTTCGCCGGCGAGGATGGGCGCCAGGACGACCTCGCCCGCGCCCGTCGGCGATCACGGTCGGGATCCCGGCTGCGGCTGCCATCTCCGCGGCGACGATCTTGCTGCGCATGCCGCCGCGACCGAGCGCCGCGCCCTCCCCCACCTCGACCTCACCCGCGCGCGCACCCTCGGCGAGGAGCTCGGCGCCGGGCTTCCCCGGAGCGCGCGTGTACACGCCTTCGACCTCGGTCAGGAGCACGAGCAGGCTCGCACGGACGAGCACGGCGACCTGGGCCGCGAGTGCGTCGTTGTCGCCGAAGGTGATCTCGTCGGTCGCGGTCGCATCGTTCTCGTTCACGACCGGGACGGCGCCGAGACGGAAGAGCTCGGCGAACGCCTGGCTCGCGTTCACGTACGCCGTGCGATCGGAGACGTCGTTCGCCGCGAGCAGGATCTGTGCGGCAGCGAGCCCTTCGGTTGCCAGCGCCTCGTCCCAGGCCGCCTGCAGGCGCGCCTGTCCGAGAGCGGAGGCCGCCTGGAGTCGCGGAACGCTGCGCGGCCGTCGCTTCAGCCCGAGCCGCGGGAGGCCGAGTGCGATCGCGCCCGAGGAGACGACGCACGCCGGCTCGCCCGAGCGCACGAGCTCACCTAGTTCACGCGCGCGCGCGCGTAGGAGGTCGCGGCGAGGCTCGCCGTCGGGCCCGGCGATGAGGCCTGTTCCGAGCTTGACGACGACGGGCCGCTTCACCGGGTCTGCGTGCCATCGCCGATCACGCGGTACTGGCGCAGCCAGAGGTCGCGGTACGTCACCGGCCCGCGCGGGCCCGGGACGTTGTCGACGTTGATGCCGGTCTCGGGCGCTCCAGTCAGCTCGAAGCCGTCCGTGAACCTCGTCGTCGCGTGCCAGAAGGCGGCCGTGCCGCGGTAGCCGTCCAGGAAGCGCTCGGCTGCCTCGACGTCGTCGGTCACGATGCCGGCCGCGAGGCCCGAGGTCTCCTCGTTCGCCAGCCGCAGGGCCTCGTCGAGATCGTCCACGACGTCCAGAGTCACGGTCGCCACGCGCTCCGGGTCGTTCGCCCATTCGAACCCGAGCCTGCGGTCGAGCGGCAGGACGCCGTCGCCGGCGGCTTCGATCGCCCGCTCGGTGCCGCGTACCTCTACCCCTTGCTCCCGGAAGACCCCGAGCAGCTCGGGCAGGAGCTCCCTGGCCCCGCGGTCGACGAGCGCGAGGTTGAGCCGGTTACAGACGCCGAGGCGGTCGAGCATGGCCTCGGCCATCTTCAGAGCTCGCTCGCGTTGCGCGGCCGGGTGGACGTAGAGAACGCCGCCCCCCTCCGCGTGCGCAAGCGTGCGGACTCCGTGCTCGGCCGCCAGCTTCGCAAGCTCGGCCGTCGTCGGGCCGCTCCCGCGGAGGATGACGAGCGAGATGCGCTCCGGCATCGTCACGAGGACCCGGGCTCCCTCTCGATCGGAGGAGCGGACGAGCCCGACGGCGCCGGGCGGCAAGCCGGCTCCCTCCAGGGCGGGGCGCAAGACGTCGTCCACGAGCACGGTCACGGTGCGCAGCGCGGCTCCGCCCGTGCGGAGCACAGCGGTGTTCAGGCTCTTCAGGAGCTGGCCGGCGACGTCCAGGGCGACGTTCGGCCGCGCTTCGAAGTTCGCGCCGACGACGCCGATCGGGATGCGCCGCTCGGAGATCTGGAGACCGTTCTCCAGCGTCCTGGACGTGATCTCGCGCTCGAGCGGCTCGATCGCCCGCAACGGCCTCGACCTGCTTCGCCATGGCGTCGACGCGCGCACGGTCGAGGCGCAGGCGGTCGAGCATCCCCTCGTCGAGCCGGCTCTTGGCGGCTTCGACATCGGCTTCGTTGGCCGCGAGGATCTCGTCCGCTCGCTCCCGAACGAGCGCGGCCGCCTCGCTCAGCGCGGCTGCAACGGGCTCGTCGCTCAGCTGGGGCGCCGCGCGACCTGCATCGAGCGCCTCCTGCTCGACCAGCCGGCGGAGGTCGTCGTTCACGCGACCCCCGCGAGTGCCCGGCGCGCCTCCGGGCTGAGCGGCGCCGGTAGGCCGTCGGCGTCGACGTGGACGACGGTATGGCGGCCGCGGATGGAAACGTCGCCGTCGCTGCGGATCTCCCAGCCGTACGTGATCGACGTCGTGCCGACGTGCTCAGGAGCGAGCTCGATCTCGAACTCGTCCTCGAAGCGGAGCACGGCCAGGTACTCGGCCTCGACCGCGCGGCGCGGGTAGTCGGCCCAGTCGTCCAGGAGCCCGAGCGACCGCAGGAGCGCCGTCTCCGCCGCCTCCGCCCACCGGAACGCCGCGGTGAAGTGGATCCGGCCGCCGGCATCCGTGTCGATCCACGCGACCCGCGACTGCGCGACGTGGCGAGGGGCGGCCATCGTCACCCCATGTCGTGGACAGGCAGCACGAACTCGAAACGAGCCCCTTGCGGCACCGGCTCGTGCCGGAGATCTCCCCCGTGCGCGCGAGCGTACGAATGGGCTATGGCCAGGCCAAGGCCGACGCCGCCCGCGCGCTGAGAGCGCTCGCCGCGCGTGAACCGCGTGAACATCTGCGACGCGATCGCTTCGTCGATTCCAGGCCCGCGGTCCTCGACCACGAACCGCAGGTGCCGGTCCCGCTGCTCCGCAGTCACGAGCACAGGCGGACCGCCGTGTCGAAGAGCGTTCATGAGCAGGTTAGTGACGACCCGATCGAAGGCCTGGGTGTCGGCGACCGCCTCCAGGTCGTCCGAGATCCCAATGCGGATGTCTGTTTCGAGATCCGGGTCGATCGCCTTGATCAGCTCGCGAGTTCGCTCGCCGACGTGAAAACGGCTCGGCGCGATCTTGAAGCCCCCGGCGTCGAGCATCGAGAGGTCCAAGAGCCGTTCCAGGAGATCCTTCATCCGGACGCTCTGCGTGTAGAGCGTCTCCTCGAGCTCGGCGACCTGCTCGTCCGAAAGCTCCTCGCGCCTGGACCGCAGCGTCTCGAGCACCCCGTAGATGACAGTCGCGGGCGTCCGCAGCTCGTGCGAGGCGAACCCGATGAAGTCTCGTTGCAGCCTGTCGAGGCGTACGAGCTCCTCGTGCACCAGCGCCCGCTCGATCCCGAGCCCCGCGCGCTCCGCGGCCACCTGCAAGAGCTCGGCGTCCTCTTCGGTGAAGTCACGGCGGGCAAGGGTCCCGGCGTGAATGACGCCGAGCACGCGGTCGTGAGCGTACAGCGGCGCTCCGACGAGGGACTTGACCCCCTTCTCGCGCAGGATCGGGTTCAGGATGTCCGCGTGGTCGACGTCAGCAATCACGATCGGCCGTCCCTCCGCGGCGATTCGTCCAGCGAAACCCTTGCCGAACGGAATCCGAACTCCGCGCTCGACCTCTTCCTCGAGCCCCTTGGCCGCTCTCGCGACCAAGTACTTTCCCTCGGCGTCGAGGAGCAGGATCGCGCTGGTGTCGGCCTCGAGCAGGTCACGGGTCCGCACGAGGAGCTCGTCGAGCAACTCATCCAGAGGGAGCTGGGACAGCGCGACGTCGGTGACGGCCTCGAGACGGCGCATCCGGTGTGATCGCCCGCTGCAGGACCCGTTCGAGCGGGTCAGGCGTGACCTTTCCCCGCGGATGCTCCCCCATGGACACAAGGTACTCGGGCGGGCCGGTCCTGTCTGTAGCGGTGCCTAGCGCGGAGGGAGCGAGAGCCATACGTCCGCGCCGCCCTCGGGGCGGTTTGCCGCGTGTGCCGAGCCGCCGTGACCGCGCGCGATCGCATCGACGATCGCCAGCCCGAGGCCGGAGCCCCCGCCCGTGCGCGCTTCGTCCGCGCGGGTGAATCGCTCGAAGGCGCGCGGAAGAAAGGCCGGAGTGAACCCGGCCCCCTCGTCGAGGACGTGGAGCTCGACACGCCCGTCCTGCTCGGCGCCGGTGATCCTGACCGTTCCAGACACCGTGCTCCAGCGCGTTCGCGACGAGGTCGCCGAGCGCCTGCTCGAGGCGGACCCTGTCACCCGAGAGCCCGAGCCCAGGGGGGACGTCGACCTCGATCGGGCCGTCCGCTGGCCGCGAAGCGCCCGGCGACCTCGGCCGCGAGGCTCTCGGCGACGATCGGCTCCCGCCGAAGCGTGAGGGGGCCTTGATCCGACCTCGCCAGCACGAGCAGGTGCTCGGCGAGCTGGGTCAGGCGGTCGGTCTCGGTCGCAGCCGAGCGCAGCGCCTCCTCGAGCTCTTCGGCGGAGCGAGGACGCCGCAGGGAAAGCTCGAGCTCGGCTTTGAGGAGTGCGAGCGGCGTGCGCAACTCGTGACTGGCGTCTGCGATGAAGCTCCGCTCGTGCTCGAGTGCCCCGTCGAGGCGCTCGAGCATGTCGTTGAGGGTCGTCCCCAGGCGGCCGAGCTCGTCGTTCGCGCGGCCAATCGACAGCCGCCGCCCCGGCTCCGCGCCCGAGATGGTGGCGGCTTCCTCGCGCATCGCCTCGACGGGACGAAGCGCGGCCGTTGCCAGGCCGTACCCGAGGAGTGACGCGAGCAGGAGCGCCGCCGGCCCGAAGATGACGAGCTGACCGAACAGGTTGCCGAGCGCGCCGTCACGGTCGTCGAGGGATGCCGCTGCGACGACGATACGCCGCCCCTGCTGACCGTCGAAGGCAGTCGCCAGCAAGCGCCCACGTCCGTCGATCCCGGGCACGTGCTCGCGCTCGAGCCGGAGCTCCCGGCCCGGCTCGACACGCGCGAGATCGCTCCGCGTCCAGGAGAGGCTGCCTCGCCCCGGTTCGGCGACGACGCGACCCGATCCGTCGATCACCTGCGCCCAGCTCTCATCGGAGTTCGCCTCCGGGCTCTCACCCGCAACCAGGTCCTCCACCCGGCTCTGCAGCGAGTCGTTGATCGCGTCGTCGAGCGGCCGAGCGCAGGCCGAGATAGACGAGCGCGCCGGTCGCGGCAAGCACGACGGCCATCGCAACCGCGAAGGCCAGCGTCAACCGCGTCCTGATGGGCAGCCTGTTCACGCTTCGCCTCTGAAGCGATAACCAGCACCGCGGACCGTCTCGAGCGACTTTCGTCCGAAGGGCCGATCGATCTTCTCGCGCAGGTAGCGGACATAGACGTCGACGACGTTCGAGCGGTTCTCGTACCCGTAGTCCCAGCAGTGCTCGAGGAGCTGGTAGCGGGAGAGCACTTCTCCAGGGCGGCGCATGAAGGTCTCGAGCAGCGCGAACTCCTTCGCCGAGAGACCGATCTCGACGTCACCGCGCCAGGCCCGCCGCGTCGCTGGATCGAGCCGGAGGTCGTCCGCTTCGAGGACCGTCGGGCGCTCGAGCGGCGCGCGGCGCGCGAGCGCCCGTAGGCGGGCGAGCAGCTCGGCAAAGGAGAACGGCTTCGTCAGGTAGTCGTCTGCGCCGGCGTCGAGCCCGGCCACCCGGTCCTCGACGGCATCACGTGCGGTGAGCATGAGCACCGGCGACCAGCGGCCGGACTCGCGCAGGCGGCGGCACACCTCGAAGCCGTCCGCACCCGGCAGCATCACGTCGAGGACGATCGCGTCGTACTCCGTCGCCTCGGCCATCCAGAGCGCGTCGTCTCCGGTACGCGCGACGTCGGCAGCGAGCCCCTCCTCGAGCAGGCCTCTCCTCAGGAGCGAAGCCATCTTGACGTCGTCCTCGACGACGAGCACCCGCATGGGCACATTGTCGCCTAGAAGATGAGAGCTCAGATGAGAATCAGTGCCAGGCACGTGCCAGGCACGTGTCAGACACCGGCGAGGAACTCGAGCACGAGCTCGTTGAAGCGCTCCGGCTCCTCGAGCTGGATCATGTGCGCGACGCCCGGAAACTCGACGACCTGGGCGCCGGCCACCGACGACGCGAGATGCCGCTCCGCGAGGACGGAGCCCGGCTCGTCGGCCTGCCCGATCAGCACCAGCGTCGGAACGTCCAGCTCCCCGAGCCGCTCGGCGGCAGGCGGGTCGAGGTGCTGCGGCTTGCCCCAGGGCTTCTCGGCCTTCATCGCGGCCAGGATCCAGCCGTGCACCTTCTGTCTGAGCGCCGGGATCGACTCGGTCGGGAGGCTGACCCCAGCCGTCGACCCAGACCTTCGTCTCGAACTCGGCCAGGGTCTCCCAGTCCTTCGCCTCATAGATTCGCTCCATCTCGTCCCAGGGCGGCGCTTCGACGCCCTCGGGCAGCTCGGCCTCGTACCCGCCGACTCCTCCCGCGACGCTGACGAGGGCGTCCACGCGGTCGGGCCGGTCGATGGCCAGGTCGAGTGCGATCCCACCGCCACGCGACTGGCCGACGACATACGCGGAGTCGGCACCGAAATGGTCGAGGACGGCCGCTGCGTCGGCGTGGTTCGAGAACTCCACGTCGTCGGTCTCGGTTCGCCCGATGCCGCGCGTGTCGTAGCGGATCACCCGGTAGCGCTCCGCGAACACGGGCACCTGGTCGTCCCACATGCGCAGGTCGCCGAGCCCGCCGTGGATGAGGAGCAACGGGTGACCGTCGCCCTCCACCTCGTAGTAGAGCTTGCCGCCGTCGACATCGATGAGCCCCGACTCAGCCATTTCTCGATGATATGCAGCGTGAGCGGAGTTCGACTCGAACCACTGTCAGCCGAGCACGTGGCTGGGCTCAACGCGCTCGCCCAGGACCCCGATGTGCAGCGAAACACCTTTGTCCCGTCCCCACCCCCGGCCGATTTCGGGACGTCCTGGCTGGAGACGTATGAGCTCGGGCGCAAGGAAGGAACCCGAGAAGGCTTCGCGATCGTCGACGCCGAGGACGGCTCGTTCCTCGGGATCGCCGTCGTAGTGCGAATCGACGAGGAGGCGAACGAGGCCGAGTTCGGCTACATCCTCGCGCCCGAGGCCCGGGGCCGGGGAGCGGCGACCGAGGCGCTTCGACAGCTGACCGAATGGGGCTTCGCTCGCGGATTCCAACGGCTCGAGCTGCGCGGGGACGCAGACAACGAGGCCTCGAGGCGGGTCGCGGAGCGCTGCGGCTACACGCTCGAGGGGATCCTGCGGTCCGTCTACTTCAAGGAGGGACGCCGCACCGACATGTTCATCTACTCGCGACTGCCGGCCGACGAATAGCGAGCCGCCGGCCGCGCGTTGCGATGGCGACACCGGCGAGGCACAGCGCTCCGCCGAGATAGGCGAGGCGCGGTGGCGTCTCTCCGAGGATCGCCCAGCCCATCAGGATCGCGATCGGCGGGACGAGGTACGTCGTCGAGCCCATCCGCCCGGCGGTCGTCCGCGCGAGCGCATAGGCCCAGGTCATGAAAGCGATAGCGGTCGGCACCACGCCCAGGTAGACCATCCAGCCGATCGCGGACGCGGGCGCATCGTCCACCTCACGCACGAGCGAAGGTGCGAACGGCAAGCAGGTCAGCGCGCCCACGGTGCAGGCGAGCCACGTCACCTGCAGCGCGGAGGCGCGCGACAGCAAAGGCTTCTGCGCGACGACTCCCCCCGCATAGGCAAACGCAGCGACGACGCAGAGGACAGCGCCCCAGCTTGCCGCGACACCCTGCTCGGAGGTGGCGACACCGATGACGGCCGCGCCCGCAAAGGCGACCAGGATCCCGGCCATGAGCGAACGCGGAAAGCCTTCGTGCAGGAGCACGCCGGCGAGCAGGGCGATCAGGATCGGGCCGACGTTGACCAGCATCGAGGCCGTGCCGGCGTCGACTCGCTGCTCCGCCTCGTTCAACACGACGTTGTAGATCCCGAACCAGAGCACTCCGACGAGAACGATCCCCGGCAGGTCGCGCCGGCTGGGCAGCGGCTCGCGGCGAATGAGCACGATGGCGCCGAGCGCGGCGCTGCCCACGAGCAGGCGGCCGAGCGCTAGAGCCCCCGGCGACAGCTCCTCGCCGGCCGCGCGGATCCCGACGAACGCCGACGCCCAGAGAACGACCGTGACCAGAGCGGCGACGAGCGACCTCATCGTGGAGTGAAACGTCGAGTCAGCCCGATTTGTGAGACGTCAGTCGACGAGCTTCTGCGTCATCGCACGGATCGCGATGCGCCACATGGCGAGACCGAACACGACCAGCAACGCCGACCCGGCCGAGATCGTCCCACCCCCACAGGCCGAAGACAGCGGCACGGACGAGCTCCACGCACTGGTGCAAGGGATTGAAGATGGACAGCCACTGCGCCCATTCGGGCAAGTTGGTCAGCGGAAAGAACGTCCCGGCAACGAGGAAGAGCGGCGTCAGGACGGCACTGACGACGTAGTTGAAGTTCTCGAAGGACTTCGCGAAGCCGGCGATCATGATCCCGAAGTTGGCCCAGCCGAACCCGGAGATCCAGGCGATGAACGGGACGGCGAACATTCCCCACGACGGGTCGAGCCCGAAGAAGATGCCGACGATCATCGGCATGCAGCCGTAGACGCCCGCGCGGGTCGCGATCCAGAGCGCCTCGGCGGTGACGAGCTCCTCGGTGTCGACGGGCGCCGCCAGGATCGCGTCGTACGTGCGCTGGAACTGGTACTTGACGAACGTGCCGAACATGGCCGGGAACGCGCTCGAGAAGAGGACGGCTGTCGCGACGATGCCGGTGGCGACGAAGTCGATGTAGTCGAAGCCCCCGACCTGGCTGACCAGCGATCCGAAGCCGAACCCGAAGGCGAGGAAGTAGATGGTCGGCTCGACCGTCGACGAGAACGTGCTGGAGCGCCAGAAGGACGAGAAGTTCACGATCTCGCGGACGAGGACGCCCGTCAGCGCGGAGCGCTCGAGGCGTCCCAGGCGGAGCGCACCGGCCTCGCGGGTAGCCATCAGGTGATCTCCTCGCCGGTCAGGAGCACGAAGACGTCCTCGAGGTTGGCCGGCCGCCGCTCTCCCGCCGGGAAGTTCGTCTCGCCGTCGACGTTCAGGATCGACACGCTCGTGCCCGTGCGCCTCGTCTGCAGCCCGATGGCCTTGGCCTCGCCCTCGACCTCGGCCAGCCGCGCGGGCGGGCCGTAGACCTCGAGCACCTCGCGGCCCGCGTGCTCGAGCACGAGGTCGGAGGGCGGGCCGGCGGCGACGGCGCTCCCGTGGGACATGATCAGCACGGTGTCGGCAAGCCGCTGCGCCTCCTCGATGTAGTGCGTCGACATGAGGATCGTCGTCCCTTCGGCGCGCAGCGCGTCGATGAGGGCCCAGATTCCCTGGCGCACCTGCGGATCGAGCCCGACGGTCGGCTCGTCGAGCAGGACGAGCCGCGGACGGTGGATGAGCGCCCGAGCGATCAGCAGGCGCCGCCGCATTCCGCCGGAGAGCTTGTCGACGCGCGAATCTCGGCGATCGGTGAGCATCGCCATCTCGAGCGCGCGCTCGATCGCCGCGCGCCGGTCGGCGCGGCCGATCCGGTAGAGGTGGGCGAAGACGAGCAGGTTCTGCTCGACGGTCAGCGTCGTGTCGAGATTGTCGAGCTGCGGCGTGACGCCGCTCTGGGCGCGCGCCATCTTCGACTCCTCGGGCAGGCGGAAGCCGAGCACCTCGAGCTCGCCCTCGTCCGCGATCGATTGCGCGGTCAGGAGACGCATGGTCGTCGACTTGCCGGCTCCGTTCGGTCCGAGCAGACCGACGCAGGTTCCCATCGGGACCTCGAGGTCGAGGTGGTCGACCGCTGTGATCGATCCGTAGCGCTTGACGACCCCGCGCAGGCGGATGGCGAGCTCCGGCTCCACCCGTTCAGCATGCCAGCCGGAGCTCACCCGGCTGCGCGGAGAGGCGAACGTTCGAGGAGCCAGAAGGAACCCTCGACGGCCGGCCCGATGCCGAGCGCGAAGGCAACCGTCCCGACACCGAACGTTCCGCCGAGCGCTATGCCGACCGCCAGCGCGGCGACCTCGATCGTGGCGCGAACGACGCCGATCCGAAATGGCGTGCGCCGGGCGCCGACGACCATCAGAGAATCGCGCGGGCCGGCGCCGAGATCCGCACCGAGGTAAAAGCCCGTGCCGACGCCCATCAGGACGAGCCCGGCCACGAGCAGCCCGATCCGGATGCCGAGAGACGAGTCCGAGAGCGCATCGACGGGCCCAAGCGCGGTCAACTGGTCGACGAACACGCCGACGAGGACGGCATTGGCCAGCGTCCCGACTCCGATGCGGGCGCCCAACCGCCAGGCCGCGACCACCACGACGATGCCCACGGCGATGTTGGCCTGGCCGAAGGAAAGCGCCGTGTGCTCGGCGAGGCCCTGGTGCAGGACGTCCCAGGGCGACAAGCCGAGGCCCGACTCCAGCATGGCCACGATGCCTGCCGCGAACATGAACAGTCCGAAGACCAGCAGGAAGAGCCGCGTCGGGAGCCCGCCCCGAAGGCGTGGTGGGGCGCGCATGGCCGGAACCCTAGGTCTTAGATTGCGCAATGGACTTCACGGCGACCGACAGCCTCGTCCTCGTCGGCCTCCTGGCAGCGGCTGCCGCGCTCCTGGCGTTCGCCGAGGTGATTCGAATCCCCTATCCGATCCCGCTCGTCCTCGGCGGCCTTGCGCTCGGCTTCATCCCCGGCATGCCGCGAGATCGAGTTGCCGCCGGACGTCGTCCTCGTCGCAGTCCTTCCGCCACTGCTGTACGGCGCGGCGTTCTTCAGCCCGCTGCGCGAGCTGCGCGCGAACGTCCGCCCCATCGGGCTGCTCGCGATCGGCCTCGTGCTGACGACCACGGTCGCGGTCGCCGCCGTGGCACACGCCGCGATTCCGGGCCTCGAGCTGGCCGACCGCGTTCGTCCTCGGTGCGATCGTCTCGCCGACGGACCCGACCGCAGCGACTGCGATCGCGCAGCGGCTCGGGCTTCCCCGCCGACTCGTCGCCCTCATCGAAGGCGAGAGCCTCGTCAACGACGGAACCGCGCTGGTCGCCTACAAGTTCGCCGTCGCCGCCGTCCTCACGGGCAGCTTCTCGCTCGCCGCCGCGTCGAGCCGCTTCGTCCTGAACATCGTCGGCGGCATCGTGGTCGGCCTCGCTGTCGGCCTCGTGATCCGCGAGGTCCGGCGGCGGCTCGACAACCCGCCGGTCGAGATCACGATCTCGATCCTCAGCGGCTATTTCGCCTACCTGCCGGCCGAGGCGATCGGCGTCTCAGGGGTGCTGGCCGCAGTCACCGTCGGCATCTACATGGGCTGGCACACGCCCGAGCTCACGACCGCGCAGACGCGGCTCCAGGGGGTCGCGGTCTGGGAGATCCTCTTCTTCCTCCTGAACGCGTTCCTGTTCACGATCGTCGGCCTGCAGCTGCCCGTGATCCTGGACGGCCTCTCCGGCTATTCGGCGACGACTCTCATTTGGTACGCGGTTCTGGTCACGACGACCGTGGTCGCAGCGCGTTTCGCGTGGATCTTCGCGACCGCGCAGCTGGCGCGCCTTCGCCAGCGGTAGACCCGCGACTCCGTGGCAAACGAGCGTCGTCCTCGGCTGGTCGGGCATGCGCGGCGCCGTTTCGCTGGCGGCTGCGCTCGCACTCCCGCTGACGACTGACGCCGGCACTGCATTCCCGAACCGCGAGCTGGTCGTGTTCCTGACCTTCAGCGTGATCCTGGCAACGGTCGTCGGCCAGGGCCTGACCCTTCCGAAGCTGATCGACGTGCTCGACCTGGAAGACGACAGCCAGATTGTGGAGAAGGAGGAGATCAAGGCCCGAATTCACGCCGCCGAAGCCGCTCTCGCCCGCCTGGAGGAGCTCGTCGAACGAGGAGTGGGTTCGCGAGGACACGGCGGAGCGGGTGCGCGCTCTGTACGACTTTCGCCGTTCACGCTTCCTGGCCCAGCACGACGAGGAAGACGACGGGCTGATCGAGCAGCGCTCGAGCGACTATCGGCGTCTGATGCGCGAGCTGATCGAGGCGGAGCGCGCGGCAGTGCGCGCGCTCCGGCGCGAGCGACGAATCAGCGATGACGTCATGCGCCGGGTCGAACGCGACCTCGACCTCGAGGAAGCGCGCCTGGAGTAGGGCTAGGACGCCTTAGCCGATCGCCACGATGCGGGCCTGCCAGGAGCCCTTCGGCGCGTCGACCTCGACCTCGTCGCCCGGCTTCGCTCCGAGGAGCGCGCGACCGAGCGGCGAGTCCGGCGAGACGCCGCCGACACTCGAGATCTCGACCGTCATCCGGTCGACCTTTCGCAACGTCCTCGACCTCGACCGTCGAGCCGATGCCGACCTCCCCACTCGCCGACGGCTCCTGCTCGACGAGCGACGGACCGGTCCAACCGGTCGCGGATCGTCCTGATGCGGGCCTCCAGCAGACCCTGCTCGTTCTTGGCCGCGTGGTACTCGAAGTTCTCGGAGAGGTCGCCGAAGTCCCGGGCGGTCGCGATCGCCTCGACGGCCTCGGTGCGGCGAGGGCCCTCCAGCTGCGCGAGCTCGGCCTCGAGCTGCTGCTTTCTGCGCGGGGGTCATCGGCTCCATCTTCTCGTCGGCCATCGCTGGAGGGTACCGCCGCTACTGGACTGTCGTGCCTACCCGTCCAACAGCTCTCGCGCAGCGCAACGATCTGAGGAACGTCGCGATCGTCGCCCACGTCGACCACGGCAAGACGACGCTCGTCGACGCCCTGCTCTGGCAGTCCGGCTCCTTCCGGGCGAACGAGGACGTTGCCGACCGCGTGCATGGACTCGATGGACCTCGAGCGCGAGAAGGGCATCACGATCCTCGCCAAGAACACGGCCGTCCAGATCGGCGACACGAAGGTGAACATCATCGACACGCCCGGGCACGCGGACTTCGGGGGCGAGGTCGAGCGCGGCCTGACGATGGTCGACGGCGTGCTGCTCCTCGTCGATGCGAGCGAAGGGCCCGCTGCCGCAGACGCGGTTCGTGCTCCGCAAGGCGCTCGAGGCGCGGCTGCCCGGTCGTGCTCGTCGTGAACAAGGTCGACCGGCCGGACGCGCGCCCGGCGGAGGTCGTCAACGAGGTCTACGAGCTCTTCCTCGACCTCGACGCCGACGAGGCGCAGATCGACTTCCCGATCGTCTACGCGAACGCGCGCGAGGGCCGGGCCGGCTTCGCGGCCGACGAGCTCGCTCCGGACCTCCAGCCGCTCGTCGAGACCCTGCTCGCAACGGTTCCCCCGCCCTCGTACGACCCGGAGCATCCGCTCCAGGCGCTCGTCACGAACCTCGACGCATCGCCGTACGTGGGCCGCCTCGCCTTGCTGCGAGTCCTGCACGGGACGATCCGCAAGGGCGAGCAGGTCGCCTGGTGCCGGGCCGACGGGACGATCGAGAAGGCGCAGCGTGACCGAGCTCTACGTCACGGAGGCGCTCGACCGCGTCCCCGCCGACGAAGCCGGCCCCGGCGAGATCGTGGCGCTCGCCGGCCTGCCCGACGTGACGATCGGCGAGACGATCGCGGATCCCGACGATCCGCGGCCGCTTCCGGTGAGCACCGTCGACGAGCCGTCCCTGGCCATGACCCTGGGGATCAACACGTCCCCGCTCGCCGGAACCGAAGGCGACAAGGTGACGGCGAGCGCGCTGCATCGCCCGGCTCGAGCAGGAGCTCGTCGGGAACGTCTCCCTGCGCGTCCAGCCGACGGCGAGCCCCGACGTCTGGGAGGTGCAGGGGCGCGGCGAGCTCCAGCTCGCCGTCCTCGTCGAGATCATGCGGCGCGAGGGGTTCGAGCTCACGGTCGGCAAGCCGGAGGTGCTGACGCGCGAGATCGACGGCAAGAAGCACGAGCCCGTGGAGCGCGTCGCGATCGACGTCCCGGAGGAGTACATCGGCGTCGTCACGCAGATGCTCGCGCTGCGGAAGGGCCGGATGCAGCAGATGGTCAACCACGGCACCGGCTGGGCGCGGATGGAGTACCTCGTGCCGGCCCGCGGGCTGATCGGCTTCCGCACCGAGTTCCTCACGGAGACCCGCGGCTCCGGGATCATGCACCACGTCTTCGAACGCTGGGAGCCGTGGCACGGCGAGCTGCTGAACACGGCCGACCGGCAGCCTCGTCGCCGACCGGCGAGGCCAGACGACGGCGCTTCGCGATCGCCGCGCTCCAGGAGCGCGGGTCGCTCTTCGTCGCTCCCCGCGAGGAGGTCTACGAGGGCATGGTCGTCGGCGAGAACGCCCGCGGCGAGGATCTCGACGTCAACGCCACCAAGGAGAAGAAGCTGACGAACATGCGCTCCTCGACCGCCGACGAGCTCATCCGCCTCATCCCGCCTCGCCCGCTCTCGCTCGAGCAGGCGCTGGAGTTCATCCGGGACGACGAGTGCGTCGAGGTGACGCCGAAGAGCATCCGCCTGCGGAAGGTCGAGCTCTCCGGGACGAAGCGGCAGACGATGACCTCGCGCCGCAAGCGCGAGCGCGACGCCACGCCGGCGTAGAGAAGCTCCTGACGGCTTCTTGCCGACGCGCCACGACTACGCCCGAACTCCAACCCGGCGCCCGCCCACCCGCCGGCGGGTGAATCGACTCGGCGCCGAGCCCGCAGCGGGCGAGCAGCCACGCGATCATCGAGTTGGAGTTCCACATTTCCCCGGCAAGTAGTTCGTCGCGGCCCCACACGGGCGTCGGCACTGACGGCACGAGATCGAGGACGCGCTGCGCAAGACCTGCGTCGTTCGTGAGCCACACGGGGCTCTCGACCGCCTCTGCAACGTCGGGGATCACGCCGTCACGCCAGCGGCGCAGCTCGTAGCGGAAGACGCGGAAGCGTCTCGCCCAGCGGGTCCCGACGGCGCCCTCCGAGACGACGCCGCGTTCGGTGCCGTCGCCGCGTCGGATGGGGGCCGACTCAATCACGAACCGTCCCTCTTGTGTGTGTACGACGAGTGCCGAGTGGTAAAGGTCGCAGGGCGGACGCCGTTCGAGGAGCGCGACCGCGGCCTCGAAGATCTGTCCGTTCACTCGTACCGAACGTCCACCGGCTCCCAGCGGGAGCCAATAGAGGTCAATACTCGTTTTGGGCTCCTCAGTCGTCTCGCCGCGAGTACTCAGGCAGGCGTCTAGTTGCCGGCCGTGCGAACGAGGTGCGAACAGAGCGGACATGGTTCAATCCAACTCTCGCGTCCGGACGCGGGCGCCGAATCCGCGCAGGGCCCGATCACGGTGCGGGAAACCCGAGAACTTGCTCGAGCGACCTATCCTCGGTCGAGCACGTGGGTCTTGCTGAGGTCGAGGGCCACGGCCAGCAGCAGAAAGCCGGCCCAGAAGTTCACCGGGTCGAACAGCAACGGCTCATGATCGCCGATGAGATTCGCGACGAGCCAGATGACGAACCAGAGCAGAGTCACGGTGTCTCTCCTTTCGTTCCAACAATAAAAGGGCGGCCCGAAGGCCGCCCTTTTTTGTGAGCGGAGTCGCCGCTCAGCCTGTGACGGTCGATACCCGTGGTGCCGGGTCGACTGCCTCTTTGCGGCTAAGGGCTCCACCGAGCGTCAGAACGAGGAACCCAATCCCCGTCAGCAGCAGGGCGATGCCCATGACGATCCCGAAGACGCCGACTCGCTCGCCGAGATAGGCCGTGTTGAGGGCCGTGGCGAACGCCGTCTGGGTCACCCAGATGTTTCGCTTCCCGTTCTCGACCGGCTGGCCAGTCTTCGGATCCTTGGCGGCGAGCGCCTCGTCCGAGGTCTGGTTGCCGTTCTTGTCGAGGAAGCGTCCCATCTCGGAGTACGTCTGGCCGTCTGAAGCCTCGAGCGCGTGCTTGCGCATCACGGCGGCAAATGCCTTGGCCTCGGATCCCGTGTCGACCTTCTGGCCGGGGATCGAGGAGTCTGGCGTGCCGACGATGTTCTCGCGGGCGAGGTTGTCACGGACGGTGCTGATGCCCCATGCTCCGATGCCGATTGCTCCGGCGCCGAAAGCGATGAGCATCACGCTGGCGATGATTCCGCCGTATTCGAAAAACTTGCGGGACATGGCGACTCCTTTTCTCGTTTTTACTTACCGATGGCATGGTCGCCTGCCGGCCTGGCGGTGCCATCCGTGCGCGACCACCAACCGGCTGCGGGATTCCCGTAGGAGCGGGGTGTGCGACCCTGAGCCCCGTGAAGCAGGTGCTCATCGCCACCGACGGCTCGGAAACGGCTCAGGAAGCCGTCCGCGCCGGGCTCGAGCTCGCCGACCAGCAGGGAGCCGAGGTGACGTTTCTTCACGTCCGGCCCTACGGGGACTACGCCTACGATCCAGTTGTCCCGCTCGAGCCGATCGTTCACAGCGATGCCGAGGCTCAGCAGGACGTGGTGCTCCAGGACGCGGGCCGCGCAGCTCGAGAGCTCGGAGTCACGTCACACCTCGCACTCCGAACGGGTTTCGAGATCGACACCATCGTCGGCCTGGCCGAGGAGCTACCGGTGGACCTGCTGGTCATCGGGTCGAGAAAGCGGCGTGGGCTGCGACGGCTCGTCCTCGGCAGCGTCTCGCACGGCGTGGTGAGCAAGGCGAAGGGCGCGGTGCTCGTGGTGCATCCGGTTTCTACCGGTGAAGGTGGGGAGTCGCAGGGCTAAGGCTGAAAGAGCAGCGCAAGCGCCAGCATGAGCGCGCCGCCCCCGAGGGCACCGAGCAGCGCCCCGCCCCCGCGAGGGACGCGCCAGCGCTGCGGGAGCGAGCTCGACGGCGACGAGCGCGAGCATCGCGCCGCCCGCGAACGCAAAGGAGATCGGCAGCAGCCCTTCGACGTGCTGGACGAGGAGGTACGCGAGCAACGCGCCCGGCGGCTGGGGCGCGCTCGTGGCGACGGCCGCCCAGAACTGCTGGCTGCGCTCCGTACCCGGATGCGCTCATCGGCACAGCGATGCTCGTCCCCTCGGGCACGTTCTGAAGAGCGATGGCGACGAGCACGAACAGGCTCTAGCCCTTCACGGTCGGAGGCAAACGCGGTTCCGATCGCCATGCCCTTCGGGAAGGCTGTGCACGAAGAGGACTGCCGAAGACGAGGATCGAGGTTCGCAATCCGGCGCGCCCGGTGGCCAGTGAGTCGCGCTTCACGCCTGTCCACGAGACCCCTGGCGACAATCAGAAAGGCAATTCCGGCCACGAGCCCGCCGCGACTTCGAGCGCTCCACCCTCCTGAAGTGCCGGCCAGAGGAGGCCGACGAAGGAGGCTACGGTCATGATCCCGACCGTCGCGCCAAGCAGCAGCGGGCGCAGTCGCTCGGCGGCGGCAGGACCGAGCATGAACACCGGGATTGCCCCAAGCCCTGTGGCCAGGGCCGTCGCGGTCGCAGCGATGAGGAGCAGGGCGATGTCCATGAATGCTCCGGGGCGAGCCCCGCTTGGACCTTACGCCGCTAGGAGAACTCGCCGATGCGCGCGCCGAGGTCGATCTCGACCGGTATCCCGGTGGGCGGTGGTCCCGAGAGGGCTTTGTAGTCGGCGTGCTGGGCGAGGAATGGGCTCAGATACCGGCAGGCAAGCTTGGCGGGAGGCCACCAGAGAGGATCGCTGTCGAGCAGGAACGCGTCGCTGCCCCAGTCGGCGAGGTTGGAGCGCATGAACTTGGGCAACCCGCCGGTCAGCAAGAGCCCGCGCAGCACGGCCCGGAAAGGCTCGGGAGTGACGTCAGCGCCGGCCTCGGCTGCGATCGACTGGGCAGCGGCGACGGCCTGCTGGGCGGCGAGGCCGCCCTGCTTGATGGGAAACGTCGTCGCATCGCCTGCGGCGAACACGTCGACACCCTGGACGCGGCCGTGCTCGTCCGTGGGGATGAAGCCGGCGGGGTCCTGTGGCAGCCCCTCGATGCCGGGGCCTACCAGTCGGGGAAGCGTGACGACTCGGTCGGCCGCAAGCTCACCCGAGGGCATGACTTCCAGCTTGCCATCGACGAATGCGCCTGGGTAAGTCGCCGTAATCAGCGTGACGTCGTGAGCCTCCAGCTGTTCGACGAGCGCGGCGGCCGCGTCGGGACCGAAGAGAGCGAGAGGCGGGTCCTCCGGCGTCACCACGCTCAGGGTCACGCCCGAGATTTGCCGCGCATTCACAAAGGCGGCCGTCAGCAGCGCGAGCTCATAGAGCGGTAGCGGCCAGCTTTGTCCGCCGGGCAGGGCGAACACCAATTGGCGCACGACGCCCTGCTCGAGCTCGGTCAGCAGGTGTTGGTAGGCGTGCGAGTCCGCGGGGCCGCGAAAAGTGAAGGCGCCCGGAATCGCCTCCGTGCCCACGGCGCCGATCGCGACGAGCAGCGAGTCGTACGCAAGCTCACCGTGGTGTGTTTGCACGCGCCGGCGCGCGTGATCGACGTCCGACGAGCGTGCCCAGGGAGAAATCAGCCCCAGCCTGCTCGCAGAGCTGGGCCAGTTCGAGCCGGTGCACGTTGCCGAGGCCAAAGGGCTCGGCAACGGCGAGCGGTCGATACCAAAAAGTGCGGTTCCGGAGCGATGAGCTCGACATCGACGATCGGGCCGGCTAGCTCACGGAGCGCCAGCATTGCCTCGAGCGCCGCGACACCGCCGCCGGCGATCAGGACGCGGTGCCGCGAGCCTCGCGCTGAGGGAGGGTCCGGTAGTCGCCATGCCTGGAACGGATTGCAGGCGCCGCCTCTGTCGCCATCGGAGAAACAAGGCAGACCGAACGCGTAGAAGGCCGCAAAGGAAACAGGGCACGTACGGAGGGCAGCTCGGTTCCGCGGGCTGAAGATCGATGTATGCAACGACTTTGTCAACTGCAGCAGGCGGTCGGCCGAACCGAGAGTTGCCCGGAGGGCCGTTGCGGCCTGTGGGACGACGGCCGATGCTCCGTCGCCGGCATCGCGCCCGAGATCTCGACGAACCCCGCTCTCGCGGAGCACCTGCTCTCGCTCCGCCGGCGGATCGAAGATGCCGGGCCGGCGCCCAACACCCGCGCCTACGACCTACCGCCCGGGCTGCGCTGAGCAAGGAGGCTTCCCATGTTCAGGAAAGATCATCTGGGCGACCGACGGATCCGAGGCTGCCGACCGCGCGCTGCCGTATGCCAAGGCGCTCGCGGCGGAAGGCTCGTTGATCGTCCTTCATTGCAACGAGCTCCTCCTCGGACGCGCGGGCGGATATTCAGCTTTCGCTGACGACGAAGAGCTCCAGCAGAAGATCCGCAAGCAGGTGGCGGACACGCGGAGCGAGGGCGTCGAGGCCACGTTCGAGCTCGTCGCAGGGTTCTCAGGGCACGCCGGAGACAAGATCGCCGACGTTGCCCGCGAGACCGGTGCGGACCTCGTCGTCGTCGGGTCGCACGGTCATTCGACCGTCGCCGGCATGCTCCTCGGAAGCGTGACTCAGCGGTTGCTCCACGTCGCACCGTGCCCGGTGCTCGCGATCCCGCCCATGAAAGAGCGGGCGTCGTGCGAGGCACTAGTGCGCGAAGTAGCCGGGGCCGCTCGTTAGCACTACCTCCCCACAACGCCGGGCGCAGAACGTGCGCCCGGCGTTGCCCCATTTATTGCGGAAAACCCGCAGTACGATCCGTGCGACTTCCGAAGCACTTGCAGTCGCCCCCGACGAATGTTGAGGCGAGCAAACGAAGGGAGTACCCATGAAAGCGCTCGTTTACCACGGGCCGGGCCAGCGGGCTTGGGAGTCCGTTCCCGATCCGACAATCCAAGAACCGACCGACGTTGTCGTGAAGATCGACTCGTCGACGATCTGCGGGACTGACCTCCACATCCTCAAGGGCGACGTGCCCGAAGTCGAGCCGGGAACGGTCCTCGGACATGAGGCCGTTGGAACGGTGACGGCGAAAGGTTCCGCAGTGACGACCGTGGACGAGGGCGACCGAGTCCTCGTCTCGTGCATCACCTCCTGTGGGCGCTGCCGCTTCTGCAAAGAAGCGCACTACGGCCTCTGCATGGGTGGCGGCGGCTGGATCCTCGGGCACCTGATCAACGGGGTCCAGGCCGAGTACGCACGGATCCCGTTCGCGGACACCTCCGTGTACAAGATTCCGGATCGACTCACCGACGAGCAAGTGCTCTTCCTCGCCGACATCCTCCCCACCGCCTACGAGGTCGGGATCTTGAACGGCGGAGTCGAGCCCGGTGACACGGTCGCGATCGTCGGCGCCGGCCCGATCGGCCTGGCCGCGATCATGACCGCCGGTCTCTACACGCCTGGCCGAATCGTCGCGCTCGACATCGCAGACGCTCGTCTCGAGCAGGCGCGCAAGTTCGGCGCCGACGTGACGATCAACAACGAACGCGAGAATGCAATCGAACGCATAATGGAGCTGACCAATGGTCTGGGCGCGGACGTGGCAATCGAAGCGGTCGGGATCCCTGGCACCTTTGAACTATGCACGGAGCTCATCCGTCCAGGCGGCCGCGTGGCGAACGTCGGGGTCCATGGACATCCGGCAACGCTCCATCTCGAGAAGCTCTGGATTCGGGACGTGACGATCACGACCGGACTGGTCGACACGAACACGACTCCGCGGCTGATGAAGCTGATCGACGAAGGCCGGCTCGACCCGACGCCGTTCGCGACGCATCGGTTCGAGCTCGGCGAGACCGAGCAGGCCTACGACACCTTCGCTGACGCTGCAGCGACGAATGCGCTCAAAGTCGTCCTGAGCGCGCAACCGGTTGCACCTCGAGCCGGAACGGCATGAAGCAGTCGCCGGAGCAGGTGTCTGATTCGACCCAGGTCGGGCGCGCCAGTCGCGCCCGACCTCCACTTCTGGACGAACCGCTCGACGTCATCCTGCGAGACGGGGGAACGCTGCGCTTGCGCGCGCCTTCAGCAAGCGATGGGGGAGCGGTCCTAGATTTCCTCTCCTCGCTGTCCGAGGACAGCTTCTATCGCCGCTTCCACGGCACGCCTTCGATCCGCCCTGCGCTCGTCGATCCCTTCCTCGACCCGGACTGGTGGAACCACGGCGACTTGATCGGCACGCTTGCCGACGAGGCCGGAGCCGAGCAAGTCGTAGCCCTTGCGAGCTACGTGCGACTGCGCGATCCGACAGCGGCCGAGGTGGCGTTCGCCGTGGCCGACGCACACCAGGGGCGGGGGATCGGCACCCGTCTCTTGGAGAAGGCTCGCGGCGCGCGCGGCGAGCGTCGGCATCGAGCGCTTCGTGGCCGAGGTCATTCCGGGCAACCGACCCATGCTGCGGGTCTTCGAAGAGGCTGGCTTCGCGGTCGGTCGGACCTTCGAAGGCGGCACGGTGGAAGTCACGTTCCCGATCGAGCCGACAGAGGAGTACATGTCTCACGTCGACGAGCGGGACCATCTTGCCGTCGTCGCCTCACTAAAGGGTTTTTTCGCACCCAGGAGCCTCGTTGTGATCGGCGCATCCCCGAGAAGCGAGTCGATCGGAGGTCGCCTTTTCCGCAACGTCCTCGCGGCCGAGTACTCGGGAACCGCGTACCCCGTGAACCGAGGCGGTGTGCCCGTTGCCGGTGTTCACGCGTACGCCGGAGTCGACGAGCTGCCCGAACGACCCGACCTCGCGATCGTCTGCGTTCCCGCCGCGCACGTCCTCGAGTCCGTCGAGGCGCTCTCCGGAATGGGGTCACTGCAATCTGCGTCATTTCCGCAGGGTTCGCCGAGACCGGGACCGAGGGTCGCGAACGGGAGCAGCAGCTGGTTGCGCTCGTCCGGGCACACGGCGCGCGCCTGATTGGCCCGAACTGTCTTGGGCTCGCCGTGTCGAGCGCGAGCCTCAACGCCACCTTCGGCCCGCGGGCTCTGCCTCCCGGCGCGATCGGCTTTTCGTCGCAGAGCGGCGCCCTCGGGCTCGCGCTCCTCGAGAAGGCGGCCGAGCGCAATCTGGGGTTCTCGGCGTTCGTCTCGATCGGCAACAAGGCAGACGTCTCCTCCAACGATCTCCTCGAGTACTGGGAACAGGATTCGCAGACGAACCTCGTACTGCTCTATCTCGAGTCGTTCGGGAACCCACACCGCTTCGGACGGATCGCGCGACGGGTCGCGCGCGCGCAAGCCGATCCTCGCCATGAAGAGTGGTACGACGGCCTCGGGCGCGCGCGCCGCCAGCTCGCACACGGCCGCCCTTGCAGGATCGGAAGCTGCAGTGGACGCGCTCTTCCACCAGGCCGGCGTGCTCAGAGCGGAAACCCTCGAGTCGCTGATCGACGCCGCCGCCCTTCTCTCAACGCAACCCCTCCCACGCGGCCGTCGAGTGGCAATCCTGACGAATGCGGGTGGCCTCGGGATTCTTGCCGCCGATGCCTGCGACGCGGAGGGCCTCGAACTCCCTGCGCTCCACCCCGGCACCGTCGCGGCCCTCTCGACAATCCTTCCCGCGGAGGCCAGCGTCGCCAATCCGGTGGACATGCTGGGGTCTGCTACCGCCGAGACGTACGGTTGGCCCTGCCTCTCTTGCTTGCAGACTCCTACGTGGACAGCGTGATCGTCCTCTTTGTGCCACCCGTGATCGCCGGCGCCGAAGAGGTCGCGGCGGCGATCGTCGACGCCGTCGAGAAGGCTGGAACGACGGACAAACCAGTGCTCGCAGCGATCCTCAGTGCCGGCGGGATGCCCTCGGCTGTCCAGGGGACGAGCAAGATCGCCGTGTTCTCGTACCCCGAGTCGGCGGCCCGCGCCCTCGGGCTTGCCACACGGCGCGCAGAGTGGCTGCGAAGACCGGCCGGCACGGTGCCCGCAGTGGACGGAGTCGACGCACAGAAGGGGAGGGCGGTCGTGGAGGCAGCTCTCGAGGATGCCGAGGAGCGGTGGCTCGACTCGAGCGAGATGCGCGCGATCTTGAACGCGTACGGCGTGCCGCTCGTCCCAGAACGTGTCGGGAAGACCGAGGCAGAGGCGTTCGATGCCGCCCGTGAGCTCGGATACCCAGTCGCGGTCAAGACGGCAGAGGCCGGCGCGCACAAGACCGAGACTGGAGGCGTCGTGCTCGGGCTCGAGGATGAGGACCAGGTGCGTGCGGCACTTGCGCGGGTCGGGCTGCCGGCTCTGGTCCAGCCAATGGTCGAGAAGGGAGCGGAGTTACTCGCCGGCATCGTCCAGGATCCGACGTTCGGCCCGCTGGTCGCGTTTGGCCCGGGTGGCGTGCTGGCAGAGCTGATCGGGGAAGCAGGGCTCCGTATCGCTCCGTTGACCGACGCCGACGTCGACGAGCTCGTCGATGAGGGCAAGACCGGAAGGCTGGTGGCCGGCTACCGTGGAGCGCCGCCGGCGAACGCGAATGAGCTCCGCCAGCTTCTCCACCGGCTTTCGCGCCTCGCAACTGATCTTCCGGAAGTTGCCGAGCTCGACCTCAACCCGGTGATCGCGCTCCCTGACCGCATCGTCGCGGTCGATGCCCGGGTCCACGTCCGGAGGGTAGTCCAGCGCGGCCACAGCAAGACCTGGTAGCAGGCCGCCTGCGGGTTTGCCGTGAACACGATCGGCGGACGCACTGATGATTTCGAGCAGATGCCCCGCGAGGATCAAGAACATGGAGGCAGGTTCGAGGACATTCGAGCGAATCGTTGTCGGCATCGACGAGACGCCGCAAAGCATCGAGGCGCTCCACCAAGCGCAGAAAATGCTCGCGCCAGGCGGAAAGCTACATCTCCTTGCAGTCGCGGACGTGTCGGTCGCAGTTCACGCCGGCTACGCGGCCTCCCGGGTCGTTGACGAGGTTCAAACCGGCGCACGAGACGCATTGGCGCGGGCGATGGAGCAGTCCGACGCCGTCGACGCGCGCCTCGTCCAGGGTGACCCGACACGCGCGCTCCTCGGCGAGATTGCCCGGGAGCACGCGACGCTGGTCGCCCTCGGGACACACGGCCACAGCCGCGCAGCAGGGATCGTCCTCGGCGGCACAGCTACGACCCTTCTCCACGAAGCGCCTTGCGCCGTTTTGATTGCGCGTCCACCACGAGCGTGGAAGCGGTTCCCCTCATCTCTCGCCGTCGGGATCGACGGCTCGTCACAGTCGTGGAAAGCCCTGAGCGCGGCTCTCGACCTCGCCAACCGGCTCGATATCCCCTTGCGGCGGGTCGTTGCCATGGAGGGCAAGTCCGTCGATATCGAGGGCCTTCGCGACATGGCCGGTCTGGAGTGGGAAGAGCGTGAGCCGCTAGACGCCCTCCTGGCGGCCTCGCAGGAGAGCGACGTCGTCGTCGTAGGCAGCCGCGGGATGCACGGCATCGCCGCCCTCGGCAGCGTCAGCGAGCGGCTCGCGCACCGCGCGCACAGCTCGGTGCTGGTCGTCCGCTAGCCGGCGGCCCAGGCCCAGTCGCGCACATCGGGATGATCGTCGCCGTGCTCCCGCGTCCAGGCGCGGTAGCGGAGGCGCTCGTCGGACATGTGCTGGCGCAGCCCGGCAACCTTGGCCGCGAGCCCCGGCACACGGTCGATGACGTCGATCACGAGGTGGAACCGGTCGAGATCGTTCAGCATCACCATGTCGAATGGAGTCGTCGTCGTCCCTTCCTCCTTGTACCCGCGCACGTGGAGGTTCTCGTGGTTCGCACGCCGGTACGTAAGGCGGTGGATGAGCCAGGGGTAGCCGTGGTAGGCGAAGATGATCGGCCGATCGGTCGTGAAGATGGCGTCGAACTCGCTGTCGGGTAGCCCGTGAGGATGCTCGCTCTCGGGCTGCAAACGCATCAGGTCGACGACGTTCACGACCCGCACCTTTAGGTCAGGGAGATGCTCTCGGAGGATCGAGGCGGCGGCAATTGTTTCGAGGGTCGGTACGTCGCCGGCGCAGCCCAGCACGACGTCCGGCTGTCCCCTTTCGTCGCTCGATGCCCAATCCCAGATGCCGAGGCCACGCGTGCAGTGGTGGATCGCGTCCTCCATCGACAAGTAGTTCAGCGCCGGCTGCTTGCCGGCCACGATCACGTTCACGTAGTGCCGACTCCGCAGGCAGTGGTCCGCGACCGAGAGAAGCGTGTTCGCATCCGGCGGCAGGTACACACGGATGATCTCGGCCTTCTTGTTCACGACGTGGTCGATGAAGCCGGGGTCCTGATGCGAGAAGCCGTTGTGGTCTTGGCGCCAGACATGCGAGGAAAGCAGGTAGTTGAGGGACGCGATCGGCCGGCGCCACGGAATCGTGCGCGTCACCTTGAGCCACTTCGCGTGCTGGTTGAACATCGAGTCGACGATGTGGATGAAGGCCTCGTAGCAGTTGAAGAGACCGTGCCGGCCGGTGAGGAGATAGCCCTCGAGCCAGCCCTGGCAGAGGTGCTCGGAAAGGATCTCCATGACGCGGCCGTCCGGTGACAGGCCTTCGTCGGAAGGATCCGTCTCTGCGTTCCACGTCCGGCCCGTGACCTCGAAGACGTCGCCGAGCCGGTTCGACGCCGTCTCATCCGGCCCGAAGAGCCGGAAGTTGTCCTGGTTGCGGGGGATGACGTCGCGGAGGAAGTGACCAAGCACCCGTGTTGCCTCGGCCTTGGTAGTCGCAGGGCTCGGGACCTCCACGGCGTAGTCGCGGAAGTCCGGCAGAACGAGGTCGCGCAGCAGCGCGCCCCCGTTCGCATGCGGGTTCGCGCTCATCCGGCGTTCGCCCTCCGGAGCAAGGGCGGCGAGCTCCGGCACCAGCGCGCCGCTCTCCTCGAAGAGCTGCTCCGGCCGGTAGCTGCGCAGCCATTCCTCGAGCACGCGCAGATGGTCGGGGTTGTCGCGCACGTCGGTCATAGGCACCTGGTGCGAGCGCCATGAGCCCTCGACCTGAAGACCGTCCACCTCCTTTGGGCCGGTCCAGCCCTTGGGGTGCGCAGGACGATCGCTGGCCACGTCGGCCGCCCGATCCGCCCCTCCGCGCGCGCAGCGTGCTGGATGCGGCGATGTCGTCGAGCGCCGCGTCGAGCGCGGCCGCGAACCGTTCATGGACGGCCTTGGGCTCCTCGCCGTCGAAGCCCCCTGTGACGAGGAGTGGGCGGTAGCCGTGCCCCTCGAAGAACGAGACGAGCTCATCCTCAGGGATGCGCGCGAGGACCGTCGGGTTGGCGATCTTGTAGCCGTTCAGGTGGAGGATCGGCAGCACGGCGCCGTCCGTCTTCGGGTTCAGGAACTTGTTCGAGTGCCAGCTGGCGGCCAGGGGCCCGGTCTCGGCCTCGCCGTCACCGACGACGCAGGCGACGAGGAGGTCGGGATTGTCGAACGCGGCTCCGTAAGCGTGCGTCAGCGCGTAGCCGAGCTCGCCGCCCTCGTGGATCGAGCCCGGAGTCTCGGGCGCGACGTGACTAGGGATGCCTCCCGGGAAAGAGAACTGCCTGAAGAGCTCCCGCAGGCCGTTCTCGTCGCGCGTCACGTGGGGGTAGACCTCGGAATACGTGCCTTCGAGGTAGGCGTTCGCGACGAGGCCCGGGCCTCCGTGACCAGGTCCCGTGATGTAGAGCGCGCTCAGGTCCCGCGCCAAGATCGCGCGGTTGAGGTGCGCGTAGATGAGGTTGAGCCCCGGCGTCGTCCCGAAGTGGCCGAGGAGGCGCGGCTTGACGTGCTCGGCGTGCGAGCGGCTCCCGCAGGAGCGGGTTGTCGAGCAGGAAGATTTGACCGACCGAGAGGTAGTTCGCCGCGCGCCAGTAGGCGTCGATCAGCTGCAGCTCGGCGGCCGGCAACGGCTTCGTTTCGCCTGCTGTCCGCTGGCTCTGGTCGTCACAGGCCGAGCCTACCGCTCGATTTGCTCGCCTGATGACTCCCAGACATAAGCAGGGCGCGCGATCCTCGGGTCACCTTCCACGAGTGGGCGCCACGCGTCGAACGCCTGGTTCACCATCCACCGGAGCGGATCCTCGACCAGATCGTCGACTGCCGATTCCACCTCGTGCCCTTCGAACACGAAGACGACCGCGTCGGCGGCCAGGTAGACGCTGTGCCTCGTGATGCCGAGCTCGCCGGGATCGAAGGGCGGGCCTTTCGCGATGAGCTCTGCAGCGCGCGGCTCGGCGCCCGGCTTCAAGCGTGCGACGATAGCGATCTGTTCCACGGCTCCTCCTTCGTGATTGAGACAGTTTCGCCGTTCCGGTCGCCCCGAGCGCGGTCACTGGTAACGGAGCGCCTCGGCCGGGCGGATCCGGGATGCCCGGAGCGCGGGTGCGGCCGTCGCTGCGAGCGCAGACGACGTAGACGACGAAGAAGATGACGCCGAGGTTCACCCAGGGCACGACCAGGGTGAGGTTCTCCCAGCTCGGCGACTTCCTCGAGTCGAGGACGATCTCGTAGGCGAGGAGCAGGCCGAGGCCCGTGCCGACGACGATCGACGTCAGTGCGATGAACGACGACTCGAGCAGGAAGACGGCCTGCACCATTCCGCGCCGGAAGCCGATCGCCCGCAGGACACCGATCTGCTGACGGCGCTCGGCGACCGCCCGCGCGCTGATCACGCCGAGCGCTGCGACGCCGACGATCAGCCCGAGGCCCATGAAGCCCTGGATGAGGCGGTTGAACGTGAGGCTGGCGGCGACGGCGTCGTCGACGACCTTCTGGATCGACTCGGCTTCCATGCCGCGCGCGAGGAATGCGGATTCCAGTTGCGCCGCCGCGTCCTCAGGGTCGACACCCGGCGCGAGCGCGAAGTAGTGGATCGTCGGCTGGAACCGTCCCGGGAACGCGCGCTGGAGGTTCGCCTGCGAGGTGGAGATGCCCGACCATCTCGAGCGGCGCCCCGTCCTTGAGGACGCCGATGACCGTCAGCCGCAGCGTCCGACCGGTCTGGGGATCGCGCACCTGGATCGGAACCGGGTCGAACACGCCGTCCTCGACGTAGAAGCCGCTGAGCCGGAAGTCCGGCAGCACCGCGAAGCCGAAGTTGTCGCGGCGCGGCGCGATCGAGGCGTCGACGACCGCCAGGCCCGGCTGCGCCGCGATCGGCGTTCCAGACCTCTCGCGCGGAGCTGTAGCCGCGCGGCCGTCGCGCCGAGGCCGAACGTCGTGTGCTCGAGGAACGAGCGGTCGAGGCCGCGCGCCACGTAGCTCTCAGCCGGCCGCTCCGCGGTCGAGCTGTCGAGCCTTGACCGACAAGCACGGACTGGCTCCCGACCACCGGGAAGTCGGCCGCGCGGATGCCGGGCGCGGTTCGCAGGGCCGCGCGCATGTCGACGATCGGCGCGCCGGCCGAGGTGCCGGCGCGGACCTGGAAGCCTCCGCCGAACTCGTCGACGTTGTCGAGCGCTGCTGTGAAGGAGCCCGGCGTCGCGGTGCCGGTAACGAGCGTGAAGACGACGAGCGTGAACATCGCAAGCGTCGCGCCGGTGCGGAACCGAGCCCTCAGCGGATACGTCATCGCGATCCGCACGACCGGGCGCAAGCTCCGGACGCGGCCGAAGACAAGGCCGCGCGCCGCGGAGCAGGAGGTCGGCGTTGAAGACCATCACCCAGACCGCCCCGATCACCGTCATCAGGCCGGAGACGATCCACGTCGAGAAGTCCATCGAGATCTGGCCGAACACGGCCTCCCACGCGCTCCCACGGCATGAGCATCGAGACACGACGAGCGCCAGCCCACAGGCCGTGTAGGCGATCCGTTCCGGAACCCGAGCAGCGCGCAGGAGCGGAACGAGCGCAGATCAGGACGAGCGAGACGCCGAGCATGAGCGGCCGTCGCCGCATCGCCACGCGCGCCGCTGACGACCATGAGCAGCAGCCGAGCGCCGAGGCCGAGCACAGCGCGAGGATCCAGCGCCGGCTGCTGCTTCGAGCTCGGCGGCTCGGGGAGGTTGCGGATCGCAGTCGAGATCGTCATCACGCTCACGCGCCAGGCGGAGAAGGCGACGACGACCAGCGTCAGCAGCACCCCGATGGCGAAGGCGACGAAGAGGCTGCGCGCAGTGACTGCGTACTCGACCTGAAGCCCCGTGTCCGAGTCCTCTGCGCCAAAGGCGCTCGCGATGCGCAAGCACCATCCCGTAAGCGACGACTGCGCCCAGCGCAGCGCCGATCACGGCCGCAACGAGGTCGTAGGCCGCGCCTTCGAACACGAACATCTGGACGAGGTGGCTCGCGCCTCGTGCCGACCGCCCGCGCGATTCCGAGCTCGCCACGCCGTTCGGCGGCGAGCATGACGAAGATCAGGAAGATGAGGAGGATCCCGGCTGCGATCGAGAAGGTGCCGAAGGTCGTGAAGAGGGACATGAAGGCGTTGCCGGCCTCGTCGGCGTCCGCGATCGCGTCCTGCTTCGCGGTCACGACCTCGAGCCCGAGCGGCGCGATGGTCGGCCGCAGGGTCTCGGCGACCTGGTCCGAGAGTCCGACGCCGGCGTTCGCCTCGCCGCGGTTCGAGACGAGC
This sequence comes from uncultured Actinomycetes bacterium, assembly GCA_963847955.1. Lineage (GTDB taxonomy): Bacteria > Actinomycetota > Thermoleophilia > Gaiellales > Gaiellaceae > VAXT01. The sequence goes on from CAWKBW010000021.1 coordinate 41,413, forward strand.
ACGTGCTTGATGCGGCCTTGCTTGCCGAGCAGGCGCTGGGCCTCGCTCGAGGGGCAGGAGGAGCGCCGCATCGGCGGTGCCGGCGCCATCGAAGTGGACGACTCGCGCGACTCTGCACCGCGACGGGCTCTCGCCGACGAAGATCGTCAGCCGGATCGCCCGTTCGCGCGCGCAGCTCGTCGGCGGCCCGGTCGTTGAGATAGACCTCGCGCGGGCCAAGATCGGCGAGCGTGACCTCTCCGCCGTCGACGTCGCGAATCGGGGCAAAGCCCTTCATGCGCGACGGATCGGGGGCGAAGAGGATGACGCGTCGGCTCGGTCTGCCGCGTGACCGGCGCCTGGAGCGCGACGTCCTCGATGATGCCGCCGGTGACGCCGTCCGTGAGACCCGAGCCGAGCGCCGACTCGATGCGCTCGACGACCTGAGCATCGAAGTAGCCGGTGCCCGTCGCCTGTCCGAGCTCGCCGGAGATGTCTTCTGCGGCGCCCTTGGCGGAGACGACCTCGTCCGTCTCGCCGAGCGCCTTCGTCGCCGTCGAGCGGATCGTGTGGCTCATCGTGTCGCCGGTCGTGAGCGCGGCCGCGATGATCGTCGTGCCGAGCATCAGCCCGACGACGATCAGCGCCGTTCGCCCTCGCCGCCGGCGGACGTTGCGGACACCGAGCTTGAAGAGCACGCGGTTCCGCACGGCGAGGGCGCCGAGGGCTCCGAGCGCCACGGCGACGAGGACCGCGAGCACGACGACCAGCGTGTCCATCGGGATGCCGAAGAGCTCGTTCATGCGCTCCTCCTAGGCGACGAGCCTTGTGGCGCTTCGGCGAGCGACGACCTCGTACGTCTCGCGTCCCGGCGGCGCGCGATAGAGCGTCACGAACTTCTCGATCTGCTCTGCGTAGAAGCTGCGGCTGCCGGCGAGTCCGGCGTCGGCGGCCTCCTCGCTCGTCCCAGAAGGTCAGTACGAGCGCCTTGCCCTCGCCGGAGAGGAGGACGTAGACACCTTCGTACCCTTCCTGCTCGTGCAGGGCCGGGACCACGGACTCGCGGAAGAGCTCGACAGCGTCGTCGATGCTCATCCGGACGGGGTCGATCTCAGCCATTGTCGCTCGAGCGACCATGGTCACCTCACCTCCAGCACTTCTTCGTTGACGATCTGGCCGTCCACCATCCGGACGATGCGGTCGGTCTTGCGGCCGACGCCGATGTCGTGCGTGACGATCAGGAAGGTCAGGCCGTGCTCGCGATTGAGCCGACGCATGAGCGCGACGATCTCGTCGGCGTTCTCGCTGTCGAGGTCGCCGGTCGGCTCGTCGGCCCAGACGATGGCCGGATTGTTGACGAGCGCGCGGGCGATCGTCACGCGCTGGCGCTGTCCGCCGGAGAGCTCGTCCGGCACGTGCTCCGCCCAGTCGGCGAGCCCGACGAGGTCGAGCGCGTCGAGCGCCTTGCGCCGCGCCTCCTTCGGTGAAACGCGCGAGACGAGCAGCGGCAGCTCGACGTTCTCGACCGAGCTCAGGACCGGCATCAGGTTGTAGAACTGGAAGACGAAGCCCATGCGGCGGGCGCGGTAGTCGGTCCGCTCACGATCTGACATCGTCGCTCAGCGCCACTCCCTCGATGAGCACCTCGCCGGCGTCGATCGCGTCGAGACCGGACAGGCAGTTGAGAAGTGTCGTCTTGCCGGACCCGCTCGGGCCCATGATCGCCACCATCTCGCCGCGCGCGACAGCGAAATTTACGTCGCGAAGGGCGTGAACCTCGACCTTGCCGGTGTCGTATGTCTTGTCGACTTCGCGGGCCTCGACGATGGCCTCCACCGGCTCCTGGGCCGGCGCCCTAACGGGGCTGCGTTCGAGTTGAACAGTCATCGCAGACCTTTCGTTTGATGCCATGTCCACGTTGGACTGCGCCGGCGGCGGCGCCATCCGGGGGGCTCCGCCGAGTTGTTTCGGCGAACTACTGAGCCGGCGCTACTGGCGGTGGCGCGCGAAGATGACGAGGACGCTCAGGCCCTCGTAGCCGGTAAACCGATGGTCCGCCCCTGCAGGGACGAAGGCGGCCTTGCCCTCCTCGACGGTCATCGAATCCCCTTCGATCGTGAGCACGCCGCGACCCTCCAGCACGACGTAGAGCTCGTCGTCCTCGTGCGCCTCCTGGTGGTCGGGCTCGGGAGCGACGAGCACGTAGACCCCGACCTCGAGCCCCGGCGAGGTATGCACGATCTCGTAGCCCCCGTTGGCGGCGACGAGGCGACGGCGGGTCGACTCGACGTCCATCGCATCCATGCGGCCGAGCCTAGGCGATGATGGACCAGCATTGCAGACCGAAGCGCCGATTCTCACCGTCAACGCAGGCTCGACGAGTCTCAAGCTCAACCTGGTCGAGGATGGCGAGTCGCGGCGAGTCGAGGGGTTCGTCCGAGCTGACGCTGTCGGGCATCGCATCGTCCACGGCGGGCCGACCTTCCGCGAGCCGACCCTGGTCGGCGACGAGGTGCTGGCCGCGCTCGAGGAGCTTCGATCGCTGGCCCCGCTCCACAATGAGCCGGCCATCCAAGCGCTTCGCGAAGCGCGCGCGGCGCTCCCAGACGTTCCGCACGTCGCCGTCTTCGACACCGCCTTCCACGCGCACATGCCGGAGCACGCGGCCACGTACGCGATTCCTCGGAAGTGGCGTGAGGACTGGGGCATCCGGCGATACGGGTTCCACGGGCTCGCCGTGGAGTGGGTCGCGAGGACGATTGCGGTCGACCGCCTCGTCGTGTGTCATCTCGGCGGCGGCTGCTCGGTCACGGCCGTGCTGGGGGGCCGATCAGTCGACACGAGCATGGGGTTCACCCCGCTCGAAGGCGTTCCGATGGCGACGCGCTCGGGCTCGATCGACCCCGGCGCGATCCTCTATCTACTGAAAGAGCGCGGCCTGTCCCTCGATGAGGTCGACTCGGCGCTCGAGCACCATTCTGGGCTCGCGGCGCTGGGCGGGCTCGACCATCCGCTCGGGCTCGACGTCTTCACGTACCGCGTTGCCATTGCCGCCGGGCAGATGGCGACCGCCCTGGGCGGGCTGGACCTGCTGGCGTTTTCGGGGGGCGTCGGCGAGAATCGAGCTGACGTCAGAGACGCAGTAGTGGAGCGCCTGCGCTTCCTGGGCGACTTCTCCGTCGAAGTAGTGCCCGCGCGCGAGGAGCTCGTGCTCGCCGGGGCCGTCCGGGATCTACTCGGGCTCTAGGCGCGGCTTTTCCGCGCCAATCTGCGGAAAGACGCCGATGCCCTCAGACCGTGCGCGAACGAGCATCCGAGAGGAAAGGAGTTACAGATGCTCGAGCTCACAGGACAAATGATCTGGTACGCAACCGGCCTGACCGCGGTCGCGTTCCTGCTGGTCGTCTCCTTGGCTGCAGCCTGCGTGGCCTCGCTCGTCGAGCAGCACCACAACTAGGACTAGCCTGCCCGAGGAGGGCGGTCTCTACTGGCCGGTCTACGGCTCGAAGAGGTCGCCACCCTCGCTGTCGCCGGGTCCCGGCGTCGACGCGAAGGTCGTTCCGTCCAGTCCTTTTGGCTGCACCCAGGCGTACGCGTCCTCGGCAATCCGAGGCGGGCCTGCGAGTAGGTCTTTCCAGGTGCTCGCAACCGTCCAGAGGTGAGCCTCACCCGCGAGGCGCTCGATCGCCGCCCGAGTTTCTCCCGCGAAGAGGAACACGACTTCCGAGTCGGTGACAAACACATAGTGGCTCTCGAGGCCACTCCCCTGGAGGTCGAAGGGTGGCCCCGCGCGGATCAGCGATTGTGCGCGGTCCCGCGCGCCATCCCGCAGCGGAACAACGACGGCTAACCGGCTCATCTTCGGCCTCGGTTCAAGCAGCACCTTTGCGAGGTGCTCTGCGAGCTCGGACACGATCCCGGTCTGCGCAACGGAAGCGATGCGGATCGGTGCGTTGCCGCGACGCTCCAGCAAGAGTGTGGGCCGGCCGGCCAGCCGATCTCCGGGAGCACGCGCAACTTGGATCGTCGAGATCTCGTCATAGCCGACCTCTGTGCGGACAGGACCGTTCCCGGACGAGCCCTCGAAGATCATGCCCTGCCCCCCCAGCTCGAGCTTCCCCGACCGGGACCCACAGGAGGGCTCTTGCCAGGTCACGGCATAGGTCGTCCTCATGGTCGCAGCTTGCCGAAACGCCGCCGGTGCAGCATCGGGGTCGGGCCGAGGCCACGTTGCGGGAAATCCGCAAACGAAAGCGTCAGGCCAGCGCAGGAATCAGGAGCTGCTCGTTTGGCGCGGCTGGAGCCAACGAAACGTAGACGCGCTCTGCCGCCGGATCGACCGCTTCGACCGAGTCGAAGGGGAAGGCAACCAAGTGAGTGAAGACATTCCCGACCCGGACGAGGAGCGAGTGCACTCCTTCATCGCTCTCGAGGACGGCCTCAACGAAACCGATCGAAGCCCCGCCCTCGATCACTGCGTAGCCCTCGCAGTTCCGAAGCGAGTACTCGGTCGTCCAACAGCTCGGCGTCGAATATTCACGATGGCGGGACATCTCAGCCTCCTCTTGTTTCTTCAAGGATCTCGGCGCGCCGAGGGGCCGACATCGTGGAAATAACCGAATCTGGGTTCGGCTTTTCCGCTGTCGAGCTCAGGCTTCGGGCTCTTCGAGCAGGCCCTGCTCGAGGGCATAGTGGACGAGCTCGGCACGGGTTTCCAGGCGCAGCTTCTGCATGACATGCGCGCGGTGCGTCTCCACGGTTCGCACCGACAGGTAGAGCCTCTTCGCGATCTCCTGATTGGTGTGCCCAAGAGCCAGCATTCGCAAGACCTCGCGTTCACGGTCGGACAGCGGGTCTGCCTCGGCCTTCGCGCGGTCTTCTGCCTGGGCCGCGACTAGGCGTGCGCCGAGTTCCGGATGCACGTACCGGCCTCCGCCGGCCACCTCACGGACGGCACCCACCAGTTCGCTGTGAGCCGCTTCCTTGAGGACGTATCCACTCGCCCCGGCAGCGAAGGCCTCGTGCACATACCGCGCGTCATCCTGCATGGACAGCACAAGCACCTTGGCGTCGGGAACCTCACGGAGCACCGCCGCGGTTGCTGCAATGCCATCGTCACCGGGCATGACCACATCCATCAGGACCACGTCCGGCTTGAGCGATCGAGCCTCGAAGACGGCGCCCCGCATGTCGCCGGCTTCGCCCACGACTTCCAGGTCCTCCTGGTCGTCGAGAAGCATTCGCAAGCCCGACCGAACCACTGCGTGGTCGTCAACGATGAGGATCTTGGTGGTCACCGGCTTCTTGCTCATCTGAGCGGCACCTCGGCCGCGATCGTCGTCCCAGCGCCCTCCTGTGACTCGACAGTGAGCCGACCATCGATCAGCGCCAACCGTTCGTTCATACCGAGGAGCCCCAGACCGCCGCCGTCGCGCGAGCCCTCGAACCCTTTCCCGTCGTCCTCGATCAGCACTGTCACGGATCCCTCTCGCTTGGTAAGCACGATGCTTACTCGGCGAGCCTGCGCGTGCTTGACGATGTTCGTCAGGGCCTCCTGTGTGATGCGGTAGAGCGCGGTCTCGACTTCCTCGGGAAGTCGCTCTGGCCCGAGCTGCTCGACGAAATCAACCTGGACCCCGGTCTGCTCGCCGAAGTTCTCGACCAAGCGCTCGAGGGCCGGGACGAGGCCAAAATCGTCGAGGGCTTTCGGCCGGAGCTCGACCGCAAGGCGCCGAACGTCCTGCAGCGTGGCTACGACTAGGTCACGCAAGTCGGCGATCGCCTTCTTCGGATCCACGTCCGGAGGTAGATCCTCAACCGACTGGAGGCCGAGCAGGATCGACGTGAGCGCCTGCCCCGTCTCGTCGTGCAACTCGCGGGCCAGCCGCTTCCGCTCGAGTTCCTGCGCCGACACGACGCGCCGAAGCGCGTCCCGAGCTACGCGCTCGGATAGTTCCACGGCCGTCGCCACTCGGGGCGCGAAGGTCTCCGCCAGCCGAAGGTCAGCGTCTGTGAACCGGGGGTCCGGCCGAGCTTGTCATGGAGAGAGATCACGCCGAGCGGCCGATCGTGGCCGACAAGCGGGATGTAGAGACCGGTCGTCGCCTGGATCCGCCGCGCAAATTCCTGGTCGACCTCGAGGTCCTCGATGATCGAATCAACCCGCTCGCTGCGGCGACGCTCCAGGACGTTGCCCATCTTCGACTCGCTTCGCGAGAGCCGGGTTTCGCGAAGCGAGTCGGCGTTCTCGCCTGCTGCCGCATGCACGACGAGATCCCCGTCCGCGGCAGGAAGAGCGATCGTCACCAGACGCGTACCGATCAGCTCGCGCAGACTATTCGCGACGAGCTCGAGCAGACGGATGAGATCCGTCTCTTCCGAGATCGCCGTCGAAACCTCGTGGAGCGCCTCGAGCTGCTTCGACCAGCGGGTGACCTCATAGAGCCGCGCGTTCTCATCGCCACGGCAGCTTGGGCTGCAAGCAGTTGTGTGAGCTCTTCGTCCTCCTCGGTGAAGTCTTCGCCCCCTTGCTTCTCCGTGAGATACAGGTTCCCGAAGGCCACGCGTCGCAGCCGGATCGGGACCCCAGAAACGTGTTCATGGGCGGGTGGTTCGGCGGAAACCCCACTGAGCGCGGATCGCTGGAGAGATCGTGGAGACGTAAGGGTTTCGCGTCCTGAATTACGGCACCAAGAATCCCAATCCGTGGGGCAGCTCGCCGATCAGCGACTGCGTTTCGGCATCGATGCCCGTGACGACAAACCGTTCGAGGCCGTGGCCGGTCCGGTCGATCACGCCGAGGGCCGCGTAGTGGGCGCCGGTCAGCTCGGCGGCTGCCTCGACGATCTTCAGGAGGACGGCGTCAAGCGAGAGCTCGGAGGAGAGTGCAATCCCCGCATCGAGGAGGGCTCGCAGGCGGTCCTGCGCGGAGCTAGCTGCTTCCACAGGTTGAGCGTATCCCGACAAGCCGCCGTGAACCCGCAGGAACGTTCACGAGGTTTGAGCGCGTGCCGCCGCTCGTCGAGCGCCGCGATCGTGGCGATCAGTGGCGGTGGTGGACGTGGCTGAGCTGATCTGCGAGGAAGAGGAGCGCTGCGATCCCCGCGAACCAGATTACGACCACCAGTACGACAATCAGTGCGTCTGTTGGCGAGACGATTGGCATTTGAGCCTCCCTTTTTTTGACGCCTCGAGCGTGCCCTTACCGTCGTCTGCGGCCATCGGTGGGAGCACGGATCTCCCTCCGGATAACCCGCAACGCTGACCAGCCGGGCTGCGCGCGGAGCGCCGCTAAGCCACTCCGCGCGCCCTGGCTCTGCGTCACACGTGCGCGGGCACCGGGGCCAGCACGCGCTGGGCGAGCTCGACTAGCCGGTTCGAATACCCCCACTCGTTGTCGTACCAGGCGACGACCTTCACCTGAGTGCCATCGTTCACCATCGTCAGCGGTGCGTCGAAGATGGACGAGTACGGCGACTTGATGATGTCGGACGAGACGAGCGGCTCCTCGCTGTAGCGGAGGATGCCGGCGAGCTCGTCGTGGTCGGCGCGCTCCTCGAAGAGCGCGTTCACCTCGTCGACGGATGTCTCGCGCTCCATCTCGACGGTTAGGTCGACCAGCGATCCAGTCGGCACCGGGACGCGCACAGCAAAGCCCTGGAGCTTTCCGGCGAGGGCCGGCACGACGAGTCCGATCGCCTTAGCCGCACCGGTCGACGTGGGCACGAGGTTCGCCGCCGCAGCGCGCGCGCGGCGGTAGTCCTTGTGCGGTCCGTCCAGCAACTGCTGGTCTCCGGTGTAGGCATGCACGGTCGTCATCAGTCCGTGGCGAATGCCGAGCGCCTCGTGCAGCACATTCGCGACGGGCGCGAGGCAGTTCGTCGTGCACGACGCGTTGGAGACGATGTCGTGCAGATCGGGGTCGTAGGTCTCGAAGTTGACACCGAGAGCGACCGTCACGTCCGGCTCCTTGGCCGGAGCGGAGATGATCACCTTCTTCGCGCCTGCCTGGAGATGCTTCGCGGCGTCGGCGCGGTTCCGGAAGCGTCCGGTCGACTCGACAACGACGTCGACGTCGAGCTCGCCCCAGGGTAGGAGAGCGGGATCGGCCTCCATCGGCGTGACGATTCGACTGCCGTCGACGACGATTGCGCCGTCAGTCGCCTCGACTGTGCCGGCAAATGGTTAGTAGACGGTGTCGTACTTGAGCAGTCGAGCGAGCATCGCCGGATCGGCGACGTCGTTGATCGCGACCCACTCGATGTCGGCGCCCGACTCGAAAGCGGCCCGGAACGCTGCGCGACCGGTTCGTCCGAAGCCGTTGATGGCTACCCGGACAGCCATGATTCCTCCTCTGTCGAATTTTACGATCCGATGGCGAGAGCATCGCTCCCGCTGGGGACGCGGGCATCGGCGCAAAACCCCTACTCGTGGGGACTAATTACTGATCTTCACTCGCGCGGGCCGACCGCTCACGCGGCTGTGGACTTGCGGCGACCTCCTCCGAGAACGGCGAATGCGAGGATGATGAAGCCGATACCGCTGAGTAGCAGCGCGATTCCGACGACGACGCTGAACAGCGCGATCTGCTCCGCCATGTAGGAGACGTTGAGCGCTGTCGCAAGCGCGGTCTCGGTCACCCACGTGTTGCGGGCGCCGTTCGGGATCGGCTCGCCCTCCTCGTCCTTCGCGGCTGCCGCCTCGTCGCTGGTTCCCTTCGGGTCGTCTGGGCTCGCCGCGGAGATGTAGCGCCCCATCTGCGCGTAGGTGTTGCCGCCCGACGACTCGAGCGCGTGGATGCGCATGTACTGGGCGAAGCAACGGGCGTCGCTCCCGGTCTCGATATCCTTCTCCGCCACGTCGCACGACGGAATGTCCACGTTGGTGAGACCAGCTTCCGCCACGGCCTTCTCGTCTCGGCCGGGCTCATGTCCTCCGAGCCGACGATGAACTCCCTCTTCAGCTCGTCTCCAACAGTCTGGCGCGCGTTGATGCCCAGAGCTAGCGATCCGATGCCGAAGGCGATCATGATGACGCCGGCGACGACTCCGCCGATCTCGAGAATCCTGCGGGTATCCATGCCCTACCTCCAGTTCCGGTGGTCGCTCAAGGTGGAATGCCAGACACGCCTGAACGTGAGATCAGTATGGACTCTGGACATCTACTTCGCGAGACAGCCGCTCGGCGCGGTCCTTGATCCCGTGCAGCATCTTGCGCTCCATGATGAGCGAGCCCGGCTCCATCGGCAGCATGCCGATGCGTGCGGCGAGCGTCGGCAGGCGGAAGCGGTTGCGGCTGATCAGCCTGGTCGTGCCGTCGCGTCTCTTCGAGAACGAACGTCCAAACCCAGTTGCCGTCCTCGGAGCGCCAAGCAAGCACGTGCTCGGGCTCGACGCGCTCGATCCGCATTCGGTTCGAGCCAAGCCCGATCGTGTCTCCGACCTCGGGCTGCTGGAACTCCGGCAGGACGCGGTCGACGCTGTGCATGTCGAGGCCGAGCAGGTTCTCGATCCAGTCGTAGGTGTAGGCGCCGCCGCGCGGGGACGGGCCCATCTGCGCGAGCCAGGGCCAAACGGCTGCGGCCGGAGCGTCAATCGTGATCGCGCGCGTCGAGACGCCGTCGGCTTCCTCCAGCAGTTCGTCCCCAGGCAGGCGTGATCCGGCTTCTCGTCGGTGGCGCCCCAAGTGAGGATCGGTCGGCGCATGAGAAGGTAGAGCGCGGCAAGCGCGGCGAGGAATGCGGCCGCCGATCGACCGCGAGGGAGTCGTCAGCGGCATCTGCGTGAAGAGCCTAGGTGGGTCACTAGTTGCTCGCCCTGGCCAGGCAACTTCGATGACCAGCGCACCGGACAGTCGCCAGCGACCGGGCGCGAAGATCAGCCCTGGGTAATGGGAATTTGCGACGGCGGTGTGGCGGCTATCCGTAGTTTCGAGCAGTCCATTCGGGGCGGCCGCGGAGGCGGCGCGGTACGCCTTGTGCGAGCGTGCGGGTGGAAGGAGGTGCGACATGGCAACAACCACATCACACGAGCCGTCCCGGATCGTCCAGGAGAGGCCGAGCTGGTCGCTGCAGCTCCTCGTCCCCGAGATGTGGACGACGCTGGCGATTGTCGTGATCTGGCTCTCCGTGCTGTTCGCGGCCGTCTACGGGCCGAACCTCGAGAGCACGACTGCCGGGGGCGACCACACCACGCTTCCGTCGGTGATTCCCGTGGCACTGTTCGCGTTCTTCGCCACGTGGGTCGTCTCACGGCACGGCTACGGCCACGAGCGGAACCGCGCCGGCTGACGACCAGGCGCCTGAGCGCGGACGAGGACTCGGTCTGCGATCAACCGGCCTCGAAGATGAGGCCGCCGCGAGAAGACCGCTAACGGGGGCCTGCAGCGAAGGCTCCGAGCGTCGCCGTGATCGCGCACCTGATGTCCAAGCCGTCCGAGCTTCGGTTTTCCCGCGATGGAGGTTCAGCGCGCGCCCGGATGCCCGGGCATCGATGCGGAGGCATCCTCCGGATGTGGCCGCCACAGTGCCCAATACGCCTCGTCGCCTCGAGCCGAGGGAGATCACCGCTGTTGCGGCCGACCTGGGGCTCGGGCGCGAGGACTTCGAGTTGTACGGCAAGCACAAGGCCAAGCTCGGCCTCGACCTACTCGGCTCGCTCACGGGTCGGCCGGAGCGGAAAGCTCGTCGCCGTCACCGCCATGACCCCGACGAAGTCGGGTGAGGGCAAGACGACGACGGCCGTCGCGCTGAGCGACGGACTCGCCAGGATCGGCGAGCGCCCGCTCGCCTGCTTGCGCGAGCCGTCGGTCGGGCCGGTCCTGGGAGCCAAGGGCGGGGGAACGGGCGGCGGGCGGGCGCAGGTCGTGCCGATGGAGGACATCAACCTCCACTTCACGGGCGACTTGCACGCGATCGCCGCTGCGAACAACCTCCTGGCCTCGGCGGTCGATGCGCACCTCGTGCACGGGAACGAGCGCCGGATCGACCCCGCGACGATCACGTGGCGGCGGTGCCTCGACATCGAGGACCGTCTTCTGCGCCGCATCTCGATCGGCGTCGGCGAAGGACGGCCGTTCCCACGGGAGACAGGGTTCGACATCACGGCGGCCTCGGAGGTGATGGCGCTGTTGGCGTCCGCCCGCGACCTCCACGATCTCCGACGGCGGCTCGGCGCGATCACCGTTGCTGGAGACCGTCGGAGGAGAGCCGGTGACGGCAGAACAGCTGGAGGTGGCCGGAACGATGGCCGCCCTGCTCCGAGATGCCGCCAAACCCAATCTCGTCCAGACGCTGGAGGGCAACCCGGCCATTGTCCACTGCGGTCCATTCGCCAACATCGCCCACGGCAACAACTCGCTGGCTGCCGACCTCCTCGGCTTGAAGCTCGCAGACTTCGTGGTGACGGAGGCGGGATTCGGGTCGGACCTCGGCTTCGAGAAACTGATGCACATCGTCTGCCGCGCCGGCGAAATCTTCCCGGCAGCGGTCGTGCTCGTCGCGACCACGAAGGCTTTGAAGCGTGCGGGCGGTGACGAGGGCGGAGGCGTGCAGGCGCTCGAGCGCGGGGCTGCGAACCTGGCTGCGCACCTTAAGATCGTCGAGGCGTTCGGGCTGAAGGCGGTCGTCGCCGTGAACCGCTTCCCGCGCGACACTGCCGACGAACTACATGCGGTCAACATGCTCGCGCTCGAGCACGGGGCGTTTGCGGCCGAGCTCTGCGACGGATTTGCGCGAGGTGGGGAAGGCGCGATCGAGCTCGCCGAAGTCGTAGCCGATGCAGCTCGCCGCGACACCGCGCCGACTTTCATGTACGACCTCGATGCCCCGGTCGAGGAGAAGATCGCAACCGTCGCCCGGCGCGTCTACGGGGCGGCGGGCATCGAACATGTCGCCGCTCGCCGCGGCCCAGCTTTCGAAACTCTCGGCGGAGGTGCGGCGCCTGCCCGTTTGCATGGCCAAGACGCACCTCTCATTGTCCCACGACCCCGAGCAGGCGGGCGTCCCGCGCGGCTTTGTCCTACCGGTGCGCGAGCTTCGCCCCTACACCGGCGCAGGCTGGATCGTCGCCGTCTGCGCCGAGACCCAGACCATGCCCGGGCTTCCTGCACATTCCGCGGCCGAGCGCATCGATCTGGACTCGGACGGCCAGATCATCGGTCTCTCCTGACTTCGCCCTCTTTGGCAGCGAGATCTCGGCTCCGCAGCTCCGCCTGCGCCGAGATTACGGGAAACCCGACGTCAACGATCCGCGCCGGCGCGGATGCGCTTGCCGGCCCGGCTCGAAGATGGTGTGGACGATGAAACACACGCTGACCGAGCCACTCCGCAAGCACCATGACGAGTTCCGGCCCGGTCTGGCGCGCATTGCCGAAGCAGCGACTCGCGTGCCTGAGCTCTCCGACGAGGGGCGGCGCCGGGAACTGACGGAGGTTCTGGAGTTCCTCCGCGGCCGGCTGCGCCTGCACGCCGAGGCCGAAGAGCTCTGGCTGTACCCACGGGTTGCCATGCGGCTGCGGCACCCACGCGCGACCGCGGTCATGGAGTTCGACCACGTGCTCCTCCGGGAGTACGCCGAGGCGCTCCAATCGGCGGACGTGGCCGACACGATCACGCTCCAGCGGCTTCTGTTCGGCGTCCACGCCCTGCTCGAGGCTCATTTCCGCAAGGAGGAAGAGGTTTATCTCCCGCTCCTCGAGTACGACGACGAGGCGCCGATGCTGCAGACCGTCGAGCGCGGGATGGCCGAGCACGAGGCCGGGCTCGACTCCGTCGCCCGCGCGCGTCTGGCCGGATCCCGATCCCGAGGCGCGCGACTTCCCGGCAGACGGCCTGCCGATCGAGAAGCTCGCCTACCTGCTGCGGTACGCCGTGCAGGCTCCGTCGAGCCACAACAGCCAGCCATGGCTTTTCCGGCCGGCGGGAGACACGCTCGAGCTTCGCGTCGACCGTTCGCGCGCGCTCCCCGTGGTCGATCCACGGGGCCGCGAGCTCATCCTCAGCTGCGCCGCTGCGCTCTGTCACCTGCGGACGGCGATCCGCCACTACGGCTACGAGCCGGCGGTCGAGCTCCTTCCCGAGCCGGACGACCCCGATCTCGTCGCGCGCGTCGGCCTGGGGCCGGCCCGGCCCCCGAGGCGCGACGAGAAGCTCCGCTTCTGGGCGATCCCCGCGCGACACACCAACCGCCAGCCCTTCGAGCCTCGACCCCTGGCCGACGACCTCCTCGCGCGCCTTGTCGGGATCGCCACGGCCGAAGGCGCCTGGCTCGCGGTCGTCACTGATCCCGGCGAGCGTCGCGCGCTCGCCGAGCTGGTGGCGGAAGCCGACGTTCGGCAGTTCCACGACCGCAGGTTCCGCCGGGAGCTCGGCTCCTGGCTGCACCGGGGAACGCGCGCACGGGACGGAATTCCCACCCGGGCCTTGGATGTCCCTCGTCTCCTGTCTCCATTGGCGCCTTTGGCGGTGCGGGTTCTCAATCTTGGACGATCCGCCGCCGCGCGTGATCGTCGAGCTTGCAGAGCATGCACCGGTGCTTGCAGTCGTCGTGGACGACCGGCGACGACGCGCGCGACTGGATCCAGGCGGGCCTGGCCCTCGATGCCGTGCTGCTCGAGGCGGCGCGAGACGAGGTCTCTGCCTCATTCCTCAACCAGCCAGTCGAAGTCGACGAGCTCCGACCTCGGATCACCGATCTGCTCGGACGAGAGGGGTACGCCCAGGCGATCGTCCGCCTCGGTTACGGGCCCGCCGTGACGGCCTCCCCCCGCCGCTCCCCCCGCGACGTCCTGATCGCCACCTAGTACCAGCTCCTAGTCGGGCTCCTCTACGCGGCGGGATCCGGCACCGGCACAACGTGCCGCTTCCGCCCCGATCAACTGACGGGCGAGTCCGTATTTCCCCGCGCCTGCAATTGGCGTTGAGCCCGATGCGCTGGGCTCGGGCCACGCGCATGATCGAGCTATGCAACGGATTGCAGTCACCGTCCGCCTGCAAGCGGGGGCCGAGGCCGAAGCCCAAAAACTGATTGAAGCCGGACCACCCTTCGATCTCGGCGGCGCTGGATTCGAGCAGCATTCGGTCTTCGCGGGGAGCGACCTGGTCGTGTTCGTGTTCGAAGGCGACGATGTCGAGCGACATCTGGCGGAGCTCCTCAACGATCGCGTTCGTTCGGCTGGGCTCGGTGCCTGGGCGCCCGTGCTCGCGGAGTCGCCTCGAGTGGCTCACGAGACCTACTACTGGAGCGGAAAGGAGAACACCATGAAGACGATCGTCATCGCAACCGATGGTTCACCCTCGGCACTCGAGGCTGTGGAGTACGGGCTCGAGCTTGCCTCCGACCAGGACGCAGAGCCGATCTTCGTCCACGTCGCGCCGGCCACCGAGGTACTTCCGGTCACCGGCTTCGGCCTGGGGGCGACGCCCGCTTCTGTGCCACACGAGCTCGACGCGCACGACCGCGAAGCGCTCGACGCCGCAGTCGAAATCGCGGAGATGCGGGGGCTAGAGGCGAAGGCCGAGCTCCTGACGGGCAATGCCGCCGACGCCATCGTCGCCTACGCGGACTCCGTCGACGCCGATTTGATCGTCGTCGGCTCCCGCGGACACGGCGCAATTGCCGGCGCGCTGCTCGGAAGCGTCTCGCGGAGCGTGTTGCGGGAGGCAACCCGGCCCGTTCTCGTCGTTCGCGCAGCGGCCGACCGCGTCGAGTCTCTGGCGTAACCGGATGCCTACGCGAGTAGGCACCGCTCCGGCTTTCCGGCTAGCCCGGAAGCCGGAGCCTGCGGCGCGAGGGCTTTCTGAGGTCGAAGCCGCAAACCTGCTCGCGCAACGCGAGCCGTTCGCGCGACCGGCGACGAGCCGCTCCTACGCAAGCATCGTTCGCGCGAATGTCTTCACGGTCTTCAATCTGATCCTGCTCGTCTTCGGCGTCGCTCACGCTCGCGTTCGGCGACTGGCGTGACGCGCTCTTCCTCGGCGTCCTGGTCTCCAACTCCGCGATCGGGATCGTCCAGGAGGTGCGGGCCAAGCACGCGCTCGACCGGCTCGCCGCCCTCGTTGCGCCAACGGCGACGGTCGTCCGCGACGGCAAGGAGCGGCGTGCTCACGTCGAGGAGCTCGTCGTCGGCGATCTCGTCCGGCTCGCGCCCGGCGACCAGGTCGTCGCGGACGGAACGCTCGAGACGAGCGACGTCCTCGAGGCTCGACGAGTCGATCCTGACCGGAGAGTCCCGCCCGGTGGCCCGCGCGCGGGGCGACGAGGTTCGCTCGGGCTCCTTCGCCGTCGAGGGCTCCGGGAGCTTACGGGTCGACGGCCGTTGGGCCGGAGAGCTATGCAGCGCGCATCGCCGGCGAGGCGCGGGCCTTTCGGCATCCGCGGTCGCCGCTCGAACGGGCGCTCAATCGCCTGCTCTTGACGCTACTCGTCGGTCATGGTTCCGCTCGGCCTCCTGCTCGGCGCAGCGCTGTGGGAGCGCCGGACACCTCTCGAGGAAGCGGTACCGACCTCGGTTGCGGCAGTCGTCAGCCTCATTCCCGAAGGGCTCATCCTGCTGGCCAGCCTCACCTACGCCGTAGCCGCGCTCCGCATGGCGCGAAGGGGCGCTCTCGTCCAGCAGCTGAACGCGGTCGAGTCGCTCGCCTCCGTCGACGTGGTCTGCCTCGACAAGACCGGGACGCTGACTGAGGGCGGTCTTCGCCTCGCCGGAGCTGATTCCCGCCGACGGAGTCGACGTCGATGAGGTGCGGCGCGTCTTGGCGCGCTTTGCAGCCTCCTCGCCTGTCCGCAACGCAACCCTCGCGGCGATTGCAGAGGAGCTTCCCGTGGCTGCGATGGAGCCGGAGGCTGCAGTACCCTTCTCGTCCCGCTGGCGCTGGAGCGGGCTTGCGCTCGCGCGGACGATCACATCTTCTCGGCGCACCCGACGCGCTTCGAGCTCGGTCCGCTCGCAGCACGCGCCGCGAGCGAGATGCGGAAGCGGACGCCGTGTCGCTCGCGTTCGCCGAAACGGAGGGCACGCTCGACCCCGGCAGGCCGAGCAGGGGCCGCCTTCGGCGACGCGTTCTCGCTCTCGTCGTTCTCGCCGAACGCTTGCGGCCCGAGGCACGCGAATACCGTCGAGTACTTCCGCCGCGAAGGCGTAGCGCTCAAAGTCCTCTCTGGCGACGACCCGGAGACTGCAGCGGCTATCGCCAGAGACGCAGGAATCGACGGCGGCGCACCGCTCGACGGCCGCGAGCTTCCCGAGGATCCTCGCGAGCTCGCGCAAGTCGCGGAGCAGGCTTCTGTCGTCGGACGGATTTCGCCCGAGGGTAAGCGCCGCGTTCGTCGAGGCTCTCACTGCGATCGGGCCATTACGTGGCGATGGTCGGAGACGGCGTGAACGACGTGCCAGCACTGAAGGCCTCACGGCTCGCAATCGCCCAGGGCACGGGCACCCAGATGGCGAAGAGCGTCGCCGACATCGTGCTCGTGAGCGGCGACTTCGCCGCGTTGCCGGCCATGGTGGCGCGAAGGGCGCCAGATCCTGCGAAACCTCCAGCGAGTCGCCAAGCTCTTCGTGACGAAGTCGGCGTTCGCCGCCTTTCTCATCCTCTCGATCGGTCTGACGCCGACGGCGTATCCGCTCCTTCCGCGCCACCTCACGCTCGCGGCGACGCTGACGATCGGGATCCCGGCCTTCTTCCTTGCGCTCGCTCCGAGCGCGGGAGAGTTTCGAGCCGAGGGCTTCCTGCGTAACGTGTCGAGCTTCGCGCTCCCGGCGGGAACAGCCACCGGGCTCGCAGTGCTTTCGAGCTACGCCTTCGCGCTCCACGTCCTCGATCTACCGGTCCGCGAGGCTCGAACGGTGGCGACCACCACCCTCGTCGCCATAGGCCTCTACCTCGTGTTGGTCCTGGAAGCCGCAGGCCGTCGGCGGGGATCCTTGGTCTTCGGCCTTTGCATCCTGCTGGCAGGCGCTTATGTGTCGATGCTCGCGTTGCCCGCCCCTCGAGACTTCTTCGCGCTTGCACAGCCGAGCCTGCTCGTGCTCGTCACGGCCGTGTGCGGTGCGGCGCTCGCTTGCATCGGCCTCTGGCTTTCCGACGAACGCTTCGCTCCGGGCCGTGCCCATTGAGCGTGTGCACGTCGTAACGGGCGTGGCCCTACGCCAGAGTGGCCGGGCGGAGGTCGATCCGATCGACCAGCTCGAAGCCTGTCTCGATCGACCGGCGGAGCGGACAGGCGGCAGCCACCTTTTCGAGCCGCTCCAGTTGACTTGGCGTCAGGTCGCCGGTTATCCGGATCAACGTCTCGAGCCGCCGGGGCGTCGAGCGGTGGTCGTAGTCGACCTCAACGCTCAGATCCCCGAGGTCCCACGCCTTCGTGCGGGCATACGCGGCGAGAGTCACGGTGACACAGCCGGCGAGTGCAGCGGGGAAGAGCTCGTGTGGTGACGGACCCAGGCCGGTGCCACCGACCTCCTCCGGCTGATCGGTGAGGAGACGATGCTGTCCGTCGATCAGAAGTTCCTGGCGCAGGGTTCCCGGGACGGCACGTGCAGTCGCTCGTAGGCTCATATGTTCACCTCCTAAGCTCGCACCCATCGTCTCCTCCGCGGCTGCGCATGGCATCCGTGGTCTCGCGGAAGCGGCTGTGGGCAACTACTTGTTCTTGAAACTTCAGGGTTTCTCCCGCGTTCGGTTCGTGGGGAATCACTCATGCGCGTCAGTTCGCGCCCCGATGCCGCGTGGCCCCTTCCCAGAGGACGCTGTCTCCCAAGCAAACGAAGGAGCTACCCGAAATGACGAAGTCAGGTCACACAATCCTCGTCGCCGTGGCTCTCGCCGCGGCCGCCGTCGTGGTCCTCATGCCCGGGACTGGGTCGGCCAGCCCAATTCCGACGCCCACGAGTTGGGAGGTCGTCTTCACGAGCCCAATGGACGGGATGTCGGACATCTATGGGATGAATTCCGACGGCAAGGCCGTCAACCTCACGCACGACAGATACGTCAGGACCGACGTGCAGCCGCACTGGTCCCCTGACGGATCTCAGATTCTCTTCACCCGCTACTGGGTGAGTGGTGGCGCAAGCATCATGATCATGCGCATCAGCGCCGACGGGCAGAAGCTGATCGATCTGACCCCGAGCTTCAGCCGATCGGTCCAGAACATCGACCCCAACTGGTCGCCTGACGGCTCTCGGATCGTCTTCGCGAGCAATCGGGACGGCAACTTCGACCTGTACACGATGAACACGCTGGGCCAGAAGGTCGCTCGGCTCACGACGACCAGCTCTCCCACGGCGAACATCGAGCCCGACTGGGCCCCGAACGGCAAGGGAGTCGTCTTTCCCGCCAGGGGACTAGGACGGACAGGGTCGGGACGAGCAGCTTGTGGGTCGTGAACTCCGCAAGCCGCACCGCCTCTCAATTGACGCACCTCAAGGGCTTCGCGGGTGACCGCGGAGCGGTCTGGTCTCCCGATGGGACGAAGCTCGCCTTCCACAGCGACCGTGCAGGCTCGAGCGATCTCTATGTGCTCGACATGACGCTGGGCATCGGCCCCGAGCGAGTGACATGGAGCGGCAAGTCCGAGACCGACCCCGCGTGGGCGAACGGAACCAGCCTCGTCTACGTCAGCACAGTCACCGGCGACACGGAGTTCTGGATGCTCAACCTGAGGGGCATGAGCCCGTCGCCTGAGCAGCAGCTCACGTTCGACCGCCAGAACAAGACCCATCCGGACTGGAAGGTCCTGCCCTCTACGACTCCGGGCACGGATCCTGCCGAGGCCGTGACCAACGGCGCGATCACTGTCGCCGGCAAGTAAGTACCCACCCAGTGAATCGCTAAGGGGCCCGCGCAAGCGGGCCCCCGTCATTGCGGGGAAACACTCATCCCGCATCGGTTCCCGCCCCGATGCCGCTTCGTCCGACCCAGAGGACGCTGTCTCCAAGCAATCGAAGGAGATATCTCAGATGACAAGGACAACTCACACACTTTTCACCGCCGTGGCCCTTGCCGCGGCTCGCCGTAATGCTCCTCGTCCCAGGGACGGGGTCGGGTGCCGCAATTCCGACGAGCAAGAGCTCTGTGTCCGCCGCCTCTCCCGGCCTCGTCAAATGGCGCTTCCAGGTCAGCGGCCAGTACGTCCTGCACCGGCCGGCTGTCGCTCCCGACGGGGGAGTCGTCGTCGCGAGCTCGACCGGCGACGTCTACTCGCTGACCGCCGCTGGCGCCCTCCGCTGGGTCGTGCGCTCCGTGGCCTCGTACGGAGGGCCTTCGATCGGCCTCGACGGCACCGCTTACGTAGCCTCCGGAAGCACGATCACCGCGATCGCCCCGGACGGCTTGATCAGATGGACCTACACCGAGCCCTCCACGGGTCAGGGCGTCATCGCCGGGCCGACGGTCGGTCCCGACGGGAACATCTATGTGATCTCGGATTTCGGCGGCCTCGGCGCCTTCGCGCTGTCGCCCGCGGGCCAGCTCCTATGGAGCAACCCTGGCAACCCGACGTTCTCGGAGTACGGTCAGCTCGGAGCGGAGATCGTGTTCGGCTCAGGGCGGCTGTATGCAGCCTTCGACGAGTACAGCGTTGCTCCGAGCACGACGTTCGGCCTGTCGCTGACAGGGGCCCAGCAGTGGGCACGATCCATCGGTGGCACCGACGACATGTTCATGCAGCAGCAGCGCCAGCCGGCAACCGGCTCGGACGGAAGCCTTTACCTGACCGCGATGGGCGGCGGCAACGGCTGGGGCCTGCGCCGCGTCGACCCGGGTAGCGGCGACGTGGTCTGGAACTACTCACCGTGGCCGTCGAACGGGATGTCGCCTCCAAGTGTCGGACCGGACGGCTCGGTCTACTTCTCGCGCAGCCTCGGCTACCTGGAATCGGTTACCCCTGCCGGGCAGTCGCGCTGGACCTTCTCCGACGGCTCGATCATCGACCACCCCGCGGTGAGCCCCGACGGCAGCATCGTCGTCGCTGGGAATCGCCCGAACTTCGGGGAGCCCGGATCCGCGCGTGGCTGGAACGCCACTACCGGCGCGTTGTCCTGGCAGGTCAACCTTCCCAACGAGAACGGCGGCTACCAGGTCGCCTACACGCAGCCGCGGTTCTCCGCTGACAGTGGGACGGCCTATTTCGGCACAGCCATCCTCGCCGGCGGGGACGAGTACTCCTACCTGTACGCGGTGGATACCGGCGTGTCGCCTCCTCCTCCGCCGCCGCCTCCACCTCCTCCACCTCCGCCTCCGCCGCCTCCGCTCCCTCTAGGCCAGTGCTTGGTGCCCGGGGTCGTCGGCATGACACTCGAAAAGGCGCGAGGAGCGATTAGCGTCGCAGGATGCTCAGTCGGAAGCGTTAAGCGAATTCGCTCGAAGCAAGTTGGGCTCGTGATCGCCCAGACCCCCAAGGAGGGCACGAAGCTGCTCCTTGACGGTCAGGTTCATCTCACCGTCGGGCGCAAGTAGTTGGGCCTCGGCGGGATTGCCGGGGACGGGCGCACGACGGCCCGTCCCCGGCGCGATGAATCGCTACGGCTGCACCCGGGCGTTTCCCTGCACGTCCCAGGGACCGAAGCGGGGTAGGTTCGGGCTGTTGCAGAACGCCTCGTTCGCGGCCTCGTTTCCGAAGCCGATGAGGCTCGACCGATCCGGCGCAGCGTCAGCTGCCTTCGCCGTTGTCGAAGACCTGGAACCAGGCAAACACGCCCGGCGGAAGCGTCGGGTCGTTGCTGGTCCTGATGACGCCTCCGATCTTCGCCCGGTTGCCGTCGTAGATGTTCATGCAGGTGACGTCGACGCCGAAGTTGAACGACTCGCCCTCGACGACCTGGTGATAGGTGAAGTGGCCGGTGACGATCCCGTCCGCGTCCTTTCTGGCGGTGAACGTGAGCGGCTGATTTCGCACCTCCACCTCGAACGGGTTGGGCAGCGGGATCGTCCAGTGGATGCCACCGGTCGCGGATTGCACCGACCCACCGGGCGAGGCAATTGCGAACGGGACTGCGAGCAGGCCGGCAACGCCGGCGAGCGCCAGGACACTGCGCACGTGCATGGAGGCTCCTCCTTGTGGGGTCCCTGCACACTGCGTCGCGGCGGGCGAGCGGTCTCGTACGTGCTTTACGGAGTTTGGAACGTGCCGCGCTTGTCTCGCTGCGCCTCCGCCCGGTAGCGGGCGGGCGTGATGCCCACATGGCGCTTGAAGAACCGCGTGAAGTGGCTCTGGTCGGCGAAGCCGGCCCGCGTTGCGACCGTGGCGAGGGGCGTGTCACCGCGGGCGATCTCAGTCGCCGCCCACGCCAACCGGAGGCGCCTTCCGTACTCCCCGACCGAGACGCCGTAGTGCGCCTTGAAGACGCGGGCGAGATAGGCGGGATGCACGCCGACTGCCGAGGCCACCTCACCGAGGCCGACGCAGTCGCCCACGTTGGCGCGCAGCAGTTCCTCCGCCGAGCGCAGCCAGGCCGGCGGAGCGGCCGGAACGGCGAACGCCGGGTCACCTCTCGGGTCGTCGCGGCCAGCAACTCGAGGGCGAAGCCCTCCGCGGCCAGGGGCGCACCTGCGTCCGATGCGCGCAGCTCGGCGGCGAGCCTCCAGGCGAGCCAGGCGAACCCGCTGCCCCGGAGCTCGGCGAGCCGCTCGAGCGAGCTCGACGGCTCGCCCCTGGGCTTGACGATCACGATGCGGGCCCCGCGGGAGCCGAAGCGGGCGCTGTGCCTGGTCCCGGCGGGCATGGTCAGGGCGGAGCCCTTGTCGAACGACAGACGATCGACGTCGAAACGTCTTCTCCATCGCTCCGTCGAGCACCAGCGCGAGGTAGGACGAGTCGGGCTCGAACGCTTCCTGCACGTATCCCGGCGGGAATCGAAGCTCCGCGAGCGTGAAGCCGTTCACGTCCCCGGATGTGACGGTGACGCCTTCCTCCTGCGTCACCGTGGCGAAGCCCGCTCCCACAGAGACTAGGACCCCGACGGAGCAGGCAAGTTAGTTCAGCTCGATCCGCTACGAGACCGGGGCACGGGAGCCCCGGCTCGTGCAGAGCCGGCCCGGGTCAGAAGGCGATGACGGCACGGCAGCTTTCGCCGCCCTGTAGGGCCTTCGCGGACGCGACGATCCGTGTCGTTCCCGCCGACGTGGCGAGAAGACGACGTGCGGTGAACGATCCGCTCGGGGCCACCGTCGTGCGAATGCCGCTGAAGACGGTCGAGCCGTTGCGGACGATCGTGACGCGCCAACGCTTGCCGACGCGGTTCTGATCGACCTCGAACTCCGTCTCGATCCGTCCGTCGTCGGGCTTGGCCTTCAGTTTCCACGTGCTCGAGGCCGTGCACTTTCCTCGCTTGATGACGGCGTCGCCGTCCTTGCTTCCGCCGGCCAGCGCCGTCGGAGCGAGCGAAAGCAGCATGGCCGAAAGCGCGGCGATTCCGATGAAGTGAGCTTCTGCATGAATCCTCCTGGTTGCAGGTCCATGCTTGACGCTATGCCGGTGCGAGTCGTGCTCCATCGGCGCCGGCCCTGACCCCGGTCGCGGTTTGTGCGCGAGTTGCGGTGGAAAACCACCGACGCAGCGGCAACGGATAATCCCTCCATGCCCGGGACTCGCACAGTGAGCGCCTCCGCGGCCTGATCGAGGCCGGTATCGCGCTCAGCTCGGAGCTGTCTCTCGATGCCCTGCTGCAGAAGCTCGTCGAGACGGCAGCCGCCCTGACCGGCGCCCGCTACGCGGCCCTTGGCGTGATCGACGAGACGGGCGACGGAGCTCGAGCGCTTCGTCTACCACGGGAATCGACCCGGAGCTGGCGGACGAAGATCGGCGAGTTGCCGCGCGGGCGCGGGATCCTCGGCGTCCTGATCACGGACGCGCAGGTCGCTGCGGCTGGAGCGATCACCGACGACCCGCGCTCGGTCGGCTTTCCGCCGAACCACCCGCCGATGCGCGGCTTCCTCGGCGTCCCGATCCTCCTTCGCGGGCGCGCCTACGGCAACCTCTATTTGACCGAGAAGGCCGACGGCCCGTTCAGCGCCGAGGATCAGGAGCTGGTCGAGACGCTGGCCAGCCAGGCGGCGGTGGCGATCGAGAACGCGCGCCTGCTATCGAGATGCGACCAACTGGTCGGCGCAGCTCGAGGCGCTGAACGAGGTCGGGACGGCGCTGGCGGGCGAGATCGAGCTGCCGCGCCTCTTGCAGCTCATCTGCCGGCGCCTGCGCGGCCTGATCGGCGCGCGGGTGGTGACGATCGCGTTTCCCGCGTCCGGACGGAACGTTGCGGATCGAAGCTGCGGACGGCGCCGGCGCGGACGAGATCCTCGGCCTGCGGCTCGAGCGGGCCGGCTCGAAGAGCGGCCGCGTGCTCGAGCGCCAGCGAGCCGAACGGGTGGACTGCGCTCGCGCGACGATCCCGAGGTCGACCAGAGCGCGACGAGCCCGATCGGCGCGCGCACCGGCCTCTACGTCCCGCTCCTTGCCGGCGGTGCGGCCGATCGGCGTCATCGTCGCCCACGACAAGGAGGGCGACGATCCGCGCTTCACCGACGACGACCTCCGGCTCGCAGAGATCTTCGCCGCACGCGCCGCGGTCGCCGTCGACCTGTCGGCGCGAGTTGCGCGCGACGCGCTCCGCCGCGTCGTCGAGGCGCAGGAGCTCGAACGACGCCGGCTGGCCCGCGAGCTCCACGACCAGACCGGGCAGGAGCTGACGTCGGTGCTGCTCGGCCTGAAGGCGGTCGAGGAGGCCGAGGAGCGACGCCGAACGCGCCGAGGCGCTGGCGGCTGTGCGCGAACAGGTCCTCGGGACGCTGCACGACGTGCGCCGCCTGGCCGTCGAGCTGCGGCCGAAGGCGCTCGACGACTTCGGGCTCGTGCCGGCGCTCGAGCGACTGCGCGACACGTTCTCCGAGCAGACAGGCATGCGCGTCGACCTCGAGTCGCAGATCCGCGAGCGGCTTCCGGCCGACGTCGAGACCGCCCTCTACCGCATCGTCCAGGAGGCGCTGACCAACATCGTCAAGCACGCCCAGGCCAGCACGGTCAGCATCGTCCTGGCCCGAAAGGCCGAGCTCCGTCACGGCGCGTGATCGAGGACGACGGACGCGGCTTCAACCCGGCGACGGCACGCGCGAGGGCCTGGGCCTCCTCGGGATGGGCGAGCGGCTCGCGCTCCTGGGCGGCAAGCTGAAGATCGAGTCCAGCCCCGGCGCCGGCACGTACGATCGTCGCCGAGGTGCCCCTGCCATGAGCGAGACCCCAATCCGCGTCCTGATCGTCGACGACCACCCCGTCGTCCGGAGCGGCCTGCGCAGGGTGCTCGAGTCGAGAGCCGACATCGAGGTCGTCGGCGAGGCCGGCGACGCCAAGCACGCCGTCTTCGAGACGCGGGCGCAGAAGCCGGACGTGATCCTGATGGACGTCGTCATGCCGGGCAAGAGCGGCATCGACGCCATTCCCGACGTCCTCCAGGACGCTCCCGAGGCGAAGGTCCTGATCCTCTCGATGCAGGACGACCCGAACTACGTGCGCCAGGCGTTCGCTGCCGGCGCAGCCGGCTACATCCTCAAGGAGGCGGCCGACACCGACCTCGTCGCCGCCGTACGCGAGGTGGCGGCCGGCGCGCGACTACGTTCACCCCAGCGCTCGGCGCGCGCATGGTCGCCGCCGAGGCCGAGGAGCGAAAGCGCGCCGAGCAGGACCCGCTCTCAGACCGCGAGCGCGACGTCCTGCGCCTGCTGGCCCTCGGACACACCAACCAGGAGATCTCCGACAAGCTCTTCATCTCGGTGCGCACTGCCGAGACGCACCGTGCGCACATCATGCAGAAGCTGCGCCTCAGCACCCGCGCCGAACTCGTCCGCTACGCGCTCGAGCACGGCTTGCTGGACGAGACTCGAGCGGAGCGAGAAGTCCGGCACGGGCGCTACCAGCTCTTGGCGCGCGGCCGACCCTCGGGTCGCTGCACACGCACGCGCGCGTCGACCGCGACGCAGCGGTCAGGAAAGGCCAGCACCGGGTTCAGGTCGAGCTCGGCAACGGCCGGCAGATCCTCGCCGAGCCGCGACAAGCGGCAGACGAGATCGACGAGCGAGGGGACGTCGGCCGCCGGCGCGCCGCGAAAGCCCTTGACAAGCGTCCCGGCTTTGCCGGTCGTGACCAGCTCCTCAGCGTCGACGTCGGTGAGCGGCGCGATCCGGAAGCCGGCGTCGCCGATCAGCTCGGCGAAGACGCCGCCGGGGCCGAAGGCGACCAGTGGGCCGAATACAGGATCCTGGACGAGGCCGGCCAGCAGCTCGGCGCCGCCGCTGACCATCGGCTGCACGATCACCGGGACGCCGATCTTGCGCGACGGCGGCGCGGACGGCGTCGGCGTCGCCGAGATCGAGGGCGATGCCGCCGCTTTCGGTCTTGTGGGCGCCCGCGGCGGCAGTCTTGACGACGACGGGGTAGCCGAGGGCGACGGCGGCTTCAACCGCCTCGTCGGCCGAGTGCGCGACCGCCTCGCCGACGAGCGGGATGCCGTAGGCGAGCAAGAGGGCACGTGTCTCGGCCGGCTCGAGCCAGGCGTCGTCCTGTTCGGCGAGTGCTCGGTCGATGATCGCGGCGGCGGCGGCGCGGTCGATCCCGCCAGCTCGGGGACGGAGCCGAGCGGCCGGCGCAGCCAGTCCGCACGTTCGGCGGCGCGGCCGAGCGCGCGGGCCGCCGACTCGGGATAGACGAAAGCGGCAGCCGCCTCGAGGCGCGGCGCGCAGCGCGTCGGGAATGCCCTCGGCGCTCATGACGACGGCGAGAACCGGCTTGTCGCCGCCACCGGCAGCGAGCGAGAGCGGCGGCGACTTCGTCCGCGGTCGCGCTCACCGCGGGACGAACAGCACGATGACGGCGTCGATGCCGGGGTCGGCGAGCAGCGACCGGCAGCGCAGCCTCGTACGAGCGCTGCCGTCGCCGAGCCGAGCATGTCGACCGGGTTGTGCAGGCTCGCCTCCGCCGGCAGCAAGGCCTGCAGTCGCGTGCGGGTCTCCTCGGCGAGCGGCGGCAGCGTCAATCCGGCCGCCTCGCAGGCGTCGGCGCACATGATCCCGAGTCCGCCGGCGTTGGTCAGCACGGCGACGCCGCGCCCGCGCGGCGCCGGCTGAGTCGACAGCAGCGTCGCGACGTCGACGAGCTCCTCGAGCGAGGCGGCGCGGATGACGCCGGCTTGGCGGAATAGCGCGTCCACCGCGACCTCGGACCCGGCCAGTGCGGCCGTGTGCGAGCTGGCGGCGCGGGCGCCGGTCGCGCTGTCGTGCCGCTCTTGACCGCGAGGATCGGCTTCTGCCGCGCGACCCGGCGCGCGAGCTCCGCGAACTTGCGTGGGTTGCCGAACGACTCGACGTAGAGCAGCACCACCTCCGTCGCGGCATCGTCCTCCCACCACTCGAGCAGGTCATTCGAGGAGATGTCGGACTTGTTGCCGATGGAGACGAACGCCGACAATCCAAGGCCGCGCGACTCGGCCGCTTCGAGCAAAGCCAAGCCGAGCGCGCCGCTTTGCGAGGAGAAGCCGATGTTGCCGGCGGGGGCCTGGCGCGACGCGAAAGTGGCGTTCAATCGCGTCGATGCCGAAGCGACACCGAGGCAGTTCGGACCGATCAGACGGGCGCCATGGGCGCGGACGAGCGCGAGCAACTCACGCTCGCGCGCGACTCCTTCAGCGCCGACCTCGGCAAAGCCGGCCGAGATGACGAGCAAGGCACGCACCCCTTTGTCCAGCGCCGACTTTGCAGCGTCGAGAACGGCAACGGCGGGAACGCAGATAACGGCAAGGTCGACCGCGTCCGGTACGTCTTCGATCGACGGATAGCCGCGCACACCGCCGACAGCGTCGCCGCCGCGGTTGATCGGGTAGGCTGGCACCGGTGAAGTCGCCGGCGAGGATGTTGCGGAAGAGCTCGCCGCCGATCGTGCCGCGCCGTGGCGACGCACCGAGCACGGCCACGGATCGCGGCTCGAAGAACGAACGGAGCGAAGCGGCGACGGCCGTGTGGTCGCGCGCGGCGACGTGCGTCGCGTAGTCAGCGGTCGTCGCGATCGGGAAGGTCACCTCGACGACCCCGCCCGCGAACGTCCTCGATACGGTGAAACCCGCTTCGGAGAAGACACGCAGCATCGGCCGATTGTCGGCGATCACCTCGGCGACGAAACGCTCGATTCCTTGCTCGGCGGCACGCGCCGCCAACTGCTCGAGCAGACGCGTGCCGATGCCGCGCCCCTGGTAGTCGTCGGCGACGGCGAAGGCGACCTCGGCCGCCTCGCGCTCGCGCAGCCGCATGTAGCTGGCCAACGCTACGACGCGCTCACCGTCGTCGGTAGCAACAGCGCCGAGAAGCGCCCCACGCTCAGCCCATTCGGGGTCGAGATTCGGCGCGACTAGACGCGCGTCGACCGAGGGATGGCCGTGGAAGCGCCGGTAGAGGCTCTGGTCGGAGAGCTCGGCGAAGAAGCGGACGAGCTCGCCCTCGTCGGCTTGTTCGGGCGCGCGTAGCCGCAGAGTGCTGCCTTCGCGCAGGATGACGTCGACCGCTGTATCCCGTTCGATCGCATGTAGGGCGTTCAGGTCGATGGCGTTGGTCATCTGTGCTCCTTCCAAAAGCACCGAGGGCGGCCCTGGGGGCCGCCCTCGGTTCGAGGACACGAGTTCTCGCTTAGCCGGCTACGGGAGCCGTGTGTGGCAGCGGCTTGGCCGCCGTCTTCTGCGAAGCGACTTCCGGGGCCAACTCGCGGCTGCGAAGAGCGCCGCCGAGGGCCAGGATGATGAAGCCGAATCCGCTGAGCAGAAGTGCGATCCCAACGACCATTCCAAACAGGGCCATCTGCTCGGCCATGTAGGACACGTTCAGCGCGGTTGACAGCGCGGTCGCGGTCACCCAGGTCTCACGAGCGGAGTTCGAGACCGGGCTTCCCTTCGCGTCCTTGAGCGCTGCAGCCTCGTCACTGGTTCCGGCCGGGCTCTCCGGGTCTTTCGCGGAGACGAACCGACCCATCTCGGCGTAGGCCAGGCCGCCGGAGCCCTCGAGCGCATGCTCGCGCATGATCTGGGCAAAGGCGCGCGCCTGGGTGCCGGTCGTGACCTGCTTGTCGGCCCATTGCGACGCGTGCTTGGCGACTGCCGGGTCATCGGCGGAGCCGAAGGTGATCTGCTCCTGCTTGAGACTGTCGCGGACTGTCGTGCGGCCGTCGACGCCCATGTAGATCGCTGCGACGCCGAACGTGATCATCACCAGGCCGGCGATGATGCCACCGATTTCAAATAGCTTTCTCATCTCGTGCCTCCTTCGTTCATGTTGATGATTCAAGGTAGGCACCACACGGTGCACCACCATCAGGGACTGTTCACAGACAGGCTGCGGAAAACCCGCAATCTGTCCGGGGACCTGACTCAGAAGGCGTCTCCTTCGATGCCGGCGGCTGCTCCGACCGGGAGCAGTTGCTGCTGCTTGGCACCTTCGAGCACCACCTTGAAAGCGCCGGTTTCCCCCGCAGCGCCGAAGGCGTCGTACGCCTCCTCCGCCTGATCGAGCGGGAAGCGGTGCGTCACGAACACGAACGGGTCGAGCTTTCCGGCGCTGACGAGGTTCATCAGGCGGGGTGTCGACGAGGTGTCGACGAGCCCGGTGGTGATCGTCACGCCCTTGATCCAGAGCCGCTCGAGATGCAGCGTCGCCGGCTCGCCGTGGACGCCGACGTTGGCGACGTGACCACCCGAGCGAACGATGTCTGTGCAGAGCTCGAACGTCTCCGGGATTCCGACGGCCTCGATCGCCACGTCGACGCCGACGCCGTCAGTCAGTTCGAGCACACGCTCCCGCGCGGCCTCGCCGGTGAGCTCGATCGCATCGGAGGCGCCGCACTCGATGGCGCGAGCAAGCCGAGTCTGGTCGCGGTCGATGACGATGATCCGGCTCGGGAGTGAAGAGTGACGCGGTCAATACGGCCGCCAGGCCGACCGGGCCGGCACCGATGACGGCGACCGTGTCGCCGGGCTTCACGTGGCCGTTGAGTACGCCGACCTCGAAACTGGTCGGGAGGATGTCGGCCAGGAACAGGACCTGCTCGTCCGTCAGGCCGGCCGGGACCTTGTAGACCGATGTGTCGGCGAACGGAATCCGTGCGTACTCCGCCTGCACGCCGTCGATCAGATGGCCGAGGATCCAGCCGCCGCCGCCGGTGCAGAGGCCGTAGCGGGCCGCCTTGCACTGCTCGCACCGACCGCAGGAGGTGATGCAGGAGGCGAGGACACGGTCACCGACCGCGACTGTCGTGACGGCCTCCCCCACTTCGGCGACCGTGCCGACTGCTTCGTGGCCGAGGATCGTCCCCGGCTTCACCGTCGGCACATCGCCCTTGAGGATGTGGAGGTCGCTGCCGCAGATCGTGCTGGCGTCGACCCGGATGATGATGTCGGTCGGGGCTTCGAGTGTGGGGTTTGGCACTTCCTCCCACTCACGCGACCCGGGACCGTGGAACACGAGAGCCTTCATCATGTGTCTCCTTCTTGTTACGCGCGTCGAAGCTGCGCGAATTGGCCGGACTTAAAACCCGAGCCCAACAGCCGGGACGACGCGCGGCTCCGGGCGCTCCCAGGCGTAGGCGACCTCCGCGAGGCGGGGCGACCCGGCGATGAGGTCTTGCCAGGCGACGGCTGCCGCCCAGATGTCGAACTGGTCGAGGAGCGAGGCGAGGCCTTTGTCCGTCTGGGTCTCGAAGACGAAGATTGCCTCCTGCGCCGTCAGAAGCAGCTTGTGTCGCGTCAGCGCCGTTTCGACCGGGTCGAACGGAGGGCCTTTGGCAACGAGCTCACGAACGCGGCCGATCGCACCCTCTTTGAGCGGGACGACAATGGTCGCCCGCCACGGCGTCGCGAGGCGCAGCTCGGCAAGGCGGTCGAGGAGCTCCTGGACGATCCCTGCGCCCATTCCAGCGCTCGTCACCAGGTACGGCCCATCGGCGCGCTCGACGACTAGCGTCGGCTGCCCGTCGAGGCGGTCGGAGCCGTGACGGCTGACACCCAGGCCCTGCACCTCTTCGTAGCCGATCTGGCGATCGACGACCGGCCCGCCGCGCTCGCGGCCTTCGAGGCGCAGTGTGGTCGGGCCGAGCGCCAGGCGCCCGAGAAAGGTTCGCCCGTCGGGCTCGCGCCACTTGACTGCGTAGGTCACCTTCATTGTTTGAGGTTAGGTACGCGCGGACAGCCATCCATCGTGGGCATCACTGAGCTTGCTTGCGGATAACCCGCAAGCCGGGCTAGCCGGCTTCCCAGTGGAACTCTTCCCGCGCGAGCGCGGGCGTGCCTTCGAGGAGCGGCCCCCAGACGCTGAACGCGGCCGAGCGGGCGGGGTCGTCGACGAGGTCGCGGACAAGCTCTTCGATGCCTGCGCCCTCGAAGACGAAGATCACTTCGTCCGCGGCGAGGAAGACGCTGTGCCGCCTAAAACCGGTCTCGCCGAGCTCGTAAGTCGCGCCCTCGGCGAGGATCTGACTCGCTCGCTCGCGGGAGCCAGGCCGGAGCTTGGCGACGACCGCGATTCGCTCGGTCACTTTGAGGTTCCGACCAGCAGGCCGACCGGGAAGCCCCGGCGCCGGACCGAACCAGGCCTTGGGGTCTGGCCCATCACTCGACCCACGCGCGTTGCGCGCGAGCGTCGGATGCGGCCGACCGAGCAGTGCTTCGTCCTGACCTTCACCCTCGCCCTGCTGAGCGTCATTCCGATCACCCGCGGCACCGTGCAGCGAGTGGGCGGAGGTGCCGGCAGAGGTGGTGGAGGCGGAGGTGGCGGTGGCGGAGGCGGTGGCGGCGGAGGCGGCGGTGGCGGAGGCGGTGGCGGCGGCGGAGGTGGAGGCGGAGGCGGCGGTGGCGGTGGAGGTGGAGGTGGCGGAGGTGGAGGTGGAGGTGGAGGCGGAGGCCCGATGGCGGTGTTCACCGAGTAGAGATAGGAGTACTCGTCGCCGCCCGCGAGGATGGCGGTGCCGAAGTAGGCGGTCTGGCTGTCGGCGGAGAACCGCGGCTGTGTGTAGACGATCTGGTAGCCGCCGTTCTCGTTGGGCAGGTCGACCTGCCAGGAGAGCGCCCCGTTCGAGGCGTTCCACCCACGCCGGATCCGGGCTCCCCGAAGTTCGGGCGATTACCAGCCACGACGATGCTGCCGTCGGGGCTCACCGCGGGGTGGTCGACGATCGAGCCGTCGAAGAACGTCCAGCGCGACGCGCCGGCAGGCGTCACCGACTCCAGGTAGCCGAGGCTCCGCGAAAAATAGACCGAGCCGTCAGGCCCCACACTGGGAGGCGACATCCCGTTCGAGGGCCACGGCGAGTAGTTCCAGAGCACGTCGCCGTTGGTCGGGTCGACGCGACGAAGGCCCCAGCCGTTGGCGCCGCCCATCGCCGTCAGGTAGAGGCTGCCGTCCGAGCCGGTTGCCGGCTGGCGCTGCTGCTGCATGAACGGGTCGTCGCTGCCGCCAAGCGTTCGCGCGAACTGCTGCGCGCCGCCCAGCGACAGGCCGAAGATCGTGCTCGAAGCCACGCCGTACTCGTCGAAGGCTGCGTAGAGCCGACCCGAGCCGAAGACGATCTCCGCTCCGAGCTGGCCGTACTCCGCGAACGTCGGATTGCCAGGGTTGCTCCACAGGAGCTGCCCTGCCGGCGACAGCGCGAAAGCGCCGAGGCCGCCGTAGTCCGAGATCACGTAGATGTTCCCGTCCGGGCCGACCGTCGGGCCGGCGATGACGCCCTGGCCCGACGAGGGCTCGGTGTAGCTCCACCTGATGGAGCCGTCCGGAGCAATCGCGGTGATCCTGCTTCCAGAGGCGACGTAAGCGGTGCCGTCGGCGCCGATCGAGGGGCCGCCGTCAGCGCCGACGGAGGGGACGACCCATCTGAGCGCGCCGTCGGCGGTCAGCGAGTAGACGTCGCCGGACGAGCTCGCGACGACGACTCCGCCGTCGGGGCCGACCGCCGGCCGGTGCAGGACGTACTGGCCGCTGACCTGGAAGCGCCACTTGACGGAGATCCGGCGCGGTGGCCGCTGCGGCCGTGCTCGTCAGCGCAACGACGCGAGAGCACAGAGGAGGATTACGAAGACGCGTTTCATCTCAAGGCTAGGTTGGCATGCGTACCCCACCGCGAGCATCGGGAAACCGCCATGGCCCACTGCGGATAACTACTGAATGGAGAGAGGGGCGCCGAATGGCGCCCCTCTCGGTTCGAGTGTCGTGTTCTGTGGTTAGCGGCGGCCGACTCGCAGGTTGACCCTGAAGTTGACCGCGCCGGACCGCGCCGCCCCGTGGGCTCTGGCCGAGGACACGGCCGACGCGCCGGGAGCGAACCCTGCGGATCGTGCCGACTCGGCAGCGCCGCGCCCGGATCCGCGCCCTGGCCGTTGCCAGCCGCAGGCCGAGCACGTTCGGCACGCGACAGCGGGCCGGCGGTGGGGCCGGAGGTGGCGGTGGTGGCGGAGGCGGTGGCGGAGGCGGTGGAGGCGGTGGTGGCGGAGGCGGCGGTGGCGGCGGTGGCGGAGGTGGCGGTGGCGGTGGTGGCGGCGGTGGCGGCGGTGGCGGAGGTGGCGGTGGCGGTGGTGGCGGCGGAGGCGGAGGTGGCAGCACGAGCTTCTCCACGCTGTCGAGCGAGGTCGACACATCGAGGCGGCCACCCGCCGCGATCACCGTGTTGCCGACCGCGACGCTCGCCGTGAACGAGCGCGCTCCGATCAACGCCGGCACCGCCGACCAGGTGTTCGTCGCAGCGTCGTACTTCGACACGTCGTTCAGACCGTCGAACGTCGTGAGATTCGTGCCGCCGATCCGAGTACAGCTGCCCCTGGACGATTGCCCGACCGGGCGATGTTCTTCGCCATCGGCATGTCCTGCAACGCGTCGAGGGCCGTCCACGCGTTCGTTGCGATGTCGTAGGCCCAGGTGTTGCTGAGGACCACATCGGCTCCGGCATCGCCGATGCGACCACCCGAGATGTAGAGCTTGCCGTTGATGACGCCCGAGGTGGTTCCGGCCTGGCTAGTCGGGCTCGGCGCCTTGACGGTGAACGTGTTCCCGATCGGGTCGTACTCCCAGGTCTGGTTCGAGACGGTGTCGATGCCGGCGCGCCGAGTAGCCGCCGTTCAGGTAGATCTTGCCGTTCGCGGGGTTGTAGCCGGATGCCATCTGGCTGCGTGGACCGGGCATGGTCGCTCCCATCGTCCACGTGTTGGTCGCGATGTCGTAGATCCGCGTCACGTCGTAGATGACAATCGGGTCTGGAGTCCGCGTCGACCCGCCGAAGACGTAGATCTTGTTCGTCGGCGGGTAGTAGACGGCCGAGGGCACGAGTGCCGCCTGCGGCATCGGCGCGGTCGTCGAAAGCGTCGTCCAGGTGTTAGTCGCGATGTTGTAGCGGTAGACCGTGTTCAGCGTCGAGCCTACCGCCGCAGGGAAGTGGTAGCCGCCGAAGACGTAGACGAACGTACCGTCGGTTTCCGCCGCAGCCGCCGAACAGGGTCTGCGGCAGCGGTGCAACCGACTCCCACGCTTCACCTGAATTCGCTGTGCTCCTGTCACCCGCGCCTTCGGCCCGTCCCGCTCCTAGCAGGACGCTGAAGCCGGCGAAGGCAACGGTCAGTGCGATTGCAAACTTAAGTACCCGAGTCACGAAATCCTCCCCTCGATTTACGCTCTCTCGGCGGTACCTTCCCATATTTCTTCCTGGATATGAAGCAGGAAAGTCAGTCGGCGCGATCGAGCGCGGCAACGCCGCGCAGGTCGACGCACTTGACACCGCGACGCTCGACGATCACGACCAGCACTCCGCCACAACTCCGGCAGCGGGCGACCGTCCCGGGAGCCTGGAGGTAGACGACCAGAGTCGCGAGCTCTCCGGCCGCGCCGCAGTGTCGCGCAGACGCCTGTTGCGTCCGTCATCTCTGCGCCGAACACCTCGAGCAGCAGGCCGCCGATCGCATTCCCGTCGAGCGCCTCCATCAGCGTCCCGTCGCTCCGAAGCGCTCTGTCTTCACCCGATCCGGCGGGTAGCCCAGGCTCACGAGGCCGCTCGCCACCGTCTCGACGAAGCTCGTCGGCCCGCAGACGAAGGCCAACGGAGGCTGCAGCCTCGTCCGCCGGCCAGGCGACCTCCTCCAGCAGCGCTGCGTCGACGCGACCGGTGTGGCCCGTCCAGCCGGGTGGCTGCTCCCGGGTCAGCGTGTACACGACCTCGAACCCGTCCGCCAGGCTCGTCGAGCTCTGCGCGGTAGATCACGTCCTCGATCCTGCGCGAGGAGTACAGAAGCCGGACCGGGACGTTGCTGTCACTACGGCGGCGGTGCCGGAGCATCGCCCTGAGCGGCACGATGCCCGAGCCGCCGGCGACCAGCAGCAGCGGGCCGCCGTGCTCCACGTCCCAGACGAAATAGCCGCCGATCGGCCCGCGCAGCTCGATCTCGTCGCCCGCCCGCAGCTCCTCGGTCAGGTACGGCGACACCTCTCCGTCGTCCAGCCGCTCGACGGTGATCGCAACGGGCTCGCCGGGAGCGGACGCGATCGAGTACTCGCGCTCGGCGCGATACCCGTCCTCGGCCGTCAAGCGCACGTCGAGGTGCTGCCCGGCCCGATGACCCGGCCACTCGGGAACGCCGAGCACGATCGTCCGCACCCGCGCCGTCTCGACGACGACGTCGTCGACGGTGGCTATCTGCCAGCTCAGTCGCCCGCGTACCGCTGTTCGCGCCATGGGTCGCCGTAGGAGTGGTAGCCGTACGTCTCCCAGAAGCCGGGCTCGTCGTCGTCACGGAGCTCGAGGCCGCGTACCCACTTCGCGCTCTTCCAGAAGTACAGATGCGGCACGAGCAACCGGGCCGGGCCACCGTGCTCCGGATCGAGAGGCTCGCCGTCGTAGGCGAAAGCGATCCACGCCTTTCCGTCGGTGACGTCTTCGAGCGGGAGATTGGTCGTGTAGCCGCCGTCGCAGAAGGCGAGGACGTAGGGAGCGTCGTGCTCGACCTGCTCGAGCAGCGTGTCGACGGACACGCCTTCCCAGGTCGTGTCGAGTTTCGACCAGCGGGTCACGCAGTGGATGTCGACCGTCGGCGTCTCGCTCGGCAGCGCACGGAACTCGTCCCAGGTCCACGTCTTCTTTCCCCCGCCGTCGGTGATCGAGAACGTCCACTCGTCGAGCGGCGTGTGCGGCGTCGGGCCCGCCGACAGGACCGGGAAGTCCTCGGTCACGTACTGGCCGGGCGGGACGCGACTCGGGTCGGCATCCACCTCGCGCTTGCGACCGCGGAAGCCTCGCGAGACGAAGTTCACGCTACTGCTCGTAGCCCTCGACGACGTCCGGCGGCCGCACGTGGGCTGCGTCGGGATCACCGCCGGACTCACGGAGGGCGCGTCGCTGGCGAAGCAGATCCCAGAACTGGTCGAGCGAGAGCTTGAGCGACGCGAGCCGGCGCGCGGTCCTCGTCGGTCGCAGTCCCGGCGGCTTCCCGTTCCCACAGCTCGTGCTCCTCTGCGACGAGCTGCTCGATGCTGCTGTGGATCTGCGCGTCGTCCATCTCGTCCCCCCCGATCATGGCACTTCTGCCCGTCGCTAGAGTCGAGGGATGGCCACCTCGGTCGAGCTCGTGGTCGCGGACAACGCCGAGCAGGAGCGCTACGAAGCCCACCTGGGCTCGGAGCTGGTCGGATTCATCACGTATCGGCTCCACCCGGAGCGGATGACCCTCATCCACACCGAGGTCGCTCAGGCACTGGAAGGTCGGGGCATCGCGTCCCAGCTCGTGGCCGGAGCCCTGGACGACATCCGGCGGCGCGGCCTCACGATCGTGCCGATCTGCCCGTTCGTCCGGGCCTACCTCCTGAGGCATCCCGAAGACGCCGATCTGGTGGCGCGGAAATGAGCCGGGTCGAACCGAGGCCGGAGGCGCAGCGCGGACCTCGGCGGGTCTACAAGAACGACGCGATCGAGGTGCACTGGGAGCCACGCTTCTGCATCCATACCCGCAGCTGCATTCGCCGGCTCGGCAAGGTGTTCGACCCGTCGGCGCGACCGTGGATCGACGTCGACGCCGCCGATCCCGACGAGATTGCCGAGACGGTTCTGACCTGCCCCACGGGCGCTCTTCACTTCCGAAGGGTCGACGGCGGCGAACAGGAGACGGCTGCGGCGGAAATGACGGTCGAGCCGCGGCCGAACGGACCGCTCTTCGTGCGCGGGCGCCTGAAGATCGTCGATGCCGACGGCGAGCTGATCCGCGAGGACACCAGGCTCGCCCTCTGCCGCTGCGGTGCCTCCGAGAACAAGCCGTTCTGCGACGGCAGCCACCGCCGGATCGGCTTTACGACCTGAGAGCTATCGGCCTCGCCCGTCTCGGCCGAGCGATAGAGCGCGTCGATCGTGCGGGCCTGACCGAGCGCGTCTTCCCTGCCGAGCAGCAGCTCGCTCCGGCCCTCGATCGCGTCGGCGAGATTCTCCAGCTCCAGCCGGTAGGAATCGACCGGCTCCAGGGCGATCTCCTCGACACCGCCGTCGCGGCGAAGCTCGAGCACGGGCTTCCGGGAGTGCCAGGGGTCATCGAGGAAGATCGAGCCCTCGGTGCCGATCGCCTCCAGCTCGTCGCGGCCGGGGAGCCTCAGCCCGCAGTCGAACTGGGCGACGACGTCTCCCGGGAACGACATCGTCCCGGCGAAGGCGACGTCGACCCCGGACTCCGTCGACGCCACGCCGAAGACGCGCTCCGGCTCACCTGCCAGGAGCCTGGAGCCGCTGACGCAGTAGCAACCAACGTCCATCAGAGCGCCGCCGTCCAGATCGGACGAGAGCCTGATGTCGGCTCGGATTCGAAAGGGTGAAGCTGAAGGCGGCGCGGACGACGCGGAGTTGCCCGATCGCGCCGCCGGCGACGAGCTCCTGCAGCCGCGCAGTCTGAGGGTTGTGCCGGTACATGAACGCCTCGGTCAGCAGGCGGCCCGTCCGGTCGGCCGCGTCGAACGCCCGCTCGACGTCGTCGGGCCGGCGGCTGAGCGGCTTCTCGCAGAGGACGTGCTTCCCGGCCTCGAGTGCCCGGATCGACCACTCGACGTGGAGCGAGTTGGGCAGGGAGATGTAAACCGCGTCGAGATCGGGGTCCGCGAGCAGCTCCTCGTAGCTCCCGTAGGCGCGCGTGACGCCGTGCTCGCGCGCGTACTCCTCGGCGCGAGCCTGGTCGCGGCTCGCAACCGCCGTCGACCTCGACCAGTTCCGACTCGCGCGCCCCGGCCAGGACTTTCTCGTTGATCTTCGCCGTCGAGAGGATCCCGAAGCGGACACTCATTGCGCCTCCGCTAGACGGAGCGGACCGACTCCTCGGTCTCCGGATCGAAGAAGTGCAGCCGCTGGGCGTCGACCCTGACCTCGACCTGGTCGCCCGTGCGGACGCCGCTTCGCGGCTCGAACGCCGCGCAGAACCACGCGCCCTCGTGCCCGATCAGCGGCACCTCGTCGAGGCCGTGCTCGCCGGTCGCAGCCGCGATCCCTGCGGTCTTGGCCGGCGGCGCGTCGACGGCGAAATGGACGAGCAGGTCGCGCCGAGCGCCTCGACCCGGTCGATCATCGCCTGCGAACTTGGCGGAGGCAGCCTGTCGCCTCGCCGTCGCGGGCCTGGTGGAGGTCCTCGGGACGAATGCCGACGAATCACCGGCCGGCCGCGCCACGTGTCGAGCCCCTGCTCGCGGGCGACATCCTCGGGGATCGGAAGCGTCTCGTCTCCGAGCTTGCGCCGCAAGCCCACCGTCACGCGGCTCGATCGTCGCCTGCGGCGAGGTTCATCGGCGGCGAGCCGATGAAGCCGGCGACGAAGAGGTTCGCGGGCTTGTCGTAGACATGTGTCGGCGTGCCCGACCTGCTGGAGCACGCCCTCGCGGAGGACGGCGATGCGGTCGCCCATCGTCATCGCCTCGACCTGGTCGTGGGTGACGTAGACGGTCGTCACGCCGAGCCGCTTCTGCAGCGCCTCGATCTCGCCCCGCATCTGCACGCGCAGCTGCGCGTCGAGGTTCGACAGCGGCTCGTCCATCAGGAACGCCTGCGGCTCGCGGATGATCGCCCGTGCCCATCGCGACCCGCTGCCGCTGGCCGCCCGAAAGCTGCTTGGGCTCGCCGGTCGAGCAGGTCCTCGAGCCCGAGCAGCTCCGCCGTGTCCTCGCACGCGCTGCCGGATCTCCTGCCTCGGCCGCCGCTGAGCTTGAGGCTGAAGGCGATGTTCTGCGCGACGGTCATGTGCGGATAGAGCGCGTAGTTCTGGAAGACCATGGCGATGTCGCGGTCGCGCTCGAGCACGTCGTTCACCCGCGTTCCCGCCGATGTAGAGGTCGCCGCGAGTGATGTCCTCGAGCCCGGCGATCATCCGCAGCGCAGTCGTCTTCCCGCAGCCGGAAGGCCCGACGAGCACGAGCAGCTCCTCCTCCGCGATCTCGAGCGAGAGGTCCTTGACAGCCTCGAACCCGTTCGGGAACCGCTTGTCAGATGCTTGTCGAGCACGATCTCGGCCATGTCGCTCAGCCTTTCAGCGCCCCGGCCATCAGGCCGCGCATGAAGTAGCGGCCGAGCAGGATGTAGACGACAGCGTCGGCAGCGACGCGATGAGCGCCGCGGCCATCTGGAGGTTGTAAGGCGTCACGATCGATCCGGCGTGTTGTTGAGCGCGACGGTCACCGGCCACTCGCCGGATCGGTGACGATGAAGACGGCAAAGAGGAAGTCGTTCCAGATCGACGTGAACTGCCAGATCGCCGTGACCACGAACGCCGGCGCCGAGATCGGCAGCACGACCGACCAGTACGTCCGCAGCATTCCCGCGCGATCCATGCGCGCCGCCTCCATCAGCTCCTCCGGGATCGTCGCGTAGTAGCTGCGGAAGATCAGCGTCGTGATCGGGATGCCGTAGACGATGTGCGCGAACGCGAGCCGCGGGATCCGTCCGGGAAGTCGACGTCGATGCAAGAAGCTGGATCAGCGGGATCATCACCGCCTGGTAGGGGATGAACATCCCGAACAGGAAGACGTGAAGACGAGTTCGGCGCCGGGGAAGCGCCAGTTCGAGAGCACGAAGCCGTTCAGCGAGCCGAGAAACGTCGAGATCAGGGTGGCCGGGATGACGAGCTTGAGGCTGTTCGCGAGGAACGGGAGCAGGCCGTACTGCTCGCCGTTCCACGCTTCTCTCCACGCGTCGAGCGTCCACACGCTCGGCAGCGACCAGGCGCGGCTCGGATCCGTCTCGGCAGCCGCTCTTGAAGCTCGCCACGAGCAGCGACATAGACGGGCATCAGCACGATCAGAGCCACGAACGACGAGTGCCGCGTACTTGAGGATCTGCGCGCCCGCGCGCCTGCGACGGCCGACGCTTGAGCGGCGACTCGAGGGCGACGGCCGCTGCGGTGCTCATGACTCTCGCTCCGAGCGGACCGTGTAGATGAGGTACGGGATGACCAGCACCGAGATCCCGACAGCAGCAGGGTGGCGATCGCCGCGCCCTTCGCGTAGTCCCGTGAGTCGTAGATGAGGATCCACATGTAGACGGCGGGCGTCTGCGTGATCAGCTGCTTGCCGCCGATGGCGACGATCAGATCGAAGACCTTGATCGAGATGTGGCCGAGGATGATCAGCGCCGAGAGCGTCACCGGCGTCAGATGCGGAAAGACGACGTGGCGGTAGACCCTCCACTCCGAGGCGCCGTCCATCCTTGCCGCCTCGCGAAGCTCCTCGGGCACCCCGCGGAATCCCGCGAGGAAGAGCGCCATGATGTAGCCGGAGAGCGCCCAGACCGCTGGGATCGCGAGCGCGGCCACGCCCCAGTGTCTGCCCGAGATACCACTCGTTGCCGAGGAATCCGAGACCGAGCTTGTCGAACAGCGAGGTTGAACCCGGTCGAGCGGTCGCCCGGCGCCGGGTTCATCAGCCACCGCCAGACGACTCCCGCGGCGATGAAGGAGACCGCCATCGGGAACAGGTAGATCGCCCGGAACATCCCCTCACCCTTGACGCCCTTGTCGAGCAGGAAGGCAAGCACCGCACCCATGAGCAGCGCTCCGCCGACAAAGGTGACGGTGAAGAGCAGCGCGTGGTGCAGATCGATGATCCACCCCGGATCCGTCGTCAGGGTGGTCGACTGGTCGCCGGTGGCGACTCCCTTGAAGAAGTCGTCGACCTCGCCGGCGCTAGTAGGAAAGAGCTCCGAGTAGGCGCCGGTATCGAACCCCGTCGTCTGCTGTGACTGGCGCCAGTCGGAGAGTGAGACCTTGACGTTCCACCCGATGAGGCCGTAGACGAAGACCGCAATGAGGACGATCGACGGGGAGACCAGGAGCAATCCTGGTCCCCACCGCCGAATCTTCCTCACGGCAGGCCTCCGGCCATGTCCATCGCCGGTGTCGCCGTGTCCTTCTCGCTTCTGCCTTCTCCTACTTCGCGTTCTTCTTCGCGGCCGCGACAAGTGCGGCCTGGAACGTCGTCACGTTCTTGGTCTGGAGGAAGAGGCCGAGAGCCTTGTCGGCGTCGGCCTTCCACGGAGTAGTCGCCACGACGCCGTGCCAGTACGACCCGGCGAGGGCATCCGCCTTCCAGTCCTTGAGCGCCGTCTTCAGATACGGACCGTAGAGCTTCGTGTTCGCGTCCTTCCGTGCAGGGATGGAGCCCTTCACCGGGTTGAACGTGTCCTGCGCCAGCCTGCTGCCGAGGAACGCCAGCCACTGGATGGCCTGGTCCCGGTGCGGTGCGCCCTTGGGCAGCGTGAAGCTGTCCGAGAGCCAGTCGTAGACGCTGGCCGGTGCCGGGGACGGCCGTCCAGCCGTAGTCACGGATCGGCTTGAGTGCGAGGTTGTCACCCGCCTTCGTGCCGCTGAAGTACCCGTCCTGCCAGTCGCCCATGACGTTGAAGGCGGCCTTGCCGTCGGCCACGAGCTTTCCGGCGTCCTGCCACGTCAGCGACGCTGCATCGGAGTTCGTGTAGCCGAGCAGCGTTCGAAGCGGTTGAGCGCCGTCGTGACGCTCTTGCTGCGCCCATTTGCCGGCCGAGCCGGGCTTCCACAGAGCCGACCAGCCCTCGAGGCCCGACCGTCCGATCATGACCGTCTCCACAGGTGATCCGCCGTCCACTGCTCGCCCATGGAGAGCGGGATGAGGCCGGCGTCCTTGGCCTTCTTGAGCGCGGCCATGAACTGCGCCCACGTCTTCGGGCACAGTAATGCCGTTCGCCTTCAGCGTCTCGGGTTGTACCAGAGGACGTTCGCCCGGTGGATGTTCACAGGCACCGAGCACAGATGGCCCTTGTACCTGATCTGGCTGAGTAGCGACTTCGGCATCACCTTGTCAAAGCCGTACTTCTTGTAGATGAAGTCGATCGGCACCACCTGACCGGCCTTGATGTAGTCGCGAAGCTCGGCGCCGGCGTGCCCCTGGAACGAGTCGGGCGGATTGCCGGCCTTGAGCCGCTCTGGAGCACGGCCTTCGCGTTCGAGCCCGCGCCGCCGGCGACGGCCTCGTTCTTGACCTTGCAGGTGGGGTTGGCCTTGTTCCAGATCTTGATCAACTTGTCCAAACCGGCCGCTTCACCGCCACCCGTCCACCATGAGAAGACGGAGAGCTGGCAGGTCGCCTGTGCGTTGCTGCTCGATGCCGGCCGGGCACTGCCGGCGGCCGGAACGAGCAGGAGCGCCATGAAAGCGAAAAGTGCGACTCGCGTGGCCGTCACCCGTAGTTCGCGCCGACGGCCGATCCGAATTCCGGGCATTTTGCCCCTCCTCTCGCGTCAAAGTAATTCGCCGCGTGGAGTCTACGCCGAGGAAGCTCCGGTCAAGCCGCAACTGCTAGAGCAGTTCCCGGGCGCCGTCGGCCGCGTGGCAGACGTACGCCGTCGCGTCTCCCTCGTAGTCGGCCACTACGCGATTTGCGAGCGTCTCGGTCTCGTCCGCGTGTGCCAGTACCGCGATCGAGCCCCCGAAGCCGCCGCCGGTCATGCGCGCCGCTACCGCGCCGCCGGCATAGGCGAGCTCGACGAGCCGATCGAGCTCCGGAAGCGAGACCTCGAGGTCGGTGCGGAGACTCTCGTGGCCTTCGCGAAACAGCTCGCCCAGCTCGTCGAGCCTCCGAGCGCGAAGAGCGTCCACGACAGCTCGGACGCGCCCGTTCTCGGTCTCGACGTGGCGCCGCCGGCGCGCGAGCATCCCGTCGAGCTCCCCATCCGCGCTCAGCGCTTGCTCGAGCTCTCGGCGGCGGGTCGCGTAGGCCGAGCTCTCGAGGCTGCGTGAGATACCAGAGTCGATCACGACCAGCCCCAGCTCTGTGGGCAGCTCGACGAGCTCGTGCTCGAGCGACCCGGTATCGAGCAGGATCGCGCAGCCGGCCCGTCCGAGCACGGACGTGGCCTGGTCCATGATCCCGCAGGGAACCCCCACCGCGCGGTACTCCGACCGCTGAGCGGCCTGTGCCAGGACGAGCGGCGGGAGCGGAAAGTCCGCGACGCCGCAGAGCGCGACGGCAGTCGCGACTTCGAGCGCAGCCGACGACGAGAGGCCCGCCCCGACCGGCAACGTCGAGGTGATGTTGCCCTCGAGGCCGACCGCCGGCCGGCCGAGCAGCGCCAGCTCCACGGCGACGGCGGAGACGTAGCGCCCCCAGCCGGTCCGGTCTTCCAATCCGGTGCCGTCTGCTGCGAGCACCGCGGGCTCGCCGTACTGGTCGGAGCGGAGAATGATCCGCGCCGCAGGCGCGGCGTCGATCCGCACACCGAGGTCGAGCGCCGCCGGCAGCACGAGCCCTCCGCTCAGGTCCGTGTACTCGCCGATCAAGTTGACTCGACCCGGCGCCCAGAAGCTACGCATGCACAAGGTTACGACGCCTCGGTACGAGAGAGCCGGAATGCTGTAGGACCCGCCGATGGACGCGGAACGGGCAGTCGACCGGCTCGACGAGCTGTACGCACTGGGTGGCGGCAGTGGCGCGAATCGAGCCGGTGGCAGCGAAGCGGAGCAGCAGGCGTGTGAGGTCGCTGCCGCGTTGGATGGAGGAGGCCGGCCTCGAGGTCGAGTGGGATCCCGCTGGAAACGTCGTTGGGCGCTCATTGGGTCGCAGCCGGAGCTGCCCGAGGTCTGGACGGGCTCGCACCTGGACAGCGTCCCCGCCGGCGGGAAGTTCGACGGCGCGCTCGGCGTCGTCGCCGGGCTCGAAGCGATCGCGAGCGCGGGCGCCTGCGAGCGAACACTCGGAGTCGTCGTGTTCCGGGACGAGGAGCGCGGGTGCTTCGGTAGTCGGGCCTTCGTCGAGCGCGGGCCGCTTCCCGGCCGCTTCGTCGAGGTGCACGTCGAGCAAGGGCCGGTGCTCGAGCGGGCCGGCGCCCCGCTCGGCGTCGTGACCGGGATCGTCGGCTACACGCGCCGGGAGGTCGTCTTCGAAGGCGCCGCCGGCCACGCGGGCACGACGCCGATGGCGGCCCGGGACGACGCGCTCTCCAAGGCGGCCGAGTTCATCCTCCGCGTTCGCGACTCCGCCGCGGGCATCGAGGGCGCGGTCGCGACGGTCGGGTCTCTCGAGGTCGAGCCCGGCGCGGCCAATGTCATTCCCGGGCGTGTCCGGCTCAGCGTCGACGCCCGCGCGCCCGACGCCGAGCGCCTCGACCGCCTGCTCG
Source organism: uncultured Actinomycetes bacterium (assembly GCA_963847955.1). Classification (GTDB taxonomy): domain Bacteria; phylum Actinomycetota; class Thermoleophilia; order Gaiellales; family Gaiellaceae; genus VAXT01. The sequence goes on from CAWKBW010000021.1 coordinate 85,041, forward strand.
ACGGCTCTCGGGCTCGATCCCGAGCCGCGCAACCCGCCCGCCGTCATGGACGAATCGGTGCGCACCGTGCTTCGCGAGGAGATCGAGCGGCTCGGGGTGCCCGCGCTCGAGCTCCCGTCAGGGGCGGGCCATGATGCCGGCGTGCTCGCGTCAGCCGGAGTCGAGAGCGGGATGCTCTTCGTGCGGAGCCTGAACGGTGGCGTGCCAGCCACTCGCCCGACGAGCTGACGAGCGAGGAGGACGTCGCGCTCGCGGTCGAGGTGCTCGCGGCGGCGCTGCGCCGGTTGGCCGGTGCTAGGTCTCCTCGAACGCGATGTCCTGCGCGCCCTCCCAGAGCACGAGCCTGCCGAGCTCGCGCAGCTGCTCGCCGCCCTCCACGATGGTCGCGAAGTGGTTGCCCGCGAGGGGCCCGGCCTTGCTCGCAAAGCTCGCGGCGCCGTACGGGAAGAGGATCTCCGTCTCGCTCACGCCCCCCGGGTAGAGGAGCAGCTCGCCCGGCGCCGGGTAGCAGGTGGCGTTCTCGGGGCCGACGCCGACCTCGAGGTCGCCGAACGGGATCCACGTCGCCTCGCCGCTCCAGCGCGCATGGATGACCCGGCTCTGCAGAGGAAGCATGCGCCGGAAAGCGGCCACGGTCTGGGGCGCGGCCTCCTCCTCGAGGCGGGCGCGAAAACCGCATCGCGCCGACGACGATCTCGAGCATGCGGCCGACTCTAGGGGATTGCCGCGCCCTGGTCGATCCACCGCCCGAGCAACGCCCGCTCTTCGTCGGTCATCCCTGTCACGTTCCCGAGCGGCATCGCCTTCGTGTCCACGGCCTGCTCCTCGATCGCTGCCGACCGAGCCTTGATCTGCGCCGGCGTGTCGAGGACCACGCCCTTGGGAGCCGTCGAGAACGATTCGTCCGTCGGTTGAGCCGAATGACACGTCGCGCAGCGCTGCTCGACGACCGCGGCGACCCGTACGAATGGAACCGGGGCGCCGCCGGCGCGAGACGAACTGTCCTCCGGTCGGATGGCAACGGCGAGTGCGAAGAGCGCTACTGCGGCGGTGGCCGGGATGGTCCAGATCGTCCGACCCTGGTGGCGAAGGTTGAAGAAGAGACGGATCCAGGCCCCGAGCACCATCAATGTGAGCAGGACGAGCCAGGCGCGCTCGTGCGTGTACAGGAACGGAAAGTGCGGGGCGATCATCGCGAGCACGACCGGCAGCGTCAGGTAGTTGTTGTGCACCGAGCGCTGCTTGCCGCGAATCCCGTGCGCCGGGTCCGGCTCCCGTCCTGCCTGCTTCGCCCGCACGAGCTCCCGTTGACCCGGGATGATCACGAAGAGGACGTTGCCGGCCATCATCGTCCCGAGCATCGCCCCCAGCTGGATCGGCACCGCGCGTGCGCTGAAGAGGTTGCTGACGCCGTAGGCCGCCGCCGCGACGAAGGCGAGGAGCGCGATTCCCAGCAGAAGCTGACGCGCTCCCAGAAGCCGGCAAAGAACGTCGTAGAGGATCCAGGCGAGAGCGAGCAGCCCAACGCTGATCGCGACCGCCCCGCCCGGGCCGAGATCGGCGACGCCGCGGTCCACGAGGTACGTGTCGGCGTCGAGGTAGTAGAGGACGACGAGGAGCGCGAACCCGCTCAACCAGGTCGTGTACGCCTCCCACTTGAACCAGTGCAGGGGCTCCGGAAGCGTCTCCGGCGCGACTCGGTACTTCTGCACGCTGTAGAAGCCGCCGCCGTGGATCTCCCACGACTCGCCGGCGACCCCCTCGGCCCTGGACGGACGCAGATGGCTGTCGAGCGCGACGAAGTAAAAGGACGTCCCGATCCAGACCATGCCCGCGATGACGTGCAGCCAGCGCAGGAGCAGGTCGAGCCATTCCCGCAGGTACGCGTCGGCGAGGAGGCTCACTGGTTCAGCCACCGATCGCGGGCGATTGCGACCAGCTCCCCCAGCCCGGTCTCGAGCTCCTCGGCACGCGTCCGCTCGAGACGCTCGCGCAGAATCGGCACGATGGCCGCTTTCGGGCGGCGGTTGACGAACACGACGAACCGGAAGCCGAACTTCTCCTCGTAGGCCCGGTTCAGCTCGGCAAGCTCCGCTTCGGTCGACGCGTCCTGGTCAGCGCCCTGCTCGCGCGCCGACCGTTCGGACAGCTTCTTCGCCCCGATCGCCGGGTGGGCGCTCAGCGCCTCGAGCATCTCGTCCTCCGGCACCTCTCGAATCACGTCCGGCGCCACGCCCAGCGGATCCTCCAGCTCGGACAGCCGCTCGACGAAGCGCGTCCGCCCTTCGAACAGCTCGGCGAGCTCGTCGGCTGTCAGCTTCCGCGGTAGCTGACGCACGCGTAGGAGGAGACGAGGAGCGGTACGTGCGTGTGTCCCTCACCGAGCTCGATCTCGAGCTCGACCCGGCGGAAGAAGTTCGAAGGCGGGTGGAAGACGAGTCGGTAGACGCCGGGCTCGAGACCCGGGCAAGAGGTCGGCGATCCTCCCGTCGACGTCGGTCTGGCCCTCGGCGACGAGCTCCCCGTCACGGTGCAGCTCGACACGGACGTCCTGCGCCGGGCGGCCGTGCTCGGTGTCGAGCACGTGGGTGGAAAGCGAGGTCACAGGGTCAATCTTTCCGCTTGGCGGCGATGAGCGCGCGCGATCTCGCTCTCGTCGGCGCGCACGAGCGTCCCGTCGCGAACGACCTCGTCGCCGCCGACGACCAGCCGGTCGACGCGATGCGGCCCCGCGAGGACGAGTCCGGCAACCGGGTCGGCGGCCCCGCCGAGCTCGAGACCGTCCGTCCGCCAGACGGCAAAGTCGGCGCACTTGCCGGCCTCCAGTGAGCCGATGTCGTCCCGACGCAGCACGGCTGCCCCTCCGCGTGTTCCGAGCCGGAGTGCGTCACGCGCCGTCAGCGCGGCCGGCCCGCCGCGACCGCGCGCGACGAGCAGCGCCTGCTTCACCTCGAGGAAGAGGTCGCTTCGCTCGTTGGAGGCGGAGCCGTCCACGCCCAGCCCGACGCGCACCCCGGCGTCGAGCAGGTCGCGCACCGGGGCGATCCCCGCGCCGAGGCGCAGGTTCGAGGTCGGGCAGTGCGCGACGCCGGTGCCGGTCTCGCCGAAGCGGCGCACCTCGTCCTCCGTGAGATGGACGCAATGGGCGCACCAGACGTCGTCCGCCAGCCAGCCGAGCCGGTCCAGATACTCGACCGGGGTGCACCCGTAGAGCTCGCGGCAGTACGACTCCTCTTCGGAGGTCTCGGCCAGATGTGTGTGGAGCAGCAGGCCGAGCCGGCGAGCGAGGGACGGCCGACTCCTCCATCAGCCTCCCGGTGACCGAGAACGGCGAGCAGGGCGCAACGGCGATCTGGACGCGCGCGCCCGGCCCAGGCTCGTGCAACGCCCCCGCCAGCCGCTCGGTGTCCGCGAGCACGGCATCGAGGTCCTCGACCAGCTCGTCAGGCGGGAGGCCGCCGTCCGACTCGCCGAGGTCCATCGAGCCGCGCGAAGCGACCAGCCGCAGCCCGAGCTCTCTGTGCCGCCTGCACTTCCGCCTCGATCAACCCCGTGCGCCCGCGCGGGAACACGTAGTGGTGGTCGAAAACGGTTGTGCAGCCCGACAGGGCGAGCTCCGCGAGGGCGGTCCGCGCGGCCGCGTACTCGGCCTCGGCATCGATGCCGGCCCAGATCGGATACAAGGCCCGCAGCCAGGTGAAGAGGTCGGCCTCGGTGGCGTGAGCGCGCGTCAGCGTCTGGTAGAGGTGGTGGTGAGTGTTGACGAGCCCTGGCGTGACGAGTGCGCCACCCAGGTCGACGCGTGACTCGGCAGCGGGCGGAGCGCCTCCACCGACGGCGGCCACGACCTCGTCCTCGACGAGCAGCCAGCCGTCGGGGATCTCCGTCCCGGCGTCGTCCATCGTGACGACGAACGCGTTCGTGTAGAGCGTCTTCACGCCTTGAGCGGCACGAGCTCGAAGCGGTCGACGTCGACGAGCCCCCGGTCGGTGATCTTCAGGCTCGGAATCACGGACAGGGCCAGGAAGGCAAGCGACTGAAACGGCGACGGAACCTCGCAGCCGAGCGCGCGGGCGGCCTCGACACAGGCACGCGTGGCGTCCACCACCTCGCCCAGCGGGAGGTCGGAAAGCAGCCCGGCCACGGGCAGCGGGAGCTCCGCCTGCACCTTCCCTGCTCCGACCACGACGATCCCGCCGCCGAGCTCGACCAACCGCAGGACCGCGTGATGCATGTCGGCGTCGGACATGCCGACGACGACGATGTTGTGTGCGTCATGGGCAATCGTGGACGCGAGCGCACCTGCGCGCAGGCCGAACCCGCGCACGAGGCCGAGGCCGATCCGGCCCGTGGCGAGGTGCCGTTCGACGACGGCGATCTTCGCGAGATCCCGCTCCGGGTCGGCCACGATGAGCCCGTCGGCGACCGCCGGCTCCTCGACGAGCGCCTCGGTCACGATCTGATCGGGGACGACGCCGATCACGCGCGCCGGGCCACCGCCCCAGGGGACGGCGAAGTCGCGAGCGGCCAGCGGGCGGATGCGCACGGTCTGTTTCACCCACTCCGGCACCTCGACACGCTCGATCTCGTCCACCTTGCGCCCACGCTTGAGCACGAGCTCGGGCTCGAAGCGCTCGAGGTCGGGTAGCAGCAGCAGGTCCGCCTGGTAGCCGGGCGCGATCGCTCCGAGGTGGTCGAGACCGTGCCAGAGGGCCGGATGGTGCGAGGCCATCACGATCGCATCCTCGGCAGCGATTCCGAACGAGACCGCGTCCCTGACCATCGCGTTCACATGGCCGTCGTCGGCAATGTGCTCGGGCTCGCGGTCGTCGGTGCAGAAGGCGATCCGCGAGGGGCCGAACTCCTGCACGAGCGGGAGCAGCGCACGCAGGTTTCGCGCTCCGGAGGCCTCGCGGATCAGGAGCCAGAGCCCCGCCCGGAGCCGCTCCCGCCCCTCCTCGACCGTGCGTGCTTCATGGTCGGAGCGGATTCCGGCCGCCGTATAGGCGTTCAGCTCCTTGCCGCTGACGCCCGGCGCGTGACCGTCGACGTGCTTCGCCCCGTCGAGACGGAGCTTCGCCAGCTCGCGCTCGTCGCCGGCGACGACGCCGGGGAAGTTCATCATCTCGGCCAGCCCGAGAACCCGTCTCCGGCGGAGGAGGCCCTGCAGGTCGCCCTCGTTCAGAGGCCGCCTGGGCGACTCGAACGAAGAGGCCGGGACGCAGGACGACGCCATGAAGTAGACGTCGAGCGCCAGGTCGTCGCAGGCGTCGAGCAGCCAGTGCACGCCGTCGGTTCCCAGCACGTTCGCGACCTCGTGCGGATCGGCGACGACCGTCGTCGTGCCGAACGGCAGCACGAGCCGTGCGAACTCGTCGACGAGCAGCTTCGACGACTCGAGGTGCATGTGCGCGTCGATGAAACCCGGCACGACCCAGCGTCCGGAGGCGTCGAGCTCCTCCTTGCCCTCGTAGTCGCCCAGCCCCGCCACGTAGTCGTCCGCGATCGCCACGTCGACCTCGAGCCACTCGCGCGTGAAGACCGAGAGGACACGGCCGCCGCGAACGACGAGGTCCGCAGGCTCGTCCCCGCGCGCTACTGCGAGGCGCCGCGAAAGGTCGGACATACAGACCTAAGGTACTACCCTTGGCGCCGTGGAGGTCCTGACTCCGCGCTCGCTGGACGAGGCGCTGCGCCTCAAATCCGAGCGCCCCGAGGCCCATCCAATTGCGGGTGGCACCGACGTCATGGTCGAGTTGAATTTCGACCGTCTGCGGCCCCAGGTGCTACTGAACCTGAGCGAAGTGCCCGAGCTCCGGGGCTGGGCACGCGAAAACGGGACGCTCAGGCTGGGCGCCGGGCTCACGTACGCCGAGGCGATGCAGCCGGCGCTGGCCGAGCTCCTACCGGCGCTCGCGGAGGCGTCGCGCACGGTCGGGTCGCCGCAGATCCGCAACCGCGGCACGATCGGCGGCAACCTCGGCACCGCTTCGCCGGCCGGCGACGCATTGCCGCCGCTCCTCGTCGAGGACGCCGAGGTCGAGCTCGCAAGCGTGCGCGGGACACGATCGCTTCCGTTGCGCGAGTTCCTGCTCGGGCCGAAGCGAGAACGCGCTCGAGCCGGACGAGCTCGTCGCCGGGGTGCGAGTCAGCCCTTCTGGGGCTCCCCAGACGTTCATGAAGGTCGGGCCGCGGAACGCGATGGTGATCGCGGTCGTCTCGCTGACGCTCGTGGCCGATCGCGAGCGCGGCGAGCTCCGCGCCTCTTTCGGCTCGGCGGGCCCCGTGCCCGGGCTGGTGACGGCGCCCTTGGGCGAACGGGAGAGCTTTCCCGAGCAGGTCGCCGCCGCCGCCAGCCCCATCGACGACGTCCGCGGCACCGCCGCGTACCGCCGGCACGCGCTCCGCGTGCTCACCGCCCGCGCGCTCGAACGGTGCCTCGTATGAAGATCGAGCTGACGGTCAACGGCGACCAGGTCGAGGCCGACGTCTGGGAAGGCGAGAGCCTCCTCTTCGCCCTCCGTGAGCGGCTGGGCCTGCCCGGCTCGAAGAACGCGTGCGAGCAAGGGGAGTGCGGCTCGTGCTCGGTGCTGCTCGACGGAGCCCTCGTGTGCGCCTGCCTGGTGCTCGCCGCTCAGGCGCACGGCCACGACGTCGTCACGGTCGAGGGCGTGGGTGAAGACGGGCAGCTGCACCGCGTGCAGGAGGCGTTCGTCGAGACCGGTGCCGTGCAGTGCGGCTTCTGCACGCCGGGGCTCGTCGTCGCAACAGTCGATCTGCTCGCGCACACGCCACAACCCACGGACGACGAGATTCGCGAGGCGCTCTCCGGCAACCTCTGCCGCTGCACCGGCTACGCGAAGATCTTCGACGCGGTCAGGCTGGCGGCCGGCTCGTGACCGCGCCAACCCGCCAGCTCGAGATCGGTCGCATCGGCGAGAGCGTCAAGCGGGCCGACGCGGTCCCGAAGACGACCGGTGAGTTCGCCTACTCCAGCGACCTCTACGCCACCGGAATGCTCTGGGGCCACACGCTGCGGAGCCCGCACGCGCACGCGCGGATCGTCGAGATCGATCTCTCCGAAGCGCTGACGCTTCCCGGCGTGCACGCCGTGCTGACGCACGAGGACGTCCCGGGGCAGAAGCGCTACGGGCTCGAGTTCCCGGATCAGCCGGTGCTCGCCTTCGACCGTGTGCGCTACTTCGGCGAGCCGGTCGCCGTCGTTGCGGCCGAGGATCCTGAGCAGGCGCGTCGCGCCGCGGAGCGGATCCGCATCGAGTACGAGCCCCTCGATCCCGTGGTCGACGTCGAGCGGGCCACCGAGCAGCCGTCGATTCACGACCAGGCTTGGACGCACGGTCACGGGTACCTCGACGACCCGCGTCCCAACGTCGTGCGCCAGATCGTCATCCGCCACGGCGACCCCGACGCGCAGGGCACCGTCTCCGTCTCGGGCTACTACGAGCTCGGGCAACAGGATCAGGCGTTCCTGGGCCCGGAGTCCGGCCTGGCCGTGCCCGACGGCGAGGGCGGAGTGGACATCTACGTCGCCACGCAGTGGCTCCACGTCGACCGGGACCAGATCGCCCCGTGCCTCGATCTCGCTCCGGAGCGAGTCCGGATCCACCTCGCGGGTGTCGGTGGCGCGTTCGGTGGCCGTGAGGACCTCTCGATGCAGATCCATAGCGCGCTGCTCGCGCTGCACACGGACCGCCCGGTGAAGATGGTCTACAACCGCGAGGAATCGTTCGTCGGCCACGTGCACCGCCATCCGGCGCGCATCTGGGCCGAGCATCGCGCCGATGGGGACGGCAAGCTCGTCTGCGTCCGGATGAGGATCCTGCTCGACGGCGGCGCCTACGCATCCACCTCGAGCGCCGTCACGTCGAACGCCGCGTCGTTCGCATGCGGCCCGTATGCGGTCGCGAACGCGCTCATCGAGTCGACCAGCGTCTATACGAACAACCCTCCGTGCGGCGCGATGCGCGGCTTCGGCGCCGTCCAGACCTGCTTCGCGGCCGAGGCGCAGATGGACAAGCTCGCGCAGGCGCTCGAGCTGGATCCGGTGGAGCTCCGCCTGCGGAACGCGCTCGCACACGGCGACCGCCTCCCCACCGGTCAGCGCATCGAGGGCTCGCTCCCGGTTGCGGAGGTGATCCGCCGCGCCGCCGAGCTGCCTGTTCCCGAGCCGGAAGCCCTTCCGCGCGACCCGATCCGCCTACCCGGCGGCGCGGGGAACACGACTCGCGGCGAGGGCGTGCAACGGGGCGTCGGCTTCGCTGTGGGCTTCAAGAACATCGGCTTCTCCGAAGGCTTCGACGACTACTGCGCTGCGCGCGTCCACCTGTTCGCGGATGGTCGAGCCGAGGTGCATTGCGCCGCGGCCGAGGTCGGGCAGGGCGTGACGAACGTGATCCTCCAGGTTGCTCAGACGGAGCTCGGTACCGCGGACGTCGTCCTGGCGCCGCTCACGACCGCGTCGGTGGACTCCGCGGGCTCTGCGTCTGCCTCCCGCATGACCTGGATGGCCGCAGGCGCCGTCCAGCTCGCCTGCCGCGCCGCGCTCGAGGAGCAGGAGAGAAACGGAGGCGGCGAAGTCGACGTCGAGCGGATCTACCGCCACCCTCCCACGAGCCCGCTCGACCCGGCGACGGGCCAGACGACGGGTGAGCGCTCGCACGTTGCCTTCGCCTGCGCCGCCATGCGCGTCGTCGCCGAGGTGGACGTCGAGCTCGGGCTGACGCGGGTTGTCTGGATCGGCACGGCGCAGGACGTGGGCAAGGCGATCAACCCACAGGCCGTGGAAGGTCAGATCGAGGGCGGCACCGCGCAGGGTCTCGGCCTGGCCGTCATGGAGGAGATCCAGACGCGCGATGGGGTGATCACGAACGCGAGCTTCACGGATTACCTGATCCCGACCACGCTCGACATGCCGCCCGTCGAGTCGGTGCTCGTCGAAGTGCCCGACCCCGACGCGCCGTACGGGGCCAAGGGGATGGGTGAACCGCCCACGGTCGTGTCGACTGCGGCGATCGTGTCGGCGCTCCGTGACGCGACCGGGCGGGAATTGACCCGAGTGCCCGTCCGGCCTGACGAGATCGTCGGCCTCTAGCAGCTGCGCACTGGGCGATCCGGATGATCACGAACTCCGCGGGCCGCAGCGGTGCGAAGCCGACGACGATGTTCACCACCCCGCGGTCGATGTCGCTCTGAGTCGTGGTCTCCGAGTCGCACTTGACGAAGTAGGCGTCACGCGGCGAGGACCCCTGGAAAGCGCCCAGCCTGAAGAGGTTTTGCATGAACGCGCCGGCATCGAGCCTGAGCTGCGCCCAGAGGGGCTCGTCGTTCGGCTCGAACACGACCCACTCCGTTCCCCGGTACAGGCTCTCCTCGAGGAAGAGCGCGAGCCTCCGCACCGCGATGTACTTCCAGTCGCTCGCCGCTTCGTCCGAGCCGATGAGCGTGCGCGCGCCCCAGGCGACCGTCCCATAGGTCGGGAACCGAGCGAATAGCGTTCAAGCCGAGCGGGTTCAGCACGCCGTTGTCCGCGTCGGAGAGGTCGTAGGCAACGCCCTGTGCCCCCCGCAGCGCCGCGTCGATCCCCGCCGGCGCTTTCCAGACCCCGTGCTCGAGGCCGGTCCGTGCGTAGAGCCCGGCCAGCATTCCGGACGGCGGGAACGCTCGACGTTGGCCCCGGAGCGGATCGTCGAGCACCACCCAGGGGAAGTAGACCGCGGCGTTGCTGCTCTTTGTGCGGCCGGGATCGACCACCCAGTTCCGTGCCTCCGCGACGGTGTCGACGTCTCCGGGAAGGTCGACCAGCAAGAAAGCGCGCCGCTTCTCGCAGTAGGTCGTGGCTGCAGCGAGGAGCCCTGCGGTACCGGGCTCGGGTGCGCCGGGCAGTGGCGGCAGGCAGAGGATGTTGAACAGGTCGACGGCTTCAAGGGAGTAGATCCCCGTCTTGGTCGCCTCATCGCCCTCGATGTCAGCAGGCGCCGCGACTCTGACCACCCATGCTTCTAGCCCGCCGTTCTGAAAGAACTGCTGCACCGCATACGAAACAGGGCTCTCGAGATCGAGGCCGCCGAACGCGCGCTCGAAATCGCCGTAACCAAAGAGTTGTGTCGGCTCGTTTGTGCTGCCCCGTTGCGTGTAGCCGACGAAGGCCGTGACGGAGGTGCTGACACCGGCAATCGTGCGCTCGACGGGCATTCGCTTCTCTCGACTCAGCCGAAGAGCGTCAGCTCGGGCTCGCGCTCGCCACGCAGGAGCTCGAGGTCGACCTCGACGCAGCCCAGCCCACGCAACTCGGCGAGCTTCACCGCCTGCGGCTTGATCGACTGGGCGGCGAGGATTCCGCGGCACTCCGCACGCGCCGGATCAACCCGGATGTACTCGAGGTAACGGCTGAGCTGCTCGACGGCCTCGATCGTCCCGATCCGCTTGATCTCGACGGCGACCCAGCCGCCCTCGGCGTCGCGGCACATGAGGTCGACGGGACCGATGTCGGTCGGCCACTCACGCCGAACGAGCGTCAGCTCTTCTTCGAGGACTCCCGGCTGCGCGGCGAGCTCGACCTGGAGGTGGCTCTCGACGCCGTCCTTCTCCAGTGCCGCCGCCTCGCCCATCTCGTGGTCGGCGTCGCTGAGCACTTCCAGGATGTGGATCTCCAGCCGGTCCTCGGTCCTGCCCGCACGCTTGCGCACGACGATCCGGTTGCCGTCCTCCTCGATCACGGTCGGCGGCGTCATCCAGTTGAGCGGCTTGTAGCCGCCGCTGTCGGCGTGCACGAGCACGGAGCCGTCGGATTTCAGCATCAGCAGGCGCGTCGAAACCGGCAGCACAGCGTTCAGCCGACCCGTGTAGACGACCTCGCAGCGGGCGACGATGAGGCGCACGTCGCGGACCGTAGTGGCTGCTTCGGACATGCCTGGTGCCAGGCACCGGACATGGCCTAACGGCTGGGAACGAGCTCGTCGAGCGGCAACGCGCGCCCCGCGAGGGGCGACGAGTGAATGATCGACGTCGTCGTCTGACCGAGGACGATGAAGCGGTCGAGGATCGCCTCGAGGTCGTCCATCGACCGGAGGTGCAGCTTCACGAAGAAGCAGTCCTCTCCCGTGATGCGATGGCAGTCGACGACTTCCGGAATCTCTTGCGCGAGCTCCGGGATCTTCTGCAGCTGGCGGGTGGTCGGCCTCACGCGTACGACGGCCGCGATCGGAAAGCCGATCGCCTTCGGATCGACCTCGGCGCGATAGCCCGTGATCACGCCGGCGCGCTCGAGCCGCTGGACCCGCTCACCTACCGCAGGCGCGGAGAGGTTGATCCGGCGGCCGAGCTCGGCCATGGTCACCCGGGCGTCGGCCTGCAGCTCTTGCAGAAGGCGACGGTTGATCGGATCAAGCAGCTGGTTTTCGTTGGCTGTGGACACCGAACTCCCTTCGCTTCATAGGCGCTGGACCCGAAACGGCTTCGCTTGAGTCTGGCAGAAGTCAGCGCCCAAGGCGACCATTTCAGGGTGGAGCAAGCAGCGATTCTTCCCACGGGTCGACGAGCCCGCCTGGGCTCCGGAGTCGCGCGGCTAGCGGTCAAGGCGCCGCCCGAGGGCTTCTTCGTCGGCAGTGCGATCTTCCACTACCTCGGACCGGCCTTCGCCGTCTTGCTCTTCGTCCTCGTCGAGCCCCTGGGCGTGGCCTGGATCCGGATCGCCAGCGCCGCGCTCATCTTCGCCCTGTGGCGCCGACCGTGGCGCGCGTTCACCCGGCTCGATGCGAACGGGCGCCGGACGATCATCGCCATGGGCGTGGTACTGGCGACGATGAACGCCTGCTTCTACATCTCGATCGACCACCTGCCTCTCGGCACGGTGGCGGCGATCGAGTTCCTTCCGGTGATCGCGTTGGCCGCAGCCGGAGCGCGCACAGGGCGAAACGCGCTCGCCCTCGCTCTCGGCCGTCGGCGGGGTCTACCTGCTCACCGACGTCCGCATCGAAGGAGAGCCGCTCGGCGTCGCCTTCGCCTTCGCCAACGCCGCCCTCTTCGCCCTCTACATCGTTCTCGCTCACCGCATCGCGCGGAACAGGCAGATGAGCGGGATCGACGGCCTCGGCGCGGCGATGCTGGTCGCCTTCGTCGCTATCGCTCCGATCGGAGCCTGGAGCGCTGCGCCGGCGCTGCTCGACCCGATCGCTCTCGCCGCCGGAATCGGCGTCGGGATCTCTTCGTCGGTCATCCCCTACGTCTTCGACCAGCTCGCGATGGCGAGGCTCAGCCGCGCCACGTACTCGCTGATGGTCTCGCTGCTGCCGGCAACAGCGACGGTCGTCGGCATCGTCGTGCTCGCCCAGATCCCCTCCTCGACCGAGGTGCTGGGTGTTGGCCTCGTGGTCGCGGCAGTCGCCGTCCACCGAGAAGGCAAGATGGCGAGCTGAATGGACTACGTGCGCTTGGGCCCGTCTGAGCTGAACGTTTCGCGGATCTGCCTCGGGATGATGAGCTACGGCGACCCGGGCTGGCGGGAATGGCTCCTGCCCGAGGAGGCGGCCGAGCCGATCGTGCGCCGCGCCGTCGAGGCGGGCGTGACCTTCTTCGACACGGCCGACATGTACTCGAACGGTCGGAGCGAGGAGATCACCGGCCGGCTGCTCGCCAAGCTCTTCGCGCGCCGCGACGACTACGTCCTCGCGACCAAGGTCTACTTCCCGATGGGGCCGGGCCCCGACGACAGGGGGCTGTCCCGCAAGCACATCCTGGCCGCAATCGACGCCTCTCTCGCCCGGCTAGGCGTCGAGTACGTCGACCTGTACCAGATCCACCGCTGGGACGAGGAGACGCCGATCGAGGAGACCATGGCCGCTCTACATGACGTCGTACAGGCGGGGAAGGCGCGCTACATCGGAGCATCCAGCATGTACGCCTGGCAGTTCGCAAAGGCACAGCGCATCGCCGAGGTGGCCGGTTGGGACGACGTTCGTGTCGATGCAGAACCACTACAACCTGGTCTACCGCGAGGAGGAGCGGGAGATGATCCCTCTCTGCCTCGACCAGGGAGTGGGACTCATTCCGTGGAGCCCGCTGGCGCGCGGGTTGCTGGCCGGCGGTCGCGAACGCGGCGGCGAGAGGACGACGGTCCGGGCCGGTAGCGACAAAGTGGCCGAGATGTACGAGGACTCGGACTTCGACGTCGTGGACGTCGTCGCGAGGTCGCCGCAGAACGCGGGTTGCCTCCAGCACAGATCGCGCTCGCCTGGCTGCTCGGCAAGCCCGCGGTGACCGCACCGATCGTGGGGGCGACCAAGCTGAGTCACCTGGAGGATGCGATCGCTGCGACGGACGTGACGCTCAGCGAGGAGGAGGTGGCTCGGCTGGAGGCGCCGTACCGGCCGCACCGATCCTCGGCCACTCCTGACCAGGCCGCGCCGAGCGCGCGGCGGAAAATGCCACCGCGCGCTCTGAGCGAGCTCGATCTAGCCGGCGGCCGTGCTCTGCGTGGCGCCGCTCTTGCGGTACGAGAAGCCCCGCTGCACGGTGGTGAGGCCGAGGAAGATCGCGGCGAGGCCGACGACGACGTGCGGTGCCCACACGTTGGCCGATTCGTCCGCGAAGCCGAAGATGAACGGCGAGGCGACGAGGACGGTGCCGGCGGCGATGTCGATCAGGTTGTGCACGGCCATCGGCGCCACTTTCCAGACGCCGAGCTCGTAGTCCGTGAACAGGCTGTAGGCGATCAGCCCGATGCCCAGCACGATCGGCACGATCGTCGCGGCTGTGTGCTCCGAGAACTGGAAGATCCACGGTGCGGCAATCAGCGCTGCGCCGACGATGTAGTCGAGCGGCGCATGGAACTTGGTTGGGATGAAGCGCATCGAGACTCCTTTGTCGGGGTATTTGCTTCCCCCGTGATTCGCCCCGCGCGCGGTTCCGGTTCGGCGACGTCGGCCAGGATAGGGAATCGTCAATCAGACGTTGATTTCCCTTGTTCAGAGTGATATCACCGTCACGCACAGGTCGGTAGGGACGGCCACATTGCTCGTGGGCTGCAGGCGCTCATGAGCTCAAAACGGGAGAGGGCAACCATGCGTCGAAGGAACATCGTCGAACTCGTCATCTTTGGCACCGCGTTTTTGCTGGCACTCCTCGCAGGAACCGGGCACTTGCCGGGCGGAGGCGGTGGGCAGGACTCGAAGTCGCCCCCGCGCTTGGCGGCCGTTCCGGGCAGCGGTGGAGTCGAGGCCGAGGGCGAGGAATTCGACGCTCGAGGGACGCCTACTGGAACGACCGGGTGACCTACCCGACCGGCCGGTACAACCCGGCTTGGCTGAGGAATGCCGCTCGGCAGGACGCGCGAATCTCCCGCGGCATGCCTGCCGGCCCGGATGGCCGCCCGAGCACCGACCCCGACGGCACCGAGCTGGACAGCTCTCGGCCCGCAGCCGGAGCGGATGACCGGCTGCACCGGTTGCTACAACTACGGCCTCACCGAGGGCCGCATCAACGACATCGTCGTCGATCCCACCACGACGACCAACGGCAGCATCGTGGCCTACGCGGCGAGCGTGGGCGGCGGCGTCTGGAAGACGACGAACTGCTGCAGCGCCTCCACCACCTGGACCGTGACGACCGACGATCCGCTCATCTCCACGATCAGCCATCGACACGCTCACCATCGACCCGCAGCAACCACAACACGATCTACGCCGGCACGGGGGACCTGAACTACGGCTCCTTCTCGATGGGCAGCCAGGGCATCCTGAAGTCGACCGACGCCGGCGCCACCTGGACCGTGCTCGGCGCGGACGTCTTCGGCGCCGGCCTACCCCGAGCCGGCCGGCCAGTTCCCGCAGTACCACGCAGTCGGCAAGGTGCGCGTCGATCCGAACAACAGCAACAACGTCGTCGCCGGCACCAAGACCGGCCTCTACTTCTCGTATGACGCCGGCGTCGAACTGGACCGGGCCCTGCACGACCAACGCGTTCACGACGCAGCGCCAGGACATCACCGGCCTGGAGCTGACGAACATGGGCGGCGGCAGTCACGCGGATCCTCGCCGCGGTCGGCGCGCGCGGCTTTGCCACCACCGTGCAGTACGACCTCGGGCTCAACGGCGCGAACGGCATCTACCGCGCGACCATGCCCGCCAGCGGGTGCCCGGCGTTCACGTCGATCGCGCGCAACGCGAACGGGTTCGTCTTCGGCACCGCGGTGACCGGCAGCCCGTATGCGACGGGCGCGAACATGAACGCGGGCAGCGGCGTCCCTACGTCAACCCGACGACCGGCAATCAGCTCGGCCGCATCGACATCGCCGTCGCCCCCAGCAACCCGAACGTCATCTATGCCCAGGTGCAGTCGATCGCGCCGAACACCGACAGCGGCTGCGGCAACGCGCACGGCTGCCAGCTCGGCGTCTGGGCGACCACCGACGGCGGCACGTCGTGGAGCGTTCATGGCCGGCTCGGCCGGCGGCTCGCTCGCTGCGCGACTCGGCGCCTGCCGGCACCGGCGACTATCCGCAGAACTGGTACGACCAGGGAGTGGCCGTCGACCCGAACAACCCGGACCGCCTCTTCGTCGACACGTTCGACATCTGGTTCGCGACCCGCACGGGCACGACGTTCAACGACATCACCTGCGGCTACAACGGCACGAGCGGCCGCGTCGTCCACGTCGACCAGCACGCGCTCGCTTTCGTGCCCGGCTCGTCGAGCATGCTCCTCGCCGGCAACGACGGCGGCGTCTACGGCACGCACGAACGCCGACGTCGGCCCCGACGCGCTCGGCCGACCTGGTTCAACATGGACACCGGGCTGAACACGATCGAGTTCTACTCGGGCGACATCAGCGGCAACTTCGCCACCTCGCCGACCCCGTCGGCGGCCGGCGGCGCGCAGGACAACGGCCCCAGCGTGGTCGGCTTCACCGGCACCCGACCGGCCCCGTGCAGTGGCAGATGACGATCGGCGGCGACGGCTTCTACGCGCGCATCGACCCGGTGGGCACGGGCTGGCAGAGCCTGCCGCTTCTGGCGGGCAACAACAGCGGCGGCTTCGCCGCTGCATCACCAGCGCCACCAGCCTTCGCGGCGGCGGCACGGGCTACGCGAGCCGTTCGCGGAACTGGACCGGCGACACGCAGTCGTTCATCCTGCCCTTCGATCTCTTCCACGGCGGGATCCCCGGCGGCGACGACTGCGGGCCGGCCGGCGTGCCACGGCGGCTGCGGCCACCTGGTCGCCGGCACGACCAGGGTCTGGGAGACGATCGCGGGCGGCAACGCCACGATGAACGCAGCGAGCTGGTACGTCACGAACAACCCGTCGACGCAGAACATGACCAAGCAGACGCTCGGCAACCGCTCGTTCATCAACCAGGTCAAGTACTCGCCGAAGTGTCGAGCGATGCGATCGTCGGCACCAACGACGCCAACGTGTGGATCGGCTTCAACCTCGGCACGGGAGCGGCGTCGCAGGCCAACTGGGTGAACGTCACCGGCGGCAACACCGTCCTCCCCAACCGCCCCGTCCTCGGCATCGCGCTCGATCCGTCGGCGCCGACCGCGAGCCTCGCGACCGGCTACGCCGCGGTCGGCGGCTTCAACGCCAACACGCCGACGACCCCCGGCCACGTCTTCCAGGTCGTCTGCACGGCGAACTGCGCCTCGTTCACCTGGGCGGACAAGACCGGCAACCTGCCCGACATCCCGGTCGACTCGATCATCGTCAACCCGAACTTCCCGCAGCAGGTCTTCGCCGGCACGCGACTGGGGCCTCTACTACACCGACGACATCACCGCGGCCTCGCCGATCTGGTCGCGGTTCGAGAACGGACTGCCCCACGCGATGATCTGGGACATGCAGATCGACCGCGGGTCGACGACGCTCTCGGTCTGGACGCGCGGCCGCGGCGCCTACGTCTGGCCGCTGCCGGGCAATTGGCCGCCGCCACCGCCACCGCCGCCACCGCCACCACCGCCTCCGCCACCACCTCCACCGCCACCGCCTCCACCTCCACCGCCACCGCCACCACCGCCGCCGCCACCTCCACCTCCGCCACCGCCACCGCCTCCACCGCCACCTCCGGCCCCGCCGCCGCCACGCTGTCGCGTGCCGAACGTGCTCGGCCTGAGGCTGGCAACGGCGAAGGCACGGATCCGGGCACGGCGCTGCCGAGTCGGCACGGTGCGCAGGGTTCGCTCCCGGCGCGTCGGCCGTGTCGTCGGCCAGAGCCCACGGGGCGGCTCGGTACGCCGCGTCAACTTCAGGGTCAACCTGAGGGTGGGCCGGCGCTAACTCGAGGCCAAATCACCGATACGGAAAGAAAAGGGCGCCTCCGGGCGCCCTTTCTTTTGCTTCTAGGCGGCTCCGCGTAGCCTGGTGACATGAGCGAGCGGATCCTCGCCTTCACCATCCTCGCAGCGCTGTTGACGATCACGCCTGGGATCGACATGGCGCTCGTCACTCGAAACGCAATTCGAGGCGGCCTGGGCGAGGCGTTGACGACGTCGGCGGGAATCCTGACCGGCGTTTTCGTGTGGGCGCTCGCCGCCGTCGTCGGTGTCGCGGCTGTCCTTGCCTCCTCGTCCACTGCGTACACCGCGGTCAAGCTCGCCGGGGCTGCCTATCTGATCTACCTCGGCCTCAAGGCTCTGCTCGGCGGTCACACCGAGGTTCCGACGCGTGGCGGGACGCCGTTTCGCCAGGGGCTGGTCTCGAACCTGCTCAACCCGAAGATCGCCGTCTTCTACTCGAGCGTGATCCCGCAGTTCGTCGTCGCCGACGACCCGGTGTTTCTCCCCGCTCTGCTGGCCGGCATCCACCTGGCCACCGGCATCGTCTGGCTGCCCGCCTATGCCTGGCTGGTGACGCGGATTGGTGGCGTCTTGCAGCGGCCCGCCGTCGCGCGCACGTTCGCGCGCCTGACCGGTGCCGTGCTGGTCGGGCTCGGCCTTCGCCTGGCGTTCGAGCGACGCTAGACGCTCACGGGCGCATATGACACTGGCGCACGGCTGGTGCTAGAGTCGAAGTGTCGGCTCCAGACCCCTGGTCGGCACCACCCCCGGCTCCAGCACTCGGTCGGATCGCATGGGCTTCTCAGCCCGGACCACGAGTGTCAGGAGCACAGATGGCGATCGAAACCACACTCACGCCCGCCGAGGAGATCGGTTGGCGCGAGGTCGCGGACACCGCCCTGGCCTTCGTTCGGAGGTTCGCCTAACCCAGTCCCTCCCCCGAGGCGCTCCCCAAACGCCTGTGCTCTGTTCAAACGCTGAGCAGAGCACAGGCGGCGCCTCACAAGGTTGAGGCAGTCACGCGGCAGGACACGCTAGAGATCCTTGCGCGAGAAGGCCGCGAGCGTCGCGGCAAGCACCACCGCGAAGTACGCGATCGTCCAGAGCGGGAGGTTGGTGCCGCCCGCCTGCGAGCCTCCAAAGGGCCCGAGCTCGATCGCGAGGCCCGTGAAGCCGCGACTCTCAGAGGTGATCCGGTAGAGCGCGTCCTGGTAGAGCGCCTCGAACGGGAGCGCCCACGACGTCCGGTCGGCGACGGTCTGCAGCGTTTCGGAGTCGAGCGCCTCGCCGATCTGGCCGAGCAAGCCCGCCACGAGACCCGCGCCGAAGACCATGAAGATCGCGATCCCGTTGGCGGTCGCCGACAGGAACACGGATCCGAGGAGCCCCAGCGCGGCGATCACGAGCACCCCGGTCGCGAGCTGGACGCCGGGCCGGACGAACTCGTCGGGCCACCAATCGCCGGCCGTCCGCGTAATGAGAGCGCAAGCCGTGTAGACGCCGAGCACGTAAGGGACGCAGACGGCGGCGGCTCCGAGGAAGCGCCCGAGGAGCAGTGCGCCGCGCCCCACGGGCCGGACAACGAGCGGCTGGAGCAGGCCACGCTCCGCGTCCCCGCGGACGACCCCCAGCGTGAGGAAGGCCGCCAGCACTGCTCCGAGGAAGAGCGTCCCGAACATCGAGAGGCCGAAGAGCGTCGCTCCGGTGAGCTCCTGCTCCTCGACCGGGAGGCCCTCCTCGAACCGAGCCACCTCCTCGAACGCTTCGTTAGTCCCGAGCCAGTAGAGGCCGAGATAGATAGCCGTCAGCAGCAGGACGACATGGAAGATTCGGCGCCGGAGCGCCTCCTGGAGGGCGTAGCCGGCGATGATCGGCAGCGCTCTCACGCCGTGTCGCCTCCGACCGCCTCGAGGTACTCCTCCTCGAGGCTCGTTGCGAGCACGCGCACCCCGTAGATCTGCCGGCCTTCGCGGACGAGCTGCTCGACGAGCCCGGGAACCTGGTCCCGCCGCGCCTCGGGGAAGAGCCGGATTCCCTCGTCGGTCTCGATCTCCACGCCTCGCGCGTGCGAGAGATCCTCGGGGCGGCCCTCCGCGACGACTCGGCCGCGGGCCAGAATCACGACCCGGTCGCAGACGAGCTCGATCTCGCTCAGCAGATGCGAGTTGAGGAGCACGCCGATCTCGCGCTCGCGCAGCTCCTCGAGCAGTGCGCGGACGGTTCGCCGGCCGGCCGGGTCGAGAGCGCTCGTCGGCTCGTCGAGCAGCAGGACCGGCGGGGACCCGACGAGCGCCTGCGCGATCCCGAGCCGCTGCTGCATCCCCTTGGACATCGCATCGACCCGCACGGCGCGGGCGTTCGCGAGCCCGACCAGCTCGAGCAGCTGCGCCGCGCTCGCCGTCGCCGCCCGGCGAGCGGACGAGTCGCTGGTGGAGGCGCAGCACCTCGTCGGCGGAGTACCAGCCCGGGAAACGGAAGAGCTCGGCGAGGTAGCCGAGCGCGGCGCGGGCGGGAGGAGATCCCGCCGGCGCTCCGCAGATCTCCGCGCGGCCGCGGGACGCCCTGATCAGCCCGCAGGCGATCTTGACGAGGGTCGACTTCCCGGCCCCGTTCGGTCCGAGCAGGCCCACGAGCTCGCCGGGTTGCACTTCCAGGCTGACCCCGTCGAGCGCCTGGACGCGCCCATAGCGCTTGGCGGCGTCCTCCACGAGCAGGGCCGGGACCATCGCGGGAGTCTACGAGCGGGGTCGTCAGCGATGAGGGCTGGGAAGGGGCTGGTCTTCCCAGGCTACTGAGGAAGAATTAGAGTCCAAGGAGGGCTGTGCCGGACACTGAGGTCGTCGGTCGCGATGAGGAACTGCGGACGATTTCCTCGTTCGTCCAGCGGTTCCCTCCGTCTGGCGCCCTGCTCATCGAGGGTGACGCCGGCATCGGGAAGACGACTCTCTGGCGTGCCGGGGTCGAGGCCTCGCGCGAGCTGTCCTGCACTGCGTTCTGCGGGCGAGCCCTGCTGAGAAGGAGGAAACGTTCTCGTACAGCGTCGTGAGCGACCTTCCCGCGGACGTGCTGGACGATGTGCTCGAGGGCTCGGAACGACGCGCGCTCGAGATCGCGCTCCTCCTACGAGACTCCGCAGGGCCGCTGCTGAGCGGCACACTGGGGTCGCCTTGCCCGCCATGTTGCGCATCCTCGCCGCATCGAAGCCGTTCGTGCCTGCGGTGGACGACGTGCAATGGCTCGATCGATCGTCTGCCGCGGTGTGGAGTTCGCCGGCAGGCGACTTCGCGAGGAACGGTGGCGCTTCTTCTCGCGCGCCGGCAATGTTGAGGCTGGACTCGGAAAGGCTGAGCTGGCCATCCGGAGGAACGTCGCGTCGCGGTCGGGTCGGCCCGCTGAGCATGGGCGCGCTGCACCGGCTTCTGCGCGACCGACTCGGCGTCGACGCTCGCCCGGCCGGTGCTGACGCAGAGTCCACGAGGCATCAGGCGGCAATCCGTTCTACGCGATCGAGCTGGTTCGCGCCCTTGAAGTCGGGCGGCGGATCGAACCGGGCCATCCACTGCCGGTGCCAGACGCTCGACGCGATCCTGCACGAGCGCCTCGAGGCGCTGCCGGCGCGGCGTGCGCGACGTCCTCGCCGCGGCGGCGGCGCTGAGGCGGCCGACCGAGTCGATCCTCGGCGACTCGCCGGCGCTGGAGCAGGCGTCCGAGGCGGGCATCATCGAGCTGCGGACGACAAGGTCAGCTTCAGCCACCCGCTGCTCGCCTCGGCCGTACGGGTCGATCACTGGCCGCGGAGCGGGGCGACTGTACCGTCGGCTGCCGAGGTCGTCACCGATCCTGAGGAGCGGGCCCGCACCTGGCGCTCGCTGCCGAGGAGCCCGACGAGAGGCGCCAACGCCCTCGCGGACGCCGCACGACGAGGCCTGCGCGGGGCGCGACCGGCAGCGGCCGACGGAGCTGGCCGAGCTCGCGGTGCGCCTGACGCCGCACGGAACGGACCGGCCTCGAGCGAGTGTCGAGGCGGCCAGGTACCACCTCGCGCCGGAGAGCTCGCCAGGAGCGACGCGATCCCCGAGCGCTCGATCAAGCAGCTACCTCCCGGCTGGCGCGCGAGCGGACGCGTTGCTGCTGCTCGCGAGCGCGCAACAGAGCTTCGAGCGGTGCCTCGAGCTCGCGGCGAGCGCTCTCGACGAGGCTCGAGGATGACGACGCCCGCGTCGCGAAGATCGAGTGCTACATCGCCGAGCTACTCCTCGTTCAGGGCGCGCCCGAGCAGGCGCTCGAGCACGCCCGGGCGGGCTGGCGGCGGCGGAGCGAGCCGGCGACGAGACGACTCTCGCGACTGCGCTCTCGACCGTCGCCTGGTTCGAGACGCCTCGCGCCGTCAAGCCGACGCCCGGATTGCTCGAGCGGCGGTCTCCTCGAGGAGCGGTAAGTTCCAGTACGAGGCGACCGACACCAGCAGCCAAGCTTCGCGCTCTCCATGCGACTGATGTCGCCGGGACGGCTCGACGAGGCGCGCGCCCGGATGGACATATCGCTCGATCGGGCTGTCTCGCTCGGAGACGAAGCGCGCCGTCGCGGCCGCCCTCTGCACCAGGCAGAGCTCGAGTTCCGCGCCGGCAACTGGCCGCTCGCCACGCGGAAAGCGGCCGAGGGCTATGAGCGCGCTGAGCAGATCGGCCGCGAGCAGGAATGAGCGCGCTCCTCTACGCAACCGCGCTCCTCGACGCCATCTCGGGCGCGTCGAGGAAGCCCGTGACGCCGCCGAGCGCGGGATCGCGCTCTCGGAGAGCTGCGGAGACGAGGTCTTCCGGCTCCAGCACCTGAGCGTCCTCGGCTTCCTCGAGCTCTCGGTCGGCGATCCTGAGGCTGCCGACAGGATCCTGGGCCGCTTGCAGACGTATGCCTCGTCGGGCTGGCGCGAGCCGAGCATCTACGGCGAGCTACCGAACGCGATCGAGGCGCTCGTCGAGCTGGGCGAGCTCGAGGAGGCGCGCAGGCTTCTGGCCGAACTGCAGGACCGCTTCAGCCGAATCGAGAGCCCTGGGGCGAGGCCAGCGCGGGCCGCTGCGAAGGGCTGATCCTGGCCGCCGACGGCGACCTCGGGGCCGCTCGTTCCGCCCTCGAGCGCGCCCTCACCGTCCACGAGGGACTTCCGCAACCTTTCGACTTGGCGCGCACGTTGCTCGCCCTGGGCATGGCCCAGCGGCGGACGAGGAAGCGCGGCGCGGCGCGCGAGACGCCTTGGAGCGAGCGCTCGCGATCTTCGACGAGCTCGGAGCCGACTCTGTGGACGGAGAAAGCCCGCTCGGAGCTGGCGCGGGTCGGCGGCCGAACGGCTGCCGGCGACGAGTTGACGCCGACCGAGCGGCGCATCGCGGAGCTCGTCGCCAAGGGAAAGACGAACAAAGAGGTCGCCGCGCAGCTCTTCATCACGCCGCGAACGTCGAGGGCCATCTGACGCGGATCTACGCGAAGCTCGGCGTCCGCTCGCGCGCCGAGCTGGCCCATCGCACGTCGGTACCGGCCGGCTGAGCAAAGTCAGGGGGTTTCCTGGATTTCCTCCGGAGACGGCTGCTCTACGGTCGGTGGCTGATGCCGAGCTACCTGATGGAGTCGTATGCAGCCGTGAGCGCCGTCGACGCTCAGCGCGAACGCGCAAGACTCGCGGCAGAGCTCGGCACCGATGTCCGTCATCTGTGGACAACGTTCCTCCCTGGCGACGAGACGATCCTGCACGTCTTCGAGGCGGAGTCGCCCGAAGCTCTTCGCGAGGCGGCGCGAGCCGCGGAGCTCCCCGATGACCGGATCGTCGAAGCCGTCAAGGCTCCCGAAGCGCATGAACTGGAAGACGGAAATGAGCGACGGCGCGAGATCGCTCATTTCGCCGGGGGCGACCTGACGTCGCTCACCCTGCTCCTCGCTGCAGGGCGCAGCAAAGGCGAGATAGCCGAGGCGGTCGGCCTGGACGAACGAACGGTCGGCTGGCACCTCGAGCGGGCGGGCCGAAAGTCGAACGGGCATCGGCCCTCAACAAGCGGGGCCGAGGAAACAAGCAGTGAAACCTCGGATCACGACGGAAGGAAGGAGTTCACAGATGCGCAAAGCCCAACACGCGTTCTCGTGGTTGCTCTCGCTCGTCGCGGTGGCGGCCTCGATCCTTGCGGTCACCGCTTCCGCTCAGTCGGGAGCTGCCAACCATCGAACCGACCGTTCCACTTGAGGAAGGAATGCCCTCCCCTCGACGATGCAGGGCCAGATCGGGGACTACTGCACGGTCACATCCTCGAACGTCGCGGCGATCCCGGCCGGCACGAAGATCTTCTATGCCCAGGCCGCTGGCGCGACCTCGCTGGACAGTGACGTCATCCTCTACACCGGGCCCGGCAATACCGCGACCGGTCATTGCGCACTCGATTTCGCGACCGGCCTCGGGGCAGTGCACGCTGTCGGGCGGAACCAGGAGACTCCGCGGCATCGTGCTCGTGTCATGTCTCGTACCAGGGCGGGTACAACTGGGCCTGGGACGGGACGTACCGGTTCAGGTAGCCAGCGACCAGAAACGTGACTCAGGAGCGGGAATGGAGCTAGCCGGGCTCGAACCGGCGACCTCCTGGGTGCGATCCAGGCGCTCTCCCAACTGAGCTATAGCCCCGCGGCTCGCCAAGGGTAGCCGACGGATGGGCGGAGATGAAGACGGGGCGCCCAGTTGGGCGCCCCGTCTTGCGTCGTGGTTTCGCTGAGTTGGCCTAGCGCCGGCCGACCCGCAGGTTGACCCTGAAGTTGACCCGCCGGACCGAGCCGCCACGTGGGCTCTGGCCGACGACACGGCCGACGCGCCGGGAACGAACCCTGCGCACCGTGCCGACGCGGCAGCGCCGTGCCCGGATCCGTGCCTTCGCCGTTGCCAGCCGGAGGCCGATCACGTTCGGCACGCGACAGCGGGCCGGCGGTGGGGCCGGAGGCGGAGGCGGCGGTGGGGCGGCGGCGGAGGCGGAGGTGGCGGAGGCGGTGGTGGCGGCGGAGGCGGCGGAGGCGGAGGCGGTGGTGGCGGAGGCGGCGGAGGTGGAGGCGGAGGCGGTCCGCCGATCGTGAAGTTCACGTTCGAGACGTCGAAGAAGATGTTGCCGACGGCCTCGATCTTCACGCGAGCCGTTGTCGTGGGCATGTTCGGGATCGTCACGACCTCCGAGCCGTCGTTCGCGGTGCTAGCCGCGAGCACGGTCGGGTACGTGAGCCCGCCGTCAGTAGACAGGCTGATCTTCACGTTGGCCGCGCTGATCGGAGCGATGTCCGTATTGGCCTTGTCCCACGTGACCGTCTGTGGGAACCCGGGCGGATACGTGACTCCCGTGTTCGGCGCGGTGACGCGGAACGGGCCGGTGTTGGCGGCGAGCGTCAGCGTCGTGTCCGCGCTGTTGTTGCCGCCGCCGCCCATCCGCCGGTCGCGGGCCGTGAAGCGGAAGTGCATGGCCGCCGCCGACGGCACGTAGTCGGAGGTCGGCAGGAACTCCGAGTAGCACTCCCGGATCGGAAGCGGCACCTGCGGAGCAACCCCGCCGAACGGGCACGAGCCGGTGTCGGCGTTCGTGTTGTTGATGAGGATCTGCTCCAGATCGGGGAAGACCCTCGTCGGGCTGGTCGTGACGTGGTTCTGGCCGGGTGAGTTGTACTCGAGCGCGTCCTCCTCGGAGACCGGCGCGGACTTCGGGAACATGGTGAAGAGCGGGCCGACCGTCTTCACGTTGTTCAGGAGCGACTTCCCGGTCGCCGCCGCCGCCGTCGTTCTGCTCCCACGAGTAGACGAGCGTGTCGCCTTCGGCGTCCGTCGCGCTCCCGGTGAGCGCGAACGGGGTCCGCAGCGGGATCGTGTAGCCGGCGGCGCGGTGACCGTCGGCCACGTATTGCCAGTCGGCGTGACGATGCCGTTCCGATCGTCCAGGCCGCCCTTGTCGGTCTCGCCCGTGAAGCCGGACGCGCCGGGAGTGAAGTCCTGGGTGGCCAGCAGTACCGGGATGTTCGACGGCGGCGCCGTCGTGTAGCTGACCTGGAACCCGGTGTTGTTGAACGTACCGCCTGCGAAGCCGGGAAACAACGGTCGTCACGCCCGCCGGCAGGAGCGGGGCCAGTGCCGCCTGCACACCTACCGGCGTGTAGTTGCTGCCGTTCGTGATCAGAGCGGAGACGTTCCCGTTGTAGTTGAGCCTGAACGAGTCGAAGGCTCCGCCGTGGTTCGTCTCCTCGACCGACGAGAAGCATCCGCAGTTGAGCTCGACGAGCTCGATGTTCGGCACGTCGATCCCGGCCGAGGGGCCGGAGTACGTGACGGTGAAGCCCGCCGACGATGCGTTGGTCACGGTGACCGTTCCCGCGAAACTCGGGATCGCGTTGATCGCGTTTGTCAGGTTGACGTTGCCGTAGGCGAGCGAGGGCGTGCTGTTGATCAGGGCTGAGTCTTGGCCGCCGATGCGCACGCGGAACCGGTGGAGGAACGTTGCCGACCCGCCGCCGGACGGCGCCAGGTCAGGCGTCGTCGTCGTGTACTGGAACGTCCTGGCAGAAGGAACGGCCGTGATCGCGAACGTGCCGTTGTAGCCCGCGACGCCGACACCTGCGATCGACGATGACGTCGCCGATCGCGCGGCCGTGCGCCACGCTCGTCTTGATCGTCGCGGTCGTCCCCGAAGAGGTTGCACCCGGCACGACATGCGTGGCGGTGCCACCACCGGAGACGGGCAGCCCGGTCAACGTGTTCGCGTACTGGAGCGCCCGCGAGACCGGAACCGCGGTGACCGTGAACGTGCCGTTGTAGCCCGGCTCGGCGACGCCGGCGATCGTGACTTGCTCGCCGACCTGGAACCCGTGCGGATGCCGGTCGCGATCGTGACCGTGTTGCCGCTCTCCGACGCGCCGCCCCGCGAGGTGGCGCTCGGGGCGGCGTTGATGCCAACGCTCAGCGGCGTGATCGCCGGGGCCTGCGAGTAGCCTGGCCCGAGGGTCACGACCTGAGCCTCGTCGCCGCCTCCGAAGTGCCGGAGCGAGACGGTCTGCACCTCGTTGATCGCAACTTCCGCGCCTGACACGTAGTTCGTCATCTCCGTCTGGCTGCGCTGCGAGAAGTACGGATCGCTGTGCGGCTGCAGGTCGTCCGTCGCGCAGATGCCCGCATAGGCCATGACCGATTGGCCGCTGCCCGGCTCGACCGAGGTCCCCGCGGCGCGGTTCCCTCCGGCAGTTGAGCTGGTTGCCGTCGAACGTGTGGTTGCCGGAGAACTGGTGCCCCATCTCGTGGGCGACGTAGTCGACGGCGAAGAAGTCGCCGGTCGGAGTCGGAAGGCCCGTGCAACCGGAGGCCTTGGCCCGCGGCCGACGACGCCGAGCTGGGCGACTCCGCCGCCGGGCTGTCCCATCCCACGGTGGCCGAGGTCGTAGTTGCTCGCGCCGATGATCTGGCCGATGACGATGCGGTTGCGCCCGAGATTCGGGCACCCGAGGGCCTCGGCCATGGTGAAGCAACCCACTGAGCCGCAGGGCCCGTTCGGCGACGACGCCTGGGCATACGTGTTGAGGTTGAGGAGATCGTTGTTCGCGATCAGCTGCAGCCGGATCGTGAGGTCGTCCTCGTAGATGTGCGTGACACGGTTGATCAGGGCGACCTTCGCGGCGGTCACGTTCCCTGGCCCGCCGTGGTACGTCGAGTAGCCCGGGTCGCTGATCAGCGCGGTGCGATACGTGCGCAGATCGGTGCCGGTCGGTCGGAATATCGGGCACGTTGACCGGGAGCCCGGTGGACTCGACCACGGTGTCGTTGTTCGCGTGGCCCGTGTTCTCGGCATTCCGGACGAAGTAGCTGGCGTAGACGCTCGGCGAGCGGGTGACGTGGTACGGGTCGATGTACCAGTTGCCGTTTGCCGAACGGACCGAGGCCCGGAAGCCGAGCGGGGTCAGGTCAGCATGGATCGTCGCCGACAGATCCGTGATGCCTCGTCCGCTGTAGGTCTTGATCCCGGGATGGCGCCTGGCCAGGCCGGGGGCCATGACCGCCGACTCCTGGAGCGCGAACCGGTCGAATGAGCCGTCCGGCGCCGGCAGCGAAACGACGAGAGGGGTGTCGCGGGCCGCCGGGGTGTTCTCGCGGGGAGCGCGAGCGAGCACCGACTTCAGGCCGGCTGTGTCCAGCGTGAAGGAACGAGCTTTCCGTGCGTGGACGACGACCTTCCGTCCCGGCGCGGACTGGGGCCTTGAGGCTTTCGCCCAGAAATCTTTCGTCTCATAGGTGTCCGCGAGCGAGCGCAGGTGCTGCGCCGATTCGCCAGGAGACCTTTGTGCCGACACCGTTGCCGCCAGTACGGCAACTGCGAAAACGAGCCCGAGTACCAGGCCAGTGCGCTTCATGCCTCTCCCCTCTTCGACTAATTCCCCGATCCAATATCCTCGAAGACTCCCCGTTTGTACAGCCTCTTACTAGGTTTTTCAAGCTAGACAAGGGGCGCCTGCTGTGTGCAGGCGCCCCTTTTTCGTTCGTCCTGGTTGGTTTCTAGCGCCGTCCTACCCGCAGGTTGACCCGGAAGTTGACTGGGGCCGCACTGCGCCGCCCCGCGGGCTCTGGCCGAGAACACGGCCGACCCGGCGTGGAGCGAACCCTGCGCACCGTGCCGACGCGGCAGCGCCGTGCCCGGATCCGTGCCTTCGCCGTGTTCAGCCTGAGGCCGATCACGTTCGGCACGCGACAGCGGGCCGGCGGTGGGGCCGGAGGCGGAGGTGGCGGAGGCGGCGGAGGCGGTGGTGGCGGAGGCGGTGGCGGAGGTGGCGGAGGTGGTGGTGGCGGCGGAGGTGGTGGTGGCGGAGGCGGAGGCGGAGGCGGAGGCGGTGGTGGCGGAGGCGGAGGCGGAGGCGATGATGGCGGAGGTGGCGGTGGTGGTGGCGGTGGTGGTGGCGGAGGTGGAGGTGGTGGTGGCGGCCCAGCCGAAATTACGTACAGCGGGGCGATTGCCACCTGTCCTGCTGTGGCCCCAATGAAGACCACTGCGTGAGGCCCCACCGCTGCGGGCGCCGTGACCGTCATCCCTCCGGCACCAGAAGCGTCGGTGGTGGCTGCGCCCTGACTCACACCGTCCAGGAAGACGGTCGCCGCTCTGATTCGGCGTCAGCCGGTTGAAGAAGAAGCTGAAGTTTGCTGCACCGGTAGTCAGCGTCGCGGGCCTGTTGATGGCGGTTGGCACGTTGACGGAGTTGGCATGGCCCTCGACCGTTCCCCGACCGACCGGCCGCTCGTCACACCGGTCCAGACGCACTGCGACGTACCCGCTCCTCCAGGGAACGTTCCGAGGAAGGCCACAGAACCATTGGCATTCGCAGTACCGCTAGCAACGGTACAACCGCTGAGGTTGACGGTCTCACCCGGCTGGAAGCCCTCGCCGACAAACGCGGTAGACGCACCACCGGCTGCAGGGAAGATGGGCCGGTCGAAGTACGCACGCGACACGTTCTGGTCGCCCTCGGGCGGGGTGCCGGCGTCGGCGCGCTCTTCGATGCTCTGGCCGGCGTGGCTGCCCACCGTCCCGCTATCAGAGCTGTAGACCGCCGAGGCGTCTGTGCCCGCCGGGACGGGGACGCTCACGTAGAAGCTCCCCATGGCGTTGGTAGTGGCAGTGCCGAGCGAGACGCCGTTTCGAGCGAGAGTGATCACGGTGCTCGCCGGATAGCGGGTTCCCATCATGTTGATGGTGCTGGTCCCGGTGGGGTTGATCGCGTGGGGCGCCACTGACAAACCGGGTGCAGTGGGTGCAGCGACCAGCAGCTGGGCCACGCCCCCGGCGCGCTTGCCGCTCACCTGGCCTCTGGCATCCACGGTGATGAACCCCTCGGCGGAGCCGCTGTTGATGAAGACGCCCAGTCTGCCGTTGACGTCCGCGGTGAACGTGGCCGCCAGTACACCGTTGAGGTAATAGTCGACGGGCTCGGCCGGCGTGAAGCTGCTCGCGACCGTCCCGAGAGCACGAGCGGTGGACACAGGGGCCACGTCGGCGCTGACGCTCATGAACGCGTTGCTCGACCCCAATGAACCACCGTCGGGTGCGAGCGACTGCTGAGTCGGGCGGATGCCCAGTCGCCCCATGTCCACGACGTGGTAGTCGAGGCGGGTGACAGCGCCGTGTTGAGGTCGATGGCCGACGCCTGCCGTAGGCCGTGGCCCTGAATCGACGGCACTGCGCTCGGTTGCGCGACGAGCCGGTCCAGAGCCGAGAACGGCGTGCCGTTGCCGCTTGCGAGCGCCGCCGACGCGGCCGCAAGCGCCGCGCAGAGGATCGCGAAGACGAACGCACGCCGCGGCGTGACGAACCCGCGCAGCGGTCTTGGTTTCCGTGATTTCACTTGATCTCCCCTCTCACTCCCCGATTGCTTTGCTCGTTTGTACAAATTTCCACTAAGTAATACAAGGCGGCGGCCGAAGCCCAACGCGCCCTGCCGAGACTTTGCCCTCGGCTAACAAAGCTTTACCTGCGGCTAGCCCGGGCTTTTCCGGGCCCCTCCTACCGTGCGAGATCAACGTCCACGGAGGTCCTTTCTGATGAGAAAGATCCACGTACTCGTGATTTCCGCGATCGTCGGCCTCGGGTCGATAATCGGGCTAGCGACCGCCGCGCAAAGCGCAGGCATCGGCCGGCCCGAGGCTCAGCAGGCCTCTCCGGCCGAGATCGCTGCGCGGGAGCAGAAGCTCGAGCGCACCCAGGCTTCGCTGCGCGCCGCCCTTCAGAAGAAGCCGCCGGCTCTCCCGGCCGCGCCCAGCTCCGGTGGCGGTTCGGCTCCGAGGGCAGCTTCGCCCGCCCGCGCGGCCCCGGTCGCGGTCAGCAGCAGCCGCAGCAGTCACGACGACCACGACGACGACGATGACGACGAGTTCGAGCACGAGGACGACGACGGCGACGATGACTAGCCCCCTCGGCAGGGCCTATTCGCTGGCCTTCACGCTCCTCGTCTTCTGCCTCGCCTGGGCGGCCATCGTCGCGCGCCCGTTCGGTGCCCAGCCGGCGAAGGATCCACGCCTCGCGGCCCTCAGCGCCCGCGAGCAGAGCCTGCGCGCCGAGAGCGTCGCAGGTGCAGCGAGTCGTCGACCGCCGCTGGGCCACGTACCGCGCACAGCTGCGCAGCGCAACTCCCAGATCGCCGACGCGCGCCAGGCTCAGCTCGCCGCTGCCGCAGCGGCCCCGTCCGTCTCGGTCGTCAGCGCCGCCCCCGCCACTTCTTCGGGGTCTTCCTGATGCAGAAGCACGTCTTCCGGGCCATGGGCACGCAGATCGAGCTGCTCTCGGCCGCGGACGCGGCGGGCGCGGCGTTCGACGCCGCCGAGGCCGAGTTCCACCGGCTGGAGGCGATCATGACGCGCTTTCGACCCCGACTCCGAGCTCTCGGCGCTGAACGAGGCCGGCTCGCTCGAGGCCGGGCCCGAGCTGGTCGAGGTCGTCGGCCTTGCAGCTCGACGGCCGCGAGCGGACCAACGGCCGCTTCGACCCGACCGTGCACGACGCGGTCGCCGGAGCCGGCTACGACCGAACCTTTGACGAGCTGCCCGACGACGGCCCTGCCCCTGAGTCGGGCAGGCCATGCGGGGGCGAGGTGCGCATCACGGGATCGCGCATCGACCTCGGCGAGGGCGTGAAGCTCGATCTCGGCGGCATCGGCAAGGGCTATGCCGCCGAACGGGCAGCGTCGCTCCTCGCCGAGGCGGGCCCCTGCCTCGTCAATGCGGGCGGCGACGTCGCCTTGCGGGGCACCGCGTGGCCGATCGGCATCGAAACGTCGGACGGCTCGCTGACGCTCGCGCTCGAGAACGGCGGCTCTCGCGACCTCGGGCCGCGACCGTCGTGCCTGGCGGCGCGGCGGCCGAGAGCTGCACCACCTGATCGATCCCGGCACGGGCGAGCCCGCCGAGAGCGACCTGCTCCGCGCGACCGTGGTCGCCCGCGACGCCGTCGAGGCCGAGATCTGGGCGAAGGCCCTCTTCCTCGCCGGTTCCGACGACGCAGCCCTCGAAGCCGACGAGCGGCGCCTGCCCTGCCTGCTCGTCACGGCCGAGCGGCGAGACCCGCCTGGCGGGAGGCCTGCGATGAAACACGATCCGACCTTCTGGTATCTCGCCAGGGCCAGCGGCATCACCGCCTACGTGCTTCATGACCGCGGCGATGATCGCCGGGCTCGTCGGTCAAGTCGCGGCCGTTCGGCACGGCGGTCAAGCCCGCGGCGCAGATCGACGTGCACCGCTTCGTGACCACGCTCGCGCTCGGCGGCATCGTCGTCCACATCCTGACCCTCGTTCTCGACACGACGATCGAGATCGGCCTGGGTGCAGTGCTCGTCCCGGGGCTCTCGCCCGTACAAGCCGCTCTGGACGGGCCTCGGAGTGCTCGCCGCGGAACTGACGGTCCTGGTCATCGTCTCGTTCCCGCTGCGCAAGCGGATCGGCGGCAAGAACTGGCGCCGGCTGCACTGGGCGACCTACGCGATCTTCGTCCTCTCCACGGCCCACGGCCTCGCGGCCGGCACCGACAGCGGCCAGGTCTGGGCGATTCGACATGTACCTCGCGGCGGTCGGCGCGGTCGCGTTCGCAACCGTCTACCGGGTGCTCGCCGGCGCCCCAAGCCCGTACCCAAGCCAACCCCACAACCGAAAGGAGACACCCATGTACAAGATCGAAATCGACCAGTCGCTGTGTAGCGGCTTCGGAACCTGCGCCGAGATGGCGCCGGAGATCTTCGAGCTCGACGACAGCGGCACCGCAACGGTTCGCCGCGGCGAGTCCGACGACCCGAACGTGCTGGAGGCGGCCGCGGGCTGCCCGATGGCCGCGATCATGGTCACCGAGGCAGAAGCGGCATGACCACGCCGGGCTCGATCCTCGTCGTGGGCGCCGGCCTCGCCGGCGCCCGCTGCGCCGAGACGCTCCGCGCCGAGGGGTACGAGGGCGACCTCGTGCTGGTCGGCGACGAGCCGGTGGCGCCCTACGAGCGCCCCTCCCTGTCGAAGGACTTCCTCGCAGGCGAGCGCGGGCTCGACGACCTCAAGCTCCGCCCGGACTCGTTCTGGGGCGACCAGGGGATCGAGCTGCGGCTCGGCTGCCGGATCGCGTCGGTCGACACGGACGCGGGCACGGCGACCACAGCCGACGGCGAAGAGCTGTGTTGGGACACGCTCGTGCTCGCGACCGGAGCGGCCCCGCGGCGCCTGCCGTTCGCCGCGCCGCCCGGCGTGCACGTCCTGCGGACCGCGGCCGACGCGCTCGGGCTCCAGCAGGAGCTGGTGCCGGGCGCCAGGCTCGTGATCGTCGGAGGAGGCTTCGTCGGGGCCGAGGTGGCCTCGACGGCGTCCAAGCTGGGCGTCGAGGTGACGATGCTCGACCGCGGGCTCGTCCCGTTCCAGCGCGCGCTCGGCCCGGCGATCGGCCGCATGCTGGCCCACCGCTACCGCGACCACGGCATCGACGTGCACGTGGCCACCGGCGCGGCTGGGTTCCGCACCGGGCCCGACGGCCGCCTGAGCGGCGTGCATGCTCCTCGACGGACGAGAGCTCGAATGTGACGTCGCGCTCGTCGCGATCGGCGTCGACCAGACGCGAGAGCTCCTGCCGCTGGGAGCCGGAGCCGCCGGTCTATGCCTGCGGCGACGTCGCCGGCAGCCTCGGCCACTGGACGCGCACGGCGTCCGAGGCCATCGGCGTCGCCCGCCAGATCCTCGAGCTCGACCCGCTGCCGGAGCAGCCGCCGTTCTTCTGGTCCGACCAGTTCGGCCTGCGGCTCCAGCTCGTCGGCCACCCGAGCGGCGCAGACCGGGTCGAGGTCGAGGGCTCCGACGACGAGTTCGTCGCGCGGTACCTGGCCGAGGACGGCTCGCTGCTCGCAGCGTTGGCCGCGAACCGCCCGGCCGAGGTCGGGAAGCTGCGGAAGGAGCTCGCTCTAGCCGCTTAGCGGTTGTGATTCACGAGCTCGATGTTGTTCCCGTCAGGGTCGAGCACGAACGCGCCGTAGTAGCCGGGGTGATAGACCGTCCGCTCTCCGGGAGGGCCGTTGTCCCTGAAACCGGCGCCGGTGAGTGCGGCGTGGAACGCGTCCACCACCGCGTTGTCGCCAACGGGAAACGCGATGTGGACGTGCTCCGACGGCTCCCCGGCGACGACCGAGAAGGATGCTCCCTCGCCGACGAACTGCGCACGGTTTGGCGACTCGTGCTGCAGGCGAAAGCCGGCGTGCGGCGCGACCCCTTCGTAGAACCGCTTCGAAGCCGCCAGGTCGGCGACGCGGAGCCAGACGTGGTCGATCGCGGGACGGACCTCTCCGTGGTGGACGGCTTCGACGTTGTTCCCGTCGGGATCGCGGAGAAAGGCCCCGTAGTAGTCGTCCCGGTACTCCGGCCGCAGCCCGGGAAAGCCGCCGTCGCGGTAGCCGGCGTCCGTGCCCACGCGCCAGAACTCGTCGACATGGCCCCGCGACGGCGCCGTGAACGCGATGTGCAGCCGGCGCGTCACCGGGTGGTCAGCGGTCGCCCCTCCGAGAGGCGAAGTCGCCCCACTCCGCGAGCTCCTCGTCGCTGTAGTCCAGCTCGATCCCGAGCGGCGCCAGGACGGTCCCGTAGAAGCGCTCGGAGGACTCGCGATCGGACGCACGGATGCCGACGTGGTCGAACATGCGGTAGTTATCTTCGCGCCATGCCCGAGCGTGTGCTCACCCAGCGCGAGCTGAACCGCGCCCTCCTGGCGCGCCAGCTGCTCCTCGAACGCGCGAAGACGCCCATTCCGAAGGCGCTCGACCGGATCGGCGGGATCCAGGCGCAGTACGCGCCGTCGATGTACGTCGGGCTCTGGTCTCGCCTCGAAGGCTTCGAGCGCGACCAGCTGACCCGTGCGCTCGAGCGCGGCAGCGTCGTCCAGGGGACGCTGATGCGCGCGACCATCCACCTCGTCTCGAAGGGCGACTACTGGCCGTTCGTGTCTGGGATCCGGACCGACCAGCGTGAGTGGTGGTTACGCGTCCACGGGAGGGGCACGGACACACGCGGAGCTGAAGGCCGACGCGCGCAAGGTGAGACGCGCAATGGCGGGGAAGGCGCTCGGCCGGATCGAGCTCGAGAAGGTGCTCGGCAAGCGTCTGGGGCTCAGCGGCCTCGCGCTCGACCTCGTGCGCGTCCCGCCGTCGGGCACCTGGGAGCGGCGGCGCGCAGATCTCTACGCGCTCGCGGAGGACTGGGTGGGGCCGGTGGATTCCAAGCCTGCGGAGGGCGCCGAGCACCTCGTCCGCCGCTACTTACAGGGATTCGGCCCCGCGCGCGCGACCGAGATCGCGGACTGGGCGGGCGTCAACGTGAAGACGATCAGGCCCGCGCTCGAACGGCTCAGCCTGCGTCGTTTCCAGGACGAGCAAGGCAAGGAGCTAGTCGACCTCCCCCGCGCGCCGCTCCCCGACCCGGACACGCCCGCGCCGGTCCGCTTTCTCCCCGTCTGGGACGCGACCCTGCTCGTCCACGCGCGTCGGACGCAGATCCTGCCCGAGGAGTACCGGCCGCGGGTCTTCAACGTCAAGACCCCGCAGTCCGTGAACGCGTTCCTCGTGGACGGCCAGGTCGCCGGCACCTGGCGCCACGAGAAGGGGCGTGTGAACGCTGGAGCCGTTCGGTCGGCTGCCGAAGGCTGTGCGGAAGGAGCTCGACGAGGAGGCCGAGCGGCTAGCCGCGTTCCACGCGTGAGCCGCCGACGATCGCCTCGCGGCCGTCGGCGAACCTGACGAGCGCCTTGCCCTTCCCGTCGTAGTCCGGCGACCAGACGACGAGCGTTGCGTCGTCCCCTCCCACGCGACAGGGCTCGCCGAGCTCGGGCTCGATCCCGCGCCAGACGCGGACGAACGGGTTCTCCTCCCACTCCCGTCCGATCGTCGTCTCGTCGGTGTGGCCCGGCAGGACGCGCGTCTCGTGCGGAAGCTGCATGAGCACGTCCATCACCGAGCGCCGGATCGCCGGCGACGTCATGTCCGCCGCCGACCGCGTCCTTGAAGAGGATGTCGCCAGAGAAGCAGGCCTCGCCGTTGACGACGAAGGCGAGGTGGTCGTCCTCGTGGCCCGGGGTCGACAGCGCCTCGACGTGCAGGCCGCCGACCTCGAGCGGGCCGGTCACGACCTCGAGCCCGAGCTCGTCCTCGTGCTCGATGTGGTCGGGATCGGCGTGCGTCCGCAGGACGTGGCTCGGCTCGACGCGCCACTTCTCGGCGGCGGCCAGCAGAGGCTCGAGCGGCGCGCCGGAGTCCACGTAGACCGCCGACCCGCCTTCCTCGTCCGCGACGAGATAGGCGTTCGAAAGCCAGCCTGGATGCAGCGACCGTTCGACGAGCACGCCGCTAGGCTACTTCGGACTACCCACTAGGAGGAGCAATGGCAGGCCTGATCGAACGAACTGTGACCGTCATCCAAGCGAAGCTCTCGAAGCTGATCGGCCGCGCGGAGGACCCGCGCGAGACGCTCGACTACTCGTACGAGAAGCAGCTCGAGATGCTGCAGGACGTCAAGCGGGGGGTCGCCGACGTCGTCACCGCGAAGAAGAGGTTGCAGCTTCAGGCCCAGAAGCTCGAGCAGGGCGTCGTCAAGCTCGACTCGCAGGCTCGCGAGGCGATCGGCGCCGGCCGGGAGGATCTTGCCCGCACCGCGCTCGAGCGCAAGGTCGGCGTCCAGCAGCAGCTGCAGGACCTCGACCGCCAGATCCAAGAGCTCGAGGCGCAGCAGCAGAAGCTCGTCGAGAACGAGCGCACGCTGTCGACCCGCATCGAGTCCTTCCGCAGCGAGAAGGAAGTGATCAAGGCGCAGTACTCGGCCGCCGAGGCGCAGGTCAAGATCGGCGAGGCCGCGACCGGCATCGGCGACCAGATGGCGAACACCGGCCAGGCGGTCCAGCGCGCTCGCGAGAAGACCGAGGAGATGCAGGCGCGCGGACAGGCCATGGACGAGCTGATCGCCTCCGGCACGCTCGAGGACGTGACGAGCGGCGGCACCACACAGCTCGACCGTGAGCTCGCCCAGATCGCGTCACAGAGCGAGGTCGACAAGGAGCTCGAGAAGATGAAGGCCGAGGTCGGCGCCGGGGCGGGTCAGAAAGAGCTCGAGCAGTAACGCACGTAACGACCTGGGAGGAGGCCGAAGCCGGGACAACCGGGATCGGCGTCTTCCGTAAGGAGCTCGGCCCCGAGGAGAGGCTCAGGCCTGCGCCGCGGGAGGACGAGGAGATCGTCTACGTCCTGAGCGGAGCCGGCGTCACGCGGGAAGGCGCGGAGGTCGGTGAGGGCCACTGCCTCGTGCGACTCGCCGGCGAGCTGGCACACGGGCTCGTCGCCGGGCCCGGGCGGGCTCGACGTGCTGTCGTTCTCCGCGCGGGCCGGAGCGGGCCCGACCGGTGGCTCGGGCCGGATCGTCACGCTGGGCGAGGTCGAGCCGGTCAGGTGGGACAAGGACGAATACGGCTGCGTCGACCGCGACCTGGGGCGTCCGGGCGGGTCCGTGCGCGCCGGCCTCGTCCACCTCGTCGTCGATCCGGGCAAGCTCAATTGCCCGCCCCACTGCCACAGCGCCGAGGAGGAGCTCTTCGTCGTGCTCGACGGCGAGGGCGCGTGCCTGCTCGGCGACGAGGAGCACCCGATGCGGCGGGGCTCGGTCGTCGGCCGCCCGCCCGGCACCGGCGTCGCCCACGCCTTCCGCGGGCCGCTGACGCTGCTCGCCTACGGGACTCGCGACACGAACGACGTCTGCTACTACCCCCGCACGAAGAAGATCCACTGGCGCGGGCTCGGCGTGGCCGCGCAGATCGACAACCTCGAGCCCTGGACGGGCCTCTAGATCGGCAGGTCGTAGAGAGCGAACCAGCGGGAGAGGTCCTGCTCGATCGGCAGCTCCTTCTCCAGCTTCGCCTTCAGCTCCAGCTCGTTCGCGTTGTCGCGCTCCTTGTCGCCCTTCGGGATGAAAGGCCAGAACGCCCCGCGCTTGAAGCCGTAGATCAGGTACAGCGGGTGCTCGCCGCCGTCGAAGCGGAAGACGGCCGCGAGCAGCTGCTCGCCGAAGCCGTGCGAGACCAGCTCGGACGCAACGAGGTGGACCGTGTTGATCAGGTCCTCGAAGTCCTTGTCCTCGACGATGATCCACTCGTAGCCGAACTCGTCGCCGCGCCGGGTCACCCGCGAGGCCGCCTCCTGTGCGACGACGTCGAGCAGCTCCTGCATCTCGTTCTCGGCGCGGACGTACTCCTGCGCGGACATCGGCTTGAAGAGCACCGCCGCGGTGCCGGACGCCTTCAGCCCGAGCTCGACCTCGAGCGTCACCCGCCCCGCGGACAGGGCGAAGAGCTTGTCGCCGGCCGCCTTCTTGAGCTTCTTGCGCCCGAAGAGGACGTTGCCGAGGCCCACTGACTTAGAGGTCGACCGGGCGGCCCATCTCGCGCGAGATCGCGGCGAGGCGGGCGAGCCGCTTCTCGAGCGGCGGGTGCGTCATGAAGAGCTCGGCGAAGCCTTTCCTGACGCTCGTCGGAACGATGAAGAACGCGTTCATGCCGGCGACCTCGCGCAGGTCGCGCTGCGGGATCTGCGAGATGCGGCTCGCGATCTTCTGGAGCGCGCTCATCAGGTACTCGGGCGTGCCCGTGATGACGGCGGCTCCGCGGTCGGCTGCGTACTCGCGATAGCGCGAGATCATCATCATCAGCACGTAGCTGATCGCGTACGTGGCGATCGCCACG
Organism: uncultured Actinomycetes bacterium; assembly: GCA_963847955.1. GTDB lineage: Bacteria > Actinomycetota > Thermoleophilia > Gaiellales > Gaiellaceae > VAXT01. The sequence continues at coordinate 123,092 of CAWKBW010000021.1, forward strand.
GCGAACATGATCAGCCAGACCGGCGTGCCGCCGCTCCGGTCGCGGCCGCCGCCGAACATGCCGCCGTACAGGCCGAAGCGGGCCAGCATCGCCGCGACCATGGCGAAGAAGCTGGCGATCGTCATCACCATCACGTCACGGTTGGCGATGTGCGTCAGCTCGTGCGCGATGACGCCTTCGACCTCCTGGGGCTCGAGGCGGTTCCAGAGGCCTTCGGTGACTGCGACGACCGATTTCTTCTGGCTCCGGCCCGTCGCAAATGCGTTGGGCACATCGGTGGGAATGATGGCGATCCGCGGCTTCGGCAGGTCGGCCATCGCTGCCAGGCGCTCGACCATGTCGTGCAGCTCGGGCGCCTGCTCGCGCTCGACGACCTTCGCGCCCGAGGCGAGCAGCGCGATCTTGTCCGACGTGAAGAACTGGACGAACGAGAGGATGCCAATGATCAGGACGACGGCGAAGATGCCGACGTCGAGGATGTTCACGAGGATGACGAAGAAAGCGACGTAGACGAGGCCGAGGACGAACATGGTCGTGACCATGCGTAGAGAGAGACCAAAATCGCGCCCGTATGCCTTGCGTTCCATGAGGGCAATTCTACTTGCGGGGGTGCTCGCTACCGCGCTCCTCTGCGTGGCTCCTGCGCGTGCGGAGCGCGTCGGCGTGTACACGGGCCGGGATGCGCCTGCGCTCGCGAGGAAGGCGTCGGGGCTCCTGGTTCCCGGACGAGGGCCCGAGGTCAGCCGCGAGGAGGCGCTCGACGCGCTGGAAGGCATCCCGCCGCCCCGCTGCCCGTGCGAGTACGTCGTGCTGCTGCGCCTGCCCGTCGGGCGAGCACGCGAACGACCGCCGGTACCCGATCGCGATCGCGGGGCCGGGCTACGACGGGCTCCTCGTCTCGGATCGCACGCGGGTGCCCGGGCTCGTCTCGATCTACGACATCAAGCCGACCGTCGAGGCGCTCGAGGAGGGTCGCGAACCGCCCGATCACGTCCCGCGCCGAGCCGAACGTGCAGGAGAGGCTGGATGCGTTGGACGCGCGGCTCGACGACCTCGACGACTCGCGAACGCCGGCGGGCTTTGCGCTCGCGGCGCTCATGCTTGCGTTTGCGCTCCTGGCCCGAGCTCGCCGCTCGGTTCTTCTGGGCCAGGGCCTCGCTCCTGACCGTCCCGGTCGGCCTGAGCACGGCGCTCGCGCTCAGCGCGCTCGAAGTGACCGAGCCCGCCACCGTGGTCTCCGTCCTGGCGGTGGTCACGGCGGCCGGCGCTCTCGTCCTCGCTCGGTTCACGCGGAATCGATTTGCGTTCGCGGCGGCCCTCCTGGCGATCTTCCCGGTCTACCTCGTCGTGCTCGGGATCTCCACGGAGACGAGCTCACTGGCCGTGATCGGGCCGCGCCCCGAGAACGGCGGGCGCTTCTACGGGTTCAACAACCAGCTCGAGACGCTGGTGCTTGCGCCGGCCCTGCTCGGCGCCTACCTGCTCGGGCCGCGCCTCCTGCCGGCCGTCGCGGTCGCTCGCCCTCGTCACCGTCGGCGCGAGCTTCGCCGGTGCGGATGGAGGCGGCGTCCTCGTGCTCCTGGCCGGGTTCCTCTTCTTGTGGCTGCGGCTCCGGGGAGTGCCGCTGACGCTGCGCAACCTTGCCCTCACGGGCGCAGCCGTCGTCGTGCTCGGGCTCCTCCTCGTCGGCCTGGACGCCGCCTTCGGCGGGGAGAGCCACGTGACCAGGTCGATCGGAGGCGGCCCGGCCCAGCTCGCGGAGGACATCGGCGACCGGCTCGTCGCCTCTGCCGAGGGAGTCGTGTCCACCTGGCACTCGGCGCTCGTGATCGGCGTCTCGATTCCGGTGCTGGTCTGGGTCGCGCTGCGCCGTCCACGCTACGCAGCCCTCGACGCGTTACTCGTCGCGATCGCCGTCTCCCTGATCGTCAACGACGCGCCGCGAGAGGTCTCCGGGCTTCGGCGCCCTCTCCGCGCTGGCCCTGCGCTTCTGGCACGAGACGGCCGAACGACTTGAGTAGACTCGCCGCGATGCGCCGTGCGGGCCTGATCGTCCTTTTTGCCACGTTACTGGTGGGGTGCGGCGGCGAGGAGGTCGTCTCGCCAACGGGGCCGGTCGAGGGCACGCTGCCCAAGGCGGAGGCCGGGAACCCCGCCCATGGGAAGGTGCTCTTCGTGTCCGAGGGCTGCGGCGGCTGCCACACGTTCAAGGCGGCGGCCACCAGCGGCAAGACGGGCCCGGACCTCGACAAGGGCCTGCAGGGCAAGGACGAGGCCTACATCCGGGAGTCGATCGTCGACCCGAACGCGAAGATCGCGGCCGGCTTCGGGCCCGGGATCATGCCTCCGTACGGCGAGACGCTCGAGTCGAAGCAGGTCGCCGACCTGGTCGCCTTCCTCTCCCAGCAGAGCTAGAGGTGATCGACCTCCGGGCCGCTCGCGCCGAGCCCGAGCGCCTGCGGGCGGCAGTCGCGCGCAAGGGCGCGGGTGACGCTTTCGACCGGCTGCTCGAGGCGGACGCCCGCTGGCGCGAGCTCGTCCCGCAGGTGGACGAGCTGCGCGGACGGCAAAAGCTCCAGGGCAAGCCGAGTCCGGAGCAGGTCGAGGAGCTCAAGCAGGTCAAGGAGGATCTGAAGCGCCTCGAGGGCGAGCTGGCCGAGGCCGAGCAGGCCCGCGACGCCGCGCTCGAGGCGGTGCCGAACCCGCCGCACGAGTCCGTCCCCGACGGGGAGACCGAGGAGGAGGCCGAGGTCGTGCGCGAGGTCGGCGAGCACCCGCAGCTGGCCGAGCCCAAGGACCACCTCGAGCTCGCCCGCTACGACATGGAGCGTGGTGCGCGGCTCTCGGGGTCGCGCTTCGGCTACATCGTCGGCGGCGCCGCGCTCCTCTCGCTCGCGCTCTACCGCTTCGCGCTCGACCGGCTCGTCGCCGAAGGGTTCACGCCGGTGCTCCCGCCCGTGCTCGTTCGCGAGGAGGCCATGTACGGCACCGGCTTCTTCCCCGCGGAGAAGTCCGAGTACTACGAGATCGGGGACGACGGCCTCTACCTGACGGGCACGTCCGAAGTGGCCTTGGCCGGCCTGCACATGGGCGAGATCCTCGAGGCCGACGAGCTGCCGCTCCACTACACCGCGTTCTCGGTGAACTTCCGCCGCGAGGCGGGCGCGGCCGGCCGCGACACGCGCGGCATGTTCCGCGTGCACCAGTTCAACAAGGTCGAGATGTTCGCCTACGTCCGGCCGGAGGACTCGTGGGACGAGCTGGAGCGAATCCTGGCCATCGAGGAGGAGCTGGTGCAGGCGCTCGGCCTTCCCTACCGGGTCCTGAACATCCCGACCGGCGAGCTCAGCTCCGCGGCGGCCAAGCGCTACGACATCGAGGCGTGGTTCCCGAGCCAGGAGCGCTACCGGGAGATCACCTCGTCCTCGAACACCACCGACTTCCAGGCCCGCCGGCTCGGCATCCGCTACCGCGGCGAGCAGGGCATCGAGCACGTGCACACGCTGAACGGCACCGCGGTCACCGACCGCTGGGCGCTCGCGATCCTGGAGAACTTCCAGGGCGACGTGCCGGACGCGTTGAAGCCGTTCGGCGCGCCGAGACCGGATCGAGCCGGGCTCTTAACGGGCGAGCCCGGTGCCAGGCACCGGGACTGTCTTCAAAACCTGGTCCGGCGCGCTTGTGAGGAAGTCGTGCCCGCGGGTTCGTCTGCGAGACAGGCTCCACGCAGTACGCTGGCGCGACTGCCCGACTCGGCGTTCGCCTCCGTGATTCCCGATGGCGTGTATCGGCGTCGCGGCGAAGCGGCGACGCAGGCGCCGAGGCGATCTGCAGGCTGATGACGGTCGACCGTCAGGCGCTGTCCTGGATCGTCTTCGTCCGCCGAAGCACTGCCGAAGACGTCAGATGGTCGCGAGCCGTCTGACTGCGCTGACGACGTACCGATGACCACCTGTCGTGAGAAGCCTGGAGCCGACGCTCTCGACGAGGCATGCCTACCTCAACGGCGTCTACGCTCGAAGTTCGAATGAGCGCCGCGCGGTTGACGGGCAGCGTCGAGGCCCGCGTACGGCTGCCGCCGTCGTCAGCGAAACTGAGGCGACACTTGGGCGCGCTGCTTAGGTGCATCGCCGACGGCGAGCCGGCATACCCCTCGGCGGAGTGGCTGGAGTAGCTGGGCCGATGTCACCGCGCTCGTGTCGAGCCGACCGTCTTCGCCGCGTCTTGGTCAACCCGGGACGCGTCTGCTCGACGGCCGGCGGGGTGCCGGAGCGGTCTAACGGGACGGTCTTGAAAACCGTTGGCTCTTCACGGGGCCCGTGAGTTCGAATCTCACCCCCGCCGCTGCCATGCAGGTACACGTAATCGACGATCCCAGCGCCTTCCTCGAGCAGGCCGGCCCGATGCTGCTCGAGGACGAGGCGCGGCACAACCTCATGCTCGGGCTCGCCTCGACGCTTCGCGACCACCCGGAGCGGTATCCCGACTTCCACCTGTGGCTGGTCGAGCACGACGGCGAACCTGTGGGCGCCGCGCTTCGAACCTCGCCGCACAACCTGGTTCTCGCGCGCGCGCGCGACGACAGTGCGATCGATGCGCTCGCACAGGCCATGGACGACGACCTTCCCGGGGTCGTCGGCGCGTTGCCGGAGGTCGAACAGTTCGCCGACGCGTGGGCGGCGAGGAACGACGTCACTCCGCAGCGCCGAATCGCCCAGGGGGTCTTCGCGCTCGAGCGGGTGGAGCCCGTCAAAGGCGTGCCCGGCGCCATGCGCACCGCGACAGCTGCCGACCGACCACTGTTGCTGGAGTGGTTTCTCGCCTTCGGGATCGAGGCCCTGCCGCACCCTGACGAGGAGCGTCTCACGCGCGAGGTCGACCACCGGCTCTCGGCCGCCGACGCCGGAGTCGTCCTGTGGGAGAACGACGGCGCGGTGTCGCTGGCCGGCTTCGGCGGCCTGACGCCGAACGGGATCCGGATCGGGCCGGTCTACACCCCGCCGGAGCTGCGGGGGCACGGTTACGCCTCCGCGCTCGTGGCCGAGCTCTCGTCGAGCCTGCTCGCCGGCGGGCGGCGATTCTGCTTCCTGTACACCGACCTGGCCAATCCGACGTCGAACAAGATCTACGAGCGGATCGGCTACGTGCGCGTCTGCGAGTCGGCCGAGATCGAGTTCGTCAGCCCTCCTAAACCCAGACCAGGAAGTAGACGAGCAGCGCGACCGCGCACAGGAGCAACAGCAATGCTGCGACCTGGGCCAGCCGCGAGTCCTTCGGGCCGGGCTTGACGCGAACGATCAGATAGGCGTGCTCCGACTCGCCGGAGACGCGAAGGCTCGTCCCGTCCTCGACACCCGCGGGAATGCGCACCTTGATCGTGCGCTCGGTGGCCACCTCCCCATGCCCGCCACAATCCTGACAACGGGTCTGGAACCGCCCGTCTCCGCCACACTCCGGGCACGGCTCGACCTGCAGCCACCGCCCGACACCGAGCCCCGACGACACCCGTAGCGTCCCCTTGCCCATGCACCGCTCGCAGGTCCTGACCTCGGTCCCGGGCGCTGCCCCGGAGCCGTCGCAGGTCCTGCAACGGTCAGCGTCGACGATCCGCACCTCTCGGCGCACGCCACGGGCCGCCTCGTATTGCTCGAGCTCGACCTCCCCGAGCACGCTCGGCGCCCCCGGAAAGTGGCCGTCCTCGAAACCGGCTCCTCGGCCCCGAAAGCCGAACTTGTCGTACAAGAACCGTGAGCGCGGCTTGGAGAGGGCGCTATAGGCCGCCGAGACCTCACGGAACCGCTCTTCGGCTGCAGGCGAATCCGAGACGTCGGGGTGGAGGTCCCGCGCCAGGCGCCGAAAGGCGCGGCTGATCTGCTCGCCGTCGGCCGTCTCCGGCACGCCGAGCACCTCGTAGTAGTCGCGCTTGGGCCGCCTCACGCTCGCGGCGAAGGCTACGCGTTCGATCGGCGTTTTCCCCGTACCTTCTCCGCCCTGTTAAGCGTTTACAGAAGGAATGAGCTTCCTGCGGCGGCGAACTCTGATCGCGCTCGGCCTCGCACTTCTGTGCGCGATCGCCTTCGGCGTTTTGTCAGCGGGTGCGCGCGGCCAGGTTCCCCCGCTGCCGCCGCCTCCGCCGATTCTTCCGCCTCCTCCGCCGATCCCGCCACTGCCGCCGCCTCCGCCCATCCCGCCGCTGCCGCCGCCTCCGCCGATCCCGCCGCTGCCGCCGCCTCCGCCATTGCCGCCGCCTCCGGCGCTGCCGCCGCTTCCCCCGCCTCCGCCCATTCTTCCGCCGCCACCTCCGCCGCCACCTCCCTCTTCGCCACTCCCACCGGTCCCAGGTGTGACGCCTCCAGCCGGGTCCACCGCGGCCAGTGGCGGATCGACAGGCGGCGCCACGGGCGGAGGTGCCTCCTCTTCAGGCGGGTCGACGGGCAGCTACACGGGCAGCACGTCAGGCTCCGCCGCAGGCTCGGGACGACCGCCGGGGCGTGCCGTCCGCGTCGCTTCGTCGCGTGAATGGATTTCGCGCTCCGGCCCCGGCAGCCGGAGGAGGACGATCCTGAGGTTCGTCCTCTCGAAACCCGCTCTCGTGGAGTTCGTGCTCATTCGGGTCGCGCCGGACTGCCGGCCTGTGGGCCGCTTCCGGGTCAAGGCCCATGCCGGCCAGAACCGGGTGCGCTTCCGGGGACGCATCAAGGGACGAGCGCTCCGCCCCGGCACCTACGTCATCCGCGCCCGAACCCTTCCCGCCCGCAGAGCGCTGACGGAGACGAAGCTCGTGATCTTCAAGCGGAGGCCGCTGCCCGAGGAGCTGGCCGCTGCGCAGGCGTCGAACACGTGCGGAAGCTCGGACGGTGACACGTCGTCCTCGAGCACGCTCGGCGGCGGCGCGGGGCCAGGCGCCGGCAACGAGGGCACGCTCCAGGTCAAACGAGGCGGCGAGGGATCCGAGCCGATCCGCGTCGGTACGACCAAGAATCCGGTAGGCGTGCTGGGCGTGAGCTTCACGCGCGCCGCCGACACGGTCAAAGAAGTGCCCGCGGTGCTCTTTGTTCTCCTCGGAATCGCGATCGGACTGCTCGTGGCCGCCGCGATGCCGCTCCGCTACGTCCCGAGTGCCCGCCTGGCCGCAGCCCTCGCGTACCGGCGCACCGTCGTAGCGATGGCGGGCGCGGTCACGCTCGCCTCGGTCGCGGTCGCCTACGCGCTCGCCTAGAGGGTCCGCGCCCACGGGGTGCGGACTCGCGGAAAGTCTGACGACTTTCCGCGACGAAGAGCACTTGGAACGTGTTCTGCCGACCTCATTGCCGCTCGTGTAGTAGGTGCCCCAACTTCACGAACGTCAGCGGCGTCGGTCTCTGAGAAAGCGTGACTTGAGTCGCCGGAAGCCCGCTTCCGGCGAGTCCGGCGCCCGCGGCGCCGGACCTAGGCGGCGGTCAGTGCGTCGAGCTCGCGCTCGACGGCGAGCCGCTCGAGTGCCTGCGTCTCGATCTGGCGGACGCGCTCGCGGGTGAGCCCGAGCCGCTTTCCGATCTGCTCGAGCGACTGCGGATCCGGATCGCCGTTCAATCCGAAGCGCATCTTCACGACCTCGCGCTCACGCTCGGGAAGCTTGGCCACCGCCTTCTGGACCGCTTCCCGTCGGAGGCTGATCGTCAGCTCCTCCTCGGGCGGCGGCTCGTCACCGGACACGAGCTCGCCGAGCGTCGTGTCGCCCTCCTTGCCCACGGGCTTGTCGATGCTCGTCACCGCTCGGGCCGCGCTGCGCACGTCGAGTACCTGCTTGAGAGGAAGCTTGGCCGCCTCGGCGAGCTCTTCGTCGGTCGGCGCGCGCCCCAGCTTCGTCAGCAGCTCGCGCTCGGCGCGCGCCATCTTGGCCTCGCGATCGGCGATGTGCACCGGGATGCGAATCGTCCGCGCCTTGTTGGCGACTCCTCGCTGCACGGCCTGGCGAATCCACCACGTGGCGTAGGTCGAGAACTTGAAGCCCCGCCGCCAGTCGAACTTCTCGACGGCGCGAATGAGCCCGATGATCCCTTCCTGGATCAGATCGAGGAGGGACAGGCCGTGCCCCTGGTACTTCTTCGCGATCGACACGACGAGGCGCAGGTTGGAGTTGACCATCCGATCCTTGGCCTCGCGGTCACCGCGCTCGATCAGCTTCGCCAGCTCGATCTCCTCATGGGCCGTCAGAAGCGGGTAGCGCGCCATCTCGTTGAGGAACAGCTGCAGCGCGTCCGTCGTCGCCACGGCGAGATCGCCGTTCACATAGGTCGACTCCTTGCTCTCCTTGCCGCAGTCGTCGCGAACCTCGATACCGCGCTCGTCCAGCTGCTCGTACAGCAGCTGCAGCTCGTCGTCGCCGAGCTCCAGCGACTCGACGAGCTCGTTGAACGCGGACAGCTCCGCGCACCCCTCGTCCTGAGCGGCTTCGAGAAACGCTTGGAGACGATCGTCGGCCATCAGATGCTGTGTTTCCCTTAGTACGAAGGTTAATCCCAAACGGCTCGGTAGGGTCGAGAAGATGGAAAGCTCGCCGGAGCGCGTCTTCCTCGAGGATCTCGAACGCGGCCTCGAGTCGGGCTCGGCGCAGGAGCCCGATGCTGCGCTCTCGCTGATCGCCGGCCGCGACGTGGAACTCGACGAGGACCAGCTACGAGGTGCCCGCCGGCGCGCGATCCAGCTCCTCGCCACAGGCGGCGATCCGAGGCGAGGATCGGGGCTCGAGCTCGAAGGGCGAGCCGTCGGAGCCCTGGCGGAAGACCTCGACGACCCCGCTCGCCGCGAGGCTCTGGCAGCGGGGCTCGAGCAGCTGCGCCGCACGGCAGACGGCCTTCCTCGCGTAGTCGAGCGCATCGACCGGCTCTCGTCCGACCCGGACTTTGCGTGGCGCTGGTTCGCCTGCATCCTGATTGCCGAGGAATTGGACGAGGACTGAACCTGCGCTACCCTCTGCGGCGGCTATCCCTCGAAACGGTCTGGGCGCTTGTGTTCAGGCCGTTTCTGCCGATGTAGGAACGGTCCGGCCCAGTCAACTGCGGTTTCTACACGGAGGTTCAGGTTGCTCAAGCGAATCCTCGCGCTGATTGTCACGTTCTCCACGTTCGCTGCGCTGGCCGCGTCTGCTTCTGCGTCGGAGATGATCGATCGCAACGCGAAGGGCGCAAGGCTCGCGGTGAACAGCAAGGGCACGGCCCTCCTGACCTACCGGGCGCGCGGGCGCGTACAGCACGTCCTCGCCTGGGGCGCGGTCAACGCCCGCGTCCCCACACGCGGCGTGCGGCAAGTCGCGTTCAAGGTCGACTACTCCGGGGGTTGGGGATCCCAGCGCCGCCTCGTGTGGCGCAACTTCAAGAATTCGTGCGGCCCCTACGAGGGACCGCAGCTCCAGTACTTGGTCGCCGCGTGTACAGCTTCAGACGGATCGCACTGGGCGATTCAGAAGTGGCAGCGGATGTTGCCTCCCTACGGTTTCCGTCCCACGAAGGCCGAGTCGGTCGTCGAGCTGCACCTGTCCCACTGGGCCGGCGACCTGCCCGAGTTCGTGATCAAGCAGGACTGGGTTTACCGCAACTACGACCACCTCTACGGCTGGCTCCGCTACAAGGGCACAGGCGTCTACGGGTTCAAGAACACGAAGTACGGCGCGCCGCTCGACTCCTGGGGCCGCAACGTCTTCGTCGACACCTTCAACTCGAGCTACGGCCGCGGCTGGAAGCGTGAGAACGCGTTCCTGACGCACACCGGCAGCGGCGCGTTCTGCTACGGCTTCTACCCCCATTCGTGGCGCGGTCAGAGGCGACCGGCGGGTGACGGCCAGGTGTACCGCGCATCGGTGATGGGCCCCGGCGTAACGCCGATTCTCTTCTGGACAGCACCGGCGTTGCCGACCTTCGACGCGACTCTCGAGAGCGACGCGAACGCGGAGCAGGCTCAGCTGTTCACGAGCGGCAAGTGTCGCGCCAAGTAGCCGTCTAGCTCCGATCCGAGCCTATGATCGGCGCGTGGCCGCCGACGACCTGCGTGCACTCCTGCGCAACGTCCCCGCCCCCGTCTCGGTGGTCACCGTCGACGTCGATGGTGAGCGACTCGGGCTGACGGTGGTTTCTCTGCTCTCGTTGTCCCTGGAGCCTCCCTTGCTGGGCGTCGCAATCAGTCGCCAGGCGGCGCTGCACGAGCTCCTGCGCCAGGCGGAGAGCTTCGGGGTCAGCCTGCTGGCCGGTGATCAGGAGCGCCTTGCCGGTCACTTCGCGCGTGGCATGCCCCCGATCGGGCTCTGGGAAGGCGTGGAGATACGAGGGGGCGAGGGCCCGCCGCTCCTCGAGGGGGCGCTCGGCTGGATCACCTGCGAGAGGGCGGGCGAGCACCTCGCCGGCGACCACACGCTCTTCCTCGGAGAGGTTACGAACGTCGAGCCGGGACCCGGCCGGGACGCGCTCGTCTACCTGCGGCAGGGCTACGTCGCCGTCTGAATAGAGCGGGGCGCCCCGTAGGGCGCCCCGTTTTGGTTCGTCGTTTCGCTGACTTGGCCTAGCGGCGGCCGACTCGCAGGTTGACCCTGAAGTTGACCGCGCGTACCGCGCCGCCCCGTGGGCTCTGGCCGAGCACGCGGCCGACGCGCCGGGAGCGAACCCTGCGCACCGTGCCGACTCGGCAGCGCCGTGCCCGGATCCGTGCCTTCGCCGTGTTCAGCCTGCAGGCCGATCACGTTCGGCACGCGACAGCGGGCCGGCGGCGGGGCCGGAGGCGGTGGCGGAGGCGGAGGCGGAGGCGGAGGCGGTGGCGGAGGCGGAGGCGGTGGCGGCGGAGGCGGAGGCGGTGGTGGCGGTGGTGGCGGTGGCGGAGGTGGCGGTGGCGGCGGAGGTGGTGGCGGCGGCGGAGGAGGCGGCGGCGGAGGTGGCGGCGGTGGCCCCGACAGTCCACGGATCCGAAACACCTGATCGGGTGCCGGCGGATCGATGTTGCACGTCGTTGCGCGCCGTCCCCAGACCGTGCACAAAGGCGGCTGGAAGCCCCCACCCGTGTTCCGCCAGGCGGCGCCCTGGTTGGAGGTGACGGTGCGGTCGACCCAGCCCCACTGTCCGGCAGGCGTGTAGTTCTGGTTCGCCTGCACCGAGACCCAGTAGGTGCCCGCCACCAGCGTGACCGCCGGGCTGATCGTGATCACAGCATCGCCTGCAGACCCGGTGAACGCCTGGTTCGCGCGGGCCTGGACGAGCGTTCCCGGCAAGCCGGCAGAGTCCTGGTAGAAGCTGACGTTGAACGTCGACGCCGGGCCGGGCCCGTTGAAGTAGACGCCGTCTACATCGACGCCGTCGACGCTCCAGTCGGGTCCCGCCGGAACGACGAAGTCGTCTGCCAGCTCATCGTCGAATGTATTGAGCGCCGCCTCGAAGTTCTGTGAGCTGGTGCCGTTCGTACCAGCGTTGTCGTACTGGTCGTACAGCACGTCCCCGCTCCCGGCGAGCGGCGAGGAGAACGGCGCTGCTGCCGACTAGGCCTCCCGGAGTCGCGCCCGTGGACGAAACCGCGGCGGCAGTCAAAGCCAGCACGAGGCCGCCCGTGACGACTGCAAGCAGGCAGATGGATCGCGTGAGGGCCCCAGGGCCCCGTAGCAGGCGGCCGCGCCCTCCTTCGTTACGTCGGTGCATGGAAAAAAGCACTCCCTCCCCTAGATGGTTCGTACCCGATGTTTTCTAACAGCACTGGGCGCAAAAAGGAAGCGCTGCGAGCTAGCGGCGGCCGACCCGCAGATTGATCCTGAAGTTGACCCGCCGTACCGAACCGCCCCGCGGGGCCTGGCCGACGACACGGCCGACACGCCGGGAACGAACCCTGCGGATCGTGCCGACTCGGCAGCGCCGCGCCCGGATCCGCGCCCTGGCCGTTGCCAGCCGCAGGCCGATCACGTTCGGCACGCGACAGCGGGCCGGCGGTGGGGCCGGAGGCGGCGGGGCGGAGGCGGCGGAGGCGGCGGCGGTGGCGGAGGCGGGGCGGTGGAGGCGGAGGCGGTGGCGGTGGCGGTGGAGGCGGTGGCGGTGGCGGTGGCGGAGGCGGCGGTGGAGGCGGCGGTGGTGGCGGAGGAGGCGGAGGCGGAGGCTGGCCGGTCGGCACGTAGTTCAACCGAAGCCCTGGAACAAGCGCCGCCGCGTTGCAGGAGAACTGGTTCGAGCGCGCGAGACCGTCCTGGATGCCCGACGTCGCCGACGCCCCCTGGTCGGCACTCGGACCGTAGATGACCGAGAGCGTGCCCGACCCCTCCGTGAGGATGATCTCGAACGTCGCCGTGCCTTCGCCGCTGAAGTACGCGACGTTTCGCCACTCGACCACGAATCGACGATTCGGTGGGGTGCCGAGCGTCGCCACGTAGATCCCGCCTGACCCGGTCGTCAGCAGGTCGTCCCAGAACGGCGCGATCGCGACCCCGAATTCGCTCGTCGGCAGGCACTCGTTGCTGTACTGCGTCGAGGTGCTGTTGAACTGCAAGTTCCCGTTGGAGCTGACGGTTGCCGTCGTGAACGTCTGGCCGTAGACGGTCACCGGGAACGGCAGCGTGACGGCCGTCGCGCAGTCGTCGCAGGAGTTCGCCAGCTCAGTCGTGCCCGGAACGATCGCCTGACCTGTCTGCTGCTGGATCGTGTAGTCGCAGCCCGCCACCTGCGCGACCAGGTCGATCTGGAACGTGCCCTGCGCAGTCGTCAGGCTGAGCCGTAGGTTCAGGTTGACGCCGCAGGCAACCGCGGCATCGACCTCACCCTCGAAGCGAATCGTGTTCGTCGCCGTCCCGCCGGACGGAAGATTTGGATACGCCGAGTTGGGCTGGGTGATCGTGACGCCCGCCGACTGTGCCGACAGCACGCTGTTGATGCCCGTCGCCGCCTCGCCACCCGTGTTGCGGATCCGCTCGTCGAGGCCAAAGGACTCGCCCGCCTCGAGGTGCCCGTCGCCGTCCTCGTCGATGATCGTCATCAGGTCGTGCACGAGCTGCGGCCCGCCGGCGCCGATGTTCCCTGAGATTCGATAGACCTGATCCGGCGCAGGGGCATCGACGTTGCAGGTCGTCGCGCGCCGGCCCCAGGACGTACAGCCGGTCCCGAGCCCGTTGCCCGGGTTGCGCCACGCCGCGCCCTGGTTCGACTGGATGGTTCGATCCGTCCAGCCCCACTGACCGGCAGGGATGAAGTTCTGATTCGCCTGCACCGAGAGCCAGTAGGTGCCCACAGCGAGCGGGATTCCGGGCGTCAGCGCGATCACCACATCGCCCGCTTCCGGGCCGGGAGTGAAGCTCACATTCGTCCTGGCGGCTACTTCCGAGCCCGGTAGCCCGCCGGCGTCGGCATAGAAGCGCACGTTGAAGCTCGATGCCGGGCCCGGGCCGTTGAAGTACTGCCCGTCGATCTCGATCTGGTTCACCAGCCAGCCGTTCGCCGCACCGACGACGAAGTCGTCCGCGAGCTCGGTGTCGAAGGCGTTCTGCGAAGCCTCGAAGTTCTGCGAGCTCGAGGCGAACGGGCCGGGATTGTTGTACTGGTCGTAGAGGATCTCAGCGCCGGCCGGTCCGGCGCCCACGAGAGCGACGAGCGATACGGCGGCGCGGAGGGCCCATCTCGAGACCGGTCGCATACGTGTTCCTACCTGCGTCCGACTCGTAGGTTGACCCTGAAGTTGACCCGCCGGACCGAACCGCCCCGCGGGGTCTGGCCGACGACACGGCCGACGCGCCGGGAGCGAACTCTGCGGATCGTGCCGACGCGGCAGCGCCGCGCCCGGATCCGCGTCCTGGCCGTTGCCAGCCGCAGGCCGACCACGTTCGGCACGCGACAGCGGGCCGGCGGTGGAGCCGGAGGCGGCGGCGGCGGCGGTGGCGGAGGCGGAGGCGGAGGCGGAGGCGGAGGCGGCGGTGGCGGAGGCGGCGGCGGAGGCGGAGGCGGCGGCGGTGGTGGCGGCGGCGGCGGAGGCGGAGGCGGAGGCGGCGGCGAGCCGTCGCGGATGTAGTTCACCCGCAGGCCGGCGGCCAGAGCCGCCGTGTTGCACGAGTACTGGCTTGCCGAGGTCGAGCTCTGCTGGATACCGGAAGTCGCCAGGGCACCCTGGTTGAACGTCGTGCCGTAGATCACCGAGATGTTCGGCGATCCCTCCGTGAGGAGGATCTCGTAGGTGGCAGTGCCGTCGTGGTTGAAGTACCTGACGTCCCGCCACTCGATCACGAACACCCGATTCGGCGGGGTGCCGATCGTCGCCGTGAAGATGCCGCCCCCCTCGTCCGTCAACTGGTCGTCCCAGTGCGGGGCGATCGTGTGGCCGAACGTCGCAGTCGGCAGGCACGCGTTGAAGTAATCGGGGTCGTTGCTGTCGAACTGGAGGTTCCCGTTCGAGCTCACGTTGGCGGTGTTGAACGTGGTGTCGTAGAGCTGAACCGGGAACGGCAGGCTGATCGGCGTCGTGCAGTCGTCGCACGAGTTTCCGATGTTCGTCGTGCCGGGAATGATCGCCTGGCCCGTCTGGGTCTCGATCGTGTAGTCCCCGAGCGGCCCGCTGTCACCGGCGGGGCCCGCCGGACCGGCGGCCGCGAGAGCGACGAGCGAGACGGCCGCGAGGAGAGCCCACCTCGAAAGAACGCGCCTACGGCCTGAGGTCGGTCGCATGCAGGCTCGTCCCGGGTGTCATGAGAAGAAGCGGGGCGCCCGCCTGGTGGACGGGCGCCCCGTTTTCATTCGTCTTGGTTGCTTCCTACCTTCGTCCGACCCGCAGGTTGACCCTGAAGTTGACGGGCCGAACTGCGCCGCCCCGCGGGCTCTGGCCGAGCACACGGCCGACCCGACGGGAGCGAACCCTGCGCACCGTGCCGACGCGACAGCGCCGTGCCCGGATCCGTGCCTTCGCCGTGTTCAGCCTGAGGCCGATCACGTTCGGCACGCGACAGCGGGCCGGCGGTGGGGCCGGAGGCGGAGGTGGCGGAGGCGGCGGAGGTGGTGGCGGTGGTGGCGGTGGTGGCGGAGGCGGTGGCGGAGGTGGCGGAGGCGGAGGTGGTGGCGGCGGCGGCGGAGGCGGAGGCGGAGGAGGAGGAGGAGGAGGTGGTGGCGGAGGTGGTGGCGGCGGAGGTGGCGGCGGTGGCGGCGGTGGCGGTGGCGGTGGCGGTGGCGGTGGTGGCGGCGGAGGTGGCGGCGGAGGTGGCGGCGGCGGCGGCGGTGGTGGCGGTGGCCCACCAACCGGCGTGAACGTGATCTGCGTGCCGTTGGTCACCGATGCGGTGTTGCACGAGAACTGATTCGCCGCCGACGAGTTCTCCTGGATGCCGATCGTCGCCGAGGCACCGCCGTCGCGCTCCACGCCGTAGCGGTAGCGGATGATGCCGGAGCCCTCGGTGAAGATGATCTCGAAGTTCGCCGTCCCGGCGCCCGAGAAGTAGTGGGTTCGCCACTCGATGATGAACTGCCGGTTCGGCGGCGAGCCCGTGGCTGCGGTGAAGATCCCCTCGGATGCCCCACCTGTGTGGAGGTCATCCCAGTACGGCGTCAGCACCGTCCCGAAGATCGAAGTCGGCAAGCACTCGTTCGAGTACGCGCCGCTCGACGTGCCGATCTGCAGGTTTCCGTTCGAGCTGGCGGTCCCGGCCGTGTACGACTGGCCGTAGACGGTCACCGGGAACGGGAACGTGATCGGGGTCACGATGTCGTCGCCGCGTTGCCGATGTTGACCGTGCCCGGGACGATCGGCTGCCCGGTCTGGGTCGTGATCTGGTAGCCGCACTGCTGCTTCGGGACGCTGAAGTTCACGTTGAACGGTCCCTGAGCAGTGGTCAGCGTGACCCTGAAGCTGACCACGCCACCGCAGGTAAGACCGGCCGAGGCGGACGCCATGAAGCGTGTCGCGTTCGTTCCGGTCGCACCGGGAGCGAGGTTCGGGTACGTCGAGTTGGCCGTGGTGATCGTGATCCCCGGCGTCGTAGTGCTCAGCACACCGCTGATCCCGGTCGCGCCGGCGTTGCCGGCGTTCCGGATCCGCTCGTCGAGGCCGAAGGACTCGCCGGGCTCGATGATGCCGTCGCCGTCGTCGAACAGCGTCGTCAGATCGTGGACGAGGTTCGGGGCCGGCGGAGGTGGTGGCCCGACCGCGACCTTGTCGAAGAACACGTTCTGCTGCGACGAGCCGCCGATCAGGACTCGGCCGTCGACCCAGGAGCTGTAGTGGTTCGCAGTGTTGCTGTAGCTCCGGTCGTAGTCGCCGGCGTAGCAGGCCTGGACGTTCGGGTCCGGCTGCAGCGGCTTCGGGCTGACGACGTCGCTGATCACCTCGGCGTTCGCCCAGGTGGCCCCGTTGTCCGCCGAGATCCTGCCCCAGCGCTCGAGGTCGTCGCCGGTTGTGTTCCGCGCGTCGTACCAGCTGATCAGGACGTGGCCTGTCGCCGTCGGAGCCACGGACAGCGACGGCATCCACTGCGAGCGTGCGCTGCCGTCTCCGTCGATCTTGATTCCGGGGCTCCAGGTGAGGCCGTTGTCGGTGGAGCGCGTGTAGTAGATGTCCCCGGCGTCAGCGCCCGCGCCATCCTGCGTGTACGCGTAGTGGATGATCCCGCTCGGGCCGGCGCCGATGTCGCCCCAGCCCATGTAGCGCCAGTAGCCGGTGGTCGGCGTGTTGAACATGCCGCGGAAGTACGCGTTCGTGCTGCAGTTCGAGACTCCCGGAGGCGTGAACGCCGCGCCCATGGTGACGGGGCTCCACGTGGCGCCGCCGTTCGTCGAGCGGTAGACGAGGTTCTGGCGCGGAGCTGACGCCGCCGGTGCCCTCGTTCATGCCGGCGATGAAGACCGTGCCGTACCGCCGAGGCCGGTCGTGACCTGCACGTTGCGGATGAAGGTGCCGGTCTGTACCTGCACCGGCGCGCTCCAGGTGACGACCTCCATCGTTCGAGAAGATCGAGTAGATGTTCTGGCCGGCCGCGAAGTTGTTCCACGTGATGTACATGCGGCCGTAGAACGGGCTCGTCGGGTCGTTGTCGACCCAGCCGGACTCGCGGTCGTCACTCGTGCCGTTGTGCGCACAAGCGCCGGTCGTCCAGGTAGCGCCGTCCGGAGACGTCCAGACGCCGAGACCCTGGCCACCGCAGCCCGATGCAAGGAAGACCGCGATCCACTTGGCGTGGGCCTGGTCGTACACGACGACTGGATCGCCGAAGTCCGGTTCCGTGGCCCGTGCAGAACGGCCTCGTGGTGAGGTAGTTCCAGGTCACGCCGTCGTCCTGCGAGTAGGAGCCGCCCGAGTAACAGGCCGGCGCGGTCTTCGAGTCGTTGTAGGCGACGACGGTCGTGTTGCCCTCGGCCCAGGTCTGGGTTTCGGACTGGGTGACGTGCGGGGCGGCTTCGCCGAGGCCGGCGGTGACGTCCCTGTCGATCCCGCCGAGGTCCGGCGCGGTCGCGCCTAGCTGGCGAAGCGCCGAGAACTCATGAGCCGGCGAATCCTCCCTCACCGCGTTCGCAGCTCGCGAGGATCCGTGCGGCGTGGAGGTTGGTTTGCTTTTCCAGGCCGAGCTTGTCGATGGATGCGCACACGCCGTCTGGTGCGCCTGCGCTCGCGCCCGGCCGCCAACGTGCCTACAAGCACGATCGCGGACGCGAGAGCGAGCGCGGCAAGCCAATGGCCGCGCGATCGCTTTCGATCGATCACAAAAAACCCTCCCCTACCCATTCGATTGTGCCCCTACGTCCGGGGCGTGTGACGGTTTCTACATTGTTGGGCCACGTTTTTCAAATCGACGGTCGAGCATCCGTCCCCACCTCGATCTTGGTCCTATTGTCGAAGCTTCCGGAGGTTGTTACTCTCGCGGCGGGTCTTTACAACTAGGGGAGGGGACGATCTTGAACCGCATCTCGACGACGCTCGCTGCCGCCGCATTGGTCGTGGCGGTTCTTGGAATCACGCCGCTCGGACATGCCGCCGCGGACGCAGTCCGTGTGGCGTTGTTCGCTCAGAACGCGGGCAAGGTCGGGAACATCAAAGCGTCGCGCACGCCGGTTCCGGGCCAGCTCCTCGCGCTGGACGCAAAGGGCAGGTTCCCTGCGTCCGTTCTCCCAAAGCAGCTGGCGCAGCCGGAGCACGTGGAGAGCGCGGCGAGCGCGCCGGCCCGCAGGGCGCTCAGGGCATCCCCGGCCCGGCTGGGCCGCAGGGCGCTGGAGTCTCGTACGAGCGCACGATCATCGTCAGCCCTGATCCAGCCGACGAGTCCAAGAACGGCCTGCTGCTCCGCAACGCCCTCGCGGGCATCACAGACAACGGCCCGACCCGCCCCTACCTCGTCAAGATCGAGCCCGCCATCTACGACCTGGGCTCCCAGCCGCTCGCCCTGAAGCCGTACGTCGACGTGGAGGGATCGGGTGAGCTCACGACGACCATCAGCTCGACGGCCGCGATACCCGCCACCCTGGTCGCCGCGAACAACAGCGAGCTCCGCTTTGTGACCGTCAAGGGCACGAACACCGTTGCCCTGTACTCGAACGGCGTTTCGCCGCGCTTCACGCACGTGACGGCAACGAGCTCCGGAGGATCGTTCAACTATCCGATCGAGGTCACAGGCGGCGTACCGGTCCTCACGGACGTCACGGCGGCCGGGACCGGCGGAGTGCAGGCGGCCGGTCTCGTCAACTTCGGGGGCGGTTCCAACCTGATCGCCGTCAACTCCTCCTTCACGGGCAGCGGCGCTTCGAGCGTGAACATCGGGCTCCTGGCCTACGGTGGCGTCAGCACGATCTCGGGCTCCGTGCTGACCGCGAGCGGCGGCGCATTTGCGGTCTGCGCTTCGCGTGTACAACGGCACCCATTCCCTGATCAACGTCACGGCCTCAGGGTCCGGCGCGCCCGAGTCCTACGGCGTCTTCTCCGGGTACAAGTTCAACGCGCCGACCGTGACCGTGAACCAGTCGCGCGTCTCCGGCGCAACGAACAGCGTCTACGCATTCGGAGGCGGCGCGGCCGGCGGAGCCGCAAAGATCGGCGCGAGCCAGCTGACCGGGCCGACCGCGAGCCCTCGATCCTTCAGTGGTCACCTGCGCAGCCTCGTACAACGGCGGCTTCGCGCAGCTGTCGCCGACCTGCGGCTGATCGCAACTACGTAAACGGGGCGCCCGCCTTGTGGGCGGGCGCCCCGTTTCATTCGTTACCTGCGGCCGACTCGCAGGTTGACCCTGAAGTTGACGCGCGCGTACTGCGCCGCCCCGTGGGCTCTGGCCGAGCACGCGGCCGACGCGCCGGGAGCGAACCCTGCGCACCGTGCCGACTCGACAGCGCCGTGCCCGGATCCGTGCCTTCGCCGTGTTCAGCCTGAGGCCGATCACGTTCGGCACGCGACAGCGGGCCGGCGGTGGGGCCGGAGGCGGTGGCGGAGGCGGAGGCGGAGGCGGCGGCGGTGGCGGAGGTGGTGGCGGCGGTGGCGGAGGTGGTGGTGGCGGCGGAGGTGGCGGAGGCGGCGGCGGTGGCGGGCCGGATTGGCTAACGGCTGCGAAGGCGTCGAGCTTGCCCTCGCCCCACGTGTTGTTGTTCGCGTCGGTACCGCCGCACGGGCCAGGCGTGTCGACAGCGGTCTGGTTGAGGATCGCCTTGGTCTGCGTGATGTCTCGCGCGAGTGCCGGCGTCCGGGACCACATGAGCGCGATCGCGCCCGAAACATGAGGAGCCGCCATCGACGTGCCGGTGAACCCCGCGTAAGTCGCATCGCTTCCGTTCGTCGAGGAGCGAACGTTCAAGCCCGGCGCCGAGATGTTCGGCTTGATTCCGCCGCCCACGCCCACCGGCGCAGGACCGCGGCTCGAGAGCTGGCGTAAATCACGTTGTTGATGTCGAACGCGCCGACGCCGTAACTCGCGGGGTAGCTGCCCGGCGAGCCGACGGTTCCGCAGCCGGGGCCCGTGTTCCCGTTCGAGAACGTCGGGAAAATCCCGGAGGCGATCCAGGCGTTGACGGTCGCCTGATAGAAGGTGTCGCCGCCGTTGGAATTGCCCCACGAGTTGTTCACGATGTGGGGCCGCAGGTCAGGGCGAGGGCTTTGCCCAATCAGATTGGTCGGAGCCAGGATCCATTGGCCCGAGGCGAGCAGGGCGGAGGTCGAGCAGCTGTTGCTCTCGCAGCCCTTGGCGGCGATCCACTTCGCCGCCGGGGCGACGCCGATCTGGTTGACCAGGCTCGCGTCCTCGCCCACCATCGTGCCCATCGTGTGCGTGCCGTGCGCGTTGTTGTCGCACGGTGCCAGCGAGGGGCTGCCGCAGACGCAGGGACGGGTCGAACCAGTTGTAGTTGTGGTCGAACGTCGCGCCGTAATTCCCGCGGTACTGGCGGACAACCGCCTGATGGGTATAGCGGACTCCGGTGTCGATGTTCGCGACGACGATGCCCTCACCACGGTCGCCGAAGGTCGACCAAACGAGCGGAGCGCGGATCCGGTCGATGCCCCACTCCACGGCGTCGACCCTGGGTTCGGCCTTTTCCGACGATCGGGTCCGGAATGCGAAAAACGTGGTCGGCAATGATCTTCTGGACTTCGGACCGAGCCGCGAGCTCGTCGAGCAGCGCCTGGTCGCCGGTCACGCGAATCGAGTTCAGGATCCAGAACGGCTTGTAGTCCGCGCCGCGACGCGCGAGCAGCGCGCGGAGGCCCGCCTGGCTTCGATCTGCCGTCTTGCGAAGCTCGCCGTAGACGAACTCCCCGCGTGACGTGCTGTTCTGGACCGATGCCGCAGGGCGGAGGTCGGCCTTCTGCTCCAGGACGACCCAGAACGTCGTGCTGCCTCGGTCGGCGATCTGGTCGAGCACCTTGGCGTCGACCCGTGTAGATCCACCATCCGCTGCGGTTGTGCCGAAGACTGAGATCGCACCGGCGAGCACGACGATCAGCATCGCCGCGGCCAGCGCTAGCACGCGCGTATACATCCCTGTGGGCTCCCCTCTAGAAGGCTTACGCCGAAAATTACCCCAGTCGGACTCTAGGGGGACCGGCCCCTTTCTACAAGGGCTTCCTGGGCTTTCGAGCCGATCACGTTCACCGCTTGCGAACCAGAGTCATTCCGTCGCGGACCGTGAGCATCACGGAGACGACGCGATCGTCTGCCCCGACGTGCTCGTTGAACTCCTTGATCGCCCGGGTCGACTCGTCGCCGTCGTCCTCGACGACGCGTCCTGACCAGAGCACGTTGTCGGCGATCAGCAGCCCGTCGTCGGCGAGGAGCGGCAGCGCCGCCTCGTAGTAGTTCACGTAGTTCGGCTTGTCGGCGTCGATGAAGACGAGGTCGAACGGGCCCGCGATGTCCTGCGAGCGTCTCCAGCGCCGGGCCGAGGCGGATCTCGATCTTGTCGCCATGGCCGCTCTCGTCCATGTAGCGACGGGCGATCGCGGTCGCCTCCGGGTCGACGTCGAGGGTGATCACCTTGCCGTCAGGAGGCAGCGCCGACGCCATCGAGATCGACGAGTAGCCCGTGAACGTGCCGAACTCGAGGATCCGGCGGGCGCCGCTGAGCGCGACCAGCGTCGCCAGGAAGCGGCCCTCGATCCGGCCGACCATCATCTGCGGCGCCGTGGTCTTCGCGCGCGTCTCCTCGGCCAGGCGCTCGAAGAGCTCGCCGTCCGGCGTCGTGTGCGCCTCGGCGTACTCCTCGACCTGCGGTTCGACGATGAAGGCCACTGGTAGCGCGAACGCTACCGGCGCGGGCCCCGGCTCAGCACGAGTGCCGACGCCGCACCGGCGGGCTAAGGCGTGTCCGGCCTTTGGACGCTGGGCGATGACGCGTCCCTTGCGGACGCGCGAGTACTTCGCGGGTCACGTGCCCGAGCGTGCAGCCTCCGCGGCGCACGAGCGAGCTTGGCGACGTCGGGAGGGTCGCGCCGGGCGAGCCTCGGAACGACGCAGGTGGCTCCCGGCGGAGCCTCGACCCCGCGATCAGAAAGACAGTGACGGTGTTCGACCCGCGATTCGCGACCGCGAGATCGGGGATGGCCGTCCTCGTTGAAGTCTGCGCATCGCACCGCCGCTCGGCGACTTGCCAACCTGCGCAATGGTAGCAGGGCCGCATCTGTGTCCCGTAGCGGACCGCGACCCGATCCGCCCCGGACCGGGTGGCGACGATGTCTTCGGTCCCGTCCTGGTTGAAGTCGTCGACCGCGACCCAGCCCGGCGGCGAAGCCGACGGCGTCAGATGCGTCGACTGCACCTTCCGGCGAAACCACGTAGACGCCGCTGCCGACCCCGCCCACACCGCCCAGGCTCGCGACGTAGAAGCCATCGGCGCCCAAGGTCACCCACCGCGGCCGCGACCCGACCGGGCCGCTCTGCCGGGCCGGCTGGAAACGTGCCGTCGCCGTGCCGATCAGGAACGACAGGGTGTTCGCGAGCGAGTCGGTGGACACGATGTCCAGCATGCCGTCGGCGTCCACGTCGGTGATCGCGACCGAGTAGGAACCGGTGCGCGCCTGGTAGCCGACGGGGGCGGAGAACGTGCCGTCGCCCTGCACCGAGCAGGACCGACACTGCCGGCCCGGATCCGGTGTTCCGCGGTCACGAGGTCGACATCGCCGTCGCCGTCGAGGTCGTCTGCCGCGACGGCCTGAGGAGCGGCTCCCGCGCGGGAAGCGTCCGCCCGGTACGAGCGTCGTGCCATTTCCGAGGAGCAGCGAAACCGTTCCACCGGCGACGTTGGCCACGACGACGTCGTCGAAGCCGTCGGTGTTCAGGTCTGCGATCGCCAGGCCGCGCGCGGCGCCCGCCGCGGGAAAGTCGATCCGGGCGAGGAACGATCCGTCTCCCTTACCGCGAAGAAGAGAAAGGCCGCTTGGCGAGGCATTCGCCGTGACGAGGTCGAGCTGCCCGTCGTTGTTCACGTCGAGGGCGACGATCGCGGCCGGAGCGGGCGCCGACGAGAACCTGGCCGGGCGGGCCGAAGTTGATAGCCAGGGCGAGTGGAACCAGCGCGAGCGAGGCAATCGCGGCCACGAGCGCCGAGGCGGATCCTCACGTCTCTATAGACGACGAAGCGGGCTCGCGGTCAGTTCGCCCGAGGAGCACGCAGCCGTTGTGGCCGCCGAGCCCCATGGCATTCGAGAGCGCCACCTGCACATTCGACCTCACGAGACTCGTTCGTGACGTAGTCCAGGTCGCAGTCCGGGTCGGGATGCTCGTAGTTGATCGTCGGCGGCAGGACGCCGTGGTGCAGCGCGAGCACGCACATCATGGCCTCGATCGCACCGGCAGCTCCGAAGCAGTGCCCGGTCATCGATTTCGTGGACGAGACGGCCAGCTCGTAGGCATGGTCGCCGAAGACTTCCTTGATCGCCTTCGTCTCGGCGAGGTCGCCGAGCGGCGTCGAGGTGCCGTGCGCGTTGATGTAGCCGACGTCGGTCGGGTCCACGCCCGCGCGCGCGAGGGCTGCTCTCATCATCTCGGCCACCCCGACGAATTCCGGGTCGGGCGCGGCCATGTGGTACGCGTCGTTCGAGGCTCCGTAGCCGAGCACCTCGGCGTAGAGGGTGGCGCCTCGGGCCTGTGCCGCCTCGAGGTCCTCGAGGACGAGCACGCAGGCGCCCTCGCCCATCACGAACCCGGCGCGGGTGGCATCGAAGGGGCGCGAAGCGCGCGGTGGGTACTCCTCCTCGGCGGCGAGCCCACGCATGGCGCAGAAGCCGGCGAGGATCAGAGGGTGCATGCAGGCCTCGGTGCCGCCGGCGAGGATCACGTCCGCGTCTCCCCGCCGGATGATCTCCGCGCCCTCGCCCACTGCGTGCGATCCGGTCGCGCAAGCGGAGACCGGCGCGTAGTTCGGGCCTCGCAGCCCGAGCGAGATGGCGAGCTGCCCGCTCGCGGAGTCGACGAGGACGCTCGGCAGGAAATAGGGCGACACGCGATCGGCCCCGCGCTCCTGCATGACCTCGTGCTGCTGCATGATCCCGAGGAAGCCGCCGATCGCGGAGCCGAGGACGACGCCGGCACGTGCCGGGTCGAACCCGTTGAGATTCGAGTCGGAGAGCGCTTCCTTGCCCGCCGCGAGCGCGAGCAGGACGTTGCGGTCGAGCCGCCGCGCCTCCTTCGGCGGCGCCAACCCGTCCGCCGAGAACTCCTTGACCTCGGCGGCAACCCGCACGGGGAAGCCGCTCGCGTCGAACGACTTGATGAAGTCGATGCCGGACTGGCCCGCGACTGCCGCCTGCCAGGTCGAGGGCGCGTCGTTACCGAGCGGCGTGACCGCTCCGAGACCCGTGACGGCGACTCTGCGCATTACGGCAAGCTTAGAGACGTGCCGGGCCGCAAAGTTCCTTTTCCTCCGATGGAGGCCGAGCTCGTCGAGGAGCTGCCCGAAGGCGACTGGCACTACGAGCCAAAATGGGACGGGTTTCGCGGCGTGCTCGAGAACGACGGCGGCGAGCTGGCGCTCTGGAGCCGCAACGGGCGGCCTCTCCTCCGCTACTTCCCCGAGCTCGCCGAGGTCGGGAAGGCGCTCCCTCCCCACTCCGCGCTCGACGGCGAGATCGTCATCTCGCAGAAGGGCCGGCTCGAGTTCGACGCGATGCAGATGCGGCTCCACCCTGCCGAGAGCCGCGTGCGGAAACTGTCCGCGGAGATACCCGGCCCAGTTCGTGGCCTTCGACATCCTGCTCTGGAAGGGCGAGGCGCTGCACAAGCTCCCGCTCGAGAAGCGTCGCAAGGAGCTGGAGCGCAAGGCCAAGCGCTTCACCATCTCCCCGTACACGACCGACAAGAAGGACGCGGAGCGCTGGCTCGACCGGCTCGAGGCTGCCGGGCTCGACGGCGTGATCGCGAAGCGCAAGGGCCTCCCCTACCTCCCGGGCTCGCGCGACGGCGTGGTCAAGGTCAAGAAGTACAAGACGGCCGACTGCGTGATCGTCGGCTTCCGCTGGAGCGAGAAGGCGGAAGGCCGGATCTCGACGCTGCTCCTCGGCCTGTACGGCAAGAACGGGGAGATCGACTTCGTCGGCCACACGTCGGGCTTCCCGGCCGCCGTGCGGCGCGAGCTGGAGGAGGTGCTGCCGAAGATGCAGGCGCCCGGCAAGATCAGCGACGCCCGCATCCCCGGCGGCCAGAGCCGCTGGTCGAAGGGGAAGGAGCTCGACTGGAACCCGGTGCGGCCCGAGCTCGTCTGCGAGGTTCGCTACGACAAGCTCGAGAAGAACCGCTTCCGGCACGGGACTCGCTTCCTCCGCTTTCGCCCCGACAAGGATCCGGAGCAGTGCACGTGGCGCGAGGTGCGCCCTCCGCGCCGCCGCGGGGACCCGACCGTCGAGTCGCTACTGGCGCTCTAGGCCCAGAGCGCTCGAAGCGTGACGGCAGGCTCGCCTTGTGGCGCCACATGCCGGCCATCGGGTCACCGACCTTCGCGATTCGCTCCCGCATCGTCTCGATCGTGAACGCGGCCGGGTCGACAGCGGGAACCTCCTCCCACAGCAGCGGGGCCGAAACACGCGCGTCCGGGGTCGGCCGCACCGAGTAGGCGGTCGCGATCGTCTTGTCGCGCGAGTTCTGGCCGAAGTCGACGAAGACGCCGCGCCGGTCCTTGACCCGCCACGTCGTCGTCGCGACCTCCTGGTCGCCGATGCGCCGCTCCACCTCCTCGGCCAGGGCCTTCGCGAAGCGCCGCACCTCCGGGAACTCGAGCTCGGGCTTGATCGGCGCCATGATGTGCATCCCCGTCGCACCGGAGGTCTTGGGGTACGACGCGAGCCCGAGCTCATCCATGACCTCGCGAACCACGACTGCGATCTGGCGCACGTACGGCCACTGCCCGTCGGCGCTCGGGTCGAGGTCGATCAGCAGGTAGTCCGGCTTCTCGATCTCCGGGACGCGCGAGTGCCAGGTGTGCAGCTCGATGCAGCCGAGGTTGGCGACCCATTCGAGCGCCGATTTGTTGTCGATGACGGCGAAGACCGTCGAGTGCCCGCTCGGGAACTGGACGAAGAACTCGTCGACGTACGGCGGGTGCTTCGCCGGAACTCGCTTCTGGTGGAAGAACTCGCCGTCGACCCCGTGCGGGTAGCGCACCATGTGGAAGAGCCGGCGCCGCAGGTGCGGCAGCGCATGGTTCGCGACGTCGAGGTAGTAGCGGACGAGGTCGCCCTTCGTCAGCCCGCGCTCCGGGAAATACGACCTTGTCCTCGTTCGTGATCCGCATGCGGCGATCTTCGCTGCAAATCACCCTTCAGGGGCATGCCTGCAGCCACAGGAAAAGGAAGATGTGAGTGCCGGCTCCCCCCTCATACCCCGGCAATCGCGACGCTCGCCCAACGAACTGCGGCTCCACCGTTTTTCGAGGCGGGCGTTCGCATTTCTGGGAAAGGTTCCGAGGGGGTCGGCTATCCTGAGCAGCTACGGAGAAGTGGCCGAGTGGCTGAAGGCGGCGCCCTGCTAAGGCGTTAAGGGGGATATTTCCTCCTTCGAGGGTTCGAATCCCTCCTTCTCCGCCTCGGAGGGGTGGCAGAGCGGTCGAATGCGGCGGTCTCGAAAACCGTTACGGGTCGTTAGGCTCGTCGAGGGTTCAAATCCCTCCCCCTCCGCTCGACAGGCCGTTTCTCGCATAACCGTAGGGGTTTGCGGGGCGGCCTGGGTGGCGCGGGGAGCGTCCGTAGTCGTCCGCCGAAGTCCGCGATAGGACGTGCTTACTGGCGGGCGAGAGGCGGGCGAGATTTCGCCGGCGGAAGTACTCGGGACCGGCGCCGGCGAGGCGCTGGGTCGAAGGCCGCGCGGCCCCTTCCCAGCGCCCCATGACTCGGCCCCAGGGACGAACGCTAGAGCGTCTGTGCAGCGGCCTCTGCGTCCCTAGCGTTCCTCACGGGCCGGGCCGAATGTCCTGCGTGGGCTCCCTTTAACGAGTCTCGCGGCCGTCCTTACGACTGCCGCGAGAACAGCGGGCTCCGAAACGGAACGGGAAACGGATTAGCCCTGCGCCTATGAGGATTTGGCGGTAAGACAGGTATACGTCTAGCGTGCGTCCAACCCGCCGACAAAATCGTCTCTTGCTTCTGCTACGTCGTCGGGGTTGTCGTGGCGATGGTGCTGGTCTGGTACGTGTGGGTTCTCCCGAAGTTTGGTGAGTGAGGCGTACCGTGTGAGCCGTGAGGACGTGCGAGGCCTGCTCCGAACCGCTCCCGTCGTCTCCGTGGACGCGGACGCAGTCGTACACCAACCGCGGCGACTACCTCCCCAGCACGTTTTGCAAGGTCAACCTCTAGGCCACCGTTCGCCGCACTCAATCGCTTGTCGTAGAGGCCCCGATTGCGGGGCCCTACGACTGCACTTCGCAGGCCTGCCGCCACCCGATGACGGTGCGCCTGCTACCGGCCGCGATCATCGAGCTCGAAGCGCACCAAGCGCGTCGAGATGTCGGCCACCTCGAGCCGCACCTCGACGGGCTCGCCGAGGGGGAGATCCTTTCCCTCGCAGCGGGCGGTGACCGCCGGCTCGCGGAGCTGAACGCTCCCCGCGTTGTCGTGCTCGTCGACGTCCACGACCACCGCCTCGAACGTCTGGCCGACGCTGTGCTCGAGGACGGCCGCCTCGACGATCGACACGATTCCGCCCTCGTACTGCTGCGCCCGTCGGCTCGACTCCTCCATCGTGGCCGGGAGCGCGGGCAGCGCGGAGCGGACCCAGTCCGGCACGTCGGCGCCGGCGGACACCGCAAGGCACACCTCGCCGACGTAGCGGTCGACGAGCCGGCGGAGCGGGGCCGTCGTGTGCGCGTACATGGAGGCGACGCCGGCGTGCCCCGCCCTGCCGGGCGCCTCGCCGTCGAACGCCAGGTACCCGGCGCCGCGCAGGAGGGCGGTCGACTCGGAGAGGAGGGCCGCCTGCGCCGAGATGTTCGCGTCGAGCGTGCGGATGAAGTCGGCATAGGGGACGCCATCGCCCCACGTGACCCCGAGTGCCTTCGCGGTCCGCCGGAGCCGTGCCAGCGCCCTCTCGCCAGGCGCCGGCAGCGTCCGCAACACGCCGACCCCGGCGCCGAGCATGAGCTCGGCCGCGGCCATCCCCGTCATCAGCGAGATCTGCGCGTTCCAGCCTTCCACGGGGAGCGGGGCGCGATACTCGAGCCGGTAGCCGTCGGCGCCCTTCTCGACCACCTGCTCGGGAATCGGGATGCTGACCCCACCGCGCCTCGCCTCACGCTCCTGCCGGAGCGTGCCGACCTCGCGAAGCAGCTGGACGAGCTCGTCTGCGCTGCCGTCGTCGAGCGAGCGCTGCACGCTCGGGTAGTCGAGTTTCGCGCGGCTACGGACGAGCGCGCGCCGCACGTGGACCTGGACGCCCTCGCCGGTCTCGTCCACCTCCATCGTCCACACGAGGGCCGGATGGGTCTCGTGTGGAAGGAGGCTCCCTACCCCCTCGGAGAGGTGCGGTGGGTAGAGCAGGGCGTTGCCATCGGGCGCGTACAGGGTCTGCCCTCGCCGCTGCGCCTCCTGGTCCATTGCCCCGCCGGGAGTGACGAACGCGGCGACGTCCGCGATCGCGTACCGCACTCTGTATCCCTTTCCCCGGCGCTCGATGTGGAGCGCCTGGTCGAGGTCCATTGATCTGCGAGGATCGAGCGTGACGAACGGAATGGCCGTCTCATCCGCGTCCGGGGGCCGCCGCGAGCGGGTCGACTCGTCGGCGTCGGCGAGCACCTCTCGCGGAAAGTCGGTGGAGATGTCGAGCTCTCGCCGTAGCTCGTCGAGCGCCGCGTGGATCTCGGGGGCGTCGGGCGCGGACAGCCGGACACGGCGGAGCGGCACGGGCTCAGCGTACCCGCCGACCCATGGCGGTCTCGCCTATTGGGTGACCGAAGGTGGGTTGCCTTTTCTGCGGGACAGCGAGCTGGCGTGCGAAATCCCCACGGATCGGCACGGTTTGCGCACGGAGTAGCTGACCGAGCGGTCGACTGGCGCGGTTCCTGGCGCAAGGAGGCGGAAACCGCTCCGCTACGGCCGTTCGGACTCATTGTCGCTCGTCTCGAAAACCGTTACGGGTCGTTAGGCTCGTCGAGGGTTCAAATCCCTCCCCCTCCGCCTTGGCCGCACTGGCAGCGCCGAAAGTCGCTGCTAATGTGGCCGACCTCGGAGAGGTGTCCGAGTTGGCCTAAGGAGCGCGACTGGAAATCGCGTACCTGCGGAAACGTGGGTCGCGGGTTCGAATCCCGCCCTCTCCGCTTCGCTAGCTCTGCGAGAGAAAAGCGACCAGATCCGCGATCTGCTTCGCCGAGAGGTTCTGGCCGTAGTCGCCCGGCATGACCCCCTGCGGATACCCCTGCGCAACCTCTGCGTTCGGTTCGACGATCGACTCGTGGATAAAAGCCGCGTCCTTGCCCTGCAACGCCTCGTCGAGCTTCGGGCCCACAGTCGCGTTCGTGCCCGCGGCCGCGAACGCATGACAGCCCCCGCAGCCCTGGGCGGTGAAGAGCGCCTTCCCAGCCGCAGCATCGCCCTGGACAGGTCCGGGTGTCGTCTCCGTGGGGGCCGACTCCGTGGGGGTCGACTCAGTGGGCTCCGTAGTCGTGACCTCCCCGGGCGTCTCGCCGTGCGCTTCCTCCTCGTCCTCCTTGGCGAAGACGTTGACGGCGAAAAGCATCGCCACGAAGAGCGCGAGCGTCGCGATGATGAACCACTTGCGGCCTTGCTCCCCGGGGAAGTCCGGCCGCCAGCGCGGGAAGACGAAGGACGACAGCAGCGCGAAGACGATGAACACGCCCGCGAACAGCGCGAGCCAGATCTTGTTGCTCGAGGCGAGCCCCAATACCACGGAGCGGAACCTATCGGAGAGAAATGCCCGGTCGCGCACCTTCTGTCGAGGGACCGCCTGAGCCGGTGCTGGCGACGCTTGCTCGAGCCAGGCCGACCCGCGGCACCTGGGAGGCACTGCTTAGCGCTGCTTCCTCCCGGATCTGACGCGGTTCGCAGACTCCCAGTGCGCGGAGCCTGGCTGTCAACACTTACGTCGCAAGCCCTTTATCTCGGACGGTTACCCCCTCGAGGAGGGATTCGGCCCCGCTAAAGCGGATTGCGGGTTCAGGGAACCGCTAGCTCCCCACTTAGCGCGACCGGGCTCGTCAAGAGTAGCGCTACTCTTGCCTTCCCGGGGCGCGTAGCTCAGCGGGAGAGCGCCCGCCTCACACGCGGGAGGTCGCTGGTTCGATCCCAGCCGCGCCCATACCGGAGGATGTCGACTCCGCCGCGTTTCGGCGAGCAGTAGCCGCGGTTGTTCTGGCTTCGGCTGCGTTCTAGTCTGCTGCGGTGCCGGTCTGTGCGAGCTGCGGCCATCAGAACAGCGACGCCGCCAGGTTCTGCGAGGCGTGTGCTGCCCCGCTCGGCCCTCGGTCGGGCGAGCGCCGGAAGGTGGTGACGGTGCTGTTCTGCGATGTGGTTGGTTCGACGGCGTTGGGGGAGTCGACGGATCCGGAGGCGTTGAGGGCGCTGCTCGCCCGGTATTTCGAGCGAATGAGGGGGATCGTCGAGGAGCACGGCGGTTCGGTGGAGAAGTTCATCGGCGATGCGGTGATGGCGGTGTTCGGGGTGCCGGCGGTGCACGAGGACGATGCGCTACGCGCCTGCCGGGCGGCGATGGAGATGCGGGAGGCGTTTCCCGGGCTGGGGATCGAGGGGCGGATCGGGGTGAGCACTGGTGAGGTGGTGACGGGGACGGAGGAGCGGCTGGCGACCGGTGACGCGCTGAACGTGGCCGCCCGTTTGCAGCAGGCCGCTTTGCCGGGGGAGGTGCTGATCGCAGAGGCGACGCTGGCGCTGGTCGCCGAGGCGGTCGAGGTGGAGCCGCTCGAGCCACTGGCGCTCAAAGGGAAGAGCGAGCCGCTGAACGCCTACCGGCTGCTCGCTGCCCGCCCGGCGTCGGAGCGCCGGCACGAGACGGTCTTCGTCGGCCGCGAGCGCGAGCTGGCGCTGCTCGCCGAAGCCTGGGGACGGGCGCTGGCGGAGCGACGCTGCGAGCTGGTCACGATCGTCGCCGACGCGGGTCTGGGCAAGTCGCGGCTGGCGGCCGAGGCGCTGTCTGTGATCGAGGCGCCAGTCGTCCGCGGCCGCTGCCTGCCCTACGGGGCCGGGATCACCTACTGGCCGGTCGTGGAGGTGCTGAAGCAACTCGACGCGACACCCTCTGATCCAGCCGCCGCGGCGGCGATCCGCTCGCTCTTGGGGGAGTCGGAGGCGGGGACGTCGGCGGAGGAGATCGCCTGGGCGTTCCGCAAGCTGCTCGAGGAGCAGACCCCGCTCGTCCTTGTCTTCGACGACATTCAGTGGGGCGAGGAGGCGTTCCTCGACCTGGTCGAGCATGTCGTGCTGCTCTCCGGCGGCGCTCCGCTGCTGCTCGTCTGCATCGCCCGCCCGGAGCTGCTCGAGACGCCGCCCCTCCTGGCCAGTGACGGTACGGCTGGAGCCGCTCAGCAGCGAGGACGCGGCCAGCTTGATCGGCACGGCGGTGGCGGAGGAGCTGCGGGCGAGGATCGCCCATGCGGCCGGCGGCAACCCGCTCTTCATCGCCGAGATGCTGGCGATGGCCGCCGAGACGGGAGCCGGGGTCGTGGTGCCGCCGAGCCTGCGGTCGCTGCTCGCCGCCCGCCTCGACCAGCTCGACGCGGGTGAGCGGCGGGTGCTCGAGCGGGGCGCGGTCGAGGGCGAGGTCTTCCACCGCGGCGCCGTGCAGGCGCTCGCACCCGAAGAGACGCAGGTGACGCCGCGCCTGGCCGCGCTCGTCCGCCGGGAGCTGATCCGGCCCGACAGCGCGCAGTTCGCGCGCGAGGACGGCTTCCGCTTCCGCCACCTGCTGATCCGCGACGCCGCCTACGATGCGCTCCCGAAAGCCACGCGGGCGGAGCTGCACGAGCGCTTCGCCGCCTGGCTTGAGCAGCGCGGAGAGGAGCTGGTCGAGCTGGACGAGATCCTCGGCTACCACCTCGAGCAGGCGGCCCGCTACAAGCAGGAGCTGGGACAGGCCGACCCGTCCCTGGCGGAGCGCGCCGGCGAGCGGCTCGCGGCCGCCGGCCGCCGCGCGCTCTGGCGGGGCGACAACCGGGCCGCCGAAGGGCTGCTCGAGCGGGCGCTCCAGCTGACCCGGCCGGCACGACTGGACGTCGTGCTCGAGCTCGACCTCGCCATCGCCATGGCGCTCTCCCGTCGGGACGGCGCGAAGGCCGCAGCGATCGCCGACGCCGCCGCCGAGCGGGCGCGGGCGACCGGCGACGAGACAGGCGAGCTGCTCGCCCGCGTCGGCGCCGCCTACCACCGCATGTTCTTCTCGACCGACCCTGTCGTCGACGAGCTCGAGCAGCTCGCGCGCAAGGCGCTGCCGCAGCTCGAACAGGCCGAGAACCACGCCGGCCTGGTGTACGTCTGGCTAGCGCTCGGCTACGGGGTCGCGAACCACCGCGGCTACTTCGAGGACTGGGCGCACGCATCGGAGCAGGCGCTCCGCCACGCCCGCCTCGCCGGACAGGGCAACTCGAGTCTCTTCGGCCTCGAGGGCGCGCTCGCCCACGGGCCGCGGCCGGCGGACGAGGCGTTGCGCACCCTCGACGCGCTCCTTCCCGAGAACCCACACCCGCGGCTCCTGCTGGGGCGCGCCTGGCTGCTGACCATGCTCACCCGCTTCGACGAGGCAACCCGGATCGCGCGCGAGGCCGGCGAGCGCTGGCGCGAGCTGACCGGCGACGACCGGGTCGACTTCGCTCTCGGCGAGATCGCGACGACCGCCGGCCGCCACGAGGATGCGGCCGTGCACCTCCGCCGCTACTGCGACCTGCTCGAGGCCCGCGGCCAGCGCTCCTTCCTCTCCACCTATGCGCCGCTGCTCGGCCGCTCGCTCTGCGCGCTCGGACGCCACGACGAGGCCGAGCCGCTCGCCCGGCTCGGCCGCGAACTCGGCTCCGAACAGGACGCTATGGCGCAGGCGATCTGGCGGCAGGTGCAGGCGCTCGTCCACGCCCGCCGCGGCCACCACACCCAGGCCGAACAGCTCGCCCGCGAGGCCGTCGCGAGCAGCGAGCGCACCGACGCACTGAACGGGCAGGGCGACGCGCTTTGCGACCTCGCCGAGGTGCTGCACGCAGCCGGCCGAAGCGAGGAAGCCGCCGCCGCGCTCGCCCAGGCGCTCGAGCGCTACCAGCAAAAGAAGAACCTCGCGATGAGCGCGCAGGTGCGCGACCGGCTGGCCGAGCTACAGGACGCAGCGCCGCGCTGAACGTTCCCGCGGGACATCATCTGGCTGCGGCCTCGACGGTGTTGTTTGAGCCCGTGATCGTGAGAGGCCAGCGCCCATGACCCTCGCTTGATGGTTGAATCAACTCGGTGGCTGCGCTTTATCGGAAGTACCGCCCTCAGGGGTTTGACGAAGTTGTCGGTCAGGAGCCCGTCGTTCGGACCTTGCGCAACGCGATCTCGGCCGGGCAGGTTCGGCAGGCCTATCTCTTCGCCGGGCCCCGCGGGACCGGCAAGACCTCGCTGGCGCGGATTCTCGCCAAGGCGCTGAACTGCGCGCACGGGCCGACGCCAGACCCGGACGGGACCTGCCACGCCTGCATGGCGATCTCGGCCGGGACGTCGCTCGACGTCATCGAGATGGACGCGGCCTCCCAGCGTGGGATCGACGACATCCGTGAGATTCGCGAACGTGTCGTCCTGCAGCCGGTCGAGGGGCGCTACAAGGTCTACATCCTCGACGAGGCGCACCAGCTCACGGACGCTGCCTTCAACGCGCTCCTCAAGCTGATCGAGGAGCCTCCGCCCCACCTCGTCTTCGTCTTCTGCACGACGGACCTGTCGAAGATGCTCCCGACCGTCCGCTCGCGCTGCCAGACCTTCGTGCTTTCGCGCCCACGGCTTCCGGAGCTCGTCCGGGTGCTGAAATGGATCGCGGACGGCGAAGGCATCGAGGCGCCCGAGGCGGCGCTCTCCCTCGTCGCCCGCTCGGCACGCGGCAGCTTCCGCGACGCCGTCTCGACGCTCGACCAGCTGACCGCGGCGACCGAGGGCAAGATCACGGTGCAGGCCGTCATGCAACTGCTCGGAGCGGTCGAGGAGGAAGCGCTCTTCCGGCTCTGCGACTTCGTCGTCGACCGCGACACGGCCGGTGCCCTCACGTTCGTCGAGGAGCTCGCCGAGCAAGGCCAGGACCTCGGGCGGCTCGTGACCGAGCTGCTCGAGCACCTGCGGCATCTGCTGCTCGTCCATCACATGGGCGAGGTTCCCGATTCCCTGCCGGTGACCGAGGAGACGCGCGAGCGCCTGCGAGCACAGGCGAACCAGCTTCCCGAGCCCACCGTGCTTCGGCTCCTCGATCTGCTCGCCGTCGCAGTCGACGACATGCGGCAGGGCGGCGATCCACGGCTGCCCCTGGAGCTGGCACTCGTGAAGGTGACCAGGCCGGCGGCGGATCTCGAGCGCGAATCGATCGCGTACCGGCTCGAGCAGCTGGAGAGCCGTGCCCCTTCTGGCCATGTCGAGGTGCCAGGCACCGAGACACGGCCCGAGGAGACACGGTCGGCTCCGACGCCGCCCGTCGAGCCTCCGTCGCTCGAGCTCGGGCAGCTCCAGGACGCGTGGCAGCGAACGATCCTCCCGGCAGTGGAGCAGCGCTCGATCCCGACCGCGTCGATGCTGCGCGAGGCACATCCGTCGCAGCTCGCAGGCGACACGCTGACCCTCGAGTTCCCGGCGGCTGCCTCGTTCCACCGACAGCTCGCCGAAGACCAGAAGAACTCAGCGCTCCTCGTCGAGGCCCTCTACGAGGTCACCGGGCGGAAGCTGGCGCTCGAGTTCGCGGTCGGCGAGAACGGCGGCGACACTCCGGCGGCGGACGAGGGCCCGGCCGGCGAGGAAGAGATCTTCGAGTTGATGAAAGAGACCTTCGACGCCCACGAAGTGGAGGACAGACAGTGAGCTTCGACATGAACAAGATGCTCGAGCAGGTGCAGCAGATGCAGTCGCAGATGGCAGAGGCCCAGCAGGAGCTCGCGAACGAGCGGGTCGAGGCGTCGGCCGGCGGGGGTGCGGTGACCGTCACGGCCAGCGGGGCAGGAGAGATCGTGGCGATCAAGATCTCACCCGAGGCGATCGATCCCGAGGACCCGGAGCTGCTCGCGGACATGATTCTCGCCGCCGTGAACGAGGCTCTTCGCTCGGCTCAGGCGCTCGCAGAGTCGAAGCTCGGCGGCGCCGCCGGGATCGGCGACCTCGGCAGTCTCGGCTTGCCGGGTATGTGACACGCGCGTAAGTAGAAGAGGACCCCTTGCGCGCGCGGAGCCCGGCCAGTTAGAACCTAGGGTCGGGGTTATGAAAATCTGGTCGAAACTGCGGAAAGCTATGCGTGCGCGCGGTGGCTTGGTCGTGTTGCCCGTCCTGGCGGGCCTCGTCGTGCTGCTGGTCGCGCCGGCTGCTTCACGGGCACTCGACGGCCCCTGCTCCAGTCCGACCTGGACTGGAGCGGCGGGTAACGACGTCTTCACCGGTGGCGGCGGGAACGACGTCATCGCAGGTCTCGGCGGTGACGACATCCTCAACGGCGGCGGCGGGAACGACGTCATCTGCGGAGGCA
Source organism: uncultured Actinomycetes bacterium (assembly GCA_963847955.1). GTDB lineage: Bacteria > Actinomycetota > Thermoleophilia > Gaiellales > Gaiellaceae > VAXT01. Next base: position 158,650 of record CAWKBW010000021.1, read on the forward strand.
CCGGGAACGACACGATCGACGGCGGGGCGGCACAGGACACGATCTGGGGCGAGGACGGCGCAGACATCCTGCGCGGGAGTGACGGCAACGACAACTTCGACGGCGGCGACGGGAACGACCGCATCGAGGGCGGCGCCGGGAACGACCCGTCGAACGGGCAGTTCATCCATGGCGGGCCCGGGCGACGACACGATCGACGGTGGAGCGGGCGGCGACCATCTCGCGGGTGACGCGGGCAACGACACGATCCTGGGCGCCGACGGCAACGACATCCTCGACGGCGGCGAAGGCAACGACCGCATCGAGGCCGGCACCGGCAACGACCACTCGTCCGAACAGCACTCGAGCGGCGGGCCGGGCGACGACCACTTCGACGGCGGCCCCGGCAACGACATCTATCAGGGCGAGGCCGGCAACGACACGCTCATCGGCGGCGAGGGTAACGACGTCCTCGACGGCGGAGAGGGCGACGACCGGATCGAGCTCGGCATCGGCAACGACATGGTCAGCGGACACATCACGAAGGGCGGGCCCGGCAACGACACGATCGACGGAGGGACCGGCAACGACCACTTCCAAGGGGACGAGGGGAACGACACGCTGTTCGGTCGCGACGGCAACGACATCATCGACGGCGGACTGGGGAACGACCGCATCTTTGCGGGAAGCGGGAACGACCCTTCGAACGCGCTCGGTGTGCATGGCGGTCCGGGAAACGACTTCATCGACGGCGGCGGCGGGTCGGACCACCTCTTCGGGGACGAAGGCAACGACACGATGCTCTCGGGCTCCGGCGACGACAAGCTCTTCGGCGGGACCGGTAACGACTCGATCGACGGCGGGCCCGGAGAGGACCACATCGTCGGAGGGCCCGGCAACGACCCACCCGGCCGCGGAAAGCTACGCGGAGGCCACGGTCGAGACGTCCTCGAGGGTGGACCGGGGAAGGACCGGATGGACGGAGGAGCGGAGGACGACAGGCTCTACGGAGGGCCGGCCAACGATGTCCTCGCCGGAGGCTCGCAGATCGATACGTGCTTCGGCGGCGGGGGACGTGATTCGTGCGACGGCGGGGCGCCCCGGCCCGTACCGGCCGGCGCGAAGGACCGTGACCGCTGTGCGCCCGACGTCGAGCGCACGCGCAACTGCCGGAGAGGTCGCCGGTAGCGTGAGCGGGTACAGATGCCCAGTACCTTCCGTGAGAAAGCTAATTGCGGCCATTGGTTTCGGCGCGGTCCTCCTGCTTGTCCTGCTCGCGCTCATCGGAGGGAACAGCAGCGACGGGGCCGAGCCGGTCGCCAATCCCCCGCCGCCACCCTCACGCCCCGGCGGCGACTACGCCCGCGACCACGACGACGCCTCCTCCAGCAACGACCACGGGCCGGCAGCCGCAGCCCGGAGACGCGAGGCTGGTCGTCAAGGCCACGCGAGGCGACTCGCCGCTCACCGTCCACGCCGACTCGGAGGAGGGAGAAAGCCTGTACGACGGCGTTCTCAGCCAGGGCCGGTCGGTCAGCCTGTTCGGCCCGGTACTCTGGATCAGGCTCGGGGCCGCGGAGAACGTCGACCTCACGCTCGACGGCCGGCCGGTGGAAAGGCTTCCCGCCGGCCCGATCGATCTCGTCGCAACCCCCGGCCAGCTGCAGGCGGCGGGCTAGCTAGATGGGAAATGGATTCTGGTCACCGGCGGGGCGGGCTATGTCGGATCGGTAGTCGTCGACGAGCTGCTGGCCAAGGGCCACGCGGTGCGCGCGTTCGACTCGCTCCTGCACGGAGGCGTGCCCTCGCTGCTCCAGGCCTGGGGGGACGACCGGTTCCAGTTCGTCCGAGGAGACGTCCGGGACGCGGCCGCCAGGCAGGAGGCGCTGGCCGACGTCGAGGCGGTCCTCCACCTCGCCGCCATCGTCGGCGATCCGGCGTGCTCCCGGGAGCCGGACGCCGCTCAGGAGGTCAACGTCGACGGCACCCACGGGTTGCTCGACGACGCGCAGGCGGCGGGCGTCGAGCGCTGCGTCATCGCATCGACGTGCAGCAACTACGGGAAGATGGCCGACAGCGACGTCTACGCCACCGAGGAGTTCGACCTGCGACCGATCTCCCTCTACGCCGAGACCAAGGTCGCTGCCGAGCTCGACGCGCTCGCCCGCGCCGACGACTTCGCGACGACTTGCCTTCGCTTTGCGACGGTGTACGGCGTCTCCCCGCGCATGCGCTTCGACCTGACGGTGAACGAGTTCACGCGCGAGGTGGCGCTCGGCAAGGAGCTCGTGGTGTTCGGCGAGCAGTTCTGGCGGCCGTACGTCCACGTCAGAGACGCGGCCCGGGCCGCGTGCATGGTGCTCTCGGCGCCGCTCGAGCAGGTTCGCGGCGAGGTCTTCAACGTCGGCTCCACGGACGAGAACTACCGCAAGCTCGACATCGTGGAACTGCTGAAAGCGCGCGACCCTTCCGCGCAGATCAGCTTCGTCCACAAGGACGAGGATCCGCGCGACTATCGCGTCAGCTTCGAGAAGGTCAAGGAGCGGTTCGGGTTCGAGACGAAGCGCACAGTCGATGACGGGATCGGCGAGGTGATGACCCTCCGTTGCGAGTGGTTTCCTTGTTGATCCCTATGCGCCTATCTATCAGAACTAGGAAAAGCGCGCGAGAATTCGCGCGGTTAGTACCCTGCTGCTCCCAGTCGTTCGTTGAGTCTAATACGGAAGTAGGAAATGGGGCGCCGTCTGACCCCGGCGCTTCCATGCACGTGGTATCCCCCACATGCGGCCGCGCATAGATCCTGCAAAAACACGATCCAATTTCACCCCAAGTGACGATTACGGGGGCTGCGATGGGCAACCGATAGGGGGAGAGCAATGGGAGCCGCCCCCCATGCCAGGCGCCGTCGTGCGCCACTCGTCCTCGGCCTTGTCGTTTTGGCCGCGGGCGTGCTCGCCCTCGCCGCGCCGGCAGCGACGGCCGGAGACCAGGCCGCCCGCGCGTTGCCGCCTGAGCTGTGGGCGATCGAGCTCGGCGCGGGCACCAAGGGTTTCGACCGGCAGAGGCTCGTTCGCCTCCGACAGCGGGGCTTCAACGCCGTCGTTCTCAACACCGCGGGTCTGTCGCGTGGCCGCGCGGCGCAGTTGCGCTCCCGAGTTGCTCGTGCCGGGCTGCTACTGCTTCCGTCCTGCAGAGGGCTCCGCCAAGAAGCCGTGCGCGCTCAAGGCGCCGACACGGAAGTCGGCTCTCCGACTCGCCAAGAAGAAGGGCCCCAAGGATCTAGTCGTCGTGCGCGTTACCGGCCCCGGCGCGGTGCGCTCGTTGATGACGGTCCGGCGGACGCATCCTGGCCATCGCGCCGCTGCGCGGGCGGCTCGACACGCGACTCTGGCGAGACGCGATCGGCGCCGCTGCGGATAGCCCCACGCTGGACCTCGGAATTGCACCCACAGGCACCCTCCAGGCCAAAGCTACGGACTCGTACGCCGCGATGCTCGGGCCGTCCCGGCAGGACACCAGGCCGCCAACCGTCCCGAGCAGGCTCACCGACCTGGCAACCCATCGGAGACCGGTATCACCCTCGGCTGGAGGGCGTCAACGACAACCGACACGTCGCGGGCTATGGCGTCTACCTCGACGGAGCGATGGTCGAGAACGTCGAGTCGCTCGCTCACACGTATGGCGGGCTCACCTGCGCGAGGGCCTACCGCCTCTCGGTCGATGCGTTCGACGACGCCGGTAACCGCTCCGCGAAAGCTTCGCTCTCGATGACCACTTTCAATTGCTTGACGCCACCGCCACCGCCACCGCCCCCACCACCGCCGCCGCCGCCTCCTCCTCCGCCTCCTCCGCCCCCTCCGCCGCCGCCCCCGCCTCCGCCTCCGCCTCCTGCCTCCGCCTCCTGGGCCACCTCCTCCGCCTCCGCCACCGCCGCCTCCGCCGCCCCCCGGGCACGGCAGCGAGCTCCCCGCTCCGCTACCGCCCTCGACCGGCCAGACCTTCTACGTCGCCACCAACGGCTCCGACTCGAACCCCGGAACGCAGGCGCAGCCCTGGGCAACGGTGCAGCGGGCACTGAACGTGCTCACTCCCGGCCAGCGCGCGCTCGTCCGCGGCGGCACCTATCCCGAGAGCCTGAGCATGACGCGCGCCGGGAACCGCCGCAGCGCCGATCACCGTCGAGAACTTCCCCGCCGAGCGCCCGATCGTCAACGGCGGCGGCGACCGCCCACTCCAGGTCGGCTCGACAGGCGCCTACTTCCGCATGAAGGGCTTCGTCTTCGAGAACTCGCCGTTCAACTCAGGCGGCAACGTCGACCTCTACGGCCACCATCTCGAGATCTCCGCCAACGAGGTCCGAAACGGTCAGGACCAGGGCATCTACTCGGCCGAAGAGAGCCACCACGCGCAGATCCTCGGGAACTGGATCCACGACAACGGTGAGGGAGTCATCCACCAGAGCCACGGGATCTACCTGCAGGGCAATGACCACCTCGTCGCCAACAACGCCATCCACGACCACGTCGAGGGCTTCGGGATCCAGGTCTACGACCGCAACAGCCGGTCGATCCTGGTCGCGAACACGGTGACCGGCGCCGGCCACAGCGGCATCGTCATCGGCGGCTCGGGCGGCGTGGACAACATCCGTGTGATCAACAACGTCTTCGCCTTCAACTCGCAGTGGGGCGTTTCGCACGATTCGACCTGCCCGACGGCTTCGCGCGCCGACCACAACGTCGTCTTCGGGAACGGCTCGGGCTCGCTTCAGCCGGGCTGCTCCGGTCTCGACTACTCGGGCGGCAACCGGACAACCGATCCCATGTTCGTGAACTACTCGACGCGCAACCTGCGCGTCCAGTCAGGCAGCCCCGCGATCGACTACGCGCTGATCACATTCGCGCCGTTCAGCCGACTTCGACGGAACGACCAGGCCGCAGGGCGCCGGCGCGGACTCCGGCGCGTTCGAGTACTCGGGTGCGCCGCCACCGCCACCGCCGCCACCACCACCGCCGCCGCCGCCGCCACCTCCGCCTCCGCCCGGCCCGCCGCCTCCGCCGCCACCTCCTCCTCCGCCACCTCCTCCGCCGCCACCGCCACCGCCACCTCCGCCTCCCCCGCCGCCGGGCTGCCCGACGCTGCTGACAGCCGCGCCGCCGGGCTACTGCACCGGGGCCGTGATCTCGGTCACGCCGGCAACGTTCACCGGAGTCTTCGGCTCCGGAGGCATTCCCGTCTCGCCGGGTGACGTCGTCGTGTTCGAGGACGGCGTCTACAGAGACGCGACTCCGGGCGACGGCACGATCGTCCAGGTCAACACCGGCGGCACGTCAGGTCAGTTCGTGACCTTCGTCTCGCGGAACCGACTGGGCGCCAAGATCGACGGCCAGAGCAACGCCGACAAGTACGGCTTCGCCTTCGGCGCCGGGACGGCCAACGTGCGCATCGAGGGCTTCGACATCTTCGGGCTCGGCAGCTCGGTCGACGGGACGCAGGCCGTTCCGTCGGCATCCGGCATCTTCTTCGAAGGCGCGCGGCGACAACTCGCAGGTCGTCGGCAACTCGATCCACAACATCTCCAACTTCTGCAACACGACGATCCGTGCGCAGACCGGCGTCTTCATCCACCGGGCCGGCGTGCTCGTCGAGAACAACCTCTTCTACGGGATCGGCCGCTACGACCCGGGCGAGAACGGCTGCACCTACCCGACCGGCTTCAACAAGTACATGAACAGCGACACGGCCGTCTATCTCCAGGGCTCGACCTACAACAACGTCAACGTCCGCAACAACCTCTTCTACCGGATGGAGAACGGCTACTCGGTCTACGTCTACCAGGGCACGAACACGAACCTGAGGATCCTCAACAACACGTTCGCCTTCGGCAACCCGTACTGCCGCCACGCGTCGCATCTTCACCGACGCCGACATGGTCGACCTCCAGATCAAGAACAACGTGCAGCACAACGCTGCCGGCCCGACCTACCTCTGGGCGTGGGATCTCGAGACGCTGTCGAACGTGTCCGTCACGCACAACATCTCGCCGGGGAACATCCTCGTGAGCGGCGCGAACTGCTCGAGCGCGGTCAGCCCGCTGCCGCCGGGCGTGACCGAGACCAACAACCTCTGGACGACCAATCCCCTGCTCGTCGACCCGGCCGCTCCGCTGACCGGCGGGCTCAGGCTCCAGACCTCGTCCGCGGCCATCAACAGTGGCGCCAATCTGGCCAGCGCATGGGCGTGACGATGGACCACGAGGCCATGCCTCGCCCGCAGGGCCCGGCCTTCGACCGCGGCGCCTACGAGTACTCGGGCGCGCCTCCTCCGCCGCCTCCTCCACCGCCTCCTCCGCCTCCGCCACCTCCGCCGCCCCCGCCCGGCCCGCCTCCTCCTCCGCCACCTCCGCCGCCGCCGCCACCTCCGCCTCCGCCGCCGCCGGGCTGCCCGACGCTGCTGACAGCACGCCGCCGCCGGGCTACTGCACCGGGGACGTGATCTCGATCACGCCCGCCACGTTCGGCTCGGGCAGCTTCGGCCCGGGCGGGATTCCCGTCTCTCCGGGAGACGTGGTGGTCTTCGAGGACGGCACCTACACGAACTCCGGCGTCGTGCATGAGGATCACCGGCGACGGGACTCCCAGCCAGTGGGTCACCTTCGTGTCGCGCAACCGCTGGGGCGCGCACATGTGGGGGAACAACAACGACGCGGCCGAGGGAATCTCCCTCTCAGGAGCCGACTACGTGCGCGTCGAGGGCTTCGAGGTCTCCGATGTCGGCAACGTCGGGAGCCCGCGAGGCAGCGCGAGCGGGATCGACCTCTACGACGGCGGGTACCACTCCCAGATCGTCGGCAACCACATCCACGACATCGGGCGCGTCTGCGCCGAACCCGGGCAACACGAACGGCCAGGTCGCCATCTACGTCCAGAGTGGCGCCGGCAGCGGCAGCATCACGATCGAGAACAACCTGCGTCCACACGATCGGCCGCTTCTTCGTCGGAGAGAACGGCTGCGGCAACACGACCGTCTCGCTCGACCACGGGATGTACATGAACGGAAGCTCCGGCGGCGGCGGCGGAGCCGGCAACGTCACCGTCCGCAACAACATCTTCCACGACACCCACCATGGCTGGGGCGTCCAGTGGTACCCGGGCAGCCTGAGCAACATCCACGTCCTGAACAACACCTTCGCCTTCTGCAACGAGAACAAGCAGCTACACCTGCATCGTCCTCGACGCCTCGATCTCGCAACTCGTCGATCAAGAACAACGTCTTCTACAACCCGCAGGGCGGGAAGACGATCGAGGCTGCGGGCTTCAGCGGGACGATCACGGTCGGCAACAACCTCACGAGCGGCAACGCCATGCACGATCAGGGCTCGACGCCGACCGGGCATGACCCTCGTGGCCAACCTCGTGAGCACGAACCCGCTACTGGTCAACCCGCCCACCGACTTCCACCTCCAGAGCATCTCCCCGGCGATCAACGCCGGGCAGACGCTACCCTCGGTCACCGTCGACTTTGAAGGAACGATCCGCCCACAGGGCGCCGGCTACGACATGGGCGCCTTCGAATATCACTGAGCGCCGTGACCGGTAGCCGAACCCGACGACTCGCAGTCGTCTCGTTCCTCGCGCTCGTCACAGGCGCCTCGGTTCCGAACGGCGGCAGCTCCGCGCCGTCCGGGCCGCGGCCAGGCGACGGCACCCTCGATCGCCGCCAAGCTGAGAGGCGTCTCCGCCGCGCGGACCCTCGGCGGTCGCTCGTTGACGATCCGCCGGCCAAAAGGCGTCGCTCGCGACGACATTCTCGTGGCGGGCATCGGCGTCCGGCTCGCCTCCGCTCGGGCGATCAAGCCGCCGGCGGGCTGGCGTGCCGTGCGCTCGGACACGAGCGGTCGACGCGGCACCGTGCTGACCCACGTCGTGTACTACAAGGTTGCAACCGGCGGGGAGCCGTCCGCCTATCGCTGGCGCTTCACGGCGCCGCGGGCCTCGGCGGGAGGGTTGCTCGCCTACAGCGGCCTCGACGGGAAGCGCCCGCTCGCCGGCAACAGCGGACGCCTGCGGCGAAACACTCGGCTCGTCTCGGCACCGTCCGTGCGTCCGGGTGCCCGCGACACGATGGTCATCGGTTTCTTCTCCGCCACTGGTCGAGCGCGCCTCGCGTCTCCAGGAGGGATGACGAAGCGGCTCCATGTCGTGGGAGCGCGGCGAAAGGGCGTCACCTCGACGGTGGCCGACCTTCCCGTCATCTCCGGTGCGACAGGCACCAGATCCGCCAGGTCGAGCACGACCCACGGCAGCGCGATCGGGCAGCTGGTCGCCCTCCGCGCCACCACCGCGCCGGGAACGCAGCCCCCGCCACCGCCTGCCGCCGCCTCCGCCACCGCCGCCTGCGCCGCCTGGGGGCGGCGGCAGTGGGTTGCCCCCGCAGCTCGGGCCGTCGACCGGACACGACCTTTTACGTGGCGACGACGGGTTCGGACTCGAACCCCGGAACTCTGGCGGCGCCCTGGCGGACCGTGCAGAAGGCGTTCAACACGCTCCTACCCGGGCAGCGCGCGCTCGTCCGCGCCGGCACCTACGCCGAGAGCCTCGACATGGCGCGGGCCGGGAACCGCCGCGGCGCCGATCACGGTCGAGAACTATCCCGGCGAGCGCCCGATCGTCAACGGCGGCGGCCAGCGCCCGCTGGAGGTCTCCTCGTCCGGGGCGTACTTCCGCATGCGTGGCTTCGTCCTCCAGGACTCCCCGTACGACTCGGGCGGCAACGTCGACCTCTACGGGCACCACCTGGAGATCTCCGGTAACGAGGTCGCGCAACGCGCAGGACCAGGGGATCTACTCCGACGAGGACAGCCACCACGCGCAGATCCTCGGCAACTGGATCCACCACAACGGCCAGGGCGTCATCCACCAGAGCCACGGCATCTACCTCCAGGGCAACGACCACCTCGTCGCCAACAACGTCATCCACGACCACGTCGAGGGCTTCGGGATCCAGGTCTACGATCGCAACAGCCGCTCGATCATCACCGCCAACACGGTGACCGGCGCCGGCCACAGCGGCATCGTCGTCGGCGGCTCCGGCGGCGTCGACAACATCCGTGTCGTCAACAACGTCTTCGCGTTCAATGCCCATTACGGGATCTCGCACGACTCGAGTTGCCCCACCGCCTCCCGCGCCGATCACAACGTGGTGTTCGGAAACGCCTGGGGCCAGACCCAGGCCGGGCTGCTCGGGCCTCGACTATTCGGGCGGGAACAGGACGACCGATCCGCTGTTCGTCAACTACGCGGGCCGTGACCTACACGTGAACGCCGGCAGCCCCGCAGTCGACTACGCGCTTCCCGAGTTCTCTCCGGGCGGCGACTTCGACGGCCGCGCCCGCCCGCAGGCCGCACCAGACGCAGGCGCATTCGAGCGTCTAGTCGCGGGACAGCGTCGGGCGGCCGAAGGCGACCCACAGGCCCAGGGTGCACCCCAGCGCGAGACACCAGCCCGCCAGCACGTCGGAGGGGTAGTGCCACTCCTCCCAGACGATCACGCCACTGAGGGCGACGAGCACCACCGCGCCTACGACGCTCAGGAGCCTGCGTCGCGACGGCGGAGCGAGGAGGATCGCCGCCGCGACCAGGGCCATCGACCACGCCGCGGTGCCGCTGGGGAACGAGGACGCGCCCGGGCCCTCGATGGAAGGCCGCTCGATACTTGCCTTGACGATCGTGGTCACGAGCGCTGTGAGCCCGACCGCAGCGAGTGGGAACAAGGCGGCTCGAAAGCGCCGCCGGAGTAACAGCAGCGCCACGACCAGGCCCAGCACACAGAACGCGGCCACCGTCAGCGCGGTGATGGCCGGGTCGACGTGGACGTCCTCGTCGGACACCGGGAAGATGTCGGCGACGAGGCGAGCGACCGAAGTGTCCCAGCGGAACCCGCCTCCTCCGTCCCAGACCGCGAGCGCGAGCAGTCCGAAGACGGCCAGCGACAACGCCGCGCCGAGCAGAGGACGCCTCAGGGGACGACCTACGTGCCGGGGCGTGCGTCGGTCAGGACGACGCCGATGCGCTCGACTCCGAGCTCCTGGAGCGTCGAGACCACCGACTCGGCCTCGTCGCGCGTCGTTCGTCCGCTGCGAGCGACCACGAGCACGTTGTCCGAGCGAATTGCAAGCGGCAGAGCGTCGGCCGCGAGGAGCGGAGGCGAGTCGAAGACGACGAAGTCGGCCCGCTTGTTCAGGCGCTCGATCAACTCACCGAGGACTTCGGGCGTGAGCATCCCGACACGAGCCGACGGTTGCGTGCCGGCGGTCAGGACTTCCAGCCGGCCGGTCGCCTCGGTCGGGCCCGCCCCGTTCATGGCCGGCTCGACGACCACGACGTTCAGGAGGAGATCCTCCGCGTCCATGCCTTCCCCAAGGACTCCCGCGAGGCCGGGGCTGTCGTTCTCGAGCCCGAGGGAGCGATGCAGTCGCGGCTCACGCATGTCGGCGTCGACGCAGATCACATGCTTTCCGCCTAGTGCCAGCGCTGTGCCGATTGCGGCGGTGACACTCGACTGACCCGTGTCCGACCCGGCGCTCGTGATCAGGATCGTCGGCCCTTCCACGCCCACCCGGGAGAACTGCAGCTTGGCGCGCAGGAGGTCCAGCGACGCCACCCGGGCCTCGTCACCACGCCGCGGCTCGGCAGACGAGCCGACTCCCGGCGGGGGCTTGCGATCCATGCCCACTGGAAGCGAGCCGACGACAGGCGCGCCGAACCACCGCTCCGCGTCCTTCCGGTTGCGAATGCGCGAGTCGAGCGCCTCGCGAGCGACGCCCAGCAGCAGGCCGAGTGCGAGGCCGCCGATGGCGGCAAAGATGATGCTGGTGCTTGGCGTCGCCACCGGCTCTGGATCGAGATGGGGCGGATTGAAGACCCGGACGACCAATTCGAAGGACCGGTCCCCGGACGCCGAGCCCCGGCCCACGCCGAGTGTCCTGTCTAGCTCGACGGGTAAAGATCCGCTCCAGCTCGGAGACGACCTGCAGCGCTTCCCGTCGATTAGTCGACTCGTAGCTGACGTCCATGACGGAGGTATCCGGCAGGACGGTCACCTTGAGGTCCTTCTTGAACTGCTCGACCGAGACGTCGAGACCGAGTTGCTGCGATCACGCTGCGCGCGATGAGGTCGTTCTCCAGGAGGCTGGTCATCGTGCGCGTGACCGAGCGACTTCCGAGCTCGGGCGGCAGCACCCCGTGGGGCTGGCCCACGACCATCGTCATCGAAGCCCGGTAGACGGGCTCCCTCGTCTGGAGAATCGCCACCGCGACAGCAATCGTCAGCGCCGGGACCAGGACGACGAGCCACGCCTGGCGTTTCAGCGTTTGCAGGTATTGCCGCAGTGGAGATTCAGGTTGTTGCACGTTGCTCCGTTAGGAAGTCCGACCCCTCGCTACTCATTCTAGGGACCATCTCTAAAGTTGCATAAATGGGTACGAAATCTGACGTCGCACGCGGCTTGGCGTCTACCAGGACGGGCCGTTCCGCATGGTCGGAGCTCAGGTAGCTCCCGACCCTGCCGACGCACCGTTTTTCCGCTTCGTGAGCGAGGTGGCGGAGAGCTTCGACTCCTTCGTCGGTCTTCGCGCGCGTCGTGGGGACGGACGAGGGCGGTGAGCTGTCGTGCCTCCCCGCGCCGGACGGTCGTCGTCCAGCTGCCCGACTACGGAAGCCTGCGCCGGCTGCACGCGGTCGCAGGCGCCGCCGTCCGCACGGGCTCGTCGTTCTGGCGGGGCCTCGTCCGACGTGGACGTCGTGTGGGTGTTCGGGCCTCATCCCTTCGAGCTGATGATCATTCTCTTGGCCAGGCTCAGAGGCCGGCGAGTGGTGTTCGGCGTTCGACAGGACACCCCGGAGTACTTTCGCGCCCGCCTGCCGAGTCCTCGCTGGAAGCCGGTGCTGGCCGCGGTCCGGGCCATGGACGGCATGCATCGACTGCTCGCCCGGCGAATCCCGGCGACCGTCGTGGGCACGGCGAACGCCGAGCGCTACGCGAGCAAGAAAGGGCGGGTGCTCGCGATGATGCCCTCGCTCGTCCGCGAGGCAGACGTCGTCAGCGAGCCTCCGGAGCGCGACTGGACCGGCGTGCTCGATCTCCTCACCGTGGGCCGGATCGACGCCGAGAAGAACCCGCTCCTCCTGGTGGCAGCCCTCGCCGAGGTCGAACGCGCCCGGCCGGGCAGGTTCCGCCTCCGGTGGGCCGGGGTCGGCCCGCTCGCCGACGACGTCCGTCGCCGGGCCGATGAGCTCGGGATCGGCGACCGGGTCGAGTTGCTGGGCTACGTCCCGTTCGGGCCGGAGCTGCTCGCCGAGTACCGGCGCGCGCACGTGTTCCTGCACGTCTCGCTGACCGAGGGCGTCCCGCACGTCCTCGTCGAGGCGCTTTCCTCCGGTACCCCGATCGTCGCCACCGACGTGGGCGGTGTGCGCGCGGCGCTCGACGACGGCGCTGCGGGCCTGCTCGTGCCGCCCGACGATGCGGCGGCGCTCACGACCGCGCTCTTCCAGCTCGTCGACGACGACCGGCTGCGCTCGCGGGCTCGTCGAGCACGGCCTGGGCCTGGCGCGAGAACGGACGCTCGAGAGCGAGGCGGCGCGGGTCGCGGCTTTCCTCAGAAATGCCTGAGAACGTCCCTACACTCTGAGCTATGTGTGGAATCTGCGGCCTGGTCTCTCTGAACGGCGGCGCCGTCGACCGCGGCGTGCTCGAGGAGATGAACGCGGCGCTCATCCACCGCGGGCCCGACAGCGAAGGCGTGTTCGTCGACAACGGCACCGGGCTCGCCGCGCGGCGCCTGGCGATCATCGACCTGGAGACGGGCGACCAGCCGCTGTCGAACGAGGACGGCTCGCGTCACGGTCGTGCAGAACGGCGAGATCTACAACTACCGCGAGCTGCGGGCCGAGCTCGTCGACAAGGGCCACTCCTTCCGCACCCAGGGCGACACCGAGGTGCTCGCGCACCTCTACGAGGAGCACGGCCCGCTCTTCGCCGAGCGCCTCCGCGGGATGTTCGCGGTCGCGGTCTGGGACGCGAGGCGACAGCGCCTCGTCCTCGCGCGCGACCGCTTCGGGATCAAGCCGCTCTACTACCGGCTGACCGGCGACTCGCTCTCCTTCGCGTCCGAGCTGAAGGCGCTGCTGCGCCAGCCGGGCTTCTCCCGCGAGATCGACCACGACGCGCTCGAGGCGTTCCTCGCCTTCAGCTTCGTGCCGGCGCCGCTGTCGATCTTCCGCGAGGCGCGCAAGCTGCCGCCCGGGCAGCGTGCTCGTCTGGGAGGCCGGCAAGGGCTCGGACGTCTCGATCGAGCGCTACGCAAGACCACGCCCCGTCGCCGACGAGCGAGCTCCGAACCGAAGGCGAGGACGAGCTGGCCGAGGAGCTGCGCGAGCGGCTGCGCGACTCGGTTCGCGCGCACCTGATCGCCGACGTGCCCGTCGGCGTCCTCCTCTCGGGCGGGATCGACTCGTGCGCGCTCGCCGCGCTCGCCGTCGGAGGCCGCCGGGCAGGTGAGCACGTTCACGATCGGGTTCGACGAGCGCGGCGTTCGACGAGCGAGCCCTCGCGCGGCTCGTCGCCGAGCGGTACGGGACCGACCACCACGAGCTCGTCGTCCGCCCCGACGCCGCCGAGCTGCTGCCGGCGCTCGCCGCAGGCCTTCGACGAGCCGTTCGCCGACTCGTCGGCGATCCCGACCTACCTCGTCTCGCGAGCTCGCGCGCCGGCACGTCAAGGTCGCGCTCTCGGGCGAGGGCGGCGACGAGCTCTTCGGCGGCTACAACTACTACGCCGGTCATGCGCTGGCGCGCCGGCTCGCGCCCGCGGCCTGGGCCGCTGCGGCCGCTCGTCGAGCGGCTGCCGACCTCGACCGACAAGGCGAGCAGCTTCGACTGGCGGGCGAAGCGCTTCGTGCGCGCCGCACGCATGTCTCCGCTCGAGCGCCACTACGCCTGGAAGTCGGTCTTCACGCCCGAGGAGCGAGGCGCCCTCGTCCACCCGGACCGGCGAGCCCTCGCCGACCCGCTGGAGCTCCTTCGCGAGTCACTACGTCGGAGACGGAGGGCTCCGACGAGCTCTCGCGCCTGATGGGCCTCGACCTCGGCCTGTTCCTCGTCGACGACATGCTCGTCAAGACCGACCGCGCGAGCATGGCGCACTCGCTCGAGGCGCGCGTGCCGATCCTCGACACGGTCGTCGCCGAGCTCGCGCTCGCGCTCCCGAGCAAGCTGAAGGTGCGCGGGCTCGCGAAGAAGCGGCTGCTGCGGCAAGGCCGTCGCGCCGCTGCTCCCGCGAGAGATCCTCGAGGGCAAGAAGCGGGCTTCTCGCCTCCGATCGGCACCTGGCTGCGCGAACGAGCTGCGAGCCGCTGGCGCGGGACGTCCTGTCACCGGAGAACGTTCGGCGGCAGGGCTTCTTCCGGCCCGAGGTGGTCACGCAGCTGCTCGACGAGCCACGCCGACCGGCCGAGCGGACAACAGCCGCAAGATCTGGGCGCTGCTGACGTTCTCGCTCTGGTACGACCGCTACGGCCAGGGCGGCAAGCGGAAGCTCGGCCGCCGACGGACGCCGCGCTCGTCGCCGAGTAGGTCTTAGAGACCTAGAGCCGCGGCGCGGTGCGCGTTGACGCGCGCGGCCGGCAGCACGCTCGGGTACAGCGCGACCTCATCGAGCATCCCGAGGAAGTACGGGAGCGACGCGGGAGGTGACTTGCCGAGGAGCAACGAGCCGGTGTTGTTGATGTTTCCGGTGAAGGCGCCCGTGGTCGTCCGGCTGACTCCGTCAACCCATACCGTGATCCCAGAATCCCGGTCGTAGAGGACGACCACGTGGTGCCAGGCGCCGTTGTCGACTCGGATGTCCGGGCCCTTTGCGACCCGGGTGACGGCGCCGTCGAACGCCTCGGCCCGCACTTCGCCCTTCTCGCCTCCATGCTCGTCGATGAGCACCTGCCAATAAGGCCCTGAAGCGCCGCGCTTGGAGATGATCACCCGGTCGTCGTTCGCGTACGGGCGCACCCAGGTTTCGACGCTGAAGTCGCCGGTGCCGAAGTCGAGGCTGCCGGTCGCCGGGTCACCCATGTTCACCTGGTCGTTCGAGCCGTCGAGGTAGACAGACTTGTTCGTGTCGTTCGCCAGCACGCCGGCCTGGCCGAGCAGGACGCCGTTCTGGTACGTGCCCGAGGCGCCGCCGGCGATCGAGTTCGCAGCCACCGTCCCGCTCGCCTCGCTGAGCCGCCAGAGGGCGCGGGGTGAATCTGCCAGCACCGTCGACAGGTACGCCGGCTGTGCCGGGGGCGGCGGCAGGCCCAGACCTGCGTTTCGGTGCGCTCCGACCCGTGCGCCCGTGAGCACGCCCGCGTAGAGCGCAACCTCGTCGACCTGCCCCTGGAAGTACGGGAAAGACGGGCTCGGCGACTTGCCGACGAGCAGTGCGGCTGTGTTGCTGATCGTGCGCGGGAAGGCGCCGGACGTCGTCTGGCTCACGCCGTCGACCCAGATCGTGATCCCCAGGTCTCGGTCGAACACGACTGCCACGTGGTGCCACGCGTTGTTGTCGACCCGGATCGCAGGGCCGTAGCCGGCGACGCTGTCGACGCCGTCGAAAGCGTTCGCGCGGACGTGGCCCAGATGGCCGCCGTCGTCGGAGATCGTCACCTGCCAGTACGGCGTGGAGGCATCCGACGAGCGCTTGGCGATGATCACGCGCTCGTTGTTGGCGCTCGTCTTGACCCAGGACTCGACGGAGAAGTCGCCGGTCCCGAAGTCGAAGCTGCCGCTCGCCGGGTCGCCCATGCTCACCTGGTCGTTGGTGCCGTCGAGACCGATCGACTTGTTCACGTCGCCCACCAGCCCGCCGCTCAGGCCCAGGGCGACACCGTTCTGGTACGCGCCGGCTCCCGCTCCGGCAACTTCATTCGCGGCCGTCGATCCGCTGAGCTCGCCCAGCCGCCAGTAGCCGCGCGGGCTATCCGCGAGCACGGTCGTCCGATAGTCCGGCCCCGGTGGCGGAGGCGGTGGTGGTGGAGGCGGTGGTGGCGGCGGAGGAGGCGGTGGTGGCGGAGGCGGCGGGGGTGGCGGCGGAGTCACCGTCACGGTCCAGTCCCGGCTCGCAGGCGTCGCGTCGACGTTGCCGACGACGTCGGTCGCCCGGACGAGGAAATTGTGTGGCCCCGGCGCAAGGCCCGTATAGGTGGTGGCCGAGGAGCAGACGGAGAACGGCGCACCGTCCAGCGAGCACGCGAATGTGCTGGGCTCGGAAGCCGTGAAGACAAAGGTTGCAGTCGTCGACTCCGTCGGTCCCGAGGGGCCGGAGGTGATCGTGGTCTCAGGAGCCGTCGTGTCGACGGTCCAGGTCCAGTGCGCGGGGCTCGCGTCGACGTTTCCGGCCAGATCGCGGGCGCGGACGTCGAACACATACGTGCCGTCGGTGAGACCCGAGTAGAAAGCAGGTGAGGTGCAGCCCGTGAAGAGCGCTCCGTCGAGCGAGCACTCGAAGATGGCGTTGCTCTCGCTCGAGAAGGCGAGGTTCGCCGAGGTGCTCGAGGTGTGCGCCGGCGGGCCGGAGTCGATGGTCGTCTGGGGCGCGGTCGTATCGACCGTCCACGCCCATTGGGCGGGCGTCGCATCGACGTTGCCGGCCACGTCACGCGCGCGCACCGCGAACGTATGCGCAGCGTCAGCCAGGCCGAGGTACTCGAGCGGCGAGGGACAGCGCGCTGAACGCTGCCCCGTCGAGTGAGCATTCGAGTGTGCCCGGCTCGGTGGCGGAGACAGCGAAGCTGGCCGACGTGCTGCCGGTCAGGGCCGGGGGACCGGAATTGATCGTCGTCTCAGGAGCCTCCGTGTCCGGCGGCGGGCCGTTCGCCCCGGACTCGTGGTGAGCGGCGATCCGGGCCGGCGAGAGCAGGCCCGCGTAGAGCGCCACTTCGTCGATGTTCCCCTTGAAGTTCCCGTAGCCGGGTGACTTGCCGACGAGCAGAACGCCGGTGTTCGAGATGTCGCCCGGAATCGCGCCGACATTCGCCCGGACGTTCGTCCCGTCGACGTAGACGATGATGCCGGTGTCGCGGTCGAACAGCACGACGACGTGGTGCCAGACGCCGTCGTCGACGCGAACGGCGGGGCCGTACACCTCGCGCGTCATCGTCCCGTCGCCGTAGTTGACGCGGATCCGGCCGATCTGGCTTCCGTCGTCCGTAACCGTCAGCTGCCAGAACGGAGGCGGAGTGGCCGAGTAGGGACGCTTCGAGATGATCGCCCGCTCGTCGTTGGCCGTTGCCTTGACCCAGGCCTCGACCGAGAAGTCCTGGGTGCCGAAGTCGATGCTGCCGGAGACCGGATCGCCCATGTCGACCCTGTCGTCGCCGCCGTCGAAGCCTGCCGCAGTGTTCGTGTCGTAGACGAGCGCGCCGGGAGCACCGAGCAGGGTTCCGCTCAGGTAGTGACCGACGGGCCCTCCGATCTCGTCCGCGGCATTCGTGCCGATCGTCTCTCCGAGCCGCCAGTAGGCGCGCGGCGAGTCAGCGAGAACCGTGGCGCGGTAGGCGCCGACGGGTGGCGGTGGAGGTGGTGGCCCAGGCGGTGGCGGTGGCGGCGGGGGCGGAGGCGGAGGCGGAGGTGGCGGAGGTGGCGGGGGTACTGCGCTCGAACGCACCAGCATCCGCGCCCGCTCCTTGCGGGCGGACGACGCTGTCGAGGTCGGTGAACGGGGAAAAGATGATGTCGGCGTAGTCGATCGCCGGGCTGCCTGCGTTCAGGTGCAGGTCGCGAGCCGCGTAGTTGGCAAAGAGCGGGTCGGTCGTACGGTTGCCGCCTGAATAGTCGATCCCGGGACAGCCCGTGTGCAATTGACCCAGCGTGTTCCCGAAGACGACGTTGTGGTCCGCCCGTACGAGGGTCGGGCAGGTCGAGTCGCCTCGGATCCCCCAATCTGCATTGAACGCCACGACGTTGTTGATCACCTTGATGTTGTCCACGCCGCCGTCCCCGCCGAGGACGATGCCGCTGAGACCGGACCCGGTGATCGTGTTGGCGGCGATGACCGATCGGCTATTGCGGTCGTAGACCTGGATCCCGAAGCCGGCCGGGTGGTCGTGGATCTGGTTGTTGACGACGAGGTGGTCGTCGCCCTTCAGGTAGATGCCGTGGCTCTGCTCGGCGATCCCCTGGCCGTTGTTGTGGATCCAGTTGCCGAGAATCTGAACGTGATGGCTCTCCTCGTCCACGTAGATGCCCTGGTCGACGCCGTTGCGAACCTCGTTGCCCGAGATCTCGAGATTGTGGCCGAGGAGATCGACATTGCCACCAGTGGTCAATGGTGAGTCCTGAATCACGAAGCCCCGGAACCGGAAGTACGCACCTGTGGTCAACACCTGAAGCGGATGGCTGCCGGCAGAGTCGATCACCGGGCGCTCGCCCGGGTAGCTCTCGACCGTGATCGGGGCCGCTGCCGTGCCCGCATGGTTCAGCACGAGGTTCTCGCTATAGGTGCCCGCGCGGACGAGCGCGCGCTGTCCGGGCGTGAGCACGTCGAGCGCATGCTGGACCGTGCGCCAGGGCGAGCCGCTCGTCCCAGGGTTCGTGTCGAGTCCTGTCGGGGCGACGTAGAAAGTCGAGCCGGTCGACGGACCGAGTGGCGCCGAGAGCCCGCTTCCCTGGCCCCCGGGTGGCGGCGGTGGAGGCGGTGGCGGAGGCCCGCCCGGCGCTCCGTGACAGTTCGCATTACCAGCGTCGGACCCGGTGTCGCCGGGGACCGGCAAGAACTGCCAGTCGAAGCTGCCGTCGTGCAGAACCAGCTTCAGGACGCCGTGGGAATCGTTGATCCGCACGAGGCTGTTCGGCTCGGGCGACTGGAAACCGTAGAGCACGTACCCACCGGTCCCGACCGTGATCTGTGGGATTCCGTAGGTCAGGTCGAGCGTCCCGTCAGGCGTCTGTGGCGCGAAGCGCTCGTACAGGTGCTCGTGCCCGTTGATGACCAGGTCGGCTCCGTGCTCGTAGAGAGCCTCCCAGAGAGGCTGCACGTTGGTCGTGCTGCCATGGACGTTGCCCGAGCTGAATCTCGCCACGTGCATCATGGCCAGCGTGCAGTTGTTCGGATGCGCGGCGAGATCCGCGCGCAGCCACTGCTCCTGCTCGTCGTAACAGGTACCGCCGGGAATCTCGGCGCACATCGAGTTCAGCGCGACGATGTGCCAGCTGCCGCGGTCGTAGCTGTACCAGCCCTTAGCGGGGTCTCCCGCGACGGCTCCGAAGTAGCCGAAGTACCCGGCCGCCCCCGGCGTGTGGTACTCGTGGCCGCCCGGGATCGGCATCGTCCGCGACTTGAAGACACCCCAGCTGGGGTCGTAGCAGTTGGTGAACTCCGCGGGAGCGCCGTCTGGGTACGTGTTGTCGCCGAGCGTGAAGGCGGTGGCGCTCGGCATGCCCTCGATGATGGACGCCGTCGCTTCATCCTTGCCGGTGGCTCCACAGGAGGCGATGTCGCCGGCGCCCACCAGAACCGGGTCGGGTGCAGGCGGTGGCGGCGGCGGAGGCGGAGGCGGGCCGTCCGTGACCGTAAAGGTGTTCTCGCCGCTCAGGCCGATGTTGTCTCGCCCATCCTCCTGCTCGGTCTGAGCCGTGTAGGTGCCCGCCGCCAGAGCCGGTGAGGCGTCGACCGCGTACGACCCGTCCCCGGCGAGGCCGGCGGCGAGCTCCTGCACAGGCGTGCCGGTCGCAGGTGCGCCGGCGTAAACGTTGACGGTGACCGCGCTCGCGTCTCCTAGCGCAGTGCCCCCGAGACCGGCAAAGGACGGCGTCGGGCCCGTCGTGGAACCGTTGGCGGGGGTGGAAAGAGAAACCGTGGGAGCAATCCCATCGGCGATCCCGGCGTAGTAGTGCGCCTGGACTCTGCTGACAGGCAGCAAGCTCTTGTACAGCGAGACCTCGTCGACGTCGCCGTTCAGGTTCGCGTAGCCGCTCGACTTCGCCACCATGAATGGCGCCGCGTTCCCCAGGTCACCGGTGGACCGGAGCGATCGTGAACCCGGAGTTCAAACCATCGACGTAGAACCTGACCCCGGCATCCCGGTCGACGAGGATGACGATGTGGTGCCACGCGCCGTTGTCCACGCGGTGGAGGCTGTACACCTCGCGCGTGACGACCCCGTCGAACAAGTTCATGCGCAACTGCCCGGTGTGGCTTCCGTCATCCGTGACGGTCACCTGCCAGTACCGGGTTGCGTCCCGCTTGGAGACGATCACGCGCTCACCGTTCACCGTCGTCTTGACCCAGGCCTCGATGCTGAAGTCGCCGGTGCCGACGTCCAAGGCGCCGCTCGGGGGATCGTTCACACTGACCCTGCCGCTACCCCCGTCGAAACGGGCGGCGCTGTTCAGCTCCGTGGCGAGCGCGCCGGGAACTCCGAGCGTGACCGCCTGTAGATACGCGCCCGCGTTGCCACCGGCGGTTTCGTCGAAGGCGGTGGTTCCGGTTGCCTCGCCGAGACGCCAGTAGCCGGCCGGGTTGTCGGCCATGACCTCGTCGCGGAAGGAGACGTCGAGATCGTTGGCCGACGCACTCGCAGCGCCGACGGCGAGCATCGTCGCGACGAGGACGAGCGTCAACGCCAACATTCGCAGCCCCCACGATTGGGCAGCGCCGACCGAACTAGCAATGCCGCGAGCTTGCCGCAGTTCCCCGTCTCCCCCGTTCCTGACGAACTCTGATGTTTCCTTAACTACTCTGCTCGTTAATTACTCGCACCAAGTCGGCCGCTGTGCAATAGGCCGAACGGCCTACTTTTGGGTCACGCGATACCTAGTGGGAAAGCGCTTGTTTGAGCGGTTTTCGCCTCTGCAACACGCATCGCTATCCTTCGCCGCCTGTGGCCAGGCTTACCAGGGGCATCGGTGTGGGCGCCGTCGCCGTCTCGATGCTCGTGACCGGGGCGGCGTACGGGGGCCAGCAGGCGCGGTCGAGTAACCCGACTGTGGCCTCTGTGACGGCCTCCGCGGCGGGACTGCCGCGGCCGCTCCCGCTTTCACGCGGGCGGGCCTACTACGTGTCGGTACGAGGAAGCGATTCGGGCCCCGGCACCCTGGCACGGCCCTGGCGGACGATCCAGAAGGCGGCGAGCAGGTTGCGGCCCGGCCAGCG
This sequence comes from uncultured Actinomycetes bacterium, assembly GCA_963847955.1. Classification (GTDB taxonomy): domain Bacteria; phylum Actinomycetota; class Thermoleophilia; order Gaiellales; family Gaiellaceae; genus VAXT01. The sequence continues at coordinate 179,813 of CAWKBW010000021.1, forward strand.
AGCGTTCGTCCGCAAGGGCATCTATCGAGAGAACGTCCAGGTGACCCACCCGGGCACGGCAGCGAAACCGATCACGATCGCCGCCTACCCGCGCGAGCGGCCGGTCATCTCGCACGCGGACGGACCGCTCGAGATCGATACGAGCTACTACAGGATCCGGGGCTTCGTCCTCGAGCGCGCCAGGGGCACGTCCTCGACGAACGTCTACTTCCAGGACGACGCCCACCACATCGAGCTCTCGGGCAACGACATCCGCTACTCGCAGGACCAGGGCGTCTTCTCGGAGGAGCAGACCCACCACCTCCAGATCCTCGGCAACCGGATTCACGACAACGGCCTCGGGCACGTTTCCGGCCAGCACCAGAGCCATGGCCTCTACTTCCAGGGTCGCAACCACGTCGCGGCGAACAACCTGATCTTCAGCCATCCCTACGGGTTCGGGATCCAGGTGTACGACCAGAACAGCGGCTCGATCATCGTCAACAACACGGTGACCGGCGCGGCCCACAGCGGAATCGTCGTCGGTGGCTCCGGCGGCGTGAGCAACATCACGATCCGCAACAACATCCTCGCGTTCAACGAGAAGTACGGCGTCCAGACCGACAGCGACTGTCCGACCGGGCCGGTCTCGATCGAGGCCAACGTGATCTTCGGCAACGGCGACGGGCCGGTGCAGCGCGGCTGCTCACAGGTTCGCGTCGGCAGCAACATCAGCTCCGACCCGAAGTTCGTCTCGCGCTCGCGCCGCGATTTCAGGCTCGCGAGCGGAAGCCCTGCGGTCGACCGCGCGCGGGCCGACTCCGCGCCGCGCACGGACATCGCCGGCCGGAAGCGCCCAACGGGGCGCGGCTACGACGTCGGTGCGTTCGAGCGCGCCGGGTAGTCGTCCTTCTCCGCGCCTCCCCAGGGCTCGGGCAGCAGCCTCGGTAAGGCGACGCTGAGGCCGACGATGACCCAGAACATCCGCGCCGTCTCCGTGCTGAGGAAGGCGGCAGTGGCCGCCCAGGTTATGAGTCCGAGCATCAGGGCGTGGGCGACCCGGCCGACGAACGGCGCGCCCAGGAGAGCCGCCCGCTTGGCCGTGCGTCTCAGCGCCAAACCGGTCGCGACCAGGATCGAGAGGTAGAGGAAGAGGCCGGTGAAGCCCAGCTCCGCCGCGGTCCCTAGATAGGTCTGGTGCGCCGCGTAGTTGTCCCCCTCGCTCCGATCCCCGTAGACCTCGAGGTCGACCCCCGGCGTCTGGAGGATCAACTCTTCCGAGATGTACCGGAAGCTCCCGTACCCGACCCCGAGGAACGGGTTCTCGCTCGCCGTCCTCGCCGCGGCCTTCCAGATGTTCGTGCGCCCGGAGCCCGTCTTGTCCTCCTGATTCTGCGGCGCGTAGATCGACTGCGCACGCGTCACCACCTGGTCGCGGAGGAACGGACGCGAGAAGAAGCCGACCATGCCGAGCGCGATGACCACGACTGCGAGCGCCTTCTCCTGCCGCGATCGGAAGAGCCGCTCCGGGCGCGAGACGAGGAAGAGCGTGCCGAGCACGGCGACTCCGATGAAGGCTCCACGGGAGAGCGAGGTGAAGATCGAGGCGAGGATCGGCAGCAGGCTCAGATAGAGAGCTATCCGGAGCGGCTTCTTCGTGGTCTCGCTCGCCAGCACGAGAACGAGCGGGACGACCACGAGCTGGATCGCAGCAAAGAAGTCAGGGTCGCCGACGCCTCCTTGCGAGCGCCCGGCCTGGAGCAGATCGATTCCGGGTGGCGACGGCATGCCGGCGAACGCGGCGACAGACGCCGTGCCCATGATGCCGGCGCCGAAGGCGACGACGTAGAGGAAATGCCGTAGGTCGGCCTCCGAGCGCGGAAGCGACGCAGCCGCCAGGAAGTACACGAGCGAGATGCCAAGGGACTGGAGCAGGTACTGGGTGCCGGGCGCGCTCAGCGTCCAGGCGCCGCTGGCCACGGCCCACGTCACGTAGAGGCTGGCGCAGACGAGCGGTGCGCCGGGACGAATCCGAGCCCCTCCCCGGAGAAGCTCGACGAGCACCACGATCAGAGCGGCCGGCGCCAGCAAGCGCGTGACCGGCAACCCGGCGAACACCAGCGACTCGATGAAGACGGTGACGACGGCCAGTGGGAGCAGCAGCACTGGCCGGGTCAGGATGATCGCCGCGAAGATCACGGCCAGGGCAACCGCGAGCGCGAGCTGCCAATCGATCAGGGCTGCGAATGCCTCGACGAACGCGAGCGCAGCCGCAATCGCGATCCACCCAAAGGCGGATACGTCCATGTGCGGCCGGTACGCCGCTTCGTGAGTTCCCGGAAAGGTCATCGCCGCCTAGGGTTCTAAGGATAGTGTCGAAACGGCCGAACAACGAAGCCGGCGCGACTCCACCGCGCTTTGCCCGCTCGGCCGTGCTGACGTACGGCACGCAGGTCTCGGCGGCGTTCCTGTCGCTGCTCAGCGTGTTGATCGTGGCACGCGCGCTCGGCGCCGAGGGCCGCGGCAACGTCGCCTTTCTGACGGCGATCACATTCCTGACGGCCAACCTCGCGACGTTCGGCCTCCAGGAGGCGAACGCCAACTTCGCAGCGTCGGAGCCACGAGTACGGCGGGCGCTGGCTACGAACTCCGTCCTGCTCTCGCTCGTCCTCGGCGGGGCGGCGATCGCTGTGCTCGTCCGGCCTCATCGCCCTCGTTCCCGCCGTCGCCGGCGAGTCGGACCCGACCCTCCGCTGGATCGCGTTCGCCTTCATCCCGGCGATCCTGCTCCAGATCTTTCTGCGCTTCCTCGTGCAGGCCGACTACGGCTTCGCGGTCACGAATCTCGCCTATCTGCTCGCACCGGCGCTGAACGTCGTCGGCAACGGGCTCTTCTACGCCTTCGGGATCCTCAGCGTCGGGACCGCGGTCGGCTGGTGGCTCGCCGGGCAGACGCTCGAGACGGTCCTGCTCGCCTGGTACGTGCAGCGCCGGCTGGCGGGGTTCGGGCGACCCGATCTTGCGCTCGCCAGGCGCGCGCTCGCCTTCGGAGCCCGGGCCCACCCGGGCCGGATCATGCTGCTCGGCAACTACCGCCTCGACCAGTGGCTGCTCGGGCGCGATCGCCGGCTCGCGCGAGCTCGGGGTGTACAGCGTCGCCGTCGCCTGGGCCGAGGCTCTCTGGTACCTGCCGACGGCGCTTTCCTACGTCCAGAGGCCGGATCTCGTCCGAGCCGCACGGGACGAGGCGGCGCGGCTGGCCGCCGCGCGTCTTCCGCGCCGTCATCGTCATCACGGCGCTCTTCGGCGTCGTGATGTTCGCGGCGGCGCCGATCCTCTGCACGGTCATCTTCGGCGAGGAGTTCCAGGACTCGGTCGGCGATGCTCCGCATCCTCGTCGTCGCCTCGCTCGGCAGTCACGACGATCAAGCTCCTCGGTAGCGCGCTCGTCGCGCGTGGGCAGCCCCGGCCTCCAGAGCCTGGCCATCGGCGCGGGATTCGTGTGCAGCGTCGTGCTCGACATCCTGCTGATTCCGCCGTTCGGCGGCACGGGCGCGGCGGTGGCGGCCGCCCTGCGCGCACACGGCCGCCGGGCCTCGTCGTCGCGACGATCTTCGTCCGCACGCTGGGAGCGCGGGCGTCCGACCTCGTGCCGCGCAGCGGGCGACCTCGCCTGGTTCGTCCACCGGCTACGGAAGCGCTTCGGCGCCGGCGGACGCATCGCCGCGCGCGTCCGCCGGACGCCCGACGCGGGCCCAGCCGACAGCCATCCCGATCCCGTACGCGACGTGGAAGACCACGAAAGCCGCGATCACGCGCGGCAGCAGGCGCCACTTCTCTCCGGTCGCGCGGACGGCGCGCACGCCGAAGACGAGGGCGCCGGCGAGCCGTAGACGACGAGCTCGAGCGCGAGCAGGATGCGCGCGGCCCCGCTGAAAGCGGCGAGCGCGAGTAGGACGGCGAGCGAGCCGACGAAGGCGATCGGAACCAGGCTGCGCGCGCTGACGATCCGGCCGTGCTTGCGCATGACCGCCGGCTTCCAGAGCCCGTACTCGTAGTACTGGCGAAAGAGGCGCGTGAAGCTGCCGCGCGGCGTGTAGAAGATCCGGATCGCGGGGTCGAGCACGATCCGCCCGCCGGCGAGGCGCAGCCGGAGGTTGAACTCGTCGTCCTGGTTGCGGACGAGCGTCTCGTCGAAGAGCCCCGCCCGCTCGAACGCCACCGGGCGTGAAGGCCCCGTAGGGCACGGTGTCGACCTCGACGCGCTCGCCCTCGCCGTGGCGCGTCCAGTGGATGCCGCCGAACGGGCTGTCCATCGCGCAGGCCACCGCGCGCTCGGTGCCGGTGCGGCCGATCGGAATGAAGATGCCGCCGACGTTCTCGGCGCCCGGTCTCCTCGGCCGCGGCCACGCAGCGGCCGCACGTAGTCGGTCGGGTACCGGCTGTGGCAGTCGACGCGGACGATCAGGTCGCCGGTGGCCGCGCGCGATGCACGAGTTGAGGCCGGCGGAGACCCAGCGTGCCGGGTTGTCGAGAACCGTGAGCTCGATCCCCTCGCGCTCGGCCGCGCCGCGCAAGCCGCTCGACCGAGCCGTCGGTCGAGCGCTCCGTCGGCGACGAGCAGCTCGACCTCGCCGTCGAAGTCCTGAGCTGCGATGTCGGCGACGAAGCCCTCGATGTGCGCCGCCTCGTTCCACATCGGCGCGATGACCGAGACTCGCTTCACGCGGGCGGCTTCACGCACACATAGAACGGCTCTCCGGCGTGAATCTCGTAGAGCGAGCGGGTCGCCAGGTTGAGCCGCTCCGCGTAGTCCTCTCGCGTCACTGCGAAGCCGGGCTCTTCCAGCCGCTGCGAGATAGTCCGAGCCGCAGAGGCGCACGTGGTCGTATTGCCCGTACCGACGCTCCCGCTCGGCTGGATCGGTCACCGTCGGGTCCTCGAGCGTCTCTTCGAACGGGCTCGGCGGGACCTGGATCACGGCCTTGCCTCCGGGCCTCAGCACTCGAAAGAGCTCGCTGATCGCCTTGCGGTCTTCCGGCACGTGCTCGAGCACGTGCAGGCAGACGATCAGGTCGTAGGAGTCGTCGGGGAACGGTAGATCGGTGATGTCCCCCTTGATGTCGGCTATCGGCGAGTCCAGGTCGAGCGACACATAGTGCACCGCCGGGAACGAGACGAGCCATCCGCGAACCGAGGATGCCGGGCCGACATGAAGGGTGTCTCCGCCTTTCTCGGGCACGCGCAGGACGTCCCGGAGGTACAGCGTCACGGCGCGCTGCCGCATCAGCGACCCGCAACTCGGGCACTGGTCGTTGAGCCCGTGGAAGCGGGCGAACTTGCGGAAGCTGCTGCCACAGCAGGGACAGGAGACGCTCGAGCCCGCGTACAGGATCGACGAGACCCGCAGGAAGCTGCTTCTGAGGGCGAGCTTGAGACGGCCGGGCAGGGCCGCCTTGAGTGCGGGGTAGGACGCCATCAGCAAATCATGGGCGTTCGAGGCTTTTTCGCTAATCCGGACGTCACGTTACCGCCTCGACGACGTGGTCGACATTTCGGGCCAGCCATCTGGGCTCCGTGCGCCGCTGCCGGTGCGTGCGCAAGGTGTAGGCGACACGGTCCAGCCAGTAGGCGGCCGCGAGGTTCTCGAGCAGGCCGGGCCGCAGCTCCAGGCCGATCCGGCTGCAGTACGCACGCACCAGTTCGTCTCCACCGGACTTCGCCCACGGGAACAGGTGCCGAACCAGCGACGGGCCCCAGTCCTCGTCGGCGAGGGAATACTGCGCCAGATGCTGAAGGTGAATCAGATCCAGCAAAGGCAGGCGGCCGGGCCCGCCCGCGTCCCAGTCCACCACTCCACTCAGATGATCCCCTTCGGTCAACAGGTTCCCGAGAAAGAAGTCACCGTGCCCGAAACCGCGCGGGACTTCCGCGAGCTGGGAGTCGAGCCGGCTGCCGACGGCAGCGAGCGCCGCTCTTCGCTCAGGTCGAAAGGCGGCGATGCTCTCCGCGTCGTTACTCGGAAGGAGGGCCGTGTCCGACCCCCCGGCGGTGTGCAGCGCGACGAGGAAGTCCAGGCATTGGGCACGCAACGGAGCGGTGAGGGTGGTCGGTCTCGATCCGGCGAGCCGGCGCTCGAGCGACCACTCGGCGAGGCCCGACTTGCCGGAAGCGAGCATCCACGGGGCCCGCTCCGCTACTGGCGCATCGGGGCCCGTGGCCCGCAGGAGCTCCAGCGCTCGCGATTGTCCTTCGAGCTGTCGCCTCGAGGGCCCGACTGCGATCCGGATCAGCCCTTTGTCGGTCATGGCGGCGACGAGCCCGGACCGGATCGACGGCGGGCCGAGAAGCTTCGAATCCGCTGCCGAGAGCGAAGCGTCGAGCAAGGTCGAGGCGCCGGCCGAGCGCCGGCCCAGCACGAGCGCGCGCTGCGGCAGGTACTCCACAGGCTTCCGTCGCGCGGCGCGGGCGCCCTGAGCCCGGAACTGCTGCCTCACGTCCCAGAAGACGACGTCTGTCTGCGAGTACCCCCGGCGGCGAACGACCGTCCGCGCCTGACGAGCCCGTACACGCACCTCGGCTGCGCTCGCGAGCCGGCGGCCCACACGTACGGCGAGGTGCGTGCTGTCGTGCGGGCGTGCTGCGAAGCTGACCACGGCCAGGTCGGCCTCGCCTCGGAGCTCGGAGGCAGGCGCGATGTCAACCTCCGCCGCGGACTCGACCAGTTCGGCGCCCGCGTCGGCGAGCACCGCCGCCAGTCCCTCGTCGACGGCGCGGAAGCGAGTCGCGTCGGCAGGAAGCACGGCGGCCAGCCAGCCGTGGTCGAAGGCCGCTGATGTCACGACCGCTCGTCCTCTGCTACCACGCCGTCTCCGACGGCTGGGACCATGCCCTGGCCCTCAGGCCGGCGGCCTTCGAGCGTCAGGTGCAGAGCCTGCTCGATCGCGGGTTCCACCCGGTCGGCGCGAGCGAGGCGATCGACGGGAGCGGCCGCCTCCTGCACGTGACCTTCGACGATGCGTACACGAGCATCTCCGGGGCCCTGGACCTGCTCGAGCGCCTGGGGGTGCCGGCCACGATCTTTGCTTCGACCGCCTTCGCCGACGAGGGCCGTCCGCTCGACGTTCCCGAGCTCGCGGCGGACGCGATCGCTCTTCCCGACGAGCTCGAGACGATGGACTGGGACGAGCTCCGCGCGGTCGCGGACCGAGGCTTCGAGATCGGCTCGCATACCGTCAGCCACCCGCATCTCCCCCGCCTCACGGAAGCCGAGATCGATCGCGAGCTCCGCGAGTCGCGGGCACGCTGCGAGGACCAGCTCGGTCGGCCGTGCCGCTACCTGGCCTATCCCTACGGCGAGCACGACGCGCGCGTCAAGATCCTCGCCGAGCGCGCCGGTTACGACGCTGCCTTCACGCTGCACGGCACTCGAGAGCGGCCGGGCCGCTTCTCCATCAGGCGGGCGCATGTCTATCGCGGGGATTCGCTGCTGCGGGCGACCCTGAAGACGTCCTTCGTCGCCAGGCCCGCCTACCGGGCCGCGGCCCTGGTGCGCGCCGCCGCACGTCGCTGACGGTCCTCTAACCATCTTCGAGCCGCATGCCCGGTTCGAGCACGGCCGCGGCGGGCTGAGCCTGGCCGTCCACGTGCAGCCTGTGCACGACGATCCACTCGTCGGATGCCGCCACGCGCACTCCGTCCTCGCCCGACGGGCCGACGCTGCCCGGCTCGGCGTCGGCGGCCTCTCCCGTTCGGGAGGCCTTGGTGACCGCCACCGTCTCGCCGTCCAGCCTGGCCTGAGCCTGCCCCCACGGAGAGGGGAACGGGAAGTAGTCGCAGGCGCGGACGAAGTCGACCACCTCGCGGGCCGGGCGGGCCCAGGTGATCCGGCCCTCATTCGGCACGTCGGCGCCGAAGTACCTGCGGCGCGAAGGATCCTGTGCCGTCGCCGGGATGGCGTCGCGACCCTGCGCGGCGGCGTCCAGCAGTTGCTGGAACAGAGGCAAGCCTTCACGGACGCAACGCGCGCTCAGGGAGAGACCCGTGTCGTCCTCGGCGATCTCGAAGGAGGTCTCGTAGGCGATCGCCCCGGTATCGATGCCGGGCTCCATCCAGTGCACGGTCACGGCGTGACGGCTCTCGCCGTGGTAGATCGCCCAGCTCGGGCGCGTTCAGGCCCGCGTACTCGGGGAGCGGCCCCGGGTGCAGGTTGAAGCTGCCGGTTCGCGGGGCGGCGACGATGTCCGCATGGATGAGGTACAGCGAGTGCACGTTGAGCAGGAGATCGATCTCCTGCCTGCGCATCCACTCGGCGAACTCCGGATCGCGCACGCTCGTCGAGGGCAGGATCGTCACGCCGAGCTGGTCCGCGACGCTCGCGACGGTCGCGCCTCCGCCCCGCGTCGGCGGCTCGGTCAGGACCGCGACGAGGTCGTGCTCCGAGCCGGCGACCATCCGCAGCACCTGGATTCCGGCCGATTCCTCGGCCACGAGCAGCACGTTCACTGGAACGGCTCGAGGTGATGCCCCATCCAGAACTCGCCTTCGAGGCGCGTGAGGAGGGCGTGCCCGGCCTGGATGGCGTGCGAGAGCTCGCGATCCTTGGCGTGGATCAGCACGAGGAACCCGCTCTGGTGGAAGAGCGCCCGACGCTGGGCAAGCGGCTCCCTGACGTGCGCCTCCAGGCGCCCCTGGATCCCGGCGCTGCCGGCGTCGTACGCGTGCCGCAGGAGGTGGTCGAGCACGTCTCCTGCGTTGCGCTCTTCGGCGCCGATCTGAAGCACCTGTGAGATCCCGCCGGGAACGAGGTAGTAGACGTACCACCCGCGTACGCGCCCGTCGGCGCCGCGGACGAGCGTGCTTGACCAGCGTTCCCCGGCTGCGGACCGCGGCCACCTCTCGCAGTAGCCAGTCGGCGAATTCCTCGTCGTAGGCGGGACGCAGGCGGAACTTGACGTCACGGACCCGGCTGACGAGCTCGGCCGCGGTCAGCTCCTCGGCCTGCAGCTCGCCCGCTCGATCCGGGCGGAGCGTCCGCGAGGTGAGCGGCGAGGCCACCGTGTCCAGAACCTGCGAGATCCTCGCCCGGCGCACCGGCTCGACCTGCTGCCGACCGCGATAGGCGGACGCGAACTGCGCCGGCCGGAAGATGCGCACCCAGCCGATGCACGCGAGCTGGCTCGTTTCGCCGCCGACTCCTTCCCAGATCCGGCGCACCATGTCGGACGCCGTGTCGGTGATCGTCAGGTCCTGCGGCGCCGGACATGTACTCGCGCATCAGGAACGCGCCGGCCGCGCGCTTTCGCACCTCGGGCTCCGTCACCAGCTGGCCGCTGATCCCCATGCGCACCGGCCGGCCCGTCGAGCTCGAGCCGCCGCACGCTCGACCCCAGGAAGCCGAGGATCTTGTCGCCGTCCGCGTAGACGAGTGACGGGATCTCCGCATCGGCCCAGGGGTGGTCGAGGAAGGTCCGTTCGAAGTAGGCGGCCAGCCCGGGCGGAGGGGTCCTCGACCCGGAGCGCGCGACGTGCTCGTAGAGGCTGACGACCTGCGGGAGGTCGGCGCGCTCGAGCGGGCGGATGCGCGCTCATGCCTGCGCCCCGACGATCACTTCGCTGATGCGGTTGACGCTGCGGAAGTTCTCGATCTCGAGGTCATCGAGCGGGAGGCTCACCGAGAACTCGCGCTCGATCGCGAACAGCAGCTCGACGAGCGCGAGCGAGTCGATCAGCCCGGACTCGATCAGGTCTGCCTCCTCCGAGGGCACCTGGACGTTCAGCGTCTCGAGAAAGAGCTGCTGCACGCGCTCGCTGACGCCTGGATCGCCGGCCATCGATCGCCTCCGAGCCTAGCGCCCGGCCGCGGCCTGCTGTGAAGGCTCGGCGGTCGCCTCGGCCTCGAAGTGCTCCCTGATCGAACGGCGGTCGATCTTGCCGTTCGCGTTCTTCGGCAGCGCGTCGAGCGCGAGCCAGCGGGACGGGAGCATGTAGCGGGGCAGCGACTTCGCGAGCTGCTCGCGGATCGCCGGCGGGCGTCGACGCTCGCGCCCTCGGCGGGCGCGTACGCGCAGCAGATGGCAGTGCCCTCGAAGCCGCCGGTCTCGACACCGACGACGGCGCACTCCCGGATCGTCGTCGAGCGCGTTCAGCGCGGTCTCGATCTCGCCGAGCTCGATCCGGTAGCCGCGGCTCTTGATCTGCGAGTCCGCGCGGCCGAGGAAGTAGACGAGGCCGTCGTCGCCGACCTGCGCGAGGTCGCCGGTGCGGTAGATGCGCTCGCCGGGATCGCGCGGGTCCGGCGAGGAACGCGGCGCGCGGTCTTCTCCTCGTCCCGCCAGTAGCCCGGGCTGAGCCCGACGCCGCGCGATGTAGAGGTCGCCGATCTCGCCCGGCGGCACCGGGCTGCAGCTCCTCGTCGAGCACGAGCAGCTCCTCGCCCGCGCAGGCGACGCCGATCGGGATCGGCTCCGTCTCGTCGCCGGGAGGCTCGGGCATCGTGTAGTAGCTGCTCGCGATCGTGGCCTCGGTCGGCCCGTAGAGGTTCGTGAAGCTGGCGTGCGGGAGCGCGCTCCATCCAGTGCATCAGGACGGGCGTCGGCAGCACCTCGCCGCACCAGAGCACGCGCTCCAGCGACGGGAAGTCGCCGTGCGCGACGGCGTCGAACTTCGCCATGTACGTGAACGTCGACGGCACCGAGAACCACTGCGTGAGCTCCGCGTCGCGGATGAACGCCGCGAGCTTGTGCGGCATCAGGTTGAGCGCCGCGGGCGACGAGGTGGAGCTCGCGCGCCGGCGATGAACGTGCCGTAGATGTCGAAGGTCGAGAGGTCGAAGTGGAGCGGCGGGTGCCCGGAGATCCGGTCGTCGCCGTCGTCCCGAAGTAGCCGGTCGCCCAGTCGAGGAACGCGGCGACGTTCGCGTGCGTGATCACGACGCCCTTCGGCGTGCCCGGTCGAGCCGGAGGTGAAGAGGATGTGCGCCGCGTCGCCCGGCCGAGTTCTCGGCCGGGACTGGCTCGTGCGGACGTGCGAGTCGACGTCGGCGCCGAGAAGCGCGGTCTCGAAGTGCTCTCCTCGACAGCGGACGCCTCGAGCGGAGCCCGACGGCGACGCTCGCTCCGGCGCCGCCGCGCGAGCACGTCGTCCAGCAGCTTCGCCGCCGGCGCGGTCGCCGAGGACGAGGCGCGGCTCCGCCGACTCGACGATCAGCGCGACGCGCGGGGCCGGGCTCGCGATGTCGATCGGCACGTACGCGCAGCCGGCCTTGAGCGTCGCCGAGCATCGCGACGATCGCCGCCGGGCACTTCGGCACGAGCAGGCAGACGCGGTCGCCGGGCCCGCAGCCCGCCTCGCGCAGCAGGCGCGCGAGGCGGTTCGCCTGCCTCCTCGAGCTCCCCGTAGGTGAGCCGCTCCTCGCCCATGCACGAGCGCGACGCGTCGGGCCGCGCCTCCGCCTGACGCGTCACGTAGTCCTGGAGCAGCGCGTCACTGCGACGCGAGCTCCTGGCCGCGCTCGAAGACGACCGCCGTGTGCTGGAGCTCCTCGTCCGACGCGCGGGATGTCGAGGATGAACGTCTTGAAGCCGAGGCCGATGTAGCGCGCGAGCTCCTCGGCCGACCCGCGTCGTAGCTGCCGACGAGGTACGGGCAGAAGGTCTTGTAGTTCTCGAACGGCCCGAGCCAGTACGGGTTCTCCCCGTCGCGGCCGGCTCGCCGCCCAGCTCGGAGAGCTGCTTGTGCCACTGCGAGTCGGAGACCTTCATCGCGAGCTGGTGCGTGATCTGGCCCTTGCGGTCCTCGGGGAAGCGCTCGAGCGCGACGCGCCAGGCCTCGTCGGCGTCCTCGCGCGCGATGATCCCGACGCGGACGCCGGAGTCGACCGTGTCGCCGCGCTGGTCGACCTCCTCGCCGGGCGGCTTCGGGTAGTTGACCGCGGTCGCGTCGATCGCCCGCGCGGCGGCGAGCCCCGCGTCGGACGAGCCCGAGATCGAGGATCCCGGGGTAGAGCTCGGGGGCAGCGGCGGCGTGAGCTTGCAGGTTCGTGACCTTGTAGTACTGGCCCTCGAACGTGACCGGCTCCGGGCTCGACGAGCAGCCCGGTCATGATCTGCGTGTACTCGACGGTGCGCAGCGTAGCGGTCGTCGTGCGGCGTCTCGTCGCCGAGCGCGAGGAGGTCGTTCTTGAACCCGCCGGCGAGCATGTTCAGGTAGATCCGCGCGCCCGTGCAGGAAGGCGAGCGAGGCGACCATCTTCGCGGCCGTGTACGGGTGCATGTAGATCGGCTGCACCGCGACGAGCGGAGCGAGCTGCTCCGTGCTCTGCAGGATGAGCTGGGAGACCAGCCAGGGGTCGACGAGGCCGTTGTCGGTGTAGACGAGGATGCCGCGGTAGCCGGCCTCGTCGCTCCAGCGGGCGACCTCTGCGATCCGCTTCAGGTACTCCGCCTGCGTCGACGTCCTTCGACTGCGGGCACGTCGAGAAGACCTCGACGGCAGTGTTGTCGTTGCCGCTCATCTCATTCACCCCCCTAAATCTAGAAGCTGCGGCGCGCGGCCGCCCTCAAGCAAGCTGGAGGAACCGGCGCCGGTGGTAGACGAGCGCCTCGTCCTTCTCGCTTTCACACGCAGTGACCAGGCCGACGACGATGACGTGGTCGCCGCCGGGGAGGAACTCCTGGATGTCACAGGCGAGCCAGCCGCGGCGCCCGTCGATGCGCGGCAGTCCCCGGTCCTCGTGCCACGGGACCTTGTCGAACTTCTCGGCGCCCTTCTTCGCGCACGTCAGCCCGAGGTCTTCCTGATCGCCGGCGAGCAGGTTCACGGCGAACTTCGCCGGTCTGCGGCAGCAGGTTGAGCAGGTCGGACTTGCGGTCGAGCGCGACCAGGACGAGCGGCGGATCGGCGGAGAGGGAGCTGAAGGCGCTGACCGTCGTGCCGTGCGGCCCTTCGGGGCTCGAAGTGGTGACGATCGTGACCGGCGCGGGTACTCCTGCGAGCGTGTCGCGGAAGTCGTCACCGACGACGCCCGCGGACGAAGCGTCCGGCCCGTTCCATTCCAGGGACTCGCCCAGCCCTTGCCGTTGCCGTTGCCGTTGCCGCCGTCGACCGAGTGCAACCGCGCGCCGTTGCTGTTCGGCCTCGAATATGTGCGCGCGAGGCTCCGCAGTGACCGGTTCGATCGGACGCTTGCCGGTTCGCGCCTCTTGCTCGATCGCGAGGTGCTCCATGATGTCGCCGCCGTCCGAGGCTGCCCAGGCCGAGACGGCCTCCTCGTAGTCCTCTTGCCGGCCGATGTCGAACCAGAGGCCGTCGTAGCGGTACGAGCCGATCGGCAGACCGAGCTCGAGCATCGTCTCCACGAGATGAGGAAAGTCGAAGTACTGGTTGTCGGGGATGTGCTCGAGCACTTCGGGCTCCATGACGTAGATCCCCATGCTCACCGGAGTCGTGATCTCCGGCTTCTCCTCGAAGTCGCGAACTCGTCTGCATGACGTCGAGATGGAGGATCCCGTAGTCGACCTTGATCGCCCGCGCGCGCGTCGCGATCGTGAGCATGTTGCCGTGCTCCTGGTGGTAGCGGATCAGGTCGCGGTAGTCGAGCTCCGTCAGCACGTCGCCGTTCATCACGAGGAACGTGCTGTCGAGGCCGTCGACGAGCTTGAGCGGCGCCGGCGGTACCGAGCGCTTCGTGCTCGTGCACGTACTCGATCGAGACGTGCCCGTTGTCGCGGTTGTCGAAGACCGACTGGATGAGATGCGCGAGGTAGCCGACGCAGAACGTGATGTCCTTGATCCCGCAGGACTCGAGCTGGTCGACCACGAGCTCGAGGATCGCTCGCTCGCCGACCGGCATCAGCGGCTTCGGAAGCACCGACGTGTACGGCGCGAGGCGCGTGCCGCGGCCGCCCGCGAGCACGACGGCCTTCGTCTTCCCGTTACGGCCCGACCTGGAGCCGTTGCCGTTTGCCGCAGTTCGACTGGCCATTGCTACTGGCTCTCCACCCGCTGGCGCACGACGGCCGGCTGCAAGCTCCCGATCGGTTGGGTGCTCGTCCGGCGGCGGCGCATGTTGAGCCTGCCGGTCTCGCGGTGCACGGCGACGTCGCGCCGCAACAGCGACGGCGGCCACGGTCCAAACGAGGATCCGGCCGTCCATCAGCAACGAGCGGCGTCGAGCGTAGAGCTGATCCATGCGGACCTTCTGAGGGAGGATGCTCGTCAGGTAGTGGCCGACGGAATCCTCGGGGTCGAGGATCTCGCTCTCCTTCGCGAACGCGATCTGAGAGAGCCCCGTGACGCCGGGACGCACCTCGAGGATCGTGTCGTACGCGTCGGCCCATTCCTCGACAAAACTCGGGTCCTCCGGGCGGGGCCCGACCAGGCTCATCTGGCCCTTGACGACGTTCCAGAGCTGAGGCACCTCGTCGAGCTTCGAGCTCGCGAGGAACCGGCCGAAGCGCGTGAACCGCTCGTCACCCTTCGTGGTCAGCGCCGGCCCTTCGGCGTCGTCGTGCATCTTCCGGAACTTGAGCATCATGAACTCGCGGCCGCGGAATCCGATGCGACGGCAGCGGTAGAAACCGGGGCCGGGGCTGTCGATCCTGATCAGGACGACGATCAAGGCAATGGGAACAGCGAGCAGCAGGAGAAGCGCTGCGGCAGCCGAGAACGTCGAGCGCCCGCTTGACCGTCTCGTCGAGTGACCCCGAGCAGAGTGCGCCCGGTCATAGCCCCGGGAAGGCTCACGCTCCCCGAGCCTGGGTCGTCGTCTAGATCGCGCCGCATACGATCCCCTCTCCTCTCCCAGCGACGCTCCCCCTGAGCGCCGCAACTCCGAACTGCTTCGTATTGGGTTATTCCATGAAAGTGAAGTTTCGTCAAGCTCTTAGTGAATTGCTTAGATTTCGTTCTTGACAAATCGCCTGTTTCAACGGAGAGAAGAGAGATGACCGAATCTCGCTGGAGGGTCCCGCTGGCGGACCCGGTAGTCGACGACGAGCTCGTCGAGGCGGCGCGCGAAGCCGTGGCCTCGGGCTGGTGGTCGATGGGCCCGCGCGTCAACGCGTTCGAGGAGGCGTTCGCCGAGCTCACGGGCGCCGGGCACGCGATCGCCGTCGCAAACGGAACGGCCGCGCTGCACCTGGCGCTGCTCGCGGTCGAGTGCGGGCCGGGCGACGAGGTCGTGCTCCCGTCGCTCAACTTCGTGGCCGCCGCGAACGCGATTCTCCACACCGGAGCCAAGCCCGTCTTCTGCGACATCCTCGGCGACGCCGACCTCAATCTCGACCCCGAGGACATCGAGGCAGCGGTGACGCCGGCGACGAAGGCGATCCTCGCACTGCACTACGGCGGCTTCGCGTGCGACATGGACGCGGTGAACGGGATCGCGTCGAAACACGGCCTGCGGGTCGTCGAAGATGCGGCGCACGCGCCCGGCGGCACGTATCACGGAGCCGCGTGCGGCACTCTGGGCGAGATCGGGTGCTTCAGCTTCTTCTCGAACAAGAACCTGCCCGTCGGCGAGGGCGGGATGATCGTCACGAACGACGACGAGCTCGCGGCGCAGCTCCGGCTGTTGCGCTCGCACGGGATGACCACGCTGACCTGGGATCGCCACCGGGGCCACGCGCACAGCTACGACGTCGTCGCCCAGGGGTTCAACTACCGCCTCGACGAGCTGCGGGCGGCGATGGGAATCGTCCAGCTGAGCCGCCTGTCCGACGAGAATGCCGGCCGGCGGAAGGTCTCTGCCGCCTACCGCGAGCGCCTGCACGGGCAGCACGGGCTCACGATGCCCTTCGACGACGAGGAGGCCCAGCGCTCTTCGTCCCACCACCTCGCCGTCGTCCTCCTTCCTGAAGGCGCCCCTCGCGACGAGGTGCGGACCGCGCTACAGGAAGCGCGAATCCAGACGAGCGTCCACTACCCGCCGATCCATCAGTTCACGCTGTACGCGGAGCTGGGCGCGAGACGACCGCTGCCACGCACACCGAGGGCGTCGCCGGGCGCCTGGTCACGCTCCCGCTCTACGGGCACATGGGTGAAGAGGAAGTCGACGCCGTCGTCGAGACGCTCATCGGCGCCCTGCCTTAGTCGGCGAGCTCTTCTAGCCACTCGCGGCGAACGGCGTCACGCTCGCCGCGCCGTACTCGATCGATCGTGTGCGCGACCACGTCCGGCAGCGCGGCGGCGTCGAAGGGCTTCTTGATGTAGCCCACAGCGCCGAGCTCGTGGCCGCGATGCTGGTCGGCCGACTCGGAGCGGGCGCTCAGGAAGACGATCGGGATCTCACGGGTGTCCTCGCTCGCGGCCAGCTCCTCGGCGACGCGCCAACCGTCCACCGCCGGCAGCATGACGTCGAGCAGGATCAGGTCCGGCCGCTCCGCGCGGGCAAGAGCGAGTGCCGCCTCGCCGTCCGACGCCTCGAGGGTGTCGAACCCAGCGCTACGCAGATTGACCCGGCAAATGAGCCTGATCGCCTGCTCGTCGTCGACGATGAGCACGCGACCCTGGGCAGCGCCACGGCGGCCGCCGTCGTTCGTCGCTGTGCCGGACTGCCTCGTCGGCGGCGGGCTGTGCATGCGACCAGACGTCGGAGTCGCCGAGCCCAGGCCGATCGGGACCTCGCTCCCGCTCCCCGAGCCGAGGGCGGCGACGTCGTGGCCGGCGGGCCGGGGTGAAAACAGCGCGGCTCAGGGCGCCGGACATTACAGTGCGGGTGCTCAAGGACAAAGCGTGAACGCCCAGACTGTCAACGACATCCTCGGCCATGTCAGTACGGGGGCATTCACCGCCCTTGGACTCCTCTCGCTTCGATTCTGGTTCCTGCGCCGCGATCGTCCGAGCCTGTGGGCGGCGCTCTGCTTCGGGACCCTGACCGCCGTCGTCCTCGCCGGGTACGTGATCCCGGAGACCCCGAGCTCCCGCCCCGAGGAAGTCGAGCTGCGGATGCTCGTCGTCGTGCTGCTCATGTTCCCCTACCTGCTCTTCCGGTTCGCGGCCGCCTTCGAGCCCGCTTCAGAAGGGTCGAGTGGCTCATCGGCGCCTCGGCCGTCGCACTTTCGGCATGGACCTTTGCGCTGCCCGACTTCCCCCAGGAAGGTGAGCCCCGCTCCACCGGGTTCGACCTCTACCTCGGCGCGCTCGCCCTCTACTGGGGCGCGCTGTCGCTCTTCGTCGCGGTCAAGCTCTGGCGCGCCGGCCGCCACCAGCCCAGCGTCGCGCGGCGACGGATGCGTCTGCTGAGCTTCGCGGCCGCCTTGCTGACGGTGGCCATTCTCCTGGCGGTGGGGAATCCCGAGGGCACCTCCGGGCTCGCCCTGATCACCTCGATCGTCGGCATCGCGAGCGCGGTCACGTTCGGCCTCGGCCTGGCCCCACCGGCGATCCTTCGGCTCCAGTGGCGTCGGCCCGAGCTGGAGAAGACGCGCAAGGCTACGGGCGGGCTCATCGCGGCGACCACGCCGGAGCAGGTGACGAGCGAGGTCCTGCCCGCGATGGCGGAGCTTGTGGGCGCCCGGGCGGTCTTCCTGCTCGACAAGGAGGCGTCGTGCTGGCGAGTCACGGCGCGCCCCCGGACGCGGTCAGGTCGCTGAACGAGACCGACCCGGGCGTCGTCAAGCTGGACATTCCGAGCGGGGCCCTCGTGGTCTGGGCCGGGCCGTACTCACCGTTTTTCGGCTCCGAGGAGATGGACCTCCTCAGATCGCTCGGCGCTCTGACCAGCCTGGCGCTCGACCGCTCCAACCTGTTCGTGCGCGAGCGCGAGGCGCGTCTGGCGCTCGAGCGCGCCGATGACCTGAAGACGAACTTCATCGCTCTCGCAGCGCACGAGCTCCGCACTCCGGTGACGAGCGTCCACGGGGTCGTCAACACGCTCGACCGCCTTGGCGACCGGCTCAGTGAGCGAGATCGCATCGAGCTGAGGGACGCCTTGCTCACCCAGTCGGAGCGGCTTCGCCGTCTCGTCGACCAGCTCCTCGACCTCTCTCGCCTGGACGCCGACTCCGTGCCGATCCACCCCGTCGCCGATCGCGGTGCGAGAGCACGTCGAGGAGATCGTTGCGGCTTCGGCGGGAGAACGGTCGAACGAGGTGGAGATCAGGATCCCGAGCGAGCTCACTGCGAGGATCGACCAGACCGTCTTCGAGCGCGTCGTCTCGAATCTCCTGACGAACGCGCTTCGACACGGCGACTCGCCGGTCCTCGTGACGGCTGCCCGCCAGGACCGGCATTTCCGCATCGCCGTGCAGGACTGTGGCAACGGAGTGCCCGCCGAGTTCGTGGACGACCTCTTCGAGCGCTTCAGCCGCAGCGACGAGGCGCGCGCGCGCGGCCTCGGCTCCGGCCTCGGCCTCTCGATCGCCCGCTCATACGCCCGGGCACACGGCGGCGATCTCGTCTACGAGGACGCCGCACCGCGCGGCGCCCGCTTCGAGCTCGTTGTCCCGCAGCCGTCCGGCACGTCGTAGCCGCGGATGGATGATCCGACCGGCCTAGGCACAATGGGTCGGTGTATTCGCCTGCCGTCGAGAACCTCGTCTCGCAACTGACGCGCCTACCGGGCGTTGGGAGCCGGACGGCCCAGCGGCTCGCCTTCCACCTACTGCGCGTCCCGAAGGACGAGGCGGCGGCTCTGGCCGGCGCGATCGCCGAGGTCAAGGAGCGCGTCCGCTTCTGCTCGGAGTGCGGGAATCTCACGGAGGAAGAGGTGTGCGACATCTGCCGAGACGCGAGGCGCGACCGGGCGGTGGTCTGCGTGGTCGAACAGCCGGCCGACCTGATCTCGGTCGAGCGCACGCACGAGTACCGGGGCCTCTACCACGTGCTCGGCGGGGCCCTCTCGCCCATCGACGGCGTCGAGCCCGAGCACCTGCGGATCGGCGAGTTGCTGCAGCGGGTGGAACGCAACGGGATCCAGGAGGTCGTGCTCGCGACCAATCCGAACATGACGGGTGAGGCCACCGCCGCCTACCTCGCAGACCGCCTGCGCGGTCGCGTGCGCGTGACGAGGCTGGCCAGCGGGCTGCCGGTGGGAGGAGACCTCGAATACGCCGACGAAGTCACCCTCGGGCGCGCCCTGTCCGGCAGAAGGGAAATGTAGGGCCGCGCCTAGAATCCCTGCCATGGTCACGACTGAATACGAGGTCGTTCCAGAGATCTCAGTTGAGGAGACGATCGACCGCGCAGGCACGGTCGTCATGAAGTTCGGCGGAACCTCGGTCGCCGGGGTCGAACGCCTGCGTGCCGTTGCGAAGCGCATCGTCGCCGCCCGCGAGGCCGGGAACCGCGTCGTCGCCGTCCTGTCCGCGATGGGAGACATGACCGACGAGTGGGTGCGGCTCGCCCACGAGATGTCGCCCGCATCCCAGGCCGCGGGAGGTCGACATGCTGATCTCGGTCGGCGAGCGGATCTCGTGCTCGCTCTGTGCGATCGCGATCCACGACCTCGGGCACGAGGCGATCTCGCTGACCGGCTCGCAGGCCGGCATCGTCACGGACACGGCCCACGGTCAGGCCAAGATCGTGGACATCCGGGCGCGCCGCATCCACGAGGCGCTGGACGCGGAGAAGATCGTGCTCGTCGCCGGCTTCCAGGGCGTCTCGACCGACTACGACATCACGACGCTCGGCCGCGGCGGCTCGGACACGACGGCGGTCGCCCTCGCAGCCGCCCTTGGCGCCGAGGCATGTGAGATCTACACCGACGTGGACGGAGTGCATACAGCCGACCCACGGGTTGTCGCCAACGCGCGCAAGCTGCACGCCGTCAGCTACGACGAGATGCTCGAGCTCGCGGCCGGTGGCGCCAAGGTGCTGCAGCTGCGCTCGGTCGAGCTGGCGCGCGGTCATGACGTCAAGCTTCACGTGCGGTCGAGCTTCTCGAACGCGAGCGGCACGTGGATTCGGGAGGAGGACGAACGGATGCTCGAGAAAGCGCTGATCTCCGGCGTCACGCACACGATCGAAGAACGTGTCTACCGGGTCGAGGACATCTCGGCCGCAAGGCTCTTCCAGGCGCTCGCCGAGGCCGGGATCAACGTCGACACGGTGGTGCAGACGGGTAGCGAGATCGTCTTCTCCGCGGCCGACGCCGAAGGAGCCGGAGCCGACGCGGCGCTCGAGAAACTCGGCGTTACCTGGTCGGCACGTGAGGATCTCGGCAAGGTGAGCATCGTCGGCGCCGGGATGAGGAGCCACCCCGGCGTCGCTGCAAAAGCCTTCGCAACGCTCGAGGAGCTCGGGATCGAGCCCCAGATCGTGACGACATCGCCGATCAAGATCGCCTGCTTCGTGCCGCGAGGCGATGTCGAGCGCGCCGTCCAGGCGCTGCACTCGGCATTCGAGCTCGACACCGAGCAGGCGGAGCGCCAGCATGCCTGACGTTCGCATCGGCGTCGTCGGGGCCACCGGCGCCGTCGGCGAGATCACGCTCGCGTTGCTCGCTGAGCGGGGATTCGAGAACGTCCGCGCGTTTGCCTCCGCGCGATCGGTCGGCCGGCAGCTTCCGTATGGAAGCGGCGAGCTGGTCGTGGAGGAAGCGACCCCCGAGGCGCTCGGCAGCGACCTCGACGTCTGCTTCTTCTCGGTCGGCACCTCGGCAAGTCGCGAGCTCGTGCCGCATGCCGCCGCGGGAGGAGCAGTCTGCGTCGACAAGTCGTCGGCGTACCGGCTGACCGAAGGCATCCCGCTCGTCGTCCCCGAGGCGAACGGCGAGCGCGCGCTCGACCACGACGGCATCGTGGCCAACCCAAACTGCTCGACGATTCAGCTCGTATGCCTGTTGAAGCCCATGCACGAAGCAGCCGTCCTCAAGAGCGTCCGGGTCTCGACGTACCAGTCCGCCTCCGGCGCGGGCCGCGCCTCGATGGACCGGCTCCGGGCCCAACAGAGCGCGGACGGCAACGTCGTCATGGACTGGGACTTCGAGGGTGACGAGTCCGACGAGGAGACCAAGCTGCGAGCGGAGACGCGGAAGATCCTCGAGCTGCCGGAGCTCCCGCTGAGCGCGACCTGCGCGCGGGTGCCCGTGCTCGTCGGTCACTCACAGGCGATCTGGGTCGAGACGGAGCGGCCACTCGGGCCCGACGAGGCCCGCGAGGCGCTCTCCGCAGCCCCCTCGGTGCAAGTTCTGGATCGCCCGACCGCCGGAGATGCCGTCGGGGGCGACGACGTTCTCGTCGGCCGCATCCGCCGCGACACGACCGGCGAGGGAATCGTCCTGTGGGGGGTGTGCGACAACCTCAGGAAAGGAGCGGCATTGAACGCGATTCAGATTGCCGAGCTCATCCTCTCGCGGCAGGCGCTCGCCGCATGAGCCGCAACGCATTGATCATCGTCGGACTCGTCGTCGTCGTTGGCGCGATCGTGCTCGTCGTCGTGCTCGCCGGAGGAGGCGGAGGCGGAGGCGGAGGCGGCCCCTACTAAGGACCGCGAGGCACGGGCGCCGGCTCCGGCGCAAATGCCTCTTTGACCACCCGCAGGACCTTGGCGCGACTGCCTTCGACGATCGGCTGCAAACCGCCGAGGTCGAGGCGCACGAGCTCGATCTGCCCCGCCTGGCGCACGGTCTCGAAGCCGAAGTCGGAGAGAAAGTCCCGTGGGAACACGGTGCGGTGCACGAGGAACCGCTCGTAGGCCGATTCCCCCTCCGCGTACCGGTAGGCGAACGTCTCGAGCGCCGTCGCGCGCTTGTCCTTGGCGTCGCCGATCGCGGCCAGGAAGAGCGACTGCAGAACCCACGGCGTCGCGCGGTCGACCAGATACGCACATGTGATGAGAGCGGCGTCCTCCGACGGGGGCCCGGCGGGCAGCTCCCAGGCCCGCGGAAAGAGGACGGCCGGCCCGTACTGCATCGACCCGAGCGTCTTGCCGTCGTCGTCGTAGTAGACGGCGCCCCACGCTCCCCACTCCTCCTCCGCGTCGTCGATCCAGGCGCGCTTGCTCGGCACACGCCCTCCGCTCGACTGCCACCAGACGCAACCGTGGCAGACCACTGGGGCCTGCTCGAGAGTCGCGCCGGTGAGTCCTCCGACGCGGGTGGTCACGCCTAGGAGTGTAGGAGGGTTTGCGAACGGATCTGTGCCGCCGGGCCGCGCTGCTCGCCCCGAGGCCGCGTCCTCAGTCAGGCCAATAGTGGGAACTATTGGCCTTCCCGCGTCCTTGCCTCGGAACGACCATCGCACCCCGGCGAGAGTCAGTTCCGCCAAACCCTCCGAGGACACTGGTCGCCTCGGGCCGGGCGAAGAAGCGAAGGAAGAACGTCGTGCCCAGGCCGGGCGAGACGTGCAGGACGCCGCCGGGCCTGCGGTAGAGACCCTCGGCATACGTCCAGCGCAGATGGGCCAGACGCAGCTTTCCGAAGCCGTAAGGGATGCAGATCTGCCCGCCGTGGAGATGGCCCGCGAGCACGAGGTCGAACACGCCCGGCGGCACCTTGTCGATCACGTTCGGGAAGTGGCAGAGAAGGATGCGAAGGTCAGCGTCGGGATCTGCGAGCCGCTCCGGTTGCGAGCGCCCGCGACGATAGGTCCGCGGATCGACGCCGACGATCTGCACGCGGCGGCCGCGAAGCTCGACGGTCGCTGCAGTGTCCTCCAGCAGCACTGTCTCTCCGAGGTCATCGAGGGCGGCCGGCTTCGAGAAGGGGTCGCGACTGAGCGCGAAGTCGTGGTTCCCGAGCACGGCGAACGAGCCCGGCAACCGGTCCAGGAGGTCGCGGAGCTTCTGCTCGGCACGGGGCCGCGAGAGGAGGTCCCCGGTGATGAGGACGAGATCGGGCTCGCGGGCGACCACCCACTCGACGGCGCGCTCGACGGCCTTCGCCCCGCGCGAGGGAAAGCCGAGATGGAAGTCCGAGAGGTGGGCGATCCTCAGGCCCTCGAGCTCCTCCGGCAAGCCGGGCAGCGGAACCTCGCGCTCGGCCAGCCGCACCCAACCCGCCTCGAAGTGCCCCCAGGCAGCCGCGCCGGCCGCGGCCGCGAGAGGTGCGAGCCGGAGCGCGGTCAGACCTGCAGCTTCTCGATGACCGGCTTGACCGGGACGACGTGCCGCTTGAACTTGAGCTCGGAGTCGGAGAGGCCGGCAGCAACGCCGATCAGTTGCGACAGGTGCAGGATCGGCATCGGCGGCAGCTCGGCTCGTCCCGCGCTTCCTGCGGTCGGCGTTCAGCTTCGACTGCCAGGCGTCGAGCGACAGGTGGCAGAGCGGGCACGGCGTGACCATCACGTCGGCGCCAGCCTCGATCGCCTGCTCCAGAGGCTGCACGAGCTCCCCGAGGGCCGTTTCCTCGCGGGCCTGGATGATCGGGAACCCGCAGCACTTGATCTTCGCCGGGTAGTCGACCGGGTCGCCCCCACAGGCCTGGATGATCGCCTCGAGCGACCACGGCCGGTCTGGATCCTCGAAGCCGAGGATCTTCGAAGGACGCAGGATCTGGCACCCGTAGAAAGGGGCGACCTTGAGGCCTTTGAGGCCCTTGTGCGCGACCTGTTTCAGCTGCTCGTAGCCGTCTCCGTCCGCGATCAGCCAGAGCAGGTGCTTGACCTCGATCGTGCCGTTGTACGGGGGCACCCCGACGGTCTCGAGGTTCGTGTTCACCCGCGCGCGCAGCTCGTCGTCCTTCTTGAGCTGGAAGTCGGCTTGCCGGAGGTTGAGCGTGCAGACGTTGCAGATCGTCATCAGCGTCTCGGCGCCGGTCTGCTCGGCGTACGCGAGGATGCGCGCGTTCAGGTGCAGGTAGTAATCGGGCTCGGCCTCGTGGATGTCGCCGGCGCCGCAGCAGGTGACCGCGTCCAACTCGTCGAGCTCGATGCCGAGCTTGGGCGCGAGCGCCTGCGTCGAGGAGTCGAGCTCCTTCGCCGACAGGGAGGCCAGGCAGCCCTTGTAGTACGCGACTTTCACTGCTTCGCCCTCGGGCTCGTCCTGGTGCACGGTGTGCTCGAACTCGAGCCGCTGGAGCGCCTTTTCGCCCTGGACGATGCCGGCCGCGCCATCGAAGCCCTGTTGCTTGACGAGGTCGTAGAGAGCACGGGCCTCGTCGACCTCGGCGGCGACGTGGATCGGCCCGGGCGGCGGCACCTTCCCGCGACGGGCCAGCTTCAGGGCGAACTTCGTCTCCTTCAGCGCGCCGATGATTCCCTGCGTCTTCGGAACGAGATCGGTCTCGCGCAGCCAGCCCGTCGTCTTCGCCGAGGTGACGAACCAGTTTGCGTGCTTCGCGCCCATGTCGTGGTCGATGCCCTGCTTGATCGACTCGGCGCCGAGCTTGGCGATCGCGTCACGCGGGTCGACGCCCTTGGGGCAGCGCTCATTGCACATGTAGCAGCGGGTGCAGTCCCAGATCCCGTGCTCGCCGTTCAGATCGTTGAGGCGCTCGACGTCGGCCTGGTCGCGGGGATCGCCGACGAAGCGCATCCCCTTCGCCAGCGCCGCCGGGCCGAGGAACTCGCTGTCGGACTCCATCGAGTTGCACTCCGAGACGCAGCAGCCGCACATGATGCAGAGCGACTCCTTGGCGATGACGTTCATCTGCTGCTGGGAGCGCACGCGCTCACGCTCGTCGACCTCGTCGTAGCCGGGGTCGAGCCACGGCTTGACGGCGCGGATCTTGCTCCAGAACGGATCCATGGAGACGACCAGGTCCTTGACGATCGGCAGGTTGCCCATGGCCGAGATGACCGGGACGTGGCCGGCGTCGACGATCGGCTTCATCCGCTCCTTGCAGGCGAGCACCGCGCGGCCGTCCATCCGCATCCCGCAGCTGCCGCAGATCATCATCCGGCAGCTCTTGCGGTAGGCCAGCGAGCCGTCCTGGCGGTCCTTGATGATGTCGAGGACGTCGAGCAGGCACGCCCATTCCGGCGCCTCGACCTCGTAGGTCTCGAGCGCGCGCTCGCCGTCGCCGGTGACGCGCCAGATCTTGAGCGCCACCTGCATCGTGTCGCCTTCCCAGGTGTGTGTCGCTGCTTCGGTCATCAGCTGTCCGTCTGCAGTCTGGCTAATTGCTCGTACGGCGCAGTTGCCTTGCGCATCAGTACGTCCGTTCCTGCGGCTGCCATTTCGTAACCGTCACCGGCTTCCAGTCGAGCACGGGTTGGTCGGCCACCCAGCGGACGATCGTGTGCTTCATGAACTTCTCGTCGTCGCGCTCCGGATAGTCGTCAGGCCGTGCATGCGCGCCGCGGCTCTCCTTGCGCTCGATGCCGGCAGCGAGCATGCATTCGGCGAGCTCGAGCAGGAAACCGAGCTCGAGCGCCTGCGTCAGGTCGTTGTTGAAGACCTCACCCTTGTCCTCGACGACGACGTTCTCGTAGCGCTCACGGAGGTAGCCGACGATGCGGCCCTGCTCCTGCATCTGCCGCTCGCGGCGGAAGACGCCGAAGTTCTCGTGCATCGTCTGGGCGAGCTCGTCGCGGATCTTCCAGGGCCGCTCGCCGTCTTCCCGGTCGAGGAGCGTCTTGAGCTCGCGCTCGGCGTCGGACTCGACGCCCGGCGGGACGGTCACCGTCGTGTGCGTCAGGGCCCAGTCTGCGGCGGCGCGGCCGGCGCGCTTGCCGTACGTGATCGTCTCCATCAACGCGTTGCCGCCGAGACGGTTGGCGCCGTGCACAGAGACGCACGCGCACTCGCCGGCCGCGTAGAGCGCCTCGAGCTCCGTCTTGCCGTCGACATCCGTATCGACGCCACCCATGTGGTAGTGAGCACCGGGCCGGACCGGGATCGGCTCATAGATCGGATCGATGAGCGCGTACGTCATCGCCAGCTCGCGTGTGCCGTGCAGGCGCTCGACGATCTTTTCGGCGCCCAGGTGGCGAAGGTCGAGGAGGACGCTCCCGTCGATGCCGCGACCCGCGTCGATCTCCGTCTGCTCGGCGCGCGAGATGACGTCTCGGCTCGCCAGCTCCATCGCGTTCGGCGCGTAGTCCTTGAGGAAGCGCTCGCCCTCGGCATTGATCAGGTACGCGCCCTCGCCGCGGCAGCCCTCGGTGATCAGGATCCCCGTCGGCGAGAGCGTCGTCGGGTGGAACTGCATCATCTCCATGTCCTTCAGAGGCACTCCGACGCGGAGTGCGAGAGCCATGCCGTCGCCCGTGCACGCGTACGCGTTCGTCGACCCCTTGTAGAGCCGGCCGGCACCGCCGGTGGCGAGGATCACCGTCTTCGCGCCGATCGTCTTCAGCCCACCGTTCAGCAGGTCCCAGGCGATGACGCCCTGGCAGCGGTCGTCGTCGACGACGAGCTTCCAGGCGAAGAGCTCCTCGTACGCGAAGATGTCGCGCTTCATCACCTGCTCGTAGAGGACGTGGATCAGCACGTGGCCCGTGATGTCCGCCGCGTAGGCGGTGCGCGGCTCACCGGCCGCGCTGCCACCCCGACCTCGCGCCCGCCTCCCAGGTGGCGCTGACCCTGCGCGCCGTCGGCGGCCTCACCACCCGGGAGATCGCCGACGCCTTCTACGTCCCGGAGGCGACGATGGCGCAGCGGATCAGCCGGGCCAAGCGCACCCTGCAGGGCCGTCGCCTGGACCAGCCCGGCGACCTCGCCGTCGTGCTGCGCGTGCTCTACCTCGTCTACACGGCCGGCCACGCGGGCCGGGTGGACCTGGCCGGTGAGGCGATCCGACTCGCCCGCCAACTCACCCTCGCCACCGAGGAGCCGGAGGCGCGCGGGTCGCTCGCGCTGATGCTCCTCAACCACGCCCGCCTCCCGGCGCGACTCGACTCAGAGGGTCGCATCGTCACGCTCGACCGACAGGACCGCGGGCTGTGGGACACCCGCGAGATCGCCGAGGGCGTACGCGTCCTGCAGTCGGCGCTGGCTGCAGAGCGGCCCGGCCGGTACCAGGTCGAGGCCGCCATCGCCGCCCTGCACGACGACGCGGCAAGCGCCGAGGAGACCGACTGGCCGCAGATCCTGGCCTGGTACGACGACCTCGTCGCGCTCAGCGACGATCCGGTGCGCCAGGACCCGGCCGCAGTGCTCGGCCGAGCGGTCGCGGTCGGCCACGTCCTCGGGGCCGCCGCCGGGCTGCGCGAGACCGACCGGCTGCGCGACGTGATCGGCGAGCGGCACCGCTGGCACGCCGCCCGCGGTCACCTGCACGAGCTCGGCGGCGACCTGCCCGCCGCCGCCGCGGCGTACGCCGAGGCCGCCCGCCGAGCCACGAACGTCGCCGAGCGCGACCACCTGGTCCGGCAGGCGGCCCGCGCGCGGGCCGCCGAGCTAACGCACGGCGTATGACGATCAACGGCGCTGCCGGGTGGGCCAGCGTTCGCGACCTCTGAAACTCGATGGCAGGCTTCGGGCACAGTCAGCGTGATGGAGCCTGTTCCGTCGGACACGGATTGCGTGGCGCGCTCGCTGAGCGAGCCGAAAGCGTTCGAGTTGATCTTCGAGCGCCACTTCGGCTCGGTCCACAGGTATCTCCATCGACGTGCCGGACGTGATCTCGCTGACGAGCTGGCTGCGGAGACGTTCGTGCTCGCGTTCGAGCGGCGAGCGAGCTGCCGTGCCAGCGGCAGCGTTCTGCCGTGGCTGTACGGGATCGCGACCAACCTCCTTCGCCGCAGTTGGCGGGTAGAGCGGCGCCAGCTACGGGCGTACGGTCGCAGCGGCGTCGACCAATGGGCCGTCTACTGAGGACGAGGCGGCTGCGCGAGTCGACGGTTCCGCTCTCGACGCTCGGCTGGCACGTGCTCTCGCGGCGATGCGCCCGCGAGAGCGGGATGCATTGCTCCTCTACGCCCTCGCCGACCTCAGCTACGAGGAGATCGCTTTCGCGCTCGATATCCCGGTCGGGACGGTGCGCACGTGGCTTCACCGGGCGCGCCTGACCGCGCGACGCGTACTCGCGGCGGAGACGGAGGTTTTCCCTCTCGCGACAACAGGAGCTGATCTGCATGGCTGAGCTAGACCGCTTTCAAGACTTCCGTTCCGGAGTCGCGGCTCCGAGTGAGGATGCCCGGCGGCGAGCCGCCGCCCGGCTGCAAGGCGCGATCGAGGGCAAGCACAGGCATGGGCGGGGGACCATGCTCCTGGTCCGCCGGCGGCCCGGACGGACTGTGCTTGCCCTCGCCGCGCTTGCCGGCGCAGTCGGTACCGCGCTCTTCGTCAGCGCCCCCTGGAAGGACTCGCCTGGTTTCCTCGAGAGAGCACAGGCAGCACTCACACCACCCGCCGGCACGATCTTGCACATGAGGTGGGAGTCGGGGCTCCACTCGATTGATCCCGGCTGCACGATCACACGCGTTGGCAGCGCCGCAGAGTTGCCAGAGGCTCCTGCCCGGCGCGGTCGAAAGTCTGCCCGGCGCGGTCCCGACCATCGCGCTCGACATCGACTCGCTGGATTGCACATGGTCCGCACGAGGCCTGGATCGACCAAACGCCGCCGCACAGGTTCCGCATGATCAAGGCTTGGCCGAACGGATCCGGCGAGTGCGGACCGGAGGGTGTGACACGCAGAGAGATGGGCGGCGACCTCGACTCGGGAATGGAGCTCTACTTTGTGCCCCCGGACACGCTCGCGATCTGGCCGCTGGGCAGGGCGGCGACCCACCGGATCCCGTGGCGGAGCTTCGCAACGCCATCAGCGCAGGGCGCGCACATCTCGAGGGCAGAACGCAGCACGACGGACGCACGGTCGAACGCATCCGCATCGATTCCCCATCCGATTGCTTCGATCCCAACACCGAGTGCGCGAGCTACGCCTACGTCGACCCAGAGACCTTCAACCTCGTCAGGACAGAACGCGACGGGATCATCGACCGCTACCTGACGTTCGAGTACCTACCCCGAACCGCCGCCAACGTCGCGCTCGCAAACATCGAAAACA
>CAWKBW010000022.1:0-9702 GCA_963847955.1 uncultured Actinomycetes bacterium
GCGACCATCGTGAATGAGCTACCGCTCTATCCACTCAGCTACTGGGGCCCGGCGTTTTTGGTTCAACTAAGCCATTTGCAGCGCTGAACGGTGGCTCTCCTTCGATTCGTGGTCGGCGGGCGCCGCGCTCTGCGTCCGAGTTCGCCGCTGGCTACAATCGGCGAGCGGCGCGGCCTACGCGCCCGCCTCAACGCCCGCCCGCAACAGCCCGCGACGATCGACGATTGGCTCGGAGGTCGTGACCCGCATGCAGCATTGGGTACCTGACAGCAGCGAACGAGGGAACCAGAACGGGTCCCCGAGTCCTCTTCTCGACCCCTGAGGCTCGTGCCGTCGTGCTCGACCTGGCGCAGGGCGAGGAGATGGGCGACCACCAGGTTCGCGAGCGGGCGCTGGTCCACGTCATCCAGGGAAGCGTGACCTGCACGAGTGGAGCCGACACCACAACCTGCGACGCGGGCACGCTCATGGTCTTCGAACCGGGAGAATCTCATACGCTCCACGCGCTGCAGTCGTCGCGGCTGGTACTCATCCTCGCCCCGTGGCCGGCGCAGGGACACTACGACGACGCGAGCGGCGCTGACCCGCACGAGCTTCCGGTTCACGCAACGCAGCCCCCGCTGGGCGAACCCCGTAGTGCCCCGACACACTCCCCATGAAGCGGCCTCCGCACCTTCCTCGAACGCTTGCCCGGTGGGCACCGGACCGCCGACCGGCCCACTGACTACTTCGGAGGCGGCCGATGCCGAAGAGCTGCGGCAGGAGACGCTGGCGAAGAACGACGAGCGGATCGAGCGCGAGCAGGAAGAAGCTGGCCGGGAGTCAGACTCCAGCTCCTAGGCGCGAGCGTCGAAGGCAGGCCCGGCACGGTCGGCCATCGCGTCATCGACGGCGTCCAGAGCAAAGCGTATGCCCGTGTGGAGTGAAGGTCTTGTCCCGGGGCGGGCCCGTCCTCCCGCCGCTCGCTGAGAAAGACGCGGGGCGACGTACTGGACTAGTCTCTTCGAGACGATGAGCAGCAGCGGCGTGAGCGCCGAGAGTCCGGCCACTCCCGAACGGAGCGACTTCATCCGCGAGATCGTCGCCGCCGACGTGCGCGAGGGCAGGGTCTCGGAGGTCGTGACCCGCTTCCCGCCCGAGCCGAACGGCTACCTCCACATCGGCCACCCCAAGTCGATCGCGCTCAACTTCGGGATCGCCCAGGAGTTCGGCGGGCGCTGCCACCTGCGCTTCGACGACACGAACCCGATCAAGGAGGAGCAGGAGTACATCGACGCGATCCAGCGAGGACATCCGCTGGCTCGGCTTCGACTGGGGCGAGCATCTCTACTACGCCTCCGACTACTTCCAGCAGCTCTACGACTGGGCCGTCCACCTGATCGAGGCCGGCAAGGCCTACGTCGACGACCTCTCCGCCGACGAGATCCGCGAGCACCGCGGCACCTTCACCGAGCCCGGCAGGAACAGCCCCTGGCGCGACCGTCCGATCGAGGAGAGCCTCGACCTGTTCGAGCGCATGCGCGCGGGCGAGTTCCCGGACGGCGCCAGGGTGCTCAGGGCGAAGATCGACATGGCCTCGCCCAACATCAACCTGCGCGACCCGGTGCTCTACCGGATCCTGCACGCGACCCATCCGCGGACCGGCGACGAGTGGTGCATCTATCCGCTGTACGACTTCGCCCACGGCCAGTCGGACGCGATCGAGGGCGTCACCCACTCGATCTGCACGCTCGAGTTCGAGGATCACCGGCCGCTCTACGACTGGCTGATCGAGAACCTGCCGGTGCCTTCGCGCCCGCACCAGTACGAGTTCGCCCGCCTCAACCTCACGTACACCGTGCTCTCGAAGCGCTTCCTCGGCCGGCTCGTGAGCGAGGGCCACGTGCGAGGCTGGGACGATCCGCGCATGCCCACCGTCTCGGCCCTGCGCCGGCGCGGCTTCCCGCCCGAGGGCCTGCGCAACTTCCTGGACGCGGTCGGGGTGGGAGGCAAGGGCCACAGCGCCGCCGAGATCGAGATGCTCGAGCACGAGGTCAGGGACGTGCTGAACCGGACGGCGCCGCGGCGCTTCGCGGTCCTGCGCCCGCTCAGGCTCGTGATCGAGAACTACCCCGAGGGGCAGGTCGAGGAGCTGGAGGCCGTCAACAACCCGGAGGATCCCTCGGCCGGGACGCGCAAGGTGCCCTTCGCGCGCGAGCTCTGGATCGAGCGCGACGACTTCATGGAGGACCCGCCGAGCAAGTTCTTCCGCCTCGCCCCGGGCCGCGAGGTGCGCCTCCGCTACGCCTACTTCGTGACCTGCACCGACGTGGTGAAGGACGCGAGCGGCGAGATCGTCGAGCTCCGCTGCACCTACGACCCGGAGACGCGCGGCGGCGACGCCCCGGACGGGCGCCGGCCCAAGGCGACGCTGCACTGGCTCTCGTCCGAGCACGCCGTGCCCGCCGAGGTCCGTCTCTACGACCGCCTCTTCACCCGCCCCGATCCCGGCGCCGACGGCGACCCCTTCGCCGACATCAACCCCGACTCGGAGACGGTGCTCGAGGAGTGCCTGGTCGAGCCTGCGCTCGCGGAGCTGCCGGTCGGCGAGACCGTGCAGTTCGAGCGCCTCGGCTACTTCTGCCCGGATCCCGACTCGACGCCCGGGCGGCTCGTCTTCAACCGCACGCTCGGCCTCAAGGACACCTGGGCCAGGCTCCAGGCGTAGGGCCGCCGGCCGTAACGACCGGACCGTCGACCACAAGCGGCTCCCCGAACGCGCTCGGTCGCTTCGTCGAGCTCGCGGAATAGGCAGCCGTACGGCGGCCGAGCGCTCGGTTGGCGTCGGTTGAGCAGCGATCGTACGATCCGAGCAATCAGCGACTGAAAGGAGACGCCCATGGCCACCACGACCGAGACGTCAGAGCGCGATCGTCTGGCCGCGATTCCCGCCTCGTACTTCAGCGCCGTCGACTCGCTCGACGTCGACGCGGTGCTCGAGCACTTCGCCGAGGACGCGACGCTCACCGTCCAGACCGCGCGCGGTGACCTTCTCCGGCCACGACGGAGATCGCGCGCATGTTCACGGACTTCTTCGCCGACTGGGACTCGATGGTCCACGAGATCACGAATCATCGTCGTCGAGCCTGGCGCCGGCAAGGTCGCGACCGAGCAGAGTACGTCGACCTCGTCCGCGACGGCACGACGAAGATGCACAACTGCAACTTCTTCGACGTCGACGCCGAGGGCAAGCTCTCCCGGGTCATCATCTGGATGGACGGGGCGAACCCGCTGACCTAGCGCAAGGCGACCAGTGGACACGCTGGCGCGTTACATCGAATCGAACTGCCGCTCTATTCACTGAGCTACGGGGGCGAAGGTGGCGATTTACAGGGAGTTCCTGGCAGCGGGATGTGACCGACACGACTCCTGCTACCCAGTAAGGCGGCGATCCGAAGAGCGCACAACCCTGTTTGCCGAGCCACGTCACGGGGTATCAGCGAATCGACATCAGCCACGAAAGGAACACGATGGACAGCGATCGTGTCGAAGGGCAAGGCCAAGGAGACTGGAAGGCGAGATCCAGCAGAAGTGGGGCGAGGCCAAGGACAAGGCTCGCGACACGTGGGAGGACGTGAAGGACAAGGCCGAGGACGTCGGCGACGACGGCCGAGGACCGCGTCGACGAGATGGATAAGGACACCGCCAACTCGTCGACTTCCTAGCTTCCGCCCGGATCGAATCCACGAAGGGCTCGCACTGCGGGCCCTTCGTTACGTCCGACGCGCGTGCGAGCAGCTTCTCGGGCGAGAAGTCCGTTCGCAGCGCCTGGAGACGCTCGAAGCCGGCGTTACGACCCGGACAACGTCCTCCGGCGGAACCAGAACATTCCGCCCTCCGAGACGGCCCGAGACCCGCTCGACCTACGCCGCGACGCGGCGAGGAGCTCCTGCAGCTTGAGGGTCGTGTTCAGGTTTCGCACGGTCAGCTCTTTGTAGGCAGCGCCGCCGATGAGCTTGCGCATGACGCTTCGGTTGAGCGCGTTGCGTCTCGTCGCCTCAGAGAATCGCGCGGTCCATCGCCTTGACCTCCTCGACCGCGGCGTCAGGCTGGAGCTCGCGTACGACCTGCTTCGCGTCGGTTCCGCGGTGGACGAACGCGACGTTGGCGCGCAGGGTCGCGTTGCCCACCCACGACTTCGGGATCGCTTTGACGATCCGCGCGTACGCCGCGCGGTCGAGGACGACGACCTTCACCGGCAGCCGGAACCGCTGTTCGATCGCGCGCTCGATGTTCGCCTCGAGCTTCGCGGCGTCGCGCTCGGCGCTCTCGAAGAGGACGTTTCCGCTCGCGATATAGGTGGAGACGGCGTCGAATCCGAGCGCCTCGATGCACGTCTTCAGATCCGCCATCTTGATCAGCGTCTTCCCGCCGACGTTGATCCCTCTCAGGAGCGCGATGTACCTCACGGGGACAACGTAGCCCGACATCCAGCCGGCGCGCGATGATGTCGCGCGGCGCCAAGATGTTCGTGCGCGGCGCTTGCGCTGGGCGATTGATCGCTCCAGCTCGCTGAGCGTTGTTTTATGCGGCCTGCGGCAGGCCCTCGGCGGCCAGCTCGACGAAGTGGTGCGTAATGCCGGGATCGAACTGCTTGCCCGCCTCTTTCTTCAGCGCGGCGAGGGTCTCCTCGAGGGTCAGCGGGACGCGGTAAGGGCGCTGGCCCGTCATCGCGTCGAAGGCATCGCAGACGGCGAAGACGCGCGCCGTCAGCGGGATCGCGTCGCCGCTAAGCCCGGCGGGATAGCCGGCTTCCATCCCAGCGCTCGTGGTGTGAGAGCACGACATCGCGCACCGGGCTCGCGTCAGGAATGAGATCGACCATCCGTGCCCCGATTACCGCGTGCGACTGCATGAGCTCACGCTCCCCTGCGTCGAGCGAGCCGGGCTTCTGGAGAATCGACTCCGGAACTGCCAGCAGGCCGACGTCATGGAGGATGTAGCCCAGCTCGACACGGGGGTCGTGTGCGATCTCGGGGGCGAAGAGGTCGGTGAGAAGAAGGGCCCAGCGCGTGACCCGCTCGACGTGGTCGATCGTGCAGCCGGCCCGAGCCTCCGTTGCGGTCGCGAGCGCGATGGCGAGCCCGCGCGGGTCAGCTCCGCGTGGTCCATCCCGTGTCTCGTCAGGGCACGGTTTGCCTCGTTGAGCTGCGCAGTGAGCCCTTGTTCCTTGTGGTAGAGGCGGACGACGTCGCGAAACACCCTCCCAACCGCGGCGTCCTCGCCCCTTGCCCGGCCGCAAGCAGCGGCGATCGTACGGGCAAGCTCCTCGGGCGGTGCACCTTTGAGGCAGAAGGCACACGCGCCTGCCTCGATCATCGCCGTCACCACCTCGTGCTCGTCGTAGGCCGTGAGAGCGACGACCCGCGCAGCCGGCACGAGCTCGCGAATACGGCGCGTTGCCGCGAAGCCGTTCAGCACCGGCATGCGTACGTCCATGAGGACGACGTCCGGCCTCAGCTCGACAGCCAGCGAGATCGCCTGGTCACCGTCGCCCGCCTCTCCGACGATTCCAGGTCTGGCTCTCCTTCGAGAAACGCACGCAGCGCCCCCCGGAACGCTGGCGCATCGTCGACGATCAGTACGCGAATCATCTGCATTGAGTTGTTGTCGAAGCGGGCGAATCCTGCGACCATCACCCTTTCGAGGTAGGGCTAGGCTGCCTGCGACACTCGGATGTCGTCGCCGCCGCCGAACTTTGCGCGCCGGCCCTGCTCGACGTCGAGTGCAAGACGATCGACCACGTGCGCCTCGCGAGTGAGCCTGCGACTACAGGCACGGAGTGACGTCACGCCTCGCTTGGCGCATGATGCGCGTGTGCGGGTCAGCCTTCCCTCCGGCACCGTCACCTTCCTCTTCACCGACGTCGAGGGCTCGACGAAGCTCCTGCACGAGCTCGGGGCGAGGCGTACGCGGACGCGCTCGCCGAGCACCGGCGCGTGATCCGCGACGGCGTTGCGCCGCCGAGGGCGGCGTCGAGGTCGACACGCAGGGCGACGCGTTCTTCTTCGCCTTCCCGACGCGCTCCGAGCGCGCTCGCGGCCGCCGGCAGGCGCAGCGAGGCGCTCGCCTCCGGGCCGGTCCGCGTGCGCATGGGCCTGCACACGGGCGCGCCGCACGCTGACCGAGGAGGGCTACGTCGGCATGGACGTGCACCGCGCCGCCCGGATCGCCGCCGTCGGGCCACGGCGGCCAGGTGCTCGTCTCCGCGTCGACGCGCGCCGCTCGTCGACGACCGAGCTGCGCGACCTCGGCGAGCACCGGCTCAAGGACCTCTCGGCGCCGGAGCGCATCTACCAGCTCGGTGACGGCGACTTCCCGCCGCTCAAGACGCCTCTACCGCACGAACCTGCCGCATCCCGTCGACGCCGTTCCTCGGCCGCGAGCGAGAGCTGGCCGAGGTCGTCGCGCTGCTCGCGCGCGACGACGTGCGGCTGCTCACGCTGACCGGGCCGGGCGGCACCGGCAAGACGCGGCTCGCGCTCGCAGGCCGCCGGCCGCGCTCGCCGAGCACTACCCGGACGGCGTCTGGTGGGTCCCGCTCGCCGCCGCTGCGCGACCCCGAGCTCGTGCTCGACGACGGCGGCGCAGGCGCTCGGCGCGAAGAGCGGCCTGGCCGAGCACATCGGCGACAAGCGAGCTGCTCCTGCTCCTCGACAACTTCGAGCACGTGGTCGAGGCGGCGCCCGAGCTCGCCGACCTGCTCGAGCCGCTGCCCGAACCTCGAGCTGCTCGTGACGAGCCGCGAGCCGCTGCGCTTCCGGGCGAGCAGCGAGTACCCGGTGCCGCCGCTCGTCGCGAGCGAGAGGCGTCGAGCTCTTCTGCGAGCGCGCGCGGTCGATCCGACTTCGAGCCGACGAGGCCGTCGCCGAGATCTGCCGCCGCCTCGACGACCTGCCGCTCGCGCTCGAGCTGGCGGCCGCGCGCGTGAAGGCGCTCTCGCCCGGCGCAGATCCTCGAGCGGCTCGACGCAGCGCCTCGCCGCTGCTCACGGGCGGCACGCGACGCCGACCCGAGCGCCAGCGGACGCTGCGGGCGACGATCGAGTGGAGCCACGAGCTGCTCTCGGCGAGACGAGCAGCGCCTGTTCGCCCGGCTCTCCGTCTTCGCCGGCGGCTGCACGCTCGAGGCGGCCGAGGAGGTCTGCGACGCCGACCTCGACACGCTGCAGTCGCTCGTCGACAAGAGCCTGCTCCGCCTCACGCGAGGGGCGCTTCTGGATGCTGGAGACGATCCGCGAGTTCGCGAACCAACTCCTCATGTCAACGCCAGACATGGCAAGACTTGCACAGGCACACGCCCGGTACTTCCTGGCACTCGCTCAAGCCGCAGAGCAGGCAGGGGGCGCCGCTCAGGCTGAGTGGCTCGCCCGCTTGGACGCGGATCACGACAACTTTCGGGCAGCGATCGACTGGTCACTCCAGTCCGGTCAACACGAGATCGGACTCCGGATCGCGGTAGCCCTCAGACCCTTTTGGAGGTCCGCGGACACATCCAAGAGGCGAAGCAGTACCTGCTTCACCTGAACGAGCCCGACCAGCCGCCCGAGCTTCGGGCCCTCGCCCTCCGTGATCTCTTTTTCGTAACGGCGGTACTCAATGAGTTGGACGAGGCCGAGCGTTATGCCCACGAACGCCGGGCGTTGTGTCTCAGCCTCGGCGACGAGGATGGTGCAAGTCGTGCTCTGCAGAACCTCGCGGTGGTGGCGGAGCAGCGGGGTGATCTTGACCGGGCGAAGACGCTGTATGAGGGGGTTCTTGCGTCGTCGCGGGAGCGCTCGGTGGAGGTTGGGATGAACCTTGGGACTCTCGCGAGGATTGCGTGGAGGCAGGGTCGACTCACTGATGCAGAAGCGCTCACCGAGGAAGCTCTGGCGGAGCTCGAGGCTGCTAACGACAGCGCTGAAATCGCCCACGCCTGGACGCAGCTCGCCGCTATATGGCTGTACCAGGGTCGGCGCGAGCACGCCCTTCCGCTTCTCGCGCGATCGCTTCAGCTGAACCAAGAACTTCGTTCGCCGAGGGGGCTAGCCCGCGACCTGGCGACAACAGCACTCGCCTCGACCGATGCGGAGACAGCGGGTCGGCTTCTGGGCAAGGCAGAGGAGCTTCGCTTGGAGGCCGAGGCCCGGGTACCGTCGGCTGCGGACTTCGGGCCGCATGCGCTAGCTGCCGGCATCGTACGCGACGCCCTCGGGCAGGAAGGGTTCGATGTGGCCCGTGCCAGGGGTCAAGCCATGTCGCTGGACGACGCTCTTGCGCTCGCTCTGGACTCCCTAGACTGAGCGCCGCTGCGAGCCTCTCGACGAGAGTACTGGCCCGACGGACTGTGAACTCATACATCGAGACGACGGCCCTCACCGCGGGCAACGAGTCACGTTTCCGCTAAGCGCACGTCTCAAGATGCACATCAGTCCCGGATTCACGCAGAAGCGTGGTCTTGGCTAGAGAGAGAGGAAGCGAGCCACAAGACGAGCCTTTGGGGTTCCTCCCGGGTTCGTCCGGGCTCGGCCGGCTTCGAGAACTGACCTTCCGACCTCTAGAAGGCGATCTGGAATTTCAGGACGTCGCGGTCGTCCATCGCGCGGTAGCCGTCGGGCACGTCGTCGAGCGTCCGGTGCGATCGAAGACGCGGCCGGGCTCGATCCGCCCTTCGAGCACGTCCGGCAGCAGCTCCTCGATGTAGGCGCGCACCGGGCGCGGGGCCGCCGCCGACGCTGACGTTCTTCCAGAACGCGATGCCGGTCGGCGTGGTGTCGTGCTCGGGCACGCCGACGCGGCCGATCGCGCCGCCGGGGCGCGCGATCTCGAGCGCGGTGACGACCGCCTGCTCGAGGCCGACGCACTCGAGCACCGAGTGCGCGCCGAGGCCGCCGGTCAGCTCGCGCACGCGCTCGACCGCCTCCTCGCCGCGCTCGCTGACGACGTCGGTCGCGCCGAACTCGCTGCGCCAGCGCGATGCGGTCCGGGTGGCGGCCGAGCAGGATGATCTGCTCGGCGCCGAGGCGCTTCGCGGCGATCACGCCGCAGAGGCCGACGGCGCCGTCGCCGACGACGGCCACCGTCTTGCCGGGCGCGACCCTGCGCCGCGACGGCGGCGTGGTGGCCGGTGCCCATCACGTCGGAGAGCGTCAGCAGCGACGGCATGAGCGCGTCGTCCTCGCCGACCGGGAGCGCGACGAGCGTGCCGTCGGCCTGCGGGACGCGCACCGCCTCGCCCTGGCCGCCGTCGACGTCGGCGGAGCCGTAGCGGCCGCCGTGCAGGCACGCGCTCTGCAGGCCCTCGCGGCAGAAGACGCAGGTGCCGTCGGACCAGAGGAACGGCGAGACGACGAGGTCGCCGGCCTTGATCGTCGCGCACGTCGGTGCCGACGGCCTCGACGACGCCGATGAACTCGTGGCCCATCCGGCGGCCGGCGTCGGTCGTGCTCCATCGACTTGTAGGGCCAGAGGTCGCTGCCGCAGATCGCGGCGCGGGTGACGCGCACGAGCGCGTCGGTCGGCTCGATCAGGTGGGCGTCGGGGACGTTCTCGACCCGGACGTCGCCGGCGCCGTACATGACGGTTGCGCGCATGGTGGTACTCAAGCACTCCGTGGTCGCCGGTGACCCTGTGGATCCAGCTACTGGCCGCTGATCTGTCCAAAGTAGCCCATAGCTCGCAG
>CAWKBW010000023.1:0-12679 GCA_963847955.1 uncultured Actinomycetes bacterium
CCACTCCCGCAATCGCGCTCCTGGAGCGGGTTTGCGGCGCGGTGGCAGATTGGCGCCGTCCACACGGCCCGTCGCCATTAGCCTCCGTGACGATCGCATGCGGGCGACCTAACGGACGCCTGCATGCGCCTTTGCTTCCTCCGAGGTGGGTGCGGCGGCGCGGAGACCGAAGCCGATCGCGTCGAGCGCAGCCCGCGGCTCCGCCGCCTCCATCCTCGCCCACCTGAGCGCTCGCGGCTTCGCCGCTCGCTCGCCGCGGTGCGGGCACTGGCTCTCCGCGGCCTGTGTCGACGGTGTCCGCTCCGGCCGCGCACGCGCAGCACGACGCCAGGTGGGCGAGGCGGCACTTCTCGAAGGCGGGTACTCTGAGCGCTATCGGAGAGCCGCGGGGCCGCGGCGGAATGAATCCGCCGCGGCCGGCCCTTCCGACCCGCCTCCTCACGCGGGCACGACGAGGCCGGACTCGTAGTCAGCGCACGCCCGGAGCCAGGCTGACCTCCAGTGGCCCTGTCCGTCCGACAGGATGTCTTCGAGGACAGCTGCCCGGTCGGTCGGAGTGACCGGGGCGACGGCCGCGAGCTGCTGGAGCCGCAGAGGAAGCGGAAGGTCCGGCCGAAGGAGCGGAAGCGCGAGGACGGCATCCGCCGGCGTCAGCGTCACGTCGAGCGTCTCTGCCGCCAGACCGCGGCGGTCACCCCTGTCACTATCGAGCCCGATCGCGACCGCACCGATCCCGTCCGCGCCGTACCGGACGGCGAGGAGTGCGAGGACGCGCCGGCGCAGGAGCTCGAGCTCGTCGTGGAGTGCGCGTGCGAGCTCCGAGCCGGCACCCACCACCTGCATGACCGTCGCGCAGCGGGCGAAATGCTCGGCGTCGGCCCGAAGCGTTCGATCAAGCGCCGGGGCGATCGGCGTGGGGTCGGCGCCCGCCGCAGCCAGCGCCGTGAGTACCGCGAGCGCGAGCTCCCGGTCGCGATGCTCGATGTACGAGCCGAGACACATC
The DNA here is from genome assembly GCA_963847955.1 of uncultured Actinomycetes bacterium. Lineage (GTDB taxonomy): Bacteria > Actinomycetota > Thermoleophilia > Gaiellales > Gaiellaceae > VAXT01. The sequence continues at coordinate 1,004 of CAWKBW010000023.1, forward strand.
GCCGCCTGGTCAGGCGACGCAGCCCTTGTTGCCCGCACCATGCGCAGGGTCGCGGGCGTGGGCTGCTCCGACGTCTCCGCTAGCACAGCCGCGATCCGGGGCAGCGCCGCGTCGCCGAGGCGTCCAAGAGCCGCGGCCGCCGCGCTCATCGTGGCCGGAACCTCGAGCGCAGACACCACCTCGTCGACGAGGTCGACGTCGGCAGGCCCGATTGCCGCCAACGCCTCGGTCCGCATGGCCGGATCGGGGTCGCGAAGCAGCGTTCGCACCGTCTCGCGAAGGCGGGCCTGGGCCTCGCCGTCACCCGCCTCCGCGAGTCGCACCAGAGCCGGAAGGCGCACGTCGGGACGAGGGTCGTCCGCGAGCAGAGCCAGCTCGCCGCGCTCCCCCGAGGCCTCGGAGGCGGTCGGAAGGAGGTCGAGCGCCAGCCTCACAACTCGCCCGTCGTCGCTTCCGAGCAGCTCGTGCAGGCGCGCGGCAGTCTCGGCGTGCTCAACATCCACAGGAGTGTCCCGCAGCAGCCGGTGCCTCAGCGCAACGACGAGTGCACGCGCGTAGTTGCGATAGAGCAGGAACGCAGCGGCAGTCCACGCGACGCAGACGACGACGAACACCGCGATGATCACGGCGACCGAGGCTCCGGCGGTGCCCAACGCGAAAAGAGCGACGCCCGTCAGGCCGATCGCTATCGGCACGCCTGCGCCCTCGACCACCGATTGCACGGCAAGCCTGTCCTCGAGAAGGAGTACCTGGAAGGACGTGTTGAGCGACGCCCTGGTGACGCCGTCGGTCAACGAGACGTCGGCGATTCGAGCGGAGGCCACCAGCGCGAACAGGGCGAGCGACTCCGGGCCCACGAGTGTCGCCGAGACGAGCATCGCCACCGCGAATACCAGCACCACCGCTGGATTCGCGACGATCCCGAGCCGGAGCCCCCAACGTCGGAGCAGCCGCACGGCAAGGAGCGCGAGAAACGCGAGGCTCACGGCGTTGAGGGCAATCGTGAACTGCGACAGGAACTGCGCGAGGCTATCGGCGCTGTCGAATCGGGCCGCGGCGCGGTCGAACAAGATGTACTCGGCCATGTACGTGCCCGCGGCGGACAGGACCTGGTAGGCGATCAGGAGCAGCACGAAGCGGCTGGAGAGAAGCCGGTGGATTGGGGGTCGTGGTAACCCATGCGGTGCGCGCTCCACCTGGCCCAGCCGTTCGGCGAACCGGCCGGCTGTCACTGCAAGCAGCATGACGAACGCAACCTGGGCGATCGCGGCGATGAGAAACAGGCCGTTCGCCCCGCCGGGAAGGCTCAGTAGAGGCATCGCCACGAGGCCGCCGGCAAGGAAGCCGAACGCGAAGCCGAAGACGATGCGCGGGAAGTGAATCTTGATCTGCTGAACGTCGAGCAGCCGCCCGGCCTGCCCACCGACGAAGACGAAGCCGACCTGGAGCAGGATCGGAAAGAGCACGAGCATAGGCGCGGAGACCCAAACGCCCGACGACAGCGTAAGCACCGCCCACGCCCCGAAGAACAGCACCCCGACGGCGGACTCGGCGAGAATCGCAACGTGTGGCAGCGGCCGGTGCCGGACAACCCGCGCGATCCATGCGGCGACGAGCGTTCCGAAGAGCGCGATCGCGATGAACGTGAGTGGAAGCCATTTCGACCCGTAGGCGGTGAGGAAGATCGCACTCGACGCGATCACTAGGAGCGACACGCTCAGACCAAAGACGAACGCCTGTGCGGCCAGCAGCCTGACCACACGACTCATGTGGTTCACTCGAGCGCGGCGGAGCGGTCGGCGCCGTCATCGGCACGCGTGCGCAGGCGCACCACGAGCGCCCTGATCACCTCGTTCGCGAGCTCGGGCCGGTCGGCAAGCAACTCGTCCAGGACGGCCTTGCGCAACCTCAGGAGCAGCGTCTGGGCGACTGCCGTGACCGACGCAGACCGCGGCCCGGGCACGAGCACCGCGAGCTCTCCGACCGACGAGCCGGCGCCGAACTCACCCAGGACCTGACTGCCCCGATGCACACGGACGCGGCCGCTGACGACGACGTAGAGGCAATCCTCGACCGCGCCATACTCGATGAACGTCGAGCCCGGCTCGACGGTCACCTCCTCCGCGGTCGCGGCGACCGCGGCGAGCACACGCCCCGGCACGGCGGAGAACAGATCGACCTCGTGAAGAGCCGCCACGCGCTCGACCAGCATCATGGCCCATGCAACCGCCCGAGCATCGAGACGAGCTCGGCGGCAGCGTACGGCCGGAACCAGGTCCTCACGTAACGTTCGCCGGGGATCACCAAGAGCTCGAGCTCCCGCTCGGCCGTGACATCGCCGTTTCGCTCCGCTCGCCGGATGACGCCCGTTGTGCCGACCGGCACCCATGGACTCAACGCGGCCGCCGGATACCCGCCCGTCGGCTCCACGCGCAGCCCGGGTCCGGTCGGAATGTAGACGAAACCCGAGGGCGAGCCGGCCATCATCACGATCTCACCCGCCTCCACAACTACGCGCTTGAGCTCTGCGAAGGCTTCGTCAAGGTCAAGGCCGTCGACCTTCGCCCCGCTCTGCGCGAGCTGCTTCAGGCAGTGGCGAGCCTCCTTCGAACCTGGGTCGACGGCGACGCCGCGGTGGAAGCGCCGCCACTCCTGCTGGGTGGCGCCCTCGGGGCTTGCAAGCTCGGCCTCGACGGAGCTGATGCGGCCGGCCGACTCGGGATGCACCGCCGCGACGAGCCGCGCGACAAGGTCTGCGAAGTCTGGGTTGTCTCGCGGACGCTCTACCTGGACATGGGGTTCGTCGGTATGCACCGGGGCAGGAAGGTCGAGCGCGGGAGTCCCGGCGGTGAGCATCGGCAGGACGTCCGCAAGGATCTCGCCGATCACGAGCGAAGCGCTCCCGGCGGCGGCGATCGCTGCCTCGGGCTCGAGGTAGGCGCCGCGGTGGAAGGCGATCCGCACCTGGCCTTCGGCGGTAACCGCCACCGCTCGCAGGTTTGCCTCGCCAGCGCTTCTCGCGTTGTGGCCGCGAAGCAGGTACAGCCTGGCATCGTCCGCCGTCCGCAGCGAGAAGACGACTTCTCCCGTGGCCGCGTCGATCAGGACCTCGTACCCACCGGTTGTCCGTAGTGAGGTTCCTCGCTGCCGCAGCGCGTCCGCAACCCGAAGCAGCCGGAGTGCGTCGAGCACGTCATCGGCCAGGCTGCGGTGCGCGACCTGCTGTGACGTGAGCCACGCGAAGGAGTCCTCGAGCGGGCTCTCGTACCAATCTGCGTTCGCCGAGGCGACGAAGGGTTCCGCGCCATCACCGGAGAGCGCCTGGTCGCGCGGCCCGGTGCGTCTCGAGGTCGGTCAGCACGGCGCGCGCGACCAGATTCCGCAACGCATCCCTGTCGTCGAGCAAAGACGCGGGGACAAGCGACTTGCTGTGAACGAGAGTGAGGCTGAGCAGCTCGCGGAGGACGACATGGGACGGGACGCGCAGCGGCGCCGCTTCCTGGACCTCCTGCAGCCGCTGCGCGAGCGGTCCGTCGAAGCCGAGGATGGAGTCGATCAGATCCTCAAACCCGGCTGCGAACACCGCGTGTGCGGCGTAGATCGGGTGGAGCCGCCGCCCAGCTGGAGTGAGGTCGAGCATGCCGATGTCGTGGAGGTATGTCGCGAGCAGACCGTAGGCAACCAGGAACTCGAGCCGCTCCGGCGGGCGCCGTGAGATCAGCAGGCCGTTCGCCGTTTCGGCGAGATCGCGGTAGCAGGCAGCGACGTCGCGTACGTGGATCGGCCCGTGATCCGAGAAGAGCGCCGGGTGATTGATCGGGTCGGCGAGGAACAGCGGATCGTCGAGAAGTCTCTCGAGCTTGGCCGCGCTGCGCGATCGGGCGCAGGTACCGCTCCTCCAGCGTGTCGAGCACCGCGGCCGGAACCGGCGCGTCCCCCCGCACGTCGCCCAACACCATGGCGACGAGCCTAACCGTTCGGCGCGGCGACTTCCGCCGCGGCGGCGAAGGCGCGGTCAGGCGGAGGAGAGTGCGTAGTCGGCGGCCTGCTTGCGGCCGCCGCGTGAGACGGTCGATCCGACCGACTATGTCTGGCGCAAACGGAGAGCCGATTGGCCTGGCTGTGACTTTACCGGGTTCGCGGACGAGGAGGTTGACTGGGCTGATCCCGAGGAGGAATGGGAGGAACTGTAGGACGTCGACTCCTAGCTCGATCCCGTCCACGTTTCGTCCAGACGGACCGTCGAATCGGGTGTCCGGCGTGTCCACTCCTGTCGTACGCTGACCGGCCGCAACGCCCGTACTGGAGCGGGCTGCGTCCGCATTGACCACTCCTGTCCATCGATGTCCCGAGTGGGGGAGTGTGGTTCGAGCCCAGTACCGCCCATCTGACCCGCCTAGCTGAGCCGATTTGCCTTAGCTATGCGGTTCAGTTGCGTCACGGGTGCCGCCGCGTTAGTCCATCTGGTGCACACCCCCGTGCACACCCAGGGCTACAAGGCGAGACGGCTCAGGGCTGCTTCGCGAAGGAGAGTTGGGTCGAGCCGCGGATTGATTGACCGATCCGCGTCGTGGAACATACGTCCGGCATGTCCAAGCCAAAGCTTCCGTCGATCTGGGTTCTTGAGCGGATCTTGAGTGGGCGGTTACATCGTTCACCACGTAAGTCGGCAACTCTTAGACGGAGCTAGCTGAAGATGCTCTCCCGCGTTCTCACGGTGGCGGTTCTTGCCGTTCTTCCGCTCCTCTTCGCTCCTGTGGCGTCGGCGACCTCGGGGCCGATGGTCATCACCTCGAACACGACCCTGACGAAGGATCACTTCGGCAGCATCGTCATCGCGGCCGACAACATCACGCTCAACGGCGCCGGGCACACCGTCCATGGTCCGAGCTACTTGTTCCATGGCGTCATCCTGAGCGGCAGGACCGGAGTCACCATCAAGAACCTCCGAGTGTCTGGCTTCGACCTGGGGGCTGCCTTCTACATCGGGTTTACGAAGGAACGCACTTCGAGGATCACCTTGCTCAACAACGTCGCGAAGCAGGATGGCACCGGCTTTGCCCTCGACCGCGTGACGAACTCGACGCTCATTGGCAATACGAGCAGGGATCACCCGGGCAACGGCTTCGCGATCACGACCTCGTCGAACAACAACGTCCTCCGAAACAACAGGGCGCTCGACGTAGGCGGGCATGGGCTTGTCCTCGTCGCTTCGAGCAAGAACCGCCTCGAGAAGAACGTCGCGAGGGGAAATAGGTTCGAGGGCATCGGGCTATTCGAGGGCTCCAATCGCAACACGCTCGTCCGAAATACGGCCGAGGCGAACGGTCTCTACGGCTTGTTCGTTCAACGCTCCGCCAACAACTCACTCGAAGGCAACATCGCTCGCTACAACGACGGCGCGGCCGGATCTTCATTGAGTTCTCAACCGGCAACGTGCTCAGCGGCAATACAACTGCCGCGAATGCGCATGATGGCATCCAGCTCTCCAACTCCTCGAACAACAGGCTCGTTGGCAATGCCTCGAGGGACAACAACTTCGCGGGCATCGAGTTGTTCCGAGGATCCGGTAACACGCTCAGGCGGAACGTCGTCAAGGGCAACTCGATCGGCATCCACCTTTTCGAGTCGTCCTCCAACGCCATCGTGGAGAACACTGCTCAGGGCAACGGCTCGATCGGGATCAACCTCAACACGTCGCAGCGCAACTCGGTCACAAGCAACACGGCGACGGAGAACAAGTTGGGTATCGCAGTGTTCCTGTCGTCGCTGAACACGTTGCAGAACAACACATCGTCCAAGAACTTCGGCGACGGCATTCGCGTAAACGAGGCATCCTCGAACACCTTCAGGGGCAACGTCACAAGCTGGAACGGCGCCGATGGCTTCAACGTCTTCTCCGTGTCGGAACTCAACACGTTCATGGGTAACTCTGGGTGCAGCAACGCGTTCTCGGACGCCCGAGATTCGAGCACGGGTACGGGTAACAACTGGCTGAACAACAGCTTCTGTACAACCCTCGGCATCTAGTACGTAGCCCGAAGAGACCGCGGCTATCGGCCCCGCCGTTCCTGTCACCGCCACCTTGCCATGCAGAAGGTCGAAGGCCGAGTCTCTCCATCCGCTCCTTGGGACTCGCTTAGGGGCTGTTAGTCCAAGCTGGACTCGAAGATCGCTGCGACAATGCGGAGGAAGCCCTTTCATCCTCTGCCCGAGGAGGAGAACCCGATGCCTAGCGACCCCGAGCAGACGTACGGCCATTTTCCTGGAAACCCGAGCGTCCACGTTTGAAGGTGTTCCCGCTTCTCGTCTCGTGGCTCGCCACGGGCGTCGCGTTGATGGTGGCCGCATGGGTCCTGCCCGGCGTCGACATTAGGAGCTTCTGGGGTGCGCTTGTCGTCGCAGCCATCGTCGCCGCGCTGAACGCGATCATTCCGCCGGTCCTCGCCGCGCTACGACTGCCGCTCACGCTCGTCCTCGGGTTCCTGCTCGTGTTGATCGCGGACGCGCTGATCCTTCTGATCGCCGCCAGCCTGGACGTGACCGACGGCGTGTTCATCGTCGACAACTTCGGCTGGGCTCTGCTCGCGGCGCTCGTCGTCTCCGCGGTGAGCGTCGTGCTCGCGGTTCTCCTCGGCTCGGACGACACCGGGTCGATCCGCACCTCGCACCGGATCGCCAAGCGCCAGGGCATCATCGCGAGCACCGACGTCCCGGGGATCGTCTACCTCGAGATCGACGGCCTCGCAAAGCCCGTGCTGCAGCGCGCGATGCGCGACGGCAATGCCCCGAACATGGCGCGCTGGGCGCGCGAGACCCACCGTCTCGCCGAGTGGGAGACCGATCTCTCCTCGCAGACGGGCGCGAGCCAGGCGGGCATCCTCCTGGGCTCGAACGAGGACATCTCCGCGTTTCGGTGGGTGGAGAAGGAGACGGCGACGACGATGACGTGCTCTGCGCCGCCCGATTGCGCCGAGCTCGAGCGCCGGCTCGGAACCGGCATCGGCCTCCTCGTCGACGGTGGCGCCAGCCGGGGCAACCTGCTCTCCGGCGAGGCCGAGGACGTGATCCTCACCGTCAGCCGGATGGACGCCGAGAAGAAGTCGAATCCGGGCTACCGGGCGTTCTTCGCAAACGGCGACAACGCAACGCGCACGCTCGTCCTGTTCGGCTGGGAGGTCATCCTCGAATGGGTCGCGGCGCTGCGCGCGATCCGCCGCGATGTGCAGCCGCGCGGCCACCGCGGCGGCACCTACCCGCTCATGCGAGGAGCGCTGTGCGTGTTCGTGCGCGATCTGATCGTGTCGGGCGTGCTCACCGACATCATGCGCGGGCGCCCCGCGATCTACGCGACGTTCTCGAGCTACGACGAGGTCGCGCATCACTCCGGCCTCGAGCGTTCGGACACGCTCGAGGCACTGCGCAAGCTCGACGATCACTTCGGCCACATCGAGCGCGCCTGTCACTACGCCCCGCGGCCGTACGAGATCGTCGTCCTCTCGGATCACGGCCAGACCCAGGGGGCGACCTTCAAGCAGCGAAACAGCTACGGCCTCGACGAGCTCGTCGAGCGCTCGCTCGCGCGCGGCGACGTCACCGGGATCGAGGGTGGAGACGAACAGAACTCGATGGTCGGCCTCGCCGTCGGCGAGGCGACGGGCAAGAAGCAGAAGAAGGCCAAGAACGACGTCTCCGACCGCGACGTCGTCGTGATGGGCTCCGGCAATCTCGGTCTCATCTACCTGATGGAGGAGCGCCGTCGACTCACGATGGAAGAGATCGACGAGCGGCACCCGGAGCTCCTACCGGCTCTCCGGGCACACCCTCACGTCGGCTGGCTGCTCGTCCGCTCCTCCGAGCACGGAGCCCTCGCGCTCGGTGCGAACGGCACCCACTACCTCGCCCAGGGCCGAGTCGAAGGCGAGGACCCGCTCGCGCACTTCTCGTCGCACGCGCCGCAGCATCTGCTGCGCACCGACGGGTTCGCGCACGTCGGCGACATCATGGTTGGAAGCTTCTACGACCCCGTTCTCGACGAGGGCTGCGCGTTCGAGGAGCTCATCTCGTTCCACGGCGGCATCGGCGGCCTCCAGACTCGCCCGTTCATCCTCCACCCGGCGCAGCTCGAGGTTCCGCCGGGACCGATCCTGGGCGCCGCGAGCGTGCACGGCATCCTCGCGGGCTGGAGGCGTCAGCTCAGGGCGGGGCGACGCGGCGCACCCGACAGATGACGGGGGCACGCGCGTGCCCGGCAGCGTCGAGCAACCGGTCGGGTAGCGGCCGTGAGCCGTACCGACAGCTTTCGCGAGTGCGTCTGTCGAAAAGAAATTCACCGAGCCGGTGGCGCTTTTGTCCACTCAACCCGCTGACCTTCCGCTTCCGCGTACGGCCCTCGGGCGGAGCTTCAACCTACTCGCGCTCCGTGCTCGGTGCGAGTAGGAACCTACGCACCCACGGCCGGAGGGTCAAGACAGTGCGGCACGGGATTACCGCACTTTGCGACGTTTCTCGAACCGAGCTTCTGATTGACCTCCACGGGCTCCGCCGGCCCGGCTCGGCGGGGGTGACCGTCCGTGAGCCAGCGTCGCTGCTGGCGTAGTGCTGAAGGCCCCTGAGCGCGCACCGGATGGGCTCGACTGCGCTAGTGAATCGAGCTGATCGCGAATGCAAGTGCGAAGCCGACCGTCGTGACAAACCCGGCGAGTTTGCCGCCGTGATGCAGGGCCTCCGGCATCATCGTGTTGGCGAGCATGGTCAGCACAGCGCCACCGGCGAATGCGAGCACGATGGCGATGGTTCGCGGCGAGGCGGAATCGAGTACGACGTAGCCGGCAAGGGACGTAATGCCGAAGCCGATGCTTACGAGTATCCAGAAGCGGATGATCTGGGTCGGACTCCGCCCTGCCCGAGCAAAGGCTGTCGTCGCTGCGATCGCCTCGGGGATGTTCGCAATGAAGACAGCGATCAGCAACGCGACGCTGACGGCGCCAGTTTCGAGCACGGTGAGGCCGAGTACGAGCGACTCGGGGATACCGTCGAGGACGATACCGAGCGTCACCGCACGCCCGGTTTCTGCCGCGCGCGTGTCGTTCGCGCTCGTGCTCGGTTTCCTGCGAGTGCTTAGACGGGAGATCATCACCTCAGCTCCGAAGAAGACGGCCGAGCCGGCGAAGAGTCCGATCCCGATCCCGCCCTCCCCGGCTGAGGTCGTGAATGCCTCGTCGACGAGTTCGTAGGCGACGGCGCTGATCGGCACTCCCGCGCCGAAGGCCATGATCAACCCGAGGAGCCGCTGGCTGATCGAGAGACGGAGGGCGATGACGCCGCCTACGACGAGCGACGGCCGGCGACGATTCCCCAGAGGAAGGCTTCGCCCATCAGCGTTCTCTCCGACGCCGAATGTCCATACGAGCGGTCACGGCACCGATTCTCGCTCCCCTGAGGCTATTCATGCCCGAAGAGCTCACTGCGAAGTGCGCCATGTCCCGCAGCGACATTCCCCACACTCGCGCAACCACAGCGGGGACGAGGAACGCCGTCAGGCGGCCAGCAATCGCCACCGCTCGCTGCGTACAAGGAGAGGCCACGGCGCCTCGTAGCGAGCGATACTTCTCGTGATGGCATCGAAAGACGACGACCACCGCTCGGCGCTCACCGACGCAGCTGGACGGGTCGCGTTCTACCCAGCACGGGCGGCCGCTCGCGCCTGGCGCGGTCCGCTCGAAGAGGCGGTCGACGAGGTGCTGTCGGCGCCCGAGATCGCCCGCGTCCTCGACCGGGCGCTGGCCGGTTCGCTGCCAGAGGAGATCGCGCGCTCGCTCGTCCGCCACCGCGTGCTCGAGCGCATCGCTGCCGAGCTCGCCGCAAGCGGAGAATTGGAGCGGCTCGTCAATGCCGCGCTCGCGAGCCCGCAGACGCTCGAGCTCACGGACAAGGTGCTCGCAAGCGACCAGACGCAACTCGCTCTCGGCCACGTCGCCTCGAGTCCCGAGCTCAGGAACGCGGTCGCCCGACAGACGACCGGACTTGCCGACGAGGTGGTTGGCGGCGTTCGCGTCTCCGCCGCTCGACTGGACGACCGGGCAGAGCAGATCGTCCGCCGCCCGGCTCGAGCCGGGCGCTCTGTCTACGGTCGATCGCGACGCGCGCGATCGCGCTCGCATTCGATGCAGCCGTGACGCTGGTCCTCTTCATGTCTGTGGTCGGGATCGCTGCGCTCGTTGCATCGCTGGTCGGAGGCTTGCGTCCGGAGTGGCTCGTCGGCGCACTGCTTGCTACAGGCTGGTTGTTGATCGCTGGGACGTATTTCGTCCTCTTCTGGAGTTCCGCGGGGCAGACACCGGGGATGCGGCTGCTCCGCGTGCGTGTTCACGGCCCCGCGGGCGACCCTCCCTCGATCGGTCGATCGCTCGTGCGCCTCGTCGGGCTCGTGCTCGCGATCGTGCCCATGTTCGCGGGCTTCATCCCCGTGCTGTTCAGCAAGCGGCGCCGCGGGCTTCCGGACTTCCTCGCGGGAACCGTCGTCGTCTACGACGAGACACGCGCCTAAGCCCGCACGCCTCGCTTCTGTCAACCATCAGCTCAACTGCGCCGTACTGCGAACGGCCGGTTCCAGCACCGCCCATCTGAACCCGCTCAGCTACCCGGTGTCTCGGCAGGTGCACTACAAGGAGGGCTTCGTCGGCTGGTCGAGGGTTTCGGCTACCTAGCAGCGCCGAACCGCATTAGAGCGCCGCGTCTCGACACGGGCGCGGCGCTAGCCAGGTCGAAGAGGGGAGCCCCGCTCAACCCCTCGACGGCCGGGGCTCCCGTGCGGAGGAGGAACCTTGAAGAAAGACTCCGCACTCTCGACTCTTACACAATCCGCCCTCGGCCGGTAGCTAGCCGCCGTCAGCCGGCTATGCGTTCGCGACTACCTCGCGCACCTCTGCGCTCTCGAACGTGACGCCCGCGGGAACGTTTGCGCCTATTCGCTCCGCAGCTGTCCGGGCAGCCTCCTCGGATTCGAACACGATCATCGATCGGCCATTGCTTCCGTCGTCAGATCGAGTCCAGTAGCCGGCAACGAACCCCGGCAGCTGCGGACACGCGGCACGACCGTCTCTCGCAACTCTTTCTGCGAAGACTCGATGTCGCTGATCGAGACTTTACGAGTACTGCATGCATCGGATGCCTCCAGTTCGGGAGACATGGAACCTCGAGCCTAGTTGGGTCGCTGGGCAGTCGCTCTAGCTCTACTTCGTTACGTCGTGCAGCTCGTAGAACGCTTCGCGGGTTGGCGGTGTGGCGTTGTCAGGGTCGGGAAGAGCCTCGACGCCTAAATCCATCATGGGCTGGATGCGCTCCGCGATGAAGCGCTCGGCCTGGTCGCGCGACTCCCAGACATCCATGATCCGGAACACGCCCGCTTCCTTGTCGAAGCCGGCCGTGTGGACGAGCAGACCGTCGAACGGTCCAGTACCGATCTGCTCCTTCGCCCAGTCGTAGTTCGCTGTCGACGAGTTGCCGTCCTCGACCGGGAACTCCTGGATGTAGACGATGGCCATCGAACACCTCCATTGGTTCGGGACGTCTGGTCCGTTCCCCATCCGACCGTGTTTCAACCCGGCGTGCATCCGGCGGCTACACGAGTTTCCGAGCTCGTCGATGCGCACACGTATCGCGGCGGACGCGTAT
>CAWKBW010000024.1:0-55127 GCA_963847955.1 uncultured Actinomycetes bacterium
CTGAAGAAGAGCTTACTCCCGAAGTATCGCGACCCTGCGCGCGACCTGGACTGCACGGCTTCTACCCAGATGATCTTGTCCACCTAGGCGGGAGCCCTCGCATGTTATGGCGAGACGTCCTTGGCTAGGGTCCAACCACAATGGTTCCGGTAGTCGAGCCCGGGGTTGAAGATGCAACCCGGCGGACGCTTCTCGCAAACGAGCGGACCTATCTCGCGTGGTGGCGAAGCGGCCTCACCGCATTCGCCGTCAGCGTGGGCGTGGGGAAGCTCGTGCCCGGACTCTCGAGCGGCTCGAACTGGCCGTATGTCGTACTCGGGATCTGCTTCGCCCTGCTTGGTCTCGCATTCATCGGGCTCGGCTATCTCCGCTTTCGCGCGGTCAACGCCGCGCTCGCAGCTGGGAGTTGGTCTGAGCTTTCCAATCGGCTCGCCGGCTGGCTCGCCGCCGCCGGCATCGGTCTCGCGATCGCCACCTTGCTGACACTCGCCCTAGGCCACTGATGCACCGCGCATCCGGTGCTGCCGTAGCCGTAGCCCACCGAGTGGTTGACGAAAGTGCCGTTAGTCCTCTGGATGTACGAGTGGAACTGCTGGCTCTCGGCGGGCGACCAGCTCCACCGGTTCACCTACTCGTACTGAGACCAGGCATATACCCACTGCCCAATGGACCCCTCTCCATTAGGGACGAATTGGCATCCCTCCGCATCGGGCGTAGCTCCGCCGAACGGTCGTACACCCGGCACTTGCAGTGGCCCTTTGGGGTTACAACTCACTAATGCTTGCGCCGCTTCCACGGGGTGCTGTGCGATCCAGCTGCATGTATAGACGCCGTTCGGCGGGCCTGCTGGGTAGGCGGGCACCGCAACGAAGGTCGTGCCGAGGACGGAGGCCGCGGTTCGCGTTCGATCGCTACCACAACCCTGCGCCCGAACTACTACGGCCACCTCCGTGCGAACGTGGTGCGAACACAAGCCCGACCACGGGCGTCCACGCGCGGGTCACGTCTCGCCGTGAGATCCATTCGGCTTGCGGGGCTTTCGTGTCCGCGGCGACCCGCGCGTACCCGCGCTTCCCTCCCCAGAACCTGAATGGTAAGGAGGGGGTCTCCGGTTCGAGTCCGGAAGAGGGCTTCACGAGTGTCAGGTGGCTGCATCGCCGCGCCAGGTTGGGCGAAGGATCGGAGAGTCCTTCCTGAACCCCCAGATGGCGCAGTAGATGCCGAGGAACGCCTCCCAGATGAACTCGGGGACCACGAGGACGTTGACCAAGCCGGTCTGGTCCCACAAGTCGAACAGCACGCCTATGTTCCCAATCAGGAGGAGTGGCCCCCCGATCAGTCCGAGCCAGGCCATGCGGCGGGGGACGAGGCCGGACTTGTACATCAGGTAGCCGAGGATCAGCCCGTTTCCAAAGGGGACGACGAGTCCGGGGCCAAACAGAAACGTCCAGTCCTTGAGCTGCGCGAGCGAGACCGCGAGGTCGGCCGCGTCAGGAGAGTCCTGGCGCAGGCTCACGGCCCCGAGCACAAAGATGATCCCGGCCGCGATGAAGACGGACTCGATGATTCGAGCAGCGACGTAGCCGATGGCTAGGGCTTCGTTCTGCCGCCTCACGATCGGGTAGAGCACGACGGCCGTTCCTACGTTCGCGATGACAAGAAGAAAGTCCAAGAAGGCTCCCAGGTAGACCTGGTTGTCCTTCCCGTCACCTCTTATGTAGCCAGCCGGGTCGTCGAGAACTGACTGGAAAAGAGCGAGCGCCAAGATCGACGTGATGAACGTGATGATGAAGAGGATTCCGAATATCCGGCCGAGCCTCTGGTCGTCTCGCATCGGGCGCTCTCCGCTCCTTTCACTCGGGGATTAGGGGCAGCCTAGGCCCTGAACCTACTAGTCAAGGTGCTCCGTCGCACCATCGAGCACAACTGCTTGAACGCGGTCGCGGGCGTGAGCGCGGCGGAGGTGCCGCTGTTGCCTCCCCGCTAACTAAATCCGTACAAATTTTGACCCGGCTGGGTTAAGCGCCGAGCAGGCCGTTGAGGGCATCCTCGAGCAAATGTCTGCCGAGTCTTCTCTCAACGAGGTCGTCCTGTTCGGGATCCCCGCAGGATCCGAAGCGGAGAGGCTGTGCGCGGAGCTCTCGTTGTCCCGTCACGCATGGATCGAACAAGACGAAAGGGTTGCGGTCGTCGGCGTCATTCTCAATCCCGATGAAGGGGACCTGGCGGACCTGCTGCGCACAGTCGAGCGAGCGGTCGCACGACTCGGGTTGCTCGCGATCCGGTTCGAGCTGGACGGACGCGACTACTTCCTGCAACCAACTATCGCGGTCTTGGCGGCGTAATGCCGGGCCTCGACGCCGTCGCACGGCGACGGCTTGCCCGCGCTTTCATCTCCCTCGAAGGCGTCATCGCAGAGTGCGAGGCTTACGCCAAGGAGGACGTCGGGCCGAAGCTCGAGCTCCTCAAGCACCTCCGCGACGACATCCGCATCGTGCTCGATCAGGACGCCGCGCGCCGTTTACCCGTCGAGCGGTAGCCGCTCCAGCAGCTCGTCGACGCGCGCGAAGCCGCTCTTCGCTCCTTCCTCGACGCCGTACTGCATCGTCGTGTCGCGCTCCTCGGTCGTCGCGAAGCGCATCGTCTGGGTCAGCCTCGTCCGGTCACCCAGATCCTCGAACTCGAGCGTCTGCAGGTGGTTCTGGAACGTCTGCACGAGCCGTTCGGGCGCCTCGACCTCGCGGAACTCGCCCTCGACGACGCCGAAGGCCGTCTGAAAGCGGTACGCGCCGCCGGGACGGACGTCCATCTCCTCGACGACCGTGCCGTCGCCCCACCATTCCGGGATCAGCTTCGGATCGGTCCAGACGGAGAAGACGTGCGCGCGCGGTGCGTCGAAGATCCGCTCGACGCGGATCTCGAGCTCGTTCGGGGTCGTGACGGTGGTGGCGTTCAACTCAGCCCACCGCTTTCTTCACGAGCGCGCCGATCTTGGCCTCGTCGGCTGCAGTCAGCTTCGTCAGCGCGTAGGCGACCGGCCACATGGAGCCCGCGTCGAGGTTCGCGCTGTCGTTGAAGCCGAGCATCGCGTATCGCTCCTTGAACTTCGCCGCGTCGCGGAAAAAGACGACGACCTTTCCGTCTCGGGCGTACGCAGGCATGCCGTACCACGTCTTCGGAACGAGGTCGGGTGCAGCCTCCGTGACGATCGCGTGAATCCGCTTGCCGAGGGCGCGATCGCTGGGCGTCATCTTCGCGAGGGCGTCGAGCACGGCGGTCTCCCCCTCAGCCGCCGCCTTCAGCTCTTTGGCGCGCGCTCTCATCGCTGCCTTTTCCTCGGCGCTGAATCCTTCCTTCTTCTTGGTGGGGCTCATCGTGCTCCTTTCGTGCGTTCGACGACCTGCGCGAAGCGGTCGAGCCGCTGCAGCCACGTGCTGATGCCCTCGAAGGCGTAGGGCGCGAGCATGCACCTGCGGACACGGCCGACTTTCTCCGTGGTCACGAGCTGCGCCTCCTCGAGCAGCCGGATGTGCTTCTTCATGCCGGTCAGCGACATTCCGAAGGGCTCGGCGAGCTCGCTGATCGTCGCTCTGCCGGAACCGAGCCGTTCGAGGACGGCACGCCGCGTCGGGTCGGCGAGGGCTGCAAACGCAAGGTCGACGGTCGGTTGATACTGAACCATTAGGTTCACTATAGCAGGTTCGGGAATGTTGGTTGGGTACGGCTCGTTAGTTGCGTAGTCAAGTAAAAAAGGAGGAGTCGCCATGGCAACGGCAATCATCGGAGTCGGCAACATCGGCGGAGCGCTGGCGAGGGACCTGGTCCGCGGCGGCGAGCGCGTCGTCCTCGCGGCCGGCGACGAAGCGCATGCAGCCACGCTCGCCCAAGAGCTGGGTGACCTCGCGCGGGCCGCCTCGGTCGAAGAGGCGATCGCGGAGGCCGACGCCGTCGTCTTCGCCGTCTGGCTCGACACGATCAAGGAGCTGGCCGCTGAGGACGCGGACTTCCTGGAGGGCAAGGTGGTGATCGATCCCTCGAACCCGATCGGGGTCGACGAGAACGGCCAGATGATGCGGACGTTGCCCGACGATCAGTCCGCGGGGTCAGTGGTGGCCGCAATGCTTCCCGCCGGTGCGCACTACGTGAAGGCATTCGGCACGCTCGGCGCCGACTCACTCGCAAGCGCCGCGAACCGCGAACCTCGGCGGGCAGTGCTCTTCTACGCCACCGATGACGACGCTGCGGCGGCGGCGGTCGAACGGCTGATCAGCGCCGCCGGCTTCGACCCGCTCAAGGCCGGCGGCGTGGCCGACGCGGGGCGAATCGAGGTTCCGGGCGGCGACCTCCACCAGAACGGCGGCCTGGACGGTCAGCTCCTCGACCTCGACCAGGCACGAGCCGCCGCGGCCTGACGAGAGGAACGGAAAGGCCCGGTGTCAGGTCTTGCAATGACGAATCACTGCAAGACCTGACACCGAAGTCTTCGTCTACGGGCTGCGGCCACTCCGGAGGCGGCGTGGTGCCGTCGAGCCCGAACGCGGCCAGAGTCGCCGCATCCGGCTTCACGCCCGTCTCGGCCCAACGCTCCAGCAGGAACACGGAAGCGCCGATCTGGTTCGGCGTGAAGTTGCAGTGGCCGAGGCCGTTTGTCGACGCCTGGACCAGCAGGTCGCTTTCCCCTGCCGCGGCGACGGTCTCTGCATAGGCCGACTCATGCGGCCAGGGCACCAACGTGTCCCACTTGGTGTGCAGCGTGAACACGGGGTCACGCAGATTCCCGGTGTACGTCGCGTAGTGCGTCATGTAGTTGCGAGCGGACCGCTCGCCCGAGAACCGCGGCGATGCGTTCATCGCAGCGAGCACGGGAGCTGCGTTGAACCCCAGCGTCGCCAGGTACGCCTGCTCGCTCGCCGACAACACATAGTTGTGGGTGACGTTCTGGACGTAGGGGCCACCGGCACGACGCTCGGCTTCCCCGCGTGCCTCCGTGCCGAAGAAGAAGTTCGTGAACAGCCACGACGGATAGAGCACCGGTGGCAGCGGCACCGACCGGCCCCCTCGCCCCCGAGATCAGGCGGATGAACTCCCACTTGCCGTAGTCGGTCGCACCGAGGATCTGGGTCAACAGCGTCGGGAAGACCTCCGTCTCGAAGTCGACGTCGTCGTCCGCGTCCGCCGGCGTCCCCCACGAGGCAGGCAGGCCGTAGATGAGCTTGTACGCGAGCAGCCCCGCGGAACCCATGTCCCACGCGCGCGGCGCGCCGGCCAGCACGCCGCAGGCGGGCAGGTAGCCGTCGAACAGCCCGCCGGCCTTCTCGGCCAGCTCCGCCGTCACGAGCGAGCCGAGCGAGAAACCCGCGAGCAGCGCCGTGTCGGGCTGGCCCACGAGCCGGTTGAACAGCCCGCGAAGGCGGATGAGGTCGTTGATCGATTCCTTGACGGCCCAGCCGTTGTCGCGATACGACGTGGCGGCGACCGCGTATCCCTGCGCGGCGAGGCCGTTCGCGATCGCCGTAAAGCCCGCGTCCATCGCGGACCGGTCGTCCACCTCGCCCGGGTGGTCCGCCTTGTCGCGGTATCCGTGGGCGAGAACGACGAGCGTCCCGTTCCAGCCGGCGTCCGGCACGATGATCTTGTAGTTCGCTCCCGCAGTGCTCGCCTTCGAAGGTCGCCGGGGACGCAGCGGCGGCCAGCAGCAGAGCACCAAGGGCAACGACGCTGCACGCGAGGAGTCGCTTTGGCATCGGTCGAACCCCTTTCCTTCTAGACCTAGCGAGGCAGGGACACTACTCCTACTCCTCTGGCTGGGCCAGGTCGACCTCTACAAGCTCGGATCGCCTTGTGGCCGCTGGCGCACGACCGAGTACTTGGCGGCGACGAAGTCCCCGTTCCGTCCCATCTCGTCGAGACGCAGCTCGATCCGGCGCGGCAGCAGAGGCGCACCAGCGCCCAGCGTGACCGGCGCGATCGACACGATGACCTCGTCCAGCAGCCCCACGTCTGCGAACTGACCGACCAGGTCTCCCCCGCCGACGATCCAGACGTTCCGGTCACCGGCGGCGCCGACCATCTCCTCGTGCACGCTTGCGACGTCCGCGCTCGTGAACTCGATTCGCGCGTTCGGGACGACCGGCAGCTGCCGGTGGGTGAAGACCCAGCACGGGATGTCGTACGGCCACTTCCAGTCCGCCGGGTCCTTGTCCGCGAACTCGTGGTCAAGGATCCACTCGTACGTCGTCGAGCCCATCGCCAGCGCACCGACGTCGGCGATGAAGTCGCCGTAGTTCATCGGCCCGTCCTCCTCGCGCGCGCGCGTGAACAACCAGTCCAACGAGTTGTTCGGATCGGCGATGAAGCCGTCAAGGGTGGTTGCCGTGTAGTACTGAGTGAGGCTCATAGCGCGATTGTCGCCGTTCAGTAACCACTTCGTTCAGCCAGCGACTTGACATATTCCTATATGGGAATATTATCTCCGGCATGGCACGAGCAGCGACGACAGCAGATGCGTTCAACGCGGTGGCCGAGCCCCGGCGGCGACAGATCCTGGACGTCCTCGCCGGCGGGGAGCGCGCCGTGAACGAGCTCGTTGGCCTGCTCGGCCTGGCTCAGCCACAAGTGTCCAAGCACCTGCGGGTGCTTCGAGAAGTGGGAGTGGTTGACGTGCGTAACAAAGGACGGCAGCGGCTCTACCGGCTCAACGGCCACGCGCTCAAGCCCATCCATGACTGGGTGAAGGAGTACGAGCGCTCGTGGACGGAGCGGTTCGTCGAGCTGGATGCCGTGTTGGAGGAACTCAAACTGAAGGAGGAAGGAAGATGACAGGAATGACGACTAGCGGTTCAGCGGAGGTGACGCTCCCCGCGGATGACCAGATCCTCATCACGCGGGAATTCGACGCCCCCAAGCACCTGGTCTACAAGGCGTTCACCACGCCCGAGCTCGTCAAGCGCTGGTGGCACGCCAAGCGCGGCGAGGTGACGGTCGCCGAGATCGACCTGCGGGTCGGCGGCTCGTGGCGGTACCTGGCGGTGACGTCCGAGGACGGCTTCGAAGTCGGCTTCCACGGCGAGTACCGCGAGATCGTTCCGAACGAGCGGATCGTCTCGACCGAGACCTACGAGGGCCTTCCTGAAGGGGTGTCCGACGAGGATGGGACAACGGTGAACACCGCGACGTTCACCGAGACAGCAGACGGACGCACGACTCTCACGATCCTCGTGCAGGCTCCGAGCAAGGAGACCCGCGACGCGATCATCGAGTCGGGCATGGAGGCCGGCATGCAGGACGCGCTGGACCTCCTGGAGGAAGTCGCAATCTCGCTCCGCTGAGCTGTAGCCGCATCACGGGCCACCGGGGGCCTCGCTCCCGGTGGCCTTCGCGGCCGCGAGCGCCTTCGAAAGCGGTGAGGGGAACCGCGGCAGCACACGGGTCCCCCCGAGCCATTCGGTCAACCGAGCCGCCTCACCCTCGAGTGCGCCCAGTCCCTCCGCGCCGACATCCTCGAGCAGCTGGAGAACGACATCGCCGTCGTCGGTCTGGGCCCAGCCGCCGACGATCCGCCCCTCCCACCACGCCGTGGGCCCCGCGTTGCCGCTGGTGTCGAACAACTGCTCTTTGTACGAACCGAGGTACCAGTCCCGTTCGAACCAGCCCATCGTGGTCGGGTCGAGCGGCGGCAGGAGCGCTGCCCAGGGCTCGACCGGATCGGTGCTCTCGACGTCGTCGGGCAGCAGGTATCCGATCTGTCCCTCGAGATCCACCTCGACGGCGTGGAGATCGGCCAGCGCGCTCCGCACGGCCCCGACGGTCGAGCCGAGCCACCACTTGATGTCGGGAGCCGTACCGGGGCCGAAGGCGCGCAGCCAGTGCTCGACCAGACTGGCCACGGCTTCGGCTTCCGGAACCGGCGCCAGCTCCTCCCCCAGCCAGGACTTCATGGACGCCCAGCGTGGCCGGGAGCTGGACCACACGCCGTTGTTCGATGCGCGCACGACGTGCCCCGCGGCGGACAGCGTGGTCAACACTCGGGGACCAACCGGGGACTGCCCACCCCAGCGCTTCCCTTCGCCGTAGGCGATCGACCCCTCGAGCACGGGAAGCTCGTCCCGCAGTTCCGAGGAGGTGGCCTCCCGCCCGTCCGACAGCGCCGCAAGCACCTGCTTCCAGGCCTCGGTCAGCCAGCGCTCGCCGTTCTTATGCAGACCGGCCTTCTCGACGTCGCGGATCAGCCTGGGCCGTTCGGCGGCGGCGACGCGGTTGCTGGCCCCGGCCTGGGCAACGCTCATTGTCTCCCGCGGAAAGACAAACAGCGTGCGCCGCATCGCCAGGTGCTTGACCAGCGATCGCTCGACGTACAACGAACGCTCGAGATCGGCCACCGTCATTCCGTCCACGCGCGCCCTCGCCGACAGGTAGACGGTGGCGGGGTCGGTCCCGTGCAGGCAGACCATGCTCCTCGCCGCCTCGACGACGTCATCCGCCCGTTGACCGGGCGCCAGGCGGTGACGACGGGCAAGCCTGGCCCGGCGCTCCGCGACTTCGATCCTTTGCACACTCGGATCCTGCCGGAGGAATCTCGCGCCGCCGCTCCGCGTTGGGATCTGTATGGCCGGTCCTGCCCGCTGGAAGCTCCTCACCGCCCTCTGGACCATCTACCTCGTCTGGGGCTCGACCTACTTCGCGATCAAGATCTCGGTGCGGACGCTGCCCGCGTTCTTCTCGGCCGGGACACGCTTCCTGCTCGCCGGGGCGCTCCTCGCATTGATCCTCGCCGTGACCGGCCGCAGCATGCGGATCTCGCGCCGGGAGCTCCTCTCCTCCGCGCTCCTCGGGATCTCGCTGCTCGGCCTCGGAGTCGGCGGGGTGACACTCGCCGAGACGCGGATCGATTCGAGCACCGCCGCGATGATCGCCGGCACGGTGCCGCTGCAGGTCATCGCGCTCCGCACACTCGCGCGCGAGCGGGTCGCGCTCGCCACGCGCCTCAGCGTCTTCGTCGGCCTGGCCGGCCTCGCGCTCGTCGTCCTGCCGGGCGGCGAGGGCTCGAGGAGCGCCGTCGGGCTCGCGCTCGCCGTCGGGGCGAGCATCTCGTGGTCGCTGGGCTCGTTCTTCGGGCACCGGCTGCCCCTCCCGCGTGACGGCTTCGTCGCGACGACGTGGGAGATGCTGGGCGCCGGCGCCTTCCTGCTCGTCCTCGGCGTGGCCGGGGGCGAGCTCGGAACGATCGACCCGGCCGGGTTCAGCCTCGAATCGGTCGCGGCGTGGCTCTACCTCGCCGTCTTCGGCTCGCTGATCGCCTTCACGGCCTACGCGTGGTTACTGCGGAACGCGCCGATCTCGAAGGTCGTCACGCATCAGTACGTGAACCCGCTCGTCGCGATCATCCTCGGCGCCGCTCTGCTGGACGAGCAGCTGTCACTCGCAACCGGGCTCGGTGCGGCGCTGATCGTCGGCTCGGTCTTCGTCGCGGTGCGGAAAGAGGGCGCTAAGCCTTCCGCGCCCGACGTCTTGCCCGCCACTCCGCAAGCCATTCGAGAAGACGCTCCGTTCGAGAGGGATGCTCCGCGGCGGAGTGCCGCGCGATAGCGCCACGGTAAGGCCCTCCGACCCGGCGGGCATAGGCGGCAAAGCCTTCGTCGCGCAACGGCTGCCAGTCCTCGCGATACGGCGCGACGATGTGCTCGCCGGACACTTTCTGGGCCGCGCTGACAAACGCCAGCCCCACTCCGTACGACACTTCGAGGAGCGAGCGGTCCTCATCCGCAGCAGTCCGACGAAGCGCGACGTAGAGCCCCGCCAACTCGTCGGCCGAGGGCAGAGAATCAACCTGCGAGCGGAGCTCAGCCAGTGAGGCGCGCATGCCCTTGAGCTCGAGCGGGGGAATGTCGATCAGGCGCGCCGTGCCGCCCGATGTGCGCTCGAGCACCCCGAGCAGCTCGTCCACCGAGCCCGCGTCGACGTCCTCCGCGATCACGCCCGCAGCCTTCAGCTCCTGCTCGAGAGTCTTCAGGTAGACGCGCGAGCCTCGCGTCAGGTCCGAGGCGGCCGCGAGCAGCCAGAGCGGCGAGAAGCCGAACGCGAACGATCGAGCCGAGCTCGACGACGTTGCCGGCGCCTTTCCGCTTGGCGATCTCGAACGCCCCCACCTCCGGATCCTTGGTCGGCGAGCCCTCGACCCCGCCGACGAGCTCGATCGCCACTCGGAGGAGGTTCTTGGCCGTCGCCTCGTACAGGCGCGAGCGTCGCACGAATCGAGGCAGTGTGAGCTCGAAGGTCTCGTGCAGCGCCCCGCCGAGCCCGGCCGCGCCGCCGCGGACCGTGCGCTCCGGGAGCGAGGCGTAGAACGGCCATCGTTTGCGCGACTTCTTAGCCAGAGCCGTCTACGTCTTCACCGAAGCGACGTAGCCGCGCACATCTGCCACCGGCTCTGAGTAGGCCTCACCGAGAGCCTCCTCCATCGCCGTCATGTACTCCTCGGCCCAGGCCGGAAACTCGTAGTCGATCGCGCGCAGGAACTCGAGCGTCGCGGCCAGGCGAATGTCCGCGATCGACGGCGTGTCGCCGCCGATGAACGGCTCCCCGGCCATGAAGAACGTCTGGAAGACCTCGAGCGGCTCGGCGAGCGCAGCCTCGGCGTCCTGCTGCGCCTTCGCCTTCATGTCGTCGTCCGCGCCCGACGTCGCGACCTCACCGGGGTACTGCGGGAAGCCGAGCGCCGGGTAGGTGGCGCGCGTGAGCAGCGGATAGAACGTGCCGATCAAGTAGAACATCGCGTTGTCGACCATCGCCCGCTTGCCCGGGTCCGTCGGATAGAACTGGTCGAGACCGTGCTTGTTGCAGAGGTACTGCATGATCGCGCAGCTCTCGCCTAGATAGCCCTTCGGCAGGCCCTCCTCTTCGAGCATCGGCGTGAGGTGGGCCGGGTACTTGTCCAGGTACTCCGGGGTAGTCGTCTGGCCCCAGACGTCCACCTCCTCGAAGTCGAGCCCGGCGGCCCGGACGAAGATCCGAGTAGTCAGGTTGTTGACGCTCGGCTTCAGGATGTTGAGCGTGTTCGTAGCCATGTGATCCTCCTAGTGCTCGACGAGCTTCGACTTGTATTCGCTGCGCCGCAGGCGTGCCCCACGGCACGAGATCGATGTGGGTCTGGACGACCAGCACATTGCGCAATCTCTCACGGATCGCGTCTGCGAGGTCGGCGTCAGGAGTTCGCGTCCCGTGCGAGCTCGACGCTCACGGGCAGCGGCGGGTCCTGCTTGCTGCCCGGAACCTGCGGCTTGACGAGGACGTGACCGCTGACCCTCGGAACGAACGCGCTCACGACCTCGCGGACGGCCGACGGAAAGACGTTGACGCCCCGGACGATGAGCATGTCGTCCGTTCGCCCGATGCACCGCACGCGCGGGCCGGTACGGCCACATGTGCACGGCGTCGTCCGGACCTCGACGTGATCCCGCGTGCGGAACCGCAGGAGCGGGGCCGCGCGATGCTGAAGATGCGTCAGCACGAGCTCGCCCGTCGGCGGCATCGTCCAGCTCGACGACGTCGCCGGTCTCGGGCTCGATCAGCTCGGCGTGGACGAACCCGCGAGCGCCCAGATGCATGCCGTCCTGCTCCTCGCACTCCCCCCACAGCGACACGCCGATGTCGCCGATGCCCATCGCCTCGGTGACCCTGGCGCCCCACCCCTCCTCGAGCTTCGCCCGGAAGGCCGGCTCGCCGCCACCGGGCTCGCCCGCCACGAGCACGCGCTCGACGCTCGAGCCCGCGAGATCGACGTCCCGCTCCGCCGCCCACTCGATCAGATGGGCCGCATAGGACGGCGTGAGCACGACGGCTTCGGGCCGCAGCGACTCGACCGCCCGCACCAGGCGCTCCGTGTTGCCGGTGCCAACTGGAATGTGACAGAGGCCGATACGGTCGAACGCAGCGAGCGCAGCGCCCGCCACGAACGGCCCGGCGTTGTAGGTGCTGACGATGCTCTGGCCGGCCGCGATGCCTGAGGCTGCGTAGCTGCGAGCGGACGCGGTGACCCAGTTCTCGAGATCGCTCGCCGTCAGCGGGATGTAGCTGGGCGCGCCGGTGGTGCCGCTCGTCGAGTAGATCCGAACGATCTCGGAGGGCGGCGCGCAGAGGTGCGCGCCGATCGGGTTCTCCGGCGTGCACGTCGCCCTGATCTCGCCCTTCTCCGTGAGAGGCAGCTGCGCGATGTCTGCGAGCCCGCCTGCAGCGAGAGCGGACCCGAATCCCGCCTCAGTCAGCTTCTCGCGATAGAACGTCGAGCGGTCGAAGAGGTACTCGAGCTGCGTGCCGTAGGAGGCATCGTCGACGGCCACCTGCTCGGCCCACGGACGGGCTTCGACCTCGGGCGCGAGCACTAGGGTCACCCGTCCTTCGGCTCTCGCTCGTACTGGATCGCCTCCTCTGCCCTCCCCGCCATGAGGAAGCCGACAGGGTGTTGTTGCTCCTCGGCCAGATGCGCCAGCAGGCCGGCGGTGCGGGCCAGAAGCGGAATGGCCTTCACGGTGGCGGACGTGAAGCCCAGATCGAGCAGTACCGCCGCTGAGGGCATCGCGACATTCATCGTGAGCGGCTTGCCCCAGGACTTTGCGACCGCATCGCGGAAGTGACGCGCAAGCAGGACGTGGGCCCCGCTGATCCCGCGGGCATCGGCGAGCTCGAGGATGCGCTCGGCCCGGGGGTCGAGCGGCCGGTGGACCGGATGGCCAAATCCGGGCGCCTTGTCGCCGGCAGCGTGGATCTCACCGCGCCAGCTCGTCGGCGACGGCCGCCGGGTCGCCGCCGGCGAGCACCTTCTCCTGCGCCTCCTCGAGCAGTCGCGCGCACGACTCCGACGTGCCGAGAATGACGGGGCCGGCGCCGAGGATCCCCGCCGCCAACGCGCCCTGCAGCGATCCGGGGTCGGCGGCCAGCGTCATGCGCGCTGCGACGTTGGTCGGCATCATCCCGTGCTCGGCGATCGCGACGAGGAGCAGATCGAGGAAGTAGCGCTGGTCTTCGGTCGGCTCGCTGCCGGTGAGCAGCAGGTGGAAGTACTCGGTGAAGGTCAGCCTGCCCATCAGGTCGCGGGAGAGGTCCTGTCCCCTCACCTCGACCCTGTCGGGATACGCCTGGCAGATGTGGCTGACGGGGGCCTCGGGCATGGCACCGCCGAGGATAGGCCGGGAAGCGGCGCCGCGCACAGATCGACGGCGCCGCTCCGGTCGAATCCGGCTAGCGCACGATCGCGCAGAGCGCGTACGTCGTCAGCATCCAGGTAGTTGCGATGGCGTCGCCCTCCCTCGCCAGCGCCGTCCACTGAGTGGCGCTGGCCGGGTAGGACTCGACCACTGTGACATCGGTCGCGCCGGCCCCGGTGACTCGGGCGCCGCCGGCGACCACCCTCTTGCCGGCCGGGCAGTTGACCGTCGCCGACTTGGGGCTCGAGGAATCCGCGGCGGTCGCAAGCGTGACGATCTCGAGCCCGCTGACCCCGGGTGGGCCGGCCGGCCCCGTTCCGATGACGGACGCCGGGAACTTCCGGTTGCGCCCGAGGGGGTACAGGTAGCCGGCTCTCGCCCGCCTCGAGGCGTGGATGCCGTCGACCCGGTGGGAGTTGTTCGCAAAGCTCGCTCTCGGCAGCGCGTCACGCGCGGCCTCCCCCAGCCCGGTGAAGCCGGTGACGGCGACCACGAGCGCGACGAGGGACAGGACAAGGGGTAGACGTCCCTTCATGTGGGCCTTCCTTTCAGAACGCTTCGATCACGCCGGCGACGATACGCGACGTGTCGGGCGTCTCTACGCTGCTACGGCCGCCGGGAGCGTGTCCTGCTCGAGCCGCGCGCGAAGGGCAGGCAGCTCGTCGCGTGTCGCCGACAGCACGCGGCGGTGGAATTGGATCACGACCGCTGCGTCGCCGTGCAAGCGCTCTTCGCAGGCCACCAGCAAGCGGCGGTACGGCTCCAGGCCGTCGCCCGCAGCGAAGACTGCCGTAGCGGGCTCGTCAGCCAGGTCGGGGTAGCGAGCGGCATCGGCGGCGGGCAGGTAGGGCAGGTTGGCGACGACGAGGTCGATCCCATCCGGCACAGGCTCGAGCAGGTCGCCGTTCCGGACATGGACTCGCCCGCCGAGCCGATGTCGGCGCACGTTGGCGCGTGCCAGCGCGACAGCGCCAGGGCTCGTATCCGTGGCCCAGACCTCTGCCTCGGGCGCTGCGGCGGCGAGCGCGATCGCGATCGCCCCGGAGCCTGTGCCGACGTCGACGACGCGTGCCGGATGCCCTGGGAGTCGCTCGAGCGCGGCCGCGACCAGCTGCTCCGTCGTCCGGCGCGGTGTCATCACGCGACCGGGCGCGGTGCGCAGGGGAAGTCCATGGAACCTGACGTGACCCATGCCATGTTTGTGTCGCCGCCGGCCCGGGTCTTACGCCGGGTAAGAACCAGCACCGCGGGAACACCAACTAACCGGATGCAAGCTCGGATCAAGGAAAAGCAGGAGGTTGCGAAAGGAACGCT
This sequence comes from uncultured Actinomycetes bacterium, assembly GCA_963847955.1. GTDB lineage: Bacteria > Actinomycetota > Thermoleophilia > Gaiellales > Gaiellaceae > VAXT01. The sequence continues at coordinate 14,514 of CAWKBW010000024.1, forward strand.
CTTCGTGACCTTCGACCTTCTCGGCGAACAGGTCGCCTTCCAGCCCGGGCAGTACTTCTTCGTCACCGCTTCCCGACATCGGCCACCAGGACGACCGGGGCCTGCGGAGGCACTTCAGCGTCGTGACGTCCCCGAACGACAAGGTGCTCGGGCTCGCCACCAGGATGAGAGACAGCGCCTTCAAGCGAACGCTCCGCGAGCTGCCCGTCGGCACAGAAGTGGACGTCGAGCAGCCAAAGGGCAGCTTCGTCCTTCCGGAAGACACCTCACGCCCACTCGTGTTCATCGCGGGCGGGATCGGGATCACCGTGTTTCGGAGCATGCTCCGCCACATCCGAGAGGAAGCGCTCCCCTATCGCGTGACGCTCATCTACTCGAACCGCGACCGCGACTCCACCGCGTTCCTCGACGAGCTCCGCGAGCTCGAGCAGGAGCATCTCCGACTTCCGGCTCATCCTGACCATGACCCAGGATCCGGGCTGGGACGGGGAGACGCGGAAGGTGGATGCCCAGTTCGTCAAGGACTACCTGGGGGAAAACCTCGACCAATCCACGTTTCTGGTCGCCGGCCCGCCGCCGCTGGTGGAGGGAGCGCAGACAGCGCTCGAGGCGGCGGCGGTGCCGGAGGAGAACGTGGTCGCCGAGCGCTACAGCGGCTACTAGAGCTAGGCGCTCACTCGCTCGCCGCGAGGCTGCGGAACGATCCTGATGTACGGCTTGGGCGTCTGCCAGCCGTCCGGGTACGTCTCCTTCGCCTCGTCGTCGGACACCGAGCCGGCGATGATCACGTCGTCGCCCTGCTGCCAGTTCACCGGCGTCGCGACCTTGTGCTCGGCGGTCAGTTGCAGCGAGTCGATCACGCGGACGACCTCGTCGAAGTTGCGACCCGTCGTCATCGGATAGACCAGCACGAGCTTGATCTTCTTGTCCGGGCCGACGACGAAGACGTTGCGAACCGTCTGGTTGTCGGCCGGCGTGCGCTCGCTCGCCGTCGCCCGAGGTGTCGGCGGGGAGCATCCCGTAGAGCTTGGAGACGTCGAAGTCGGCGTCGCCGATGATCGGATAGTTGGGCGCGTGGCCCTTGCGTCTCCTCGATGTCGGCGGCCCACTGCTCATGGCTGTCCGCCGGGTCGACCGAAAGGCCGATGATCTTGACGTTCCTGCGGTCGAACTCTGGCTTGATCTTGGCCATGTAGCCGAGCTCGGTCGTGCAGACCGGAGTGAAGTCCTTCGGGTGCGAGAACAGCACCGCCCATGAGTCTCCGATCCAGTCGTGGAACTGAATGGTTCCTTCGCTTGTCTCCGCCTGGAAATCCGGAGCCGTGTCGCCGATCGTCAAAGCCATCTTGACCCTCCTCTGACCCGAGCTTTTGGTAGGACGAGAGCGTAGCGAGATGCAGTCGATCGAGAAGGAGGATCATGTGGGCAGGATCGTCGTAACGGAGTTCATGTCGCTGGACGGCGTCGTCGAAGACCCGGGCGGAGCCGAGGACTTCAAGCACGGAGGCTGGAGCTTCGAGTTCAGCCGCGGAGACGAGGGCGACAAGTTCAAGCTCGACGAGACGATGTCGTCCGAGGCCCTGCTGCTGGGGCGGGTGACCTACGAGGGCTTTGCCAAGGCCTGGCCGTCGAGGGACGGCGAGTTCGCCGACAAGTTCAACAGCGATGCCCAAGTACGTCGTCTCCTCGACGCTGGAGAGCCCCGAGTGGAACAACTCGACCGTGCTGAAGGGCGACGTCGCGGAGGAGGTCACGAAGCTGAGGCAGGAGCAGGACGGCGACATCGTGGTCCACGGCAGCCCCCAGCTCGTGCAGACGCTGATCGAGAACGACCTCGTCGACGAGCTCCGGCTGATGGTCTTCCCGGTCGTGCTGGGAAGCGGCAAGCGACTCTTCGGCGAGACGAGCGACAAGAAAACGCTGCGGCTGGTCGACTCGAAGATCGGTCGGCGACGGAGTGGCGATCCTCACCTACGCGCCGGCGTAGGCGCTCGGGCCGAACGGCGCCGGCAAGTCCACGACGATCAACATGATGCTCGGTCTGCGTCGCGCCTGACGGGTCGACGGTCGCAGGTGTTCGGGCGCCGCCGGATGAGGCGATCGAGGCCGGAAGAGGTGGGTGCGATGCTGCAGAAGGAGGACTGTTCCGCGACTATCCGTCCGCGAGCTGATCGTGATGATGGCGTCGCTGTACGGCGCGCTGAACGTCGACGAACTAGCTGGACGTGGCGGGGTTAGAGAGACAAGGCGATCGGTGCAAGCAGAAACTCTCCGGTGGCGAAGACGAAGCGTGCCGCTACGCATTGCGCTGGTGAGCGACCCCGACCTGATCATCCTCGACGAGCCGACCGACGGCGATGGATGTGGAGGGGCGGCAGGAGTTCTGGACGACGATGCGGCGCTAGCCGAGCGCGGGAAGACCGTCATCTTCGCGACGCACTATCTGGAAGAGGCAGACGAGTACGCGGATCGAGAGATGCTGATGGCGAACGGCCGGATCATCGCCGACGGCGCCGACAAGGAGATAAAAGAGGTAGTAGGCTACACGGAAATAAGGAGAGACTCTAAAGGACATAGGAAGTTGCAGAGCTGAAGCGCCTGCGAGGTGTGAAGGCGCAGACGCCACGGGAGAGCTGTACTACTCACTGCTGAGAACTCAGATCAGGAGATCAGAGCGCTGCTAGCGCGAGTACAGAGAGGTGCGAGACATCGAGATAGAGAGGCGAGGCTCGAGGAGGCGTTTTGCAGCTGACCGGCGGCGACGGAAATGACGCGGGCCGGCGAGAGGCGGGAGTGAGCGCGTCACTATGGCCGCTACGAGTTGGTACGCACGTTTCGCAACAGACGCTTTTTCATCTTATGCGCTAGGGTTCGCGCTAGTACTCTACTTACTGATAGCGGGGCAGAACGCAACGAGCACGATTTCGGCGGCACGGGGATCTCGGCACCGCTTACTTCATGGTAGGTTGGCAGCTTAGGGAAGATGGTAGCGGTGCTCTAGAGAGGCGCTAGGATAGCGGCAGACGCTCGGCAGGGTGGAACAGGCAACTGAGAATCACAACGCTAAAGACTAGAGCTACTTAGGGACGAAGGTGATCAAGAGCTACGTGACGGCGGCAGTCAAGATAGTACTGCTCTAAGCAGCGGGCACGTCGCTAGGGGTCAGGCTCTCAGTCGCTCACTGGCTAGAGATGACGGGCTCGTACTGATTGCCTGCTACAGTTCGCAGCATCGGCGTGCTACTGGGGCATCTGCTCACGGCGGATTACATCGGTACAGCGATGGGCGGCACGAAGCGCTCTTCGCTTCCTCGGCGGCGTCTGGTTCAAGATAGGGAACAGCGGCGCGTTCCATGACATCGCGCAAGCCGCCTCCTTCTGGCTCGTTCAGGCCAGCGCATCTCAGTAGGGGGCAATGGTTGGGGGTACAAGGGCTGGCTAGTGATAGTGCTCTGGAAGGCGGCGCTCGCTTGCTCGCAGCTGTAGCCTACGAGCGAGACAAGAAGCGCGTCTAGGTAAGGAGAGGCGGACGGGGAGCAGTGCGAAGACCAGCGTACAGTCGCAGGGCACGCTGGTGACGTAGAGCGACCCGCCGAGCGCTAGACGCGGTCGCGGAGGCCGATGAGCCCGAGCCCTGCTCCGGATCGGCTCCACCGATGCCGTCGTCGCGGATCGAGAGCTGTAGCGTACCGTCTACGTCCGCGACGGCAACAAGCACGCGGGAGGCTCGAGAGTGCTTGGTAGCGTTAGTGAGAGTTTCCGAGACGACGTAGTACGCGGCGACCTCGAGCTGCTCGGGAAGCTGCGACTCCGACTCGACTCGAGCTCGACCGGAATCGCGGAGCGACGGGCGAGAGTTCGCAACGCGGGCGCGAGGCCTCCCTCGGAGAGGATAGCCGGATGGATGCCGCGTGAGATCTCGCGTAGATCGTCGACCGCGCCGTCGAGGCTCGTGAGCGATACTCGACGAGCTGGCGTCCTGAGCTCGGAGAGGTCGGGAGGCACGATCGACTGGGCCGAGGCGCAACTCGAGCCCCAGCGAGACGAGTCGCTGCTGCGTGCCGTCATGGAGATCGCGCTCAATGCGCCGGCGAGTCTCGTCGCGCGGCGGCGACGATCGCGCGCTCGCGAGGCCGCGAGCTCGGCATGGGTGGCCTGGAGCGAGCTGCGCCATGCGTTGAACGAATCGCTCGAGCGCTCCGATCTCGGCCGACGCCGGTCTCGGGCATGCGCGTCTGCAGGTCGCCGCTGGCGAGTCCGGCTCGGCCATCGCGGACGCTCGGCGAATGCGGCCGGACGATCACCCGCGTCAGGTAGCCGGTGAAGAGCAGGATCAGGAGGATGGAGCCCGGCGACGACCGAGTCGCCTGACAGCGAGGATCGCGCTGCGAGCGGCGTCGTCGTCCGAGGCGTCGCTCCGGAGCCACGCGGCGAGCGCGACGCTCGGCGGCAGTGAACTGGTCGAAGAGGTCGCGGAGCGCATCGACGCGCCGCTTTCCCTCCACGGTCATCGCAGACTCCACGCGGAGGCGTCGCCTCGCCGCACGGCGTTCACGAGCGGGATCGAAGTAGTCTGGAGTATGACTGCCACGGCGCTGACTGATCTCGATCGCACGGCGCCTCTGCCGAGGATCGTCGGCGACCAGCGCTCTCGAGACGACCTCGCATGCGGTGCGGGAACTGGCCGTGCGCGAGACGTTCCACGGGCTCGAGGAAGCCGTCTTCCTCGCGTGATCACGAACCCGCGCTGACCGGTCTCGATGTCGATGACGAGCCTCTCGAGCCGATCGCGGCCGACGAGCACCTCCTGGGAGTGCCGCGCGCTCCGATAGGTCGCGCGAGGTCCGCGATCGAGACGAGCAAGACCGCGAAGGCTACGACCGACGACGATCGCGAGCAGGCTGCTCGCGACGACCATCCGGCGAGTGAGCCCTTGCCTCATGTGCTCACCGGATCGAGGCTAGAAGGATACTTCAGCGGATGGCGACCTCTGAGGCTGAGCCCGACACAGGCGTCTCGGCTGGCACCCGAGTGGTCGTGGCTGACGACGACGTGCTGCTTCGCGAAGGGCTCGCGAGCCTCCTCGAGCGCTCCGACTTCGAGGTCGTCGGGCCAGGCGGGCGACGCGTACGGAGCTGATCGAGCTCGTTCGCGAGCATACGCCGGACCTCGTCATCGTCGACATCCGGATGCCGCCCGACGCACACGACGGAAGGGCTCGACGCAGCGCGGGTGATCCGCGAGGAGTTCCCGGAGATCGGCATCCTCGTCCTCTCGGCGCACGTCGAGGTGGAGCACGCGATGGAGCTGCTCGCCAGCGGTCAACGGATCGGCTACCTGCTGAAGAGCCGCGTGACGGACGTGGACGAATTCGTCGAGACGCGTCGAGCGCATCGCCAGCGGCGGCTCCGTCGTCGATCCCGGCGCTCGTCCAGGAGCTCGTGGCCGCCCGGCGGAGTCGAAGACCCGCTCGAAGAGCTGACCCGCGCGAGCGCGAGGTGCTCGCCTGATGGCGGAGGGCCGCTCGAATGCTGGAATCGCGCGCCAGCTGTGGGTGACCGAGGGAACGGTCGAGAAGCACGTGCACAGCATCCTGGCGAAGCTTCGACTGCCCGAGACGGGCGACGACCACCGCCGTGTGCTCGCGGTCGATCAGGTTCCTCGAGGCGCGCTAGACGGCGCCGCGTCGAGACAGCTCGCGATCGGCCGCCGCGAGACGCTCGGACTTCGGAGAGAAAGCCGACGGCGGGGCTGGCCGCGATCAGGTCGAGGAAGTCCTCCTCGGCGTGCGTCGAGATCAGCACGACGCGGGACGGAGCCGGTACGCGGCGACGAGCCGCCGGCGAGGTCGAAGCCGCTCTCGTCGCCGAGGCTGGATGTCGACGAGCACGACGTCGGGTAGTGCTCGGTCTGCGCAGCGCCTGGTTCGTGTGGTGGCGATGCCCGCGACTCGCTCCCCCTGACGTTCCAGGCTGGCGCGAGCGCGCAAGGAAGCGCAAGTTGTCGTCGACGATCAGGTGAGCGGATAGACACCTCTACAAGCATGCGACGGGGTTCCGCACGCATTGCAGCTAGCGGAATCAAGAGGCCACGTAGCGCTCCACCGGAATACCGGCTAGCCGGGGTTTGCGAAGTTCGGGTGGCTGGGGCTACGGACTACGGCTGGCGTCGATGCCGGCGGGTCGCCTGCGAGCGATCGTCATGGAACGAAAAAGCGACTCGTTGGGAGGCGCTGGAGATCCTCACTGACTGGAGGTGAGCTGACTATGTCTACGGAATTTGACTGCGCTGCGCGGCTTGGCCAAGGCCGCCTAGATGAGGGCACGAATACTCGCACCCGAGAACCGCAAGTGGCTGACGCTCGCGGCCGTCACGTTCGGCCTGTTCATGATCATGCTCGATAACACGATCGTGAACGTCGCGCTGCCCTCGATCCAGCGCGAGCTCGACGCCGGTCTCGCGACTCGAATGGATCGTCAACGGCTACGCGCTCACGTTCGCCGTCCTGATCCTCGGGCGGGAAGCTCGCCGACATGGTCGGACGCCGACGGATCTTCATCGTCGGCCTCGCCGTCTTCACGGCTTCCTCGCTGGCCTGCGGCCTGGCCGGCAGCGAGCAGGTGCTGATCCCGCCGGGTCGTGCAAGGCGCGGGGGCGGCGCTCATGAACCGGCGACTGTCGATCATCATTGCGACCTCCCGCCGCGGCAGCGCGGCATGGCGATCGGCATCTGGGCCGGGTCTCCGCGTCGGCACTTGCGATCGGCCCGCTATCGGGGAGTGATCACCCAGCACATCGCTGGAGCTGGATCTTCTTCATCAACGTCCGTCGGGCTGTCGGAATCGTCGTTGCGCGTTCGCCATTCCGAGTCGCGCGACACGTCTCACGAGCAACGGCTCGATCTTCGGGGCTCCTGACGTCCGCGCTCGCGCTCTTCGCGCTGACTACGGCTGATCGAAGCGAACAACTACGGCTGGACTCGCTGCGCATCGTCCTCTTCGGCATCGCCGCGATGCGCTGGCCGCCTTCGTCGTCGACTGCGGCAGCGCCTTCCGATGCTCGACCTCCCTCTTTCGCAACACGTTCGCCGGCGCCAACCGATGATGCTCGTCGCGCTCGCGATGTTCGGCGTTTCTTCTTCGTCTCCCTCTACATGCAGAACATCCTGGGCTATTCGTCGACGCAGGTGGGGGCCACGTTCCTTCCGATGACCTTGCTCATCGTTCTGATCGCGCCGTTGGCGGGCCGCCTCTGGACCGAATGGGCTCCCGCTGGCTGATGGGCGGCGGGATGACGCTGCTTGCGTTGTCACTGCTGTCTTCGCGCGTCTGGATGAGACGTCGACGTTCTGGAACATCCGCCCGGCGGCCTCCTCGGCGGCATCGGCATGGGACTGACGATGACGCCGACGACGGCTGCCGGAATGGGCTCCGTGCCGACGGACAAAGCCGGCGTGGGCGCGGCGTCATGAACACCATGCGCCAGGTGGGAGGGCGCTTGGCCTCGCCGTGATGGGCGCGATTGTCGCGTCCCAGGTGAACGTGGCGTCGACGAGCCCCGTTTCCGGCGCAGTTCGTCTCCGGCTACCAACGCGGGCTCGAAGTCGCTGCCGCCATCGCGTTCGCCGCAGCGATCTCGCGTCTGACGTCGGGCACGCAGAGCCGGCGAGGTTCCGAGGTGGGCCCGACGGCCGGATCCGGCGAGGAGGCGGGCGGGTGATGACAGGGGAAGACGTGGCTCGTTCCAGCGCCTGATCACCGGCGTCTCCCGCTCATGGCCGAGGATCGAGATCGTCGCCGGGTCGAGCGCGAACAGCCGGCCCTCCGTCGGCGGGAGACCGAGCCAGCGGGCGGTGAGCACGCGCAGCAAGTGGCCGTGCGCGAAGAGGGCGACGTCGCCGTCGACAGCTCGAACATCGGCGATGACGCGCGTCGACGCGGCGCCCGACATCGGCAGCGGTCTCGCCTTCGGGAACGCCGTCGCGCCAGAGCGACCACCCGGGCACCTCCGCCCTGATCTCGGCCGTCGTCCGCCCCTCGTAGGCGCCGTAGTCCCACTCCATGAGCTCCTCCCGGAAGACGGCGACGTCGCCGAGACCGGCGAGGCGGCACGTTTCGGCCGCGCGCTGCAGCGGGCTCGCCAGCACGAGCGCGAACGGGCGCCCGCGCAGCGTGTCACCGACGCGCTCGCTCTGGCGCCGGCCCTCCTCCGTCAAGGGGATGTCGGTGCGGCCGGTGTGCTTCCCGCTCCCGGCTCCAGAGCGTTTCGCCGTGGCGTACGAGGACGACCTCGGGCCCGTGCATCAGTGGGCGCGGCGGCGTTTCCCGATCCGCAGGCCGCCGGCCTCGGCCGGGTGGTAGAGGCCCGGCTCGTCCTCGCGGAACATCGTCACGACGCCGTTCGTCTCGAGGATCGCATTGTCGACTTCACCGAGGTCGGCGAAGCCCTGACGGCGCGCGATCGCGCGGAGCTCGGGAAGCGAGATGCTCGCCCGCCGGAGCGCCGACGCCACCGGTTTGCCCTTCTGGATCAGCACCGACGGACTGCCCTCGAACAGGCGCGAGATGAACGAGGAGCTGTAGGCGGCTCGATTGAACAGCTCGTTGATCCCGAACAGCGTGACGGCGCCGATCACGGCCCCGGTGACGGTGATGTCGTTGCCGATGATCCCGTTCTGGACGGCGTTCGCGACCAGTAGGAGCACGACCAGGTCGAGGGTGTTCGCCTGACCGAGCTCGCGCTTGCCGACGACCCGCAGCGCGATGATCAGGAAGACGTAGATGAGAACGGCGCGCAGGACCTTCTCGCCGACACTGACCTGGAGATCGAAGATCGAGTCCCACATCTCCCCTTGGTGCTACGCGGAGCGGCGGGCGAATCCTCCCGTCGCCTGGGCGACCGCAGGCGCCGTTGGCTGGAAACCCGGTCTGCGCGCCGCGATGTGCTTCGCGATGTACTCGGCGTCTCGCCCGCGACCGGGAAGCACGTCGGACGAGAACGAGTACAGGAAGACAAGTCCGAGGAAGTACAGGCCGGGCTCGGATTCGACGACTCCGCGGTAGTGCAGCGGCGTCCCGTCGTCGTCGAACACCGGGAGGTCGATCCACCGGAAATCCGTCCGGAACCCGGTGCACCAGATGACGTTTGCCACCTCGAGGACGCGGTCGTCCTCCAGCACGGGCAGGCCGTCCCGCACGCCCACGACCCTGGGCACGCGCTCGACGCCGGCGGCGTCGAGGTCCTTCGCCTCGTCCGGATCAGCGGGTCGCCCTTGGCGAGCAGCTTCGGGCCCAGCTTCCGGCCGACCCGCGTGTCGAGCCTCAGGACGCGATGCCCGAAGAACCGGAAGACGCGAAAGCCGAGGCGAGCCGGCAGGGTGCCGTGTCGCACCGGGATCTCGTCGACCTTCGGGCCCGCCAGCAAGCAACGATGCGTTCGTGAAAGCTCGGCGGCGATCTCGGCCCCCGAGTTGCCGGCGCCGACGAGGAGGACGTCGCCCTCCTGCAGCTGGGACGGATTCAGGTATTCGGAGGAGTGCAGCTGCACGATCCTCGGATCGAGCTCGGGCGCGAAGTCCGGAGCCTTTGGAATCCGGTGCGCTCCGGTCGCGACGATCACGTTCTCCGCCTCGAAGCGAAGGTCGCCCGCGGAGACGACGAAGCGGCCGTCGACCTTGGAGAGCCCGTCGACGCTGACGCCCGTTCGCACGGGAAGGTCGAAGCGCGCGGCGTACGACTCCAGGTAGTCGGCCAGCTCGTCCTTCGTCGGGAACGACCAGGCGGGTGCCGGGATCGGCATGCCGGGCAGGCGGCTGAAGCACGCGGGGGTGAAAAGGCGAAGCGAGTCCCAACGCTTGCGCCAGGCGTCGCCGATCCGCTCGTTCGCGTCGAGGATCACGAACGAGCGATCCTGCTTCGCGAGGTAGTGCCCGGCCGTGAGGCCGGCCTGGCCGCCGCCGATGATCAGGGTGTCGAAGTGCTCTGAGTCGTTCATCTCAGTCCTGCTCACTTCATTGCGTTGTGGACGGGCCAGAACTGACGCGGGGGCGGCGGGCCCGAGAGCCCGAGGGCCCGGAGCGCCGGCACGAAACGCTCCTGGAAGAACCGGTTCGCCTCCTCTTCCGACTCCCAGACCTCGATCACGCGCCAACCCCCCATGGGGCTAGGCCCGGCGACGTGGAAGATGCCGCCTGCGGGCTTGTCCAGGCCGAGGTGCGCGCGGATCTGCTCGTAGACCTCCTGCGACCCCTCGGGGTTGTCCACCATCATTGCGACGGCCACGTTCGCCTCCTTTTGCTCGCTTGCCACTGACGAGCACGCTATGGAGGCGAATACCGGCCCGCATCGCGCGGATCCGCCAACTTCAGCGAGCAGGAGCGTGGTCATTTCTGACCACGCGGGGCGTCAGACCAGGTCGCGCTCGAACGCGAACGCCGTGGCCGCGGTTCGCGATGACACGCCGAGCTTGCCGAAGATGTTCTGCACGTGCCGGGCGACGGTGTGCTCGCTCACGACCAGCTCCGTGGCGATCTCACGGTTCGTCTTCCCGGTCGCGACCAGGCGCAGCACCTGCAGCTCGCGGGGGCTGAGCCCATGCGTGTCGGGGGCCGCGCTCTGAATGTGCGAGTCGACGCGGGCGACGTCCGGCGCCGCGCCCAGTTGCTCGAAGACGGCGCGGGCCGCACCCAACTCGAGCGCGGCGGAGTCTTCGTCACCGAGCGCGCGGCAGGCAAGTCCGACGAGGACGCGCGCCCGTGCAACCTCGTAGGGCGCCTCGAGCTCCTGCCACACCTGCCACGCGTGACGCAGCGACGCGAGAGCAGCCGGTGCGTCACCTTCGGCGAGCTCGACCGCACCCCGGACGCGGGCGGCGATCGCGTCCAGCATCGTCGCTCCCGCTGCGCCGCCGCGATCTCCCCGAGCTCTCGGCAGGCATCGCGCGCCTCCTCGAGGTCGTCGACGGCGAGCATGATCTCCGCGTAGGCGGGCAAGAGCACGGCACGCTGCAGCGGCTCGGTCGTCTCGCCCAGGACGCGCCGGATCGCGGCAGCCGCTGGATCGACGTCTCCCTGGCGCGAGCCGCAGCAGAGCCAGGCCGGGCTGCGCTTCCCGCCCGTAGCGGTTCGCGTCCCGGTACGCCTCCTCGGCCGCGGTGAAGTCTCCCTGCAGGCGAAGGAGCTCGCCCTTGCTGGTAGAGCGCCTGGCCGGTCGCCGCCTGATTCATCGCCTGCTCGCAGCGCTCGCGCGCCAGCCGCGCCTCTTCGAGCGCATCACGCCACTCCCCGTGAGCTGCATGATCCCGGCGCGGTGCGCAAGGCAGCGGCCCGTGAAGGACACCATCTGCGGCTGCCCCTCGCACCAGCGTGTCAGGGCGTCCGTCCATTCGCGGGCGCGGCGTGGCTCGAAGGCCTCCTCACAGCAGGCGATCACGCCGCAATAGACGACGCCGCTCATGATCGGCGACACATCTCCGGCCGTGACCGCGACCATGGCCTCGTCCAGCAGCCCTAGGCCTTCCTCCACCCGCCCTTGCTTGATCCGGATGAGACCCTGGAACTGCACCACGGCGGCGATGAGGTCTGCGTCGCGGAAACGCTCGCCGATCTCGACGGCGTCGGCGAGGGCGGCGTACGCCGCCTCGAAGTCCCCCGTCGCTTGGTGCTGGAGCGCGACGGGCATGAGCAGATAGCCCTGTTCGACGCAGTCTTGGTCCTCGAGCTCGACTAGGCGCTGCGCACGGCCGAACCATCCCCCCGCCGGCCCGATCTCTCCTCGGATCGCGAGGGTCATCCCGATCCAGAAGGCGCAGCGCGCTGCGCGGGGCCCGTCGCCGGCGTCCAGGCACACCTGGTGGGCACGCTCCAGGAGCGCCAGGAAGTCGTCCATCCGACCGACCATGGAGGCCGAGATCGAGAGCAGCTCGAGGTCGTCCGGCCCCAGCGGCGAGGCCTCGTCGGCGCGCGACAGCGACTCGTAGGCGTCCAGCCACGCCCGCTGTGCGTAGGACTCACGGCCGCGGTGGAGTTCGTTCCCGCTCACCTGCCGGCCATTCTCGCCCTTACTAGAGCGTCGACGGATCCTCGGCGGCCGGAGACTTGCTCGGCAACAGCAGCAGGTGGCTTTCGACGACCGCTTCTGCGACGTCGACGAGGCGGCGGCCGTTGTGCTGCGAGTGGTCGCGGAGCATGTCGAATGCCTTGTCGGCGTTGATCGCGTGGCGTGCCATCAGGATCCCCTTCGCCTGTTCGATCAGCGCGCGGCGCCCGAAGGCGCCCTGCAGGCTGTGGTACTCGGCGAATCGCTGGAGGGTGATGTCGATCGCGCTCTCGAGCTCCTCGGGGGTGCCGTCGACGATGTACGCGAAGACGCCGCGTTTCGCCGCCTCGTGGACGTAGGCCGGGTCCCTCGCCGAGAGCAGGGCGATCACCGGGCAGAAAGCTTCACGGACGATCTCGGAGATCAGGTCGAGAGCGTGCTCGGAGCTCAGGCCGAGGCCGACGAGGGCCACGTCCGGTCGCTCTCGCGCGGTGACGGCTCCGACCTCCTTGACGTAGATCTCGCGCGCGATCACCTCGTGCCCCAGCCCAGCCACGACCTGCGCGAGCAGCTCGAGCCGGTCGCGACGCTCGTTCGCGATCAGGACGCGTAGATGTTTGGTCTCACTGTCAGCCATAGGCCCAACCACGCCGACCTTTCGAGTGTAGCGCCGCTCCCATGACGGGCGCCGAGACCTGTATCTTCTCGGTGTTGCGCCGCATCGACCTGGTGCAACACCCGCCGGCGCGTAGCAATCGCGCCCGCCAAGTCCGCCCTCAGCAACCGGGTTGGAGCACGACCAGCCGGTCTCAACACGAGTGATCGGCGACCAAACCGAACTGGAGGACCGAAGTGGTCGAGATCAGTGTCGCAGTCGAGGACCCGACGCACGCTCACGCACTCATGCGGAGGCTCGCCCACCTCTTTGATCCCTCATCAGTGACCTACGACGGGACACGGAAGCAGATCCGGATCTATGCCGAGTGGGAATCTCGCGGAGTCGCCGCAGTCGTGAACGCCGTCCACGGATGGCTGGACGAGCACGACGTTGGCTCTGCCGAGCTGGCCGTGGGCGATCGCTCTTACAAGGTCATCGCGCAGGCCTCCGAGTCCGCCTAGATGGTCAGCCGCCGGAGGCTGAGAAGTGCTGGTAGTCCGGCGTGCCCCGCCACCGGCCGCCCCACGGCCAGCCGGCTGAGGCGAACGCTCGCACGAGGACTCCGCCGCTCACCGCCATGCCCGGGGCGCACCTGCGTGCGATCGAGATACGCGCGGCCCGCGGGAGGCTGCACTCGGCCTCCGGACACGTAGGGGTTCTCGACGGGGTTGACGTCGATCGCCCGGCCGTACGCGTGCGCCGACCAGCGTCGCGTGCCGGAGACGAAGCGGCAGTTGAAGGCCGAGGTGTTGTCGGCTGCCATCGACCGGCGGTCGTTGGCGCCGTAGGCGTCGACAGGTCTCAGGCGGCGGATCGGGAAGCGCGCGGCGTACAGCTTGCGAAAGACCTGAACGATCTCCTCGACGGCGTCGGCGTGCACGTCCAGCGACCCGGAATGGGCCTTGCCGTCGAAGCCCCAGTAGGTGAGGCGTACACGCCTCAGCTGTGCGGGCGAGACCGGGCAACCGGCGCGCCACGAGTGCGGTAACTGGGCCGGTGTCAAGCGGGCGACCGAATGGTCGAACGGTGGCGCCTGCGCCGGTGCCGCCACGAGCAGTGCGAGCAAGAAAAGTCTCATCGCTGATCGAGCGTAGTCTGCAGGGTCGATGCGGAAGGCACTTCTGCTCTCGATCCTTGCCGCGCTCTGGGCGCCCGGCTCCTGCGACGGCCGCGTGTCCGCCGACGATTGCGAACCAGATCTCGGCGGCCGACTGGGACACAGCTCGTCACGGTCGCCGTCCCTCGGCGGACCTCGACTCTGGGCGAGCTCCGCCTCTGGAAGAAGTCCGGGGAGTGCTGGGTCGCCGTCACCGAGCCCTGGGCAGCCTGGGTCGGCGGGCGCGGCGTGTCGCCGAACAAGCGCGAAGGCGATCGCCGCACACCTGCGGGCCTCTTCGGGTTCGGGCGCACCATGTACGGGATCGCGACGAACCCAGGCGTGCGGTACCGCTACCACCGGGTCGTCTGTGGCGACTGGTGGGTCGAGGATCCGCGCTCTCGCTGGTACAACCAGTTCCGCCACGTCCGCTGCGGAACGAGCCCGCCGTTCGCAACGGTGAGCGAGGACCTGTCGCAATCGCCCACGGCCTACCGGCACTTCACGGTGATCGACTACAACACCAACCCCGACCGTGCCGGGCCGAGGCTCGGGAATCTTCCTCCACGTGAGCACCGGTCGCCCCACACTCGGCTGCGTCAGCCTTCCGCTCCCGAAGCTCCTCAGGGCTCTGCGCTGGCTGCGGCCGTCGAGCCGGCCGACGATCGCGATCGGCACTCCCGCCGATCTGCGGGCCCTGTAGCGGTTACCAAGATCTAACCCAGGTTTGACCCGGAGCTGGGATGTCCCGGGCTACGTTCAGATGCATGCGAAAAGCACTCTTCTTCTCAGCGCTCGGACTCGTACTCGTCGCCGCAGCCGCGGCCTGGGCAGCCGTCCCCTCGGGCGGCGTCGACCCCCGCAGCGGCGGCCTGCAGATCAACCTCGGCGAATGGGCCATCGGCCCCGAAGCGAAGGCGATTCGCCCCGGCCGTGTCACGTTCGTCGTGGCCAACCGCGGCAAGCAGCGGCACGGTCTCGAGATCCGTAGCCTCGGCGCGGACGACGCGATCAGCGGCGACGACGAGGTCAAGACGGTCCGCCTCGAGCCCGGAAAGACGACCCGGGTCACGGTCGACCTCGCGGCGGGCAAGTACATCATCGAATGCTTCGTCAGCCATCACGACGAGCGCGGAATGCGCCTCGTCCTCGACGTCCGCGAGGACGCGCCGCTCATAACCCCGCCGCGCCCGAGCGGCCGGAACGTCGCGATCAAGAACTTCACCTTCGCGCCCAACGCCCTCCGAGTCCCCGTCGGCGCAACCGTCCGCTGGACGAACGAGGACGCCGCGCCGCACACGGCCACCGCGACCGGCAGCGCCTTCAGCTCACCGCAGCTCGGCAAGGGGAAGGGCTACGCGAAGCGCTTCACCAAGGCCGGCCGGTACACGTACCTCTGCGCCCTCCATCCCGGGATGCGCGGCACGATCGTCGTCGGCAAGTAGCTACCGGCCGAGCAGCTCGCGCGCGGTCTCCCGCGCGGCGTCGTCGTGCTCGCGCCAGGCCCACTCGCCGAGCACGGTGAGCACGTCGCGAATACCGACGATGCCGAGGACGTTCTCGCCCTCGACCACGGGCAGGTGACGGACGCGACGCTCGCCCATCAGGCGCGCCGCCTCGAGCACGCCCACGTCCGGCGACACGGTGACGACGCCCGTCGTCATCACGTCGCCCACCTTCACGCTCGTGAAGTCCGGGCCCTCGGCGGCGAGCCGGAGCACGTCCCGCTCGGTGAAGATGCCTACCAGGCGAGGCCCCTCGCAAACGGTGACCGCGCCGATCGCCTCCTCCATCATCCGCTGGATCGCCAGCTGCACCGAGTCGTCGGGCTTCACGCTGACCACCCGGACGCTCATTGCGTTGGCAATCGGGATCGCCGGCACGAGGCGAGCTTAGCGTCGAATCACACGAGACGCCGCTCGAGATACCGCGCGAGCAGCGTGAGCGGGAACGAGATGATGAAGAAGACGACGAGGACGAAGCCGAAGATGGTGAACGGATGGCCGTTGCCGGTCGCGAGCGTCAGGTTCTCGAATTGCCGGTTCCCGGTTTCCAGGAGCTCGCTGACGCCGATGACGAAGGCGATCGTCGTGTTCTGGATGATGTTCACGAGCAGCCCGACCATCGGCGGCAACAGCCGGCGGAGCGCCTGGGGGACGATCACGAACGTGTGCCGGCCGATCCACCCGAGCCCGAGCGCGGCGGCAGCCTCGTGCTGCTCCTTCGGGATCGATTGAACCGCCCCGCGTGTCGCCTCGGCCACCTGGGCGCTTCCCCACAGCGTGAGCCCGACAGCTGCCGAGGCGTACGCGTTCATCTGGATCCGAAACGGCCCGATGTCGAAGGCCGGTAGCCAGTAGATGAAGAGGACCGTGACCAGGATCGGAATGCCGCGCCAGACCTCGACGTAGAGCCGGATCACCGACCGCAGTGGGAGGAAGTTGATCGTCATCAGGGTCCCGAGAAGGATCCCGATCAGTGTGCTCGCGGTGACGGCGACCGCGGCAATCTTCAGCGTCTCGGGCAATCCCACGCGGAGCATGTACTCGGCAACGGGACGGAACCAGTCAGGGATCTCAGGTATCAGGATTACACCCTCTCCGGTAGTGCGAGGCGGGCCTCGAGCAGGCGAATCACCGCGGACAGCGTCCAGACGATGGCCAGGTACACCAGGGCGAGGACCGTGAACATCTCGATCGTCTTGAACGTGTTCGCCTGGATGTTGGTCGCGACGCTCGTCAGTTCCGGGTAGCCGATGACGAGCAGCAGGGAGGTGTTCTTCAACACCGAGATGTACGTGTTGATCGAGGACGGAAGCGCGATGCGGCCGCCGATCGGCAGCGTCACGTTCAGGAATGTCTTCAGCGGCGAGAAGCCCAATGCGTAACCCGCCTCGCGGAATCGCGCGGGCACGGCCTCGAAGCCGGCGCGGAAGTTCTCCGTGTTGAAGGCGCCGCCCCAGATCGCGATCGAGAGCCACGCGACCGTGAACGCCTCGACGCGATACCCGAGCTGTGCGAGCCCGTAGTAGAGGAAGAACATCTGGACGAGGATCGGCGTGTTGCGGATCACCTCGACGTAGGCCCGGCCGATCTGGCTGATGACCGGGATCCGGTGGGCGAGCGCGGCACCCATGAGCAGGCCGATGACGAAAGCGAATACGACGGCGATCGCCGCAACCTTCATCGTGTTCTTGAACCCCTCCCAGAGCTCGTGTCGGTAGTCCCAGACGAAGCCCGTGTCGAACGCCCCGAGGATTTCCACGGGGCTATAAAACACGAGCGGCCGCCTCGAAGGCGGCCGCTCGTGTCGGGATTCTGTGCCCTAGGCCGGGCAGTTGTTCTCGGGCGGGTTCGCCCGCGGGTACCGCGGAGTCACTTTCGGGCTCGGGACGTTCTTCCTGAACGTCGGATAGAACCGTCGCGGAACCGTCCGGCGCATGATCGGCCAGAACATGTCGCGCGCTTTCATGCCTCGAATGGCCGTGTCGATCCACGCCTTCATGCTGGTCTCGCCCTTCCTGATGCCGATGCCCCACGGGACGTCGAGGAAGCGGTGAACCGTCAGGCGGGTGTTCGGATCGTTGGCGGCGACGCCGACGAGGAACGCGTCGTCGTACATGAACGCATCGACCTGCTGGTTCTTCAGGGCGAGGACACCAGCGCTCGGGCTCGAGATGAGCTGGAACGTCGTGTCCTTGAAGCAGTTCTTGATCCAGCGGTCGTAGATCGAGCCAGACGTCGAGGCGACCTTCTTACCGCTCATCCACGTCTTCAAGGTCCCGACCGTAGTGCTGTTGCGAACCAGTAGTCGCCCAACTGCCCCGTAGTAGGGGACCGAGTAGTCGATCTGCTGCTCACGCGCAGCGGTCCAGGTGAGCGTCGAGATGATCATGTCGACGCGCTTGGACTCGAGCGTCGGAATACGGCTCGCAGTCGTCGTACAGGTGAAGTCGACCTTGGTGGCCGATCCGAACGCCCACCTCGCGAACTGGCGTGCGACCTCCACGTCGTAGCCGCGGTTCCGGCCACTCGTGTCCTGCCAGCCGAACGGCGGGGTGTCGCACTTGACGCCGATCTGCCACTTGCCGCGGCTACGCACCTCGGCGGGCAGGGCGGGCAGTCTCGGCTTCGGTGGGAGCTTCGCCTCCGGGCCGGTCTTGGCCGTGGGCGCGGCAACGCTGAGGGCGGCGACGATCGCCGCCACGAGCACAACCAGCCCTGTGATCCCTATAAGTCGTTTCATTCAGCCTCTCCTTCGTCGGTGATTGTCAATTCTTCCAAGGAATGCGCCATTTGTAGAGAGCGCCGCAGGAATTGCTTCGTCCGCTCCTGCTGCGGCCGGTCGAGGACGTCCGCCGGGATCCCCTGCTCGACGATCTTCCCCTCGTCCATGAAGATCAGGCGGTCGCCCACTTCGCGAGCGAACTGCATCTCGTGCGTGACGACGATCATCGTCATGCCGGACCGTGCGAGGTCGCGCATGACGACGAGCACCTCGCCGACGAGCTCGGGGTCGAGAGCCGACGTGACCTCGTCGAACAACATCACGTGCGGCTCCATGACCAGCGCCCGGGCGATCGCGACCCGCTGCTGCTGGCCGCCGGACAGCTGGTGCGGATATGACCGTTCCTTCTCCGGGCAGGCCCACGCGGGCGAGCAGCTCGCGCGCCCGCTCCTCGGCCTCGCGGCGCGGGACCTTCTTCACCCGGCGCGCCCCGAGAGTGAGGTTGTCCATCACGCGCAGGTGCGGGAAGAGGTTGAACTGCTGGAAGACGATGCCGATCCGCTGCCGGACCTTGTCGACCTTGACGCCTCGCTTGGTGATCTCCTCGCCCTCGAAGAAGATCCGCCCGCTCTGGATCGGCTCCAGCAGGTTGATCGTGCGGAGCAGCGTGCTCTTGCCGCTCCCGCTCGGGCCGATGACGACGAGGGTCTCGCCCGTGGCCACCTCGAAGTCGATGCCGTCGAGGACGAGGTTGTCGCCGAAGCTCTTGTGGATCTGCTCGCCCCGGACGACCGGAGTCCCCGTTGGTCGTGGCGGCGCCCGCCTCTGCCGCAAGCGTGAATGCCGTGGCCTTTCGCCGCTCCTCCACCGGCTTGGTTATACCGTTTGTAAGCGGTTTGGCGTAGGTCCATCCCCCTTCGGGGGGAGGCTCGTCACATTCGGTCTACCTACTTTGAGTGGGACACCGTCGTTCGCCGCCAAGGCGACGGAGAACGACTTGTTGAGACCTGCGCACCCACCCCGGAAAGAGTCGCCGTGAGCATTCACGGGCTTGGAGCCTGCTCGGCGGCAAGGTCGGCGCAATCGCCTCGACCGCGACCGCCGCCGTTCTCGTGCCTGCGTCCGCTGTTGCCGTCCTCGCGGTGCCGCCGTCGGCGGTCAAGCGCATCGCCTCGCCGGTCTGGAAGGCGAAGACTGAGGTCTTCGGTGTCAGCGACTTCGCGCGCGATCTCACCGATGGTGCTTCACGTCACGCGCGGCAGCGAGTGCGCCTGGTGCTGCGCAAGAGCCGCGGTGCGGTCGAGTCGGTCACCCGCAGGGCCGACGGTCTCGTCGAGCGCCTCACTGAGGAGCGAACCGGCCACTGAGCTGACTCTCGTCGAGGGCCCGGTCGTGGCGCCGGCTACTCCTGGAACGGCGCCGACGGAGCAGCTGGTCGATACAGGTCTTGCGAGCCCCGTGGACGGGGCCGGCACCGCCGTCGGCGGAGAGCCGAACCGCCACGGCGACGAGAGCGTCGGCGAGGCCGATCCTTCTGCGCCTCCTCCAGCCGACCAGCCGCCTCCTCCGCCGGCAGATGAGCCCGAGCAGGACGACGACGGCTCGAACGACGACGCCGGCAACAGCGGCAACGAGAACGAGGACGACAACGCGGCGACGGCGCACCGCCTCCACCGCCACCGCTTCCGCCTCCACCCCCGCCACCGCCACCTCCGCCTCCACCCGCCACCACCACCACCTCCGCCTCCACCACCACCTCCACCACCTCCACCTCCACCTCCACCTCCACCACCTCCTCCACCTCCACCACCACCACCACCTCCACCTCCACCACCCCCTCCACCTCCTCCACCTCCACCACCGCCACCGCCACCGCCGCCACCCCCACCACCCCCGGAGGACTGCGACGACGACGGCAACAACGGCAACCACAACGGGTGGGGCAACGGAAACGGGAACGGGAACGGAAACGGCCACGACGACGACTGCGATGAAGACGACGACGATTGAGCGCGCCACCTCTCAACCCCGCGGAGCGGCGGCGCGCCCGTCCGCCCTTCCCACCGGCTCCGCGTCGGGCTGAGTCGATCGCCCCGCCGCGGCTCGTCCTTCGTTTCGCGGTCTACACCGCGGTCGGGCTCGCCCTGGCAGCGGCGGGGATTCTGCTCTTCGTCCGCCAACACGGGATCGCGCAGGCCGAGGATTCGGTGGCCTTCCACGCACGTTTCGTGGCGGACTCCGTCCTGGGCGACGAGCTCCGGACCAACGACTTCGCCCGACCCGTGCGCGGACAGCGACGCGCCGCGCTCGACCAACTCTTCCGGAGCGAGGTCCTCGTGGGCGGCACTCTCGGCGCAACCCTGTACGGGCCGAAAGGCCGCGTCACCTATTCCACCGACCACGCGCTGATCGGCCGCGCAAGCCGGCCGCCGCCCCAAGCATGGAGACGTCAGTCCAGGAATGGGCCGGGACGAAGGCACTCAACGTGTACGTCCCCGTCCGCGTCGGGCAAGGCGAGGAGCCGGAACGTTCGCGCTGCATCAGGATTACGGCCCGATCGCAGCGTCCGCCCGCAAGGCCTTCATCCCGGTGGCAGGTGTCCTCGAGCTGGCGCTGATCGGGCTCTATCTCTCGCTCTTCCCGCTCCTCCGGCGAGTCACGCGGAGGCTGCGGGGCCACCTCGAAGAGATCGAGCACCAGGCCCTGCACGACGGGCTCACCGGCCTTCCGAACCGGGATCTCTTCCGGCGCCGGATCGACGAGGCGCTCGCGGAAGCCCAGCAGCGTCGTACCGGGGTCTCGGTGTTGCTCCTCGACCTCGACCGGTTCAAGGAGATCAACGACACGCTCGGCCACCAGAGCGGCGACCTGCTCCTGCAGGCCCTGGCCATGCGGCTCGAGACCCTCATTCGCGACACGGATACGGTGGCGCGCCTGGGCGGAGACGAGTTCGCAATCGTCTCCCCGGGCGCGGCAGACGAGAGCGGCGCCTTCGTGCTGGCCGAACGAATCCGCGCGGGGCTCGAGGCGCCGTTCGCGCTCGCCGGATTGACCGTCGAAGTCGAAGCGAGCGTCGGCATCGCGCTCTACCCGGAGCACGGCGACGACGTCGAGGCCCTCATCCGGCACGCGGACGTGGCCATGTACAACGGGAAGAAGACCCACCGGCCGATGCTCTACTCGCCGAAGGACGACCACTATTCGCCGGACCGCCTCGCGCTGGTCGGCGAGCTGCGACGCGCGATCGCCAACCGAGAGCTCGTCATCCACTACCAGCCGCGGGTCGAGCTCGCGACCGGGGACGTCCACGCGGTCGAGGCGCTCGTCCGCTGGGACCATCCGGAGCGAGGCCTGCTCTCGCCGGGCGAGTTCCTGCCGCTCGCCGAGCACACCGGGATGATCCGCCCGCTGACCCGCTACGTGATGGACGCCGCGCTCGCGGACTGCGCCGCCTGGGCGCAGGAGGGTCTCCGACCCGGCGTCTCGGTCAACCTCTCCGCGCGCGACCTCCTCGACGCCGACCTACCGCGTGAGGTCGAGTCGCTGCTCTCGAAGCACGGCGTCGATCCGACGCTGCTCGAGGTCGAGATCACGGAGCACACGATCCTCACGGACCCCGAGCGGGCGCGAATCGTCCTCGAGCGGCTCCGCGAGCTCGGCGTGAGGCTCTCGATCGACGACTTCGGCACCGGCTTCTCGTCCCTCGGCCAGCTCAAGCGGCTCCCGGTCGACGTCCTGAAGATCGACAGGTCGTTCGTCCTGAACATGGAGCACGACGACAACGACGACGTGATCGTGCGCTCGACGATCGAGCTCGGCCATAACCTCGGCCTCCGCGTGGTCGCCGAGGGCGTCGAGACACAGGAGACCTGGGGCCGACTCGCTCAACTCGGGTGCGACACGGCGCAGGGCTTCTTCATCAGCCGGCCCCTGCCACGAGTCGTGCTCGTCGAGTGGCTGCGCAAGCGCGGCTCCGAGGAACCGCCCCGCCGCATGCGCCTCGTCGGGTAGGCACTCCCAGGCTGGCGGCGAATATCGTCCCGTTGTGGGACGACTGGCGGCCATCTGCGCGTGCGGGGATCCTCGCGCTCGCGTGCGCGGCGTGTGGCGGCGAGGAGGATCTGGCTTCGAGCGGTCCAGGCGAGGCCCAGGTCGAGGTGCTCGACAACCTCTACGGGGGGCGTTACGACCTCGCCTGGGAGGACCTGCACCCCGCGCACCAGCAGATTGCGCCGCGCAGCCTCTTCGTCCGCTGCTCGGCTCAGGTTGCCCCAACCGGCGACCTCGAGTCGATCGAGGTGCTCGACGTGTTCGACGACAACGCGGCGATCCCCGGGATCGAAGATGGCGAAGGAAAGCCGTCCGGGTCCGGGTGAACTCGCTCGAAGGCGACTCCGACACGTTCGTCAATCACCAGGTCAAGGTCGGCGAGAAGTGGCACTGGGTCCTGAACGCGGCACGCGTTCCAGGCCTACCAACAGAAGCGCTGCCCCGCTGATAGCTTGGTCCTCGTGGGAGAGGGCAGTCAGATCGAGACCTTCGAGGTCACGTGCCCCCACTGCAAGAAGCCGTTCGAAGCGCAGTTGATCGACGGCTCCGCCGCGCCCTACCGGGGCTTCAAGTGCCCGCACTGCAGGCTGTTCGTCCCGTACGAGCGCGCCAGACGGCGACGACGCTCCACGCCGCAGCGTCGCGTAGTTCAGCAGTCTTTGAGGCCCTGCGCCTCGGGCAGGGTCTCCAGAGCGCTTCAAGCGTGTTGTTCTCGATCTGACGGATGCGCTCCCGCGTGACTCCGAACGCGCGGCCGACCTCCTCGAGGGTGCACGGCTGCTCGCCGCGGAGCCCGAACCGGAGCTCGATCACGAGCCGCTCGCGCTCGGGAAGCGAGTCGAGGGCCTTCTGGATGTCGGCGCGCCGCAGGGTCAGCGAAGCGGTGTCGAAAGGCGACTCGGCCTGCTCGTCCTGCACGAAGTCGCCGAGCTCTGACTCCTCTTCCTCGCCGATCGGCTTCTCGAGCGAGATCGGGAGTTGCGACATGCGCAGGATCTCGCGCACCTCTTCGGTCGTCATCTCGAGCTCGGTCGCGATCTCGTCGGGCCGCGGTTCGCGCCCGAGCCGCTGAACGAGCTGGCGCTCGATGTGCACGACCTTGTTCAGCTTCTCGACCATGTGCACGGGGATGCGGATCGTCCGCGCCTTGTCGGCGATCGCCCTGGTCACGGCCTGGCGAATCCACCACGTCGCGTACGTGGAGAACTTGAAGCCCTTGCGGTAGTCGAACTTCTCGACTGCGCGGATCAGCCCGAGCGAGCCTTCCTGAATCAGGTCGAGGAACGAGAGGCCTCGGCCGAGGTAGCTCTTCGCAATCGAGACCACGAGCCGGAGATTGGCCTCGATCATGTGCGTCTTGGCGGACATGTCGCCGCGCTCGATGCGCTTGGCGAGGTAGATCTCCTGATCCGCCGTCAGGAGCGGAACCTTCCCGATCTCACGCAGGTAGAGCCGCAGCGAGTCGAGCGAGGGCTCGACCGAGAGATCGAGCTTGGGGCCCTTCTCTTCCTCGGCGAGCGCAGGCTGCTCGTGCGGAGGATGCTTGTGCTGTTCCCCTTCGACCAGCTCGATCGAGTGGTCGATGAGGTACGTGTAGAAGTCTTCGATCTGCTCCTTCGAGAGCTCGACCTCTTCGAGGCCGCTGACGATCTCGTCGTATGTGAGGAAGCCTTTCTCTTGTCCGTCCTGTACCAGCTTGTGGAGCTCTTCGACGTCGGGGAGGGAGATGTCGACGGTGAGCATTGACCTCCTTCGTTCGCCGGGAGCGAGGACGGACTGCCGAAATGCGAAGAGCCGGTTCGCTGTTCCCCCGGCCCTTGCCGCGCGGGACGTTAACGCATATCCACAGGGCTGTGTAGATCTTTTTTTCTACATCCTTTCGATACTTCCGACAACATCGTCGCGACTGTTGCGAAGCTCGACCGGGCCGAACGGGCCCGGCTCGAGACCGAGCTGCTCGAGGAAAGCACCGAGCGCCGGGCGGAGAGCGCGGGCGCTCCCATCCTCGACCTTGAGCGCGATCGCGAGGCCGTCCGGGCCCGCCGCGCAGAAGAGCGCCTCGGCTCCGCCCTTCGCAATCCAGCCGGGCCGCGCCTGCATCAGCCCGGTGTCCAGGGGCACCGGCCCCCGCATCAGCTCCGGGTGTAGCGCGCATCGCGTCGGCGACCGCACGCCCACCGTCGATGCTCTCGATCCGGGTGAAAGCGTGCGCCATGGTCCGCAGGGGCATGGCGACGGTGACGACGCCGCAGCCGTCGATCGCGGTGCTCAGGCCCGCGGTGTCGAGCTCCGCCGCGCCGGCGATCTCGGCGAGCATCACCTGCTGGCATGGATGCTCGGGCAGTCGGTAGCCCTCGGTCGGCCAGCCCTTGGTGCGGCAGAGAGCGAGCATCCCCGCGTGCTTGCCGGAGCAATTGTGCTTGAGCCGCGAGCCCTCGTACGGCCCGCACTCGAGGTCGTCTTCGGTCGCTTCGGCCTTGGCGAGCAGCGCGCGCACGGCCGCCAGCTGCTCGTCGGAGGCCACGTGCGAGGCGGACGCGATCGCCAGGTCGCGATCGTCGACGTCAGCTCGCTCGCGGGCGAGGGGCAGGGCCTGGATCGGCTTGGCCGAAGAGCGTAGGAACGTGACGAAGGCGGGATCGCCCGCAGCTTCCACGACCTCGCCGTCCCGCACGGCGACCGCGTGCACCCGGTGGACGCACTCGACGGTGCCGCCACGACGGACGGCTACCCTGATCGGCTCAGCCATGGGTGGGAGCGTAAGTGCCTGAGCTACCCGAGATGGAGGCCTGGCGTCGCGCGCTCGACGGCCCGGTTTCCGCCTTTCCAATCGAGAAGGCCGGCCCGGCGCACATCGCGACGCTCAAGACCTTCGATCCCTCCGCTCGCCGCGCTCGAGGGGCGACGGCTCGACCGGCGCCCGGCGCCGCGCGAAAAGGCTCCTCTTCCCGACCGAGGACGGCGAGCTCGTCCTGCTCGTGCACCTGATGACGGCGGGCCGACTGCGCTACCTCCAGGCGGGCGAGAAGGGGCCGAAGACCCCTGCGTTCCGGCTCAGGTTCCAGGGCGGGGCCGAGCTCGTCCTGACCGAGGCCGGGTCGAAGAAGCGCGCCGGCGTCTGGCTGTTGACGCCCGACGCGGCCGTCGCCGAGCTGGCGCACATCGGCCCCGAGGCGAACGAGCTGGACGCGGAGCAGCTCGCCAGATCCTCGCGTCGGACTCGCGGCGCCTGCACTCGCTTCTTCGCGACCAGAGGCTGATCGCGGGCATCGGCCGCGCCTGGGCGAACGAGATCCTGCACGCGGCCCAGCTCTCCCCGTACGCGCTGACCAAGGATGTGAGCCCCGAGGAAGTCGAACGGCTGGCCTCGGCGATCAAGGACGAGTTGGCGCGCGGCCTCGACCTGCGTGAGCAGGGCGCGAACGACAAGAAGACCTACCGCGTCCACAGGAAGCTCGGCGAGCCCTGCTACCGGTGCGGCTCGCCGATCGCGCAGGTCGACTTCGAGCAGCACACGATCTTCTACTGCCCCCAATGCCAAACCGGCGGACGAGTCCTCAAGGACCGGCGGCTCTCGCGGCTCTTGCGCTGAGGTCGCGCATGTCACTCCAGGCGCACGCGCAGGGCTTCGCCCTCGAGCGTGAGCGAGCCCCCGAGCGCCTCGATCAGCTGCCGCGCCACGACGGCTCCGAGGTCCTTGAGCTCCTCGCCGAGGACCACCGGCGCCGCGTCACTGACAACCGGTGAGATGACGACCTCGGCCTGCTCGGCTCGCAGCTCGACGCTGTCGACGCCGCCGTGTCTCGCCGCGCAGAGAGCCAGCGCGCCGAGCGCCCGCTCGACCCGCTCACGGTCGGTCCGCAGCGGAGCGCCCTCGCCGGCAGCGGTGGCGCGCTCGCCGACCAGCGCGGCCGCCTTGTCGACGAGCTCGCGCGTGTCCGCGTCGACGAGCTGAGGCTCGTACCGCCCGTCTTCGATCCGCGCGACGAGCGCGAGATCCTCGAGCAGCTCCGCCATCTGCTCCGCTCCGGCGAGGATCATCTCGACGTAGCGATCGGCCGGCTGGCCGAGGTCGTCGACGCGCTCCAGCGTGTGCGCGAAGCCCGAAACCGTGGCCAGCGGCGTGCGCAGGTCATGGCAGGCCAGGGAAACCAAACGGGCGAACCTGTCGTCTATAGCCAAGAAACCCCCTGCTAGCTTTGCGAAAGACAGTATTCCGGCCACGATGAAAGACCCCTCCCACCTTCTCGAGCAAGATCTCCAGGCCTCCCTGCCCGAGGTCCGGCTGGGCCTGTCCCGGGCAGGGGTCACAGGGGTCAAGAAGGCGATCCGCATCCGGTACGGCGACGTCGAGAAACTGATCGCAGCCGACATCGAGTGCACCGTCGACCTCGACCGCGCCCAGAAGGGCGTGCACATGTCGCGCTTCCCCGAGCTCTTCGAGGAGTCGATCGAGGAGGTCGTCATCGGCGAGGCGTTCCTGATCGAGGTCCTGGCGGAGCACATCGCCCGCCACATCGTCAGCCGGCAGAGCGCGCTCCGCGCGGAGGTGCGAATCGCCGCGAGCTATCCGATCGAGCGCACCACACCCGTCACGAAGCTCCCGACCCAGGAGATGGTCAGCCTCCTCGGGATCGCGGCAGCTTCCGAGCACGGCGTGCGGCGCGTCGTGGGAGTCGAGGCGGCCGGGATCAACGCGTGCCCCTGCGCGCAGGGGCTCGTCAAGGGCAAGGCCTCCGAGCGGCTGCTCGAGGCCGGCTTCGACGAGAGCGACGTCGACCGGATCTTCGAGCTCGTCCCGCTGGCCACGCACAACCAGCGGGGTCTCGGGACGCTCTACGTCGGAACCGACGACCAGGTCAACGCCGAGCAGCTGGTCGACATCGTCGCGAGCTCGATGAGCGCGCCGGTCTACGAGCTGCTCAAGCGGCCCGACGAGCTGTTCGTCGTCGAGCACGCCCACCTGCAGCCGCGGTTCGTCGAGGACTCGGTGCGCCTCTCCCTCAAGGGTGCGCTCGATGCCTATCCGCAGCTCGTCGCCGACGACTTTCTCTTCTCACGCCAGGTAAACCTCGAGACCATTCACACGCACGATGTGCTCGCTGAGCGCTATGGAACCGTCGGCGAGCTGCGGCAGGAGCTCGAGCGCGGTGGTCCGCCCGCGCGGCATACGGAGCTTCGTGAGTGGCTGTCAGCCAGTGCGTAGAGCATCCTATCGCGCTCGCGCTCTTCCTCGCGCTCGTCAGCCGCAGCGTGCTCAGCGGGCGGCGAGGAGGCGAAGCCCCTCTCGACCCAGGCACCGAAAGAGCCGGCCGACGCGTTCGTCGCCGAGATGCTCGACGGCCGGCCCGACGACGCGGCCGAGCGGCTGTCTTCCTCTCACGCCGGGTTCGCATTCGACCTGCCGCAGATCTCGATCAACCTGCAGACGAACGCCTTCCGCGTGGCGGAATCGAAGCGGCGCAACGACTCGGCGTTCGTCTACCTGCTGCGAGGCCACCGAAATGGAAAGCCGGTGAGCGCGCCCTGGGTGGTCGTGATGGAGAAGGACCTCGACTCGTGGCGGGTCGGAAACTTCAGCCAGGCTAAGACGTATTAGGTTCCGGGTCGCGGCGCCGGCGTAGCTGCACGCGCTTCTCCGTTCCGGCACGCAGGCGTGCGAGGTTCGGCCGGTGCAGCAAGAGGACCGCGAGCGCCGCTCCGAACGAGAACGCAACGACGGGCCAGGGCTCGCCCAGGATGAGCGAGACGACCGGGAGCGAGCACGCCGCGATCATCGAGGACACCGATGCGTAGCGCGTGACGAGGAAGATGGCGATCCAGATCGCGGCGCTGAGCAACCCCACGAACGGCGCGAGCCCGAGGAAGGCGCCGCCGCACGTGGCCACGACCTTCCCACCACGCTGGAAGCCGAGGAAGAGCGGGCGCCAGTGCCCCAGGATGGCTGCGCCGCCGGTCAAGGCGCCCGCGAGGTGGCCGTGCATGAGGGTTGCGACGAGTACCGGCACGAAGCCCTTGGCCACATCGAGGAAAGCGACCAGGAGCCCGAGCCCTCGCCCGTAGAGCCTCCAGACGTTGGTCGCGCCGATGTTGCCGCTTCCGTGCCGGCGGATGTCCTCGCCGCGCACGACCCGGACCACCCAGTAGCCGAACGGGAGGCTGCCCGCCAGGTAGCCGGCGAGGATGTAGACGAGGATCGTTATTTGGTCGGCAACTGGTACTTCGACGCCCAGTCGTTGACCGTCGCCCAGTCCAGATTGTTGAAGAACGCGTCGATGTACGACGCCCGGTCGGTGCGGTAGTCGAGGAAGTAGGCGTGCTCGTAGACGTCGAGGGCGACGAGCGGCGTCGCGTTCCAGATCGGATACGTGTTCTGCGCGTCGCCGATGTAGTTGAAGAGGCGCCCTTCATCCCAGTCGTACGCGGTCCAGGCCCAGCCGCGGGCGGCCATGCCCGTCGCCTTCAAGTCCTCGCGCCAGTCGTCTGGGGAGCCGAAGTCGCGCTCGATGAGGTTGCCGATCAGCCCGTCAGGGTCACCACCGGTCCCTCCGAGGTGCTCGAAGTAGATCTCGTGGTTCTTGACGCCGCCGACGGCGAACGTGAGATCGACCTTGAGCGCCCGCAGCTCGGAGTACACCTGGTTGCCGGCGGAGAGATCGACGTCGGCCAGCTTGCCGAGGATCTCGTTGCGCTTGTTTATGTACCCCTCGTACAGCTTGTAGTGCGCTTCAACGGCCTCTCGCGAGATGCCGTCGAGCTCGAGCAGCGCCGGCTTGAGCTCGCGCGGTGCGATTTCCTCGGCGTTGAAGACGAGCGTGGCCATCGGCCTCCTTTACTAGAGACGGGAAACACAGCGAGATTAAACGACCGCGCCGGCAAGCCGCCGCGGTCTCTCACGGTCGGCGCCGCCGAGTCGGCGCCTCTGGCGGGTGTAGCCTCGCCAGTGGAGCAACGAAAGGAGCTACGAGATGCCGTACGAGGTGCCACCTCTTCCGTATGACTACGACGCGCTCGAGCCGCACATCGACGAGCAGACCATGCGGCTCCACCACGACAAGCACCACCAGGCCTACGTGGACAATGCGAACAAGGCGCTCGAAGGCACCGAGTGGGCGGACCGGCCGGTCGAGCAGGTGCTCGGGGTCCTCGACCTCGTTCCCGAGGACAAGCGCACCGCCGTGCAGAACAACGCCGGCGGTCACGCGAACCACACCCTCTTCTGGGAGATCATGAGCCCCGACGGAGGCGGCGAGCCCGAGGGCGACCTTGCGGCCGCGATCGACGATGTGTTCGGAAGCCTCGACGAGCTGAAGCAGCTCGTGAACGACACCGGCGTCAAGCGCTTCGGCTCCGGCTGGACGTGGCTCGTCCACGACGGGACCGGGCTGGCGGTCTACTCGACTGCGAACCAGGATTCGCCGCTCATCCAGGACGACGTGCCGATCCTCGGCATCGACGTCTGGGAGCACGCCTACTACCTGAAGTACCAGAACCGCAGGCCCGAGTACCTCGAGACCTGGTGGAACGTCGTCAGCTGGCCGGCCGTCGCTGAGCGCTACGACCGCGCGCTGGCCGCGATGACCGCCGCGACTTCCTAGAAATAAGGAGCGCCGCCCGGGGGACCCCGATCCCGGGCGGCGCTGCCTACCTCAGCTGAACGAGCCTTATCGGCGGCGAACGGTGATGATTTGGCTCGAGCTGAAGACGTACCCCGCGCCGGCCTGGTTCGTCGTCATGTAGACGCGAATCCGTGAGAGGCCTGGGCGAAGGGTTGGGAGCTTGAAGCGCTGGGTCGACTGGCGGTTCAGGAAGACCTTCCGCACGCTGACCCACTGTCCGAACTGGTTCAGGCGCTGCACGTACACCCAGCGGCCGGAGAACGACTTGGCCGCGCGGGCACGAACGACGAACCAGGGGCCGATCCTCTGGAGCGAGAGCGCAGGCGAGACCGCGGTGGTGACGACGGCGCTCGACTTGCCCTTCCACTCCGCCTTGTAGGCGGTGAGGATCGTCGGGGTGTAGGCGAAGTCGTACACGCCGTTCGTCGTCGTCAGCACACGGGCGATCTCGACGAACGAAGCCTGCGGGTAGGGCTGGGCATAGATCACGACCGTGTCCCCGACGGCGGCCGGCGAGATCGCGCCAGTGATGTGGACGGCGTTGCCCGCGATCGACGATCGGCGGCGTGACGCCGGCCGTCACGGACGGAGCAGCGCCGGTCACCTTGACGGTGCCCTTCAGCGTCGGCTTCAGAGCATCGTGATACGGGTACGTGCCCGGCGTGTCCATGCGCCGCGCATAGGCGCCGTTCGCGCGGATCGCCGGAGAGGCGAACGCGCCGTTGTTGGCCACGATCTGGTGGTTCACGGTGTCGAGGTTCTTCCAGCGCACCGTGTCACCACCGACGACTGTCACAGTCCTCGGCGTAAAGCCCGTCGCACGGATGTTGACGGTCTTGGTCGCGAGGCCTGCGGCAAACGCAAACCCCCCGAAGCCGAGGACACAAATTGCAGCGGATACGAGAAGAGCTTTCTTCATTTGGCGTTCCCCCTAGCTAGATGGCTATGAGATAGAACGGGCTGAGCAGGGGAAAGGTTGCTGCCGGCGCGTAAAGATTGTGTGGGGAGCCGCGTAAAGATTGTGTGCGGATGGGGCTGCGCCGCTTGGCACAGCCCCACTCGTCAGGCTCTGATCGTCGCGCTTTGGCCGGGCGCATAGCAGGTGCCGGCCTGAGCCTGCGGGAACACGAGCCGTAGCCTCGTGCGTCGCGGGACCCTGCTGGTCACGCCTGCCTTGGAGGTGATCGCGCCACCGACCGGAGCCCCTGCCGTACGCAGCACGACACGTTTGAGCGTCAGCCAGCGCCGGCGCACAGCGCTATAGCGCTGAAGCACGACGAACTTGCCGACGAAGGACGGGGTTGCGGTCACACGTGCAGAAAAGCGGCGAGCGCCAAGGCGAACGAGAGCTACCCGTGGCGCGACCTTCACTTCGAACTTGGCGCTGGCCGTGGTTTTCCAGCGCACCTGATAGACGGTGTTGACCGTCGGCTTGACGATGAAGCTCCAGGCGCCGTTCGCGACTGTCGTCGCGGCCCCGAGTCGAGCCGCGGTCGCCTTCCCGCACTCCTGGGCCTCGATCGTCACGTTCTCGCCGGCCTGCGCGCTCGAGACCGCTCCGGACAACGTCGTCGAACCGCCGAAACGGACGATGCGTGGCGTTGCAGCGAGCGAGACTCCGTCGCGCACGGTGATCCTCCCTCGCTCGTTGCGAGCGAAGGCGTCGCGGTACGAGAACGTCCCGGACTTGACGAACCGGTAGGAGTACGCCTGGTTCGCCTGGAGAACGGGCGAGGTCGGGAACGTGGCTTGATCGGCGACGACCTGGTGTTGCGTCGAATCCTTGTTCGTCCATGTGACCGTGTCGCCCGGGTCGATCGTCAGGCGGTCGGGTGTGAAGCCGAGGCGCGTGATGTCGACCGTCTTCGTCGCGGCAAACGAGGATGGCGCCAGCGTCGCTGCGAGAAGCGCGATGACCAGAAGGATTGACTTCCTCATCGAAACCTCTCCTTTAGCTCGACAATTGGGGAGCTCCGCAGCCATCTAAGGAGTTCGCTGCGCCTAGACTGGCTCCTGTGCGTGCGCTCGTCACCGGCGCTACCGGCCGCGTCGGAGCAGCCATCGCGCAGCGGCTCGAGCAGGAAGGCTGGGCGGTCTTCAAGGCAGGTAGCGCCGACGGCGACCTCTCACGGCCCGACGAGGCTCGGGCGCTCGTCGAGCGCTCCGCTTCCGAGCTGGGGGGCCTCGACCTCGTCGTCCACGCAGCGGGAGACGGGTTCACGCCCAAGCCCGTCGAGGAGGTCACCGAGGAGGACTGGGACGCGGCGTTCGGGGTGACCGCCAAGGGGAGCTTCTTCCTGGCGCAGGCCGCCGCGCCGCACTTGCGCGAGAGTCGAGGGCTCATCGTCTTCATCGAGGACGTCGCTGCCTACCAGCCATGGCCGTCGTTTGCCGCGCACAGCGCGGCCAAGGCGGCGCAGGCGATGCTCACCCGCGTGCTCGCGCGCGCGCTGGCGCCCGACGTACGTGTGTGTGGAATCGTGCCGGGCCCGGTCGCGGTCGAGCCGGGTCAGGAGGAACGCCGCGCAGCCGAGACCCTGCTCGGCCGGGTCGGGCGGCCCGAGGATGTTGCCGACGCGGTCGTCTACCTCGCCGGCGCTCGGTACGCCACGGGGACGAGCCTGGTGGTCGACGGAGGACGGCTCTTACAATCCGGCAGCGGCAGGAAGCCGTAGTACCACATGAAACTATGGAAAGCACACTCGCCCTCCGGACGGCCTTGCCGCCCGCGCCGCGAGTCGCCACTATGCCCGACGTGCCCCCCGATCGCATGACGGACGGGGAGCTGATCGCGCGGGTCGGGGAGGGCGATCGGGGCGCCTTCGAGCTCCTGTACCGACGCTACGCGCGGCCGGTGTTCGCGCTCGCGCTGCGCAGGCTGGGCGACCGCGGGCGCGCGGAGGACGCCGTCCAGGAGACGTTTACCTCCGTGTGGCGCTCGGCGCGCAGCTACCGGCTCGAGCGAGGCCCTGGCGCACCGTGGCTCTACGCGGTCGCGCGCAACGCGATCATCGACCGGAGGCGCGCACGGGTCGAGTCCCCTTCCGAGATTCCGGACACACCGTCCGCAGACGCCGAGCCGGACGAGCGCGCCGAGGCGAACTGGACCGCCTGGCGCATCCACAGCGCGCTCGGCGAGCTCCCCGACAACGAACGCGCGGTGCTGGAGCTCGCCTACTGGAGCGGGCTGTCGCAGAGCGAGATCGCCGAATACCTGCAGATCCCCCTCGGCACGGTGAAGACACGAACCCGGACCGCTCTGGGCCGGCTGGCAGACCTCCTGGAGGAGGAGCTCACATGAGCGGCCCTGACTTCCGCGAGCTCGTCGGCGACGACCTTCCGGGCGAGGAGCGCGCGCGCCTCCAGCGAGTCCATGACCAGCTCGTCGCAGCGGGTCCGCCGCCTGAGCTACCCCCGGCTCTCCAGGATCCGCCGACTGCGGGCGGCAGCGTCTCGTGGCTCCCCCGCCGGCGGCTCGGGGCCGCGCTCGTGCTCGCCGCGTCGCTTGCGCTCGCTGCGTTCGCCGCGGGCTTCCTGCTCGGCAAGGGCCGCGACTCGGACGCGTCGGCGTTCAAGCCCGTGCAGACCGTCGTCCTCGGCAACCAGGAAAAGACGGTCGTGGTCCGGGTGGGCAAGCCCGATCGTCGCGGGCAACACGCCAGATGCTGGTCACCGTCGAAGGCCTGCGAAACCTCCCGAGGGTGACTACTACTCGCTGTTCATGACGAGGAAGGGCAAGCCGGTGGTCACCTGCGGGACGTTCAACGTCGACGGCACCGAGCGTGAGGACGTGCGATTCACCGTCGCCTACGACTTCGACAAGTACGACGGGCTCATGCTCGCCGCGTACTGGGCCTCGGATCACAAGGACCACCCGGCTCGTGCGCGCTCAGATCTAGCTGACTACGGCGCGACGCGGCCGGCGTCGACGAACGCGGCGTGCGTCACGGGCATCTTCTCGGCGAAGAAGTGCTCGCAGGCGCCGGCGTAGCGGCGAATCTCGCAGCTGCGCGGTCTCGGCCGCTCGTAGCGAGAGAAGTTCATGAGCGCCCGCGCGTTGACCGTCCAGTAGAACTCGGTGTACGCGCCGAGCGGGGAGCACGCAGCGGGCCAGCTCCCGCGCGACGCCCAGCTCGACCAGGCGCTCGTAGGTCGCATACGCGGTCTCGTAGACGTTGGCGAGCTCCTCGCGCGTCGTCTCGGCGATCTCGGATGTCGACCGGGTCGAAGGAGTACGAGCCGGGCTTGCCGACCTGGGTGCGGACGTCCTCGGGCTCAGGGAGGTAGAAGTCGTCGGTCGCACGCGCGTACCGCATGCTGAACTCGTTGAACGAGCCCACGCGATGCCGGAACCACTCGCGCGCGACGAAGATCGGCGCCTCGGACGTGGAAGCGGAACGAGTCGTGCTCGAACGGGAGTCCCATGGCGATCGCGCATGAGAAAGCGGACCAGGCCCGCGTCGCGACTCGTCCATCTCCTCCTTGCGGCGGCGAACGAGACGCGCGCCCCGTTCACGACCGAGAGGTCGTCGGCCATCGCGTCGTCGAGGCGCACGAAGCCGTGATCGAGAACTTCGATCGCCCCATCCGGTAACACTCGCATGCGTGACGGCCACGTCGGCGAGTGTAGCGAGGCTGTATGTCGGCACTTCCGGCTGGTCCTACCCGTCCTGGAAGCCCGCGTTCTACCCCGCTGACGCCAAGCCGGCCGAGTTCCTCGCCCACTACGCCGAGCGCCTGCGTGCCGTCGAGCTGAACACGACCGGCTACCGCCTGCCGGCCGAGGAGCAGTTCGAGCGCTGGGCCGCGCAGACGCCGCCCGGGTTCCAGTTCGCGCCGAAGCTGAACGCCTTCCGCTCCACCGACGTGGGCACGTTCGAGGAGCGCGTGCGCCGGCTGGGCGATCGCCTGGGCCCGGTCCGAGCGCTCATCGGCTATGCCCGGGACGAGGGCATGCTCTCGTTGCTGCTCGGCTCCCTCGACCCGGAGCTCCGCATCGCCTTCGACTTCCGGCACGAATCCTGGGAGGGGATCGGGACCGAGCTTCCGTCGAACGCAGTCCTGGTCGACGACCTCGAGGCCAACGCTCCTTTCCGCTATCTGCGCCTCCGCGAGCCCCCGTACGACGAGCGCGCGCTTCGAGGCTGGGCCGAGCGGCTACGGCCCCTCATCGCCGAGCAGGTGGACCTCTACGTCTTCTTCAAGCACGAGGAGGAGCCGAGCGCGCCCCGGTACGCGGAGCGCTTGCTCGAGCTCCTCTCCGGCTGAGACCTAGCTCGGGGCGCCGGTCTTGGCGCCGATGTACTCGATCACTTCATAGATGCCGTCGGCGCCGGTCGACTCGATATACGGAGCCATGGCCTCCTTGCGTGCCTGCTCCTTGCCCTCGTCGAACGAGCCCTTGATCGCGTCGATGTCACCCTCGATGAGACCGAAGGCGATGATCTCGTCCGGGTCCTTGAGATTCCGGATGATGTAGACCTCGCCACCTTCGGGCATCTCATCAGGATCGCCCTCCCAGGCCTTCCGCCACTCTTCGTAGCTTCCGGCCTTGAGCTTGCGCACGGTGAGTGCGGCGTACATGGTCATGTGCCCTCCTTGCCTGGGACGTTTGGAGTGAACCTACGCCTGGGTATCCCCGGTTGCAACCCTTCGGAGAGAGGAGTGGGTCTGATGGCTGAATTGACGGTTCTGGAGACCAAGCTGGCCGAGGTGATCGGCCTTGCACAGGCGGCGCAGGGAACGGGCGAGAAGGTCTTGGGCCTCCTCGAAAACGACGACCTGAAAAGCGAGCTCGACCGGATGAAGAAGGAAGCCGAGGAGACCGAGCGGCGCGGAACGCAGCTGGCCGAAAACCTCGACGGCAAGAAGACAGCGATCCTCGACAAAGCCCGCGAGACGAAGCAGGAAGCGACCGAGATGATGCGCACGTACCTCGGCGAGGACGCGGACGGGCTCGACGGCTTCGAGTTCCTGACGATGGCCGAGGCGGGCGAGGTCGGGCACTGGGAGGTGCTCGGCGTGCTCGGCGACAAGGCCGGCAAGCTCGAGGTGCAGGAGCTCGTCCAGTGGGCGACGCCGATCCAGCAGCGCCATTTCGAGACAGCGCGCCAGGGATCGCTGAAGCTCGCCGCCGAAGAGGACCCGAACAAAGAGGAGTAACTAGGCCGAAACGGAGGCGCCGCGGCCGACGATCTCGACGAGGGCGGCCGCGGCGCTCTCGAGCTCGTCGTCGGTGTTGAAGAAGTGCGGCCCGAAGCGCAGGCCGACGTCAGGCCGAACGTCGAGCAGGATCTGGCGCGACTCGAGCTCTGCGTGCACGGCCTGGAAGTCTGGAACGCGGACGACGACCGAGCCACCGCGACGCTCCGGCTCGCGCGGGCTGACGACCTCGAAGCCGGCGTCGTCGAGGAGCCCGATGAAATGCGCCGTTTGGCGCATCGAGTTCTCGCGGATCCGCTCGACGCCGATCTCTTCGACGATCTCGTAGCCCGCTGTCGCCGCGTAGAGCGCGGGCACGTTCGGCGTCCCGGTCAGGAAACGGGCGGCGCCCTCCGCGTACTCCAGCTCCGGCGCGAAGTCGAACGGTCGCGCGTGGGCCTGCCAGCCGACGAGCGTCGGCTCGAGCCGCTCGGAGAGATCGGGACGGACGTAGAGCCACGCGGCGCCGGGACCGCCACAGAGCCATTTGACGCTTCCGCCGACGGCGAAGTCGACGTTCAGCGCGGTCACATCCAGCGGAACGGTGCCGACGGACTGGTACGCGTCGAGGACCACGTATGCGCCGACCTCGTGCGCGCGCTCGATGATCGGCTCGATGTCCTGGATACGGCCGGTCTTGAAGATCACATGGCTGATCGGCACCAGCAGCGTGCGCTCGTCGATCGCCTCGACGATCGCCTCCTCGTTCGGGCAGACGACGACCTCGGCGCCGCGTGCCCGCTGCCCCTGCTGCAGGTAGCGGACCGAAGGGAAGTTCTCCTCCTCGTACACGAGCTTGCGCCGCTCGCCGCGAAAGTCGAAGCACGAGAGGACGACCGCCTCGGCGATGGTCACGTTCTGATGCATGACCGTCGAACCGGGTGGAGCCCCGATCAGCCGGCCGACGTGGTCGCCGACAGTCGTCGACATGTCCCACCAGCCCTCGCCCCAGGCTCTGATGCCACGCGTTTTCCATGCGTGCGCGTACTCGGCGAGGCGGCTTTCGGCCTCGGCCGGCATCGGGCCGAGCGAGTGGCTGATCAGGTAGTTCGTCTCCGCGAGGATCGGGAACCGCTCGCGGTACGCGGTCAGCTCCATCGCGGGTCAGCTTATGCGCTTGATCAGACCGAGAGCCCGCTGGTCCCAGGGCACGCGATGGGTGAGGCCGGCGGCACCGATGTGGTCACGATTCGCCAGGTACCAGTCGTAGGTACGGATGAGCGCGTCCGCGTTCGAGTGGCGAGGCTTCCAGCCCAGGACGCGCTCGGCTCGCGAGACCTCCACGTAGGAGTCGCGGTGCGCCGTCTTGTAGTGCCACTCCGCGAGCGGGGAGAGCCGAGCGAGCTCGAGCGCCCTGAGCGCGAGCTCCGCCGGGCGGGCCGGGACGGGAGTGACCCGGCTCGACGAGCCCGCATGCCGGATCAGCTCCTCGAGGTCTGCGCGCACGGTGCCGAACTCGGTGGCGCCGACGTTGAGCGTCTCCCCCGCCGCAGTTCGCTTCGATGCGGCGAGGGCGATGGCGTCGACGAGGTCCTCCACGGCCAGGAGCTGGTAGCGGTTTCGCCCGCTTCCGAGCACGTAGATACGCCTGCCCTCGCGGATCCAGTCGAAGAGGATCTCGAAGACGCCGAGCCGCTCGGGGCCGATGAAGGTCTTGGGGCGGATGACGACCGCGGCCAGGCCGCGCCGCTCGAACTCGCGGAGAACCTCTTCGGCCTCGATCTTCGAGCGTCCGTAGTGGCCGACTCCGTGGAGCGGGGCGCTCTCGTCGATGGGATGGGTCTCGGGAACGCCGTAGACCGCCGTCGTCGAGATGAAGACGACGCGGCGGACACGGGCCTCGAGCGCGGCGGCGAGGAGCGTTGCGGTGCCCTCGACGTTGACGGAGCGGATCTCGTCGCGGGCGCCGCTGATGGGCAGGGCGGCCGCGGCGTGGACGAGGATCGACGCGCCGGCGACGAGCTCGCGCGCCCGGGCGGGGTCGCGGATGTCGCCGCGGAGCTCGTCGACGCGGCCCTCGAGGCTCGGCTCGTCGAGCGGCGCCAGGTCGAGCGTGCGAACCTTGTGGCTGTCGGCGAGCCGCCGGGCCAGGTGCAGGCCGAGGAAGCCCGCGCCACCTGAGATCGCCCAGAGCATGGGGCAATCTTGGCTGAGAATTGACTCGGAGCCGTGCGGTCGAAGGCGATACGCTCACAGCGGGTGGCGGGGGGACGTCCCTCTTCCCCACCCAGGGTGGGGCGCGCGCGAGTACCTAGTTACTGCGTGCGGCGGCCGCGCTACTCGTACTGCAACGCGTGCAGGACGTTCAGGCGCGCCGCTCGGCGAGCGGGCGCACCGCGGCGACGATCCCGACGAGCATCGCGACCAGCGCGAACAGGATCAGTCCGCCACGGCGGGGCGAACTGCACGTCGTACTGCGAGAGCGCCCTCGTCACCAGCACCGCGAGGAAGATCCCGAGCGGCAGCCCGAGCGCAGCACCGATCAGCGCGGTGATGACACTCTCCTGCCGAACCATCCGGCTCACCTGGTGGCCGCGTCATCCCGACCGCGCGCAGCATCCCGAGCTCGCGCGTCCGCTCGAACACGCTGAGGACGAGCGTGTTCACCATCCCGAAGACGCTCACGATCACGGAGAGCGCGAGCAGGACGTAGAGCATGATCAGGAAGTGGTTGAAGTCCTGGTCCTGCTGGTCGATCCATGCCTCGCGCGTCTGCACCTTCGCGTCCGGGAAGTCGGCGAGCGCAGCCTCGAGCCCGTTCTCGATCGCTCGTCCGGGTCGCCCCTGACGTTCACGAACGTGAACTGGTTCTGCGGCCGGTCGTAGAGCGGTCGAAGCCGACTGGAGATGCTCACGTTGCCGAGCAGCGGATAGAAGGGCGGCGCCTCGTAGATGCCCTTCACGCTCGAGCGGCGTCTGCTCCGCCCGTCGGTGAGCAGGTGAACCGGCTGCCGACGTCCAGGTTCTTGTCCTCGGCGAAGTCTTGTCGACGATGGCGCCGTACGTCGCCGAGCTCGGCGAGGGACTCGTCCGAGCCCTCCTCCCAGTCGAAGTCGTAGACCTGCGTGATCGTCGCCGGGTCGATGCCGGTCACGTACCCGCTCTGCCCGGCAGGCCTTGCCGAGCCCTGAGCGGACGCTCGACGCGACTTCGACGTCCGGGCTCCTTCGCGATCGTCGTCGCCTGCGGCCGCGACGAACGGGCTGAAGCCGTCCTGCGAGGTGAGCGATGTAGTCGGCCTTGACCTGACGCTCGATCGCGCCGCGGTTCGACTCCTTCATCCCGTTCGCGAGCACGGCGACGAAGGTGACGAGCGCGAGCCCGATCATCAGCGCGGCCGCGGTCGCAGCGGTGCGACCCGGGTTGCGTCGCGAGTTCTCGGCCGAGAGCTTGTCCGTTGCGGGATCGAACTTCGCCGACGGCATGTCGGCCGGATGTCCCTTCTTCCTCAACGCGGCGAGGACCATCCAGAGGAACCAGCCGAGCAGCACGACCATGAAGATGATCAGGACGGCCACGCCGATGTACACCATGATCTTGGCCAGCAGCCCGAGCAGCCACACGAGCACGAGCAGCACCGCCGGGCCGACGAGGAAGAAAAGGGCGACCGCGCCGGCCAGGCCGCCTGCACGTTGGAGCTTGGTCAGGCCTGGCCTGAAAAGCGACCGACGGGTCAGCCAGGCGCCGAGCCTGGTCGGGTACACGAGCAGGCCGACTGCGAGCATCACCCACTTCGCGACCGGGCGCACGAGGACGGAGAGCCAGGGGACGGCGCGGGAAGAGACCATCGCAACGCCGACGAAGAGCAGCAGGCAGCCGACCGCCATCGAAATCAACCTCGGGGCGGTGTCGACGTTGTCGACGAACATCCCGTAGGCGAGGAGGGCGACGGACAGCCCCGTGATCAACAGCGCGATGTACGGGGTGAACCGGGCGAATCGCGACGGCGGCAAGGTAGCGCCCTCCCGAACCGCCGCGATCGGCGGCACCTTCGTCGCGCGGATGGCCGGAAAGATCCCGGCGATGAGCGTGACCACGATGCCCACCAGAAGCGACAAGATCACCGTGCGTGTGTTGAAGACCAGGGCCGTCGTAGGCAGCTCGAGGTTGAGCGCCTTGAAGAGCGCCTTCAGGCCGGCCGCGATACCGAGACCGAGGAAGAGCCCCGTCACCGATGCGAGGACGCCGATCACCAACGCCTCGAGAGTCACAGAGGTCAGAAGCTGGCGGCGTGAGGCCCCGATCGTCCTAGCGTCGCGAACTCGCGGATCCGCTGCGCGACGGTGATCGAGAGCGTGTTGAAGATGACAAAGGCGCCGACGAACAGCGCAATGGCAGCGAAGGCGAGCAGGAAGTACTTGATGAAGTCGATGAAGGCCACCGACTTGAGGTCCTCTTTCACTTGCTCGTCGCCGGTCCGAACCACTGCCCTGTTCAAAGGCACGACCTGAGCGACCTCGTCCGCCAGCTCCTCCGGCGTCACGCCGGTCTTTGCCGCCACCTGAATCTGGTCGAGCAGGCCCTTCCGGTCGAGCAGCTCCTGCGCGGTCGGGATCGTGAAGACGGCGAAGGTAGCCGTCCCCAGCGACTTCACGCTGCCGTACTGGGCGACGCCGACCAGGTCGAACTCACGGACCGGCTTTCGCGTCGCGATCCGGACCTTCTGGCCAACCTGAAACTTCTCTTTCTCCGCGGTCGCGGCGTCGACCACCGCCTCGGTTGGCGAGTT
>CAWKBW010000025.1:0-116647 GCA_963847955.1 uncultured Actinomycetes bacterium
GGATCTCAGATCAGTAGCGCTGTAGAACGAGCCCCTCACGTCTCCTCGACTCAAGGCGTCTGACTCCGAGCCGGCGCTCCACCTAGACGACGGTCAATGGCGTTCGGTCCTCCACGACTCGTGATCTGGGTCGGGAAAAGTGCGCAGCACTTTTCCCGAGTCCGGCTCCCGTGGAGCCGGACCAGTTCAGATCAGTAGCCCTGTGATGTACATGACGGTGATTCCGGCGAGGAATCCGCCGACCGCGTAGGGCGAAGTCAGGCCCCCCGGAGCGCGCTCCCGCACGTAGCGGCCAACCTCGGTCACCACCTGGAACGCGGCGCCGGCAGCACCCGCGAAGAACAGGACGCCGAGCAGGTCGCTCGTCACGAATCCGCCGATCCAGGCGCCTGGAATGGTCGGTGCTCCGGCGATGAGCGCCAGGACGGCCAGCCGGCCGAAGCTCACGCGCTGGCGGTCGGCCATCGGGGCCGCGATCCCGAGCCCTTCGGTGATGTTGTGAACCATGAACCCGATGACGAAGAACGTCCCGAGCGCGAGCTCGCCGAGGGCGAACGAGGTGCCGATCGCAAGCCCCTCACCGAGGTTGTGCACCCCGATGCCGACCGCGACCAGCGTCGCCAGCGCGAGCCCGCTGACCGTTTTGCCCCCGCCCAGCCACCGCCCCAGCAAGCTCAACGCGAGGTAGGCCGAAGCGAAGCCGAGGAGAACGAGCCCGGTCCCGCCAAGCCCGCCGGGCAGGGCCGCCTGCAGGTCGAGCGCCTCCGAGAGCGCCTCGAAGCCGAGGAACGTGAGCAGCCCACCGGTCAGCGCCATGAAGGCGGCCAACCACTCGCGGCTCACCTGGCGCAGCGAGGGGAGCCAGGCCAGGCCGAGGGCTACGGGGAGGACGCCGACGAGGAAACCGATCACCGCGAAGCCGAGGAACCGCTTCCCGGAAGCCCCAGGCGTCTCGACCGCCGCGGCGATCTCCTCGGTCGTCTGGATTCCCGACGAGCTCGTGACGCCGACCGCGATCGGCTCGTCCTCGACCCAGTCGTGCTCGACGACGATCGTCGCGGAGCGCAGGTGGCCGAGCGTACGGTCACCGTCGACCGAGAACGGGACGATCGCGTCATCCACGGTCACCAGGGCGATCGTCAGATCCTCGCGCTGGGGGTTCGTGACGCGGATCTTGATCTCGCCCGGCTTGAACTCCACGCGTCGGACGTCGAACTCGTCGGCCGGCGGCGGGTTGCGCCCGAGCAGGTCGAAGAGCGAGTCTCCCGACGAGGCGAGGAGCGAGACGGCGCCGACGAGGATGAGCAGCGGCACGAGCGCCCAGAGGCGCCAGCCGTAACCGCGCGCAGCGACCGCCTCCGACGCCACCTACTCGACCTCGAAGAAGCCCATCCAGCCGAGCTCCGCGAACTCGCTCTGGTGGGCGTGGAACATGAAGCGCCCGGTGTTCGCGAACTCGATCTCGATGATGCCTCGCTCGCCCTGGCAGAGCATCACGGTGTCCGTGTACTCGAAATGGTCGGTCGAGCCGGTCGGGTAGTAACGGAAGAAGTCGCCGTGCAGGTGGAAGGAGTTGATGAGGTCGAACTCCGTGAGGTTGGCGAGGTAGATCCGCACGAGCTCGCCCTTCTTCACGCGGATCGGGTACTTCGCGTAGTAGAAGGCGATTCCGTTGACCGTGTAGAAGTTGTTCTCGCCGTCGCCGTCCGTGTCGTAGCCGTTCATGACCATGACGAGCTCGCGCGCAGGCTTCCTCGGCTTGGGCGGGTCAATGATGAACGCGCCGTAGAGGCCTTTGTGGATGTGCTTCTTGAGCGGCGTCGCGTGGCAGTGGTAGAGCTGCATCCCGTACGGACGTGCCGGGAACTCGTAGGTGAACTCGCCGCCCGGCGGCACGGGCTCGAAGACGCCGTCCATGTCTCCCGGGTGGATGCCGTGAAAGTGGATCGTGTGTGGGTGCGAGCCGCCGTTCTTGAGCTTGACGCGAAGGGTGTCGCCCTCGGTCGCGCGGATCACCGGGCCCGGGACGGTGCCGTTGTACGTCCAGGCGTTGAACTCGACGCCCTGCGCGACCTGGATCGTGCGGTCGACGGCCGTCAGGTTGTACTCACGGATCCGGCCGGGCTTATACGGCAGGAGCCGGGGGAGGGGTGAGGAGTGCGTCCAGGGTGTGCGGGCCGCCTGGAGCGGGCACCTCGTCGCCGATCATCGCTGCGTGGCCGATGAGCGGGTGCTCATGCCCTTCGTGGACCGCGAGAGGCTGGCCGCCTTGAGCCGCGCTTGGCCACGCGAGCTTGGCGAGGGGGGCGGCGGCTACCACTGGGAGGGTGCCGGCGA
Organism: uncultured Actinomycetes bacterium; assembly: GCA_963847955.1. Taxonomy (GTDB): domain Bacteria; phylum Actinomycetota; class Thermoleophilia; order Gaiellales; family Gaiellaceae; genus VAXT01. The sequence continues at coordinate 2,338 of CAWKBW010000025.1, forward strand.
GCAACTGCTTTCTACTGAATTTAGCCAAGACGAAATCCTCTTTTAGTCTACACTGTGAATCATGATTGGGGATCTCAGCGCCGCTTCTCAGGACTACCTCAAGGAGATCCACAAGCTCCGCCTGGAAGGCCGCCGCGCCACGACGTCGGCGATTGCCGAGTCGAATGGGCGTCCGCCCGCCTTCGGCGACGGCGATGATCAAGAAGCTCGCTGGTCTCGGTCTCGCTGACCATGCGCCGTACCGCGGTGTGGAACTGACCCCGGCGGGGGAGAAGGTCGCACTCGAGGTCATCCGGCATCACCGGCTGCTCGAGCAGTACCTCGCGCAGGCGCTCGGCCTGCCGCTCGACCAGGTCCATATCGAGGCCGATCGTCTCGAGCACGTGCTGTCCGAAGAGCTCGAGGCGCGCATCGACCAGACGCTCGGCTACCCGACGCACGACCCGCACGGCGATCCGATCCCGGATCGCAAGCTGAAGCTCGACCGCTCGAAGCTGCGTACGTTGGCGAACCTGGAGCCGGGCGACGAGGCGACGATTCGCCGCGTGCCGAGCGACGACGAGGAGCTACTCCGTTACTTGAAGACCCTCGCGCTCGTTCCGGGTCGCAAGGTCAAGCTCCGCGCAGTCGCGCCGTTCGGCGGGCCGCTGACGATTCGCGTCGGCAAGGACGAGCACGCGATCTCCCGCGAGCTCGCCGCCGGCATCGGCGTCGCCTGACCCTCTAGGCGCGCGAATTGCGCGGCAAATCAGGGCAGTACCTGTTAAAAACACGCCGTCAGCGATGAGCGCTCCGTTGCGCTCGTGGGGAGGGAACATGAAGACGGTGAGTCTGAGAGGGATCTGCCTTGCGCTGGTCGCCGCAGCCACGCTTGCGGTGGCGGGGCTGGCGAACGCCACACCAGGCGGCGGCGATGCATGGCAAACAGTTGCCCCAATGCCGGCAGACCTGTACGGCGGGGGGAGTGCTTCCGACGGCACCTACGCGTATGTGGCCGGCGGCTACTCGTTGATCGCCGGCGGCGATCGGAACACTCTTTACCGCTACGACCCGGCCGCCAACTCGTGGGCGACCCGGGCGCCGATGGCCGACGCGGTGACCATGCCTTCGGCGGTCTACTACCCGCCCACCAACAAGCTCTACGTGTTCGGAGGCCAGAACGCCGGCCTCACCGTCACCGCCACGACAAGGATCTATGACATTGCGACCAACACTTGGAGCACGGGCGCGAACATGCCGGACGTACGTGGCTTCATGGCTTCGGCCTACAACCCCGGCAACGGCAAGATCTACCTCGTCGCCGGCTACAACACTCCGCAGGTCACGAGTGCTCAGGTGACGAACTGGGAATACGACCCCATCGCGAACAACTTCACTGTTCGCGCGCCGATCCCCCATGGCACGGGTGGGAGTGCCCACGGGATCATCAACGGTCATATGTACGTGGCCGGGGGTCGCGATGCGACCAACACCGTTATCGGCCTCGTCTATGACTACGACATCGCGGCCAACTCCTGGACTGCGAGAGCGAGCATGCCGACCCCGACGAACGTCCCGGGCAGCGGCGTCATGGAAGGAAAGCTCTCGTCCTCGGAATCGGAACTCCGTTCCGCCCGTTCTTCGCCGATGCACTTGGCACGACCCCGGACACGGGCGCGACGACGGTCTCCTACGATCCGGTCGCGAACAGCTGGGCACCCGGTCCGAGTCTCAACGCAGCCCGCTCCTTCCCGTCAGGCGCGGCGGTAGCCAACAAGCTGGTAGCCGCCGGTGGCTATAACGGCTCGACGACCGTTGCCAGCGCAGAGGTGCTGTCGTTTAGCCGCCGCCGCCACCACCGCCTCCACCTCCTCCGCCACCACCGCCTCCGCCACCTCCGCCTCCGCCGCCGCCTCCGCCACCACCACCACCACCGCCGCCTCCGCCTCCGCCTCCACCGCCTCCGCCACCGCCTCCGCCTCCGGCCCCACCGCCGGCCCGCTGTCGCGTGCCGAACGTGATCGGCCTCAGGCTGAACACGGCGAAGGCGCGAATCCGGGCGCGGCGCTGTCGCGTCGGCACGGTGCGCAGGGTTCGCTCCCGTCGGGTGGGCCGTGTGCTCGGCCAGAGCCCGCGGGGCGGCGCGGTACGCGCGGTCAACTTCAGGGTCAACCTGAGGGTCGGGCGCAGGTAACCCGAAGCGATATCGAGATCCACGAGCGGGGCGCCGAAAGGCGCCCCGCTCAGCGTCCGGGGGGCCTGAGCACCGCGAACTGGTCGGTCACGTCCAGCTGATTCGACGTGAAGCGAAAGAGGGCCGCCGGCCGACCGCCGGTCGCGACCCGGCTCACGTCGCTCGCCCGTCGCCTTCAGCAGCCCGCGGCGCACCAGCACGCGCTGGAGGTTCGTCGCCGACACGTCGTGTCCCAGCGCCGCCGCGTAGACATCCCGCAATTCGCTGAGCGTGAACGTTTCCGGTGCGAGCGCGAAGCCCACGTTCGTGTACGAGAGCTTCGCCCGCAGGCGCTCCCGGCCGGCGAGCGTGATCGCCCCATGGTCGAACGCGAGCTTCGGGAGCCGGTCGACCGAGTGCCAGTCGGTGTCCTCCGGCAGCGCGGGGTCGACGCCGCGCGGCACGAGGCCGAGGTACGCCGTGGCCAGCTGCCGCTCTTTCGGATGCCGCTTCGGATCGCTCAGCGTCTCGAGCTGCTCCAGATGCGAGAGCTCGCGGACGTCGACCTTTGCCGCCAGATGCCGGCGAATGGAGCGCTCGAGCGTCTCGCCGTGATCCAGATAGCCGCCCGGCAGGGCCCAGGCGCCGGCGAACGGGTCCTTCGCTCGTTGCCACAGGAGGACCTGGAGCTTTCCGGCCCGGACCTGGAAGATGACCGCCAGGGTCGCGTGCGTGGGGGAGTTTTTCGCTATCGTCGTCACCGAGGTTTTTGACTCTTAGGCAAAAACTTACCGGACTCCTCTTGGCGGCCGCCCTCGCCGGGTCGGTTGCCGCCTGCGGAGGCGATGACGACGCGGCGTCTTCCGGGCCTGACGAGGACGCGATCAAGGTCGGGCTGCTGACCGACAAGGGGCAGTTGAACGACCGCGGCTTCAACGAGCTCGCCTACAACGGTCTCAAGCGAGCCGAGCGGGAGCTCGGCGTCCAGGGGCGCGTCCTCCAGGCTGCGACCGCCGCCGACTACATCCCGAACATGGCGTCGCTCGTCCGCCAGGATTACGACCTGATCATCGGCGTCGGCTTCGCGCAGGGCGACGCGGTTGCGAAGGCCGCGTCGAGATTCCCGGACACGAAGTTCGAGATCATCGACGTCGACCAGTCGGGCCTCGCGGGCAAGCCGAAGAACGTCGTCGGGCTGCTCTTCAAAGAGGAACAGGTCGGCTACCTCGCCGGGTACGCGGCCGCTCTGGCGGAGAAGCGGCGTTCCGGCGCAGACATCATCAGCTCCGTCGGCGGCATGAAGGAGCCGCCGGTCGACCGCTTCATCGCCGGCTACCAGGCCGGCGCGAAGGCTGCTGATCCCGGCATGAAGGTGCTGAACGGGTACTCCCAGGACTGGGACGACGTGGCGAAGTGCAAGGAGCTCGCGCTCACCCAGATCGAGCAGGGCTCCGGCGTCGTCTTCCAGGTCGCGGGTGGTTGCGGTCTCGGCGCGCTCGATGCCGCGAAGCAGAATGGGGTCTGGGGCATCGGCGTGGACGCCGACCAGTCCTTCCTCGGCCCGCACGTCTTGACGAGCGCGCTCAAGCGCGTCGACGAGGCGGTGTTCTCGACCATCGAGTCGGTTCAGGACGGAAGCTGGAAGGGCGGACGCAACCTGGTCTTCGGCCTCTCCGAGGACGGAGTCGGGCTCGGCACGTTCAGCCCGAGGGTCCCGCAAGAGGACCGTGCTGCGATCGACGCGGAGGCGAAGAAGATCGCCGCCGGCGACATGACGATCCCGACGAGCCTCTAACTAGCCGCCGGCGATCGCGGCGACGACGCGGATCTCCGCGCCATCGCTGAGTGTCTCGTCCAGGCCGCCGCGGTTGCGCACGTCCACGCCGTCGACGTACACGTTCACGAGGGGACGCAGCTCGCTCTGCTCGTCGAACAGCAAGCCGCGAATGGGGAGCTCGCGCAGCGCCTCGCGGGGGCTCGACGCCTCCACCTCGAACCGGTTCCGCCCGCCCGCCTCGGTCGCGAGCAGAGACGGAAGGAGCACTACGACTGCCACTCTCCGACCTCCACCGAGAGCACCGGCGGGAGATTTTCCGCGGCGGTGATCCACTCGCCACCCTCGTCCGGCGAGACGTAGATCGAGCCGCCCTGCGTTCCGAAGTAGACGCCTGCCGGGTCGAGCCGGTCGTAGGCCATTCCCTCGCGGAAGACGACCGACCAGGCAGGGTCGGGCAGCCCATTCGCGGCCAGCGCCCAGCTCGCGCCGCCGTCGGTGGTCTTGTAGACGCCGAGCCGGCCGCCGGAGGTCACGCGGTTCTCGGCGCCTTCCTCGGGGATCACGTACGCCACGTCCGGGTCGCGTGGATGCAGAGCGAGTGGGAAGCCGAAGTCGCTCGGCAGGCGGTTCGACGTCGAGGCGCTCCCAGGTGTCGCCGCGGTCGTCGGAGCGGTAGACCCCGCAGTGGTTCTGCTGCCAGATCCGGTTTGGCTGCTCGGGGTGGACGAGGAGCTTATGGACGCACTGGCCGACCTCGGGGTACGGGTCGTCCGGCATGAAGTCCGCAGCGGTTCCCTTGTTCACGGGGGTCCACGTCTCGCCATCGTCCTCCGACCGAAATGCGCCTGCCGCCGAGATCGCGACGTAGATCGCGCCGTCCGGTGAAATCTGGATCGAGTGGCAGCACATCCCGCCGCCGCCGGGCTGCCAGCGCTCGCGCGTCGAATGGTCGAAGAGCCCGCGCACGAGCTCCCAGTTCGACGCCTCCGTCGTCGGAGCGGAACAGCACTCCAGGTGCGCCGCCCAGCCACAGATCCGAGTCGCGGCCCGGCTCGACGTGCCAGGTCTTCTCGAGCTTGAGCTCTCCGTCCTCGGGCAGGCCGAGCTGCTCGGCGTGCTCCCAGGTCTTCCCGCGGTCGCGCGAGCGATGCACGTTGGCGCCGTACGCGAAGGTGTTCGAGCAGGCGTAGAGGACGTCGTCTCGCGGGTCGAGGATCGCGTGGTAGATCTCCCAGCCGGGGACCAGCGGGCCTTCGACCTTCCAGTCGCGGCGACCCTCGTCGCTCTCCAACAGGAAGAGCCCCTTGCGCGTGCCCGCGAGAACGATCATGGTCGCTAGCCTAAAGGAGCCGTGGCGGCACTCACCGAGAAGCAGGCGAAGCTCTTCCTCGACAAGAACCTCGGGGCCGTGGCGACCATCCGCGAGGACGGCACGCCTCATGTGACGCCCGTCTGGGTCGACTACGACGGCGAGGACGTTCTCTTCAACACGGCCGCACCCCGTGCGAAGTGGAAGAACCTCAAACGTGATCCGCGTGTGACGGTCGAAGTGCACTCGCTGGAGAATCCATACGAGTACGTGATGGTCAGCGGCACCGCCGAGCTCGACGAGGACGAAGAGGAAGCGAACCGTCACATCGACAAGATGTCCCTGAAGTACAGAGGCATCCCGAAGTACCAAAACCACAGGCCGGGCGAGCGCCGTGTGATCGTGCGCGTCAAGCCCGAGCGCGTCTACCCGAAGTGAGCGTGACACTCTGCGAGGTCGGCCCGCGGGACGGCCTGCAGAACGAGCAAGACGTCATCCGCCGAAGACGCGCGCGGAGCTCGTCAACCGGCTCGCGGCCACGGGCCTGCCGCGGATCGAGGCGGTCAGCTTCGTCCGTGACGACGCGGTGCCGCAGATGGCCGGCGCCGAGGAGGTCGTCGAGGGAATCGAGCGGCGCGACGGTGTCGAGTACGTCGGCCTCGTGCTGAACGAGAAGGGATTCGAGCGCTTCGCGGCCAGCGGGCTCGACCGCGTGAACCTCACCCTCGGCGCGACCGAGAGCTTCAACCAGCGAAACGCCAACGCGACCCTGGACGAAGCCGTAGAACGAGTGACGTCGATCCTTGGCCAGGCGCCCGGCCCCTCGACCGTGACGATCAGCGTCGCCTTCGGGTGCCCGTTCGAAGGGCGGGTCGACCCAGCCGCAGTCGCCTCGCTGGCCGAGCGTTTCTCGGCAGCGGACGAGATCGTCCTCGCGGACACGATCGGCGTCGCAACGCCGCGCCAGGTCAAAGCGCTCATCGAGCGAACCGGCGCCGCGGGCTTCCACGGCCACAACACACGCAACACCGGGTTCGCGAACGCGTACGCGGCGCTCGAGGGCGGCGCGACTTTGCTCGACGCGTCGATCGGCGGCCTCGGCGGGTGCCCTTTCGCGCCCCGGGCGACGGGGAACATCGCCACCGAGGATCTCGTCTACATGCTGGAGGGGGACGGGATCGACACCGGGGTCGACGTCGACGCGCTGATCGGGATCTCAGAGTGGCTGGAGGGAGTCCTCGGGCGGCAGCTCGAGGGCCAGCTCTACCGCGCGGGCTCGTTCCCGAGCGCGTAGAGCCGAGCCGGCAGCTCCATCAACTCGACGTCGCGCTCGTGGCGCATGCCGAGCTTCTCGGCCACGCGGGCCGAGGCCAGGTTCCTCGGCCTGATGAACGCGATGAGCCGGGTGCGGTGCATCGACCGCAGGGCGTGGTTGCGCACGGCGGTCGCCGCTTCGGTCGCGTACCCCTGTCCCCAGAACTCGCGTCCGAGCGCGTAGCCGATCTCGAGCTCCGTCGGGCCGGTTGCCTCCGCTTCGGTCGTCGGGGTCAGCGTCTTCGCATCCCACACGAGGAAGCCGCAGCGGCCGACGAGCTTGCCGTCTTCGGTGCGCTCGACGGCGAGCTGCCCGAAGCCGTCGACCTCGAAGCTGCGGAGCATGCGTCGCAGGCTGGCCTCGGACTCGTCACGGCTCAGCGTCCGGCCGGCGCCGAGGTAGCGCATCACCTCCGGGTCGGCGTAGAACGATGCGAAGACGTCGAGATCGTCGAGCGACAGCGGCCTCAGCAGCAGGCGCTCGGTCTCGAGCCGCATGTCACTAGGCCGGCGGTCGGAACGCGCGAAGCGAAGTTGAACACGCGGAAGAAGCGCTCGAGCGTCTCGGGGTCTCCCGTCTCGAGCTTCACGGCCCCTGCTGCGAGCGCGTCGCTCGGCAGGAGCTCGCGGGAGGCAAGGCCGAAGAAGGTCTTCTGGTCCATCGCAGCGTCGAGATCGACGTCCTCAGTCGCGCCGGGCTCGATCTCGAGCTGCCCTCGACGAGCCGGACGGTGTAGGCGTCATCGTCGACGCGGAGGACGTACGACTCCGTGAGGCCGCGGGCGGCCTCTTCGTTGCGGAGCGCGGCGAAGGCGTTGAGCCCCCACTCCGGATAGAACCCGTCCTTCCGCCCGGGCGGGCGGGAGCGAGCGCGCGCCCCAGCGGGCGAGGGCGTAGAGCGGCTCCTCGAGCTCGGCGCCGTACTCGGTCAGCTCGTACACGGTCGAGGCCGCAGGCGGCGGGAGCTTGCGCTTGCGGAGAATCCCGCCCTGCTCGAGCTCCTTCAGACGCGCCGCGAGGATGTTCGTGCCGATCCCCGGCATGCCTTCGACGAGGTCGGTGTAGCGCTTCGGCCCGCGCAGGAGCTCGCGGACGATCAGGAGCGCCCAACGCTCGCCGACCAGGCCGAGCGCGTGACAAACCGGGCAGTACTGGTCATAGCGCTTCGACATCTCCGGCGGAGTATAGCCGATTACTTCGTTATCCAGAAGTTCTTACTTGCGAAAAGAAAGTGAATAGTGTAGTTTCGCAAGCTAGTGACCACTAAGGAGATGGGAGATTGAACAAATGATGGCTTCTGCTCGACGCAAGTGGATCGGGCTCGCGCTCCTGTGCGCGGTGCAGTTCATGGTCGTGCTCGACATCGCGATCGTGAACGTCGCCCTGCCCTCGATCCAGACCGACCTCGGCTTCTCGCAGGAGAACCTGCAGTGGGTCATCAGCGCCTACGCGCTGTTCTTCGGCGGCTTCCTGCTCCTCGGCGGTCGCGCGGCCGACCTCCTCGGGCGCAGGCGACTCTTTCTCGCGGGCATCGTCCTCTTCACCGGCGCCTCGCTTCTCTCGGGCCTGGCCTGGAGTGAAGAGGCACTGATCGGCGCCCGCGCCCTGCAGGGACTCGGTGCGGCGATCATTTCGCCGGCGGCACTGGCGATCCTCATGACCACATTCCGGAGGGCAAGGACCGCAACACGGCGCTCGGAGCCTGGGGTGCAGTGGGGGCGTTCGGGGCGGTCGCAGGCGTGCTCCTCGGCGGTGTCCTGACCGACGCGCTCAGCTGGGAGTGGATCTTCTTCGTGAACGTGCCCGTCGGCATCGCCGCCTTGGCGCTCACTCCGCTCCTGATCGCGGAGAGCCGGGACACGACTGCGCAAAGCTTCGACATCCCGGGGGCGGTGCTCGTCACGAGCGGCCTGGTCGCTCTCGTCTACGCGATCACGCAGGCGAACGACTACGGGTGGTCGTCGATCGAGACGGTCGGCCTGTTCGCGGCGGCGGGCGCGCTGCTCGCCGGCTTCCTCGCCTGGGAGTCGCGGGCCAAGGATCCGCTGATGCCGTTCTCGATCTTCCGGCTGCGGACGCTCGTGGGCGCGAACATCGCCGGGCTTGATCCTGGGCACGGCGATGTTCGGGATGTTCCTGATGCTCACGCTCTACATGCAGCAGGTGCTCGGGTACTCGCCGATGAAGACCGGCGTCGCGTACCTGGCGGTCGCAGGCACCGCGATCTTCTGGTCCGCTCTCGCCGCGCAGCTCGTGACGCGGATCGGCGTCAAGCCGGTGCTCGTCGTCGGGATGTCCGCCCTCACGGCCGGCCTCGTCTACTTCACGCAGGTCTCCGTGGGCGGCTCGTACCTCAGCGACCTGCTCCCGGGCTTCCTGCTGATCGGCGTCGGCCTCGGCTTCTCGTTCGTGCCGATCTCGATCGCGGCGCTGGCGGGCGTGCAGGACGACGAGGCCGGACTGGCCTCGGGGCTGATCAACACGTCGCAGCAGATCGGCGGCGCGCTCGGCATCGCCGCGCTGTCGGCGATCGCGACCTCGACGACGAGCGACGCGGTCAGCACCGGGACGGCCGTCAACCTCGCGCTGACCGACGGATTCCAGGCGGCCTTCTTCGTCGGCGCCGCGGTCGCCTTCGTCGGCGTGCTCGTCGCCCTGTTCGTCGTCGACCGGCGCGACCTGGTGCAGGAGAGCTCGGAGGAAGAGCTCGAGCCTGCGTTCGACCAGGCCGCCTGAGAACGCAGTGGGGCCCCGGAGGGATCCGGGGCCCCACGCGTCCATCCGCCAGGCGGACTGAGCCGTTAAGGTCGCCGCATGGCTACCGCCGCTCCCGATCCGAATCGCTGGAAAGCCCTCGCCCTGATCTGCACGGCGATCTTCGTCGTCGTCCTCGACGTCGCGATCGTCAACGTCGCGCTGCCTTCGATCGGCAGGGATCTCGGCTTCGCCGACGAGAACCTGCAGTGGGTGATCACGGCCTACTCCCTGACCTTCGGCGGCTTCCTCCTGCTCGGTGGGCGCGCCGCTGACCTGCTCGGCCGGCGGAAGATCTTCATGGTCGGGCTCGCGTTGTTCACGGCCGCATCCTTCGCCTGCGGGCTGTCGCAGAGCGAAGCCATGCTGATCGTGTCGCGCGGGGTGCAAGGGCTGGGAGCGGCAATCGTGTCGCCGGCGGCGCTGTCGATCATCTCCGTGACCTTCACGGAGGGCAAGGAACGGAACAAGGCGCTTGGCGCGTGGGGCGCGGTCGCCGGCAGCGGGGCCGCCGCAGGCGTTCTCTTCGGCGGCATCCTCACCAAGTACCTGGGATGGGAGTGGATCTTCTTCGTCAACATCCCGGTCGGGGTCGTCGTGCTCGCGCTGACGACACGCTTCGTCCGCGAGAGCCGCCAGGAAGATGCGGTGCACGAGTACGACGTGATCGGGGCGCTCTCGGTCACGACGGGTCTCGTTCTGCTCGTGTACGCGGTCTCCGAGGCGCCCGACGTGGGCTGGGCGGCTTTCCGGACGATCGGCCTCATCGTCCTGTCCGCGGCACTGCTGCTCTTCTTCGTGGCCTGGGAGGCTCGGGCCCGCGAGCCTCTGATGCCGCTCGGGATCTTCCGAAACAGGATGGTGACCGCGGCGAACGTCGTCAGCTTCCTGCTGGCCGGAGGAATGTTCGGATCCTTCTTGCTGCTCACGCTCTACATGCAGCAGGTCCTGCGCCTCTCCGTGCTGCAGACGGGCGTCGCGTTCCTCGCTACCGCCGGCACCGCCGTCGTGATGGCCGGCCCGGCGCAGATGCTCGTGACCAGGTTCGGGGCGAAGACCGTGACCATGACCGGGCTCTCGTTACTGACCGCCGGCGCTCTCTGGTACACGCAGATCGATGTCGACGGCAGCTATGCGACCGATCTGCTGCCGGGCTTCCTGATGGTCGGCGTGGGCATTCCCTTCTCGTTCATCCCGATCACGATCGCCGCGCTCTCCGGGGTATCCCATCGCGAGGCCGGCCTCGCCTCGGGACTGCTGAACACGACTCAGCAGATCGGCGGAGCGATCGGTGTCGCCGTGATCTCGACGGTCGCATTCACGCACTTCGAGACCCTCGTTACTGAAGGCAACCCTCCACCGGTTGCTCTGACGGAGGGGTTCCAGTGGGGGTTCTGGCTGACGGCAGGTATCTGGGCGACGGGGCTGATCGCCGCGGCCGTTCTCATCCGGCGGATGGAGATACCCGCAGGCGACGAGGCGCCCTCACCGGCCGGTCCCTGATGAACCGGCTGGCGGAGGAGACCAGCCCCTACCTCCTCCAGCACGCGGACAACCCGGTCGACTGGTACCCCTGGAGCGACGAGGCTTTCGAGAGCGCGCGGGCCGAGGACAAGCCGGTGCTGCTCTCCGTCGGCTACTCGGCGTGCCACTGGTGCCACGTCATGGCGCACGAGTCGTTCGAGGACGACGAGACGGCCGCGCTGATGAACGAGCGCTTCGTGAACATCAAGGTCGACCGTGAGGAGCGGCCCGACGTCGACTCGCTCTACATGGATGCGGTCGTCGCGCTGACGGGCCAGGGCGGCTGGCCGATGACGGTCTTCCTCACGCCCGCGGGCGAGCCCTTCCTCGGCGGCACCTACTACCCGCCCGAGCCGCGCTACGGGATGCCGAGCTTCCAGCAGGTGCTCGTCGCGGTCTCCGACGCCTACCGCGAGCGGCGCGGCGACGTCGCCGGCCAGGCCGCCGCGATCGTCGATGCCGTGCGCCGCTCGAGCGAGCTGGCGCCTTCGAACGAGCCTCTGACCGAGTCGCTCCTGGGGGAGGCGACGCGAGGCCTTCGCGCCCAGTTCGACGTCGAGTGGGGCGGCTGGGGCAACGCTCCGAAGTTCCCGCAGGCCTCGGTGCTCGAGTTCCTGCTCAGGATGCACCTACGAGGCGACGAGAGCGCGCTGCCGATGGTGACGGCGACGCTCGACGCGATGGCGGCCGGCGGCATGTACGACCTCGTCGGCGGCGGGTTCCACCGGTACTCGGTCGATCGCGAGTGGCTCGTCCCGCACTTCGAGAAGATGCTCTACGACAACGCGCTGCTGGCCGCGACGTATCTCCACGCCTGGGTCGTCACCGGCAACGACCGCTACCGGCGCGTCACCGAGCAGACGCTCGACTACATGCTGCGCGAGCTGCGTCTCCCCGAGGGCGGCTTCGCCTCGGCGCAGGACGCGGACACCGACGGCGTCGAAGGGCTCACCTTCACGTGGACGCCCGACGACGGCGTGCCCGAGGAGTTGCTGCTGCCGTTCGAGCACGGGCGGTTCGTGATCCGAGGCGAGCTCGACGAGGCTGAGCGGCAGCGGCTGTTCGAGATCCGTGAGGAACGGCCGAAGCCGGCCCGCGACGACAAGGCGATCGCGGCCTGGAACGGCCTCGCCCTCGCAGCCCTGGCCGAGGCCGGGCGCAGGCTCGAACGCGAGGACTACGTCGACGCGGCCCGGGAGCTCGGCGAGTTCTTGCTGGGGCCGCTCTCGACCGCGGACGGCCGCCTGCACCGGACGTTTCGCGGCGAGGCCAAGGGCACCGGCTACCTCGAGGACTACGCGGACGTGGCGCACGGGCTGCTCGAGCTGCACAAGGCAACCGGTGACCTGCGTTGGCTCGAGGAGGCGAACCGGCTCGCGCGGCTGGCGATCGACCTCTTCGCGGACGAGGAGCGCGGCGGCTTCTATCTCTCAGCGGCGGACGCCGAGCAGCTCGTCGCGCGCAAGAAGGACCTCGAGGACCAGCCGATCCCGGCCGGCAACTCGATGCTCGCCTACGTGCTGCTCCAGCTCGCGCGGATCTACGGGGACGACGAGCTCGAGAAGCAGGCGGTGGGCGTCTTCCGGCTGATCCGAGAGGCGCTCCCGCGCGCTCCGGTCGGTTTCGGCCATGCGCTCTCGGCGCTCGACCTGCATTTCTCGCCCCCGCGGGAGCTGGCGATTATCGGCCCGCCGGAGAGCCAAGTCGCTCGTGCCGCGCTCCGTGGGTTTCGATCCGAACGCGGTCGTCGCCTTCGGCCCAACCGAGGACGTCCCGCTCCTGAAAGGCAAGGATTTCGTAAACGGCAAGCCCGCGGTTTACGTCTGTGAGCGGTTTGTCTGCCAGGCGCCGGTGACCGACCCGAAAACTTTCACAGACCCCTAACACTGTTTTTCCGGCCGGCGGGTATCACTTCCGCCCATGAGGAACGGAAGGTGGCTCGTCGCCCCGGCCCTCGCCGCAGGGATCGCCGTCGCGGCCGTGTTCTCCGGCTCCGCTACGAGGAGCGAGGCGGGAACGCAGCAGGCCGCGAACCGCCCGAACGTCGTCGTGATCATGACCGACGACCAGACCGTCGAATCGCTCCGCGTGATGGGGAACGTGCGCTCGCTGCTCGCGAACCAGGGCGTCACGTTCGACAACAACTTCGCCTCCTATCCGCTCTGCTGCCCGTCGCGCTCCACCTACCTGACCGGGCAGTACGCCCACAACCACCACGTGATGGGCAACGTCGCGCCGAACGGCGGCTACGACAGGCTCGACCACACGAACACGCTTCCCGTCTGGCTGCAGCGCGCCGGGTACGCAACCGTCCATATCGGCAAGTACCTGAACGGCTATGGACGCGTGCGCCAGACCGAGATCCCGCCGGGTTGGGGCGAGTGGTACGGCTCGATCGACCCGTCGACGTACCAGTACTTCAACTACACGGTGAACGAGAACGGGAAGCTCGTGCGCTACGGGAGCGACGGCCGCCGACTACCAGGCCGACGTGTACACGCGGCGAGCAGTCGATGTCATCCGGCGCTTCGCCGCCGACCCGCGCCCTCTGTTCCTGTCAGTCGCCTATCTCGCTCCGCATTCGGGTGGCCCGCGCGATCCGGACGACCCGGCGAACTTTGCGACGCCCGCGCCCGCGCCGCGCCACCGCAACCTCTTCGCGAGCCAGCCGCTGCCGACGCCGCCTTCCTTCAACGAGGCCGACGTCTCCGACAAGCCGAGCGGCATCCGAACGCGCACCGTGATCCCAGCAGGGCGGATCAATGCGATCAGGGAGAACTACCAGCAGCGCCTGGAGTCGCTCCTCGCCGTCGACGAAGGCGTGGCGGAGATCGTCAGGACGCTCGAGGCAACGGGGAAGCTCGGCCGGACGTACATCATCTTCACCTCCGACAACGGCTTCTTCCACGGCGAGCATCGCGTGCAGTCGGGGAAGGTGCTCGTGTACGAGCCGTCCGTGCGCGTGCCGCTCATCATCCGTGGGCCGGGGATCCCGCGGGCTGCGCGCCGGGCGCAACTCGCGGCCAACATCGACCTTGCGGCGACGATCGCCGACGCCGCGCGCATCCGCCCAGGCCGGGCACCCGACGGCCGCTCGTTGCTGCCGATCGCCCGTGACCGCCTGCTCTTCTCGGGCCGCGACGTGCTGCTCGAGACGCCGACGTACTCGGCCATCCACACTCCGACCTGGGTGTACGTCGAGCACGCCAACGGCGAAAAGGAGCTCTACAACCTGCAGGCGCGACCCTCACCAGCTGACCAGCCTGCACGCGAATCCCGCCTTCGAGCGGGTGCGCGCTCGAGCTGGCCTCGAGGCTCATGGTCCTGCGTGGCTGCTCCGGCGCGACCTGCCGTCAGGCGCCGGAGCTGCGCCTCTTTGCCAGCTACAGGCGCGGCGCGCGCGGTTGCGCCAGGTCGAACGTGAGGCTCGCCGTTGGGGGCGGGTCGGCTCGCCGAATCTCGCAGGTCCACTTCTACGTGCGCGGCCAGCTCGTGCGGCGCGATGCTCGGAGGCCGTTCACCGCAGTCGTCCCGCGACGGCTGCTGCGAGGCGGGGCGTACACGCATTCCGTCGTCACGCTCGACGACTCTCGGCGCCACACGCTGCCGCGAAGACTGCGCGCCTGCAGCTAGCTGAAGGTACGCTTCCGGTCGAGATGGGTTTGTGGAGCAGGATCGTTCGGTTGGTCCGGAAGGAGCCCGAAGACGAGTCGCACGAGCAGTGGTCGGACGCCCGCGATCAGATGCTCGACGCGAGAGTCGCCGCCCTCGGCGACAACCCGGCGCCTCCCGGCTACCTGCCGAAGCCCGACGACGGCCGGCCGCGCTACTAGCTAGCGCGCGCGAAGCCCAGCACGGCAGCGAGCGCAGCGCCGGCGGTCACCGGTGCTCCGAAGTACGGGTTGACCGTCAGCAGGACGCCGCCGAGCACGAGCACCCCGCCGAGGGCGCCGAGCGCGCGACCGTTCATCGGGCGCCGCAGGAGGAGCGCGCCGGCTGCGGCGAAGAGAGCGGCCGAGACCAGCCAGAGGACGCCGACGACCTGCTCCCCGGTGTTGCTCAAGTCGTCGTTCTCCCCGGTCAGGAGTGAGACTCCGGCCAGGACTCCGATCAGGGCGAGGAAGAAGAGGAAGAGGGCGATCCCGATGCGCGCGGCCTGCATGCGCTGAAGCGTAAGGTCTGGCTCATGGTCGCCGACCTCGCCGCCGCGTCGCTGGACGAGCTGTGCGCGGAGGCGCGAAGACTCCGGGAAGTTGGTCACGGCTCGCTCGTGACCTACTCGCCGAAGGTCTTCATCCCGCTGACGAAGCTGTGCCGCGACGTCTGCCACTACTGCACGTTCGCGCGGCCGCCGCGTCGAGGCGAGCGGGCGTACATGTCGGAGGAGGAGGTCCTGGACGTGGCACGGGCCGGCGCCGCTGCTGGTTGCCACGAGGCGCTCTTCACGCTCGGGGACAAGCCGGAGCTGCGCTACCGCGCGGCGCGCGACGAGCTCGCCGACGCTCGGCTGCGAGACGACGCTCGAGTACCTCGCGCGCTGCGCGCGCCTCGTGCTCGACGAGACCGGGCTGCTCCCGCATCTGAACCCGGGTGTGATGAGCTGCGGCGGACCTGGTCGCTCTGCGGCGGGTGAGCGTCTCGCAGGGACTGATGCTCGAGACGGCGTCGGAGCGGCTGTCGGCCCGCGGCGGCCCACACTTCGGGTCGCCCGACAAGCTTCCGGCCCGCCGTCTGGCGACGATCGCGGCCGCCGGGGAGGCCGGCGTGCCGTTGACGACCGGGATCCTGATCGGAATCGGAGAGACGCGGGCCGAGCGGGTCGAGGCGCTGTGCGCGATTCGCGACCTCGGCGAGCGCTACGGCCATATCCAGGAAGTGATCGTCCAGAACTTCCGGGCGAAGGCGGGGACCAAGATGGCCCGACGCACCGGAGCCGGCGCTCGAGGAGCTTCTGTGGACGGCGGCAACCGCGCGGATCCTGCTCGGCGCGGAGTGGAACATCCAGGCGCCGCCGAATCTGAGCTACGAGGACTTTCCGCGGCTGCTCGACGCAGGCATCAACGACTGGGGCGGGATCTCGCCGGTGACGGTCGACCACGTGAACCCGGAGGCGCCGTGGCCGGAGGTCGACCGGCTCCGTGCTGCCACCGAAGAGCGTGGCCTGCGCCTGGCGCCGCGGCTCGCCGTGTACCCCGAGTACCTGGAGGAGCCGGACCGGTGGCTCGATCCCTCGGTGGCGCCACATGTCCTGCGGCGATCCGACGCGGAGGGCCTTGCGCGCGAGGACGGCTGGGCGGCCGGGGCGGCCGGTCGAATCCCGCCCCGTATTGATGGTGTCCCCGGCCTCCTCCCCAATTCGATCGTAGTCGGGAAGAACGCACGCGTGGGTGCCGGCTCTGAGCCAAAATTGACGCCGTCCGTCGCCGCCGCGCTGGCCAAGTCCCGCGAGGAGATCGCGCTGGACGAGGACGACATAACCGCGCTCCTGACCGCCCGCGGCCCGGATGCCCACGCTGTCGCCGCGGCGGCCGACTCGCTCCGCCGCGAGGTCAACGGCGACACCGTCACCTACGTCGTCACACGCAACGTCAACTACACGAACGTCTGCTACTTCCGCTGCGGTTTCTGCGCCTTCTCCAAGGGTCGGCTCGCGGCGAACCTGCGCGGCCGGCCCTACCTCGTCCCGCCGGAGGAAATCGCCCGGCGCGCACGCGAGGCATGGGAACGCGGCGCCGTCGAGATCTGTCTCCAGGGCGGGATCCACCCCAGCTTCACGGGCGACTTCTACGCGGAAGTCTGCGAGGCGGTGAAGGAGGCCGTTCCGGAGATCCACGTCCATGCCTTCTCCGCGCTCGAGGTCTGGCAGGGCGCGGCCACGCTCGGAGTCGAGCTCGGCGAGTACCTGTCGCGCCTCCGCGACGCCGGCCTCGCCTCGCTACCGGGAACGGCAGCCGAGATCCTCGACGACGAGGTCCGGCAGGTGATCTGTCCCGGACAAGGTGACGACGAAGCAGTGGCTGCACGTTCACGACACGGCGCACCGTGCCGGCCTGCGCTCGACGACCACGATCATGTTCGGGCACGTCGACCGCCCTCGTCACTCGGCACGCCACTTCCTTCGGCTCCGCGAGCAGCAGCAACGCACGGGCGGCTTCACCGAGATCGTGCCGCTGCCCTTCGTGCACATGGAGGCGCCGATCTACCTCAAGGGTCGCGCGCGCCAGGGGCCGACCTTCCGCGAGGCGATCCTGCTTCACGCCGCCGCGCGGCTCGCTCTCCATCCCTGGATCACGAACGTCCAGGCCTCGTGGGTGAAGCTCGGAGTGGACGGTGCGCAGGCCGCTCTCCGCGCGGGGGCGAACGACCTGGGTGGAACGCTGATGAACGAGTCCATCTCGCGCGCCGCCGGCTCCGTGCACGGCCAGGAGCTGCTGCCCGAGCAGATGGAGGAGGCGATCAGTGCGATCGGTCGCACGCCTCGCCAGCGGACGACCCTCTACGGCGATCCGCCTCCCGAGCAGGTGCGTCGCTCGTTTGGAGCGCCGCCGCTCAGCGAGCCCCGCAACCCGAGCGTGAACGAGGCGGGCCTCGGTGCGCCGCCGAGACTCGTCCGCCCGGGTTTCGCGGTCGCCGCGCGCTAGATGAGCCGGCTGCGGGCGGTCCTCGGGAGTGCCGCCTTCGTCCTCTTCGGCGGGCCGACGATCGTCGCGGGCTTGGTCCCGTGGCTCCTGACCCGCTGGGAAGCAGACGACCCTTCGACCGCTCTGCGGGTCACGGGCGCGGTGCTGATCGCGATCGGCGGCGGTCTCGTCCTGGAGACGACGGCACGCTTCGCGCTCCAGGGACGAGGCACGCCCGCTCCCTTCGCCGCGCCGGAGCGCTTCGTCGCCCGTGGCTCGTACCGCGTCGTGCGGAACCCGATGTACGTCGGCGTGCTGGCGCTGATCGTCGGCCAGGCGCTCCTCCTCGGACGTGAGGTGCTCCTACTGTGGGCCGGCGCCGCGGCACTCCTCTTCCACCTCTTCGTCGTGCTGCACGAGGAGCCCGAGCTGCGCAAGCGTTTCGGGACCGAGTACGAGGACTACCGACGCCGCGTCGGCCGCTGGGTCCCGCGAACCTAGTCGCTTCCAGAAATCGGGCTCGTCGATCGCGTCGCCCGGCCCCGTGTTCGGCGCGCCGACGAGGACGAATTCCGCTCCGTCCGGACCCGCTGCCAGTGCCCGAGTCGTCGTCCGCAGGAACACGAACGGCCGTCCACGGCTCCAGGTCGACGATGTCGTCCCCGACCTTGATGCGCGCGGAACCGGACACGAGGAGGTAGATCTCCTCTTGCCGCTTGTGCCGGTGCCCGCTCGGCTCGCTTCCCGTTCGGCGCGATACGCGCGTAGCTGACGCCGCAGTCCTCGCAACCGAGGTCGTTGCGCAAGAAGCGGATCTCGACATCAGGGGCAACTCCCAGGTTCGGCCCCTGATCGGGGACGTCGGAAACCTTCACGACCGTGTAGTCGGACATCTCGCTCCTTTCGTCTCGGGACGGAGGCTGGTATCTTTGCGCGCAATGAGCAGGCACCTCCTCGTGTAGCGCAGGGAGCCACGCGGCGGCGCCGCGGCGACTCCCCCTGGCCTCTCGAATCGAGAGGCTTTTTTGTACCCGGAGACGGAATGGACAGATACGACCCGCAGACAATCGAGGCGAAGTGGCAGCGCGTCTGGGAGGACGAGCGGGCCTTCTATGTCCTCGAACCCGGAGTCCGGAGCGGAGCGCGAGAAGAAGTTCTACATGCTGGAAATGCTCCCGTATCCGTCCGGCACGCTGCACATGGGCCACGTGCTCAACTACACGCTGGGCGACGTCCTCACCCATTTCCGCCGGCGAAACGGCTTCGTCGTCCTGCGACCGATGGGTTACGACTCCTTCGGCCTACCGGCGGAAAACGCGGCCATCCGGGAGGGCGGGCACCCGCGCGAGATCATCGAGCGCAACATCGAGCACATCCGCGGCGAGATGCGCCGGCTCGGGCTGGGCGGTCGACTGGGATCGCGAGGCCTCTGCGCATCAGCCGGAGTACTACCGCTGGACGCAGTGGCTGTTCCTGAAGTTCTTCGAGGCCGGGCTCGCCTACCGGAAGGAGGCGCCCGTCAACTGGTGCCCGAACGACCAGACGGTCGTCGCGAACGAGTACGTGATCGACGGCAAGTGCGAGCGCTGCGGCGCCGAGGTGATCGCGATGAACATGGAGCAGTGGTTCTTCCGGGTCACCGCGTACGCGGATCAGCTGCTTGCTGATCTGGAGCTGATCGACTGGCCGGAGCGGACGAAGACGATCCAGACGAACTGGATCGGCCGCTCGGAAGGCGCCGACGTCCTGTTCCGCGTCGAAGCGCTCGACATCGACATCCCAGTCTTCACGACGCGCCCGGACACGCTGTTCGGAGCCACCTTCTTCGTGCTCGCACCCGAGCACCCGCTGGTCGACCAGCTGGCGAACGACGAGGTGCGCGAGTACGTCCAGAAGGCCGGGGCCAGGTCGGTGGCGGATCGTCAGACGAAGGACAAGGACGGCGTCTTCACCGGCCACTACGTCGTCAACCCGGTCAACGGCGAGCAGATCCCGGTCTGGGTCGCCGACTACGTCCTGATGGACTACGGCACGGGCGCGATCATGGCCGTGCCCGCGCACGACGAGCGTGACCTCGAGTTTGCGCGGAAGTACGACCTGCCGGTGCGCCAGGTGATCGACGAGGAGACGAATGTCCTGATCGAGTCCGGCGAATTCACCGGGCTGCCGGCGGAGGACGCCAAAGAGAAGATCGTCCAGTGGCTGCGCGAACAGGGCCGCGGTGCGCCCGCGGTCAGCTACCGGCTGCGCGACTGGTCGTTCTCACGCCAGCGCTACTGGGGATGCCCGATCCCCGTCGTCTATTGCGAGGACGACGGCATCGTCCCCATCCCGGAGGAGGACCTGCCCCTACTGCTGCCCGAGGTCGAGGACTACCGGCCGAAGGGGAAGCCGCCGCTCGCCTCCAACGAGGAGTGGATGAACGTCCCGTGCCCCCGCTGCGGCAAGCCCGCTCGCCGAGAGGCCGACACGATGGACACGTTCGTCGATTCCTCCTGGTACTTCCTGCGCTACTGCGACCCGCACAACGACCAGGCGCCGTTCGACCGCCGCCTCGTCGACTACTGGATGCCGGTCGACCAGTACATCGGCGGCATCGACCACGCGACGGGTCACCTCCTCTACTCGCGCTTCTTCGTCAAGGCGCTGAACGACTTCGGCCTCGTCGGCTTCCGCGAGCCGTTTCAGCGGCTGTTCCACCAGGGCTGGGTCCGGCAGGGCGGCACCAAGATGTCGAAGACCAAGGGCAACGTCACCGGGCCCGACGAGCTGATCTCGATGTACGGCGCCGACGCGCTGCGCCTGTACATCCTGTTCATGGGGCCCGCCGATCAGGACATGGAGTGGAGCGAGGAGGGCGTCGAGGGGATCTCGCGCTTCCTGCGCCGCCTCTGGCGGGTCGTGAACGAGGTGGCCGAGCAGGCGCCAACAGGCGAGTCGGAGGTCACCGAGCTTTCGCGCGCCGCGCATCGCACGATCGCGCGGGTCACCGACGACATCGACCGGCGCTTCCAGTTCAACACGCCGATCGCGGCCGTCATGGAGCTGGTCAACGAGCTCCTGCGGGCGCCGGACGACCCGGCCGCCAGGTTCGCGGCCGAGACGGCGGTGACGCTCATCCAGCCCTACGCGCCGCACATCGCCGAGGAGCTGTGGGCGCGGCTGGGCAAGGAGCGGCTGTGGGAGCAGCCATGGCCCGAGGCTGACGAAGCGCTACTCGGCCGGGACACGTTCGAGCTCGTCATCCAGGTCAACGGCAAGGTTCGTGACCGCGTCGAGGTGCCGGCCGGCGAGCCCGAGCACGAGCTCATCGCGCGCGCCAAGGCCTCGCCGAAGGTTCAGGACTTTCTGGACGGCAAGGAGATCCGCAAGGAGATCGTCGTGCCGGGCAAGCTCGTGAACCTAGTTGTGGGCTAGGAGCGAATCGGCCGACCGGCGGCGCCGGTTCCGCTCGGCGAAGAGCGCGAGGAGCGCGAGCAGCAGGAACGGGCCGGCGACGACGAGCGCGTAGAGCAGCCAGATGAGCTCGGTCCCGAGAATCTTGCTGGCGTCGTCCCAGAAGGTGCGGAAGGCGCCGGGCTCTTCGCGCTTCTCGGCTGCCTGCGCCGTCGTCAGCTCCAGCGTGACCGTCGCGTAGCTCGCCTCGCGTACGAGGCGCGACTGGCGACCTGTCACCGATTGCAGGTCGCGGCGCGCGTTCTCGAGCTGGATTCGCTCGTCGACGGTCAATCCGCTGCGGCGGCTCTTGGCGACGAGCTCGGCGATGCGGCGCCGAAGCTCCGTCGCGCTTTGTGAGAGCCGGTCGGCCTGTGGCTGCAGGTCGTTGATCTTGACCTGCTGCGAGATGATCGTCCCCAGCTCCGTGTAGCGCGCGACCGCCTCTTGGACCTTGGCTACAGGCACCCGCAGGACGAGGCTCGCATCCCCCTGGTCCTCGGGTCGCGTGCCGAAGTCGATCGAGGCGACGAAGCCGCCGAGGGCCCGCGTGTCGCGCATCGCGCGCTTTGTCCCGCGGTCCAGGGCGGCCGAATCCTTCACGCGAAGCCGCATGCGCGCGTCGTAGTCCTGGAGCCGGCGGCTCGCGGGCGGTAGAGCGGTTCCGCTGCTAGGGCCTTGGTCCTTGTCCAATGCCGCGCTGCGCTGTGCGTCCGCCGCACCCTCGGGCGTGGCGGGGGCTCTTCAGCGCCTCCGGGCTGTCAGTGCTCTCGCTTGCCTGCGCTGCCCTGGTCACCCGACCCGTTGAAACCATTGATCAACGCCGCTCCCAGTCCGAGCGTCACCATGGCCGCTGCGGCGAGGGCAAGCCCGCGCCGTAGCCCGAGGTTCCAGCGGCGCCCAACCTTCGGTGCGCTTTCCGAGCGGGCCGTCGCACCGACCCGCTCGCGCAGCTCCTCGGGCGCGGGCGGTGCCTTCGCGCGCAGCTCGCTGACGATCTCCTGGAAGCGTGGGTCGTCGAGATCACGCTGAGACATCTGATTCCACCCTTTCTGCCAACTTGGTCAACGCGCGTGAAAGCCGGGTCGAGCACGCGGTCGGGCTGATGCCGAGCACGCCGGCGGCCTGGTCGCCGTCCAGCTCGAGCACGACGCGAAGCGCCACGACTTCCCGCTCGCCGGCGGAGAGCTCCGACAGTGCTTGCGTCGAGCGCGGGGGAGAGGCCGTCGCCGAACACCGGATCCTCCGCCTCTCGAGTCGTCGCGGCGTAGGTCTCCTCGCGCTTCCGGCGTCGCTGCTCGGCACGGAAGTGGTCGAGCGCGGCACCTCGGGCAAGCTGGCAGAGCCACGTCTTGGCGCTGCCGCGGTTCGGGTCGAACCGGCTCCAGCGGTGCAAAGCCCGCTCGAAGGTCGCGTTGGTCAAATCTTCTGCCACGTTGCGGTCTCCCGTCAGGTAGAGCACGTATCGGTACACGTCGTCGAGGTGTGCCTCGGCCATGGCGGCGAGGCTCCGCTGTTCGCGGAGACCTCGTTCGCGTGCTGGTAACGAGGCCGGCATTGCGTTCACGTAGTCCCTATACGCCGCTGGGGGTCGCTTCCGTCACAGAGGCATTGATGCACGTTTGGCACGAGCCCGTCACACGCGCGGCACACGTCTGTTGCCAAGATTGACGACATGCACCAGCTGCTACCGCTCCCGCGGCGCCGTGTGCTCGTCGCCGCAGTGGCTCTCCTCGTCGCGCTGCTCCTCGCCGGGCGACACCTGACCCGGGCCGGCGCGCCAACCGAGCGTCCGGTCGCCGCGCAGGTCGAGCCCCTCGGCGTCAACTCAGCGCCCAAGCTCGTCGTTCACGTCGTGGGCGCAGTTCGCCGCCCCGGCCTGTACCGCCTGCCCGATCGCTCGCGGATCGCCGATGCGGTGACACGAGCCGGCGGGCCGACGCGGAAAGCCGACCTCTCCGCGGTCAACCTCGCAGCCCCGGTCGCGGACGGCCTCCAGGTCGTCGTGCCGGCGCGTGCGCCTCCGGACAAGGCAGGAGGCGAGGGGCCTCCCTCCGGCCCGCAGGGGCCAGTTCATTTGAACACCGCGACGCTCGAGGACCTCGACGCTTTACCCGGCGTGGGGCCGGTCACCGCTCAGAAGATCCTCGACTACCGACAGGAGCACGGGGCTTTCGCCTCAATCGACGAGCTCGATGCGATCCCCGGAATCGGCCCAGCCCGCCTCGAGCAGCTCAAAGAGGTGGCGGCGCCGTGAGCGCCATCCTCGCTCGGTGGACTCCGCATGCGTTCCTCGGCGCGCTTTGCGCCGGCCTCGGGGCCGCGAACTTCGTCCGCGCAAGCATGTTCGCCCTCCTGCTCGTCGGGCTCGGGGTAATTGCGGGTGCAGCCCTGGCCCGAGCCGCCACGGTCCACGTTCTCGTCTGCGGTGCGCTTCTCCTCACCGGCTGGTGGTGGGCGAGTTCTCGCCTCGAGGCCATCGATCGCAGTGTGCTCGCGCCCGAGATCGGCCAGGCGGGCCGGTTCGTCCTCGCGATCACCGGCCCGGGGCGGCGCTCAGAGTTCTCGCTCCGCATCCCGGCGCAAGCGCGTCGTTTTGGGGAGCGTGACCTTCGCGAGCCTGTGCTCCTACGGCTACCTCCGGCGCGCTCGCCACCACAGGGTGCCCTCATCGAGGTGATCGGCGAGCTCCAGGCGCCACGAGGGCCCGAGGACGGGTTCGACGAGCGCACGTGGCTTCGTCGCCGCGGCGTGCACGTGATCGTGCACGCCGATCGGTGGCACGCGGTCGGCCGACGTGGCGGGCTGGCCGGCTTCGCCGACCGCCTTCGCGCGCGGATCTCGCGCACGATGGCCCCCGGTCTCGGGGGAGAACGACGCGCGGTCCTCGCCGGAGTCGTGCTGGGCGAGGACGAAGGCCTATCGGAGGATCTCCGTGACGACTTCCGCGCCTCGGGGCTGTTCCACCTCCTGGCCGTCTCGGGCCAGAACGTTGCCCTCGTCGCCGGGGGCGCGCTTCTGCTCGCCTGGCTCGTGGGGGTTTCTCGCTGGCTCGGGGAGCTCGGGGCGCTGGCGGCGATCGGCGGCTACGTCCTGGCCGTCGGGTGGCAGCCATCGATCGTTCGCGCAGGAGTGGCCGGAGCGCTTGCGTCGCTAGCGTGGCTGGCCGCCCGGCCGCGCGATCGCTGGTACTTCCTGCTCGTGGGAGCCGCCGTGCTCCTGGCGTGGAACCCGTACTCGTTGCTCGAGCCGGGCTTCCAGCTTTCGTTCGGGGCGGTCGGGGCGATCTTCATCGGCGTGCCGCCACTCGAACGACGACTCGAGGGATATCCCGCGCCGCGCTGGTTGCGCGCGGTCATAGCAGTCTCGGTGGCGTGCGGCGTCGCCACAGCGCCGATCCTTCTGCTGCACTTCGGCTCCGTCCCGATCTACTCGGTGTTCGCCAACGCCCTGGCGGCGCCCGCGGTCGCACCACTGCTCGGGCTCGCTTTCGCCGCGGCCGCGGTCGAGCCCGTGCTGCCCTCGCTCGCTGCGGCTCTCGGATGGGCGAACGGCTGGTTGGCCGCGTACCTCGCGGGGTGCGCCCGCGTCATCGGGGGTCTTCCGTACGCGCAGGT
Organism: uncultured Actinomycetes bacterium; assembly: GCA_963847955.1. GTDB lineage: Bacteria > Actinomycetota > Thermoleophilia > Gaiellales > Gaiellaceae > VAXT01. The sequence continues at coordinate 26,840 of CAWKBW010000025.1, forward strand.
CTCGACTGCAACTGCGGCAGTCGGCGTTGCCGCAATCGCCGCGCTGGGCGTCGTAGCCACGCGGCTACGGCCGCCTCGCGCTCAACGGGCTGGTGCTCTCGCCGTTCTCCTCGTGCTGATCGTCGCCGGTTGGAAGCTCAGCAGGCCGGACGATCAACTACCGCCTCCGCACGGGTTGCGGATGACGTTTCTCGATGTCGGCCAGGGCGATTCGACGCTGATCCAGGTACCGGAAGGGGCGATCCTCGTCGACGAAGGCCCACCCGAGGCCGAGGTCGCGGACCAGCTCCTTCGCCTCGGTGTGCGCCGACTGGCGGTCCTCGTTCTCACGCACCCGTCGCGAGACAACATCGGAGGCGCCGAGAAGATCGTTCGCAAGCTCGGAGTCGGCATCGTCTTCGAGCCGGATCTGCCCTTCCCAAATCCGTTCGGAGCAGCGGCCTTGCGCGAAGCGAGCAAGCGTCGAATCCCGATCGTCGTCACGCGCGCGGGCCGCGATTTCGCCCTGGGCCGCCTGCGGGTGCGGGTCCTTTGGCCCGACGGGGTCGCCTCACCGGCGGACGACCCCAACGACCACGCCACGGTCCTGCTCGCCTCCTACGGCAACGTCGATGCGCTTCTGCCCGCCGACGCCGAGTCGAACGTGACGTCGCGCCTGCGCATCCCACCGGTCGAGATTCTCAAGGTGGGCCATCACGGCTCGGCCGACGACGGTCTGTCCGAGCTGCTCGAAAGCCTGCGACCTCGGGTTGCCATCGTGTCGGTCGGCAAGAAGAACGACTACGGCCATCCGCGAGCCTCCACGATGGCCGCTCTCGATCGCGCCCCAGGCCTGGCCGTCTATCGAACGGACGAGGACGGTCGCATCGTGCTGGAATCCGACGGGTCGCGGCTCTCGGTTCGCACCGCACGCTGACTATTCTGGGAACCGGTGTCCACGGAACCGTTGCTTCCGATCTATCTGCTCGCGGGAACAGACCGGCCGAAGCATGTTCGCGCGCTCGCCCGCCTGCGGACGCGCTTCGGAGACGAGTCGGTCGAGCTCCTCGCAGCGGATTCGTCGAGCGGTGAGGACGCCGTCGGCGCCTGCAATGCACTCGGCCTGTTTGCCACGGACGGCGGTCGCCTGGTCGTCGTCCACGGCGTCGAGCGCTGGCGGAAGGCCGACATCGATGCCGTCGGTGCCTATCTGGAGCAGCCGGCCCCTGGCGCCGTCCTCGCCCTCGTCGCCGAGGAGACGCCGAAGACCCCGGGCCTCGCGAGCCTGTGCGAAAAGCACGGCCAGGTGCTGCAGTTCGACGTCCCCAAACCCGCCAATCTCCATGCGTGGGTGCGAAGCGAGTTCGAGCGCCTGGGTGCGAGAGCGGACGCCGAGGCCGCGCGTGCGCTCGTCGAGATCTGCGGCGAGGACGTCATCGCCCTCTCCAGCGAGATCGACAAGATCATCTCCTGGGCCGGAGGCGACTCGATCACCCGCGGCGACGTCGAGCAGCTCGCGGTCGGAGGTCGCGAGGCTGCCGCCTGGGCATTGACCGATGCCTGGGGTGCTCGCGACCTGCCCTCGCTTCTGGCCGCCTGTGAGCTGGCGCTCGAGCGCAAGGAGCCGTTCCTCCTCGCCGTCGGTCTCGCAACCCATGTGGGTCGGGTGCGGGGCGCGCAGGCGCTCGCGGAGGAAGGGCTACGCACCAAAGAGATAGCCGCCCGCCTGAAAATGAAGGAGTACCCAGCGCGGAAAGCGCTCGGCCACGCGGAGAACTACTCCCGCGATGAGCTGGACACGGCGCTGGTCCGCCTCGCAGAGCTCGACGCCGCATTGAAGGGCGCGAGCAGATTGTCTGCACAGCTTGAGCTGGAGCGAGCGCTGGTCGCGATCACACGGCCTGCGGATCGGTCCGCGGTGGCCGCCGGCTAGGCCCTAACGGCCCGCGACGAGCCGTGCGGCCTGCGCCTTCTTGCGCGCAGCCGCATTGCGGTGCATGGCGCCCCGCGACGTGGCCCGGTCGATCCAGCGCTGCAGCTCTTGATGCTCGGCCGCGATGCGTTTCTTGTCGCCTTCCTCGACGGCCTGAGCGAGGCGCTTCGTGATCGTCTTGACCGTCGAGTTGTAGTGCAGGTTCTCGACCCGCTCCTCGGCGGCCGTGCGGACCCGTTTCTTCTGCTGCTGAATGTTGGGCATTTGCGGACGAATGCCCGCGACGCGCGGGCGCCGCGATGGTACCAGAGCCGCTTTTCGCACCTTTGGCAGGAAGCCGGCACCCACGCGCGTGGTTTTCCTCACTACGATCGCGACGGGGAGGAGGTGGGCTGTGCCTAAGTCAAGGCGCAGCTGCCGTGGGTGCGCGAGGCCGACGGGCGCCGTTCCTATACTCGGCCACGTGGAAAAGCGGGCCTGGGGCGGGCGGCTCGCCTGGTCGACGGCGATCTTCTCGCTTGCCACCGGGCTGTCCCGCATTCTCGGGCTCGTTCGCGAGATCGTCGCCGCGTACTTCTTCGGGACGCGCGGCGCGATCAACGCCTTCACGGTCGCATTCCAGATCCCGAACCTGATCCGCGCGATCGTGGCTGACGCTGCGCTCTCCTCCGCGTTCGTCCCCGTCTTCACGGAGCTGCACGAGAAGGGCGAACGTGAGCGCGCCTGGCGCGTTGCTTCGAGCCTCATCTGGCTCCTGCTGCTCGGCCTGAGCGCTCTCACCGCGCTCTTCATCCTCCTGGCGCCCTTGATCATCCCCCTGTTCGGGCTCCCGGCCTCGCAGGAAGACCTGGCCGTCCATCTCTCGCAGATCCTCTTCCCGATCATCGTCCTGCTCGGCATCTCGGGGATCGTCGTCGGGATCCTGAACAGCTACGAGCACTTCACGGTGCCCGCGCTGACGCCGGTCTTCTGGAACGTGGCGATCATCATCGGGCTCCTGATCGGAGTGCCGCGGGCGGGCTCCGAGGACGCCGAGCTGTACGTCTACGCCGGCTCGATCCTGGTCGCGACGGTGATCCAGCTCCTGCTGCCGCTGCCGTGGCTGGCCGGGCGGGACGGGCAACTGCACGCGGTCATCGACTGGCGCGACCCGGCCGTCAGGCGCGTCTTCGCGTTGATGCTGCCGGTCTCGCTCGGTCTCGGCCTCATCAACTTCAACGCGGTCATCGGAGTGTTCTTCGCGAGCCGCTACATCGACCCGGAGATCGCACCGACCGCGATCGACAAGGCGTTTCGCATCTACATGCTCCCGCAGGGCATGTTCTCGGTGGCAGTCGCGACTGTCCTCTTCCCGCGCCTCGCTCGCCTCGCCGCCCGCGCCGATATGGATGAGTTCCGGCACACCGTCTCGCTCGGCCTGCGCCAGATCGGCTTCCTCCTCATTCCGGCGAGCGCTACCTTCGCCGTTCTCGCCCACCCGATCGTGCGACTCCTCTACGAGCGCGGGGACTTCAAGCCTGACCAAACCCCGGTCGTTGCGAACGCGCTCGCCGCGTTCTCCCTCGGTCTCGCGTTCAACGGGGCGATGCTGATGCTGAACCGAGCGTTCTTCAGCCTGCAGGCCCCCTGGATCCCGACCGTCGTCGCTCTCGCGAACCTCGCACTCAACACGGCGCTGAACTTCGCTCTCTACCGGGTCGGCACCTGGGGGATCCCGCTCGCAACCTCGATCGCGAACATCGTCGGGACGGCGCTGCTCCTCATCGTCCTGCGGCGCCGGCTCGGCGGTATCGAGTTCCGAGAGACGGCGAGCTCGGGTCTCCGGGTCCTGCTGGCGTCGGTCCCGCTGGCCGTGATCTCTTACCTGGTGTGGCGCGTTCTCGACGACGCCCTCGGACGGTCCTTCGTCGGACCAGGTCATCTCGCTCGGCTCCGCGCTTCTAGTCGGCGTTGGCGTCTACCTAATTTCCGCCCGTTTGCTGCGAGTTCGCGAATTAGACGCACTGCTAACGTTGCGATCCGCCTTCCGCCGCGCCTGATTTCGCATGGACCAAGACCGCATCCGCAACTTCTCGATCATCGCGCACATCGACCACGGCAAGTCGACGCTCGCAGATCGCATCCTCGAGGTGACCGGCGCGGTCACCGGGCGCGACATGCGCGCGCAGGTTCTCGACTCCATGGATCTCGAGCGCGAGCGGGGGATCACGATCAAGGCCCAGGCGGTCCGGGTGGACTGGAAGGGCCATGAGCTGAACCTGATCGACACTCCGGGGCACGTCGACTTCACCTACGAGGTCTCACGTTCGCTCCAGGCCTGCGAGGGAGCCCTCCTCGTCGTCGATGCCGCCCAGGGCGTCGAGGCGCAGACGGTCGCAAACGCCTATCTCGCAATCGAGAACGACCTCGAGCTGATCCCCGTCGTCAACAAGATCGACCTTCCTCAGGCCGACCCTGACGGAGTGGCCGTGGAGATCGCGGAGCTGGTCGGCGATACGCCCGATCACGCGTTGCGCGTCTCCGCGAAGACGGGTCAGGGCATCGAGGAGGTCCTGGACGCCGTCATCGAGCGCATCCCGCCCCCCAAGGGCGACCCGAGCGGCCCGCCGCGCGCGCTCGTCTTCGACTCGTCCTACGACCAGTACCGAGGCGTCGTCGCCTTCATCCGGGTCATCGACGGAAGCTTTCGCGCGGGCGAGCCGGTGCTCGCGATGGCGCAAGGGACGCGCTTCGAAGCCGAAGAGGTCGGGTTCTTCTCGCCGACCATGCAACCGGCAGACACGCTCACGGCCGGCGAGGTCGGCTACCTGGTCACCGGGCTGAAGGACGTCGCGCGCCTGCGCGTGGGCGAGACCCTCACGTCCCAGTCGAACCCGGCCTCCGGGCCGCTTCCGGGCTACCGCGACGTGAAGCCGATGGTCTTCGCCGGTCTCTTCCCGACCGATTCCGACGATTACCCCGAGCTGCGAGACGCGCTCGAGAGGCTCAAGCTGAACGACGCCTCGCTCTCCTACGAGCCCGAGACCTCCCAGGCGCTCGGCTTCGGTTTTCGCTCGGGCTTCCTCGGGCTGCTGCACATGGAGATCGTCCGCGAGCGTCTCGAGCGCGAGTTCGACCTCGACCTGCTCGTGACTGCCCCGACGGTTGCCTACCGGGTCGAGACGCCAACCGGCGAACTGGTCGAGGTGCACAACCCGACGGACATGCCGGACGACCGCGAGCGGGTCGAGGAGCCGTACGTGCGCGCCTCGATCATCGTTCCGAAGGACGGCGTCGGCCAGGTGATGGAGCTCGCCACGGAGCGCCGCGGGCGCTTCGACCACATGGAGTACCTCTCGCCAGAGCGCGTGCTCCTGCTCTACGAGCTGCCGCTCGGCGAGATCGTCTTCGACTTCTATGACCAGCTGAAGTCGCGCACGCGTGGGTACGCGAGCTTCGACTACGACTACGCAGGGTTTCGTGAGGGCGATCTCGTGCGCCTCGACGTCCTCGTCGGCGGTGAGCCTGTCGACGCGCTTTCACTCGTGCTGCATCGGGAGGCGGCGTACTCACGTGGCCGTTTGCTGGTCGACCGCCTCCGCGAGGAGATCCCACGGCAGATGTTCGACGTGCCGGTTCAGGCGGCGATCGGGTCGCGGATCATCGCGCGCGAGACGATCAAGGCGAAGCGCAAGGACGTGCTCGCGAAGTGCTACGGCGGAGACATCACGCGCAAGCGCAAATTGCTCGACCGGCAGAAGCGGGGGAAGAAGCGGATGAAGCAGGTCGGCGCAGTCGAGGTGCCGCAGGAGGCGTTCCTCGCCGTGCTCAACCTCGACGAGGGGACCAAGAAGTGAGCGGCGCCCGGCACCTGTACGTGCATCTCCCGTTCTGCGCCGCGCGCTGTGGATATTGCGACTTCGTCACGGTGGTCGGACGGGAAGGCCGGCATGGCGAGTACGTCGACGCGCTGATCGCCGAGCTGGAGTTGGAGCGCGGTGCCTTGTCAGAGGGTCTCGAGACGGTCTTCCTCGGGGGCGGCACGCCCGACCTTTACCGAGGCCGGCGCTCTCCGACGCCTGTTGCGGGCCCTGCCGGATTGCGAGGAGTTGACCGTCGAGGCGAATCCCGAGACGGTGACGCCCGAGCTCGCGTCGCTCCTGGTGGCCGAGGGCGTAACCCGCGTGTCGCTGGGTGCGCAGAGCTTCCAGCCGCATCTCCTCGAAACACTCGAGCGGCGCGCGTCTCCGGACGTCGTACGGCGCGCATTCCACCACCTACGTGCTGCCAATTTCGACAACATCTCGCTCGATCTCATCTACGGGATCCCCGGCCAGAGCACCACCGACCTCGATCGCGACATCGACGAAGCGCTCGCGCTCGCCCCGGAGCACCTGTCGTGGTACGAGCTGGAGGCGAAGCCGGGAACGCGGTTCACGCACGCCCACGGCGACGAGCTCGCCCGCCAGGCCGAGGAGATGGAGGACTACTTCGAACGGGTCGTGGACCGGATGACCGGAGCCGGCTACAGGTGGTACGAGACGGCGAACTTCTGTCTCACGCCGGCGCGGGACGGCGATCGTGACCTGCGCTCTCGACACAACCTTGGCTACTGGCTGGGGCGGGACTACCTCGGGCTCGGCATCGGCGCCGTCTCGACGGTGGGCGCTCAGCGGTGGCGCAACACGCCGCGGCTCGGCGTCTACCTCGAGGCGCTCGCAAACGGGCAGCGCCCGCTTCGCGAGCTCGAGGACCTGCCTGCGGAGGTCAAGCGCGAAGAGCGGGTGATGCTCGGTCTGCGGCTCGACGAGGGCGTGCCGCTCGCCGACACGATCGGCGTGATCGACGCGCACGCGCTGGACCGGCTCGTCGCGGTCGATCTCGCTCCATGTCAGCCCGGCGAATGGCGCTCCTCCAGCACTCGTCCTCACCGGCCGGGGACGGCGCCTGGGCGACGGGGTGACGGCAGAGTTGCTGGCCTGACGTAAAATCCCTGCAAATGGCCGACACAGCGCGTCCCGATCTCAGCGAGCGGCAGCAGGACATCCTGCGCCGTCTCGTCGAGGACTTCGTCGCGAGCGGACAACCGGTCGGATCGAAGACGCTCGTCGAGCGGGGTGGCCTCGGATTCTCTGCCTCCACGGTGAGGAACGAGCTCTCGGAGCTCGAGCGGCTCGGGCTGCTCACGCACCCGCACACGTCTGCGGGACGAGTGCCCACCGAGGCCGGCTACCGGTTCTATGCAGACGTTCTCCTGGAGGAGCTCGAGCCGAGGCCGGGCCCGTTCGCCCTCGATCCCGCGGCGACTCGAAGCGGGGTGGACGCCGCACTGGAGGCGACCACCGAGACGCTCTCCCAGGTCACGAGGCTGCTGGCACTCGTGTCGGCACCGCCGCTCCAGACGACGACCGTCCGCCACGTCGAGGTCCTGCTCCTGCAACCCCAGGTGGTGATGGTCGTCGTCATCACGTCGACCGGCGGAGTCTCAAAACGCGTCTTCGCGCTCGGCGACCCTCTCGATCCGGGCCTCACCTCGTGGGCTGCCGAATACCTGAACGAGCGGCTCGCGGGGCTGCGGATCGGCAGCGCAGTGCTGCAACGCCGCTTTCGCGGAAGACGGCCTCTCGGCCCGCGAGCTGGAGTTCCTGGAGCTGATCCGTCCGGCATTCACCGACCTGCTCGACGCGCACGAGCAACGCCTCTTCGTCGGTGGGCAGGCGACGCTCCTCGGCGACGTGCGCACGAACGAGCTGGACGCGGGGCGGCGACTCCTCGAAGCGCTGGAGCGGCGCGCTCAGATCCTCGAGCTCGTCGGCGAGGCGCTCGGCTCGCGGCGTCCGATCGTCCGCGTCGGCGGCGAGCTCGTCGACCCTCGCTGCGGGACGCGGCTCTCGTCGGCGCCTCGTACGGCCTCACCAACCGCACGCTCGGCGCCGTCAGCGTGGTCGGCCCGTTGCGCATGGACTACGAGAAGGCGATCCGCACCGTCCGCGCCGCGGCGCACGAGCTCTCGCGCTTCGTCGAGGCCGTGTACGAGGACAACTAACGCCCTCGCTACCCTGAGTCCGGATGGCGACGACCGAGCGTGACTACTACGACGTCCTCGGCGTCGGCCGCGAGGCGAGCGAGCAAGAGATCAAGAGCGCCTTCCGCGGGCTCGCGCGCGAACTGCACCCCGACGTGTCGGACGACCCGAGCTCCGACGAGCGCTTCCGGGAGATCGTCGAGGCCTACGAAGTGCTGTCGAAGACCGAAACGCGCCAGCTCTACGACCGCTTCGGCCACGCCGGCCTGAGGAGCGGAGGGTTCCGGCCCACACCGTTCGACCTCGGGAGCCTCGCCGACATCTTCTCCGCGTTCTTCGGCGACGACGTCTTCGGCGTCGCAACAGGGGCGCGGCGGACTCGCGGCTCCGATCTCGCCGCCCAGGTCGAGATCGACCTCGAGGAGGCGGCGGAGGGAGTTACCCGGGCCGTGCCGTTCCAGGTTGCGGAGCTCTGCGAGACGTGTGCCGGAGACGGCGTCGCGCCCGGCAAGAGCCCGCGGACCTGCCCTCGCTGCGACGGCTCGGGCCGACTCGAGCGGGTGACGAGGACCGTCCTCGGCGAGTTCGTCCAGAGCCAGGCCTGCCCGGATTGCTCCGGCGCGGGGCGGATCATCGACGATCCCTGTCCGGAGTGCGAAGGCGCGGGGCGTGTGCTGGCAGAACGAGAGCTGGAAGTCGAGATCCCGCCCGGTATCCACGACGGGCAGCGGATCCGGCTGTCCGGCGTGGGCCATGCGGGCGCGCTCGGCGGGCAGGCCGGCGACGTCTACGTCCTCGTGCGCATCCGCCCGCACGAGCAGTTCGTCCGCGAAGGAGATGACATCTATTCGACGGTCAACCTGTCGATGACCGACGCGGCGCTCGGCACACGCGTCAAGATCCCGACGCTGGAGGGCGAGCAAGAGCTCGAGTTCGAGTCCGGAACACAACCGGGCGAGGTGCGCCTGCTACGGGGGCTCGGCATGCCGGTGCTCCAGGGCTTCGGCCGCGGCGACCACCGAGTTCTGGTCAACGTGGCGGTCCCGCGCCAGCTTGAACGACGAACAGCGGCGGCTGCTCGAAGAATTCGCGAAGACGGCGGACGGAAGCACCTACCTGCCTGACGAAGGGTTCTTCGAGAAGTTGAAGAGCGCGTTCCGCTGAGCGAGCTCCTCCGCGCGAGGATCGCCGTCCCACCGGGTCGATTCGACCAGGTGGTCGCGCAACTGCTCGACCTCGCTCCGGCCGGCTTCCTCGAGGAAGAGGATGCCCTCGTCGTCTACACGGACGACGCAGGGCTTGCCGACCTGCGCGCTCATTTCGATCAGATCGAGGTCGATCCAGTGCCCCCGGGGTGGGAGGACGAGTGGCGGCGCTTCCACGTCCCCGTGGTCGTCGGCCCGCTCTGGATTGGGCCGCCCTGGCAAGAGCCTCAGCCCGGATCGACGCCCGTCGTGATCGACCCTGGCCGCGCGTTCGGCACCGGGGCACACGAGACCACCCGGCTCTGCCTCGAACTGCTGCTCGAAGTCGACCGAGGCAGCTTCCTCGACGTCGGCTGCGGCTCCGGCGTTCTGGCGATTGCGGCCGCGAGGCTGGGGTTTGCGCCCGTCGTCGCGCTCGACGTCGACGAGTCAGCGGTCGACGCAACGCGGCGCAACGCAGAGGCAAACGGCGTCGACCTGACCGTCGAGCGCGCCGATGGGACGAGCGATTCACTACCGGCGGTCGGACGTCGTCGCCGCGAACGTGACGCTCGCGGCTGTCGAAGCCCTCGGCGCGCGCATCGAGACGAAGCACCTGATCACGTCGGGTTACCTCGTCGCCGACGAGCCGCGCCTGCCGCGCTTTCGCCGCCTCGAGCGACGTACGGGAGAGCGTTTCGCAGCCGACCTCTTCGCGCGCGAGTAGATTTCGCGCTCCCATGGCGACGTTCTCCGTCCGGTTCCTGGGCTGCAAGGTCTCGCACACCGATGCTCACGAGATCCGCGAGCGACTCCTGCTCGACGGGCACTCCGAGTCCGCCGCACCGGGCGACATCGCAGTCGTGAACACGTGCTGCGTGACCAACGAGGCCGTGAGCAAGTCTCGTCAGGCGGCGTCGCGCGCTGCACGCACGCACGGGCGTGTGTACGTGACCGGCTGCGCCGCCAACCTCGCCGGCGACGCCTTCCGGGGCCTGCCGGCGAACGTCACGGTCGTCGCCAGGCCGAGCGAGCAAACGCCGAGCTTCATCGCCGGTGACGTCGGGGCGATCGGGTGCGTCCAGTCCGATGCCCGACTCGACCGAGTGCGCGCGTTCGTCAAGGTGCAGGACGGCTGCAGCTTCTCGTGCAACTTCTGCGTGATCCCGCTCGTGCGGGGCTCGTCGCGCAGCCGCCGAGCAGACGCCGTCCTCGCCGAGATTCGACGCCGAGTCGAGCAGGGCCACCGCGAGGTCGTGCTCACGGGCATCAATCTCGGCTGCTATCGCGACCGCGAGGCCGGCTACACCCTTGGCACGGCTCGTGCGCGAGGCAGCTCGGACACCCGGCCTGGAGCGCCTGCGGCTGTCGTCGATCGAGATCAACCACGTCGACGCCGAGCTGGTGCGCACCCTCCGTGAGACTCCGCTCGTGTCCCGCCACCTGCACGTTCCGCTCCAGTCGGGCGACGACGGCGTGCTGCGCGCGATGGGTCGCCGCTACTCCGCACAGACCTACCTGCGCCGGCTCGAGCCGCTGGCCGACTTCAACCTGACGACCGACGTCATCGTCGGGTTCCCGGCCGAGGACGAGCCCGCATTCGCCAACACGCTTCGGCTCGTCGAGGCCGCCGGCATCACCAAGGTGCACGTCTTTCCGTACTCGCCGCGGCCCGGGACGAAGACTGCGGCCGACGACCCGGTTCCGCCGCCGGTGAAGAAGGACCGCAGCGCCCGGCTCCGCGCGGCGTCGCAAGCCGCGTGCGAGCGTCGCTGGCGCACGAAGCTCGGAACGGAGGATGCGGTGCTCGTCGATCGCCCGGGCCGAGGCTACGGCGACGACTACTCGCCGTGGTTCCTCGAGGGCGCGGCGCCGGTCGGGCAACTCACGCGGGCGCGGGCGACGAGGGTCACGAAGGAGGGCATCGTCGGTGTCGTCTGACTGCCTGTTCTGCCGGCTCTTCGCCGAGGGCGACCACGTGCGCAAGGCGGACGGCTTCGTCGCGATCAAGGACATCAACCCGAAAGCCGAGACGCACCTGCTCGTGATCCCCGAGAAGCACGTTCCGACGTTCCGCGAGATATCCGAGTTCTCCGCCGACGAGTCGAAGCGCATGCTCGAGTTCGTTGCCGAGACCGCACGCGAGCAGGGTCTGGAGGACTATCGGGTCGTGGTCAACGTCGGGGAGGGCGGGGGCCAGACGATCTTCCATCTTCACTGGCACGTCCTCGGCGGCCGCATGGGAGGCTTGCCCGGATGAGCCTGATCGTCCGCATCCAGGAAGAGCTGTCCAAGGCCATGCGCGAACGCGACGCCGAGCGTCGTGACACGCTTCGTCTGATCCTCTCGAGCCTGCAGTCGGCGCAGAAGGAGCTGCAGCGGGAGCTGCAGGAGCAGGAGGAGCTGCAGGTCCTGCAGCGCGAGCGCAAGCGGCGCTCGGAGGCTGCGGAGGCTTTCCGGACCGGTGGCGCCGAGGAGAGGGCCGAACAGGAGGACCGCGAGCTCGCGGTGATCGAGGAGTTCATGCCCGAGCAGCTCTCCGAGGAGGAGCTCGAGTCGATCATCGACGACGTCCTGGCCGAGTGCGGCGCGACGAGCATGCGAGATCTCGGCCGCGTAATGGCCGACGTGATGCCGCAGGTGGCCGGCCGCGCCGACGGCAGCCAGGTCAGCCAGCTAGTGCGCGAGAAGCTGGCCTAGCTCGCGGACGACGTCCACCAGCAGGTCGACGTCCGTCTTCGCGCGTGCGCCAGTTGACGATCGCCGGTCGCAGCGCGCGTGCGCCCTCCGTAGATCGTCGTGCCCGCGTAGACGCGGCCGTCGTCGAGCAGAGCCTCGCCGAGTCGTGCGTTCAGGTCGTTCAGTTCGCTCTCGTCCGCGCCGGGTGGATGGAAGCGAAAGCAGACGATGTTCAGCTGAGCAGGCGCGAGCAGCTCGAGGTCGGGAGCCTCGTCGACCCGGGCGGCCAGCCGCTGCGCCAGGTCGAGGTGCCGCTCGACCATCTCGCGGTAGCCCGAGCGGCCGTAGGCCCGCAGCGTCGCCCAGACGGCGAGCGCGCGCACGCGCCTGGAGGCCTCGGGGCCGCGGTACCCGAAGTTCGGCTTGTCATCGGACGGGAGGTAGGCCGCGGCCATGCCAAAGGTCCGCTCGAGCTCGGGGCCGTCGCGCACGAAGGCGAAGCCGCAGTCGTAGGGCACGTTCAGCCACTTGTGGCCGTCGGCGATCACCGAGTGGGCGCGCTCGACGCCGGCGGCAAGCCCGGCGAGCGCGCGGCGTCAGGCGGGCGAAGAGCCCGAACGCGCCGTCGACATGCAGCCAGGCGCCGTAGCGCTCGGCGAGGTCGGCCAGCTCGTCAATGGGGTCGAAGTCGCCGGCATTCACGTCGCCGGCGTTTCCGATCAGGATCGCGGGAGCGCCGTCGAGGCCTTTCAGCGCCTCTTCGAGCCCGTCCCGATCGAGCCGCCCGACCTCGTCGCGCGCGAAGGTGCGAACGGTCTCGCGGCCGAGCCCGAGCATGCCGAGCGCCTTGATCGCGCTCGAGTGGATGTAGCCGCTCGAGAAGACCGGGGCCGGCGGCAGGCCCGAGAAGCCGGCGGCGTCGACGTCGATCCCGTGCTGCTCGGCCCACCATCGGCGCGCGACGGCCAGGCCCGTGAAGTTGGCCATCGTCGCGCCCGTCGTCAGCACGCCGCCCCACTCAGCGGGCAGCTCGAAGAGCTCCTTGAGCCAGTCGACGGCGACGGCCTCGAGCCTGGCGCCGAACGGCGAGGAGACCCAGCTGAACGAGTTCTGGTCGAGCAGCGTCGTGAGCCAATCGGCGCCGAACGCGGCCGGCGTCACGCCGCCCGTCACGAAGTGGAAGAAACGCGGTCCGGCGAGAGCGCGTTGCCGCCGGTGAGCCTGAGAGCAGCTCCGCGAGCGCGGCGACCGCTCCGGAGCCTTCGTCGGGCAGCGCGCCTCCGAAGACGGATGCGGCACCGGCATCTTCGAGCACCGGCTCTGCGTCGAGCCCGCCCAGGTACGAGCGCGCTTCGTCCACGACAGCCGCGATTACGCCTTCGAGCTCATCCCGCTCCACGGCCCGATCGTACGCCCTGCCTAGACTTTGACTCGTGCAGGACACGCTTTCGGTCTCGAACGATGTCGCCGCCGAGCTCGCGACGGTGGGCGACGGCGTGCTCGACAGCCTGCGCGACCGCCTCCGCTGCACGATTCGCCTGCGCGGCAACCAGCTCACGCTCGAAGGCGACGAGCAGAGCGTCGTCGAAGCGCGGGCCGTGGTGGACGAGCTCGTCGAGCTGGTCGAGGGCGGTCACGAGATCGGGCCCTCCACCGTGGATGCCGTGCTCGGTGCGCTCGACCAGGTCGAGGATGTGCGCCAGGTCTTCGAAGACGTCGTCTGGCGCCATCGCGGCAAGAAGATCGCTCCGAAGACCGTCAACCAGAAGCGCTACGTCGACGCGATCCGTGACTGCACCGTCACGTTCGCGATCGGCCCGGCCGGCACCGGCAAGACGTACCTGGCCATGGCGCTCGCGGTCGCAGCGCTCGCGGACAAGCAGGTCGGCCGCATCATCCTCACGCGTCCCGCCGTCGAGGCCGGCGAGCGCCTCGGGTTCCTCCCGGGCACGCTGCTGGAGAAGGTCGACCCCTACCTGCGTCCGCTCTTCGACGCTCTCTACGACATGCTGGACGCCGACCGCCTCGCGAGCTACATGGAGAAGGGCATCGTCGAGGTCGCTCCGCTCGCGTTCATGCGCGGCCGGACGCTCAACGACTCCTTCGTCATCCTCGACGAGGCGCAGAACACGAGCCCCGAGCAGATGCAGATGTTCCTGACGCGCCTCGGCTTCGGCTCGAAGATGGTCGTCACCGGCGACGTGACCCAGATCGACCTCCCCCGCGAGCAGGCTTCCGGCCTCATCCAGGTGCAGCACATCCTGGGGCCGCTGGACGGAGTCGCGTTCATCCAGTTCGGGCACGAAGACGTCGTCCGGCACAAGCTCGTGCAGCGCATCGTCGAGGCCTACCGTCTGCACGCGGAGGAGACGGGGACCCAGCGCCGGAAGTAGTCCGCATGGTCACGATCGAGCTCGCCAACCGGAGCGGGGCGGACGTCGAGGAGGACGCCGCAGTCGAGTTGGCACGGAGCGTCCTCGCCGCCGAGGGGATCGAGGACGGCGAGCTCGGGCTTCTGTTCGTCGGGCCGGAGGAGATGCAGGCGCTCAAGCGCGAGCACCTCGGCGTGGACGAGGTGACGGACGTTCTCTCGTTTCCGATCGACGGCCGCGCGGAGCTTCCGGAGGGCGTGCCGCGACAGCTCGGCGACGCCGTCCTCTGTCCGCAAGTCGTCGGGGATGCCTGGCGGGAGCCGCTCGTCCACGGCCTGCTGCACCTCCTCGGCTACGACCACGGCGACGAGATGGAGGCGCGCGAGGTCGCGCTGCGCGGATGAACGGTCACCGCCGAGCGCCGTCGATCCACGAGAGCTTCAACTTCGCCTTCGAAGGGATCATCCACGTCCTCCGCACGCAGCGGAACATGCGCATCCACTTCGCGATTGCGACCGGGGTGCTGGTTGCAGCGCTCTGGACCGGCGTCGACAAGATCGAGCTGATCGCCCTCCTGCTCGCGATCTCCTTCGTGCTCATCGCCGAGATGATCAACTCGGCGCTCGAAGCCGGAATCGATGTCGCGACGACGTCCTTCGACCCGCTGGCCAAGCTCGCGAAGGACATTGCCGCCGGCGCCGTGCTGATCGCGACCGTCAACGCGGTGGCGATCGGGTACCTCGTCTTCTCCGATCAGATCGTCGATCGCAGCTCGCGACTCATCGACCGGTTGCGCGATGCCCCGGCAGAGCTCACGCTCATCGCGCTCGTGCTGACGATCATCGTCGTCATCTCGATCAAGGCCTATACGGGCCGCGGCACGCCGCTGCGCGGTGGGTTGCCGTCAGGGCACGCCGCCATCGCCTTCGGGGGCTGGATGGCGATCACGAACGTCGTCGGCGACTCGACGCACTGGTTCCTGATCTCCTCGCTCGCGTTCCTGATGGCGCTGCTCGTCGCGCAGACCCGGGTCGAGTCCGGCGTCCACTCGCTCCTCGAGGTCGCGTACGGCGCAGTGCTCGGTGCGCTCGCCGTTCTTGTCATCTTTCAGGTGTTCGCATGAGCTCCGACCTCTACGAGCAAGCGGTCGCCGTCGCCCAGCGGGCCTACGCGCCGTACTCAGAGTTCCTCGTCGGCGCCGCCGTTCGGGCCAGGGACGGCCGGGTATTCGAGGGCGTGAACGTCGAGAACGCTTCGTACCCATTGGGGATCTGCGCCGAGCGGGCCGCGCTGGCCCGGGCGGTGGTCGAGGGCTGTCGTCCGGGCGACCTCGAGGAGATCGCGATCACGGCGTCGCCGTGCGGGGGCTGCCGGCAGTGGATCTACGAGTTCCGGCTCGACCGGGTCACGTTTCGCGGGGCCGACGGCGAGGTCGTGACGCGCACGCCCGCCGAGCTATTGCCCGAGACGTTCGAGCTGTGAAATCGGGGTTCGTCGCAGCTCGCGGGGCGGCCGAACGTCGGGAAGTCGACGCTCGTCAATGCGCTCTGCGGCGGCAAGGTGGCGATCACATCCGACAAGCCGCAGACGACGCGACGGCGAACCGCGGGCGTTGCGAATGGGCCGGACTGGCAGCTCGTGCTCGTCGACCTGCCAGGGTTTCAGCGTCCGCTCGACGCGCTGACCGAGCGCATGCAGCGAACCGTCGACCACGCGTTCGAGGACGTGGACGCCGTGCTCTTCGTCGTCTCGGCCCGGGAGCGCATCGGCGGAGGCGACCGTTTCATCGCCCGCAAGGTGTTCGACCTCGGAGTGCCGGTCGTGATCGCGCTGAACAAGGTCGACAACATCGTTCCGGGCCACATCGCTTCTCAGATGCAAGCGGCGGCCCGGCTCGGCGATTTCCACGCGCTGCACCCGGTGAGCGCAAAGACCGGCGACGGCATCGGCGAGCTACGTGACGAGCTCGTCGGCCTGCTGCCGGAGGGCCCCGCGTACTTCGCACCGGATCAGCGGACGGATCTGACGGTCGAAGCGCAGGTGGCCGAGCTCGTGCGCGAGAAGGCGCTTCAGCTGACGCGCGAGGAGTTGCCGCACGCGATCTCGGTCGACGTCGAGGAGCTGGGCGAAAAGGTCGTGCGGGCGCATATCTACGTGGAGACCGACTCGCAGAAGCAGATCGTCGTCGGCCGCCAAGGGCGCGATCGTGAAGGAGATCGGCGTCCGAGCGCGCCCCGAGATCGAGCAGCTCCTGGGCCACCCGGTGTTTCTCGACCTGCAGGTCAAGGTTCGCCCGAAATGGCGCCGCGATGAGCAACTCCTGGAGCGGCTGGGGATCTAGCCGTCAGTCCCAGACGGCGTGGATCGCTCCGACGATCACGAGCGCGACGAGCTGGTAGCCCGCGTTGATGAACCAGAGCGAGCGCGGCCGACCGCCGAAGTAGGTGATGACCGCCAGCACGGTTGCGACGAACCCCACCCAGACGAGTAGGCCGACGAGCGCTCCGTTCCAGAGGTCGTCCACCTCGGCCCAGCGGACGATGCGGGCCAGCGCGTACGACATCAGGACCGCAGCGATCGCCGAGAGGACGTAGCCCATGCCCGCGCCCTTCAGCTCGTCCTCCGTTCGATCGACGGCGCGCATCCACGGGCGGGCAAAGAGGGCGTTCGAGTACCAGAGCGCGCCCAGCACCATCGGCACGATCGCGGCGACGAAGATCGCGATCCAGTTGAGGTCGACCTCTTGCACGGCACACCTCCGGGAGTCTTGGTTCCGGGGAGAAACTACGCCAGGGCTACACTCCTCGCATGGCCAAGGCGCCCGCGCTCCCGGCCGGATTCGAGCTTCCGCTCGAGCCGCGCTTGCCGCGCGTCGGCTCGGTGGATGCCGTCGCGCTGGAGGAGCGTGCGGCCGGCCTCGCCAAGCGGTCGATCAAGCGCGAGTCGAAGATGTTCGCCCTCGACCTCGCGGTGCGGATGATGGATCTGACGACGCTCGAGGGTGCGGACACGCCCGGCAAGGTCTCCGCGCTCGCGTCGAAGGCGATCCGCCCGGACCCGGCCGACCTGACCGTGCCCTCGGTGGCGGCGATCTGCGTCTACCCGTCGCTCGTCCCGACTGCCGTCGAGCGGACGCGGGGCACGAGCGTCAAGGTCGCGTCGGTCGCGACGGCGTTCCCGTCGGGGCAGAGCCCCACCCACATCAAGGTCGGCGAGGCGCGAGACGCGGTCGAGCTCGGCGCGGACGAGATCGACATGGTCATCGACCGCGGAGCGTTCCTCTCGGGCCGCTACGCCAAGGTGTACGACGAGATCGTCCAGGTGAAGGAAGCGATCGGCGAGACGCATCTGAAGGTCATCCTCGAGACGGGCGAGCTCGGCACCTACGACAACGTTCGGCGCGCCAGCCTGCTGGCGATGGCGGCGGGGGCCGACTTCATCAAGACGTCGACCGGGAAGCTGCCGTCGTCGGCGACGCTCCCGGTGACCCTGTGCATGCTCGAGGCCATCCGCGACGTCCACGAGGAGACGGGCCGGCGCGTGGGGATGAAAGCGGCAGGCGGAATTCGCCAGGCCAAGCAGGCCGTCCAGTACCTCGTCCAGCTGCACGAGACGCTGGGAACGGAATGGCTGACACCGGATCTCTATCGTCTCGGCGCCTCGACGCTCCTGAACGACGTGCTGATGCAGATCCGCAAGCAGAAGACGGGGCGCTACCAGAGCCCGGACTACTTCACCGTTGACTGATTTGGCACACATCCGACACCATCGCCCGAGATTTGCGGGGCTACCCTCGACCCCACCCTTTGGGTGGGGGGTGGGCGGTGGGAACAGGGCGCCCCGCCGCCGAGAGCCGTGACCGACCTAGAGCGCAAACAGGATCGCGCGCCGGTTCCCTCCTCCTGGGAGTACGCGCCGGCTCCGGAGGCGCGCGACCTCGTTCAGCTCAGAGACCGCTACGGGCTCTTCATCGGAGGCGACTGGCTCGAGCCGAAGGAGACCTACGAGACGATCGACCCCTCGACCGAAGAGCCGCTGGCAAACGTCGGCCAGGCGACTCCCGAGGAGATCAACCTCGCCGTCAAGGCGGCGCGCGACGCTTTCGAGAACGGCTGGTCGACGATCTCGCCGTCGGAGCGCGCCAAGTACCTCTTCAGGATCGCCCGCATCCTGCAGGAGCGCTCGCGCGAGTTCGCCGTCCTCGAATCGCTGAACGGCGGCAAGCCGATTCGCGAGTCCCGTGACGTCGACCTGCCGCTCGCGGCGGCGCACTTCTTCTATTACGCAGGCTGGGCGGACAAGCTGGAATACGCGTTCCCGAATCGCAAGCCGCGGCCTCTCGGCGTCGCCGGCCAGATCATCCCGTGGAACTTCCCGCTGCTCATGCTGGCGTGGAAGATCGCCCCCGCGCTCGCAGCAGGGAACACGGTCGTCCTCAAGCCGGCGGAGACGACCCCGCTGTCCGCGCTCCACTTCTGCGACGTCCTCCGGCAGGCTGAGCTCCCGCCCGGGGTCGTCAACATCGTCACCGGCGACGGCCGCGCCGGGGCCGAGATCGTCAAGCACCCCGGCGTGGACAAGATCGCGTTCACCGGCTCGACCGACGTCGGCAAGGCGATCCAGCGCGAGCTGGCGGGCACGGGCAAGCGCCTCACCCTCGAGCTCGGCGGGAAGGCGGCCAACATCATCTTCGACGACGCGGCGCTCGACCAGGCCGTCGAGGGCATCGTCAACGGCATCTACTTCAACCAGGGCCACGTCTGCTGCGCGGGGTCGCGCCTGCTCGTCCAGGAATCGATCTACGAGCCGGTGGTCGAGAAGCTGAAGCGGCGGCTGGCCACGCTCCGGGTCGGCGACCCGCTCGACAAGAACACGGACGTCGGCGCCATCAACTCGCGCCAGCAGCTGGACAAGATCGCCGAGCTCGTCGCCGCGGGCGAGGAGGAGGGCGCGGAGATCTATCAGCCGCCCTGCCGCCTGCCCGAGAAGGGCTACTGGTTCGTGCCGACGGTCTTCACCAACGTCGCGCAGAGCTACCGCATCGCGCAGGAGGAGATCTTCGGCCCGGTGCTCTCGGTGCTCACCTTCCGCACGCCCGACGAGGCGGTCGAAAAGGCGAACAACACGCCCTACGGCCTCTCCGCCGGCGTCTGGACCGAGAAGGGCTCGCGAATTCTCGCCATGGCGCAGAAGCTCCGCGCCGGCGTGATCTGGGCGAACACGTACAACCGCTTCGACCCCGCGTCGCCGTTCGGCGGGTACAAGGAGTCCGGCTTCGGCCGCGAGGGCGGGCGACACGGGCTCGAGCCCTACCTGGACTTCGAATGAGCCGGCTCCCGGTCAAGAAGACGTACAAGCTCTACGTCGGCGGCGAGTTCCCGCGCTCCGAGTCGGGGCGCACCTACGAGGCCCAGGGCGCGAACGTCGCCCGCGCCTCGCGGAAGGACGTGCGCGACGCCGTCCGCGCCGCGCGCGGCGCGTTCCCCAAGTGGGCCGGCATGACGGCCTACAACCGCGGGCAGGTGCTGTACCGCATCGCGGAGATGATGGAGGCGCGGCGCTCCGAGTTCGCCGAGCTCTGCTCGGGTGCCGAAGGAGGTCGACCGCGCCATCGATCGCTTCGTCTGGTACGCGGGCTGGGCCGACAAGCTGGGCCAGATCCTCGGCTCGTCGAACCCTGTCGCCGGCCCCTACTTCAACTTCACGATCCCCGAGCCGACCGGAGTCGTCGGCGTCGTCGCGCCGGACGAACCTCCGCTCGCCGGGCTTCGTCTCCCGGGTCGCCCCAGCCATCGTCGGCGGGAACGCGACTGTCGTCCTGGCCTCGGAAACCTCGCCCCTGGCGGCTGTCGAGCTGGCCGAGGTGCTGGCGACCTCGGACGTCCCCGGAGGCGTGGTCAACGTGCTCACGGGCAATCGCGACGAGCTGGCGCCGGTACTTGCCGGCCACATGGACGTGAACGCACTCGACATCGGAGGAGCCGACGGCCAGAGCGAGGAGCTCGAGCGCCTCGCTGCCGACAACGTGAAGCGGGTCGTGCGCGGCCGTCCCGACGCGGAGAGCCCGTGGGAGATCGCCTCGTTCCTCGAGCTCAAGACCGTCTGGCACCCGATCGGGGTTTGAGCGTCCGTCGTTTCCGGCCGGCTCGCGGTTAGCATGGGCGAGCTGATGACGAGTCACCGCCGCCTGAGCCAGGCGATCTCCGAGGGCGACGGGATCTCGCTGATCGCTCCCATCGAAGATCTCGACTCCGCGCGCGCCGCCGAGGCGGACGGGGCGGAGAGCCTCCTCGTGACGGCTGAGGTGGCCGGCGTCCGCGAAGCAACCGGGTTGCCGATCATCTGGCAGGCTCCGGGAGGAGCTGCTGTCGGCCAGGCGGACGGGTGCGTCATCGACGCCGCAGACCTCGACGCAGACGAAGACGGTGAGATGGAGCGTCGCTACGCCGAGCTCGGCGAACGAGGCCTCGAGTGCGTCGTCAACGTCACAGAGGCGGACGAGCTCGAGACCGCGCTCGAGCGGCTCGATCCGGAGATCTTTCTCCTCTCGCCGGGCAACGACCGCGAGGGCGAGGAGGCGCTCGAGCGGGTGCTCGACCTCCTCGAGGACGTGCCGGCCGGAAAGCTTGCGATCGCGGACCTCCGCGTGACGACTCGGGACGAGGTCGCCGAGCTCGAACGCGCCGGGGTGGACGCCGTGATCGTCGGCACCCGCGACATCGCGGGCCTCGTCAGTGCGGCGCCTCCGGAGGTCTGACTTCGGCGAGAGCCGGTGGGGCGGCCCGTGGCTCGCGCTCGTCGCCCTGCTCGCCGGTGCGATTGCGCTGCGCCTGGTGGGCGTCCGCTACGGCCTGCCGTTCCCGCTCCTGAACCCCGACGAGCGGAACATCGTCCCGCGTGCCTGGGCGATGACGCACGGCGCCGGGGCCGATCCGGGTTGGTTCGACTACCCGACGCTCGTCATGTACGTCCTCGCCCCGTTCCAGGCCTGGCACGACGAGCCGTCGTACCTCACGGCCCGTGTCGTCATGGTTGCGCTCGGAGCTGCGGGAATCGCGGCCGCCTGGTGGCTCGGGTGGAAGGCCTACGGAACGCTGGCCGGCTTCGTCGCTGCCGCCGCGACCGCGGTCGCGACCACGCACGTCGCCTACTCGCGCATGGCCGTCACCGATGTGCCCTTGACCCTCGGCGTCACGGTCGCGCTCGCGTTGATGGTCGTGGGCCGCATCGAGCTGGCCGGCATCGCGGTCGGGCTCGCGGCGAGCGCGAAGTATCCGGGCTTGATCCTCCTCGCTCCACTGGTCGCTGCTGCGTGGGGGAGATGGCGTCGGCTCGCGATCGCAGGTGCCCTTGCGCTCGTCGCCTTCGCCGTGACGAGCCCGTACGTGATCCTGAGGTTCGGGGACGCGATGAGCGATGCGGCCCGCGTGCAGCGCGCGGCCCGCGAGGGCTGGCTCGGCTTCGAGAACGACCCGGCGGCGCCGATCGCATTCGTCGAGCTCCTCTGGGACGCGCTCGGGCCCGTGCTCGTGGTCGCTGCGATCGGGCTGGTCCTGGCGCTCGTCCATCGCACCCGCGCGGATCTCGTCCTCGCGGTGTTCTGCCTCGTGTACTTCGCGCAGCTGATGACCATCGACGCGCACTTCGACCGCTACGTGCTCCCGCTGATCCCGGCTCTCGGCGCGCTCGCAGGCCGCTTGCGCTCCGTCGCGCCGGTGACGCTGCTCCTGCTCGCCGTGCCGCTGACGTGGTCGGTCCGGGAGACGCGCGACCTGACGAAGACCGACGCCCGCATCGCCGCGCACCGCTGGATCGTCGAGAACGTGCCGGAGGGCGCACGAATCGCGGTCGACCCCTCGACTCCCGAACTGGCCGGGTATCGCGTCGTCCATCTCCTCCTGCCGCGGCCGGGCGAGCCTTTCGACCCGAATCGGGACGTCGACCGGCTGCGCGCCGAAGGGGTCCGCTTCCTCGTCCTGACCGGCGCCGTCGAGGACCGCGTGCTGGCCGCGCGCACTCACTACCCCGCGAGACGGACTTCGTTCAGGAGGCCCGGCGTGAGGGCAATCGGGTGTTCCAGGTTCGGCCCGACGGGCGGTTCGGCGGGCCCTGGGTTGAGGTTTTCCGGCTATAAAGACCTCGTGATCGGGCGGAGAATCGTCGTGCTCGCAGCGCTTGCGCTGACCGTTCCGGCGGGCCTGACGGCCTGCGCCGACGACGACGCGACGCCGGCCGTGAAGGCCGCACCGACTCCCCGTGTGTGCCCTGCTGCCTGGAGGCCGGGATGGCAGCAACTCGCCAACCGCGTCAAGGCCGCCGTCTATTGCCCGACCTGGATGCCGAGCCCGCTCGACGGGGACATGAAGGGGCCGACGAAGAACGGCGTGTCGGTCAAGCCCGATCGCAGCTGGCTTGCCAGCTTCCTGTGGCACGAGCCGCCGTCGCAGGACGTCCACGTCAACTTCCGTGCCTATCCGGGCCGCACCGTGATCCCGCGCTGTGAGGACACCCAGGTGGTCGCCGGGAAGGTGCGCCACCGCGACATCCCGTGCTTCAGCGACCCGCAGCCCCCGCACCGAGTAGGGCGTTTCACGGGTTACTCCGTACACCGTCAACCAGGGTGTCGATCAGTGGCACGTCCTGTACCTCTGGCGGGAGCGCGGGTCGATCTACACGGTCAGCCAGCACGTCGCGAAGCCGACTACGTACCGCCAGGTGGTCGCAAACCTCGACCGCATGATGCGCGGCCTCGTTCGCGTCGGGCCGACGGCCTGACCGTGCGCCTGACGCGGCGCGAGCTGCTGCGTCGGCGGCACCGCGGCGGCAGCGCTCGGAGCTGCCGGGGTCTACGAGCTCGTCGACCGCCTGACCGAAGCGCCGACCCGCCATTTCGGCGAGGGCCGTGCGCCGGAGCAGCACCTGCTCGACGGCCTGCGGATCGCCGACGACAACGGAGTCGAGATCGTCGTGCCGACCCTGCACCACGAGATCGTCACGGCGACTGTCAGCTCGAGGCCGGGGTTGCAGGAGCAGGCCGCGCTCGAGCGCGTCCTGCGGCACCTCGAGGACAAGCATCCGGGGACACCCGACGGCCTGGCGGTCACCGCGGCCTGGGGGCTTCCGTACTTCCGTCGGCACGTGGCGGGCGCAGCAGAGCGCTACCTGCCGGTCGACCGCCGCGCCTCCGCCTCCGGCCGGCCCCGCCGTGCCCTGCTGGACTCGATTCGCTTCCCGAGCGATCCCGACGACGTAGTGCTCGAGGAGAACGACGTCGCCTTCCTGCTGCGGAGCGACAACCTCGATCACATTCAGGAGGGCGCGACGGCGATCTTCGACGCGATGGACGGCGTGCTGGAGATGACGAGCATCCGCAAGGGGTTCGCAGGCGGGGGCTTCGACGGCGGCCCGGGCCTGCCGAAGCAGCTGGCCACCGCCGCCGGGGTGCCGGGGGCCGATCTGATCCCGGACGGGTCCGAGCTCTTCCTCGGCTTCACGTCCACCCAGAGGCACGCGCTCGGACCGCCGCGCATCGTCAACTTCGAGACGCTCGGCCTCGTCGACCTCGGCCCCGGGTCGTACTTCCACGGCGGCACGCACATGCACCTCTCGCACGTCTTCGAGAATCTCGAGGCCTGGTACCTGAACTTCGACTTCACCGAGCGCGTGGACACCACGTTCCGGCCCCGCCTGGCCGTCGAGCCGGGGACGAAGACGGTTCCGCAGCCGCCCGAGAAGGCTGCCTCGCCGGGTGACGTGGCGAGCGACTTCCGGCGCTTCGGCGCAATTGGACACAGCTCGTCGATGCAGTCCACCTCCCGCCTGCAGGCGGACGTCATGGGCGCAGACGGGACGCTCTACCGCAAGGGCACCGCCGTCCCGCAGCGCGCCGACTTCAACACGCTCGACAACCCGTTCTTCTGGAGCTCCCGTCCCCGGCGCGACGGGATGGCCGAAGGGCCCGCCCCCGGCCTGCATTTCGTGGTCTTCAACCCGTCCAGCGACGACTTTCACCGCAACCGGCTCGCGATGGACGGCGTGCTGCCCGACGGCACCAAGATCGGGCTCGAGCCCAGGGCCCGCGGGCAGGGCTTCAACTCGGTGCTGCGGACGACGCATCGCCAGAACTTCCTCGTGCCCCCGAGGAGCCACCGCTCCTTCCCGCTCGTCGAGGTCGCGGCGTAGTGGCTCGCTTCCGGCTGGAGAGCTCGGCAATCGGGATCAGTGCGGCCGTGTTCCTGTCCGGCGCGGTGCTGCTCGGGCTCGAGCTCGTCGCCAGCCGCGTGCTGGCGCCCTTCTTCGGCAACTCGATCTTCGTCTGGGGTGCGTTGATCGGCGTCGTCCTCGCGGGGCTGTCGATCGGGTACTGGGTCGGAGGCGTTCTCGCGGACCGCTATCCCGCGCCGCAGCTGCTGCTCGGCGTCCTGGCGCTGGGTGGCGGCATGACGCTCCTCATCCCGGTCGTGGACGACGCGCGTGCTCGAGGCCGTCGTCGAGTGGGATCTCGGGCCCGCGCTGGAACCCGCTCGTCGCGGCCGTGATCCTCTTCGGCTTGCCGAGCGTGATCCTGGCCACGGCGACGCCGATCGCCGTTCGGCTACGTGCGCGGTCGCTGACGAGCCTGGGGAAGACAGCAGGACGCCTGTTCGCGATCTCCACCGCGGGCAGCATCGCCGGCACCTTCGCCACGGCCTTCTTCCTGATCCCCGAGGTGGGCACGAACCAGCTGCTCGGGATGCTGGCGACAGGTCTCTTCGTCGCGGCCGGGCTCGTCGCGCTCGGCGAGCGCATGTTGTTGCCCGGGGTGGCGGTCGCGGCGCTCGTCGCCGCCTCGGTCGCGGCGACCGTTTCCCTGGCGCCGGACGAAGGCGGGCGACTCACCGGAGCGGCCGCCCAGAACTGGTCGCCGCTTTTCCGTGAGCGCGGCGAGCGCCAGGAGGTGGTTCCCCCGGGCGAGGGGTTCGAGCTCGTCTACTCGAAGAACACGCGTTACCACGGCCTGTCCGTGGTCGACGACGGCGAGGCGAGGCACCTGCGCTTCGACAGCTCCTTTCAGAGCGGGATGTACCTCGACAACCCGTTTCGCACCAGATACCAGTACACCGACTACCTGCAACTCCCGCTCGCCTACAAGCCGGGCACGAGGAAGATCCTGTTCATCGGGCTCGGAGGCGGGTCGCTCCAGAAGCGGATGTGGCGCGACTTCCCCGCAGTCGACCAGCAGGTCGTCGAGCTCGACCCGGTCGTGCGCGACGTGGCGTATCGCTACTTCGAGTTGCCGAGGAGCCCCCGCGTGCGCGTGACGGTCGAGGACGGCCGGCGCTATCTGCAGCAACACGACGAACGCTGGGACGCGATCGTGATCGACGCGTACTTCTCGGACTCCCTGCCGTTCCACCTGACGACGATCGAGTTCCTCGAGCTCGCCCGCTCGCGGCTAGTGCCCGGAGGAGTGATCGCCGCCAATCTGATCGGCCAGCTCTCCGGCGACGGCTCGCAGCTCTTCCGCGCGATGTACAAGACGTACCGCGCCGTGTTCCCGACGGTGGCGGTCCACCCGGTCCGCGACCAGGAAGACTCCGAGGACGACGTGCTGCGGAATCTGATCGTCGTCGCCGGCGACGGGGCGTCGCCGGGTGAGGACGTCCTGCTCGATCGGTGGCGCGAGCTCCGGACACGGCACGCCCAAGGCCGCCGACCTGACGAAGGCGATCCGCGATCGGCACACAAAGCTCGTCCCGACGCGCGACGTTCCGCTCCTGACGGACGACTTCGCGCCGACCGACGCGCTGCTGTTCGTCAGACTAGCCGAAGAACGCCTTGGCCGTCTCGTACCACTCGGCGGGCACGAGCTTGAGCTCCTTCGTCGCCTCCGCGAGCGAGACGTCGACCATCGCGTCGCCGTGGAGGGCGGCCATGCGCCCGAACTTGCGCTCGTGGACGAGATCCGCGGCCTTGAGGCCGTAGCGGGTGGCGAGGATCCGGTCGCGCGGCGTCGGGCTGCCGCCGCGCTGCACGTGTCCGAGCACGGTGACCCGCGTCTCGTAGCCCGTCCGCTCCTCGATGTCCGCTGCCAGCGCGTGCCCGACACCTCCGAGTCGCACATGCCCGAACTCGTCCGTGGCGAGCTCCTGCGCCACCTGGCGCCGCTCTCCCGACTCGTAGGTCAGCTCGTACCCCTCGCTGACGACGACGATCGAGAAGTCCTTGCCTCGCTCGTGGCGCCGTTCGAGCTCCTTGCAGGCGCGCTCGACGGTGATCGGCTGCTCCGGGATGAGGATCACGTCCGCGCCTCCGGCGATCCCGCTCATGACGGCGATCCAGCCCGTGTGGCGACCCATGACCTCGACGACCATCACGCGGTTGTGGCTCTCGGCCGTCGTGTGCAAACGGTCGATCGCCTCGGTGCAGATGAAGACGGCGGTGTCGAAGCCGAATGTGTAGTCGGTCGCCGACAGGTCGTTGTCGATCGTCTTCGGCACGCCGACCACGGGGAAGTCGTGCTCGGCGTGCAGGCGTGTCGCTACCCCGAGCGTGTCTTCGCCGCCGATCGCGACCAGCGCGTCGAGCCTCTGCTCCTCGAAATTGGCGAGGACTCGGTCGACGCCGCCCTCGATCTTGTAGGGGTTCGTCCGCGACGTCCCGATGATCGTCCCGCCGCGCGGCAGGATCCCGGAGATCTCGCGGGGGCCGAGCGGCTCGAACTTCCCTTCCAGGAGACCTCGCCAGCCCTCGCGGACGGCGACCACCTCGGACCCGCGGTCCAGCGAGCGGCGTGCGACCGCACGAATCACCGCGTTCAGCCCGGGGCAATCCCCACCGCCGGTCAAAATTCCAAGGCGCTCCGCCATTTAAGTGGAGTCTTTCAAGCGCGCAGAGTGCCGAAGGTGGGACTTGAACCCACACGGGGTTTCCCCCACCGGATTTTGAGTCCGGCGCGTCTGCCAATTCCGCCACTTCGGCGCGCGGCCCATCGTAGCCGCCGCCTCAGAGTTGCAAGCGAGGGCTGGTTCACCTGATACTTGTCGGCTCGTAGGCGGAAGCCTCGATTCCGCCGACCATGGCCATTGGTGACGGAGGAGGATTGTGCAGGTGAGAAAATCGGGATTCTTTGTAGTGCTAGCAGGAGTCATCGGAGTCCTCGCATTTGCGGCTGCGGGGTGCGGTGGCGATGACGACGGCGACGGCGGCGGCGGCGCGACGGCGCTTCCCTCCGCCTCGTGCGGACCGATCAGGAAGGGCGACACCGACCCCGAATTCCTGATCGCATCGGATCTTCCGCTTCAGGGCGCCAACCGCTCGCTGACGACCGAGATGGCAGACGCCATCGAGTTCGTCCTCAAGAAGCAGGATTACAAGGCCGGCGACTACACGATCGGGTACCAGTCCTGTGACGACTCGACGGCGCAGGCCGGAAGCTGGGACTCGGCGAAATGCTCGTCGAACGCTCGTTCATACGCGAACAACGAGAGCGTCATCGGTGTGGTGGGAACCTTCAACTCGGGCTGCGCGAAGCTCGAGATCCCGGTCGCGAACCGGGCCCCGGACGGGCCGCTGGCGATGGTCAGCCCCGCGAACACGTATCCGGGCCTCACCATCAGCGGGCCGGGCACGGAGGCCGGCGAGCCGGACAACTACTACCCGACCGGGACGCGCAACTACGCACGCGTCGTCTGGAACGACCAGTTCCAGGGCGCTGCGGCCGCGGAGCTCGCCAAGTCGCTGGGCCTGAAGAAGATCTACGTGCTCACCGACAAGGAGACCTACGGCAACGGCGTCGCGAACCTGTTCGTCCGCTACGCGAAGAAGCTCGGCATCGAGACGGTGCCCGGCGCCCCGGTGGCGTGGGACAAGAACGCCACGAGCTACGACGCCATCGCCAGCAAGGTCAAGTCGTCCGGCGCCGACGGAATCTTCCTCGGCGGCATCGTGTGCAACAACGGCGGCAAGCTG
This sequence comes from uncultured Actinomycetes bacterium, assembly GCA_963847955.1. Lineage (GTDB taxonomy): Bacteria > Actinomycetota > Thermoleophilia > Gaiellales > Gaiellaceae > VAXT01. The sequence continues at coordinate 54,941 of CAWKBW010000025.1, forward strand.
ATCAAGGACCTGCGGGCCGGCGTCGGCCCGGACGTGCAGATCCTCGGCCCCGACGGCTGGACGCCGATCTCGGCGACCATCGAAGGCGCAGGTGAAGCGTCCGAGGGCATGTACATCACGCAGCCGGGCATCCCGGCCGATCAGCTCAAGGGCGAAGGAAAGACCTTCGTCGACGAGTTCACGGCCGAGAACGGCAAGGCGCCGAACCCGTACACCGCCTACGCCGCGCAGGCCGCCGTCGGTCCTGCTCGACTCGATCGAAGACTCCGACGGGACTCGCGCATCAGTCGCGGAGAGGCTCTTCAACCGGGACGTCACGGGCGGGGTCCTCGGTGACTTCAAGATCGACGAGAACGGCGATACCACGCTCGGAATCGTCTCCGTCTACCAGATCAAGGGTCAGAAGGAGACGTTCGTGAAGACGATCACGCCCGAGCTCAGTTTCGTGAAGGGCTAGCGAGCAAAGACAGGACGAACAGCTGGGGGAGGGCGAATGTCCTCCCCCAGCGCCGTCTAACAGCTGATGGCAACTGAAGCGGCGCGCATCAGGGTTCCGACGGGCTACCGCCCGAACCCGACGTCCATCATCGGGGTGATCTTCGTCGCGCTCATCCTCGTTTGGCTGCTCGTCAATCTGGTCAAGACGCCGTCCGAGTTCTACAACCTCCTTCTGATCGGCGTCACGAACGGTGCGGTGTACGGGCTGATCGCGCTCGGCTACTCGCTCGTCTACGGAATCCTCGAGCTGATCAATTTCGCGCACGGCGACGTGTTCATGCTCGGAGCGATGCTCGTCGCCACGATGACGACGGGCTTCGGGCTCCAGGGCGAGAGCGGTTTCGTGCTCTGGGGCGGGATCATCGCCATGCTGCTGATCACGATGGCGTTCTGCGCCGGGATCAACACGACGATCGAGTTGGTCGCCTACAAGCGCCTGCGCAATGCCCCGCGGCTGGCTCCGCTGATCACCGCGATCGGGATGTCGTTCATCCTCCAGAACATCGGCCTCGTCTGGAAGGGGGCCCGGCCGACCTCAGTCGACTCGATTCTTCCCCGCGGCGAGATCTTCTCGATCGGCGGCGTGGCCTACACGTGGAACAGGTTCATCGTCATCGCCTTCACGGTTCCGGTGCTGCTCGCGCTGATCTGGCTCGTGCAGCGGACGCGGCCGGGGAAGGCGATGCGGGCGACCGCCCAGGATCGCGACGCGGCCGCGATGATGGGGATCAACGTCAACCAGACGATCTCCTTCACCTTCTTCATCGCGGGCGCCCTCGCGGGGGCGGCGGGCCTGCTCTTCGCCCTCTACACGACGAACGTGCATTTCACGACCGGCTTCCGAGTGGGTCTGATCGCGTTCACCGCCGCCGTTCTCGGCGGGATCGGCAACCTCCCCGGGGCGGTGCTCGGCGCTCTCATCATCGGCCTGATCGAGTCGTTCAACAACGGGCTCGGCTGGGTAACGCCCGGGAGCGACTGGACGACGTCGATCATCTTCGCGATCCTGATCGTGATCCTCGTCGTCCGCCCCGAGGGCCTGCTCGGCGAGCGCACGCCGGAAGGCGCTTAGCTCATGCGGCGCCCGAACCTGACGTTCGATCGGGAGGCGTTCGTCCGCGAGAGCCGGCCGCGCCTCGTCAAGGGGCTGATCGCCGCCGCCGTCGGCCTTCGTTCGTCATCACCGTGCTCTCCGGCGCGACCCTGTCACTCGTCATGTTCGCCCTGATCGGCCTCGCCCTCTACATCCCGGCCTGGGACCGAGTCCCGTTCGGGAAGTACGTGGTGACCGGGACCGTGATCGTCCTCGCCGTCCTCTATCCCTTCTACCAGCCGAACCTGTTCGAGATTCCGATCTTCGGCAGCGTTCCCGAGCGTCGACACCGCAGTCACGATGCTGATCTTCATCATGATGGCGCTCGGGCTGAACATCGTCGTCGGCTACGCGGGCCTGCTCGATCTCGGCTACGTCGCCTTCTACGCGATGGGCGCCTACACGGCGGCCTGGTTCGCATCGCCGCACTTCTCGGAGAGCATCAAGAGCTTCCATTTCGGCGCGGTGGGCGTGAACGAGAGCTCCGGCGGGATCCACGTCTCGATCTGGATCGTCCTGATCGTCGCGGCGATCTTCACCGCGTTCATCGGCGTGCTGATCGGCCTGCCGACGCTGCGACTTCGCGGCGACTACCTGGCGATCGTCACCCTCGGCTTCGGCGAGATCATGCCCCAGATCGCGCTCAACGGCGACAACCTCTTCAACACAGGGTTCAACCTCACGAACGGGCCGCAGGGGATCAACCCGATCGACCCGCCGGGATTCGGCACGACGCTCGAGAACGCCCTCGGCCTGCCCGAGTCGTACCTGGCGCCGGGCGACAACGCACTTCTGGCTGTTCGACAGCAGCCTCGAGCTCTACTTCTGGACGGCGCTCGGCCTCGTCCTCTTCACGGCCTTCTGCTCGATGCGGCTCCGGGACTCGCGGCTCGGCCGCGCGTGGATCGCGATCCGGGAAGACGAGACCGCGGCCGCAGCGATGGGCGTCCCGCTGATGCGAACGAAGACCTGGGCGTACGCGGCGGGAGCGTTCTTCGGCGGCATCGCCGGCGCCTACTACGCGAGCTTCAAGAGCGGGACGTTCCCCGCGGACTTCTACTTCAACATCTCGGTCTTCATCCTGTGCATGGTCATCCTCGGAGGCATGGGCAACATCTGGGGCGTGATCGTCGGCGGTGGCTTCCTGGCGTACCTGAACCAGGAGGGCCTGGGCAACATCGGTGCCTGGATCAACGAGCGGTTCTCGACGGGAGCGCCGAGTGGGTACAGGTCTTCGACGAGCCGATCGACGTGCCGCTCTACCAGTTCGGGATCTTCGGCGTGATCCTCGTGCTCGTGATGCTCTTCAAGCCTGAGGGACTGATCCCCAGTGCGAGGCGGAAGGCCGAGTTCGAGGAAGGCGTCCACGACGAGCCGCTCTACGACGTGACGAAGTAATGGCAGACCTGCTGATAGTCGAGGGCTGCGGAAGGAGTTCGGGGGCCTCCTCGCGGTCAACGACGTCGACTTCGAGATCCCGGAGCAGGCGATCGTGAGCCTGATCGGCCCGAACGGAGCGGGCAAGACGACGTTCTTCAACATGCTCACGGGCGTCTACAAGCCGACCGCCGGGCGCATCGTGCTGAGCGGCGAGGACGTCACCGGCGAAGCCGCCGCACGCGATCACGCAGCGCGGCATCGGCCGCACCTTCCAGAACATCCGCCTCTTCCACAACATGACCGCTCTCGAGAACACGCTTGTCGGCATGCACTCGCGGCTGAAGAGCGGGATCCTCGGGAGCGTCCTCCACACCCCCAAGGTCAAGCGGGAGGAGCGGGAGGCGCGAAAGCGGGCCCGGGAGCTGCTCGAGTTCTCCGGCCTCAAGGGGCGGGACCAGAGTTCGCCCGCAATCTCTCCTACGGGGACCAGCGCCGCCTCGAGGTCGCGCGCGCCCTTGCGACCCAGCCGAAGCTGATCCTCCTGGACGAGCCGACGGCGGGGATGAACCCGCAGGAGACCGCGGCCTTCACCGACTTCGTCGCCCGGCTCCGCTACGGAGGAAGGGCTGACCGTCCTGCTCATCGAGCACGACATGCGCGTCGTGATGGGCGTCTCCGACCGCGTGACGGTGCTCGACTACGGCGAGAAGATCGCCGAGGGCACTCCGCAGGAAGTGCAGAAGGACCCCAAGGTGATCGAGGCGTACCTCGGCAGCGCGGCTGTGGAAGGAGCGGCATGAGCTCCGAGCCGGGGAAGCTGATCCTCGAGCTGAAGGACGTGCACACCTACTACGGCGCGATCGAGGCGCTGAAGGGGATCTCGATCGAGGTTCGCGAGGGCGAGGTCGTGACCCTGATCGGATCGAACGGCGCCGGGAAGTCGACGACCCTGCGCTCGATCAACGGGTCTGAACCATCCGCGCGAGGGATCGATCGTCTTCCAGGGCAAGGAGATCACGGACGAGGCCCCGCACAACGTGGTCAAGATGGGCATCAGCCAGTCGCCGGAGGGCCGCCGGCTCTTCCCGCGCATGAGCGTGCTCGAGAACCTGCAGATGGGCGCCTTCCAGCGCTCGGACCGGGCCGGGCAACGCGAGGACATGGATCGCGTCTTCTCGCTCTTCCCGCGACTCGCCGAGCGCAAGAACCAGCGGGCGGGCACGCTGTCGGGCGGCGAGCAACAGATGTGCGCGATCGGCCGCGCGCTGATGGCGAGGCCGAAGCTGCTCCTGCTCGACGAGCCCTCGATGGGCCTCGCGCCGATCTTCGTCGAGAAGATCTTCGAGATCGTGCGGGAGATCAACGAGCAGGGCACGCCGATCCTGCTCGTCGAGCAGAACGCCCTGGCGGCGCTCGACACCGCCGACCGTGGCTACGTCATGGAGACGGGCACGATCGTGCTCGCGGACGACGCCAAGGCGCTTCGCCAGAACGAGCAGGTCCAGAAGACCTACCTCGGCGTCGACTAGGCCGAAACGCCATGTCCGGTGCCAGGCACCGGACTAGTCGCTGTCGGACACCCGCAGCGGGAAGTACGGAGGCGAGAGCAGCACGCCGATGCGGGGCTCGCCCCCGGCGCGGCCTCGGGCCATTTCCATTGCCGCTCCGATCCCGTGGGTCGGCACGAGCCCGAGGCGTCGGGCCGCCAACGAGTCGCGGCAGCCCGCGACGAGCACATGGCCGAGCCGGCCGAGCGCCGGCTGGCAGGCGGCCCACTCGGCGAACGGGAGGAGCGGGTGGCACGCGCGTCCGTCGCGGTACGCCGCAATCGCCCGCGCATCCGTCAACGGAGGCGGCTTCCGCCTGCGCCATGTCCTCGGGCTCGCGCGCTCCGACGGACAGCGCCTGGAAGAGGACGCGGTACGGCTGCTGCGTCGGATGCGGAAAACGACGCGTGAAGCGGTTGAGCAGGATCACCGTGCCGCCCTCGACGAGCGGGAACCCGTCGCGCCAGAGCCGCAGGGCATGTCCGAGCGCGAGGTAGGCGACGAGCGCAGGGTTCGGCGCCTCGCGCGGGAGGTGAGGGCGTCGTGTGCGGGACTCCGACGAAGATCGCGTCCAGCCGGCCCTCGAGCCGGGCGGCCTTCGATTCGACGGCACGCAGAAGCGCCTCTGCGTGCGCGACAGCCGGCGGCCCTGAATAGACCGCAAAGGCCGAGAGCTCGCTCGGCAGGTTGCGCAGGACGCGGTGTCGCACGATCCCCGGAAGCCGGCTGAACACGCCTGTCAGCGGGGAACGGGCGATGCGGCTCACCGCCTCCGGGTCGAAGGGGTAACCCTGGAGCAGGCCGCTCAGGACCGGTGTGTTGAGCGTCAGCGAGACCCCGATCACAGGAACCCGACGGGCGAGGGCCTGCTCCAGCTCGACCGCGAGTTCGCCAGCCGCGCGAAGCGGCCGTCTCGAGGAGCGAATAGGCGTCTGCGGCGCGCAGCGCCTCCGGGCCCGAGGCGGCGAGGAGCGCAGCAGGCCCACCGTTCAGAACCGTTTCGGCGGCGGTGACCGTGACCACCAGGTCGGTCTTGACCAGAGCGGGATGGACGCGAAGCGGCACGCTGCCCACTTCGCCGAGATCGACGAGGTCGGGGTGCTCGGCGTCGTGTACCTGGACGACTCCGTGAAACCGCCTGGCGAACTCGGGCGGGACGAGCTCCTGGAGCTCGCGCTGGCCGGGGCGGCGCGCGAGCCCTCCCGCGACGAGGAGGGTCTGCTGTTCGAGCGGGATCCCGGCGCGACGGAGCTCGTCCATGGTCGCGGCGATCGCGATGCGACGTGGATCGCTCGGCGACCCCGGGATGGGGAGGCCCGGTGGTTCGACGACGATCGTCGCCCTTCCGCCTCGCGGAACGAGCGCCTCCAGCGGCGAGCCGGCGAGCGGAAAGCGCAGCGCGTCTCGGACCGCGGCGGCGATGTCTGCGATCGGCTCGACCGGCGGAGGCGGCGCCAGCACGACGGCGTTCTCGCCCGCATCGACGACCGCCATGCGCGAGCCGGAGAGGACTGGGACGCGCACTACAGCTTCATTGCGTATGCGCGCGCGAAATGGTCGAATCCGTACGACTCGTAGAGCCGGTGGGCTTCCGCACGATGATGTCCGGACTCGAGGGCGAGCACGTGGCAGCCGCGCCTGCGAGCCTCGTCGGCGCAGGCGTCCAGCAGAGCGCGGGCGGCGCCGCGCCGCCGGAACTGCGGATCGACGTACAGGTCGGGGATCCAGGCCTGCGGGGTCGTCCAGTTCAGCCGCGGCTGGATCCAGAGGCTGACTGCGCCCGCGATCTGGCCGTCCAGCTCGGCGACGAAGATCATCGCGTCCTCATGCTCGAGGTGGGCCAGGAAGACCTCGCGCTGCGGCTCCGGGTCGTCCGCGACGGCGGGCCTCGTCAGACCCTCCATCAACGCGAGGACCGCGTCGGCGTCTCGCGGCTCGGCCGGCCGGACGTTCATGGGATCGACCGGTAGAGCCGCTGGAAGGTCCGGCGGAACCCGCGGGCCGGCCAGAACCGCGACGAGAGCAGGTTCGTCTCCCGCCAGTCGACGACGATCGTCTCGTAGCCGTGCTCGCGGGCCCAGTCGAAGCAGGCGTTGGTCAGCGCGAGGCCGGCGCCGGTGCCGCGAACCTCGGGCAGCGTCGTTGCGAAGCCGAGGATGGCCGCTCGGTCCGGCCGCGAAAGCCCTGTGTGCATCCCCGAGAGCGTGACATCGGCGACCGTCAGCAGTCCCACCGGCGCGCCGTCGCGCTCGACCACGAGGATTCCTTCGTCCTCGTTTCCGAAGCTCTCGGCGTACTCGGTCATGAGCTCGTCCCTGCTCTGCTGCGTGCCCCCGCCGAACACAGGCGACCGGGCCTGGTACTCGGCCAGCAGCAGGTCGATCCGGGCCGCCGTCTCGGCGTCCTCCAGAGTGGCGCGCCGAACCGTGAGCCCTGGGATTGCGCCGGCACGTCCGGCACCTCCTGGATTCCCTGCGCGTGCTGGGCGCCGAACGAAAGCCGAAACCACGCGTCGACGAGCGCCGGATCGTTCGTCGGCACGAGCGCGTAGTGCTGCCGGAGGCCCTGGTCGACCCAGGTCTCCGCGGCCGCCTGGTAGAGATCGCGAACGACCTCCGGCTCGCGGACGGCGTGGCCGGCGAGCCCGACCCAGACGTTCCCTTCGCCCCACAGCTCTCCGCGTGGCGACCCGATCAGGTAGCCGGCCGGCTCACCCTCGGCTAGCGCGAACCAGCCGGAAGCGCCGTCTGCCCGCCACTCATCCTCGACGTGAGCCCGGAAATCGGTGACGTCGGGCAGGAGCGGCTCCGCCTCGCGGTGTGCGCGATGGCGCTCGGCCAGCAGGGCGGCGGCGGCCTCGAGGTGCTCGTCCGCGAAGGGCTGAATGTCCAGCTTCGGCACAGCCGCAGGACGATAGCCTCCGAGGCGCATGCCAAAAACGCTCACCGGCGCCGAGCTGCAGGTCGACGATGCGCCAGCGCGCGACTCCGAGCTGTTCCTCGTCGACGGCAACAACCTCGCGTACCGCGCCTTCTTCGCGCTCCCCGAGGAGCTGGCGACGAGCGACGGCTTCTCGACGAACGCACTGCTCGGCTTCACGAACATGCTCTTCAAGCTGCTCTCGGACTACAAGCCGAAGGGTGTCGCGGTCGCCTGGGACACGCATGCCGTCCATCGCGCCGCGATCTCCGAGGACTACAAGTCCGAACGAAAGCCGATGCCCGACCTGCTGCGGGAGCAGTTCCCGTACTTCCGCCCGATCGTCGAGGCCTTCGGCTACCGCAACCTCGAGTTCGAGGGCTGGGAGGCGGACGACGTCATCGCCACGCTCGCGACCCAGGCCGACGAGGCCGGCATCAAGACGACCGTCGTCTCCACGGATCGAGACGCCTTCCAGCTCGTCTCCGACAACGTGACGCTGATGATGACCCCGCGCGGCGTCTCGGACGTCCACGTCTACACACCGGAGCGGGTCGAGGCGCGGTACGGAATCAAGCCGGAGCAGATTCCCGACTTCATCGGCCTCAAGGGCGACACCTCCGACAACATCCCCGGGATCCCCGGGATCGGCGACAAGACCGCCGGCCAGCTGATCGCGCAGTACGGCTCCGTGGAGGACGTCATCGAGCACGCCGAGGACCTCACACCCGCGCGGCGCAAGAACGTGACCGAGAACGCGGATCAGGCCAGGCAGTCGAAGGAGCTGGCGACCATGCGCCGCGATCTCGAGCTCGACTGCGACGTGACGCAGCTCGTGCTGGCGCCGCCCGATCGCTCGGAGCTCAAGGAGATGTTCCGGCGCTTCGAGTTCCGGAACCTCCTGGGGCGGGTCGACGAGCTCGATGCCGCAGTCCCCGCCGCGCCGATGAAGCTCGACACGACGACGATTCCCTGGCGCGAAGAACTAAGTAACAGTCTGTTACAAGGATCAGAAGTAGTGGCGTTTGCAGGGGATTCGGACCGAATCGCGCTGGCGAACTCGGCGGAAGTGGTCGTGTCTCCGCGGCCCGAGCGCCTCGACGGGCCGTTCCTCGTCCACGACGCCAAGGCGCACCGAGTCCCCGCTCGGGAGGACACGCTGCTCCTCGCGTACCTCATCGAGCCGTCGCGGCCCGAGTATCCACTGGACGATCTCGCGCGCGAGTACGGGCTCGAGCTGCAGCCCGACCCGGCCACGGAGGAGGAAACCGACGCGCTCGTCCGCCACGCCGCCGCCACCTCGCGCCTCGCCGGGCCGCTCCTCGAGCGCGTCCGCGAGCGCGAGATGGAGCAGCTCTACCGCGAGGTCGAGCTCCCGCTCTCGCCCGTGCTGGCGGCCATGGAAGAGGCCGGCGTCAAGATCGACGAGTACCGGATGGGCGAGATCACGGCCCGCCTGCGCGAGCGGGTCGAGGAGCTCGAAGCGCGGGCCTACGAGCTCGCCGGCGAGGAGTTCATGCTCGGCTCGACCCAGCAGGTGGGGCGCATCCTCTTCGAGAAGCTCGAGCTCACGCCGGGCCGCAAGGGCAAGACGGGCTTCTCGACCGACACGCGAGTCCTGCGCTCGATCCGCAGCGAGCACGAGATCGTCCCCGTCATCGAGGAGTGGCGCGAGTACTCCAAGCTCGTGAACACCTACCTCGGCCCGTTGCCGACGCTGATCTCGGAGGTCGACGGGCGGCTGCACACGACCATCAACCAGGCGGTCGCTGCGACGGGGCGGCTCTCGACGACGAACCCGAACCTGCAGGCGATCCCGATCCGCACCGAACTGGGTCGCGAGATCCGCTCAGCGTTCATCGCCGAGCCTGGCCACAAGCTGCTTTCGGCCGACTACTCGCAGATCGAGCTCAGGATCCTGGCGCACGTCTCGGGCGAGCCGAAGCTGCGCGAGGCGTTCGCGCGAGGTGAGGACATCCACACGGCAACCGCCGCGGAAGTCCTCGGCAAGGATCCGGCCACGCTGACGACCGGCGAGCGCTCGGTGGCGAAGATGATCAACTTCGGGATCGTCTACGGGATCTCGGCGTTCGGCCTCTCCGAGAATCTCGAGATCCCACGCGAGCAGGCGCAGGAGTACATCGACGCCTACCTCGCCCGCTTCCCGCACGTGCAGGACTTCATCCGGCGGACGATCGAGCAGTCCGCGCGAGACGGCTACGCAACGAGCCTGCTGGGGCGGCGGCGGCCCGTGCAGGAGCTCCGCGCCTCGAACCGGCAGACGCGCTCGCTGGGAGAGCGCCTCGCCGTCAACTTCGTCATGCAGGGCTCGAACGCCGACATCATCAAGGTGGCGATGGTGCGGATCCACAAGCGGCTCCGCGAGGAAGGGAGAGGCGCTCGGCTCGTTCTGCAGGTGCACGACGAGCTGCTGCTCGAGGTTCCGGACGCCGAGGTGTCCGCGGTGAAGGAGCTCGTGCGCGAGGAGATGGTCGGCGCGTTCGAGCTCGACCCGCCACTTGCCGTCGACGTCGGCGTCGGCGACGACTGGCACGAAGCGAAGTGAACGTCGAGCTCTCCGACGGCGGCTCGCTCTTCGTCCAGGAGCTCGGTAGCGGCTTTCCGCTGATCGTCCTGCACGGAGGGCCGGGCATGGATCACACGATGTTCCGGCCGTATCTGGACCCGTTGGCCGAGGACTTCCGCGTGCTCTACGTCGATCAGCGCGGGCAGGGGCGCAGCGAGCGCGTCGACCCGGCCACGCTGACGCTCGAGGTCTTCGCGCGCGACATCGATCTGCTCGCTGAGGCGCTTGGCCTCGAGCGAGTACGCGGTCCTCGGCCACTCCTTCGGCGCGATCGTCACGACCTGGCATGCGGTCAATCTCGGCACCGCGACCGCCTATGTCATCTCCGGCGGCGGCGACTCGAGCGAGAAGGTGCTGGCCGACGTCGACGCGTCACTCGAGGCCATGGGGGAGGCCGGTGTGCCGATCGCCGCCAGCTGGGAGCAGGAGAAGACGGTCGAGACCGAGGAGGAGCTGAAGGAGCTGCTGCGTGTTCAGATGCCGTTCCACTTCGCCGGCGATCCGCCACCGGGCTACGGCGACGAGACGATCGGCACGCCCGACGTGCTCCGCCACTTCGCCAACGCGGGTTACGGCGACTTCGACTTCACGCCCGACCTGGGCCGCGTGGAGAAGCCCACACTCGTGGTCGTGGGCGAGAAGGACCGCACGACGACGACCGCGGTCTGCACGCGTCCTACATGAAGGAATCGGCGGGAGCGAGCTCGTCGTCATCCCCGGCGTCGGCCATATGAGCCTCGTCGAGGCCCAGGACGAGTACCTCGACGCCGTGCGCGGCTTCTTGCGGCGCTTCGGACCACCCAGGTAACCGCAGATATACTCCGCCGGCTTTTATGACTAACGAGACGGTAGACAAGAGCCCGGCAACGGGCATTCTCACTGACGCCGACGTCTGGACCACCGGCCCGGACGGCGAGCAGATCCCGAACTACGACGCCACCTTCCCCGAGATCAACGAGGGAGAGGTCGTGCACGGCCAGGTCGTCCGCGTGGACAAGGACGAAGTGCTGGTCGATATCGGTTACAAGTCGGAAGGCGTCATCCCGGTCTCGGAGCTGTCGATCCGCCGCTCGGTCAACCCCGAGGACGAGGTCAAGCTCGGGGACGAGATCGACGCGCTCGTCCTCACGAAGGAGGACGCCGACGGCCGCCTGATCCTCTCCAAGAAGCGAGCGCGCTTCGAGCTCGCGTGGAAGGCGATCGAGGGCGCCGCCGAGAGTGGGGAGCCCGTCAACGGCAAGGTGATCGAGGTCGTCAAGGGCGGGCTGATCCTCGACCTCGGCGTCCGCGGCTTCCTGCCCGCCTCGCTCGTCGACATCCGCCGCGTCCAGGATCTCGACGAGTTCCTGGGTCAGGAGCTGCGCTGCAAGGTGATCGAGCTGAACCGCTCCCGCAACAACGTCGTCCTCTCGCGCCGCGCGGTGCTCGAGGACGAGCGCAAGGAGATGCGGCAGGCGATTCTCGACCGGCTCTCGCCCGGAGACGTCGTCGAAGGCCAGATCTCGAACATCGTCGACTTCGGCGCGTTCGTCGACCTCGACGGCATGGACGGCCTCATCCACATCTCCGAGCTCTCGTGGAGCCACGTCAACCATCCGTCCGAGGTGCTCGAGATCGGACAGGACGTGCAGGTCAAGGTGCTCGACATCGACCGCGAGCGCCAGCGGATCTCACTCGGTCTCAAGCAGACCCAGTCCGACCCGTGGCAGCAGGTGGTCGAGGCGTACAACGAGGACGACGTCGTCCAGGGCAAGGTGACCAAGGTCGTCACGTTCGGCGCCTTCGTCGAGATCCTCCCGGGAGTCGAGGGCCTCGTGCACATCTCCGAGCTCGCGCAGCACCACGTCGAGAACCCGCGCGAGGTCGTCTCGCAGGGCGATGTCGTCAACGTGAAGATCATCGAGGTCGACGCTGATCGCCGGCGACTCTCGCTCTCCCTGAAGCGCGTCGAGGACGCCGACGAGGTGCAGCCGCGCGCCGACGGCCAGCCGCTCGAGACTCCCGCGCCACCGCAGATCGATCTCTCGGACGACGTCTTCTCCGAGACGGGAAGCGCGGACGAGGCAACTGCCGAGGCGCGGAGCGGGGAAGAGGCAACTGCCGAGGAACTGGCGGAGGAGCCGGCAACGGAAGCAGCCGCCGAGGCGACGCCGGAGCCCGAAGCCAGTTCGGAGCCAGAAGGGGAGCCCGCGCCGAGATCCCGGCCGCCGAGCCCGAGGTTCCGGCCGAGCAGACGGATCACAGCATCGAGGCCGACGCGGTCGCACCCGAGCACCAGGGCCCGGGCGACTCCGACGGCGGCGCTCCCGAGCCTCCGCCCGAGGCCGAAGAGCAGCAGTAGCAATGGCGCGACCGCTGGCGGTCGCGATCACCGGCGGCATCGGAGCCGGCAAGAGCGAGGCGCTCGCCGCGTTCGCGCGCCACGGCGCAGCGACGATCTCGAGTGACGAGGTCGTTCACGAGCTGTACCGAGACGAGGACGTGCGCGCAGCGTTGCGGGAGCGCTACGGCGACGGCATCTTCGACGGCGACGAGGTCATCCGCGCCGCGCTGGGCGCCATCGTCTTCGCCGACCGCGGCGAGCTCGCCTGGCTCGAACGCCTCCTGCACCCCAAGGTGATGGCCCGCACCGAAGCCTGGCGACAAGAGCTGGCGGCGCTTCCTGATCCCCCGGCGCTCGCCGTCAACGAGGTGCCGCTCCTGTACGAGACCGGCTCGGAGGACCGCTTCGACGCCGTGGTCGTGATCACCGCGCCGGCCGAGTTGCGCGCCGAGCGGGCCGGCGAACGTCTCGACGACCGTGAGGAGCGCCTCCTGTCGGACGACGTGAAGACGGGCCGAGCCGACTTCGCCTTCGTCAACGACGGAACTTTGGCTGATCTAGACGCTTTCGTGGCCGATGTCATACAGACACTTGACAGACATCAATAGTGATGTCATTAGTGACGCCATGGAGATGGCACGCTTTCTCGCCGGGCTCGAATCCGACCTCGCCGCAGTCGCGGCTGTCGGTGACGAGCAGACGGCTGCCGCAGCCGAGCGGCTGATCCACGCGATCCGCGGCTCGGCCGGACTTCGGCTGCTCGACGTGCTCGGCGAAGCGGCTCTCGAGGTCAGTGGGCAACTGCCTTCGGGGCACGTCGAGGTCAGGCTTTCGGGCCAGGATCCCGCGCTCGTCTACGTGGGCGAGACAGAGGCAGAGCCCGAGCCCGCGCCGGACGACGGCCTCACGTCGCGCATCACGCTGCGCCTGCCCGAAGGGCTGAAGGCCAGCATCGAGGTCGCCGCTGCCCGCGAGGGCATCTCCGTCAACAGCTGGCTCGTGCGCGCGCTTTCACGAAGCACTGCGCCGCCCAGCCGGCGTCCAGGCAACCGGCTCCAGGGCTTCGCCCAGGGCTAGAGGGAGGAGAACGACGATGACGTTCTACCCATCGCTTTTCGGTCACATAGAAGTCCGCGAAGATCCCCGTCCGCCTCGCACGCCGAGGCCGCGGAGGCGTCGATGAGGCACGAAACCTTCGAGACGCCGGGGCCGCTCCGGATCAGGGTCGAGTCGGCGTCGGGATCGATCGAGCTCGACACGGTCGACGGCGCCATGACCGAGGTCGAGCTGAACGGGCCGCCCGACGACGTCAAGGAAGCGCGCGTCGAGCTGCGCGAGCGCGGCGACGGGCACGAGCTCGTTGTCGAGACCCACCCGCGTGCCGGCTTCCGCCTGTTCCGCCTCAACAGCAAGGGCATCGACGTGAGGATCCGCGCACCGCACGGGGCCAGCGTCGAGATCTCCAGCGCGTCCGCCGACGTCGAAGGGCGCGGACGCTACGGCAAGGTCGACGTCAACTCCGCGTCGGGCGACGTGACCTTCGAGGAGATCGAGGGCGAGGCGCAGGCGAACACCGCGTCAGGCGACGTCGAGATCGGCCGCCTCGGCGGGAACGGCAAAGTCCGGTCGGCCTCCGGCGACATCGAGATCGGCGCAGCCGGCGGCTCGCTGAAGGTGCAGACCGCCTCAGGGGATCAGGAGATCGGCAGCGTCGCCTCTGGCGAAGTGACTTTGCAGACGGCCTCGGGTGACATCAGCGTCGGCGTCAAGCCCGGCTCCAAGCTCTGGATCGACGCCCGCTCGATGAGCGGCGAGACCAGCTCGGAGCTCGAGGTCGGCGATTCGGCCCCGAGCGGAGAGGGCCCGCTGGTCGAGGTCCGCGCTACCGCAATGAGCGGCGACATTCGTGTCCGCCGCGCCTCCGCCTAGGGCGCAACCCCAAACGAACATGCTGAACAGCCGGCCCATCAGGGCGCTACTTGCCGCGCAGGTGATTTCGGTCACCGGTGCGCAAATGACCTGGCTCGCCTTGCCCTGGTTCGTCCTCACGACGACCGGCTCGGCGACCCGGACGGGCGTCGTCATGGGGGCGGAGGCGGTCGGCCTGGCGGCCTTCGGGATCCAGAGCGGCAACCTCGTGAATCGGCTCGGCGCTCGCAAGACGATGCTGGTTTGCGACGCCCTCCGCGCCCCGACCATGGCCGTCATCCCGATTCTCCACTGGACGGGCGCGCTCTCGTTCCCCGCACTGCTGGCCGCGGCCGCGGCGATCGGCATGCTCAGCGCCCCGTACTTCGCCGCGCAGAAGGTGATCGTCCCCGAGATCCTCGGCGAGGACGAGCGCATCGTGACCAAGATGCAGACCCTCTCGCAGAGCGCCTCTCGCATCACGATGCTGCTCGGGCCGGTGCTCGCCGGTGTCCTGATCGGGGTCATCGGGGCCTCGAGCGTGCTGATGGTCGATGCCGCCACGTACCTCGTGGCCGTCGGGCTCGTGGCCGTATTCGTCCCTGCGGGCCGTCGCGTCCCGGTACCGGGCGAGGAACAAGGCTCCCGCGCGGGCATCCGGTTCGTCCTGCGCGATCCGCTGCTTCGCTGGTGGATGCCGGTCTTCACGATCGGCGACGCCGCGTGGATGGCGATCTTCATCGCGCTGCCGGTTCTCACCATCCAGCGCTACGACTCGGATCCCCGGGTCGCCGGGTGGCTGTTCGCGTCCTTCGGCGTGGGCGCGATCGTCGGCAACATCGTCGCGTTTCGATTGCTCGACCGGACGGACGGGCTGCGGCTGATCGGCCTCGGCATCCTGGGTCAGGCGCTGCCGCTCTGGCTGCTCGTGCTGGAGCTTCCCGCGTCGCTCGTCTCGGCCACCCTCATGCTCTCCGGCCTGGCGAACGGGCTCGTCAACCCGAGCATCCATGCGATCTTGACCCTCCGGGCTCCTCCGGCCATCCGTGCCAACGTCATGGCGGTCGTGATGACCTCGTTCGCCCTGGTGACGCCGATCGGGCTCCTGGGAGCCGGCCCGCTGCTGGACGCCTTCAGCGTCGAGGTCGTGTTCGGGCTGTGCGCCGCGATTCAGACGGTGACGATGACCGGCGCAGCGATCGCCGCGTTCCGCGCCAGGCGCGCTACGGAGCCTCGTCTTCCAGCTCGTTCGCCTTCGCGCACAGAGCCGCAAAGCCGGCCTGCAGGAAGTCGTTTGCCGCGGAGGCGCCGAGCGACCAGGTGAGCAGCCGCCCGAACCGCGGCGACAGCATCTGGGTCGAAGCGAGCGCGGCCGCGCTCCAGGTGCCGAGGCACCGCGGGCAGGTGACGAGCTCGCCGATGGCGCGCTGGAAGCCCGTCGCCGGCGGGCTGCTCGTCCTCGCCGTGCGTCGGCATCGCCCTCGACGAAGGGCTGCGCGCACGAAGCTCGCCGACCCGTCTCTCGCGAGAGCGTGCGCGAGGCCTTGAACGTCGCCGCCGCGAGCGACGACGAAGTCGAGCGCGGTGGCACGGCGGGGAGCGGCGCGAGAGCGCCGCCGACGACCGGCGAGCCCGCCGCAGGAAGGTGCCCGCGATCGTCGCGTAGGCCTCGTAGGGAGGGCGTCTGGTAGGCAGTCGTCACCACGGCTACGCTCTTCCCCAATGCCGGAGTTCAAGACACATGACGCCTACCAGCCGACGGCGGACCAGCCGAAGGCGATCGCCGAGCTCACGGCGAGCATCAAGCGCGGCGACCAGTTCCAGACCATGCTCGGCGCCACCGGCACGGGCAAGACGGCGACCATGGCCTGGACGATCGAGCAGCTCCAGCGGCCCGCGCTCGTCATCGCGCACAACAAGACCCTGGCCGCGCAGCTCTGCAACGAGTTCCGCGAGTTCTTCCCGCAGAACGCGGTCGAGTACTTCGTCTCGTACTACGACTACTACCAGCCCGAGGCGTACGTCCCGCAGGCCGACCTCTACATCGAGAAGGACTCGTCGCAGAACGACGACATCGCGCGGCTGCGGCTGAACGCGACCTCGTCGCTCTTCACGCGCCGCGACGTCATCGTCGTCGCCTCGGTCTCGTGCATCTACGGCCTCGGCTCGCCGGAGGAGTGGCGCGAGCGCGTCCTGATCCTCGAGGTCGGGGAGGAGCACGACCGCGACCTCGTCCTGCGCAAGCTGATCGACAGCCAGTACTCGCGGAACGACTCGGTCCTCGGCCGCGGACGCTTCCGCGTCAAGGGCGACGTCGTCGAGATCCAGCCGGCGAACCAGGAGACCGCGTACCGCATCTCGTTCTTCGGCGACGAGGTCGAGGCGATCTCGCATTTCGACCCGCTGACCGGCGAGATCCTCTCGAAGCTCGACAACGTCGCCATCTGGCCCGCGACCGAGTACGTGACGTCGAAGCCGACCATCGAGCGCGCGGTCGACGAGATCCGCCACGAGCTCAACGAGCGCGTCAAGGAGCTGGAGACCGAGAACAAGATGCTGGAGGCGCACCGGCTGCGCCAGCGCACCGAGTACGACCTCGAGATGATGAAGGAGCTCGGCTTCTGCTCCGGGATCGAGAACTACTCGCGGATCCTCGAAGGCCGCGCGCCCGGCACGCACCCGTTCACGCTGCTCGACTACTTCCCGAACGACTTCGTCGTCTTCATCGACGAGTCGCACCAGACGGTCCCGCAGATCGGCGGCATGTACGAGGGCGACCGCTCGCGCAAGCAGACGCTCGTCGACTTCGGCTTCCGCCTGCCCTCGGCGCTCGACAACCGGCCGCTGCGCTTCGACGAGTTCCTGCAGAAGGTGCCGCAGATGGTGTTCGTGTCCGCGACGCCGGGCCCGTTCGAGCTCCGGCACTCGAACACGATCGCCGAGCAGCTGGTCCGCCCGACCGGGATCGTCGATCCCGAGGTCGAGCTGCGCGCGACGAAGAACCAGATCGACGACCTGCTGAACGAGATCCGCCGCCGCGAGCAGCTCGGTGAGCGCGACGCTGGTCACCACGCTGACGAAGAAGATGTCCGAGGATCTGACGGACTACCTGCTCGAGTCGGGCGTGAAGGCGCGCTACCTGCACTCCGAGATCGACACGCTCGACCGCATCCAGATCATCCGCGAGCTGCGGCTCGGCGACTACGACGTGCTCGTCGGCGTCAACCTGCTGCGCGAGGGCCTCGACCTGCCGGAGGTGTCCCTGATCGCGATCCTCGACGCCGACAAGGAGGGCTTCCTGCGCGGCAAGACCGCGCTGATCCAGACGATCGGCCGCGCAGCGCGAAACATCAACGGCAAGGTGCTGATGTACGCCGACAAGATGACCGAGGCGATCAAGGGCGCGCTCGACGAGACCGACCGCCGCCGCGCGATTCAGCTCGCCTACAACGAGGAGCACGGCATCACGCCGGCGTCGATCCAGAAGGGCGTCTCCGACATCGCCGAGTTCCTCTCGCTCGAGGCGCCCACGGTGCCCGGCAAGCGCCGCCGCGGCCAGCGGAAGGTCGAGGGCCTGTCCCCGACGGAGATCGAGCGCCTCGTCATCACGCTCGAGGAGGAGATGTTCGCGGCGGCCGAGGAGCTGCGCTTCGAGTACGCAGCCAAGCTGCGCGACGAGATCAAGGACCTGCGGCGCGAGCTGCAGGCCGCGCAGCCTGCACAGCCCGCGGCCTGAGTACGAAACCACCCCGTCACGCCCTCTTCACCGGACGGTGACCCCTTAGGGTTCTCGCTGCGGTCATGATCGCCGCGCAGTAAGCCGTCATCGAACAGGGGGAGACATCCGATGAGACGACTCCTGCTTGCCGCGATAGCAGTGCTGGCGCTCGCGCCGGCCGCGCAAGCCGATCCGCCAAGACCCGACGTCCGCTTTGCGACGTTCAACGCGTCGCTGAACCGCAGCAACCCGGGCCAGCTCGTCGATCACCTTTCGCACCCCGAAGTGGACGACGTCTTTCGCCGGCAGGCGCGAAACGTCGCCGAGGTGATCCAGCGCAACCGGCCCGACGTGCTGCTCATCAACGAGTTCGACTACGCGCCGGCCGCCGTCGACCTCTTCCGCGACAACTTCCTCGAGGTGTCGCAGAACGGCGCCACGCCGATCCACTATCCCTACGCCTTCATCGCGCCGTCCAACACCGGCATCCCGTCGGGCATGGACTTCTCGAACGACGGCGTGATCGGGGGACCGAACGACGCCTTCGGCTTCGGGTTCTTCCCGGGGCAGTTCGGGATGGTCGTGTACTCGAAGTATCCGATTCACACGGACCAGGTCCGGACCTTCCAGCTCTTCCGCTGGGAGGACATGCCCGGTGCTCTGCTGCCGGACGATCCGCGGACACCGGCTCCGGCCGATTGGTACTCCCCGGCCGAGCTGGACATCTTCCGGCTCTCGTCGAAGAGCCACTGGGACATCCCGATCGACGTGCCCGGCCGGGACGTGCACTTCCTCGTCAGCCATCCGACGCCGCCGGTGTTCGACGATCCGCCGCCCTTCCCGGCGGGGGTCGATTTCAACGGAAAGCGCAACCACGACGAGATCCGGCTCTGGGCCGACTACATCTCGGCGGGGCATCGCGCGGACTACATCTACGACGATCAGGGCCGGCGCGGCGGGCTCCATCCCGGCGCGCGGTTCGTGATCGCGGGAGACCAGAACTCGGATCCGCTCGACGGCGACAGCATCCCGGGCTCGACGCAACTGCTGCTCGACCACAATCGCGTGAATGCCCGCACGGCGCCCGAGAGCCTGGGCGCTCCAGAGGCGGCCCTGCTGCAGGGCGGTGCGAACACCACCCACCGAAGCGACCCGCGCTTCGACACGGCCGACTTCTCTGACAGCCGCGCCCGGGAACCTGCGCGCCGACTACGTCCTGCCGGAGCGGTCGCTCCAGATCAGGGACAGCGCCGTCTTCTGGCCGCTTCGGTCCGACCCGCTGTTCCGCTTGACCGGGGTCTTCAACGCCGCCGAGCTGGGGCCCCGTAGGCGGCTTTCCGACCTCAGATCACCGGATGGTCTGGGTCGACGTCTCCACGTAGAACCGCGACTAGCGGCTAGCTAGGCCAAGAGCGCGGGTGGGACTCGGATCCCATCCGCGCTTCGGCCTGCGCGCATTTCTTCCCAGCCCCGTTTGAGGTGGCCAGCAAGCGGGGTATAAGCCGGACGCTCTGACCTTGTGTCTAAGCAACTGGAGAGAAGGAGAAAAGAACATGGGCATCATCGCGTTCATCATTCTCGGGCTACTGGCCGGGATCATCGCCAAGGCGCTGATTCCGGGCGACGACCCGGGTGGCTTCATCATCACGACGATCATCGGTGTCGTCGGAGCTCTGCTCGGCGGCTTTCTCGCCTGCCGCGCTCTTCGGCGGCGATCCGCTCGACGAGTTCTTCGACATCAGCACCTGGCTGACGGCGATCATCGGCTCGATCATCCTGCTCCTCATCTACCGGGCAGTGACGGGCCGCAGGACCGCTGTAACGTAGCCCGTCCCCCGAGAGAGAGGAGAAGTACGCATGGGAATTGGACTTGGCGGGCTACTCGTGATCATCGGGATCGTCGTGGCCCTCGTCTGGAGCCTTTGGCTCGGAATCATCGTCGCCCTGATCGGGCTGATCGCCTTCGGCGGGTTCGCCCGCGGCAAGTGGTACTGAGCTAGCTAGCTCGCAGACTCGACGGCCAGGGGCTCGCGGCCTCGCCCGAAACGGCGAACCGCCGTGAGCCCCCAGTCGTCCTCGCGCCAGACGTACGTCTCGACGCGGATCGAGCCGGGCTCGCACTCGTACACGTGGAGGCCGCGTGCCTCTCCCCGGCGTTTCGGGCGCGGCTGGCCGAGACCGGGCGCGATGGAGACGATCACGCCTCTCAGCCCTCCCGGCGTCGACCTCGAACTCGTGTCGCTCCGCCACCGCGGCCTGGTGGATGTGGCCGCCCAGGATCAGTTCCGCACCGGCGTCGACGAGCGCGGCCAGGACATGCGATCGCCGCGCGACCGGCTTCTTTCGCGACCGCCAGGGCGCGCCGATCATCTGGTGATGCATGGTGACGACGCGCAGCGTGCCCGGAGGAGCCTCGGCGAGGAGCTTCGAGGCGCGCTGGAGCTGCTCCTCGCGGATTCCGCCCGACTGGTGTCGCCAGGCGCGCACCGAGTTGAGCCCGATCACGTACAGGCTCTCCGAGCTGAAGACGGGCTCGGTGGTCTCCCAGTGGCGCTCGAACTCGTCGAACGTGCGCGTGAATCTCGCCGGGAACGTGTACGGAATGTCGTGATTTCCGGGGATCGCCAGCACGGGCGAGGCCCAGCGAGCGCAGGAACGTCGCGGCCGCCGCGTGCTGCTCCGGCCGGCCACGATGCGTGAGGTCGCCGCTCGCGATCACGAGCTCGGGCTCGAGCCGTTCGATGAGCTTCTCGAGCGCGCTCTCGACGGTCGGAGCCTCTTGCGTCCCCACATGGAGGTCCGAAATGTGGAGCACGCGCGTGGCCATGGGGGAGAGGAGGCTAACGGTGGACGCCGAACCACGAGCTAGAATCAGGTCATGGTGGAAGAGCCAACCGAGATCTTCGACGACCTCTATCTCGGGCTGCGAGCGGGCGGCGCCATGCGCAAGAAGCGGCGCGGCGAGCCTCTGACAATGGAAGAGGAGGAGGCGCTCGGTCGCTGGGAAGGTCTCTCTCGTGCGCGCAAGTCGGCCACCGTCGGCGCTTTCGCGCTCGGGACTTTCGGCCTCGGCTTCACCCTCGGCGGCCTCGTTTTCGGCCGCTGGCGCAAGGCCTAGTTACTTACTCAGGCGTAGTTCAGCGCGCCGCTGAGGACCGCGAGCGCGGCGAACGCGACGGCGAGCAGCCCCTGGCCGGTCGAGGCGAGAGCCACGGCGGCGGCTCCGAGAATCGTGAGCTCGATCGCGAAGCGCGCCGGGCGCGGAAGGTCGACCTTGGCCTTCGGCGAGACGAAGAGGCCCCAGGCGGCGGCGACCAGGAGCGGCGCTCCGATCGCGAGCACCCAGCGCAGCACGCCGTCGCCGGTCGCGTAGCCCCAGTACGCGGCGATGGCCAGCGCGCCGAGCTCGAGGACGAGGAAACGAACGGCGAGGTTGGCGCCCTGGAGCGCCTTCACTCCGCGTCCTGCGCCGGGAAGAGCACAGTCGGCACCTCTTCCTCGGCGGGATCCTTGTCGAGGACGATCACGTCGACGAGCGTCGCGAGCACGGCGGCCAGTGGAATCGCCAACAGCACCGCTCCTTCGCCGAACAGGGCCGCTGTGCCGAACACCGACACGAGGACGAGCAGCGGGGAGAGCCCGACTGCCTCGCCGAGCACCTTGGGGATCACGATGTAGTCCTCCAGCAGCCGGACGACGAGCACGATGACGCCGGCCGCGATGCCGAGCTGAACCGACTCGGTGAATCCGACGCCGACTGCGACCGCGCCCGCCACAGCGGCCCGATCACCGGCACGATCTCGACGAAGCCCGCGAAGACGCCGACGAGCAGCCAGAAGGGCAGGCCGATCGCCCAGAAGGCGAGCGGAGAGGGTCGTCGCGACCAGCGTGATCAGCAGGGCCTGGCCGCGAACGTATGCGCCCAGCTTCGCGTCGATCAGGTCCCAGGTGTCGCGCACGACCTTGCGACGGGGCCGCGGGAGAAGCGACGTGACCAGCCGGATCGCGTGCTCACGCTCGAAGATCCAGTACGCCGCGCAGGCGAGCACGAAGAAGATGCCGATGAAGATCTCGAAGCCGATCACCGTCACCTCGACCGCAGGGTCGACGAGCTCGCGCGCGGACGGCAGTTCCTCCAGCCGCTGCTGGACGCCTTCCAGCACGTCACGCTTCCAGCCGGTCGCCTCGGCCGTCTGCTGCTGGAGGTTCTCCTCGCCAAGGGCGCTTTGCACCTGGTCGATGGCGCGCGGGACGACGAGCCAGAGCAGCAAGCCGACGAGCCCGAGCAGGACTGCGTAGTGGATCAGGACGCCGACCACGCGTGGGATGCGCAGCCGGTTCAGCGCCTCCACTCCGGGGCGCATCGCCGCGGCGAGATGAAGGCGAAGAAGAGCAGGGCGATCAGGAGCTTCAGCTTCCAGAGCGCGAGGGCGAGCACGACGACCGAGCCGACGACGAGGCTGGCGACGAACGCGCGGCGGGCTGTTTCGCTCATCAGAGGTAGTTTCGCCGCCCAGGGGCCGGCAGGAAACCTCTGTTCGCCCCGGCGAAGCGGCTCCCATGCTCGCCGAGCAAGACGAGCGGGTCTTCCTGACCGCGCGTTGCCATGGAATCGTGCTCGTGCGACCGCTGGTGCGATCGGCGGTCGTACTGGCGATCGGGATCGCGCTCTTCAAGCTCCCCGGCGTGATCGCTGGGGGCCTCGGCGCGCTCCTGGTCACGGCCGCCGCACTGCTCGTCCTGCGTGCGGTCTGGATGTGGGAGCGAACGCGTTTCGTCGTGACGACCGAGAAGGTCTACGTGGTCAACGGCACGCTGCATCGACGGGCGAAGGCCGTTCGCCTGCAGGCGGTCGACGCCGTCGAGGTCGACCAGTCTCTTCTCGGCCAGCTGCTCGGCTACGGCACGATCGTCGTCGGCCCGCTGGCGGTCGGAAACATCGCCGAGCCGAAAGAGGTCTGCCGGCTCGTCGAACGCCTCGCTTCGTAGCAAACCGAACACTTGTTCGACCGATGCCGCTGGCTAAACTGGGTCGGTTATGGCTGCGTCAGACGAGCTGATCGTCCACGGTGCCCGTGAGCACAACCTCAAGGACATCACCGTCACGCTGCCGCGGCACAAGCTGATCTGCATCACGGGGCTCTCCGGCTCGGGCAAGTCGTCGCTCGCATTCGACACGATCTACGCCGAGGGCCAGCGGCGCTACGTGGAGTCGCTCTCCGCCTACGCGCGCCAGTTCCTGCAGATGATGGAGAAGCCCGACGTCGACTCGATCGACGGGCTCTCGCCGGCGATCTCGATCGACCAGAAGACGACCTCGCGCAACCCGCGCTCGACGGTCGGCACCGTCACCGAGATCTACGACTACCTGCGCCTCCTGTACGCACGCGTGGGGCGGCCGCACTGCCCGGTCTGCGGGCGGCCGATCGCGGGCCAGTCGATCGACGCGATCGTCGACCAGGTGCTGCGGCTTCCGGAGGGGACGAAGTTCACGGTCAACGCCCCGGTCGTCCGTGACCGCAAGGGCGAGTACAAGGACGTCTTCGAGGAGCTCCGCGCCGACGGGTTCACGCGCGTGAAGGTCGACGGCGAGCTCAAGATGCTCGAGGACGAGATCGTCCTCGACAAGAAGTTCAAGCACACGATCGAAGTCGTCGTCGACCGGCTCGTCATGAAGCCCGATCTGCGCACGCGGCTCACGCAGTCGATCGAGACCGCGATCTCGCTGGCCGAGGGCCTGGTCGTGATCGACGTCGTCGACGGCGAGGAGCTGACGTTCTCGGAGCGGTTCGCGTGTCCCGAGCACGGTGTCTCGCTGCCCGAGCTCCAGCCGCGCATCTTCTCGTTCAACTCGCCGCACGGAGCCTGCCCGCGCTGCCACGGCCTGGGCGCGCAGCAGGAGGTCGACCCCGACATGCTCGTCCCCGACCCGTCGCTGTCGATCGGCGAGGGCGCGCTCGTCCCCTGGTCGACGGGCAGCTCGAGCTTCTACGAGGCGGTCATCCAGGGGATCGCGGACAAGTGGGAGCTCGACCTCGACAAGCCCTGGCAGGACCTGACGGAGGACCGAGCAGAACCTGTTCCTCTACGGCACGAACGGCGAGCGGATCTACGTCCGTTACCGCAACCGCATGGGCCGCCGGCGCTCGTACATGCTCGCGTTCGAAGGCATCGTCTCGAACCTCGAGCGGCGCTACCGCGAGACGGAGTCGTCGCAGCAGCGGGAGAAGATCGAGGAGTACATGAGCCTCCGTCCCTGCCCGCAGTGCGGGGGAGCGCGGCTGAAGCCCGAGGTGCTCGCGGTCACGGTCGGCGACAAGAACATCCACGAGTTCACGAAGATGTCGGTCAAGCGCGCGCTGGAGTTCCTCGACCAGCTGCGAGCTGACCGAGACCGAGCAGCTGATCGGGCGTTCGCATCATCAAGGAGATCCGCGAGCGCCTGACGTTCCTCGACGACGTCGGGGTGGGCTACCTGCAGCTCGAGCGCGCCTCGGGGACGCTCTCGGGCGGCGAGGCCCAGCGGCTGCGGCTCGCGACGCAGATCGGCTCGCAGCTCGTGGGCGTGCTCTACATCCTGGACGAGCCGTCGATCGGCCTGCACCAGCGCGACAACGGCAAGCTGATCACGACGCTCGAGCGGCTGCGCGACCTCGGCAACACGGTGCTCGTCGTCGAGCACGACGAGCAGATGATGCGCTCGGCGGACTGGCTCGTCGACATGGGCCCGGGTGCGGGCGAGCACGGTGGCTACGTGGTCGCGGAGGGCACGGCGCGCAAGGTCGAGAAGAATCCGAAGTCCGTCACGGGGCAGTTCCTGGCGCGGGAGCGGGAGATCCCGGTGCCCGAGCGGCGCACCGAGGATCTCGGCTCCTTCTGGGTGCGCGGGGCCTCGCAGCACAACCTGAAGAACATCGACGTGGAGTTTCCGGTCGGCAAGTTCATCACCGTCACCGGCGTCTCGGGCTCGGGCAAGTCCACGCTCGTCAACGAGATCGTCTTCAAGTCGCTGGCCAACCAACTGCACCGCGTGCGCGTGAAGCCGGGTGAGCACGAGGCGGTCGAGGGAATCGAGGTCTTCGACAAGGTGATCGACATCGACCAGTCGCCGATCGGGCGCACGCCGAGGTCGAACCCCGCGACGTACACCAAGCTCTTCGACCACATCCGCGAGCTGTACTCGCTGACGCCCGAGGCGAAGGTGCGCGGGTACAAGCCGGGCCGGTTCTCGTTCAACGTTCGCGGCGGGCGCTGCGAGACGTGCAAGGGCGACGGGACGATCAAGATCGAGATGCACTTCCTGCCCGACGTGTACGTCCCGTGCGAGACCTGTCACGGCCGGCGCTACAACCGCGAGACGCTCGAGGTGCGGTTCAAGGGGAAGTCGATCGCCGATGTGCTGGAGATGTCGATCGAGGAGGCCCTGCGCTTCTTCTCGAAGATCCCGAAGCTGCGGCGCCGGTTGCAGACGCTGCACGACGTGGGCCTCGACTACGTCAAGCTCGGCCAGCCGGCGACGACCCTCTCCGGCGGCGAAGCGCAGCGCGTGAAGCTCGCGTCGGAGCTGTCCAAGATCGCGACCGGGCGGACGCTCTACATCCTCGACGAGCCGACGACGGGCCTCCACTTCGCCGACATCGAGAAGCTGCTCGACGTCCTCCAGCGGCTCGTCGACGCCGGCAACACGGTGCTGGTCATCGAGCACAACCTCGACGTGATCAAGCAGGCCGACTGGATCGTCGATCTCGGGCCCGAGGGCGGCGAGGCGGGCGGCGAGGTGCTCGCCACCGGGACTCCCGAGCAGTTGGCCGAGGTCGAGGAGTCGGCCACGGGGCAGTACCTGCGGGAGCTGCTGCCCTCGAAGGCAGCTGCCGCCGCCTAGCCGAGCGGGAAGCGCTCGGACTCGGACCAGTTGCCTGCTTCGTCTTCGACGAGCAGCGTCACTTCGCCCGCGTGGGCGCCGATCGGCAGGTGCGGCGTGAGTGCCGCCTCGACCTCGTCCTGGAGAGCGGCGTCGCCCATGGCCACGGTGAGGTGCGGAAGGACCTCTTCGTGGATTCCCTCGTACGGCGGGTAGTCGGGGTAGCGCGAAAAGATCAGATCGGTGAGCCGGCGAAACGGATCGGAGGGGTCGGGCGCGAGCCAGGCGACGTCCGGAGAATCGCGCGACGCGCGCCAGGGTGAACTCGAAGGCAGGCTGCTCGGCGAACAGCTTGCGTAGCTCATCGACCAGCTCCTCGCCGATCTCGTCCGCGGGGACGAACGGGAAGATCAGCGTGACGTGCGCCGGGATGCCGAGGTCTGCATTGTCATAGCGCATCCGCCACTCGTGGACGAGCGGCTCCGCTTCCGGGACGACGACGATGAGCGCGCTGCGCGGCACGGGGCAGACAGTACGCTCCGCGCATGAACGCGGCCGCCGAGCCGGCACCCTCCAGGCAGCGCGAGTGGTGGCTGCGCACCCTCGCAATCTTCCAGAGCCCGACCGCCGTCTTCACGGCCCTGCGCGACGAGTCGAACGAGGCCGTCCAGGCGCGCCAGGAGCCGATCCTCGCGATCATCTTCCTGGCCGGGATGGCGGGTGTGCTGTCGACGACGATCGCCGGCCGGCATCTCCGACGATCCGACCTTCGACGTCCTCTCGGTCACGGTCTGGGCGTTCCTCGGCGGAGCGATCTATGGACTGATCGTGTACTGGCTCGGGGGCGTGTTCCTGCTCGTCGCCGGCAGCCTGCTCGGCAGCAACGGCAGCTATCGCCGTGCGCGGCACGTGCTCGCGTACGCCGCGGCGCCGCTCGTGCTCCTGCTGCTGTTCGTCTGGCCGGTTCGGCTTGCGGTCTACGGCGACGACGTGTTCCGCTCGGGAGGCGCCGACTCGGGCGCGGGAGACGCCGTCTTCGAGGGCCTGGCCCTCGCGTTCGGGGTCTGGTCGTTCGCGCTGCTGGTCATCGGAACGCGCGCAGTACACGGATGGTCGCGGCGCGAGCCATCGCGACCGTGGTGCTGGCGGCGGGACTGGCGGCACTTCTCGTAGCTGTGCTGCTCGGGCTCCAAGCGATTCGATAGCCGAGTTGAAGATCGCGTCGAAGAGCTCGGCTGCGAAACCGCCCTTGCGCACGTAGGCGCTCGCTCCGGCCTCGCGCGCCCGGCGCTCGTCGTCTGCCGAGGTCGACGCCGTCACGATCACGACGCGACAGCCCGGCGCGGCGCGCCTCACCTCGCGCGTCGCCTCGATCCCGTTCAGCACCGGCATGTGCAGATCCATGAGCACGACGTCGGGCTGAAGGAACGACGCCAGATCGATGGCCTCGCGGCCGTCTCGGGCACGGGCCACGACCTCCAGCCCCTCGTCGAGCTGCAGGGTCATGGTCAGCGCCTCGGCGAACAGGTCATGGTCGTCCGCGATCAGGACGCTGAAGGCGAACAGGGTGCCGGGGAGGCTCCGGCCGGAGCGGAGGTTGGGGCTGCACCGGGGTCGCGTGAAAAGACGCCAGGCTGCGCCGGGACTTGCGGTCTACTCGTTCGAGGCGCTTTCGAGCTCGAAGCGCTCGCGCTCCTCCTCGTCCATCGCGTACGCGTGCTCCGCGTCGGGGAAGGTCCCGGCCCGCACGTCGTCTGCATACGCCTCGATTGCGTCGCGGATCTCCCGCGAGAGGTTGGCGTAGCGCTTCACGAAGCGCGGCAGGTGGCCTTCGGTGAGGCCGAGCAGGTCGTGGTAGACGAGCACCTGGCCGTCGCAGTCCGGGCCTGCGCCGATGCCGATCGTCGGCACCGAGAGCCGGCTCGTGACCTCGGCGGCAACCGGCGAGGGAACCGCTTCGAGCACGACGGAGAAGCACCCGGCCTCCTCCAGCGCGAGTGCGCCTTCGACGAGCGCCTGCGCGGCGTCGGCCGTCTTGCCCTGGGTCTTGAAGCCGCCGAGCATCGTCGCCGACTGCGGCGTCAGGCCGACGTGACCCATCACCGGGATCCCGGCCTCGACGATCGTCCGCACCCGCGAGAGCGACGGGCCGGCTCCCTCGAGCTTGACCGCGTCGGCCCCGGCTTCCTTGACGAACCGAATCGCGTTCCGGAGCGCGTCCTCGTCGGACACCTGGTACGAGCCGAAGGGCATGTCTCCGATCACGACCGGGCGCCGGGCGCCACGCGCGACCGCGCGCGTCAGGAACAGCATCTCGTCCATCGTCACCGGCACCGTCGTGCCTTCGTGCCCGAGGACGACCATGGCCGCCGTATCGCCGACGAGGATCACGTCGACGCCTGCATCCTCGGCGAAGCGCGCGCCGGGTGCGTCGTACGCGGTGACCATCACGATCTTCTCGCCGCGGCGCTTCATCGCGCCGAGCTCGGGGAGGGCCAGCTTGCCGGGAGGTGGTGTGCTCATTCGTTCTCTCCTTCGATGACGACGTTGTCGATGAGTCGTGTCTTGCCGACGTGGACGGCCGCGGCCAGCACGACCTGCCCGTCGAGCTGCGCGAGCTCGACGTAGTCCACGTCGAGGTCCTCCAGGAGCTCGCGCGCGCGGTCGGGATCCTTCGTGGCGAGGGCGCGGGGGAGGGCGAGAGCCTGCTCGCGCTCCGCCGGCGAGAGGTATGCGTTCCGAGACGAGAGCGCGAGCCCGTCGTCGTCGCGCACCGTCGGGAGCACGCGGATCTGGACGTCGAGGTTGAGGTCCTCGACGAGGCGCTTGACGACCGCGGCCTGCTGCGCGTCCTTCTGGCCGAAGTACGCCCGCGCGGGACGGACGATGTTGAAGAGCTTCAGGCAGACGGTTGCTACACCGCGAAAGTGTCCAGGGCGGTGCGCGCCCTCGAGGCTGGCGCCGAGCTCCCCGACGTCGACCCACGTCTGATAGCCGGCGGGGTAGATCTCCTCGGCCGGCGGTGCGAACACCACGTCGACCCCGGCCTCCTCGGCCAGCGCCAGGTCTCGTTCCTCGTCGCGCGGATAGCGGTCCAGGTCCTCGCCCGCCCCGAACTGCGCGGGGTTGACGAACAGGCTCACGACGACGACGTCGCACTCCTCACGGGCCGCACGGAACAACGAGAGGTGACCCTCGTGGTAGGCGCCCATGGTCGGGACCAGTCCGATCGAGCCGGGCAGGAAGCACCTCTCGGAGCTCGGCGATCGTGCGGGCCACCTTCATCGCGCGACCTTCTCGGCGGTCAGATCGGCGAGCGCCCGGTACATCGGCTCGAGCTCGGGATGGGATTCGCGGATCGCCGCCAGGTGGGCCTCCACGGTCTCCCAGTCGCCGCGCTCGATCGGCCCGGTCAGCTCGAAGCCGTTCTCGATCGTGCGGCGCATGAGCGGAAGCAACGCTTCGGGGGGCGCACCGGCCGCCTCCACGAGCTCCGCGGCGGCTCTGAAGAGCGTGACGAGAAAGTTCGAGGCGACGGCGGCGCCTGCGTGGTAGAGCGCACGGAGCGAGTCGTCGAGCTCGAAGGGCTGGAGCCCCAGCGTGCCGGCCAGCTCGAAACCTGCAGCGAGCGCCTCGGGCCCTTCGGCGCTGACCGCCGCGTAGGCGCCGTCGAGCTGCTCGGCTCCTCGCGCGCGCGTGAACGTTTGCAGCGGGTGCAATCCGAAGCGGCGCTCGTGCGGGTCGAGAGCCGAGAGCGGTGTGCCGCCGCTCACATGCGCGACCCAGGGGCCCGGCGCAATCTCGGCGGCGACCCCCGCGAGCTCGCGGTCCGGCACGCAGAGCAGGACGAGCTCTGCGCCTTCTTCGCGCAGCTCGACGCCCCGCTCGGTCAGGCGGGCGGCAATCGCGGAGCCGACTCGGCCCCGTCCGACGACATTCACGCTTTTCACTTTCTGAGCTCCAGTTCCGTAGCGGATACCGGGCAAACGCATTCTAGAT
Organism: uncultured Actinomycetes bacterium; assembly: GCA_963847955.1. GTDB lineage: Bacteria > Actinomycetota > Thermoleophilia > Gaiellales > Gaiellaceae > VAXT01. Next base: position 84,774 of record CAWKBW010000025.1, read on the forward strand.
CAAGCTCGATCGAGTGACCTACAACGAGGGAGATAGCCCTACCCCGAACTGCCGATAGGGAGAGTGCAAAAGGGGAGCAGGCCCGTGCGGAACACTGCGGCACGCCGGGCGAGTAAGGGAGAGAAAGACTTATGAAGAGAGCCTTTGTGCTCGCCGCCGTGCTGGTCATTGCCGCGGCGCTCAACGGGACGGCCGATGCGGCACGCTGGAACGGCGTGATCGTCGCGAAGGATGCGAAGCGCAAGGCTGTCGTCACGGTGACGCGCGGGTCGGTTCGGACCGTGCGCGCACCTTCCAAGTTCAGGCGCCTGCGCGTCGGGCAACGTGTCGCGGTCAACGCGCGCACGCTGCCGGACGGTACTTACGCCGCAGCGACCATCAGGGGACAGGGCCGCGTCTCCCAGGTTCGCTTCCGTGGAATCGTCGTTCGGCATGACCGACGTGCACGGCGCCTGATCCTCTCTGCCGGAGACAGTGTCTTCGCCGCCCGCATGACGGGCCGCTCGACATCCTCCGCCGCGCCCGGCCGGGGTCTTACCCCCGGCGACAAGGTCGAAGGTGGACGGAGACGTCGGCGACGGAAAGCTCGACGCGGACGATGTCGACGAGGTCGGCCACGCGTCCCTGCTCGAGCTCGAGGGGATCTTCCTCTACGCGTCGAAAGGCGGCTTCGACATGGCCGTCGTTCACCGTGGCCTCGTGCACGTCAACGTGCCCGAGGGCAAGCTCGTCCCGCCGTTCAAGGCCGGCGATCAGGTGTCGGTGCTCGTCGGCGTGGGCGAGGACGGCACGTTCACGTTCCGCAAGGGGCGGAGCGACGTCCACGACTACGGCAAGTACAAGGACGACGGCAGGTTCGAGGCGCAGGGCGTCCTCGTCGGCAAGTCGCCGCTCTCCGTGAGCGTTCGCGGCGAGAAGGGGACCCTGTCGTGCGCGATCCCGGCGGGGCTCGACCTCGCGTTCTTCCGGATCGGCGAGAAGGCGACGCTCCTGTGTGTGTCCCGCGACGGCGATCTCGTCATGACGAAGCTGAAGACCGAGAGCGGTTACGTCTCGGGCGACGGCTCCGGCGAGCTGTCGCAGTACGGCGTGCTCACCACGAAGTCCGCAACCTCGATCGGCGTGCGCCGCGAGGACACGACTCTCGCCACGTGCTCGTTGCGGAGGCCGGTCGACCTGTCGCTCTTCCGCCTCGGCGAGAAGGTCAAGATGCAGTGCCGTCTCGAGGCCGGCAAGTGGATCTTCGGGTCGCTCTACGGCGAGAACGCTTCGATCGACGAGGACGGTCGCGTCGAGCTCTACGTGCTCGGCACCTTCCAGGGCCGTTCCGGCCCGGCAGTCGTCGTCCGCCGCGCTGACGGTTCGGACTTCGGGTGCAACGCGCCGGAGAGCCTGAACCTGAGCTACTTCGCGGTCGGTGAGCAGGTCAAGCTGGTCTGCAGGGTCGACGCCAGTAGCCGGACGCTCCTGTCCATGCGCTCGGAGCGCTACACCGTCGGTGCCGACGGCTCGGTGGAGCTCTACGCGTACGGAACGCTGACTGCGAAGAGCGACAGCTCCCTCACGGTCACCGCCGCCGACGCGTCGACGTTCACGTGCGCCTTCCCGGCGGGGCTCGACCTGTCGAAGTTCCCGGTCGGAGCGCAGGTCAAGCTGCACTGCCACTGGCCGATAGGCTCTTTCCGGCTCGACTACATGAAGTCGGAGACCGCGATCGTGGAGGTCAAGGCTTAGCCGCACAGCGGCTACAAGGACGGGGCCGGCCTCTGGCCGCAGAAGGTCGGCCCCGTTTCTCTTTTGCGTTGTGTCCGAAGCGCGGCCTAAACTGCCGCGGCGATGCCGATCTACGAGTACGTGTGCATGGAGTGCGAGTCGCACTTCGAGGAGCTCGTGCGGAACGGCGAGGCAGTGAATTGCCCGGACTGCGAGGCCTCGAACGTGCGCAAGCAGTTCTCCGTGTTCGCAGCGGTCGGCACCGCCGAGCAGCCGAGCTTCGGCGGTAGGTCAGCCGGGGGCGGATGTTGCGGCGGAAGCTGTGGCTGCGGATAGCGCCCTCGACATCTATGGAGCCGAGGTCTCGGCCTGCACGCGCTGCCGTCTCGCCGAAGGCCGGACGCAGGTCGTCTTCGGCGTGGGGGATCCCCACGCCGACCTGATGTTCGTCGGCGAGGCGCCCGGCTTCCACGAGGACAAGCAGGGCTTCCCGTTCGTCGGCCAGGCCGGGAAGCTGCTCGACAAGCTGCTCGCGGGGATCGGGCTCGAGCGAGGCGACGTGTACATCGCAAATGTTCTGAAGTGCAGGCCCCCCGGGAACCGCGACCCTCAGCCCGACGAGATCGAGGCCTGCGAGGGGCATCTCTTCCGGCAGGTCGCGCTCATCGAGCCGAAGGTGGTCGCGACGCTCGGCAACTTCGCGACCAAGCTCCTGTCGGGTAAGCAGCTCGGCATCACGCGCGTCCACGGCCAGGAGCAGGAAGTCACGCTCGGCGGCCGCAGCGTGCTGCTCTATCCGATCTACCACCCCGCAGCCGCGCTCTACACGCCGGCGATGCTCAACGTGCTCGAAGAGGACTTCCGGCGGCTCCCGGAGCTGATCGGCCGCGTCAACACGCCTCCGCCGGAGCCCGCGCCTGTGCTCGTGGCGGAGCCCGCTGTTCAGCTGGGCCTCTTCTAGCAGTCGCGTCCATGGAGCACGATTCCTCCTCGCCCGAGGAGACCGAGCGCATCGCCGCCGGCCTGGCAGCCGAGCTGCGACCCGGCGACGTCGTCACGGTCTCGGGCGAGCTCGGCTCCGGGAAGACGACCTTCGTCCGCGGCGCCTGCCGGGCGCTCGGCGTCGACGGGCCGGTGACAAGCCCGACTTTCACCGTCGGCCATCGCTACCGTGGCCGTGTGGACGTGTCTCACCTCGATCTGTATCGATTCGAAGGGGTGTCGCCGGCGGAATGGGGCGACCTCGAGCCGTATTTCGACGGCGCTGTTTGCTTCGTCGAGTGGCCGGAAGCTGCCGGAGGTGCGCTGCCGGACCCTCGGTTTCGGGTCCGCCTGAGCCACGCGGGTGAGGACCGGAGGACGATCTCGGTGGAGCCGTGCTGATCCTCGCGTTCGACACGGCCACCGGCGTGGCGACGAGCGCGCTCGTCGACGACGGCGAGACGCTTGCCGAGCGGACACCTCGATCCCCGCGCGCGTGCTCGAGGACGTCGATGCCGTCCTTCGCCAGGGCGGTGCGCAGGCGACCTCGCTGGGCGGGATCGTCGTCGGCACCGGCCCGGGTAGCTTCACGAGCCTGCGGATGGGTCTCTCCGCGGCCCGGGCGCTCGCCTTCGCGCTCGAGGTCCCGCTGGCGGGAGTGTCCACGCTCGCTGCGCTGGCGGCAGGCGCTCCGGGAGCTCTCCCGGTGATCGACGCCCGGCGGCGCGAGGTCTTCACGCTCGTCGACGGCGAGCCCGCAGCGATCCCGCCCGAAGGACTTAGTAACACTGTGTTACAAGGTCGGGTTCTGGTCGGAGACGGGGCTGTGCGCTATCGCGAGGTGTTCGAGGGGGCCGGCGCGGACGTGCCTCCGGACGACAGCGAGCTCCACGTTCCGCGGGCCAGCCTTCACGCCGGCCTGGCCGGCGACTTCGGCCCCGCGGAGCTGGTGGAGCCTCTCTACGTGCGGGTCCCCGACGCCGACCGGAGCCTGGCGTGACACTCGAGGTCCGCAAGCTGAAGCTCCGCGATCTCGATGCGATCGAGGACATCGAGCGCAGCTCCTACCCGACGCCGTGGTCGCGTTCCATGTTCGCGGGTGAGCTCGCGAAGCCGTCGTCGATCTGCCTCGGCGCCATCGACCCCGACGAAGACGCCCTCGTCGCGTACCTGATCATCTCCCGCTACGTGGACGCCTGGCACGTGATGAACCTCGCCGTCTCCGCCAGCCATCGGCGCAAGGGGATCGCCACCCGGATGATGGAACGGCTCTTCGAGCTCACCGCAGGCGACGGGCGTCGCGGCTACACGCTCGAGGTGCGGGTCTCGAACAACCCGGCCATCAAGCTCTACGAGAGCCTCGGCTTCAAGGCCCGGGGAGTCCGTCGCGGCTACTACACGGACAACCGAGAGGACGCGTTGATCATGTGGAAGGACCCGGTCCGGGAACCGGCCAGCGCTTGATCCTGGGGCTCGAGACGTCGTGTGACGAGACCGCGGCGGCGCTCGTCACGGATGACGGGCGCATTCTCTCGAGCGTCGTGTCCTCGCAGGCCGAGCTGCACGCACGCTATGGAGGAGTCGTCCCCGAGGTCGCGTCTCGACGGCACCTCGAGCTCGTCGTCCCGGTCGTTCGCGAGGCTCTGACAGAGGCCGACGCTTCGCTCGACGACGTCACGCGGGTCGCGGTCACGCGTGGGCCCGGCCTGATCGGCGCGCTCCTCGTCGGTCTCTCGGCGGCGAAGGCGCTCGCCTGGGCGCGGGGGCTGCCGCTGGTCGCGGTCGACCACCTGCACGGTCACGTCGCCTCGCTCTTCCTCGAGCCCGATGCAGCCGAGCCGCCCTTTCTGTGCCTGCTCGCCAGCGGCGGTCACACGCTGCTGCTCGACGTCCAGGACCACTCAGGGTTCCGGGTGCTCGGCACGACGCTCGACGACGCAGCGGGCGAGGCCTTCGACAAGGGGGCACGTCTGCTCGGTCTCGGTTACCCGGGCGGAGCCGAGATCGATCGGATCGCACGCGAGGGCGACCCCGAGGCCTACGACTTCCCCGTGGCGCGTGTGCCCGGCCTCGACTTCTCGTTCTCCGGGCTCAAGACCTCGCTGCTCTACAAGGTGCGGGAGCTTCCACCGGACGAGCTCACGGCGCGCCGCGCCGATCTTGCGGCGAGCTACCAGCGTGCCATCGTCACAGCGCTCGTCGGCCGCACCCGAGAGGCGGCGGAGCAGATCGGGGCGGAGCAGATCGCCGTCGTCGGCGGCGTCGCGGCCAACTCGGAGCTGCGGGCCGCGCTGCCCGACGCCGCTCTGGCACCCCTTCCGCTCTGCACCGACAACGCCGCGATGATCGCTTCAGCGGCCCGGTTCCTGGAGGAGATCCCCTCGCCCCGTTATCTTGCCTTGGATGCGTATGCCTCGTCGGCGGCGTGAGGCCCCTCAGCTTGGCGTGCTCGCACTGGTCGCGCTCACCGCGACGCTGCTCTCGGTAGCGGCGCGCGCGGGCTCGGCCGGCGACGATGCGGAACGCGTGGCCGCCTCCGCCTGGCGTGGCCTCGTCGGCGCTCCGCGCCAGGAGGTCGCCGTCGGGCAGCGCATGATCGTCGTGCTGAACACGCCGGCCCTCTCCGACCAGATCGCAAACGCGGGAGGCCGAGCCAGTGAAGCTCAGCAGCGGCGTTGGACGTCAGCCTCGCTGGCCGCTTCTCACCAGCTGATCGCCAAGCTCGCACAGCAAGGCGTGCGCGTCCGGCCGGAATACTTCTACGCGCGGGTGTTCGCCGGCTTCTCGGCGCCGATCGACCCGCAGGTGCTCGGGTTGATCGAGCGCATGCCCGAGGTCGCGGGCGTGTACCCGGTCCGCATCACGTACCCCGCGGCGCAGTCGTCGCAGATGATCGAGCGGAAGCGTCTGGCGGCCGGAGCCGGGGACCGTCTGCAGATTTCGCTGCCGGGCTACGACGGGAACGGCGTCACCGTTGCGCTCCTCGATACGGGAGTCGAGGGCAACCACCCGTTCCTCCTCGGCCAGGTCGTCGAGAGTCGTGACGTGATCGACCGAGACGGGAATGCCGCTCCCGACGCGAATCCCGACGACGCCTCGCGCCTCGAGCGTCACGGCACCCAGCTGGCGGGCATCGTGGCCGGCTCCGAGGGCCCGGCCGAGCTCGCAGGGGTCGCGCCTCGTGCCGGCATCCTGCCGATTCGCGTCGCGGGCTGGCAACAGAACGCGCGCGGCACGTGGGGCCTCTTCGGCCGCACCGACCAGCTGGTCGCCGGGCTCGAGCGTGCGGTCGACCCCAACGGGGACGGCAGCGCGCATGACGCCGCGCGGGTCGCGCTCGTCGGCGTCAGCGAGCCCTTTGCCGCCTTCGTCGACAGCCCGGCCGCGCGCGCTACGGCCGGCGCCCTGCGCCTGGACACGCTCGTCGTCGCTCCCGCCGGGAACGACGGGCACGCCGGCCCGGGGTACGGCAGCATCGGAGGCCCGGGTGGATCTCCGAGCGCGCTGACCGTCGGTGCCGTCGACATGCGGGGCAGCACCCAGGATGTACGCGTCGTTCTCCGGAACGGCCTCGAGCTCGCGTTCGACCGGCGGGTCCCGCTCGCGGGCGCGGTTGCTCCACGGCGCCATCTCTCGCTGCGCGCGGCGACGCCTCGCTTCAGCCCCGAGGCCGAGACGCGCGGCGACGCGCTCGAGCTGAAGGACTTCTTCGACGAAGCGGGCCTCAGCCTCGTCGCCGGGCGAGCCGCCCTCGTTCCCGCAGGCGCGGATCCCGGACACGCCGCCGCGCAGGCGGTGAAGGCGGGGGCAGCCGCGGTCGTTCTCTACGGACCGACGCTGCCCGCCGGGGGGATCGGGCTGGACGAGGCCGTCAGCGTCCCCGTCGTCAGCGTTCCCGCCTGGGCGGCGAGGACGACGCTGGCAGCACTCCGCGAAGGCAGGCGCCCGCTCGTCGCGATCGGCGTGCCGCGCACCGAGCCGAACCGCGTCCAGGGCCATGTCGCCGCTTTCTCCTCGCGGGGGCTCGCTTTCGACGGACGCGTGAAGCCGGATCTCGTCGCGCCGGGTGTCGCCTTGCTGACGGCCGAACCGGGGCGTGGGGACGAAGGGGCCGAGCGCTACGCGAGCGTCAGCGGCTCGAGCGCCTCAGCGGCTGCCGTTGCCGGAGCAGCGGCTCTCCTCGCCCAGGCCCGACCCGAGCTCGACGCCTCCGCGCTCAAGGCGCTGCTCGTCGGCACGGCTCGCTCGCTCGAGCAGGACTCGGTCGCCGCCCAGGGCGCGGGCATGCTCGACCTCGGAGCCGCGCTGAGCGCTGAGGCCGCCGTCTTGCCGACCACCCTGAGCTTCGACCATGCGGGGGCCAAGAACTGGCAGGCGACGCGCAAGCTGATCGTCCGCAACCTCTCATCACGGACGCTGCGTCTGCGGATCGCCGCGGACGACCAGCAGAGCGCCGCCGGGCGCGGACTGGTCTTCGCCGCCGCTCCCACGCGGCTCTCGATCGCGCCCGGTCGCTGGGCAAGCGTCTATGTCACGGGCCGCATCGCGTTCCAGGGCACTCCGAGCGCGCCGATCGAGGGGCTGCTGCAGATCCGCCCCGAAGGTGGCGCCACCCTGCGCGTGCCGTGGTTGATCTCGTTCCGCCCGACTCGGCGCTCCCTGCTCGGCGAGCTCCAGATGACCAAGGCGCCCTTCAAGGCGTCCGACGCGGCTCCCAGCCGTGTCTGTCCTTCCGGGCGGGCCAGGTCGAGCGCGTGAAGCATGGCTGGCAGATCGCGCCGGTGGCGAAGCTCGACCTCGAGCTCTTCGACGCGAAGGGCGAGCGCCTCGGCGTGCTCGGCCGCCTCCGCGACCTCCTGCCCGGGCACCACTCGTTCGGTCTCACCGGCCGTGACGCCGAGGGGAACGAGCTCGATCCAGGGCGCTATCGGCTTCGGCTGACCGCCTGGCCGACCGGAGACGGGAGGCCGAGCCGCGCCTCGGTTGCCTTCAGCATCAAGTAGAGGGGCGTATACTCGCGCCGATTTTCGCCTGCTAATCCGGTAAAGGAGCACTTAGTGACGACTGTCGAAGCCCCCGTTTCCCACCTGCGCGAGGATCCGTTCGAGCTTGCCCAGGAGCAGCTCCGCAAGGTCGCGGAGATCTTCAACATCGACTCGAACCTGATCGAGGTCCTCCAGCAGTGCAAGAAGGCGGTCGTCGTCTCGGTACCGGTCGTGATGGACAACGGCCAGGTGGAGTCGTTCGAGGGCTACCGCGTCACGCACAACATCGCGCGCGGCCCCTCCAAGGGCGGCATCCGGTACCACCCGGACGTGTCGCTCTCGGAGGTCAAGTCGCTCGCGATGTGGATGACGTGGAAGTGCGCGCTGATGAACATCCCGTTCGGTGGCGCGAAGGGCGGCGTCATCTGTAACCCGAAGAAGCTCTCCCGCGGCGAGCTGCAGAAGATGACCCGCCGCTACACGACGGAGATCATCAACGAGATCGGCCCGGAGAAGGACATCCCGGCTCCGGACGTGGGCACCGACGCGTCCGTGATGGCCTGGATCTTCGACACGTACTCGATGAACAAGGGGCACTCGGTGCTCGGCGTCGTCACCGGCAAGCCGCTGAACGTCGGCGGGTCGCTGGGGCGGCTCGAGGCGACTGCGCGCGGCGCGATGTACTCGATCCGCGAGGCGATTCGCAAGCGCAACCTGACAGTGGGACGGCCTGACGACGTCGTCGTCCAGGGCTTCGGCAACGTCGGCCTCTACCTCTCGAAGTTCGCTCACGGCGAGGGCGCGAAGGTGATCGCGATCTCGGACTCCCAGAGCGGCGTCCACAACCCGAACGGGATCGACATCGAGGCCGCGATCGCGCACAAGCAGGAGACCGGCGCGCTGGCCGGGCTCCGTGGCACGGAGCCGATCTCGAACGAGGACATCCTGCTGCTCGAGTGCGACGTGCTCGCACCCTGCGCGCTCGAGCAGGTGATCACGGCCGACAACGCGGCCAAGGTCAAGGCGTCGATCATCTGTGAGGGCGCCAACGGCCCGATCACCCCGGCCGCCGACGAGATCCTCTTCGACAAGGGCGTGCTCGTCCTGCCGGACATCCTCGCGAACGCGGGCGGCGTCGTCGTCTCGTACTTCGAGTGGGTGCAGGGCCTCCAGGAGTACTTCTGGAAGGAGGACGAGGTGAACGCGCGGCTGAACGACATCTCCACGCGCGCGTTCAACGAGACCTGGGCCGTGCACGAGAGCCGCGGCGTGAACATGAGGAACGCGGCCTACGGGCTCGCCGTCCAGCGTGTCGCCGAGGCGACGACGACGCGGGGCCTCTACCCGTAGTCCGGGTCACCCTCTACCACGCTGCCGACTGCCATCTCTGCGAGCGCGCGCGGGCGCAGCTGGCCGAGCTGCGCGGCGAGGAGAGCTTCGAGCTCGAGGAGGTCGACATCACCGGCGAGCCGGAGCTAGAGGCGCGTTACCGCGAGTGGCTGCCCGTGGTCGAGATCGACGGCGAGCGGGTCTTCACGTACTACGTGCACCCCGAAGCGTTCCGTCGGAAGCTCGCACAAGCTCGGGGACGAGCAGGGACTTTGTAACTGCCCGACGCATGAAGTGAGCAGCACTGGCAGTATCCATGTGCGGTGTTACAAAGTCCCACACAGGAACTGGCCGGAGGGAGCGAGCGCCTCACGGTCGGAGTGGCCGCGCGGCTCTCGCGCTACCTCCAGGTTCTGACCCAGGCGAAGAAGATGGGCAAGGACCGGATCTCGTCGCAGGAGATCTCGGACTACACGAACATCAACGCGACGCAGATCCGCCGCGACCTGTCCGCGTTCGGAAAATTCGGCAAGCGAGGGGTCGGCTACAACATCGATTCGCTGCTCGGCGAGATCCGCAAGATCCTGCGGACGCAGGGTCAGCACAACATCGTCCTCGTCGGTGCGGGCCGGCTGGGCGAGGCGATCGCCTCGTCGCCGATCTTCGCCGAGCACGGGATCAACGTGGCCGCCGTGGTCGACACCGACCCCGAGAAGGTGGGGCGAAGCGTCGGGAACGTCGAGGTGAGCGCGTCCCGCGACCTGAGCGACGATCATCCGGGACAAGAACATCATCGTCGGAGTGCTCGCCGTCCCCGCCGAGAACGCTCAGCAGGCTGCGAACGAGCTCGTCGACGGAGGCCTGAGGATCATCTTCAACTACTCCGAGGCGCTTCTCGACGTCCCTCAGGACGTCCAGGTGCACACGTCAAACCCTGCTGTAGATCTCCTCTACGCGCTCTACTTCCACCTCACGTAGCGACGAGCTCTCGTCATCGTCGCGCCGCGTGATGCGGCGCACGTCTGGGACGAGGGCGACCGCGATGCTCGAGGCGAAGAGCAGGCCGGCCGCGAGCCACAGGGTCGCGTCGATGCCGATCGCCATCGCCAGCGGGCCCGCGACGGCGAATCCCAGAGGCATCAGCACGAGCGACCCCAGCCAGTCGTAGGAGAAGACGCGCGAGAGCGCTTCGCGCGGGATCCGCTCCTGGAGCGCGGTCTGCCAGAGCGTGACCGCGAACGCAAGGGTCACCATCGCAACCACGGCGGCCGCGGCGATCACCAGGGCCGGGAACGGACGCACGAGCAGGATCGTCGGTAGCGCGGCGACGCTGATCAGGAGATAGCCGGTGAACAGGGGCCGCCGCGGACGGATGCGGAGGGCGAGCAGGCTGCCGACGACCGAGCCGATCGCGCCGCCGCTCAGGATCAGCCCCCAGTCGCGGGCGCCGCCGAGCTCGCGGTCGCTGACGACGGGCCCCAGCACGAAGAACGCCGCAATCGCGAAGTTCCAGACGGCGAAGTAGAGGATGCTCGCCCAGCACCCAGCTCCGCGCCGTCACTTCGCGCCACCCTTCGGCGAGGTCGGCCATGAACTTCTTGCGCGCCGCGGGGCGGTCCTGCCTGCAGGGAGGCGGACGAGGAAGGACGCGCTGACCGCAAAGGTCCCGGCGTCGATGGCGTAGACCCACCCTGGCCCGAACGCATACACCAGGAGGCCGGCGAGGGCAGGCCCGACGATGGCGAAGACGTTGCGAGAGATGCCGATGAGCGCGTTCGCCTGCTGGAGCCGCGGCGCGCTGACTGTCTCGGGAACGAAGCCGCTCGCCGCCGGCGTGAAGAAGGCGGCGCCGGACCCGTGGATCGCGGCGATCAGGGCGAGCTGCCAGAGCTCGGCGACGCCGGTCAGGAGGACGAATGCGCCGGCCGCCTGGCCCACGGCTCGGACGAGGTCGGCGGCGATCATCACGTGCTGGCGGGGCAGACGGTCGGCCCAGACACCGCCGACGAGCATCAGCGCGATCCGCGGGACGAGGCCCGCTGCGAAGACGAGCCCGACCGCCGTCGGCGAGCCACCGATCTGGAGGGCGGCGAACGGCACCGCGACGAGCACCATCGAATCTCCGATGGAGGAGAAGCTCTGGGCGGTCCAGAGCAGCCGAAAACGTGGCTCCTGGAGAGCGCCGAGGCGGTGGCGGATCGACATCAGACGGCGGCCTCTACTTTAGTCAGCCTGGGCCGAAAACACGAAGGCCGGAAATGCCGTGTCCGGTGCCTGGCACCGGACACGGCCCGAAACGCCGAGAGCCCCGCCGGTGGCGAGGCTCTCGTGGTCCGAAGCGGGATTTCTGGGAGTGCGGTCTAGCGCTTGTCCTTCGCGTCGCGAACGCCGTCGTTGTCGTCGTCGCTGTCGCGTGAGTCCTTGAGGCCGTCGTTGTCGTCGTCGCGGTCCTTCGCGTCGCGGACGCCGTCACCGTCGTCGTCGCGGTCGGCGCCCTTGCGGAGGCCGTCGTTGTCGAGGTCGGAGTCGGCCGCGTCGCGAGCCGAGTCGTTGTCGTCGTCCGCGTCGGCGCCGTTCTTCAGGCCGTCGTTGTCGCGATCGGCATCGGTGCCGTCTTTCTTGCCGTCGTTGTCGTCGTCGACGTCCTTCGTGTCGACGTTTCCGTCACTGCCGTCGTCCTTGTCGTTCTTGTTGAGGATCCCGTCGCCGTCCTCGTCGCGGTCGCGAGAGTCGGCGAGTCCGTCGTTGTCGGCGTCGAAGTCCTTGCGGTCGGAGAGGCAGTCGTTGTCGTCGTCGGAGTCGACCGTGTCGGCCAGACCGTCCTGGTCGGAGTCGCGGTCGCTGGGATCGGCGATGCCGTCGTTGTCGTCGTCGAAGTCCTTCGAGTTGCCCTTGCCGTCGTTGTCGCTGTCGTAGTCCTTCGAGTCCTTGACGCCGTCGCCGTCGTCATCCGAGTCCTTGCAGTCGTTCTTGCCGTCGTTGTCGGAGTCGAAGTCCTTGACGTCCTCGACGCCGTCCTCGTCGTCGTCCGTGTCCTCGCTCGAGGCCAGGCCGTCGTTGTCGGCGTCGTCGTCGCAGGAGTCGGAGACGCCGTCGTTGTCGTCGTCGACGTCCTCGGAGTCGGGCACGTCGTCGTTGTCGTCGTCGAGGTCGGATCCGTCGGCGATCCCGTCGCCGTCGTCGTCCGTGTCCTCGAAATCGGGCAGGCCGTCAGCGTCGGCGTCGCCTTCGTCTACGGGCTCCTCGTCCTCGAACGGCGGTTCCTCGTCCTCGGAGAGCTCGATGTCCTCGTCCGGAGCCTCCTCGTCCGCGAACTCGTCGTCACACTCCGTGTCCTGGAAGCGCGAGGGCTGCAGGAGAAGAGTGCGTGGCCGGCGCGGCGAAAGCCGCGGTTGCGCACGCGAGCGTGAGCAGCGCAAGGAGAACGCCGAGCTTGAAAAGCTTTGTGAGATCGAACAGCACCGCAGGGTCCCTTCGTTAGCCGCATGCGAAAAAGACGCGACTCCCCATATCGGCGTTCCTCGGCCGGAACCTGTGCCTTTCTCCCTCGTCCGAGCCACCCCGTTCGAGCATGAGGATCCTGCTCTGGCACGGGTACCTGCTGGGAGGGACCGGCTCCAACGTCTACACGCGCTCGCTCGCGCGCGAGTGGAGCCGTGCCGGGCACGAGGTGATCGTGTTCGCGCAGGACCCGCACCCGGACCGGTTCGACCTCGCCGGGGCGAGCGTGGTCAGGCCGGAGCTTCCCGGCCCGCTGCCCGTCTTCGTCATCGACCGGTACGAAGGACACGAGCCCGAAGCTGCTTCAGGACTTCACGCCCGAGGAGCGTGACCAGTACGTCCAGGCGAACGCGTCCGCGCTTCGCGAGCGCCTGCCCGCGGATCTCGTCTTCGCCAACCACGTCTTGATGGGCGCCCCGGTAGCAGCCGCGACCGGCGCGCGATACGCGGTGAAGGCGCACGGCTCGGAGCTGGAGTACTCGATGCGGGGGAATCCCGAGCTGGCGACACTGGGCCGGGAAGCGCTGGCCGGCGCGGAGGCAATCTTCGTCGGCTCGGCGCACATCCGCGAGGTGCTGGAGGACGTCGTCGGCCACGTCGATCGAGTCCACGAGGTGCCGCCCGGCGTGGACGTCGAGGAGTTCGCGCCGCAGGTCCCGCGACGATGCGCTCCGTCGCCTGCTCGCGGAGACCCGGGCCGACCCGCCGAATCCCGGCAACGTGAACGAGCGACTCCCCGACGAGGGCAACACGGAGCGGCTCGCCGAGTTCTTCGAGCGCGAGGAGCCGACCGTCCTCTTCTTCGGGAAGCTCCTCTACAACAAGGGCGTCCACGTCCTCTTCGAGGCCTTGCGCGAGGTCGGCGCGCGCGCGGTCGTCGTCGGCTTCGGGGACTACCGGCGCGAACTGGAGCGCACGGCCCCGCCGGGAACGCTCTTCACGGGCGCGCTCGAGCATCGCCACCTGGTCAACCTGGTGCCCCTCGCCGAGGTGACGGTGGTTCCCTCGATCTTCCCGGAGGCCTTCGGCATGGTTGCGGCCGAAGCGGCAGCCGGGGGCTCGCTGCCGCTTGTCGCGCGCCACTCCGGGCTGGCCGAGGTCGCCACGGGCCTCGAAGAGTCGTATCCGGAGCGCCATCGCGATCTGGCGAGCTTCGAGACCGGAGACGCGCAGGACCTGGCCGACAAGCTCGGCCGGCTGCTGGCCCTGCCCGCTCGAGAACGCGCCGAGCTGTCGGCCGCCGCGCGGCGGGCCGCGGTCGAGCGCTGGAGCTGGACGTCCGTGGCGAACCGGCTGCTGGAGCCCTTTCAATAGGCTTCCGGGGTGGGAGACGACTACCGCGTCCTGCTGAAGCAAGCGCGTGAGCAGTTCGAGGCGGCGCAGGACTTCACCGTCGCCGTCGAGGAGGAGTTCGCGATCCTCGACCCGCGAGACGCTCGCGCTGACGAACCGCTTCGAGGAGCTCACAGGCTCTCGCCGAGGGCACCGAGCTCGAGGAGCATCTCGTCGGTGAGCTGATCGCGTCCGAGGTCGAGATCCGGACGGGCCGGTGTGACACCTTCGCCGAGGTCGTCTCGCGCATCCCCGAGCGGCGGACGCAGCTCCGCGCGCTCGCGGACCGGCTCGGAGTCGGCGCTCGGCGGCACCGGCACCCATCCCTGGAGCCCGTGGCAGGAGCAACGAATCATCGACACGCCGCACTACCGGCGAAACAACGAGATCCTCCAGTACGTCGTCTGGCGCAACAACTCGTTCGGCCTGCACGTCCACGTGGCGATCAACGGAGCCGACCGCGTCGTGCAGGTGACGGACGGGCTCCGCGCCTATCTGCCGGAGCTGCTCGCGCTCTCGGCGAGCTCGCCGTTCGTCGAGAACGTGAACACCGGCCTGCACACCGCCCGCACGCAGATCTTCACGCGCTTCTTCCCTCGCTGCGGGGTGCCCGACGTGTACGGCGACTGGGCCACGTTCGAGGAGTACGTGCGGTTCCTGTACGACACGGGCTCGATCGACGAGCACACGCAGATGTGGTGGAGCGTGCGGCCGCACCTGGCCTTCCCCACCGTTGAGATCAGGGTGTGCGACGCGCAGCCGCTGCAGGAGGAAGCGATCTCGCTCGCCGCGCTGTCGTACTCGCTCACGGTCCGGATCGCGCGAGCAATCGACGAGGGCGAGCCGCTTCTGCTTCCGCCGCACCGGCTGATCGAGGAGAACTTCTGGCGAGCGATCCGCCACGGGCTCTCGGGTGAGTTCATCGACCTGAGAACGGGTCGCGTCAGGCCGACGCGCGCGGCGCTCGAGGAGCTGATCGAGTGGGTGCAGCCGGTCGTCGGGGAGCTCGGCACCGCCGAGTACCTCGTCGTTCCGGAGGCCAACGCGGCCGAGCGCCAGCGAGCCCGCCACGAGGAGGGCGCGACACTGGAAGAGATCTACGCCGAGCAAGTAGCGCCCCGGGAGCCTGTCGGTGGCTGACGAAGAGCGCGCCGGAGATCCCGCCGGAGGACCTGCTCGAGGCGATCCGGAAGATGAAGGTCTCGGATCTCCTGCTCTCGACGGTCTCGACGACCGCGCAGCTCGGCTACGCCAAGCTCGAGCCGGACAGCCGCGACCTCGAGCAGGCCCGGCTCGCGATCGAGTCCACGAAGGCGTTGCTTCCACTGCTCGCGGGCGCCGTCGACAAGGACGTGCTCAGCGAGTTCGACCAGCTCATAGCAAACCTCCAGCTGGCATATGCGAAGGCCGCTGCAGAGAAGCCCGAGGCCGACGCGACTTCGTGACATTTCGTCACAAATAGGTCTTTCGGCCTATTGGAGATTTCTGCCGCCAAGTGCTTACACTCGCCGTGGGTAACGAGGGCTACTTCGCACGCTAACGGCTTTCGCCGACTATGCGTTGCAAACCAACAGGGGAGGGCGGTTACTTGTCACGAGTACCGAGGAAGGCTTTGAAAGTTACGAAGACGCGAGTCCTGGTCGTTCTGGGGGTCGCGATCCTGGTAGCGAGCATCAGTCTTGGGGTCGGCGAACGCCAACCGAGCAACACCGTCAGTCAAGGGAGCAGCCACGGCTGTTCCGCCGAATGACAACTTCGCCAACGCGGTCACGCTTACGACCAGCGGAACGTCAGGTGGCACGACCATCGATGCGACCGCTGAGACCGGTGAGCCCGCGCAGACGGACCAGGGGCTCATCACGTCGGTCTGGTACCGCTTCACCGCCGCGTCGAGCGGGACGGCGCATTTCGACATGTGCACCGATGTCCTGTACGACGGATACGCGGCTGTGTACACCGGCAGCTCGGTCGACGCGCTCACCAACATCGGGTTCAACGACGATGGCTGCGGCGGATTCGGAACCGGAGCAGTACTCGACTTCCCGATAACTGCGGGAACGGTCTACTCGGTCGCCATCGACGGTTGGGAGACCGAGATCGGTGACTTCACGCTGACCTACACGCTCGGTGGGCCACCTCCGCCGCCGCCGCCTCCGCCACCTCCGCCACCTCCGCCACCGCCGACGTGTGGCCAGGTCTTCGAGGGCTTCGACGACATCACGAACCTGCCGGGCTGGTTCAGGCAGAACAACAGCGAGCCGCTGGGCGTGACCAACCACTTCCAGGGCAACCCGACAGTGTTCCCATCACAGGCCGGCGCTCCGAACTCGTACATCGGGGCCAACTTCAACAACACGTCCGGCACGGGGACGATCAGCAACTGGTTGCTGACGCCTCAGGTGACGATGCAGAACGGCGACGCAGTACAGCTTCTGGACGCGGACGGTGAACGCTCCGCAGTTCGCAGACCGGCTGCAGGTGCGGTCGAGCACCGCCGGGGCGAGCACGGACGTAGGGACGACATCGACCAGCGTTGGTGTCTTCACGAACCTGCTGCTCGACATCAACCCCACGTACACGCCTAGTGATTACCCGAACGTGTGGACGCAGTACACGGTGACCGTGAGCGGCGTGCCGACGCCGACGACCGGACGCTTCGCGCTCCGCTACTTCGTGGAGAACGGCGGGCCGAGCGGTGCCAACTCCGACTACATCGGCATCGACACCGCCTGCGTCCCGTCTGTGACGCCACCACCGCCACCGCCGCCACCACCGCCGCCTCCGCCACCGCCGCCGCCACCACCGCCACCGCCACCACCGCCACCACCGCCTCCGCCACCGCCTCCGCCTCCGCCGCCTCCGCCTCCGCCACCCCGCCTCCGGCCCCACCGCCGGCCCGCTGTCGCGTGCCGAACGTGATCGGCCTCCGGCTGGCAACGGCGAAGGCACGGATCCGGGCACGGCGCTGTCGCGTCGGCACGGTGCGCAGGGTTCGCTCCCGGCGGGTCGGCCGTGTCGTCGGCCAGAGCCCACGCGGCGGCTCGGTACGGCGAGTCGGCTTCAGGGTCAACCTGAGGGTCGGCAGGCGCTAACCACTCGATAGGGATAAAGCTCTAAGCCGTTTAGGGCGAGAACGATGGGGTGCAAAGGCGCTCCATCGTTCTCGCCTGTTTCTTGGCGGCACTCACGGCTGGTCTCGCCGCCGCTGCACCCACGAGTGCGAGGCAGGACAAGGCTCCATCCGGACGTCCGCACGTAGCCGGAGAGCTGATCGTCCGCTTCGAGCCCGGCCTCGGCCAGGCGGAGCGTCGCCGCATCCTCAGGCGACACGAGGCGGCACGCAAGCACAGTCTGCGCGCGCCGGGCCTCGAGCTCGTCCGTCTCGATGAGGCATCGCTCGCCGCAGTCGCCGCCGAGCTCGAGCGCGAGCCGGGCGTCCTGGACGCGCAGCCGAACTACGTCTACCGGATCTCGGCGACCCCGAACGATCCGCGTTTCGGCGAGCTCTGGGGCCTCGATGCCGCGAACGACGCGGACATGGACCTACCGGAGGCCTGGGACGTCACGACGGGCAACGCCTCGGTCACGGTCGCGGTGATCGACACCGGCGTCATGTACACACATGCCGACCTGACGACCAACATCTGGTCGAACTCCGGTGAGATTGCCGACGGGCTCGACAACGATGCGAACGGTCACGTCGACGACATCCGTGGCTGGGACTTCGTCGACAACGACGCGACCCCGACCGATCTGCACGGCCACGGCACACATGTGGCGGGCACGATCGGGGCCAAGGGGAACAACGGTGTCGGCGTCACGGGAGTGAACTGGGACGTCGGTGTCATGCCGCTGCGGGCGGCCAATGCAGCCGGGTTGTTCACCGAGGCGGCGCTCGTCGACGCCTTCAACTACGCATGCACCGAGGGAGCCGATGTCGTCAACGGCAGCTTCGGGGGCGGCAGCTACTCGCCTGCCATGTTCAGCGCCATCAACTCCTGCCCCGGCACGCTCTTCGTCTTCGCCGCCGGAAACGGAGGTCTCGACGGCGTGGGGGACAACGTCGACGGCGGCACGCCAACCTCGGCCACCTATCCGTGTGCCTACACGTCCCCGAACATCGTCTGCGTCGCCGCGAGCACCGAGGACGCCGGCATCGCGAGCTTCTCGAACTTCGGCCCGGTGTCGGTCGACGTCGCCGCACCCGGGACCGGGATCCTCAGCACGAGTAGCTCGGGGGACTACGAGGTGCATGACGGAACGTCGATGGCTTCCCCGCACGTTGCGGGTGTCGCTGCGCTCCTTCTCGCTCGCTATCCCAGCGCCACGCCGCCGCAGGTCAAGTATTCGCTCACGAGGACGGCCGATCCGCTTCCCGCGTTCGCCGGCAAGATCGCGTCGGGGGGCCTTGTCAACGCGTATGACGTGCTGACCGCTCCACTCCTCGATCCGCCGCCGCCGCCTCCTCCGCCGCCACCGCCGCCCGACACCGTGCCGCCGTCGAGCGCCTCGCCGGTGAGCACGAGTCACCCCGTCGGTGCGCCGACGACGCGCAACACGATCGTGATGACGTGGAGCGGCGCCTTCGACCAGGGCAGCGGCGTCGACGGCTTCTCGTACCACTGGGACAAGCTCCCGGCGTCCACGCCCGACCAGGTGAAGGACGCCGAGGAGACGTCGACCGGCGCCACGAGCGCACCGCTTCCCGGCGGGAGCTACTACTTCCACCTCAGCACCCGCGACAACGCGGGGAACTGGAGCGAGCCTGCGCACGCCGGGCCCTACGTCGTGCTCAGCACCCCGGCGACTCGATGCATCGTGCCGAAGCTCGGCGGCAAGACCCTCGCTGCCGCGCGTACGGCGCTGCGGCGCGCCAGGTGCGCGCTCGGTCGCGTCCGTCGTGTTCGCTCGCGACGCTCCCGCGTAGGACGCGTCGTGGCGCAGGGAACCCGCCCCGGGACACGGCGTTCTCCCGGGACGAAGGTCGCCGTCACCATCGGCCGCCGCCGCTAGCGCCTTCTTCCCCTTTCCCCTGGAAAGTGCTAGAACCCGCCTCCTACGAGGGGAGCAAAGGGGAGCATGAGACTGCGGGTCATCTGGGGGTTATTGGCGATTCTCGTCCTCGTCGGCGGCTCGGCCGTGCGCTCCGATGCGTTCCCGGGCGCGAACGGCAAGATCGCGTTCGAATGCTTCGACGGCGACTCGGAGATCTGCACGATGGAGCCCAACGGGTCGAACCAGGTGAACATCACGCAGGACAACAACCACTACGACACACAGCCGGCGTGGTCCGCCGACGGAACCCAGATCGTGTACACGCAGGCTGGGCTGCCCGTGGAGGCCGGCGGCGGCGCCGCGATCTTTCGGATGAACGCCGACGGCAGTGCGCAGACGCTGGTCACGGACAGCCAGGTCACAGACAGGGACGGCTTCTGGTCGCCCAGCGGCGCGCGCATCGTCTTCGCGAGCCAGAACGACCTCGATGGGCCCAGCGGGCTCGATCTCGACCTCTTCACGGTGAACCCCGACGGGTCCGACGTCGATCAGCTCACGTCTACGAGCGGCTCGGACGAGAGCCATCCGGCCTGGTCCCGGACGGCACGAAGATCGCGTTCGTGCGGGAGTTCGGCAAGGGCGGGAGCGACATCTATGTCATGAACGCCAACGGCACGAACGTGCAGCAGCTCACCGACTTCGGGTTCAACGATGCGCCGGCCTGGGCACCGGACGGGACCCGCATCGCCTTCTCTGCGATTCGCCCGGATGAGGCTCAACCGTCCGGGTTCGACGCCGACATCTGGTCGATGCTCGCAGACGGCACCGACGAGCAGCGGCTGACGACGCACGCGGCCGAGGAGGTCGACCCGACCTGGGCGCCGGACGGCACGAAGATCGCCTACGCGCGGCAGGATCTGACCCAGGGCCCGATGGGATCATCACGTACCAGATCTGGGTCATGAACCCGAACGGATCGGCGCAGACACAGTTGACACAGCGTCCGACCGGGGCGTTCGACCCCGACTGGCAGGCGATCGCGCCCCCGCCACCGCCGCCACCACCTCCGCCGCCTCCGCCACCCCCGCCGCCTCCGCCTCCGCCGCCGCCGCCACCGCCACCCGCCGCCACCCCCGCCGCCTCCGCCACCGCCGGCTCCGCCGGCCGCACGATGCGTAGTCCCGGGTGTCGTCGGGCGAGGGCTTCCGGCCGCCAGGCGGGCCATCCGCAGCCGCAAGTGCCGGGTCGGGAGGGTTCGCTCGGCGCGATCGTCCCGCGCGCGCGGCACGGTCATCGGCCAGAGCAGGCGGCCAGGCTCACGCCTGGCGGTGAACTCGAGGATCAACCTCCTGCTCAGCGCAGGGCCACTGCTCCGCCCGCCCTTCACCGGCTAGGAGGGTTTGGCGGAACTCGCTCGTTGCCGGGGTGCGATGGTCGTTCCGAGGCAAGGACGCAGGGAGCCCCAATGCTCTTCTGCATTGGGGTGACTGAGGACGCGGCCTCGGGGCGAGCAGCGCGGCCCGGCGGCACAGCCGCGTTTCGTCAAGCCCTCCTCGAACCCACTCCGGTGTGTTAGAAAGGTCGGCGCGCCGGGCGGGTCTTGGCGCTGTGTAACCAAGGGGAGGCAGCGCTGGACTTCTTCGAAGAACACTCGGTTCTCTTTGCGCTGATCTGCGCATCCGCCGCGGTCGCGTACGGGATCGGCCTGACGATCTGGCTCCTCAGGCAGCCGACGGGCTCCGAACGCATGCGGGAGATCTCACGCGCCGTGCAGGAAGGCGCCTCCGCTTACCTGCAGCGCCAGTACAGGACGATCGGGCTCGTCTCGATCGTCCCCTTCCTGCTGATCGGGTTCTACGACAAGCTCGGCTGGGGCACGGCGATCGGTTTCCTCGTCGGGGCAATCCTGTCGGCCGCCGCCGGCTTCATCGGCATGAACGTCGCCGTCCGCTCGAACGTGCGGACCGCAGAGGCTGCGAAACGCGGCCTGAAGCCTGCTCTCGACGTCGCCTTCCGCGCCGGCTCGGTGACCGGGCTCCTCGTCGTCGGGCTCGGCCTGTTCGGCGTCGCCGGCTACTACTGGGTGCTCACCGACCTGTTCGACAACAGCGCGCGCTCCGCGATCGACGATCTCATCGGCCTCGCGTTCGGCGGCTCGCTGATCTCCGTCTTCGCGCGTCTCGGCGGCGGCATCTACACGAAAGCGGCCGACGTCGGCGCCGACCTGGTCGGCAAGATCGAGGCCGGAATCCCCGAGGACGACCCGCGCAACCCGGCCGTCATCGCGGACAACGTCGGCGACAACGTCGGCGACTGCGCCGGCATGGCCGCAGACCTCTTCGAGACCTACGCCGTCACCGCCATCGCCGTGATGCTGATCGCGGTCACGCGCTTCCCCGGCGGCGAGCTCTACGAGTACCCGCTGGCGATCGGTGCGGTCTCGATCCTCGCCTCCATCATCGGAACGCTCTTCGCCCGCGTCGGGAAGAGCGGCTCGATCATGAACGCGCTCTACAAGAGCGTGCTCGTGGCGGTCATCCTCTCGGCGATCGGGTTCATCCCGATCACGATGGCCTTCGACGGCGCCGCCTTCAGCTTCTCCGACCTCTATCTGTCGGCTCTCGTCGGCCTCGCTGTGACGTTCCTGCTGGTCGGGATCACGGAGTACTACACAGGCACTCGCTGGCGGCCGGTGCGCTCGATCTCGAAGGCATCGCAAACCGGCCACGCCACCAACATCATCGAGGGGCTCGCCGTCGGCATGCAGGCGACCGCGCTGCCGGCGATCGTCATCGTCATCGGCATCCTCGCCGCGAACCAGTTCGCGGGCCTCTTCGGGATCGGCGTGGCCGTGATGGCCCAGCTCTCCATGACCGGCCTGATCGTCGCGCTCGACGCCTACGGGCCGGTGACCGACAACGCGGGCGGTATCGCCGAGATGGCCGATCTGGACGAGTCCGTTCGCGCGATCACCGATCCGCTGGACGCGGTCGGGAACACGACCAAGGCCGTCACCAAGGGGTATGCGATCGGCTCCGCCGCGCTGGCCGCGCTCGTCCTCTTCGACAGCTACACGACAGGTCTCGAGGACGCCGAGGTGCCCGCCAACTTCAACCTCGACAACGCGTGGGTCGTCGCGGGCCTCTTCATCGGCGGCCTGATGCCGTTCCTCTTCTCGTCCCTGGCGCTGCAGGCCGTCGGCCGTGTCGGTGGCGAGGTCGTGACCGAGGTGCGGCGCCAGTTCCGCGAGATCCCCGGGATCATGGAGGGCACGACGAGGCCCGAATACGGAAAGGCGATCGACATCGTGACCGGCTCGGCGATCAAGGCGATGATGCTGCCGGCGCTGATCCCCATCGCGTTCCCGGTCATCGTCGGGATCATCAGCGCCGAGATGCTCGGCGGGCTGCTGATGGGGACGATCATCACCGGCCTCTTCCTCGCGATCGCGATGACCTCCGGCGGTGGCGCCTGGGACAACGCGAAGAAGCTGATCGAGGACGGCCTCTACGGCGGCAAGGGCTCGGAGGCGCACGCGGCAGCGGTCACCGGCGACACGGTGGGCGACCCCTACAAGGACACGGCCGGCCCGGCCATCAACCCGATGATCAAGATCGCCAACATCGTCGCGATCCTGCTCATCCCGTTGATCGTCTCGATACACGGCTAAGCGCGCGCCGGTCGACCGGCGCTCTAGAGTTGCGTCGCGATGCCAGGCGGCGACGGCGGGAGCAAGGCCTCGAGCGCGTCCTCGGCACACCCGCGCTCTTCGCGACCGCCTACGGCAACGTCGGCTCGTCGATCTACTACGCGCTCGGCGTCACCGCGGTCTTCGCGCTCGGCCTGACGCCGGTCGTCTTCGTGATCGCGGGACTCATCTTCGCCGCGACCGCCGCCACCTACGCCGAGGGCACCGTTCGCTACCCGGAGGCCGGCGGCTCGTCGAGCTTCGCCCGGCACGCGCTTCAACGAGCTCTTGAGCTTCGGCGCGGCCTGGGCGCAGATGCTCGTCTACGTCGCCACGGTCGCGATCTCGGCGTTCTTCGTGCCGCACTACCTGTCGTCTTCTGGGAGCCGCTCCGCGAGAACCCGTGGGACATCGTCGGCGGCGCGATCGTGATCGTGCTGCTCGTCGGCGATCAACATCGTCGGCGTCCGCGAGGCGGCCAGCCTGAACATCCTGCTGGCAGTCGTCGACTTCGCGACGCAGGCGCCTGCTCGTCGCTGATCGGCTTCGTGCTGGTCTTCAGCCCGACGATCCTCGTCGACAACGTGCATTTCGGCGTCGCGCCGACCTGGAGCCAGTTCTTCATCGCGATCCCGATCGCGATGCTCGCCTACACCGGCGTCGAGACGGTCTCGAACCTCGCGGAGGAGGTGCGCGACCCGGCGCGCAACGTGCCCGACGCCTACAAGCTCGTCGGCGGCGCGGTCTTCGCCATCTACTTGACGCTGCCCGCTGATCGCGCTCTCGGCGCTGCCGGTGTATCAGCAGGCCGACGGCGACTACGTGACGCGGCTCGGCTTGCCGCCGGAGGAGGGCGGCTTCGCCAACGACCCGGTGCTCGGTGTCGTCCAGAACCTGGGCCTCGACGGCGCCAACTGCTGAACGGGCTGCGAGATCTACGTCGGCGTGCTCGCCGCGACGATCCTCTTCATCGCCACGAACGCCGGTGTCATCGGCGCGTCGCGCATCACGTACGCGATGGCCGGCTACCGGCAGCTGCCCTCGGTCTTCCGCCGGCTGCATCCGCAGTTCAGGACGCCGTGGCTCTCGCTGGTCGTCTTCGCCGGGCGTGATCCCGATCCTGACGATCCTCCCGGGTGAGACCAACTTCCTCGGAACGATGTACTCGTTCGGCGCCACGCTCTCGTTCACGATCGCGCACGCGTCGCTCGTCGCGCTGCGCTACCGGCACCGCGACGAGGAGCTCGTCTTCCGCGCGCAGCCGAACTTGCGCTGGCGCGGCGTCGACTGGCCGATCTTCGCCGTCGTCGGCGGCATCGGCACGCTGATCGCCTGGGTCGTGATCGTGCGTGCAGGACGCCCGGACGCGCTACGCCGGGCTTCGGCTGGATCGCGGTCGGCTTCGTGGCGTACGCGGTCTATCGGCGCTGCTTCGTCCACGAGCCGATGTCGCGCACCGTGCGCGCGCCGGTGATCGTGCTCGGGCGCGCAGGAGGTGTCGTTCCGGACGATCGTCGTGCCCGGTCCTCCGCACGCGCGGAGTCCGAGGAGGCGCTCGTCGCGGCGGCGCGCCTGGCCGACGGACCGCGGGGCCAGGATCGCGCGTCGTCAACGTGATCGAGGTGCCTCTCGACGAGCCGCTGGACGCGGACCTGACCGAGCAGGAGCACGAGGCCGACAAGGTGCTCGACAGCGCGCAGGCGCTCCTCGAGGCCTACGGCGTCCGCACGGTCTCGCGGATCGTTCGCGCCCGTAGCGCCGGGCCGGCGATCGTCGAGGACGCCGATCGGCCGCGGGGCCGAGATGATCGTCGTCGGCGCGCCGCGCCTTCGAGGCCGCCGAGGCAGGCCGATCTTCGGCCGCACCGTCGACTACGTGCTGAAGCACAGCCCGACCCGCGTGCTCGTGGCGGCCGGCCGACGGGCCGCGTGATCACCGCGCGTCTTCGCGGTCCTGCTCGTCGTCCTCGGCGTCGCGGTGATCGTCCGCACGTTCGTCGAGGGCGTGGGAGGCGGACTGGGGTTGCTGCTCGGCGCCTTCTTCGTGCTCGCAGGCGGGTTGCGGCTGTACCTTTCTCGCCGCTGATGGCTCGGAAGCTGCCCGGCCTGCGAACGCGTCCTCGACGTTCCGTCGCTGGCTGCGGTCGCCTACGGGGAGATCGCCTCCTCGCTCTTCTTCGCCCTCGGGATCATCGCGCTCTTCGCGCTCGGCTTCACGCCGTGGGTGCTCCTGTTCGTCGGCGTGCTCTTCCTGCTCGTGGCGCTCTCGTACGCAGAGGGGACGGCGGCGATTCCCGAGACCGGTGGAGCCGCGACCTTCGTGCGCCGCGCGTTCAACGACCCGCTCGGCTTTCTCGCCGGCTGGGTGCTCTTCCTCGACTTCCTGATCGTGATCGCGATCGCGGGCCTGTTCGTCCCGCACTACCTCGGGCACGCCCTCGGCTGGGACTGGCGCTGACGGACAGCCCGTACGACATCATCGTCGGGATCGTCGTGATCGCTCGCGATCGCGGGGGTGCGCCTCGTCCGCAGGCCGGGTCTGTACGGCCTGGGGATCATCGTCGCCGGCGGCGTCGCTCGTCACTCTGCTGCTGCTCGTGGTGCTCGGCCTGCTCCTCCTCTTCTCGGTGGACGGCGCTCAGCCAGGGGACGCGACCTCGGTACGGCGCCGACCTGGTCCTCGATGGCGTTCGCAATCCCGCTGGCGCTCCTGGCCTTCACCGGCCTCGAGACGGTCGCCAACCTCGCCGCCGAGACGCGCGAGCCGGGGCGCACGTTGCCTCGGAGCCTCTTCGCCGGGATCGGCGGGGCCGTGATCGTCACGGTGCTCGTGAGCCTGGTCGCGCTGTCGGCGTATCCCGCGCACCCGGATCCGGGCGGCCCCGGTGGCTACGCCAGCGACCTGGGCACGGATTGGCTGCGGGCGCCGCTCGTCGGGCTGGCGATGGCCTTCGACGGCGAGCTCCCGGCCGTGGTGGTCGACGCGCTTCGCGTCGCCGTCGGCCTCACCGGCACGGTGATCCTCATCGTCACGATCACGACCTCGTTCTCGGGCGCGGGCCGGCTTGCGTACTCGCTCGGCCGGCACGACATGCTCCCGAGGCCGTTTGCGCTCCTCAATCGCCGCACGCTGATCTCGCCCGCGTCGATCGTGAGCGCCGCCGTGATCTCGAGCGCCCTCCTGGGCATCGCGATCCTGAGCGACGAGCCCGTCGAGTTCCTGGCGAGCCTCTACAGCTTCGGCGTGCTCATCGCTTTCACCGCGGCGCAAATCGCGGTCGTGCGCCTTCGCTTCACCGAGCCCGAGCTCGAGCGCCCGTTCCGCGTGCCCGGGAACGTGCGGGTTCGTGGCACGCCGGTGCCGATCGCAGCTCTCATCGGCATGCCCCTCACGTTGGCCATCTTCGTCGCGTCGCTCACGACGCACGAGGCTGCACGCATCGCCGGGCCGATCTGGCTCCTGATCGGCGGTGTCGTCTACGTCAGCTCGCGCTTGTCGGCCCGGGAGACGCTTCTCGGCCGCGTCACGCCGGCCGTGGGCGACCTGGTTCCCGAGATCGAGGGCGCGTACACGCGGATTCTCGTCCCGATGAAGATCGGGCCGATCGGCGAGGAGGTGCTGAGCACGGCGATCAAGCTCGCCGAGGAGCACGCCTGCGCGGTGACCGCCCTGTACGTGATCCGCGTCCCGCTCGGCAAGCCCCTCGACGCAGAGCTCGTCGACGCCGAGGAGGAGGCGGAGGCCTCCCTCGCCGAGGCGAAGCTGCTCGGTGTGGATCACGGAGTGCGAGGTCGAAGGCATCGTGGTTCGGGCCCGCGCCATCGGCGAGGCGATCGTCGACGAGGCGCGCGGGCGCGATGCCGACCTGGTGGTCATGGGCTCCTCGCCGCGCTGGCGGCGCCAGTCCCGCTTCTTCAGCCCGACCGTCGACTACGTGCTCCGCAAGGCGCCCTCCGAAGTGATGGTCATCGCGTACCCCCAGGGCGTGCTGGACGAGGACGGAGCAGGCGGGTGACTACAATTCGTCCCTAGATGAAGGCGATTGTCATCGGTTGTGGCCGGGTCGGCTCGAAGGTTGCGAAGAAGCTCACCAAGTCGGGCTGGGACGTAACCGCCGTCGACGAGAACGAGGAGGCCCTGGCACGCCTCGGCGAGAACTGGCCGGGCGGCTTCGTCGTCGGCCACGGGATGGACGTCGAGCTCCTCCGCGAGGCCGGTATCGAGGACGCGGACGCCGTCGTCGTGGCGACGAACGGCGACAACACGAACATCGTCGTCGGCCAGGTCGCACAGAAGCGCTTCGGCATCGAGTGCACAGTCGTGCGGATCCTCGATCCCGCGCGCGCTGAGCTCTATTCCACCCTCGGTCTGCGCACCGTCAGCCCGACGTCGACGGCGATCGAGGTGCTCACCGAGGCGGTCAAGTCGTGCTCCGTGCGCCCGCAGAAGGCGCCGGCGGCAACCGGCTAGGTGTTCGTTCTCGTCGCTGGTGGTGGCAAGGTCGGCGCGAACCTCGCGCGGACCCTCCTGCGCGGGGGAAACGAAGTCGTGATCATCGAGCAGCGGCGCGACCACTGGGAAGCGCTCGAGGAGCAGTTCGAGCACCGTGCGATCCTCGGGGACGCCACGGAGCTGTTCGTGCTCGAGCGGGCAGGCGTCGCGCGTCCGCCGGACCTCGTCGTGGCCGTCACGGGTGACGACGAGGACAACATGGTCATCTGCCAGATGGCCCGGGAGCACTACGGCGCGACGAAGGTCATCGCGCGCGTCAACGACCCGCGCAACCAGGCTCACTTCGACCTGCTCGGCATCTCGCCGACCGTCAGCGCGACGCAGAGCATCATGGCGATGATCGAGCACGAGGTACCCGAGCACGAGCTGATCCACCTGCTCGAGCTGCGAAAGGAGAACCTCGAGATCGTCGAGGTGCAGATCACCAAGGACTCGCCGTCCGCCGGGAAGCACGTCGCGAGCCTGAAGCTGCCGGTCGGTTCGCGGCTGATCTCGGTGATGCGGGACGGCCAGCACCAAATCCCGGATCCCGAGACGAAGCTCGAGCCGGGCGACCAGGTGT
Organism: uncultured Actinomycetes bacterium; assembly: GCA_963847955.1. Classification (GTDB taxonomy): domain Bacteria; phylum Actinomycetota; class Thermoleophilia; order Gaiellales; family Gaiellaceae; genus VAXT01. The sequence continues at coordinate 112,372 of CAWKBW010000025.1, forward strand.
TAGCGATTCTTGAAACCGGCAAGGAGGACGAGCTCCGCCGGGTACTGTTGAAGCGGTGAAGCGCGCCCTCTTCGTCGTTGTGGCCGGGTTGGCCGGCCTCGCTGCGATCGCAGTTTCCGCGCGTGGAGGCGGCGAGCGCACCGCGTACAACTTCACGCCTGCGATCCGCGGCCTGGACAGCCCGGTGCACGTCTCTGCGCCGCGCAGCGAGCCGAACAACCTCTACATCGTCGAGCAGCGAGGGCGGATCAGGGTGCGCGTCGGCCGCAGCCTGCGCGCGCGGCCGTTCCTCGACATCCGCAGCCTCGTCCAGTGCTGCGGCGAGCAGGGGCTCCTCTCGGTCGCGTTCCATCCCAACTACGCGAAGAACAAGCGTTTCTACGTCCAGTACACGGACAAGGGCGGTGACACGCGCATCGTCGAGTACCGCTCGCGGGGGCTCGCGCGCTCCCCGGTCCGGAGACGGCAGGTCTTCTTCCAGGACGATCCCTACTCGAACCACAACGGCGGCCAGCTCGCCTTCGGGCCCGACGGCTACCTCTACGCGGGGATGGGCGACGGCGGCAGCGGGGGTGACCCCGAGAACCGCGCTCAGAACATGGCCAGCCTCTTCGGGAAGCTCCTGCGCTTCAACGTGAACGCCTCCCGGCCGCGACCGCTGATCGCGGGGCTTGGCCTGCGCAACCCCTGGCGCTTCTCGTTCGACCGGAGGACCGGCGACCTGTACATCGGCGACGTCGGGCAGAACGAGTGGGAGGAGGTCGATTTCACTCCACGCCGCAGCCCGGGAGTCGAGAACTACGGGTGGCGCGTGTACGAGGGGCGCTCACGGTTCACGAACGAGCAGCCGACGGGAGGCAGGCTCGTCTTCCCGATCGTCGTGCAGCCGAACGGGCCGAATTGCTCGGTGATCGGGGGGTTCGTCTACCGCGGCACTGCTGTGCCGGCGGCGCGCGGCCGCTACTTCTTCGGCGACAACTGCGAGGCGCAGATCCGCACGGTGGCCGCTCCGGGCGGCAAGCAGGTGCGTGGCGAGTCGTTCAGCATCAGCAGCCTGTCTTCCTTCGGTGAGGACGCAAAGGGCGAGCTGTACGCGACGTCGCTCGACGGTGTCGTCTACCGGCTCGTGCCCTAGCCGCTGTGCCTCTTAGGCGGGTCGGCCTCGCGGCGCTCTGTGCCGCTGCTCTCTCAGCCGGGATCGCGCTAGCCGCGGGCGATCACGAGGGCCGCGCCGGCTACCGGTTCGAGGTCGTCATGCGCGGCCTGAAGGAGCCGGTGCACCTGGCCGTCCCCACGAGCGAGCCGAACAACATGTACTTCGTCGAGAAGGGCGGGCGGATCCGCGTCCGTGTCCGCGGAAAGCTTCGTGCGAAGCCGTTCCTCGATCTCCGCGGCAAGGTCTCCAAGGACGTCGAGCAGGGCCTGCTCTCGATGGCGTTCCATCCGAGGTACGCGCGGAACCACAAGTTCTACGTCTATTACACGGGGCGGAGCGGCGCGGTTCGGATCGTCGAGTACCGGGCGCGGAACTTCGTCGCCGACCCGGAAAGTGCCCGTCAGGTGGTCGCGGTCAAGCATCCTGGGCCGAACCACAACGGAGGCCAGTTGGCGTTCGGGCCCGGCGGGCGGCTCTACTTCGGGATCGGCGACGGCGGCGGCAGAGGGGATCCGAACAACAACGCGCAGTCACTCAAGTCGGCCCTGGGCAAGCTCTTCCGGATCGACGTCAACCGGCGGGCGGCACGCGCGCAGATGATCGGGTTCGGGCTCCGCAATCCCTGGCGCTTCTCGTTCGACCGGCAGACGGGCGACCTGTACATCGGAGACGTCGGGCAGGACGCCTGGGAGGAGATCGACTTCACGCCGGCGGAGAGCCCTGGGCTCGAGAACTACGGCTGGCGGGTCTACGAAGGCGAGGTGCGGAACACGAACGAGGAGCCGAACCCCGCGGGCGCGCTCATCCCCCCGGTGCACGTCTACGGGCGGACCGGAGGCGCGGCGGTCACCGGCGGCTTCGTGTATCGCGGCCGCGCGGTGCCCGCGGCCCGCGGCCGGTACTTCTTCGGCGACTTCGCCAGCGGGCGGGTCTGGACGCTCGTGGTCGATCAGGGGCTGGTGACCGAGTACCGGCGCGAGCCCTACAGCATCGCGGGCCTCGCGTCGTTCGCGGAAGGCCCGCACGGTGAGCTGTACGCCGTCTCGATCTTCGGCGCGATCTACCGTCTCGTCCGTTAGCGGTGCAGCCGGTGTCTGACACCGCTCGCGGTGTCTGACACCTTCTCGATCAGCCGGTGCGGCGGCGGCGGACCTGCGGGCCTTGCTGGCCGAGCGCTGCGTAGGCGAGCGCCTGCAGCGAGTCGTTCAGCACGGCGAGCTCGCGGACGACCGGAGCGAGGTGCTCGCCTGCGTCGAGGCGGCGGTTCAGCCGTGCCAGCTCGGCGTGCAGGCGGTCGAGGCGCTCGAGGAGCGCGTCGAGCTGCCGGTCGCCGAGCTCGGTCTCTTTCACGCTCCAGATTGTAGGCGGAAGCGTCGGAGCTTCCGGACTGCGTAGATACCGACGGCGACCCCGACCGAGTCCAGGAGCACATCGAGCGGGGATCCCTGGCGCCCCGGCACGAAATGTTGATGGAGCTCGTCGCTCGCGGCGTACGCAATTCCGACGGCGAGCGCCGCCGTCTCGCGGCCGAGAGCACGGAGCAGCAGGAACCCGAGGACTGCGTACTCGGCCGCGTGCGCCAGCTTCCGGAGCACGAGGTCCCACGTCCCGAGCCCCGTGCCGAGGTCGGGGATCGAGGACAACACGAAGATCAGTCCCGCCCACGCGACGACCGGTAGCCACAGGCTGAGCGCGCGCGGAAAGGCCACGAAGGGCCATGATAGGCTCGCCCTCGAAACGGCATGCGGTCAGGGAATCCGGTGCAAACCCGGGACGGTCCCGCCGCTGTAAGGGGAGTTGCTCCTCGCCGACAAGCCACTGGCCCGAACGGGCTGGGAAGGCGGCGAGGGGGGAGCCCCGAGTCAGAAGACCTACCGCCTGCCGGCAACCCGAACCCCTCGCGGAAGGAGGATTCGTGTTCCGACGACTCATGATCCTGGCGGTCCTGGCCGCCCTCTTCGCGGTGCTCGCGGAGGCCGCACTCGGCGTGAACGTCAAGGTGCGTGTCGAAGGCAAGACGCAGACGATCTACGGCTCGGCCGAGCCGACGCTGACGACGACCGGCACGAGCGCCCTGGACGCGCTCGACACGGCCAGCGCCCGTGGCGAGTTCTACTACCACGTCACGCAGTTCTCGTTCGGACCGTTCGTCGACCGGATCGGCCGTTACGCGAGCGAGGGCTCGAACGGCTGGAGCTACAAGGTCAACGGCAAGGACCCCGGCGTCGGCGCCAACACCGTGGTGCTGAAGGACGGCGACGTCGTGCTCTGGTACTGGAACACCTTCGGCCCGGCCGGCGGGTCACAGACGCTCGTGCTCCGCCGCCAGCGGAAGCGCAACTGCTACTCCGTCCTGGCGCAGAACGACACGGGCATCTCGACCGCCGCGGCCGGTGCCGTTCTCGTCGTCGACGGTCGTCGCCGCGCGACCCGCAACGGCCAGGCGTGCATCGGCAAGCACCGCACGCTGGTGCGGGCGGAACGGACGGGAGCCGTCCGATCCAACGCGCTGCGCTAGTTGGGCTCTGTGCCGTCCTCGTCCTCGTCCTCGCCGGCTGCGGTTCCGAGCCGGCGGGGACCGGCACGGCCTCGCTCTGGATCACGCGAGACCGTGGCCGCGAAGTCATGCTGGTCGCGACCGTGCCGGCCGGTCTGACGGCGATGCAGGCCCTCGATCGCGAAGCGGACATCGAGACGCGTTACGGCGGCCGCTTCGTCCAGTCGATCGAGGGCCACGAGGGGAACCTCGAGGAACGCCGCGACTGGTTCTACTTCATCAACGGCTTCGAGGGCGACCGGAGCGCTACGGACTACGAGCTGCGCGACGGCGACGTGGAATGGTGGGATCTCCGTAGCTGGCGGAAGCAGATGCGCCAGCCCGTCGTCGTCGGAGCCTTCCCGGAGCCTTTCCTGCACGGGTTCGGCGGAAAGACGAGGCCGGTCTCGGTTCGCTACGACACGGGCGCGAGGAGCGGCGCTGTCGCCATCGGCCGTCTCCTCGGAGCCAGCTCGGTGGCGCCGGCGGAGGTTCCGGCCCCGCCCGATACTCATCTGTTCCTCGTCGCTGCGAAGACCGGCGGAACCTTCACGGCTACTCCTCGGAGCGGAGCCGGCGAGATG